>NZ_JBGNUG010000001.1:0-1899351 GCF_041464125.1 Pseudoxanthomonas fibrivorans | reverse complement strand
GGGGCCCCCCCCACGCCCGCGTACGCGCAGAAGCTGAGCCTGGCCGACCGGGTCACCCGGCTGGAGCTGCAGGCCAACAACACCCAGGCCAACCAGGACCTGCTCAACCAGATGGAGCAGCTGCGCACGGAAGTGCAGGCGCTGCGCGAGACCGTCGAGCAGCTCCAGAACGAAAACCAGCAGTTGCAGCAGCGCAACCGGGACCAGTACCTGGACCTGGACGGCCGCCTCAACCGCCTGGAAGGCGGGGCTCTGCCGCCGCCGGATGCGGGCGCGCCGGCCGCCCCGGGACCGTCCGCGGCCAGGCCCGCGACCGCGCCGACCCGCACCGTCACGCCAGCCGCGGCGGACGCCGCGCCCCGCGTGCACGGCGACCCCGGTTCGCTGGCGCAGGCCGGCGACGAGCGCGTGGCCTACAACGTGGCCTTCGATGCGTTGAAGGCCGGTCGCTACGACGAGTCGGCCCAGCTGTTCCAGGCCTTCATCGATACCTGGCCCGCCGGCGTCTATGCGCCCAATGCGCTGTACTGGCTGGGCGAAAGCTATTACGCCACCAAAAATTACACGCTGGCCGCGCAGCAGTTCGATGCGCTGATCGGCCGCTACCCGACCCACGACAAGGCGCCGGGCGCGCTGCTCAAGCTCGGCCTGTCGCAGTTCGGCGACGGCCAGGTCCAGCAGGCCGAGGCGACGCTGCAGCAGGTCGTCAGCCGCTATCCCGATTCCGACGCCGCGCGCATCGCCGGCGATCGCCTGCACTCGATCCAGATCGGCCAGCTGCGCTGAGGCGCAGCGCGGCCCGACCGGTCGCGGCCATCCCACCGGGCATGACTGCCCTGCGATCCCACCCATGGACATGCCAGCCCCGCAGGATCGCCTGCGGATCACCGAAATCTTCCTGTCGCTGCAGGGCGAGGCCAATGCCGCCGGCTGGCCCACCGTCTTCGTGCGCCTGACCGGCTGCCCCCTGCGTTGCCAGTACTGCGATACCGCCTACGCCTTCCATGGCGGGCAATGGTGGGCGATCGACGACATCCTGGCCGAGGTCGCGCGGCACGGCGTGCGCCACGTCTGCGTGACCGGCGGCGAGCCGCTGGCGCAGAAGCGCTGCCTGGACCTGCTCGGCCGGCTGTGCGACGCGGGCTATGACGTATCGCTGGAGACCTCCGGCGCGCTGGACATCGCCGGCGTGGATCCGCGGGTGTCGCGGGTGGTCGACCTGAAGACGCCGGGCTCGGCCGAGATGGCGCGCAACCGGCTGGAGAACCTCCCGCTGCTGACCGCCCGCGACCAGGTCAAGTTCGTGCTGTGCGGGCGCGCCGACTACGAGTGGGCGCGGGGCATGGTCGCCGAGCATGGTCTGGACGCACGCTGCGACGTGCTGTTTTCGCCGAGCAAGAGCGAGCTGGCGCCGCGCGAGCTGGCCGACTGGATCGTCGCCGACCGGTTGCCGGTGCGTTTCCAGATGCAGCTGCACAAGATCCTCTGGAACGACGAGCCGGGGCGCTGAACGGACGCCCGTCTCGGCCGGCCTACAATGGCCATCCCCCCTTTCCGCGATGTTCCCCCGATGAAGAACGCAGTCGTCCTGGTTTCCGGCGGCATGGACTCGGCCGTGGTCCTGGCGATCGCCCGCGAACAGGGCTATGCCGTGCACGCGCTGAGCGTGCGCTACGGCCAGCGCCACACCTCCGAGCTGGACGCCGCCGACCGCGTCGCCCGGGCGCTGGGAGCGGTCGCGCACAAGACCGTGGACGTGGACCTGCGCAGCATCGGCGGTTCCGCGCTGACCGATGACATCGACGTGCCCGAGGCCGGCGGCGAGGGCATCCCGGTCACCTATGTGCCGGCGCGCAACACGATCATGCTGTCGGTCGCGCTGGGCTGGGCCGAAGTGCTGGGCGCGGCCGACATCTTCTGCGGGGTCAATGCGGTCGACTACTCGGGCTACCCGGATTGCCGGCCGGAGTTCATCGAGGCGTTCGAACGGCTGGCCAACCTGGCGACCCGGGCCGGCGTGGAAGGCGCCGGCATCCGCGTGCATGCGCCGCTGATCGACATGGGCAAGGACGCGATCGTGCGCGAGGGCCTGCGCCTGGGCGTGGACTTCGGCCAGACGGTGTCCTGCTACCGCGCCGATGCCGATGGCCGCGCCTGCGGGCATTGCGACGCCTGCCGGCTGCGTGCCGCCGGCTTCGCCGCCGCCGGCGTGGCCGACCCCACGCGCTACGCCTGAGCACCCGCCTGCACCCCGGGGCCGCAGCCGCGGCGCGATCGGGTAAAATGCCCGCCCGGCCGAGCGCCGGCACCCCGTGGGCCGTTAGCTCAGTCGGTAGAGCATCGGACTTTTAATCCGCTGGTCGATGGTTCGAATCCATCACGGCCCACCAATCCGCATCCACCGCGTGCGCCTGAGGCGATGCCGCGTGGAGCAGCGGGCTCCGTAACGGCAGCCCCCGTAGGCGACGCGACCGGGCGCCGATTCGAGCCTGCGGTCCAAGCGGACGCCCCGGACCCGGCATCGCCGTCCATCGCGGCGGCCTCCCGAGCTGGACGGGGAGCGCGTACCGGGCGCATCGTTACGCTTGTTGGCCACTCGGAGCGCGCCTAAGATCGGGGCCGGCTTCATACGGGTCGCCAGTCCAGCGGCCTCACATAACTCATGCCCGGGGACGTATGCGCGCGATCAAGCTGCTTGCAGCGGTGCTGTCCTGCCTGCTCTTGAGCGGATGCGTCACGACCATGGTGCTGGCGGCAGCCGCCGACGCAAAGCTCCAGTGCCTGTCCGACCCCGACGACAATCCCGAGCCGGCCCGGACGCGTGGCGAGTTCCCCTTCGTACTGGAATACGAAAGGGATGGCCGGCACGAATCCGTGCGCGACGTCCAGGTGTGCGAGTTCAAGGGGCGTACATGCACGATGTACGGCCGGGACGAGGTCTGGAAGTCGTCGCTGGCAAGCGGCAAGGCGGCGATCGTCCTGCTCAGGCCGGACGCGGACAAAGCCTATCTCGCGTCGCTTGGAAGCTGTCCGGCCATGATGTCCGAAACGGCTTATCGACGCGTGGTCGAGAACCCGGAGTATCCGGCGTCCCTGGTGACGTACCGCAACGGGAAGTTGGAACGCGCCGAAGGCGGGATCTGGGTGAAGGCCGAACTGGACACGCTGGGCATTCGCGTGACGCGATTCGAGCAGGGATCCTCCGAAGCCCCGCGCTAGCCGGAGGAGCGGGGCGGGCCGATGGCGGCCGTCCGCTTCCGGCCGCTGCGGCCCATGGAGCCGGTGCGCCAGCCGGCGCAGGCACACCGGACGGGCCTGGCCGTCTTCACTGAACCGGTTCGGCATCGCCGCATCCTCCGCGGTTGAAGGCCCTCCGGCCCGGGCGCATATTCGGGGTCCATGCCGCGCGCCGCGTCTCGCCCGCTGCGACGGCCCGCGGCCATGCTGCGATCCGCGCCTCTTCCATGCCATGACCACCGACGCCTTCCATCCCGCCGTCGCCCGATGGTTCGACGCGACCTTCCCCGGGCCGACCGCCGCCCAGGCCGCGGCGTGGCCGGCGATCATGGCCGGCCGCCACACGCTGGTGGCCGCGCCCACCGGGTCGGGCAAGACCCTGACCGCCTTCCTGGCCGCGATCGACGCGCTGGTACGCGAAGGGCTGGCCAACGGCGGTGAACTGCCCGACCGGACCAGCGTGGTCTACGTCTCGCCGCTGAAGGCCCTGTCCAACGACATCCACCTGAACCTCGACGCGCCGCTGGCCGGCATCCGCGATGCGCTCGCCGCGCTGGGCCTGCCGGACGTGAAGATCCGCGCGGCCGTGCGCACCGGCGACACGCCGCAGGCCGAGCGCGCGAAGACCCGCAAGAAGCCGCCGCACATCCTGGTCACCACGCCCGAGTCGCTGTACGTGCTGCTTGGTTCGGCGTCGGGGCGGGCGATGCTGGGTGGCGTGCGCAGCGTGATCGTCGACGAGATCCACGCCCTGGCCGACGACAAGCGCGGCAGCCACCTGGCGCTGTCGCTGGAACGGCTGGAAGCGCTGTGCGGCCAACCGCTGGTGCGGATCGGGCTGTCGGCGACGCAGAAGCCGGTGGAGGAGGTGGCGCGCTTCCTGGTCGGCGGCGCCAACGTCTACCCGACCCGCGACGAGCTGCCGGGCTGGTCCGGCGCCGACCCGCTGGCCGGTAGCGCCGCCGTGCTCGGCGGCACCGCCACCCGGGACGTGCCCGACTGCGCGGTGGTCGACATCGGTTACGCCAAGCAGCGCGACCTGGCGCTGGAGCTGCCGCCGACGCCGCTGTCGGCGGTGATGTCCAACGAACAGTGGGGCCAGGTCTACGCACGCGTGGTCGACCTCGTGCGCCAGCACCGCACCACGCTGGTGTTCGTCAACACCCGGCGCATGGCCGAGCGCGCGGCCTTCCACCTCGGCGAGCTGCTCGGCCGCGAGGTGGTGGGCACCCACCACGGCAGCCTGTCCAAGGACCTGCGGCTGGAGGCCGAACAGAAGCTCAAGCGCGGCGAGCTGCAGGCGCTGGTCGCCACCGCCTCGCTGGAGCTGGGCCTGGACATCGGCGACGTGGACCTGGTGGTGCAGCTCGGCTCGCCGCGATCGATCGCCGCGTTCCTGCAGCGCGCCGGCCGTTCCGGCCACCACGTCGGCGGCGTGCCGAAGGCGCGGCTGTTCCCGCAGACCCGCGACGAACTGGTCGAATGCGCCGCGCTGCTCGATTGCGTGCGCCGCGGCGAGCTGGACGCGCTGCGGATCCCGCCCGCGCCGCTGGACGTGCTTGCCCAGCAGATCGTCGCCGAGGTCGCCGCGGCCGAATGGGACGAGGACGCCCTGTACGACTGGTGCCGGCGCGCCTGGCCATACGCGGGGCTCGAGCGCGCCAGGTTCGACGACGTGGTGAAGATGCTCGCCGACGGCTTCAGCGACCGCCGTGGCCCGCGCGCCGGCTGGCTGCACCGCGACGCGGTCAACCGGCGCCTGCGCGGGCGCCAGGGCGCGCGCATGGTCGCGACCATGTCCGGCGGCACGATCCCCGAGACCGGCGACTACGCGGTGGTGCTGGAACCGGCCTCGACCTTCATCGGCAGCGTCAACGAGGACTTCGCGATCGAGAGCATGGCCGGCGATATCTTCCAGCTCGGCAACGCCAGCTACCGGATCATGCGCGTGGAACCGGGCCGGGTGCGGGTGGAGGATGCGCAGGGCATGCCGCCGAGCATCCCGTTCTGGCTGGGCGAGGCGCCCGGCCGCACCGACGAGCTTTCGCTCGGCGTGTCGCGCCTGCGCGGGGAGATCGGCGCGCGCATGGACGGCGCGCGCGTGGTGCTGGTCGAGTCGCCGCCCGTCGCCGGCGTCGATGGCGACACCGGCGACGGCGAACCGCCGCTGCCGCAACTGGCGGTGGAGGGCGCCGACGCGGCGATGCGCTGGCTGCAGGAAGAGGCCGGCCTGGAGGAGGCGGCGGCACGGCAGCTGGTCGATTACCTCGGTTCCAGCGCGATCGCGCTGGGCGGGGCGATGCCGACCCAGCAGCGGATCGTGCTGGAGCGCTTCTTCGACGAGACCGGCTCCACCCACCTGGTGATCCACAGTCCCCATGGCAGCCGGCTCAACCGCGCCTGGGGCCTGGCCCTGCGCAAGCGCTTCTGCCGCCAGTTCAACTTCGAGCTGCAGGCGGCGGCGACCGAGGACGCGATCGTGCTGTCGCTGTCGACCAGCCACAGTTTCCCGCTGATCGAGGTCTCGAAGTACCTGCATTCGTCCTCGGCCAAGGACGTGCTGGTGCAGGCGCTGCTGGACGCGCCGCTGTTCCCGGTGCGCTGGCGCTGGAACGCCACCACCGCGCTGGCCCTGCCGCGCTTCATCGGCGGCAAGAAGGTGCCGCCGCAGCTGCAGCGGATGAAGTCCGAGGACCTGCTGGCGACCGTGTTCCCCGACCAGGTCGCCTGCCTGGAGAACATCGTCGGCGAGCGCGAGGTGCCCGACCACCCGCTGGTGGCGCAGACCCTGGACGACTGCCTGCACGAGGCGATGGATACCGAGGGATGGCTGGAGGTCCTGCGCGGGCTGGAATCGGGCGCGATCGACGTGCAGGCGCGCGACGTCACGGCGCCGTCGCCGCTGGCGGCCGAGGCGCTCAACGCGCGGCCCTACGCCTTCCTCGACGACGCCCCGCTGGAGGAGCGCCGCACCCAGGCCGTGCAGACCCGGCGCTTCGCCGACCCGCAGTCGGCCAGCGACCTCGGCCGGCTCGACGCCGCGGCGGTCGAGCAGGTGCGCGCCGAAGCCTGGCCGCGCGCGCGCGGCATCGACGAGATGCACGAGGTGCTGACCGGGCTGGGCTTCGTCACCGACGACGAGGCCGCGCGCGAGCCGGCGTGGATGCCGCTGCTGCAGGCGCTGGTCCGCGACGCGCGCGCGACCCGCCTCACCGCCGCCGGAAGGCAGTGGTGGGTCGCGGCCGAGCGGCTGCCGCAGCTGCTGGCGCTGCATCCGTCGGCGCTGCAGCAGCCGGGGATCGCGGTTCCCGGAGAATTCGCCCGCGTGGAATGGAATCCCGAGGATGCCGCGGTCGCGCTGCTGCGCTCGCGCCTGACCGGGCTGGGCCCGGTGACGGCGGCCGCGCTCGCCGACAGCCTTGGCCTGGCGCCGCTGGCCACCGACATGGCCCTGCTGCGGCTGCAGTCGCAGGGCTATGCGATGCAGGGACGCTTCTCGCCCGGCGCCGCCGGCGAGGAGTGGTGCGAGCGCTACCTGCTCGCGCGCATCCACCGCTACACGCTCAAGCGCCTGCGCCGGGAGATCCAGCCGGTGGCGCCGCGCGACTTCATGCGCTTCCTGTTCGACTGGCAGCGCGTGTCCACGGAGGCCCAGGTCAGCGGCCCGGAGGCGCTGGCCGGCGTACTGGCGCAACTCGAAGGCTACGAGGCGCAGGCCGCCGCGTGGGAGGGCGACCTGCTGCCGGCGCGCGTGCGCGACTACTCGATCGCCTGGCTGGACGACCTGTGCACGGCCGGCCGGGTCCTGTGGACGCGGTTGCGCGCGGCCGAGACCGAGTCGGCCGCGCCGCGGGGCAACACGTCGCTGCGGGCGACCCCGGTGCTGCTGCTGCCGCGGCGCAGCGCGCCGCAGTGGACGGCGCTGGCGCCGGCCCCGGCCGATGACGGCGCACTGTCGTCGCGGGCGCAGAAGGTCGCCGATTTCCTGGCCGCGCACGGGGCTTCGTTCTTCGACGAGATGGTCGCCGGGACCCGCCTGCTGCAGACCGAGCTGGAGGATGCGCTGGCCGAACTGGTCGCGCGCGGGCGTGCGCACTGCGACAGTTTCGCCGGCCTGCGCGCGCTGCTGGTGCCGGCGTCGCGGCGGCCGGTGCCCGGCCATGGCCGGCGGCGCTCGATGATGCTCGGGATCGAGGACGCAGGCCGCTGGGCGCTGGTGCGGCGTGCCCCAGCGCTCGCGGCGGAGGATTCCGGCATCGGGCGCGCGGGCGCGCGCCCGTCCAGGCCCGACCCGGAAGCGGTCGAGCACGTGGCGCGGGTCCTGCTGCGCCGCTATGGCGTGGTCTGCTGGCGTGTCCTCGAACGCGAAGCGGCCTGGCTGCCGCCGTGGCGGGAACTGTTGCGCGTGTACCACCGGCTGGAGGCCCGGGGCGAAGTCCGGGGAGGCCGCTTCATCGACGGCCTGTCCGGCGAGCAGTTCGCCCTGCCCGAAGCGATCGGCCTGCTGCGCAAGGCGCGGAACAAGCCGGAAGACGGGACGCTGGTCTGCCTGAGCGCGCTGGATCCGCTCAACCTCTCGGGGACGGTGGTCGCCGGGGCCAAGGTGCCCCGGATCGCCGGCGCCCGCGTCATCTACCGCGACGGGATCCCGGTGGCGTCGCTGGTTGCCGGCGAGGTGGCGCTGATGGGGCCGCTGCCGGCCGAGGTGGAGACCGTGGTCCGCCAGCGGCTGGTGCGCGACCCGGGGGTGTTGCTTCCGGCGTGGGTCGCCCAGGGCGCGGCCGCACCCGCCGCCACTTGAGGGCTCGGCCCTGCCGTTCGTCGGTTACGGGCTACCGTTGGTCGTCCGTGGCGACGGAAGGCATGCCGGACTGACCTCCGGATCGACATGGTCGCCTGTGAAACCAGCGCAACCCACTGAAACCAAAGGGTTTAGGCGCGATCCCGTGATCGCGGCGCCGGCCGGGACGTCCCGGGCGGCCATGATAGTTTTGCGATGCGTTTCGCGGTTTGTGGAATAGCGGACGGGTGAATCCGTCGGTTCCGCTCCAGGGGGAAACCATGGGACAGCAGCATCGCACCGGCCGGCGCCTGGCGCCGGACCGTCGCGCGGGGGATTGCGCGACACACCTGAAGAACATCCACGCAGCCTGCCGGGCCACCGCCCCGCAGGCCGGCGCCAGGCCGTCCGCCGGGGAGGCGGACGCCCTGGCGCGTGGGTGCTGCCGCGCCCGCTGCTGAGCCTCCTCCGACCGTTTTGCCGAACGGCCCGGATCGGCCGTGCCCGTGCCAGCGCGTTCGCTGGCCTACAGGAACAGATGCCATGAACAGCACCGGCCCCGTCAGGACGACCCGCAACGGCAAGCGCAGCGCGAATCCCGCGGGGGTGCTCAAGCCGAACCGCCTGGCGGTGGCGCTGATGGCGACGTGGGGCGCGCTGCCTGCGGTGGCCGGGGCTGCCAACAACATCACCCTGACCGAGCGCACCCCGGGCGTCACCGACACCGCGACCACGATCACCCCGCGCGGCGGCAACGTCACCGACATCAAGACCACCACGGTCCGCGGCAACACGGGCTTCAACTCGTTCGGCCACTTCACCGTCGACAACGGCAACACGGTGAACCTGTACGTGCCCACCGGCGCGAACAACCTGGTCAACCTGGTGCACAGCAGCGCGCCGACGATCAACGGCACGCTCAACGGCCTGCTCGAATCCAGCGGCAGGATCGGCGGCAACATCTTCTTCGCCAGCTCGCACGGCTTCGTGGTCGGCGGGACCGGCCTGATCAACGTCGGCAGCCTGCTGGTGACCACGCCCAGCAGCGGCAAGATGGACGAACTGCTGGACTTCGCCCGCGGCACCGGCGCGGCCGGCAGCGACCAGCTGGTGCTCGACCTGCTGGCCGGCAAGTACGACGGCGGCGACGGCCAGCTGAAGATCGACGGCCTGGTCAACAGCGCCGGGCAGGTCGACCTGTTCGCCGCCTCGGCGGTGGTCGCCGGCCAGGTCAACGCCGGCAGCCAGGTGTTCGACGCGGTGGTCAACAACGACGGCTCGCTCAACGTCAGCGCGGCGGTGCGCAAGGACGGGGCGATCCAGATCGTGGCCGACACCACGGTCGAGCTCAGCGGCGGGCTGCGTGCGCTGATGGAGGACAACTCCGGCGCGGTGGTGCAGGTGGCCGCCGCGCGCGGCATCGAACTCAAGGGCAGCGGCCGGATCGACACCACCGCGGCCGTCGCCGGCCTGGACGGCGGCGACGTGACCCTGGAGGCGCCGACGATCAAGTTGCTGGAAAGCTCGGCGGTGGTGACGCGTGCCAGCGGCAATGGCGATGCCGGCGACATCACCCTCAACGCCTACAGCGACGTCAGCTGCAGCTTCTGCAACGGCGATGCCGGCGACGCCAAGACCGTCGAAGAGCTGGCCGACAGCCTCAAGACCCAGGCCAGCCCGCTGCTGCAGGCCAAGCTGGGCGAGGCGGAAGTCGTGATCGCCGCGGGTGCCGCGCTCGACGCCGGCCATACCGGCGGGGGCACCGGCGAGGCCGGCGACGTCAGCGTGCAGGCGTTCGCCTTCGACCGGCAGATGGCCGGCTTCGCCGAGGCCACCAGCTCGATCCGGGTGGACGGAAGCATCACCGGCCGCGACATCACCCTGCGCGCTGCCAGCGACGCGCACGTGTCGGCGAGCATCCTCAACAACCTGCTCAATACCGGCGACCTGGCGTCCGACGTCGGCAACCTGGTCGGCTCGATCGGCGAGGAGGCGGCCTGGACCCAGCTGTTCGAGACGCTGCAGGAGTCCGTGGACTACCAGCGCGTCTCCGACCTGAACCTGCTCGGCCTGGACCCGAACAACTTCAGCGAGCTGACCGTCCTGCTGCCGTACCTGTCGGTGCTGATCGCGCGCGCCAATGCCGACGTCACGGTCAGCTCGACCGCGGTGCTCGACGCCTCGCGCCACCTGGACCTGCAGGCCGACAGCACCCGCCTGGTCCAGGCGTCCACGTTCTCGCTGCCGATCGTCAACAAGAAGATGCCGTTCAACTTCGGCCTGGCCTACGGCCGGATCGACGGCACCACCAGGGTCGACGTGCAGGCCGGCGCCGAGCTGAACGCCGGCGGCGACCTGGACATCAAGGCGCTGAGCAACGACACGCTCGACGTGATGGCCACCTCGGTCAACAACCACGACGCCAACGGCAATACGCTCACCACGATGGGCATCGCCTTCAGCATGGCCCACAGCGACATCACCACCGAAGCCAAGGTCGCCGATGGCGCCGGGCTCGACGTGGACGGTGCCGTCGCGGTGGCCGCGCTGACCGAGCAGAACCTGTCCAACAGCGCCGATTTCAAGGCCATTGGCGAGGGCGCCAGCGGCGGCCCGTCGATCGCGCTGACCCTGTTCAACAGCAAGACCCGCGCGGTGTTCGACGCCGACCTGTCGGGGGCGACCGACCTGGCGGTCTCGGCGACCAACCTGGTCCACAGCCAGAGCAACAGCGCCTCGGTCCAGGTCGGCAAGAACGCGCTCAACCACCTGAAGAAGCAGGTGATGGGCAGCTCGCAGGTCAAGGGCGTGACCGACGCGCTGACCAACAAGGTCAAGTCGCTGTTCGGCATGAAGCCCAGCGCGGACAAGGACAAGACGCCGACGGACAGCAAGTTCCGCCTGGCCTCGGCGCTGGCGATCGGCATCTCCGACCACCAGGCCGAAGCGGTCATCGGCAGCGGCAGCACCGCCCCGGACATCGACATCGCCGGCAACCTGAGCCTGCAGGCCCTGCAGCGCCAGTCCTCGATGCACAACAGCGCCGACAGCACGGTCAATGCCGACGCGGACAAGGACGACGGCTCCAAGACCTCGATCAGCGTGGCCGCCGCCTACGACCAGATCGACCAGCAGACCCGCGCGATCGTCGGCGACGGCAGCAGCCTCAGCGCCGCCCGGATCGGCGTCGGCGCGCGCAACGAGCAACTGCTCGACCTGGGCACCATCACCCGCTGGAGCTCGGTGTCGGACATCTTCGGCAACCTGAAGACCATCGCCGGCGGGCTGCCCGAGATCCCGGGCAGCATCTCCACCTCGTACGCCAACTCGACCAGCGAGGCCCAGGACCTGGGCATGGCCGGATCGTTCGCGGTCAGCTACCACGCGCTCGACGCCACCGCCTGGGTCGGCGACAACGTCAGCCTCACCAGCACCGCCAGCGATGGCGGTGCCTGGAGCAGCAAGCCGCTGCTGGGCCTGGCGCCGTTCTACGACGACCAGGGCGACGCGGACGCCGATCGCGAGGAACTGCGCAACCTGGAGTGGAACTGGGACGGTTCGCTGGCGGTCCAGGCCGACACCCTGGTCGAGCAGCTGTCGATCGCCGGCAACCTGTGGTGGACGCTGTTCAACGTCGGCGCCGACGGCGACGACGGCAAGGCGGTCGGCGGCGGCGTGAACGTGCAGGTCGCCACCAACCGCACCGTCGCGGGCATCGGCGCCAACGGCACGGTCGAGTCGGAGAAGGTCGACGTCTCCGCCCACCAGGACGAGCTGTTCATCGGCATCAGCCCGTCCGCGGGCAAGGGCACCAGCGCCGCCGGCAATGGCGCGGTGGTGGTCGGCGTGGTCGACGCGAACGTCAACGCATCCATCCACAGCAGCACCGCCGTCCAGGCCGGCCAGGTCGGCCTGTCGGCGGGCCACGACATCGGCCTGTGGAGCGCGGCCGGCGCGCTGGCGGTCTCGCAGGAGACCAGCATCGGCATCGGCGCGGCGGTCAACGTGCTGACCTCGGACGTGGAAGCCGCGGTCGGCGACAACAACACGCGGGACGCGGACGGCGTCAACCGGTGGCGGCCCGAGGCGATCGGCGACGGCGCCGCGGGCGCCGCCAGCGCCAACTGGAACGTCGACGAAATGCTGGTCGATGCCCGCAGCACCGGCCAGAGCGGTGCGTTCGGCATCGCCGGCGCGCTGGCGCGCAGCGAGCAGGAACAGCAGAAGCAGGACGAAGCGACCGCCGAGGACGGCGGCGGCGACAGCGGCCCGGTCGACCTGCTCAGCGGCGAGGGGGCGCTGCTGCTGGCCAAGTTCGGCCTGGCCCAGGCGGGCCTGTACGACGGCCTGGCCACGGCGATCGACTACGGCAGCAAGATCAAGGATGCGCTGACCGAGACCCCCGACAAGGTCGCGGGCCAGCTGGAAGGTGGGAAGGCGGCGCAGAAGCCCGAGAACCAGATCGCCGGCGCCGGTTCGGCCTCGATCAATGTGTCGGGCCAGAACACCCGCGCGACCGTCAGCGGCATCACCATCGATCCGCGCACAAGCGGCGCCGGCAGCGACGTCACCGTGCTCGCGCTCAACCAGACCAACCAGTTCAGCGGCGCCGGCGCCGGTGCGCTGACCCTGGCCAGCGGGCCGAAGTCCGACCGCAGCTCGGCGGTGGCCGGGGCGATCGCCTACAACCACCTGTTCAACGAGACCGAGGCGCTGGTCGACGGCGTCACCTTCAACGACAGCGACGCGCTCGTGGTGCAGGCCGCCAATGCCGGCGACCAGATCGCGCTGGGCCTGGGCCTGGCGGTGTCGACGGGGGGCACCAACAACACCGCCGTCGGCTTCTCGGCCTCCGGCGGCGCGATCACCAACACCACGCGGGCGGCCGTGGTCGACAGCGAGGTGAACTCGCGCGACGACGCGGGCAGCACCCAGACGGTCGAGGTCTCCGCGTACGACCGTGCGCGCGTGCTGCTGGGCGGCGGCGCCTTCGCGGGCACCTCCGGAAGCGGCACCAGCGCCGGCGGCTCGCTGGTCATCGGCTACCTGGGCAATACCCTGCAGGCCGAATGGCTGGGCAGCCAGGCGCACGGCTTCGACCAGTTCGGCGTCGGCGCGTTCAGCGCCACGCGCGTGCTGGCCGGCGCGATCGCCGGCGCGGTATCGGCCGGCAGCGACAGCACCGCCGGCGCGGGCTCGATGTTCGTGCTGATCGTCGACAACGAAGTCGGAGCCAAGGTCGACAGGAGCGACGACACCGACCATTCCGTGCTCGACGGCGGCAACGTCGAGGTGCTGGCCAAGAGCGTCAGCGGCATGAGTGCGCTGGACGCGCAGTTCGACAGCGCTTCCACCGCGGCGCTGTCCAGCAGCGGCCTGGACCTGGACGGCACCACCACCGTCGCGGGCATCGAGGTCGAGCAGTCCACCGACGACAGCCTGTTCGGAGGATCCGACGACACCAGCACCACCCACAGCCTGTTCGACGGCGTGCCGGCGGGCGAGGCGATCCTGGGCATCGCCGGCAGCCTGTCGCTGTCCAACGGCAAGGCGGTCGGCGTGTCGGCCGGCGGCATCTATACCGGCAGCGACTACACCGCCTCGGTGGCCAACACCGACGTGACCCTCGGCGGCGACCTGGACGTGCACGCGCTCAACAGCACCGAGGCGCTGGCCGCCGCGGTGTCCGGCGCGCTGGGCAATGGCGATTCGGCCACCTCCGGCTCGATCACCGCGATCATCGCCCGCGGCACGGTCACCGCCACGGTCGACATGACCGGCCGCGCCACCCTGGAAGCCAACGACCTGGACGTGACCGCGACCAAGGGCGGCGGCGCCTATTCGCTGGCTGGCAACATCACCGGCAGCGCCGGCTCGCGCTCGATGGGCGGGGCCTTCAGCATCAACGACCTGGAGCAGGGCACCCGCGCCGAGGTCAAGGGCGGCAGCTACGACCTGTCCGGCGACGCCACCATCGGCGCGGCCCAGCAGAGCCACGTCATCACCGCCGCGTTGTCCGGCAGCGTGTCGCTGAGCGACCTGGCGATCGGCGGCGCAGGCACCTTCAACCGCATCGCCGACACCACCACCGCGGCGCTCACGGGCGTCGAACTCGACGCGCGCGACCTGTCGGTCACCGCCAGCCAGCCCGGCCTGGGCGCGCAGATCTGGTCGCTGGCCTTCAACCTGGCCGCCAGCGGCGGCGGCAACGGGGTCGGCGGCGCGGTGGCCATCAACCTGATCGATGCCGAGCGCACCGCCAAGGTCAGCGGCAGCACGGTCAACCTGACCGGCGACGCGACCCTGGCGTCTTCGCTGGACGGCGAGATCTGGGGCTTCGCGGTCGATGCGACCGGCGGCAGCGCCAACGGCGTCGGCGGTTCGATCGTAGTCAACAACATCGACGGCAGCGACACCGTGCTGGTCGAGGACAGCGACATCGGCACCACCAAGGCCGACGGCGAACTGAAGCTCGACGCCAGCGCCGGCAGCGGCCTGATGATCGCCTCGCTGACCGGCTCGATCAAAGGCGGCGGCAGCAATGCCGTCGGCGGTGCGATCTCGGTCAACCGGATCGGCGCCGACCGCAGCGCGCTGATCCAGAACGAGGCGGCCAACACCATTTCCGGCTTCGGCGACGTCTCGCTGCTGGCCGGCGCCGACCAGGACATCTATGCGATCGCCGTCGCCGGCGGTGGCGCCGGCAACGTGGCGGTGAACGGCTCGTCGACCAGCAATGTCCTGGAAGGCACCGAGCGCGCGGCGGTGGAAGGCGGCAGCATCGACGCCGGCTCGCTGAAGGTCTCGGCCGCCGAGGGCGACCGCACGATCTGGAGCCTCGGCGGCGCGGTCAGCGGCGCCGGCAGCGTCGCCATCGGCGTGGCCAATGCCAACAACATCATCCTGGCCAAGCGCCAGGCGGAAGTCAGCGGCGCCAGCCTGACCCTGTCCGGCGACCTGGACGTGGCGGCCGGCGGCAATGCCGACATCCGTTCGGCCGCGGTCGGCGGCGGCGGTGGCGGCACGTTCGCCGGCGGCGCCTCGATCGCGATCAACGTGATCGAAGGCGAGGAATCCGCGCTGCTGGACGACAGCACGGTGCATTCGGCCGCCTCGGTCAGCGTCACCGCGACCCGTGGCGAAGCCGACATCAAGACCCTGGCCGGCAACGTCCAGGGTGGCGGCTCGGCGGCGGTCGGCGGCGCGGTGGCGATCAGCACGATCGGCCAGAAGCGCGAGGCCAGGATCGTCGACTCCAGCCTGGACGTGGGCACCGGCACGGTCGACGTGCTGGCCTCCACCAGCGGTCGCATCGATACGCTGGCCGTGGCCGGCGCCGGTGGCGGCGCTGGCGCGGGCGCGTTCTCCAACACCAGCAACAACATCGCCGCGCGCACCGGCGCGCTGGTCCAGAACAGTGGCGGCAGCGCGGGCAATGTCACCGTGCGCGCGACCGACGATTCGGAGATCAACGCCATCTCCGGCGGCGTCGCCGTCGCCGGCGGCGCGGGCGCGGGCGCGGGCACCGCGATCAACCGCATCGACAGCGAAATCGAGGCGGCACTGACCGGCACCCGCGGCAGCGGCTGGAACGTGACCAACCTGGCCGTGGATGCCGACTCCTCCAGCGACATCCTGTCGGTGGCCGTCGGTGGCGGCGGCGGCAGCGGCGTCGGGGTCGGCGCGGCCGTGGCGACCAACCTGGTGACCACCCAGAGCAAGGCGCACGTCAGCGACGGGGCCAAGGTCGTCGCGCAGCACAACGTCGGCATCAGCGCGAGCAACCACGATGCCATCCTCGGCATCGGCGCCGGCATCGCCGGCGCCGGGTCGGTCGCGGTGGGCGCTTCGGTGACGGTCAACCTGATCGAGACCCAGACCCAGGCCTACATCAGCGGCGCGACCACCGAGGTCAGCGCGCTGGGGCTGAGCAGCAGCGACACGATGGCCATCGACAGCGGCGAGCTGCTCAACGCGCCGCTGGACGACCGCGAATGGTTCGACAAGTCCGCGGTGGAGGCCGACCACGGCGACGACGAGGAGTGGGTCGGCGGCGACCTGTTCAACCCGGCGCCGAACCTGGGGATCGGCCAGCGCGCGTTCACCGGCCTGGCGGTGCAGGCCAGCAGCCTGCAGCAGGTCGGCCAGCTGTCGCTGGCCGCGGCCGTCTCGGTGGTGCCGCTGGGCGGCGCCTCGGTGGCGGGCCTGTTCAACACCAGCGTGCTGGGCGGGGCGACCGAGGCCTACATCGACTCGGCGAAGATCAACCAGGCCGCCGGCGCCGGCAGCGCGCAGGACGTGCACGTGGGTGCGGCCAGCCATGGCTTCAGCGCCAATTACGAGGCCAGCCTGGGCGTGTCCGCCGGCTGGGCCGGCGTGGGCGCCGGCGTGGACGTCCTGGTCAACCAGCGCGAGACCCGCGCCAGCGTGAATGGCGCGACGCTGGACAGCGTCGGCGACACCACCGTGCAGGCCGAGTCGACCCAATACGCCAGCAGCATTGTCGCGGCCGCCGGTGGCGGCGTGGTCGGCGCCGCCGCGGCGGCGCAGATCAGCATCCTCAAGGGCACGACCGAGGCGGTCGTCGGCGGCGGCAGCCAGCTCGACGTCGGCTCGCTCGGGGTCGATGCCTCGGCGCTGCAGGTGATCGCGCCGAACGTGGCCACCCTGGCCGCCGGCGCCGGCGCGCTGGGCGCCGGTTTCGGCATGGTCTACAACCAGAGCACGACCCGGGCCTGGGTCGGCGAACCCGTCGGCACCGACGGCTCGGCGCTCAACACCCGGATCGACGCCGGCGGCGTCGACATCTCGGCCGACAACACCACGCGCCTGCAGATGCTCGGCGTGGGCGTGGCCGCGGGCGGCGCGGCGATCGCCGGCACCGCCACGATCGCCATCATCGAGACCGAGACCGAGGCCGGCGCCAGCCAGGCCGACTTCGGCTCGGCCGGCAACCGCATCGACCACCTGGACATCGACGCCAGCGACCGCCTGAAGGCGAACGTCACCGTCGGTTCGGCCGCCGCCGGCGCGCTGTCGGTCGGCGCCAGCGCCAACGTGCTGGTCGCCAACAGCGCCACCCGCGCGCTGCTCGACAACAGCAGCGTGCACGCCACCGGCGACGTCGGCGTGGACGCCCAGCGCACCACCGACGTGACCATGAACACCGTCACCGGTTCCGGTGGCACGGGCGTGGGGCTGGGCGGCAGCATCGGCCTGCTCGTGCTCGGCTCGGGCGCCTCGACCCAGGTCAGCGAGGAGGGCGAGTCGTTCGATCCGATGGGCGAACTGAACAAGGACGGCAACGGCACCCTGTCCACCCTCGACGGCATCGGCGACGACGACCGGGTCGGCGACATCACCTACGAGGACTACGTCTACAACAGCACGACCCAGCAGTACGAGCGGGTCGAGCGCACCGACGCCACCTCCAAGAACACGCTCAACAGCAGCAGCAAGGCCACCGGCAGCGACCGCCTGCAGGCCTCGGCACCGGCCAGCTACCGGCACGAGACCGTCGCCCGCATCAACGGCAGCACGGTGGTGGCCGGCGGCGACGCCGGGGTCAACGCCACCGACCGGCTGGAGTCCAGCAACCTGGCCGGCAACGTCGCGGTCGGCGGCCTGGCCGGCGTCGGCATCGGCATGGGCCTGACCTTCTCCAACGCGCAGGTCAAGGCCGAAGTGCTCGGCGGCAGCCTGCAGGCCAACGACGTTTCGGTGACCGCGCAGTCGCTCGACCTGGGCAGCGCCCCGGCGGTGACGGTCAAGGCCGAAAGCGGCGCGGCCGGCGGTTTCGTCGGCGCCGGCGCCGCGGTCGGCGTGGCGGTCGTGGACAACCGCGTCTCGACCACGCTGGGCGGCGACATCGACGCCAGCGGCACCCTGTACGGCCGCGCGCGCGACGCGCAGGACATCCGGGTCGAAGCGCTGGGCGCCAACGTGGGCGGCGCCGCGGGCGCCGGCGTGGTGATCGGGGTGGCCAAGCATGACAGCGACGTGTCGCTGGGCGTGTCGGCCGGTACCTCGCTCGAGGCGGCCAGCATCGACCTGGCCAGCGTGTCCGAATCGGCGGTCAGCCTGGTCGGACGCGGCGGCTCGGGCGGCATCCTCGCCGGGGTCAACGCGACGATCATGGTGGCCCGCGACGACAGCGACTCGCGCCTCACCGTCGGCGAGAACGCCGACATCTCGGCCGACGGCGCGCTGTCGCTGACCGCCGAGGCGCGGCCGCACGTGGACATCTACAGCGAAGGCGTGTCCATCGGCGGCCTGCTTTCGGCCGGCGGCACGATCGCGGTCGCCGACAGCACCGCCGACGCCAGCCTGGACCTGCGCAGTGGCGCCCGCCTTGCCGCGCGCGACGCGACCCTCGCCAGCAGGGTCGGCCTGAACGCCGGCCGCAACAGTGCCGGCGTTTCCGCCTATGGCGTCAGCGGCGGCGCGGGCGTGGCGGTCAATGCGGTGGTCGCCACCGCGAAGAACACCAGCAGCAGCCGCCTCACCAGCGCCAGCGACGTGGCCTTCGAAGGCAAGGGCGGCAGCTGGAACCTGGTCGCCTCGACCGACACCCGCCAGCGGGCCTGGACCACCGGTCGCGCGGGCAGCCTGATCACGCTGGGCGCCCACGTGTCCGAGGCCACCGCCAACGCCACCACCGAGGCGCTGGTCAACGGCCTGTTCTCCGGCAGCTACGCCGGCATGAACGTCGGCGCCAGCGCGGCGGTGGACAACCTGGCCGAGGCGTCCGCAGGCCAGGGCGGCCTGGTCAGCGGTGCCGCCTCCAGCGTCACCACCCGCGACGACAGCACCACCCGCGCCGAACTGTACGCGCGTGGACAGGGCGGCACCGCCGCCCACCTGGGCCACCTGACGCTGTCGGCGCTGCACCAGTCCACGTTCAACGCCTTCGTCGACAGCACCAGCGCCGCGGTCCTGGGCATGAGCGGCTCGTGGGCGAGCAACACCGTCGACCTCGACACCCGTGCCCGCCTGCTGGACGGCTCGGACGTCGTGGCCGCGAGCTACAACCAGGAAGCGCGCAACAAGGCGACCAAGGCGGCGAGCGCGAACTACAACGTGCAGTCCGGCTCGGGCGGCATCTTCGACGCGGCCGCGGCCAGCAGCACCTCCTCCCTCTACCTGGACGCGCAGAGCACCATCGGCGACAACGTCGACCTGGCCCTGTCCGGCGACTGGCGCAACCCGCAGAAGCTGGTGGTGCAGGCGTACAACGACGTCTACGCGCGCGACCGGGTCAAGCTCGACAGCGGCGGCGCGATCGCCATCGCCGACGCCGAGTCGCGCATCGACGTGCGCCAGGCCGACGCGAAGGTGTCGGTCGGCAACGGCAGCGACCTGTACAGCATCGGCGACCTCGTGCTGTCGGCCAGCGGCCGCTACGACATCGAAACCTCGACCAATGCCAAGACCTGGGGCCTGGCCGGCGCGGCGATGGGCGACAGCCTGTCCAGGGTCGATGCGAACTACACGGTCGATGTCGGCGACGTCGACCTGTTCGCCTACAACGACCTCAAGTTCCTGGCCGGTTACGACGTCGCCGGGGCGATGAACAAGGCCACCCTGGTGGCCCGCACCGACCTGTGGAACAACACCGCCTTCCCGGTGGTGAACGATCCCGAAGCGGTGGCCTGGTACCAGCGCGATTCGAACGTGAACCTGGCCAGCACCAGCGCCGGGCGCGCGGTCGGCGACGTCCATGCCTATGCCGGCACCGGCTACTCGGTGCTGACCGGCGAGGGCGTCGGCAAGGACCTCTACCGCGAGGGCATCGGCAAGGCGCTGGGCCTGTCGCTGGACATCACCGGCGGCGAGACGATCAACGGCGGCATGGCGCTGGTCACCGCCAACGGCAGCCTGGACGCCGGCGTGTACAGCCAGCGGCACCTGAAGGTCACCGGCCTCAAGTACTTCATCGACGGCGTGGAAATCACCGACCTGGGCAGCATCAACGCCGGTACCACCGGCAACCTGACCGTGGTCCCGGTGGTGGACGCCAGCGAGGACGTCACCTGGTCGGTGCGCGGGGGCGACTACTCGCAGCTGCTCACCGACCGCATCGCCGAACTGCAGCGTCGCCTGGCCGACTATGGCCTGTCGCCGATCGAGAAGTCCGGCTTCCAGGCCGAGCTCAACCTGCTGACCCGCACCCTGGACAAGCTGTACGCCGACCTCGGCGGCACGCCGGGCAACGGCGTCAGCCTGCCTTCGCAGCTCAAGGTGTGGATCCTGGAAGTCGATCCGATCCTCGCGCGCCCGGGCAATATCCACGTCAAGGGCGACGCGCTGCTCGGCAACGGCAGCCTGAGCGCGCCGGGCGACGCCAGGATCGAGATCGCCAACGCCAGCTCGATGTTCCTGGACATCCAGGGCCTGGAGATCCCCGACCGCGATGGCGGGCAGGTGCTGTTCAACGGCGCCAGGATGCGCGGCAATGCCGACATCTCCGCGGCCAACCGCTTCGGCCTGGCGGCCCGCTTCAGCTCGATCGAGACCTCGGAGAACTCGCCGCCGCCGGTGATCACGGTCACCAACAGCTACAACCCGGCCACCGGCCAGGTGGACGGCTCGGGCCTGAAGGCGCCGGCGCCGGACATCCACATCAACGGCAAGGTCAGCAACCGCCGCGGCAGCATCGACCTGACCGCGTCCTACGGCAGCATCTACGCCAACGCCGACATCCGCGGCCAGAGCCTGAACATCAGCGCCGGCAAGGACTTCGTCCTCAACAACATGGACGGGTTCACCCACATCGGCGGCGACCCGGCGTACAACAACAACGGCAGCACGCTCAATCCGGCCGCCTCGGCCACCGTCGCCGGCAACAACGTGGTGATCACCGCGCTGTACCTGAACATCAACGGCCTGGTGCAGAGCGGCGTGGCCGACTGGTCGGTGGTCATAGACGAGAGCGCGTTCAACACCCTCGATACGCTGCGGGCCGCCTGGAAGGCCGGCGGCGCGGCGGTGGTGCAGCTGGCGACGACCGACGCGCGGCTGGGCCGGATCGGCTACAGCTACGACTTCCGCACCGAAAGCATCGTCCTGGACCAGGTGGACATCGGTGGCGGCTACATGGAGCTGACCGGCCACATCCTGAGCACCGGCAACGGCCAGCTGCGGGTGCTCGACGGCTACAGCCAGGTCAAGGTGGTCAACAACACCATCCGCGACCTGACCATCAGCGGCATCGACCTCGGCAACGGGGTGCAGGGCCAGCTGCGGATCAACGACCTGGCCCGCAAGGCCGGCGACGACCGCGCGTGGTCGACGATCTACACCTACGACAACAACCAGGTGCAGCGCTACGAGGGCTGGAGCAGCGAGATCCGGGTCGACGACCGGTTCCGGGTCGGCAGCACCGCCGGCCGCACCGCGCAGTACGACGTGACCGATGGCCGCACCTACGTCTGGCTGCAGGGGCGCGACCGCACCGACACCAACACCCGCGTCGAATACTGGGACGAGTTCTGGGGCTTCATCCCCACCGGGGACGGCACCGAGCTGAGCAACAGCACGGTGGCCGGTGCGAGCAAGCCGATCGAAGGTGCCGAGTACATGGGCACGGCGGGCAATGCCTATCGGCTCGACATCAACGCCCTGATCCTGGAGTCGTTCCGGCTGCGGGCCTTGGGCCAGGTGGCCGAAGCCCAGGCGCTGGAAAGCGCCTACGTCACTGCGGTCCGCACCGGCGATGCGTCCTCCAGCCTGATCGCGCCGTACCGCATCTGGCTGACCGAGGCCGGCCAGGTCATGTCGCAGCGCGACCAGGAGTACACCACCAGCGACTGGGAAGTCATCAACCGCTACAACGGGGGATACTGCCTCAAGCATTTCATCTGGTGCCATGTCTACCGCACCACGCGGACCACGGTCAGCCAGCGCGGCGTGAAGGAAATCGACCGCTTCACCGTGCTGGCCGACTCCCCGATCGGGATCGACTTCATCGGTTACGACAGCGGCCTGATCGACCTGGCCTCGAAGGGCAACGTGACCCTGCTGGGTTCGCTGTTCAACGAGAGCGGGCGGACCTCGGTCAAGGTGACCGAGGGTGCATTGACCCAGGGCAACGACGCGGTGGTCGCGGCCGCCAACCGGCTGGAGCTGGAAGCGCGCGACGGCATCGGCGGGGTCGACCAGGCGCTGCGCGTGCAGGTCGGCGACACCCTGTCCGCCTACAGCAGCCACGGCGACGTCAACCTGCATGCGGTCAACGGCGGCGTCGACTTCACCCGCCTGGAAGCCGCGCGCGGCGACGTCCAGCTGGTGGCGCAGGGCGACATCACCAGCAGCAGCGGCGCCGCCGTCACCGGCGCGTCGATCGGCCTCGCGTCCACCCATGGCAGCATCGGCAGCGCCGGCCGCCTTCTGAACATCGACACCGGCAGCCACGAGCGCGCGCTGTTCAGCGCCGACGCGGTCGGTGGCGTGTTCGTCGAGGAGGCCAACGGCGACCTGTGGATCGACACGGTCCGCGCCGGCGGCGACGTGCACCTGAAGGTGCGCAACGGCGACCTGCTGGACGGCAACACCGACGTCACCTACGACGAGCGCACGCTGGACCAGCTGCGCGAGCTGTGGGCGGGCATGGGCCTGACCGGCGACGAGGCCGACGACGCCCTGCTGCTGCAGAAGGAATCCCTGGTCCGCGCCGGCAACCAGCGCTACGCCCGCTACTGGCAGATGCGCAACCTGCAGCTGGTCAACGGCAGCTGGGTGGCGGACGCCTACGACGCTTCGCAGGCCGACTTCAGCGCGGCCCAGGTCGCGCAGATGCGGTCGCTGGGCTGGAGCGACGCCCGCATCGCCGAGGCCCAGGCCCAGCAACGCGCCGAGTACGCGAAGTGGAACGCCGAGTTCGGCGGGGCGGACTACGCGGCCGGCTTCCAGTACGCGCTCTCGCCGACCGAGCTGGCGGCGCTGGAGTCCACCTCGCACTGGACCGAGGACGAGCTGCGGTATTCGGTGTCGGCGAGCCTGCTCAACCGCGGCAGCGGCGGGTCCAGCCGGATCGAGACGATGAACATCGAGGGCCGCGACGTGACCCTCGAGGCGCGCAAGATCGGCAGGCTGCTCGACGACGACGTGGTGATCGACCTGACCCGGGGGCCGGGGGCGCTGACCACGGCGCAGCGCGCCGCGCTGGCGTCGGCCGAGTACGACGACATCTACTTCGACGACGACACCAACCCGACCACGATCCGCATCGTCCAGCGCGACGACCTCAACCTGCGCGCGAGCGGCGACATCCGCGCCACCGCCGCGGGCGACGTCTACCTGGGCGGCGACCGCGACTTCAACATCTACGACGTCAACGGCCGTACCATCCACATCAAGACCGACGGCAGCATCAGCAGCGCCAACGGGACCAACGTGGTCATCCGCGGCCACGACGTGGTGCTGGAGGCGGCGGGCGGCACGATCGGCGGCGACCCGAATGGCGGCGACGGCAGCCTGCACACCGACATCGATGGCGACCTCACCGCCCGCGCGAAGGTGCTGGACCTGGTCAACCACGGCAACCTGAGCATCCAGCGCGTGACCGGCACCGACGCACTGCGCCTGCGCGTGCTCGGCAACCTGTCCGCGTCCACCCAGTTCGGCGAGAACCTGCTGGGCGGCAGCATCGACCTGTGGGTGACCGGCAGCGCCGGCGACAGCCTGTCGCGGATCCAGCTCGGCACCGGCAGCCTGGCCGACCGGATCAACCTGGACATCGGCGGCGACGCCTGGATCGGCGGCCTGCAGGGCGCACTTGGCCTGCCCGGCGTGCTGCGCTTCGGCAACGTCGACGTGGCCGGGCTGCTCGACATCGGCCAGACCACCGACCTGTGGCAGTACGGCGACTGGAGCGTCGGCGGGCTCTCGCTGGACCTGGGCAACCTGTGGCGGATGCAGGCCGGCACCTCGCTGCTGGCGCGCGACGGCATCTTCGCCCGCGTCGACGGCGACGCCGAACTGGGCGACGTGGAGACGACCGCGGCCGGCAGCAGCATCGACATCGAAGCCTATGCGCTGCGTGCCACGCACGACGACGCGCAGTGGCGGGCGATGGACCTGCTGCGCCTGCGCGCGGCCGGCGGCGACATCGGCCAGGCCACCCGCTACGTGACCGTCGGCGGCCAGCGGCTCGACATCGCCAGCATCCCCGGCAGCCTGTACCTGAAGCTGCTGGGCGGCATCGGCGGCGGCAGCCTGGCCAGTGCCGGCGGCCAGTGGCTGACCACGCTCGGCAACGTGGTCCTGGACGAGGTCCGCAGTGGCGGCGGCGACGTGCAGCTGGACGGCACCGGTGCGGTGTCGATCGGCTCGCTGTATGCCTACGGCGCGCTGGACCTGCAGGCCGACGACCTGACCCTGGACACGGCCGAAAGCGATACCGGCGACACGGACATGGTCGTGGCCGGAACGCTGGAGGTGGGCGACCTGGTCGCCGGCGCGAACTGGACCATGCAGGCGGCGCAGGCGCGGATCGGCACGGCCGACATCGCCGGCGATGCTGCGCAGACCGCCGGTACCCTGACCCAGCAGCAGCTGGACGTGGGCGGCGACTGGAGCCTGGATGCCGGCGAGGCGGACATCGCCGCGGCGACGATCCAGGGCGACGCCACGCAGCAGGCCGGGCGCCTGGGCATGGACACGCTGGTCGTCGGCGGAAACTGGCAGCTCGATGGCGGCGATGCGGTGGTCGAACAGGCCACGGTCGCTGGCGAGGTCGACGTGGCGTTGTCCGGCGACCTGTCGCTGGGCACGCTGGACGCACGCTCCACCCGGATCACCGCCGGCAACGCCTCGCGGATCGAACGGCTCGGCATCGACGGCGACCTGTCGCTGTCGGTCGCCAACCACCTGGTGCTCGGCAGCGCCGCGGTCAGCCGCGATGCGGTGCTGCGCCACACCGGCGCGACCGGCCAGCTCGCGTACGGCACGCTGGTCGTGGGCAACACGCTCGACGTGGCCGGCAACGGCGACTGGAGCGGCGGTGTGGCCACGGTCGGATCCGATGCGCGCTTCGACGTCGGCAGCGCCGACCTGCAGCGACTGGAAAGCCTCGGCGGCGACCTGCTGCTGCAGGCGCAGCGCCGGTTCTCGGCCGGCGCGCTGGCCACGCCCTCCGGCCGCATCGACCTGGTCGCCGGCAGCATCGACGTCGATGCCGCCGACGCCTCGGCGACGCTGGACATGCACGTCACCGGTGGCCCGCTGCGGATCCAGCACGGCCACGCCGGCGGCAACCTGACCCTGACCGCCGAACCGGGCTCGCTGGCCGAAATCCACTTCGGCACGCCGGCCGATCCGGACGCCGTCGACGGCCTGTCGACCGCGCACCTGAAGTCCGGCGGCGACATCCTCGTGCGCACCGACGGCGACCTCTACGGCGGCAACGCCGAGGCCGATGGCCTGGTCACCCTGATCGGCCGCAACATGCGGCTGGGCCGGGTCCAGAGCCTGCAGGGCGACGTCTTCATGCAGGCCGAGCAGGACATCTTCGCCCTGCTGGTCGACGCGCACGGCGACGTCGGCATCATCGCCGGCGGCGACCTGGACATGCCGGAAGTGCGCTTCGGCGGTACCTACTCGCTCAAGGCGGGCAAGGACCTGACCGTGGGCATCGGCGGCGACCTGGACGTGGACGGCGTGGCCGAGGCGGGCCGCGACCTGACCTTCAACGTCGGCGGCGACGTCGACCTGGAGGCGATCAAGGCCGGGCGCAACGTGCTGGTCAACGCCGGCGGCGCGATCAACCTGGACCAGGGCGTGGACGCGGGCGGCGACATCGACCTGCTGGCGCGGGGCGGGGGCATTTCCAGCGGCGGGGTGATCCGCTCGCGCGGCGCGCACGACGGCCAGCCGATGGCGGGCCAGGTCAGCCTGGTCGCCAGCGGCGACATCGACGTGGCCGCGCTGCAGGCCGACGCCGGCAGCATCGGCGTGGACGGCGGCAGCCTGAGCATCGGCTCGCTGGTCGCGAGCAACGACATCGACCTGCTCGGCCGCGGCTTCATCCACGTCGGCAGCAGCCGCAGCGGCGGTCGTCAGGACTGGCACGCCGGCAGCGGCGACATCGCGTTCGACGAGCTGCTCGCCGGCACGCAGGCCTATCTCGACAGCCTGCTCGACACGCGCGGCCGGCGGCTCGCCGCCGGTGGCGGCGCGGTGGTCAATGCCGGCTGGCGTGGCGGCGTCGCCAGCGAGGCCACGGTCTGGCTCGACGAGCTCGTCGCGCCGACGCTCGAGGTGTACTCGGGCAACCGCATCCACGTCGGCGACGCCACGCTGGGCGAGTCCGCGGCGCTCCACGGCCGCGACATCGAGCTGTACGGCCGCCACAGCGGCAGCGGCAGCCTGGGCCTGTGGGTCGAGGGCATCGACGCACCGGCCGCCGACCGGCTCGATGCGGTGATCGACGCCGGCGCGATCCTGCTGCCGCGCCTGTTCGTGGTCGATGGCAGCCTGCGCACGACCGCCGACCTGGTGGTGATCGCCGACGCACAGCACGTGGACCACCTGCGCCTGCACACCGCCAACGCCAGCGTGCTCATGGACAACACCACGCCGGTGTACCTGGCCGGTGCGGACGTGCAGCTGTACGAACTGGACAAGGCCTTCCGCCTGCGCCAGGAGGGACTGGTCTCGACCACCAACGCCTACGTCGTGCACCGCCGCTACACCCACCAGGTGCTGGTGCCGAACTTCCAGGCCTCGCACGTGGACACGCTGCTGGAGTTCCAGCGCAACAGCGGCGCGCGCTACAGCGAACAGCACCTGTCGGCCGGCTTCACCGAGCAGCGCCTCGGTGGACTGGACTCGGAGCTGTTCGAGGCGGGCGCCGCGCCGGAGGGGTGGGAGCTGACGTGGGGCGCTGCGCCGGCCGGGTCGCGCATGCAGCTGTCCGGCGACGGCAGCGAAGCCGAACCGAAGGAAGAAGAACGCAACCTGGGAGCGATGCTGTGATGTCGATTGGAAAAGGACTGCGCCTGGCCATGGTGGCCGCGCTGGGGTGCACCGCCGGGCTGGCCGCCGCCCAGGTCGCACCGACGCTGCCGGGGCAGCTGAGCCCGGCCCTGCAGCGCGAACAGCTGGAGCAGCAGCAGCGCCAGCGCGAGCAGGAGGAGCGCGCCCGTCAGACCCAGGTGCCGGCGCTGCGGGGAGATCCCATCGGTGCCCAGGCGCTGCCGGACCAGGACGTGGCCTTCGTCCTGCGCAGCATCCGCTTCACCCCGTCGCAGTTCCTGCAGGACGCCGACCTCGAGGCGCTGGCCCGGCCCTACGTCGGCCGCGAGCTCCGCTTCGCCGACCTCAACGGCCTGCTGGCCGAGGTCAACGCGCTGTACGAGAAGGCCGGGCAGCTGACCGCGCGCGCGATCATCCCGCCGCAGACGCTGGAGAACGGCGAGCTGCGGGTGGTGCTGGTCGAGGCCAAGGTCGACCAGGTGGAATGGCAGGGTCGCCAGTGGGTGGACCCGGCGTTCTACGACCGCCGCATCCCGCTCGCACAGGGCGAGGTGCTGGACGGGCCCAGGCTGATGGCCGACATCCAGCGCTTCAACGCGACCACCCCCGGTCCGCAGGTCAGCGCCGGGCTGTCGCCCGGGCAGGCGTTCGGCACCTCGAAGGTGACCCTGCAGGCGCACGAACCCGATCGCCTGCAGTGGATGGCCTTCGCCAACAACTACGGCAACCAGGGCAGCGGCCGCGAGCAGCTCGGCGGCAGCCTGACCTGGTTCTCCCCGTCGGGCGCGTCCGACAGCCTGACCGCGCTGGTGGTGGGGACGTCCGATTCGACCTACGGCAGCCTGCGCTATACCCGGCCGGTCAACCGCCACAACGGCGTGGTCTGGGCCGAGGCCGGCGGCAACACGATGAAGATCACCGAAGGCCCGTACGCCGACCTGGACATCGCCGGCGACTCGCAGGTCTATTCGGCCGGCTACGACCATCCGTGGTGGCTGGGGCCGAAGTGGCTGCTGCGTGCCGGCACCGGCTACATGTGGCAGGCCTCGGAGACCACGGTGGAGGACCTGCCGCTGAGCGAGACCGAGATCGGCGAGTTCTTCCTGACCGGCACCGCCGAGTACCGCAACGCGCCCTGGTACGTGCGCTACGACCAGCGCGTGCGCCAGGCCTCGGCCGACAACCTGGTCAGCGGCGAGGACGGCAGCTACACGCTGCTCAACGGCAGCGGCCTGGTCAACCGCGTGATCGGCGAGCACTACGCCTTCAACGGGCGGCTGGCCTGGCAGTACGCCAGCGACCCGGCGAAGCTGCCGGCCGCGCTGTACTTCCAGCTCGGCGGCATCTCCAGCGTGCGCGGCTACGACGCGGGCGTGATCTCGGCGCCGCGCGGGGCGAGCACCAGCCTGGAGTTTTCGCGCCGCTTCGGCGAGCGCTGGCAGCTGTTCGCGTTCTACGACTACGGCCTGGCCACCGAACTGGGCACCCGCGACGTCGACCTGCAGAGCGCCGGCCTCGGCCTGAACCTGGACTGGAACCGCCACTTCAGCGCCAGCCTGGTCGCCGCCAGCGCGCTCGACGACATCGTGCCCGACCAGGACGACGGCCAGGTCCTGCTTCAGATCATCGTGCGCTGAGCGCACCCGAACCGGAACACGGAGACACCCCATGAGCAACCAGCTGCTGCTGTACAAGCAGATCACCGCCCTGAACCGCGACACCCACCGCCAGCTGCGGCTGCGCCAGGCCGAGGACGCGCGCTTCGCCGCCTCCACCCACCTGGTGCCGCTGGCCGGCGTGGAGTTCTTCCAGGCCGCGCGTCACTACCCGATCCTGTTCGTGGGCGAGGGCGCCGAGGCCTCGCCGATCGCGCTGCTGGGCCTGAAGCCCGGCCAGAACGGCTTCGTCGGCGAATCCGGGCAGTGGCGGCGCGCGGCCTACGTACCGGCGTTCGTCCGCCGCTATCCGTTCGTGCTGGCCCAGGCCGACCAGGGGTCCGACCCGCAGGGCCGCGGCAACTTCACGGTCTGCTTCGACCGCGAGTTCGCGGGTTGGAACGAGCAGGAAGGCCAGGCGATGTTCGACGCCGAGGGCGGCAACAGCGCCTACCTCGACGAAATGATCCGCTTCCTGCACAACTTCACCGCCGAGATGGAGCGGACCCGCCAGTTCGTGGCCAAGCTGGCCGAGTTCGACCTGCTGGCGCCGCGCAGCATGCGCCTGACCCACAGCGGCGGCGAGAGCTTCGTCCTCAGCGATTTCGTCGCCGTCGACGAGGAGAAGTTCCTCAAGCTGCCGGACAAGAAGGTGCTGGCGCTGAACAAGGCCGGCTACCTCGGCTGGGTCTACGCGCACCTGATGTCGCTCGGCAACGCCAACGAGCTGTTCGAACGCCACGTGCTGGATCGGCAGGCCGGCGAGGCCAAGGCCCACTGACCCGGGGGAAGGTGGCCCGTCCGGCCGAGGGGGGCGGCCGGACGGGCGCCGCTGCGTGCCGCGGGCATGGTCCCCGGGGCCCGGGCCGACGCGGCCCGGGCGTTCAGCTGCGCGTCCGGTCCCCGGTGGCGGCCCCCCGGGGACCTCGGGTAACGTGTGCCCCGTCGCAATATCGGACTGCAAGGGACCGGCAGGCGCCGGTCCGGCGCGACAGGGGGAGTCGATGGTGGGGAGGCTTGGGCGGCGCCGCGCAGCGGGCCGCGCGTGGGGCTGCGTGCTGCTCTTCGCGCTGGGCATGGCGGGTATCGCCGATGCGGCGCCGGTCCGCCGCGCGCTGATCGTCGGGGTATCCGACTACGACGCACTGCCGGCCCGCAGCGCCGGAGGCGCGGGGCCGTTCGACCTGGAAGGGCCGCGCAACGACGTGCCGCGCATGCTGCGCGCCGCGCGCGACCTGGGCGTCCCCGATGCCGAGATCACCCTGCTGGCCAACGGCGCCGGCGCCGACGCGCGTGCCCGCGCACCGACGCGCGCGGCGATCATGGGCGCGCTGGAGGACCTCGCCGCGCGCAGCGGCAACGGCGACCAGGTGCTGGTCTACTTCAGCGGCCACGGCTCGCAGAGCCCGGACCTGGACGGCGACGAGGACGACGGCCTCGACGAGATCCTGCTGCCCTCGGACATCGGCCCGTGGCAGGACAGCGTGCAGATGGTCGACAACGCCATCACCGACGACGAGTTCGGCGCGGCGGTACAGAAGATCCGCGACCGCGGCGCCTACCTCTGGGTGGTGGTGGACTCCTGCCATTCGGGCACGGCGTTGCGCGGTGGGCCGCTACCGGCGCGCGCGGACATCGAGATCAAGGGCATTCCGGCGGCCGCGCTCAAGGTGCCGCAGGCGCGCATGCAGGGCGCGCGCGCGCCGGCGGCGCGGGCCCGGCCCGCGGCCGGGAGCCTGGATGGCGGCGGCGCGGCGGATGGCGGGGTGGTCGCGTTCTACGCCGCCGTCGCCGAAGAGGCGGCGATCGCCGGGCCGCAGCAGCTGCCCGACGGCACCAACACCCCCACGCTCAGCCTGCTGACCTACGCCATCACCGAGGCGCTCGCCTCCGGCCAGGCGCGGACCTACCGCGACCTGTACCTGCAGGTGCAGGGCCAGTACGACGCACTGGGGCGGCTGGCGCCGCAGCCGGCGTTCGACGGCGAGTTCGAGCGCGTGCTGTTCGGCCACGAGCGGGTGCCGCCGCGACGCTGGGGCGTGCGCCGGGAAGGCGCGGGACTGCTCGCCGAAGGCGGACAGCTCGACGGCCTGCACGAAGGCACCCTGCTGGCCATCCGCGATGCGCGCCAGCCCACGGGCGCACCGCTCGCCTACGCGAAGGTCGCGCAGGCCGGTCCGTCGTCGGCCACGCTGGTGGGCGCGGCCCACGCCGGCGCCGCGGCCGCGGCCGCCGAGGGGCTGTATCCGGGCCTGGCCTACCTCGCCGAAACGGTCGCGCCCGGGGTGCCGTTCGCGGTCCGGGTCGGCCGTCCGGCCGACGGCGACGCCGCGCCGGTGGCGGCGCAACTGCGCGACGCGCTCGCGCGCCTGGAGGCCGACGCCGCGGCGCAGGATGCCGCCCTGGTGTTCGTCCCCGCCGGCCAGCCGGCCGACGTCTACCTGCGCGCCGGTCCCGACCGGGTGTGGCTGGCCGACCAGGCCGAGGGTTTCGACCGCACCGGCCGCCAGCAGCCGCCTTCGCTCGACGTGGCCCCCGGCAGCGATGCCGGCGCACTGGCACAGGCGTTGCGGGGCCGGCTGGTCGCGTTCGCGCGCGGCCAGCGCCTGCTCGGCGTGATGCGCGCGCTGGAAACCCAGGCGCCCGCCTCGCTGTCGACCTCGGTCGCCATCGACCGCGGCAGCCGCCGTCCGGAAGGCCAGGCCTGCGCCGGCGTCGCGCGCCTGCCGCCGGCCGGCGCGCGCACCCTGGACCAGGCCACCGCGGAGGACGGCGGCGTGCTCAAGCTGCGCCACTGCGACACGGTGTACGTCACCGTCGAGAACACCGGCCAGGTCACCCTGGACATGACGCCGCTCTACTTCGACCGCGACTTCGGCATCTCCTACCTGGAGAACGGGCAGCTGGACGGCATCCGCCTGCGCCCGGGCCAGAGCCGCACCTACATCGCGCCGATCCAGACCGCCGACGTCGCCAGCGGCCGGCGCATGCCGCTGGGCCTGGAGCAGCTGGTGGTGATCGCGGTGCCGCAGGCCTCGGACCAGGCGCGCCCGGCCAGCTACGCCTACCTCGCGCAGGCCGGTGCATCGCCGCCCTCGCGCGCGGCGGGCGAGGCCACGCCGCTGGACCGCGTGCTCGACCAGGCGGGATTCGGCGAAGGCGCGGCGCGCTCGGCCAGCGTCGGCCAGCAGGGCGGCGCGGGCGCACTCAGGTTCGGCTGGATGGTGGCGGCGGACTGACCGCGCGCACCGACAGGGCAACAGCGGTGGCCGCGACCCGGCCACCGTCGCGGCCGCGGCCCGGCGAAGGGCGGTGGCCTTTATCACTCAACCGTGTAGACCAAGGGGAAATGCAATGCGAAAGACGATGGGCGTGATGGTGGCGATGGTGCTGGCGGCGACGAGCCTGGATGCGGCCGCGGCGGCACCGAAGGGCAGCAACGAGGCGGAGAAGGCCGGCACCGCGTCGGACAACTCGCGCGCCGTGCACCAGCTTTACCTGGCCGACGCCGTGGCCGACTACGGCCACGAGGCACGCAACCCGATGGCGCTGATCGTGGCCGCGGAGATGATCGCGCAGGCCGGCGCGCGCGAGGTCGAGCAGGCCAAGACCTCCGACGGCAAGGGCACCGCCGGCGACAAGGCCGCCAAGCCGGAGCGCACCGTCGCTTCGCTGCTGGGCGAGGCGCGCGCGCTGGCCGGGCAGAACGCGGCCCTGCTGGCGGCGATCGACCGCGTCGGCGCCAGCGAGAGCAAGGGCCGCAGCAACGGCCCGGGCGAAGTGTCCGAGCGCGTGCTGGCGGGCGACACCGACACCTACACCATCCGCTTCAACGGTGGCGAGGAAGCCGCGGTGCTCGTGGTCGGCGATGGCGACACCGACCTGGACCTGTACGTCTACGACGAGAACGGCAACCTGGTGTGCGACGACGCGGACAGCACCGACACCATGCTGTGCGAGTGGACCCCGCGCTGGACCGGCGACTTCACCGTCAAGGTCAAGAACCTCGGCAGCGTCTACAACGCCTACGACATGGTGACCAACTGAGTCGCAGGCGGTGGCGGGCGCACGCCTGACGCACGCGGCCGTCCTGGCGTTGCTGCTGGGACTGCCGCTGGCGGGCGCCGCCCTGCCGCCCCGGGCCTCGCCGGCGACGGATCCGTCCGCGCCGGTGTCGCCCGCCGCCGTCCCGGACCTGGTCGATCCACTGGAACTGGCGCCCGACCTGCGGGCGCCCACCGCGCCCGAGCGCGGGCACATGGCCGCCGCCCGCGAGCGGGCGCGGGCCGAGGAGCGCGCGGGCACCGCATCGCTCGACCTGGTTCCGCTGCTGCGCGCGGCGCTCGCCGCCAGCGAGGCCAGCTACGGCCCGGAGCACGCGGCCAGCGCGTACTTCCTGTCGGCATGGGCCGACACCCTGTACAGCTTCGCCGGCGAGGAGGACGCGCTCCCGCTGCATCGCCGTGCGCTGGCGATCTACCGGGCGCGGCTGGGCGAGGCCCATCCGCGCACGCGCGGCAGCCAGTCCTCGCTGGCCAAGCGGCTGGTCGGGCAGGGCCGCTACGAGGAGGCCGAACCGCTGCTGCGCCGGCTGCTGGTGGTGGAGGCCGCCGCGCTGGGCGCGGACGCGTTCGAGAGCGCGGTCAGCCTCGGCATGCTGGCCGACATCCTCGGCCGCACCGGGCGCATGGACGAGGCCGCGGCCGCGCTCGAGCGGGCGTACGCGATCACCGCCAAGGCGGTCGGCGCCGACCACCTGATGGCGGTCAGCGCGCACGAGGCGTGGGTCGGGATGATCGCCCAGGCCGGCGATGCGGCCCGGGCCGAAACGCTGTACCGCCGCCACCTGGCCGAGCGTGAGGCGTCGCTGGGCCCGGACGACCGCATGGTGGCGCGCTCGGCGATGGCGCTGGCGCGGCTGCTGGAGGCCGAACGGCGCGAAGACGAAGCCGAGGCGCTGTACCAGCGGGTCCTCGGCATCTACCGCGAGGTTTCCGGCGAGGACGCGCGCGAGGCGGTCAGCGTCCGCTTCCGGCTGGCCCGGCTGATGGAAGGGCAAGGGCGCTACCCCGAGGCCGAGGCCGAGTACCGCAGGGTGCTCGCCGCGGACGAAGCCAACCACGTGGCCGGCTCGCCGACCATCGCCGGCAGCCTGGGCGCGCTGGCCGGCGTGCTGGAAACGCAGGGCCGCGAAGCCGAGGCCGAGCCGCTGCGGCGCCGTGCGCTGGAGATCCAGGCGGCGAACTACGGCGAGGACGACACCCGCACCCTCGATGCGGTCGGGCACCTCGCCTCCAACCTTCAGGCGCAGTCGCGCGACGCCGAAGGCGAGGCGCTGACCCGGCGCATCCTGGCCACGCGCGAGCGCACGCTGGGGCTGGAGCATGCCGACACCGCCCGGGCGCGCGAAGCGCTGGCGATCGCGCTGGAAAACCAGGGGCGCCAGGCCGAGGCCGAGCCGCTGTACCTGGACGCGCTGGCGACGATGGAGCGCGTGCAGGGACCCGGTTCGGCGGACACCCTCGCCATCGCCGCGGACCTCGCCGACATGTACGAGGCCTGGGGGCGGCTGGCGCGCGCCGAAGCGCTGTTCCGGCGCGTGTACGCGGGCCGGCTGCAGCTGCTGGGGGCGGGGCATCCGCAGGTCGGCGAATCCATGGCGCGGCTGGCCGGCGTGCTGGACGCGCAAGGCCGCCACGCGGAAGCCGAGCCGCTGTACCGGCAGGCCCTGGCGATCCGCGAGGCACGCCTGGGCCCTGACCACGTCGATACCGCCGCGGCGGTGCACGACCTGGCGCGGGTGCTGAACTCGCTGGGCCGCTACCCGGAGGCGGCGCGCCTGGACCGTCGCGCGCTGGCGATCCGCGAGCGGCGCCTGGGCGAAGACGACCCGGATACGATCGCCAGCCTCAACAACCTCGCCGGCGACCTCACCGAGGGCGCCCTGGACATGGAGGAGGGCGGCGCGTTCTACCGCCGCGCGCTGCAGGCCGGCGAACGGCGCTTCGGGGCCGATGCGCCGCAGACGGCGACCTACCTCGGCAACCTGGGCTGGTACCTCAACCTGGCCGGGCGTCCCGCCGAGGCCGAACCGTTCCTGCGCCGCTCGCTGGCGATCCGCGAGCGGCAGTGGGGACGCGATTCGCTGGACGCGGCCTACAGCCTGAAGAACCTCGGCACCTCGCTCGACCTCCAGCAGCGGCCGCTCGAGGCCGAGGCACTTTACCGCCGCGCGCTCGGCATCCGCGAGGCGGCGCTGGGGGCGGAGCATCCGCAGGTGGCCGAAGTGCGCGGCCTGCTCGCCGGCGCGCTGCACCGCCAGGGACGCCACGCCGACGCCGAGCACGAGGCCGGCCGCGCGGTCGCCATCGCCCGCGCGCAGCGCGAACGCGAAAGCGCCCGCGCCGACGCGGTCGCCAGCGCGCGCGCGTTCGGCGATGCGGTCGACCCGATGCAGCAGGCCTATCGCGGCTACCTGCCGATCGCGTGGGACGCGGCGCAGCGCCGGGTGGCCGAGGTGCCGCGGCTGCGCGACGCGGCGTTCACCGCGGCCCAGGACCTCGACGTCTCCGGCGCCGCGCGCGCGCTGGCGCAGGCGGCCGCGCGGATCGCCGATGGCGGGTGCGCCGGTGGCGCGGCCGCCGGCGACTGCCTGGCCACGCTGGCGCGGCGCCAGCAGGACCTGGCCGCGCACCTGCGCGAACTGGACCGGTTGCTGCTGGCCGCCACCGGCGAGGGCGACGCCACCGCCGCGTCCGGCCTGCGCCGGCAGATCGACGCCGCCGCCACCGACCTGCGCGCCACCGATGCGCGGCTGCGCAGCCGCTTCCCCGAGTACGCCACCCTGGTCTCGCCGCGGGCGCTGGAGGCCAGCCAGGTGCAGGCCCGCCTGCATCCGGGCGAGGCGCTGCTGCTGCTCGTCCCCGCCGGCGGCGACCTGTTCGCCTTCGGCATCGGCCGCAGCGGCATGGCCTGGCATCGGCTGGAAGGCGGCGCCGGGGCGGTGGCACGCCGGGTCGCGCGCTTGCGCTGCCAGGTCGACAGCGCCACCTGCGGCGAGGGCGGCAGTGCGGGAACGCGCGGGGTCGCCTCGGTGTTCGGCGCGTCGGTCGCGCAGGGCGGGCGTCCGTTCGATCGCACCGCGGCCTTCGAGCTGTATCGCGACCTGGTCGCCCCGGTGGAGACGGCGCTGGAGGGCGCGCGGCGCCTGTACGTGGTCGCCTCCGGACCGGTCGCCGCCCTGCCGCTGGGCGTGCTGGTCACCGGCGCACCGCCGGCGGGCGAGGACGATGCCGATCCCGGCGTGCTGGCGCGCACGCCCTGGCTGGCCGACCGCTACGCGCTGATCACCCTGCCGGCGGTGTCGAGCCTGCGGGCGCTGGGCGACGCCTCCGCGACCGCCGCCGCGCAGCCGTTCGTCGGCTTCGGCGATCCGGTCCTGGCCACGGCCACGGCATCGGCATCGCGTTCGGCCGATGCCGGCGCCGGACCGGCTCCGCGCTATTTCCGCAGCGCCGACGCCCGCGGCATGTCGCTGGCCGACCCGGACAGCCTGCGGCGGATGGCCTCGCTGCCGGGCACGCGGGTGGAACTGGAAGCGATGGTGCGCGAACTTGGCGCGGGCCCCGACCGCCTCGCCCTGGGCGAGGCCGCCACGGAAACCGCGGTCAAGGCCGATCCGCGGCTGCGCGAGGCGCGCGTGGTCGCCTTCGCCACGCACGGCCTGCTGCCGCGCGAGGTGGACGGCCTGGAACAGCCCGGGCTTGTGTTCACCCCGCCGGCGGTGGCCAGCGACGCCGACGACGGCGTGCTCGCCGCCTCCGAGGCGGCGATGCTGCAGTTGCGCGCGGAGTGGCTGATCCTGTCCGCCTGCAACACCGCGTCGGCCGATGGCGCGGGCGCCGCCGACAGCCTGTCGGGCCTGGCGCGCGCGTTCCTGTATGCCGGCGCGCAGGCGCTGCTGGTCAGCCACTGGCGGGTGCGCGACGACGTCACCGCCGCGCTGACGGTGCAGACGCTGCGCCAGTGGCGCGACGGCGACGGCGGTCGTGCCGCGGCCCTGCAGCAGGCGATGCGCGCGGTGCGCACCGGCACCACGCCGGCGGGCGACGCGGTCGCGGGCTGGAAGCCCGACTGGTCGCATCCGTCGGCCTGGGCGCCGTTCGTGGTCGTCTCGGCGGACGATCGCTGAGTGGCCGCCCGCCCGTTGCGGTGGTGCCTGTACGCGGCGCTCGTGCTGGCGCCGTGCGCGCCGGGGCCGGCCCGGGCGCAGGCCGCACCGTCATCGCCGGCGGCGGTCCCGGGGCCGTCCGGAACCCGCGGTGGCGCTGCGCCGGTGCTCGACTTCTCCAACCCCGGTGCCTATCCGCCGGCGATCCGCGCGTTCACCGACGTCGAGGCCGCCGCGCTGGCGCAGCGGATGGAGGCGTTCGCCGCAGCGGTCGACGCGGTCGACCTGGCGCAGGCGCATGACCTCGGCGACGCGCTGGTGGCGATGCTCGACGCCAGCTACGGGCCGGCCCATCCGTTGCGCGCGGAGGTCGCCGGCATCGTCGGCTGGGGCTATGTCCATGCCGGCGATCCGGTCGCCGCCATCGCGCTGCTCAAGCCGGCGGTGGAGGTGCTGGACCGGGCCCACGGCAGCTTCAATCCTCCCGCGCGGATGGCCGCCCGCGCGCTGCTGGCTGCGATGCTGCAGGCCGACGACCAGGCGGCGGCACGGGCGATGCTGGATTCCTGGCCGCTGGTCCGGTTGAGCGGCCACGGCGTGAACCGGCTCGACGGCGACAGCGACGTCGACTACGCGTCGGACCTCGAGGTCGCCGCCACCTACGCGCAGGCGTACGGCATGCCGGAATGGGCGCTGGAGATGCGCCGCGAGGTACTGGCCTCGCGCGAGGCGACGATGGGCGCGGAGAGCGTCGGCACCGCCCAGGCGCTGGACCTGCTGGCCGTTTCGCTGCTGCAGTACGGCCTGGCCGACGAGGCCGAGCCGCTGGCCAGCCGCAGCCTGGCGATCCGCGAGGCGCGCTACGGCGCGCAGTCGTACCCGGCGGCGGCGAGCCTGGCCACGCTCGGCCGCATACGCGCCGCGCGCGGCCGCACCGCCGAAGGCGAGTCGATGCTGCGCCGCGCCCTGCAGCTGCACCGCGAGCGGCTGGGCGACGCCAACCCGCTGTCGGAAGAGGTCTCCGCCGCGCTGGCGCGGATGCTGGTCGCGCAGGGCCGGCACCAGGAAGCCGTCGGGATATGGGGAACGCTGGTCGCCGCGCGCGCGCAACGCGGGGTCGCCGGGCCCAGGACCCTGGACATCCTGCTCGGACTGGCCGACAGCGCCGAGGCGCTCGGCGCATGCGAGGCGGTGGGCGGGCTGCTGGACCGGATGGCGTCCGACGCCGGCGATGCGATGTGGATCCCGGCCCTGACCGGGCTGCGCATCCACGAGGCCCATGCGCGGAACCTGTACTGCCGGGGCGACCACGCGCGGGCCGCGCGCGAGTACGAAACCGCCGCGTACGGCCTGCTGGGACTGTTCGACGCCAGCCATCCCGAGTTCGGCCTGATGCAGGCGCGCATGGCGCTGCTGGTGGGGCGCGACGACGCGACCCTCGACAAGGCCGAGTCCGCGGCCGGGAACGCGGTATTCGTCGCGAACGAACGGCGCCACCTGCTGCACGCGGGAGGCTCGGCCGCAGCGCGCGCGCTGGCGGGACGGGGCGGCGCCGACCCGATGGCGCTGGCCTACCAGGCGCAGCTGTACGTCAGCTGGCGCAGGCTGGTGGCGGGCAACCCAATGTTCGACCAGGGCTGGGCGGGCGAGCCGACGTTCGCCGGCACGTACCGCAACGAAGGTTTCGTCGCCGCGCAGGATTTCGACCATTCCGGCGCGGCGCGGGCCCTGGCGCAGACGGCCGCGCGCGCCGCCGCCGGCAGCGGCGCGCTGGCCGCGCAGGTGCGTCGCCAGCAGGACCTGGCCGGACAGGCCATCGCCCTGGACCGCCAGCTGGCCGAGGCCGTGGCTGCCGATCCCGCGGCCGCGGCCGGCCTGCGCGCGCGCTTCGCCGAGGTCATCGCCGAACTCGGCGCGGTGGACAAGGCGCTGGCCGCCGGGTTCCCGGAGTATGCGCAGATGGCCATGCCGCGGGCGCTGCCGGTGCGCGACGTGCAATCGAAACTGGCCGGCGACGAGGGCCTGCTGCTGCTCGTGCCGGTGGCCGCCGACGTGCACGTCTTCGCCGTGTCCGCGGCGGGCGTGGCCTGGCACCGGCTGGAAGGCCGGGCGGACGACGTCGCCAGGCAGGTCGGTGCGCTGCGCTGCCAGCTGGACCCGGCCACGTGCGGCGAGGCCGCGGCGGACGGGTCGCGCGGCGTGGCGTCGGTGTACGGCCAGGCCACCGCGCAGGGCGGGCGCGGCTTCGACCGCGGCATCGCCCACGCCCTGTACCGCGACCTGGTGGCGCCGGTGGAGGGCGTGCTCGTGGATACCGCGTGCCTGTTCGTCGTCGCGTCAGGCCCGCTGGGCGGGCTGCCGTTGGGCGTGCTGGTCACCGAGGCGCCGCAGGCGGGCGAGGACGACGCCAGCACGGACGTGCTGGCGCGCACCGCATGGCTGGCCGACCGCTATGCCATGGTGACCCTGCCGGCCGTCTCGTCGCTGCAGCCCGCCGTGCCTGCGGGGTCGGCCGCGGTGCCGGGCGGCGCGGCCACGACCTTCCTCGGGTTCGGTGCGCCGGTGCTGGCCGGGGGCGCCGGCGCGGTGCGGGGCGGCGGGCCGGTGTTCGCGGTGGCCGATGGCGACGGCCTCGGCCTGGCCGACCCGGCGACGATCCGCGCGCTGGCGCCGCTGCCGGGCACCCGGCGCGAGCTCGATGCGATGGCCGCGCTGTTCGGCGCAGGCGCGAACGTGGCGACCGGCGCCGGGGCGACCGAGGCCGCGTTCAAGCGCTCGCCGCGGGTGCGCGATGCGGCGGTGCTGGCCTTCGCCACCCACGGCCTGCTGCCGCGCGAGGTCCGCGGGCTCGACGAGCCCGGCCTGGTGTTCACGCCTCCGGCGCAGGCCAGCCGCGAGGACGATGGCGTGCTGACCGCGTCCGAGGTCGCCGGCCTGGAGCTGCGCGCGGACTGGCTGATCCTGTCGGCCTGCAACACCGCCGCGGCCGACGGCACGCCCGGCGCGGCCAGCCTGTCCGGCCTGGCGCGCGCATTCCTCTATGCCGGCGCGCAGTCGCTGCTGGCCAGCCACTGGCGGGTATCCGACGACGCCACCGCCGCGCTCACCGTGGAGACACTCTCGGCCTGGCGCGCCCCCGCGCAGCCGACGCGTTCGCGCGCCCTGCAGCAGGCGATGCGCACCGTCCGCAGCGGCCAGCGCGAGGACGGCACGCCGCTGCCGGGGTGGAAGCCGCAGTGGGCGCATCCGTCGGCGTGGGCGCCGTTCGTGCTGATCGCCGCCGGCGACCGTTGAGCGCGGCGGCCGGCGTCACTTCGCCGGCGCGATCTGCCAGTAGCCGCCGTCCTTGCTCCGCACCGGCTTGAGCGCATCCCGCTGGGTGGCCGGCAGGCGGTGGCGGACCATGTCGGCGATGTCGCGGATCACCGGGATCGACTCGACGAAGTAGGAGTGGGCCAGGATGCTGTCGTCCACGCCGCTGGCGTCGATCGTGTCCACGCCACGCACGACCACGATGCCCTGGCCGCCCGCGCCCGCGTCGCCGGCGCGCGGATAGCCATGCACTTCCTTGGACGCCTTCAGCGCCAGGTCCTGGCCGGACGCGTACAACGTGACGCGCTGGCCGGCCTGGACCAGCGCGGGCACCAGTTCTTCCCGGAACACTTCCGCGTCGATGTCCGGCGCGGCCAGGATGATCTCGCGGAAGCGGCCCTTCAGGTCGGGGCGTTCGAGCATCAGCGTGGCCAGGGCGCGGGTCAGGCCCCGGTTGCCCATGCTGTGCGCGACCAGGAACAGGTTGTCGGCGCCGGAGTTCTCGGCCACGTCGACCAGGAAGCGCTTGATGTGCGGCGTGGCCCACTCGATGTTGGATTCGTCGACGGTGTAGCCGGACAGGCTGGCCTGCGAGGGCCAGCTGAAGAAGATCGGCGCGCCGTCGAAGGACAGGTCGTAGGCCAGCTGCGCGGTGCGCCGCGCGGCGTCGGCGAAGGCCACGTTGTAGCCGTGCACGAACACGAACGCGTTCTTGCCCCTGGAGCCGCGGATGCGCGCCTGCAGGCCCTGCAGGAACTGCTCCTTCGGTTGCGGCACCGTGTCCAGCAGGACCACGTGCCTGCCCGGGTCCTCGCGGAACTCCAGGCGGAAGATCGAGGGCGCCTCGAGTTCGCCGGGCACGTGCCCGCGCGGGATGCTGACGAAGGCCTGGCCGTAGGCCATCGTCCCGCGCTTGCCTGTGTACTTGTCGGCCTGCGCGGCGGCCCGGAAATCGGCCGCCGGCGCGCGGTCGGTGGCGTAGAACACGCGCATCCGCGCGTAGTTCTTGTCCGGGTCGATGGCCGGGCGTGCGGGGATGCCCTTGGTCTCCAGCGAACCGGCATCGACCGTGGCGGGCGGCGGCGGTGCCGGAGGTGGCTGCGGCGCGGCCGCGGGCGCCGGGGCGGCCGGCGGGGGCGGCGCAGCGTCCGGCGCGGTGGCGCATCCGGCCAGCAGCAGGATCATGCAGGCGATTCCCAGCAGCTGGCGCACGGCCTTCCCCCTTGCGTGGCGACCGCCCGAATCTAAAGGCGGCGGCACAGCGGCGCAACCGCTCAGCCCTGCTCGCGCACCACCTCGAGCACGCCTTCGCCATAGCGGCCCAGCTTGCTGCCGCCGACCCCGCCGACCCGCGCGAGCTCCGAGATCGACGCCGGCCGCAGCTGGGCGATGTCGCGCAGGGTGCGGTCGTGGAAGATCACGTAGGCCGGCACGTTCTGCTCGCGCGCGATCTGCCCGCGCCACGCACGCAGCGCGTCGAACAGCGGCCGGTCGCCGGCATCCACGTGCAGCGTGCTCTCGCTGCGCCGCTCGCCCGCGCCGCCGCGGCCGGCCTTGCGCGCGGGTTCCTCGCGCAGGTGGACCTCGCGTTCGCCCCGCAGCACCGGCCGCGCGGCCGCGCCCAGGCGCAGGCTGCCATGGCCTTCGGCATCCACTTCCAGCAGGCCGGCCACGACCAGCTGGCGGAACACGCTGCGCCAGGCGTTGGCGTCGAGGTCGGCGCCGATGCCGTAGGTGGACTGTTCGTGGTGGCGGAACTGGCGGACCTTTTCGGTATCCGCGCCGCGCAGCACGTCGATCAGGTGCGCGGCGCCGAAGCGCTGGCCGGTGCGGTAGGCGCAGCTGAGCGCCTTGCGCGCGGCCTCGGTCGCGTCCCAGGTGCGCACCGGCTGCAGGCAGTTGTCGCAGTTGCCGCAGGGCTGCCCGGGCGCCGCATCGGCCGCGCCAGCCGGCACGTAGGTTTCGCCGAACGCGGCCAGCAGCGCCTGGCGCCGGCACATCGCCGACTCGCAGTAGCCGAGCAGCTGGTCGAGCTTGCGCCGCTCCAGCGCCTTGCGCTCCTCGCCGGCCTCGCCCTGCTCGATCATCTGCCGCAGCAGCACCACGTCGCCCAGCCCATAGCCCATCCAGGCCTCGGCCGGTTCGCCGTCGCGGCCGGCGCGGCCGGTTTCCTGGTAGTAGCCCTCGATCGACTTGGGCAGGTCCATGTGCGCGACGAAGCGCACGTCGGGCTTGTCGATGCCCATGCCGAAGGCGATCGTGGCGCACATCACGATGCCGTCCTCGCGCAGGAAGCGGCGCTGGTTCTGCGCGCGCACCTCCGCGGGCAGGCCGGCGTGGTAGGGCAGGGCGGCGATGCCGCGGCCGGCGAGGAACTCGGCGGTCTCCTCGACCTTGCGCCGCGACAGGCAGTAGACGATGCCCGACTCGCCGGCGTGGCCGGCGAGGAAGTCGACCAGCTGCCGGCGCGGGTTGTCCTTGTGCGCCACCGAGTAGCGGATGTTCGGCCGGTCGAACGAGCTGAGGAAGCACTCGGCGTCCTCCAGCGCCAGCCGCTCGACGATCTCGCGCCGGGTCGGCGGGTCGGCGGTGGCGGTCAGCGCGATCCGCGGCACCCCCGGCCAGCGCTCGTGCAGGATCGCCAGGTCGCGGTACTCGGGGCGGAAGTCGTGGCCCCACTGCGAGACGCAGTGCGCCTCGTCGATCGCGAACAGGGCGATCGCGCTGCGATCGAGCAGCGACAGGAAACGCTGCGTGAGCAGGCGCTCGGGCGCCACGTACAGCAGGTCCAGCCGGCCGTCGAGCAGGTCGCGTTCGACCTGGCGCGCCTGCTCGGCGTCCAGGGTCGAGTTGAGGTAGGCGGCGCGCACGCCGAGCTGGCGCAGCGCCTCGACCTGGTCCTGCATCAGTGCGATCAGCGGCGACACCACCAGCCCGGTGCCCTCGCGCAGCAGCGCCGGCACCTGGTAGCACAGCGACTTGCCGCCGCCGGTCGGCATCAGCACCAGCGCGTCGCCGCCGCCGGTGACGTGTTCGACGATGGCCTGCTGCTGGCCGCGGAACGCGTCGTAGCCGAACACCCGGCGCAGCACCGCCACCGCCCGGTCGTCGGAAGGGGTCGCCGGCGCGTCGCGCGTGGCCGTGTGCGTGTCATCCAGCATGCGCGAAGGATACCGGTCGCGCATGGCCGCCGTGCTGAACCAGCCGCGCGCGCGGGGCTGGGAAACCGGCGCGCGCCGGTGTAGGCCTCAGCCCCGCTCGAAGGCGAACAGCGCGCGCAGCGGATGCCGGCGCCGCTCGACCACCGCCCGCAGCAGGTCGGCGCCCAGTGCCGAATAGGTGATGCCGTTGCCGCCGTAGGCCATCGCGAACAGCACCCGCGGTCCCCACTGCGGGTGCGCGCCGAACCAGGGCAGGCCGTCGCGGGTCTCGGCGAAGGTGCCGCCCCAGGCGAAGGCCGGTCGCAGCGGCAGCTGCGGGAACATCTTCCGCGCCCGCTCCAGCAGCTTCGCCGCCTTGCCGGCCACCCGCGCGTCGCGGCGCGCGGGAATGTCCACCGCGTCGTCCTCGCCGCCCACCAGCAGGCGATGGTCCGGGGTCGTGCGCAGGTAGAGGTACGGGCGGGCCGTCTCCCACAGCAGGCTGTCGGCCAGCGCCGGCAGCGCGCCGGGCGGGAGCGGGTCGCTGACCAGCGCGTAGCTGCTGCGGTTGCGCGCCACCCGCCTGCGCAGCCAGCGCTGGCCTTCGTAGCCGCAGGCCAGGACCACGTGGCCGGCGCGCACCTGGAAGCCGGACGCGGTGCGCAGCAGCACGCGCCGGCTGGTGGCCTGCATCGCCTCCACCTCCTCGTGGTCGTGGACCACCGCGCCGCCGCGCTGCAGGCGCCGCAGCAGGGCCTGCGCCATCCGGTACGGGTCCACCTGCGCGGCCTGCCGGCTGAGGATCGCCGCCGGCGCGCTGAAGCCGTAGGCGTCCTCGATCGAGCGCGCGTCCCACCATTCGACGTCGATGCCATGCCGGGCGCGCGCCGCGAACTCCTCCCGCAGGTCGCGCACGTGCCGGCGCCGGCTCGCGTAGTACAGGCTGCGGCACGGCCGGAACGCCACGCCGGCGAGCGGCGCGGCGCGCTCGCGCAGCCAGCCGATCGCCTCGACGCAGGCCCGGTAGGCCAGCGCGGCCTGGTCCTCGCCATGGCGCCGGGCCAGGTCGACCAGGTGGGTGTCGATCTCGTACTGCAGCAGCGCGGTGCTCGCCGAGGTGCTGCCCCAGCCGATGTCGCGCTTCTCCAGCACCGCCACCGCATGGCCGTGCGCCGCGAGCTCGTCGGCGATCAGCGCGCCGGTGATGCCGCCGCCGACCACGGCCACGTCGCAGTCGATGTCGGAGGCGATGGGCGGAAGCGGCGCCGCCAGGCCGCCGCGGATCGCCCAGAACGGATAGCCGCTTTTGAGGTCCATGCCCGACAGTCAAACCGGCTGCGGCGCATGGAGCCGTGAAGGCCTATACCGGCGGCACCGCCGGCGCGCCGCGGCCGGCGTAGCGGAACGGCGGGGTCGCCATCACCATCTCGGCCAGCGAGTAGGCCAGTTCGCGTTCGGCCATCACCGTGCCGTCGGCGCCGTGCGCCAGCAGGTGGCGCACCTCCGCGTCGCTGTGCGCGCGCGCCAGCACCGGCAACGCCGGGTTGATCACCCGCAGCTTGGCGATCGCCTCGCCGGCTTCCAGCGGCTGCGGGATCGCCAGGATCGCGATGCTCGCCGTCTCCGGATGCGCCTCGGCCAGCACCCGGTCCGAGGCGGCGTTGCCGCGGATGCCGGGGAAACCGGCGGCGTGCGCGCGTTCGATGTGGTCCTTGTCGTTGTCGATCACCAGCACGTTGACCCCGCGCTCGCGCAGCACCCCGGCCAGCTCGCTGCCGACCCGGCCGAAGCCGACGACGATGGCGTGGTTGCCGGGGACCAGCGCCGGGCCGGGCGGGGGCTCCGGCGCCTCCGGCGTCGGCTCGCGCGCGGCCAGCCGCGCCTGGCGCCGGTCCAGCCATGCGAACAGCAGCGGGTTGGCGATGATCGACAGCAGCGCGCCGGCCAGCACCAGGTCGCGGCCGGTCGGCGGCAGGATCTGCAGGGCCACGCCGAGCCCGGCCAGGATGAAGGAGAACTCGCCGATCTGGGCCAGGCTGACCGAGATGGTCAGCGCGGTGGCGGGCGGATGGCGGAACGCGCGCACGATCCAGTACGCGATGACCGACTTGCCGAACACGATGATCGCCAGCGTGCACAGCACCTGCCAGGGGTGCTCGACCAGGATGCGCGGGTCGAACAGCATGCCCACCGAGACGAAGAACAGCACCGCGAACGCGTCGCGCAGCGGCAGCGAGTCGTTGGCCGCCTTGTGGCTGAGCTCCGATTCGTTGAGCAGCATGCCGGCGAAGAACGCGCCCAGCGCGAACGACACACCGAACAGGGTGGCCGAACCGAACGCCACGCCCAGCGCGATCGCCAGCACCGCCAGGGTGAACAGTTCGCGCGAGCCGGTGCCGGCGACCTTCTCCAGGGTCCACGGGATCACCCGCGGCCCGACCACCAGCATCACCGCGACGAACCCGCTGACCTTGAGCAGGGTCAGGCCGAGCGCGGCCAGGATCGCGCCGGCACCGAGGTCCTCCGGGCGCGCGCCGCCTTCGCCGAGCACCCCGCCCAGCGCGGGCAGCAGCACCAGCGCCAGCACCATCACCAGGTCTTCGACGATCAGCCAGCCGACGGCGATGCGCCCGCGCTTGGTGTCGAGCAGGCGGCGCTGCTCCATCGCCCGCAGCAGCACCACGGTGCTGGCCACCGACAGCGCCAGGCCGAACACCAGCCCGTGCAGCGGCGCCCAGCCCATCGCCCAGGCCAGGCCCATGCCGAGCAGCGTGGCCAGCGCGATCTGCGCCAGCGCGCCCGGGATGGCGATCCACTTCACTTCCAGCAGGTCGTCCAGCGAGAAGTGCAGCCCCACCCCGAACATCAGCAGCATCACGCCGATTTCCGACAGCTGGTTGGCGATTTCCTGGTCGGCGACGAAGCCGGGCGTGAATGGCCCGACGATCACGCCGGCGAGCAGGTAGCCGACCAGAGGCGACAGCCGCAGCTTGTTGGCGATCGCGCCGAGCACGAAGGCCAGGCCGAGGCCGACCGCGACGATGTCGATCAGGCTGGTGTCGTGGGGCATCGGAGGCGCGGCGCGAGGCGGATGCGCCCAGTGTCACCGACGCGGCGCGGTTTCGGCAAACCGCATCGCGCCGGTGAGGCCGGCGTGACGATGCCGGAGCGTCGACGCGGCGCCGCGTCGGGCGCCGCGCGGATGCCGCCTACCAGCGGTAGCCGGCGCGGGCGTAGACGAAGCCGCCGTTGAAGCCGAACGGCGAGGACGAGCTGTAGGGCAGCTGGCCCGAACTCGAGTTGGCGTACAGCACTTCGTCCGGGTAGGCGTTGAACACGTTGTCGCCGCCGACGGTGAATTCCCAGCGGTCCAGCGCGTAGCTGACCGCCAGGTCCAGCGTCCACTCCGGATCGAAGGTCTGGTCCTGCGCCGGCACCGTGTTGTGGCGCACGGTGAACTCGCCGTAGCGGGTGGCGGTGGCGTTGAACGACCAGTTGCCCAGGTTCCACACGCCGTTGAGGAAGAACTTGTCGTGCGGCGAGCCTTCCGTGATCCGGCCGATCTCGGCGCGTCCGAAGCGCACCGCGTTCGGGTCGATGGCGGCCAGCGACGGCGGGTTGGCCGCGATCCGGTCGATCTCGGTCTCGTTCCAGTTGTAGCCGGCGGTCAGCGCCAGGTCGCTGCCGTCCAGGTCCCACCGGTAGGTGCCGACGACGTCGACGCCGCGGGTCGTGGTGTCGATGGCGTTGGTGAAGTAGCGGCCGCCGGTGGCGCTGTAGCCCTGGGCGATGAGGTAGTTGGCGACCGGCGTGCTGACCAGGTTCTCCGACAGCACGATGCGGTCGTCGATCTCGATCCGGTAGGCGTCGATGGTCAGGTACAGCGCGTCGACCGGCTGCAGCACCAGGCCCAGGCTGTAGTTGTCCGATTCCTCCGCGCGCAGCGGTTCGGCGCCCAGCTCGACCGCCACCGGGTCGTCGACCCGGAAGGTGCGCACCGCGTACTGCACGCCGCTGATGAAGCTGCTGGAGGTGTACTGGTAGAACTGCTGCTGCAGCGACGGCGCGCGGAAGCCGTTGGACACCGTGCCGCGCAGGGCCACCTTGTCGGTGAAGGCGTAGCGCGCCGACAGCTTGCCCGACGCGGTGTCGCCGAAGTCGCTGAAGTCCTCGTAGCGGCCGGCCAGGCCCACGCTCAGCCGGTCGCTGAGGTCGGCCTCCAGGTCCACGTAGGCGGCCAGGCTGTTGCGGTCGAAGCGGCCGGCATCGCCCGGCGAGAAGCCGGGGAACACCTGCGCGCCGGGCCGCGGCGTGGTCTCGCCCGGCGCGACCACGCCGCCGTTCTGGTAGGAGGCCGGCTCGCCGGCGCTCTGCACGAACTCCTCGCCGCGCCACTCCGCGCCGAACGCCAGCGCGACCGGATACGCCAGGCCCCAGTCCAGGGTGCGGCTGAAGTCCGCGTTGAGCACGTGCTGGGTGCTGCGCAGCGATCCGGCGTCGAACTCGGTCGGCGTGGCGGTGCCCAGGCTGCGGTTGAGGCTGTTGCCCACCTCGAAGCCGAGGTCGTTGCTGCCGTAGTTGTAGCTGAAATCCACGTCCAGCCCGCCGGCGGTGAAGCCGCGGAAGCCGGCGACCACCGCGGTGTCCTCGGTGTCGTTGCGGATCTGCGGCAGGTAGCCGTCCGGGTAGATCGAGGGGATGTTGGTCGGCGCGGTGGCCGGGCGGAAGAAGCCGGTGGAGGTCACGTCGCGGCGGCTGTAGGTGCCGAACGAGTAGAACGTGATGCCGTCCTGCGGGCTGTACTCCCCGCTGAAGGCCAGGCCGCCCTGGTCCACGTCCGGATCGCCGAAGCGCTGGACCACGCGCCCGGCCGGCGGGTTGTTGCCGGTGCCGGGATTGGCGCCCAGGTACGGGCGCGCGCGGTCGGTCTGGTCCTGGTGGCCGGCCTGCGCGGCCAGGTGCAGCCAGCCGCCTTCGCCCAGGGCGAGGCCGCCGTCGCCGGAGACCTGGTACTGCGCGCCGTCGCCGGCGCTGTACTGGCCGTACTGCGCCTGCAGGCTGCCGCTGGTCTCGTTGCCCTTGAGCACGATGTTGACCACGCCGGCGATCGCGTCGGAGCCGTACTGCGCCGAGGCGCCGTCGCGCAGGACCTCGACCCGGGCGATCGACGCGATCGGGATGGCATTGAGGTCCACCGGTGCCGAGCCGCGGCCCTGGCTGCCGTTGACGTTGATCAGCGCGCCCTTGTGCCGGCGCTTGCCGTTGACCAGCACCAGGGTCTGGTCGGGCGACAGGCCGCGCAGCTGCGCCGGGCGCACCGCGTCGGTGCCGTCCACCAGCGCCGGGCGCGGGAAGTTCAGCGAGGGCACCGCGCGGGCCAGCGCGGTCGCCAGTTCGGTGGTGCCGGTGGCCTGCAGCGCCTGCGGGGTGATGACGTCGATCGGCGAGGTCGATTCGGCGACGGTGCGGTCGGCGACCCGGGTGCCGGTGACGATCACCGTATCCAGGGTGCTGGCGGCGCGGTCGTCGCCGGCGGTCGTCTCCTGGGCGAGTGCGGGTGCGGCGGGGGTGGCGAGGGCGGCCAGCAGGGCCAGGGCGAGGGGGGAACGGTGGCGGGTCATGCGGGGCTCCGGTGCGCGGCCGCCGGTGCGTGGGGGCATGCGGCCTGGAGGGACCGCAGCCCGGCAGGGGGGAGGGAGAGACTCGGAGCTGCCGGGCTGCGAAGACGCGTCAATTATTCGTTAACGGTAGAATGGCTGTCGCAGGAAGGCTGCTTATCACCTTATGCCTGCGCCTTATTTGGATCGGCCTCCCCATGATTTCCCTCAGAAATTTCGCCCTGCGCCGCGGCGAGCGGCTGCTGTTGTCCAACGTCGACCTGGCCCTGCATGCCGGCTACCGGGTGGGCGTGGTCGGCCGCAACGGCACCGGCAAGTCCAGCCTGTTCGCCGCGATCAAGGGCGAGCTGGAAGCCGACAAGGGCGACGTCGACCTGCCGGGCAAGGTGCGGATCGCCTCGGTCGCGCAGGAGACGCCGTCGTTGCCCGATCCCGCATTGGACTTCGTCCTCGGTGGCGACGAGGTGATCGCCGCGGTCATCCGCGAGGAAGCGGCCGCCAATGCGCGCGAAGACTGGGAGGCGGTGGCCGCCGCCCACCAGAAGCTGGCCGAGCTGAACGGTTACGACGCCGAAGCCCGCGCCGGCCGGCTGCTGCACGGCCTGGGCTTCCCGGCCGAGACCCACTCGCGCCCGGTGTCCTCGTTCTCCGGCGGCTGGCGCGTGCGCCTGAACCTGGCCCGCGCGCTGATGATGCCCTCGGACCTGCTGCTGCTCGACGAGCCGACCAACCACCTCGATCTCGACGCGGTCTACTGGCTGGAGCAGTGGCTGCTGAAGTACCCCGGCACGCTGCTGCTGATCTCGCACGACCGCGAGTTCCTGGACAACGTCGCCACCCACACCCTGCACCTCCATGGCGGCGGGGCGAAGCTGTACGTCGGCGGCTACACCGACTTCGAGCGCCAGCGCGCCGAGCAGCTGCGCCAGCAGCAGATCGCGCACGAGAAGGAACAGGCCGAGCGCGCCCACCTGCAGAGCTTCATCGACCGCTTCAAGGCCAAGGCCAGCAAGGCCGCGCAGGCGCAGAGCCGGATGAAGCGCCTGGCCAAGCTGGCCGGCACCGAGGCGGTTCGGGTGGAGCGCGAATTCCGCATCGAGTTCGCCCAGCCCAACCGCCTGCCGTTCTCGCTGATCCGCCTGAACCACGTCGAGGCCGGCTACGGCAGGGACTCGGTCATCCTCCATGACGTGGGCTTCGGCCTGGAGGCGGGCGACCGCATCGGCCTGCTCGGCCCCAACGGCGCCGGCAAGACCACGCTGGTGCGCACCCTGGTCGGCGACCTGCCGCCGGTGGCCGGCGAGCGCAGCGCGCACCCGGACCTGCGGATCGGCTACTTCGCCCAGCACACGGTCGAATCGCTGCACGAGGGCCAGTCGCCGATCGACCATTTCCGCGAGCTGTCGCCGGATTCGCCGACGCAGGCCTTCCGCGATTTCCTTGGCAAGTGGAACTTCCCCGGCGACCGCGCGTTCGAGGTCGTCGACGGCTTCTCCGGCGGCGAGCGCGCGCGCCTGGCACTGGCGCTGATCGCCTGGCAGCAGCCCAACGTGCTGCTGCTCGACGAACCGACCAACCACCTGGATCTCGAAATGCGCGAAGCGCTGGCCGAGGCGCTCAGCGACTTCGAGGGCGCGATCGTGATGGTCAGCCACGACCGCCACCTGATCGGCCTGGTCTGCGACACGTTCTGGCGCGTGGCCGACGGCGTGGTCGAGCCGTTCTCCGGCGACCTCGACGACTACGCCGCCTGGCTGCGCAGCCGGCCGGCGGCGCAGGGCACCAAGCAGCGCATGGCCGAGTCCGCGCCCGCGCCGGTGGCGCCACCGGTGGCGGCGACGCCCGCCGCGGGGAAGAAGCCGGTCAACCCGGTCAAGCTCGCCGCCGCCGAAAAGCGGGTGGCCGAACTCGAGGCGGAACTGGCCGAACTGGACCGGCAGATGGCCGATCCGGGGTTGTACAGCGACGCCGCCCGGGCCGCGAGCCTGGGCCAGGCGCGCGAGGCGCTGGCAGCGCAGCTCGAGCGGGCCGAACAGGACTGGTCGGCGCTGTACGACGACGCCTGACGGCCGCGGCGGCCAAACCGCGCATGCCCGGCGCGCAGCGTCGCGGTGTCCCACCCGGACGCGCCATCCATCCGCGTCCATCGTGCCGGCGCAGGGGCCGGCCCGTCGCCTGCGGCGGCACGGACGCCCGGTGCGGGTTGCCCCCGTTCGCGGCGCCCAACCCCGCGACGCCCGGTGGCGCGTTGAAGGCGATGCACGTGGCACGATGACGCGATCGGCGCAGGCCGGCAGCCGTGCGCAAGCCGGAACGCAGCGCGCACCGGCCGGGCGCAACGGGGAGCGAAGCGTGGTGCCCGCGTGCATGGACCGGTGTGCGTGGCGACCGCGCGTATCGCATTGCAGTTCGGACAGGGGGACGTGGCATGAAGGCGATCGGCCTGTTGTGGTGGGCAGTGGCGTGCGTGGCAGCGGTGCCTGCGTCGGCAGGGGCCGCGGTGATCGAGGCCGACGGGGACGTCCTCCTCTCGGCCGGGCAGGTGGAGTGGACGCTCGACGGTCCCTTCGCCCTGCGCCGGGTCGAACTGGTCCTGCGCAATCCGCATGACCGGCCCCTGGAAACCACCGTGAGCCTGCCGCTGGCGTCGAACGAACGCCTGCACGGCTACGCGCTGGACGTGGAGGGGCGGCTGCGCGACGCGGTACCGGTGGAACGGGTCAAGGCCCGGGCCGCATTCGAGGACACCGTGCGCCGGGAGGTCGATCCGGCGCTGGCGGAGAAGCAGGCCGGCAACCGGTATTCGATCCGGGTGTTCCCGGTACCCGCGCACGGCGAGCGCCGGCTGCGCATCGACATCGCCAGCCTGGCAGGCCGCGAGGGCTGCGGCTGGAAGCACGTCCTCGATCCGGCCGTGCCGCCGTCGCGTGCCGCCTCGCTGCTGGCGACGGCCACCGCGCCACCGGTGGCCGGCCAGGGCGGCGGGCTGCCGTGGACGCGCGGCGGCCACGGCGTGCAGGCGCGCTGGCAGGGCGCATCCGCCCCCCCGCGCCAGGTCTGCCTGCCGGCACCGGCGGGCGATGCCGCTTTCAGCGCCGCATTCGACGACGGCCTGCGCATGCACTGGCTGGAGGTACCGGCGCGCGCGCCGGCGACCCGGCAGGAGCGGGCGCTGCCGGCCCACGTGGAAGTGGTCTGGGACGCATCGCTGAGCATGCAGGACGTCGACCGGCGCGCCGAACTCGCGCTGCTGTCGCGCTACCTCGAAGGACGCCCGGTCGAGGTGACCGTCAGCGTCCTGCGCGAAGGGGTGCAGCGGCGCCGCGCCCGCGTCGCCACGCCGGCGCAGCTGGACGCGCTGCTCGCCTCGCTCGCGGGGGAGCGTGCCGACGGCGCCACCGCGCTGTCGGCCTGGCAGGCGGACCCGTCCGCCGGTGAGGTGCTGATGTTCAGCGATGCCGTCGCGACCCTGCCGGGTGAGGTGGCGACGGCCGGGGTGCCGGTGTTCGTGATCGGGCGCGCGATCGGCGACCCGGCGATGGCGCGCTGGCTGTCCCGTTCGGGCGGGCAGGTGCTGGACCTGGCCATGCTGTCGCCGGAGCAGGCGCTGGGCCGGCTGCGGCACGCGCCGGTGCTGCAGGCGCGACTCGGTCCGCTGGACGCCGGCTGGCACGCCGACCAGCTTTCGGTCGGCGGCGGCGTGCTGCGGGCGTGCCACGTGTCGGACGCATCGTCCGCGGTGCCCGGGCTGCCGCTGGAGCACGCGCAAGCCGATGGTGGTGCCGTGGTCCGCCGCCACCGTCCCGTCCCCTTGCGCGCCTCGGACCTGGCCGCGTTCTGGTGCGCGAGCTGGCAGGCCGAGGACTTGGAGGCGCAGCCGGGCCGGCACCGCGCGGCGCTGGCCGCGCTCGGCGAGCGTTTCGGCGTGGCCAACCGGCAGACCAGCCTGCTGGTGCTGGAGAGCGACGAGGAGTACGTGCGCCACGGCATCCTGCCGCCGCGCGCCGACGCCGGGCTGCACGGCCGCGTGCTGGCCCAGCGCCATCGGGAGGACGAGCGCCGCGCCGCCGCATGGGCCGCGAACCGCGAGGCGGTGCGCGCCGGCTGGCAGGCACGCAGCACATGGTGGAACACCGTCTTTCCCAAGGAGGATCCCCGTCCGCGCTGGGAACGCGAGCGCCGCGAGGCGGAGCGGGAGGCGCAGCGCGCAGCCGCGCGCGTGGCGCGCGAACGCCGGGAAGCGGGCGAGCCCGCCATGGCGATGGCGCCACCACCGGCGCCAGCGCCCGCCTCGGCCGAACTGGACAGCGTGGCCGTGACCGGCGCCCGCGCCACCGATGCGCCCGTGGAACTGGACGCGGCGCCCGCCATTGCCATGCACCTGCAGGCGGTCTCGATGGATGCGCCCTGGGTAGCGGGCCTGCGCGAGGCGCGCGATGCCGCGGCGCTCTACGCCCGCTATTTCGACCTGCGCGTGGAGCATGGCCGCAGCCCGGCGTTCCACTTCGACGTGGCCCAGCGGTTGTTCGAGTTGGGGGACACGGCCCTGGGCTGGCGCGTGCTGAGCAACCTGGTCGAGCTGATGCCGGAGGATCCGGCCAGCCTGCGCCTGGCCGCCTACCGCCTGCAGGACGCAGGCCTGGCGTCGCAGGCGCTGCCGCTGCTGCGCCGGATCCGGGAGCTGGCGCCGGAGCAGCCGCAGTCGTTCCGCGACCTGGCCCTGGCGCTGCAGGCGCCGGACACCTGCCAGGAGGCGCTGGGCCTGCTGGGCCACGTGGTCGACACGCCGTGGCCGGGGCGCTTCGCCGACATCGGCCTGGTCGCGCTGGCCGAGCACAACGACCTGCGCACGCGCTGCCCGGGCGGGAACGGCGGCGGCATGGCGGCCGAATTCCCGCAGCCGCTGCCGGTGGGCCTGCGGGTGACCCTGCGCTGGGACCTGGACGACACCGACATCGACCTGCACGTGACCGACCCCAACGGCGAAACGGTCTACTACTCGCATCCGCTCAGCTACCAGGGCGGGCGGATCTCGCGCGATTTCACCGCCGGGTTCGGGCCCGAGGAATTCGTCCTGCGCGACCCGAAGCCGGGTGCGTACAAGGTCGAGGTCAACTATTACGGCAGCCGGCTGGCCCGGCTCTCGCGCGGCGCCGGCATCAACGTCGCGCTGCAGACGGGCTTCGGTACCGCGGGCATGCGGCAGCAGTCGATCAGCCTGCGCCTGCTGGAACAGTCGGGCAAGGTTGCGGTGGGCGGGTTCACGGTCGGCCGCGACGGCGGGCTGGTCGTCGGCGGGTCCGGTCCCGCGGCTGCCTCGAAGTGACGCGCCGGCGCTTCGGCGTGTCCCGCGTGGCCGCCGCCGGATTGCTCCTCGCCGGCCTGGGTGGCGCGGGTGCCGCGACGGTCACCACGCCGGTGCCCACGCCGGTGCGGGTGGACCTGTGGCTCTCGCCGCCGCCCGTCGACGGCAACCTGCAGCGCTGCGCGGAGGAGGCCGGGGATGGATGGACCCGCGCACGCGCCGGCGCGCTGATGCGCAGGATGGGCGACGACGTCCGCGTGGAGGAGCTTGGTCCGCAAGCCGGGGCTGGCGTGGCCTGGACGCAGCGATGCTTCGAACTGCGCCAGGGCGGACGGGTGCTGGCGCGTGGCGCGGTGGTGCCCGCGGCATCGGCCCGCCACCTGCGTCCGCCGCTGTGGGTGCTGGTGTTCGAGCACCGCGCCCGCCGGCACCCGGACATGACCCTGGGATGCGGCTTCCCGGCACCGCCGGGCGGCCGGTTCGCAGGCTGCGGCCGCTGGCCACCGGAGGACGCGGCAGGCCCTGAGCTCCCGGCGCCGGACACCCGCGCGCGCGTGCGGCCACAGGCCATAAAATAGGGGCAGCGGGCGCGCCGCCCGCGATGCATCCGACCCATCATCCCGAACCCGCCATGCCGATCTACGCTTTCCAGTGCGCCGAGTGCGGCCACAGCTTCGACCGCCTCCAGAAGATCTCCGATGCCGACCCCGACACCTGCCCCTCGTGCGGTGCCAGCGGGAGCGTGCGCCGCCAGCTGACCGCACCGTCGTTCCGCCTCGCCGGCAGCGGCTGGTACGAGACCGACTTCAAGAAGGATGGCGACCGCAAGCGCAACCTCGTCGACGGCGGCGAAGGCGCGGCGAAGCCGGCCGCGGCCGCAGCCGCGCCAGCGACGCCGGCACCGAAGGCCGACAGCGCCGCGCCGGCGCCGAAGCCGGCCGCGCCCGCCAGCAAGGACTGACCGCCCGACGCTTGTCCCCCGGCGTCGGGCACGGGTACGGTGGACCCATGAACGCATTCCGACCCTTGCCGCTGGCGCTGCTGCTCGGCGCATGCTCGATGGACGCCGCACCGCCGCCGGCGGCGAAGCCGGCCCACGCCGACCCGGTGTCGGCCGACGCCTTCCTCGCTGCGATCGCCGCGCACTGCGGCCAGGCCTATGCCGGTCGCATCGTCGCCGATCGCCAGGCCGCGTCGGCGCCCGCCACGTCGGCCCCCGACCCCTTCGAGGGCAAGGCCCTGGTGATGCACGTCCGCGGCTGCGACGAGCCGGCCCGCGAGCTGCGGATCCCGTTCCATGTCGGCGATGACCGTTCGCGGACCTGGGTGCTGGCCCGCACTGCGGGCGGTCTGCGCCTCAAGCACGACCACCGCCACGCCGATGGCAGCCCCGACCCGGTGACCATGTACGGGGGCGACACGGCCTCCGCCGGCAGCGCGCAGCGGCAGGCCTTCCCGGCAGACGCGGAGTCGGTGGCGATGTTCCGGCGCGAAGGCCTCACCGGGTCGATCGCCAATACCTGGGCGATGGAAATCGAGCCGGGCACGCGCTTCCTTTACGAGCTGTCGCGGCCGGACGGGCGCCTGTTCCAGGTCGAGTTCGACCTCGCCACGCCGGTTCCGGTGCCGCCGGCGCCGTGGGGCACCGGCGGCTGAGCGCCGGGCGCGCGGTCAGCGCGCCCCGAAACGCGCACGGCAGCCGCGGTCGACCCACACCGCGTTGCCGTCCCAGCCCCAGTTGTCGCCTTCGCGGCAGCGGGTGCTGGAGAGGTTTTCGATCACCACCGGGCGCCCTTGGCGCCGGTCCCAGGCGCAGCTGCGCCGGCGGTTGTTGTCGCTGGCGCAGGTTACCGAATAGCCGGGGTTGGAGCCGCCCCAGCCGCCGCCGCCGCGACGCTCGCTGAACTCGGCGCGGCAACCGTTGCTGACCCAGACCGAGCCGCCGCGCTGGCCCCAGGTGCGGCCTTCGACGCAGGCGCTGCCGGACAGCTGGCGCACCAGCACCGCCTGGCCGCGGAAGCCGGTGGGGCAGGTCCGCTCGCGGTTGTTCTGGCTTTCGCAGCGGATGGTCTGGCCGCTGCCAGCCCAGCCGCCGCGGCCTTCGGTGAAGCGCCCCCGGCAGCCCTGGTCGACCCACATCACGCCGTTGCCGCCGCCGAAGTTCACGCCCTCCACGCAGCGCGTGCCGGAAATGTTCTCCACCAGCGCCGGGCGGCCGTTGAACGGGGTGCGGCACTCGCGGCGGCGGCGGTCGGTGCTGGAGCAGATCAGGGTCTGGCCGCTCCAGTTGGAGCCGTTCCAGCCCGGCCGCAGTCCGCTGCTGGCGCTGCCGCCGCGCAGCGAGGTGGCGATGTCCTGCTGGATGCGGTTGAAGCCCCAGCCAGAGTCGATCTGGTCCAGGTAGAACTCCAGCTGGTCGTCGGGGATCTGCCGGCCCCGGGACTGGTCGGCGTACTCGCGCTCGATCACCCGCACCTGGTCGGGCAGCGACAGCCGGCGCAGGTCTTCCGGGGCGTAGGCGCGGGTCGAGTACTGGGCCTGCGCGGGCAGGGGCAGGGCCATGGCGGTGACGGCCAGGCCCACGGCGAAACAGGCGGCGGACAGGGTGCGGAGCATGGGGTTTCCTCCTTGGAAGCCGCTGCGTGACCGCGGCGGGTCGATTGCGATGTACCCGTATCCGGCTTAATGCCGGCCGACCGTTTCCGGGCGGGCCCGGCCGGGCAGGGGCTGGCGGACAGGTTTGCCGGGCGCGGGCGGGGGCCTCAAAATATCGCGTTCCCCGGCGCCTCCGGCGCCCGGACCCCCTCGGAGCCTTCATGCGTACCCACTTCTGCGGCCTGGTCGACGAGACCCTGATCGGCCAGACCCTCACCCTCGCCGGCTGGACCGACGTGGCCCGCAACCTCGGTGGCGTGTGCTTCATCGACCTGCGCGACCACGAGGGCATCGTCCAGGTCACGGTGGAACCGGACAACGCGGACGTGTTCGCGGTCGCCGCTTCGCTGGGCTACGAGGACGTGATCCAGGTCGAGGGCGTGGTCCGTGCGCGCCATGCGGTCAACGACAAGATCCGCACCGGCAAGGTCGAAGTGATCGCCACGAAGATCACGATCCTCAACAAGGCCGCGCCGCTGCCGTTCCACGCCCACGAAAACCCGGGCGAGGAAACCCGCCTGAAGTACCGCTACCTCGACCTGCGCCGTCCGGAGATGCAGCGCATGCAGCGCACCCGCATCAGGCTGGTGCAGGCGCTGCGCCGGCACCTGGACCGCGACGGCTTCCAGGACATCGAAACGCCGATCCTGACCAAGGCCACGCCCGAGGGCGCGCGCGACTTCCTGGTCCCGGCGCGCATGCACCCGGGCGAGTTCTACGCGCTGCCGCAGAGCCCGCAGCTGTTCAAGCAGATCCTGATGGTGGCGGGCTTCGACCGCTACTACCAGATCGCGCGCTGCTTCCGCGACGAGGCGCTGCGCGCCGACCGCCAGCTCGAGTTCACCCAGCTGGACATGGAGTTCGCCTTCGTCCGCGAGCGCGACGTGCAGGACTACGTCGAAGGCATGGTCCGCGCGATCTTCAAGGAAGTCGTCGACGTCGACCTGGATGCGCAGTTCCCGCGCATGACCTGGGCCGAGGCGATGCGCCGCTACGGCTCGGACAAGCCCGACCTGCGCATCGACCTGGAACTGGTCGACGTGGCCGCGCTGGTCAAGGACAGCCAGTTCGCCGTGTTCACCGGCCCGGCCAACGACCCGGACGGCCGCGTCGCCGCGCTGCGCATCCCCGGCGGTGCGTCGCTGTCGCGCAAGCAGGTCGACGAGTACGCGGCGCACGCGGCCAAGTACGGCAGCAAGGGCCTGGCCTACATCAAGATCGACGAGGCCGGCGCGGTCTCCTCGCCGATCCAGAAGTTTTTCAGCGAAGAACAGTTCGCGGCGCTGGTGGCCCACGTCGGCGCCGGCAACGGCGACATCGTGTTCTTCGGTGCCGGTGCGTACAACAAGGTGTCCGACTTCATGGGCGCGGTGCGCCTGAAGGCCGGCAAGGACTTCGGCCTGGTCGCCGACGGCTGGCGCCCGCTGTGGGTCACCGACTTCCCCATGTTCGAGTGGGACGAGGAGGCGCAGCGCTACGTGGCCCTGCACCATCCGTTCACCGCGCCGGCGGTGGACGACATCGCCGACCTGCGCGCGCACGCGAAGACCGCGGTGTCGCGCGGCTACGACATGGTCCTCAACGGCAACGAGATCGGCGGCGGTTCGATCCGCATCCACCGCCCGGAGATGCAGAGCGCGGTGTTCGAGCTGCTCGGCATCGGCGCCGAAGAGGCCGAGGCCAAGTTCGGCTTCCTGCTCGATGCGCTCAAGTACGGCGCGCCCCCGCACGGCGGCATCGCCTTCGGCATCGACCGCATCGCCGCGCTGATGGCCGGCACCGAGTCGATCCGCGACGTGATCCCGTTCCCGAAGACCACCAGCGCGCAGTGCCTGATGACCGGTGCGCCGTCGCCGATCCCGGACGAGCAATTGGCCGAGGTCCACGTGATGGTGCGTCCGCAGCCGGCCAAGGCCTGAGGCGCCGCCGGCGCCATCGCCGCGGCGATGGCGCTGCCGCGCTTCCGCCGCGCGGGGTCGTGAAACCGCTTGCCTTGCCTCCACCACCCTGCGGCTGCCGCCGCACCCCCTTGATCCAAGGGGGCTTCACCGACGGAAACATGTTCGATGACCGAGTTCGCGTTCTCGCTGCAGTGGGAAAGGCTGGGCAATGAAGGCTCCGGGACCGGGCTGGTGACCGAACGCGCGCGCGTGTTCGGCGGCTGGCTGGTGCGCGTGGGCGGCAACCCGTCGGCGATGGCGGTGACCTTCGTGCCGGATGGACAGGGACGCTGGGACGGCGAGGATTTCGGCGAGGACGACTACGAGTACGAGGAGGAAGACGGCGACGAGGACGAAGAGGAGGACGAAGACCTCGACGACGACGAGGACGCCGACGAGGACGAGGACGAGGAAGACGCCGAAGAGGACGCGCGCTGACCGTGCGCATCCGGCGTGCCACCGTCGATGACGCCGCGACGCTGTCGTCGCTGGCGTCGCGCACCTTCACCGAGACCTTCGGCCACCTCTATCCGCCGGAGGACCTGGCGTCCTTCCTGGCCGACGCCTATCCGCCGGAGAAGCAGGCGGTCATCCTCGCCCATCCGGACTACGCGGTCTGGCTGCTGGAGGACGGTAGCCACGCCGTCGGCCACGCCGCCGCCGGTCCCTGCGGCCTGCCGCATGCGGACGTGCGGCGCGGCGACGGCGAACTCAAGCGCCTGTACGTGCTGGCTTCGCACCAGAACGGCGGCTGGGGCGGCCGGCTGTTCGACGAGGCCGAGCGCTGGCTGCTGCGCGATGGCCCGCGCAACCTCTGGGTCGGCGTCTGGTCGGAGAACCTCGGTGCCCAGCGCTTCTACGCGCGGCATGGCTTCGGCAAGGTCGGCACCTACGAGTTCCCGGTCGGCCGGGTCCGGGACCTGGAATTCATCCTGCGCCGCCCGGCCCAAGCGCAGGCCGGCGGCTGAGCGGTGGCCGAGGCACCGCTGCGCGTCCTGCTGCTGCACGGGCTCTGGATGCCAGGGCTGTCGATGGGCTGGATGGCACGCAGGCTGCGCAGCGAGGGATTCATTACTTCCGTCTTCGCCTATCCCGGGGCGATGGCCGGTCCCGGCGTGGTCGTGCCGGCGCTGTCGGCGCGGCTGCGGGCGGCCGATGCGGTGGTTGCACACAGCCTCGGCGGCCTGATGACGCTCGAGGCGCTGCGGCATGGCGGTTTTCCCGGCATCGGCCGCGTCGTCTGCCTGGGCTCGCCGCTGTGCGGCAGTGGAGCGGCGCGCGGCTTGCGTACGCACGCGGCCACCGCCTGGATGCTTGGCCGCGCCGCGCCCCTGCTGCGCCGGGGGTGCGGGCCGTGGGAGGGCAGTGCCCGGGTGGGCATGGTCGCCGGCACGCGCGCGCTCGGCTTCGGCCGCTGGTTCGCCCGCTTCGAAGGCCCGAGCGATGGCACGGTGTCGGTGGCCGAGACGCGGCTGCCGGGCCTGGCCGATCATTGCCTGGTGGACGCCAGCCACAGCGGCCTGCTGTTCTCGGCCGCCGCCGCCGGGCAGGCGGCCCATTTCCTGCGCCACGGCTGCTTCGAGGCAGGCGGCCAGGCGCGCATGGAGACGCGGCGCGAGGTGTAAAATCGCCGCATCGCACATGCAGGACACCGGAAAGCGCCATGGGTAGAGGCCCGTCGATCGAAGCCCGCAAGAACGCCACCGATGCCAAGCGCGGCAAGGTGTTCACCAAGCTGATCCGCGAGATCGGCGTGGCCGCCCGCGCCGGCGGCGGCGACCCTGCCAACAACCCGCGCCTGCGCGCGGCGATGGACAAGGCGCTGACCGCGAACATGTCCAAGGACGTGATCGAACGCGCGATCAAGAAGGCCACCGGCGAGCTGGAAGGCGTCGAGTACGAGGAGATCCGCTACGAGGGCTACGCGCCCGGCGGCGTGGCGGTGATCGTCGACTGCCTGACCGACAACCGCGTGCGCACCGTGGCCGACGTGCGCCATGCCTTCTCCAAGTGCGGCGGCAACATGGGCACCGAGGGCTCGGTGGCCTTCATGTTCAAGCGACTGGGCGTGCTCAGTTACGAGGGCGGCGACGAAGAGAAGATCACCGAGGCGGCGATCGAGGCCGGCGCGGACGACGTCGTGGTCTACCCGGAGGACGGCGCCATCGACGTGCTCACCCCGCCGGACCAGTTCGACGCGGTCAGGCAGGCGATGGAGGCGGCCGGCCTGGTGCCCGGCTACGCCGAGGTCACCTTCCGGGCCGACAACGACATCGCCGTTCCGGGCGAGACCGCGCAGCAGGTGTCCAAGCTGCTGGGCATGCTCGAGGACCTGGACGACGTCCAGAACGTCTATTCCAACGCCGACCTGGGCGACGCCGGCTGACCATGCACCCGCGCGGTGGCGAAGCGGTGGCGGTGCCTGCGACGGCAGCGGAGGCGGCGGCGTGAGCGCGCTGCGCCCGCCGGTGGTGCAGGCCACCGTGCGCATCCTCGGCATCGATCCCGGTTCGCAGCGTACCGGCGTCGGCATCATCGACGTCGAGCCCGGCGGGCGCGTGCGCCATGTCCACCACCAGCCGCTGGTGCTGCTGGGCGAAGGTGACTTCGCCGCGCGCCTGAAGCGCCTGCTGCACGGCCTGGCCGCGCTGATGGACGAGTACCGGCCGGAGGAAGTGGCGATCGAGCAGGTGTTCGTCGGCCGCAGCGCCGATTCGGCGCTGAAGCTGGGCCAGGCGCGCGGTGCGGCGATCAGCGCGGTGGTCCTGCGCGACCTGCCGGTAAGCGAGTATGCCGCCCGCGAGGTCAAGCTGGCGGTGGTCGGCACCGGCGGTGCCGACAAGGCGCAGATCCAGCACATGGTGTCGGCCATGCTCGGCCTGAGCGGCAAGGTCCAGGCCGACGCGGCCGACGCCCTGGCCATCGCCCTGACCCATGCGCACGTGCGCGCCACCGCGCAGCGGCTGGGCGTCAACGCGCGCCTGGCGTGGAGCCGCAAGTGACCCAAAGGAGAGCCCGATGATCGGACGCCTGCGCGGCATCCTCGCACTCAAGCAGCCGCCGTGGCTGGTGGTCGACGTGAACGGCGTCGGCTACGAGCTGGAAGCGCCGATGAGCACCTTCTATGACCTGCCCGACCTGGGGCGCGAGGTGTCGCTGTTCACCCACTACGCGCAGAAGGAGGACAGCGTCTCGCTGTACGGCTTCCTTCGCGAAGGCGAGCGGCGCCTGTTCCGCGACGTGCAGAAGGTCAGCGGCATCGGCGCGAAGATCGCGCTGGCCGTGCTGTCGGGCGTGAGCGTGGACGAGTTCGCGCGGCTGGTGCAGGCGGGCGACATCACCGCGCTGACCCGCATCCCCGGGATCGGCAAGAAGACCGCCGAGCGCATGGTCGTCGAGTTGCGCGACCGCGCCGCGGACCTCGCCGGTGGCGCGCCTGCGGGCATGCCCGCCGCCCCCGGCGACCCGGTCGCCGACGCGATCACGGCGCTGGCCCAGCTGGGCTACAAGCCCGCCGAGGCCACCCGCATGGCCCGCGACGCCGCCGCCCCGGGCGACGAGGCCGCCGCGATCATCCGCAAGGCGTTGCAGTCGGCCCTGCGCTGACCCGATCGCCCACCCCACGACAACGCGCTAACCTAGGGCCGCCATGACCGCAGCGCACACCCCCACGCCTGCCTCGGGCCAGCACGCGCCGCACGGCGCCGGTGCCAGCCACCTCGCGCTCGTCGTCGGCGCCATCGGCGTCGTCTTCGGCGACATCGGCACCAGCCCGCTGTACACGCTCAAGGAGGCGTTCTCGCCGCACTACGGCCTGGACAGCGACCACGACACGGTGCTGGGCGTGCTGTCGCTGGCGTTCTGGGCGCTGATGGTGGTGGTCACGCTCAAGTACGTGACCATCATCATGCGCGCCGACAACGAGGGCGAGGGCGGGGTCATGGCGCTGATGGCGCTGGCCCAGCGCACCCTGAAGAACGGCTCGCGCTCGGCCTACGTGGTGGGCATCCTCGGCATCTTCGGCGCCTCGCTGTTCTTCGGCGACGGGGTGATCACCCCGGCGATCACCGTGCTCGGCGCGATCGAGGGCCTGGAGATCGCCGCGCCCGGCCTGCACCATTTCATCGTGCCGATCACCGTGGTGGTGCTGCTGCTGGTGTTCATGGCCCAGCGCTTCGGCACGGAGAAGGTGGGCAAGGTGTTCGGGCCGATCACCAGCCTCTGGTTCCTGTCGCTGGCCGCGGTGGGCACCTGGAACATCATCGAGGCGCCCGAGGTGCTCAAGGCGTTCAACCCGTACTGGGGCGCGCTGTTCTTCATGGACCACGGCTGGCACGGCATCTTCATCCTCGGCGCGGTGGTGCTGGCGGTGACCGGTGGCGAGGCGCTGTACGCGGACATGGGCCATTTCGGCGCGCCGCCGATCCGCCACGCCTGGTACTTCTTCGTCCTGCCGTGCCTGCTGCTGAACTACCTGGGACAGGGCGCGCTGGTGCTCGAGCACCCCGAACTGGTCCGGAACCCGTTCTTCGAGGCGGTTCCGTCCTGGGCGCTGTACCCGATGATCGTGCTGGCGACGATGGCCGCGGTCATCGCCTCGCAGGCGGTGATCACCGGCGCGTTCTCGGTCTCGCGCCAGGCCATGCAGCTGGGCTACATCCCGCGCATGCGGATCAAGCACACCTCGCACGACACGATCGGCCAGATCTACATCCCCGGGGTCAACTGGCTGCTGATGGTCATGGTGATCGGGCTGGTGCTGGTGTTCCGCAGCTCCAGCAACCTGGCGGTGGCCTACGGCATCTCGGTCTCGGCCACGATGCTGATCGACACCCTGCTGCTGGCCCTGGTGGCGCGCGCGCTGTGGCCGCGCTGGCGCAACTGGGTGCTGCCGCTGTGCGTGGTGTTCTTCGTGATCGAGCTCGGCTTCGTCATCGCCAACGGCGCCAAGCTGCTGCAGGGCGCGTGGTTCCCGGTGGTGCTCGGCATCGTCCTGTTCACCCTGATGCGCACCTGGCGCCGTGGCCGCGAGCTGATGCGCGAGGAGCTGCGCAAGGACGGCATCCGGGTCGATACCTTCCTGCCGGGCCTGATGCTCGCTCCCCCCGCGCGCGTCCCGGGCACGGCGGTGTTCCTCACCACCGACACCACGGTGGTGCCGCACGCGCTGCTGCACAACCTCAAGCACAACAAGGTGCTGCACGAGCGCAACGTGTTCCTGACCGTGGAAACGCTCAACGTCCCGCACGCGCCGGCCGACAAGCGGCTGAAGATGGACCAGATCGGGGACGACTTCTACCGGCTGATCGTCCGCTTCGGCTTCATGGAGACCCCGGACGTGCCGCTGGCCCTGATGCGCGCCTGCGACGTGGGCGGGATGACCTTCGACCCGATGGACACGACCTACTTCGCCAGCCGCGAGACCATCGTCGCGGGCAAGCACCGCGGCATGCCGATCTGGCGCGACAAGGTGTTCGCGGTCATGCACCGCAACGCCGCGCCGGCGACCGGGTTCTTCCGCATTCCGGGCAACCGCCTGGTGGAGCTGGGCTCGCAGGTCGAGATATGACCGCGTCCCGGCCGCTGCACCGCGGCCGGGCGCGTGCGAACATGGCGGCATGAACGATCCGCGCATCCTCACCGCCGGCGCCACCCGCGAGGACGAGGCCCTCGAGGCCTCGATCCGGCCCAGGCGGCTGGACGAATACCTGGGACAGCAGCCGGTCCGCGAGCAGCTGGGCATCTACATCGAGGCGACCAGGCGCCGCGGCGAGGCGCTGGACCACGTGCTGATCTTCGGCCCGCCCGGCCTCGGCAAGACCACGCTCAGCCACGTGATCGCCAACGAGCTGGGGGTCAACCTGCGGGTCACCTCCGGCCCGGTGATCGAGAAGGCCGGCGACCTGGCCGCGCTGCTGACCAACCTGCAGCCGCACGACGTGCTGTTCATCGACGAGATCCACCGCATGTCGCCGGTGGTCGAGGAAGTGCTCTATCCGGCGATGGAGGACTTCCAGATCGACATCATGATCGGCGAGGGCCCGGCCGCGCGTTCGATCAAGCTCGACCTGCCGCCGTTCACGCTGATCGGCGCGACCACGCGGGCGGGCCTGCTGACCGCGCCGCTGCGCGACCGCTTCGGCATCGTCCAGCGCCTGGAGTTCTACACCCCCGAGGAGCTGACCCGGATCGTGCGCCGCTCGGCGCAGATCCTCGGCATCGACTGCGAGGCGGCCGGTGCCGCCGAGATCGCCCGCCGCGCGCGCGGCACGCCGCGTATCGCCAACCGGCTGCTGCGGCGGGTGCGCGACTATGCCCAGATCAAGGCGGCCGGCCACATCGACGCGGAGGTCGCCAGCGCGGCCATGGCCATGCTCAAGGTCGACCCGGAAGGCTTCGACGAACTGGACCGGCGCCTGCTGCGCACGATCATCGAACACTTCGATGGCGGGCCGGTGGGCGTGGAATCGCTGGCCGCCTCGCTGTCGGAGGAACGCGGCACGCTGGAGGACGTGATCGAACCGTACCTGATCCAGCAGGGTTTCCTGGTCCGCAGCGCGCGCGGGCGCATGGCCACCTCAAAGGCCTACCGCCACCTCGGGCTGGTCGCGCCGGCGCGCGAGGCGGGCGAGCTGTTCTGATCCCCGGAGGGACGGCGGGGGGGACGCCCGCGCCTAGGCGCGCTGCCGCTGCGCGGCGATGCGGGCGCAGGTCGACACGGCGGCCGCCAGGCTCGAAGGATCGGCCAGTCCGCGGCCGGCGAGGTCCAGCGCCGTGCCGTGGTCGACCGCCACCCGCGGATAGGGCAGGCCCAGGGTCAGGTTGACCGCCTGTTCGAAGCCGCTGTACTTGAGCACGGGCAGGCCCTGGTCGTGGTACATCGCCAGCACCGCGTCGAAGCCGCGCAGGCGGCCGGGCAGGAACGCGGTATCCGCCGGCAGCGGTCCGGGCAGCTGCATCCCTTCGCCGCGCAGCGCCTCCAGCACCGGGATGATCGTGTCGATCTCCTCGCGCCCGAGGTGGCCATCCTCGCCGGCGTGGGGATTCAGGCCGAGCACCGCGATCACCGGATCGGCGATCCCGAAATCGGCGCGCAGCGCCTGGTGGGTCGTCCGCAGTACCCGCCGCAGCAGCGCGCCGTCGATCGCGTCGGCCACCTGGCGCAGCGGCAGGTGGGTGGTCGCCAGCGCGACCCGGACGGTGTCGTTGGCCAGCATCATGACCACCTCGCGCCCGGCGTGCCCGGCGAGCAGTTCGGTGGTCCCGGTGTAGGCGATGCCGCCCTCGTTGATGGTCGACTTCTGGACCGGGCCGGTGACCATGCCGGCGAACTCGCCACGCATGCATCCGGCGGCCGCGTCGAGCAGGGCGCCGATGACCGCGCCGGCATTGCGCGGGTCGGGCCGTCCGAAGACGACCGCGTTGTCGTTGGGGAACATCCGCAGCGGCAGGTCGCCGGGCCGGCGTGCCGGCTCGTCCTCATGCAGCAGGTTGAGCGGCAGGCCCAGCGCGCGGGCGGCGGACTGCAACGTCGCCGGGTCGGCCAGAGCCACCAGCCGGCAGTCCTGCCGGAGCGCCTGGGCGAGGCGGACGCACAGTTCCGGCCCGACCCCAGCCGGTTCCCCCGGAACCAGAGCGAGCCGGGGGAGCGTCACCTCAGCCGCCGGTGGGCGGCGTCGCGGCGGGTTCGGCCGCCGGCGCGGGGGCGGCGTCCGCCGCGCGGTCGCCGGTGCGGAACACGACGTAGGCTTCCCCGCGCAGCTCCTGCAGGTAGCGGTTGTATTCCTCTTCCAGCTTGCGCCGGCCGATGGTTTCGCGGACCTGAGCCCGGCGGTTGTTGTCGGTGACGTCGGTCTGCCGCTGGGCCACCCGCTGGATGACGTGCCAGCCGGCGTCGGTGCGGAACGGCTGGGAAACGGCGCCATCGGCCAGCGCGGTGACCTGCTGGCCGAAGTCGGGGCCGAAGGCGTCGGCCGGGAACCAGCCCAGGTCGCCGCCCTGGCCGCGGGTGTTGTTGTCCTCGGACGATTCGCGGGCCACGTCCTCGAAGCCGGCGCCGCCGGCCACGCGCGCGCGCAGCGTCTCGATCCGGGCCTTGGCGGTGGCGTCGTCCTGGCGGTCGTTGACCCTGACCAGGATATGGCGCACGTGGTACTCGCTGACCGTCTGCGTCGCCGCGCCGGCCGCATCGGCGTCGCGGACCTCGACCAGCTGCAGCAGCTGGAAGCCGCTCGGGCCACGGATCGGGCCGAACACCTGGCCGGGCGTCATGTCGCTGATCGCGCGCGAGAACGCGCTGGGGATCTCGTCCAGGCTGCGCCAGCCCAGGTCGCCGCCCTCCAGCGCATTCGGGCTGTCGGAATAGCGGACGGCCGCGGCGTTGAAGGTCAGCTCGCCGCGGTCGATCACGCTCTTGATGCCCTCGATCTTGCGCTGGCCGGTGGCGATCTGCTCGGCGGTCGCGCCTTCGGGCAGGCCGACCAGGATGTGCGCCAGGTGGTACTGGCGGCCGCCGCTGGCCTGCTGGGCCAGGGCCGCGTCGACCTCGCTCTCGCTGACGTTGATCCGGCTCTGGGCGAAGCTCTGGCGCAGGCGCTGGACCATGATCTCGTCGGCCAGCGAGCGCCGGAAGTCGTCGAACGACAGGCCGTCGGCGGCCAGCCGCTGGCGCAGGCCGTCCGTCGACAGGTTGTTCTGCTGGGCGATGGACGCGACGGCCTGGTTCATTTCCTGGTCGCTGATGCGGATGCCGTTGCCCTTGGCGCGCTCGACCTGGATGCGGGTGAGCACGAGGCGCTCCAGCACCTGCCGCTCCAGCACCGCGCGCGGCGGCAGCTGGTTCTCGCGGCCGGCGTACTGGCCGATGACGTTGCGCATGGCCTGGTCCAGCTCGCTCTGCAGGACGACGTTCTCGTCCACGACCGCGGCGATGCGTTCGACCGGCTGCAGTTGCTGGGCCGGCGCGGCGAAGGGCAGGGAAAGCAGGGCGGCGACCGCCAGCAGGGTCGCGGAAAGACGTGGGCTCATGGACTCACGGAATGATGTTCGGATCGTAAGCGTCCGGATCGGGCGTGGTGTTGCTGGGCGGGACCAGGTACAGGTCGTCGCGGTAGTAGCCGAGAATAGCACGGCGCAACGTCCGCTCCGTGTCCTGGCCTGCCGACCCTAGGCCCTTGAGGACGAATTCGAACTGAATGGCGTTGTCGATCTCGCCCTCCCGGTTGCGCACGTAGCGGCGGGCCAGGGCGCGGATCGCCAGGCAGCAGCTGTCCCACTGCACGCCGCCGACCGCCTCCAGCAGCTTGTCCTCGTCGATCGAGTAGTAGTAGCGGCCGACCACGCTCCAGACCGGGTTGATCGGGTACAGGAAGGAGAAGTCCGCCTGTTCCAGCAGGTCGCGGCGGTAGCGGTAGTTCAGGTTGACCACGCCGTCGCCCGGCCAGAGGTAGCGGGCGCGCACGCTGGCCAGGTCCTCGCGGCGGAACTTGGGGTCCCACTGGTAGGAGGCGCCGAGGTTCCAGCGGTCGTTGATCACGTAGTTGGCGTCGGCGACCCATGCCGACTTGCCCTCCTCCACCGGCAGCTCGCCCGGGGCGACCACGCGGGAGTCCTCGAAGTAGCGGATCTGGCCGATGCTGGCCGAGAGCTTCTCGCGGCCGTCGGCCTGGCGGATCAGCCGCGTGCTCAGGGCCACGGTCAGCTGGTTCGCGTCGGTCTGCCGGTCGGCGCCGGAATAGCGGTTGTCGCGGAACAGCTGGCCCCAGCTGAAGGTGAACGGCCGGGTGTCGAACAGCGGCAGGCCGTCCTGCTCGCGGTAGGGCGCGTTGAGGTAGAACAGCCGCGGCTCGAGGGTGTGCAGGTAGGCGGTGTCGCCGATGGTGGTGTCGCGGTCGAAGTACATGCCCGCATCGAGCGAGGCGATCGGCAGGTTGCGGTCCGGCGAGGTGTCGCCGCCGAGGGTCTGGGCCAGTTCCTCGTCCAGCTGGTAGCCGGTGAAGCGCCAGGCCAGGGTCGGCGTCACGTACCACGCCGGGCCGCCGAGCCGGGCGGAGATGTAGGGCTTGAGGTCCAGGCGGCTGCCGCCGGGACGTTCGCTGTGCTGGAAGCGGACCGCTTCGGCCCAGAGCCCCGCGTCCAGCCAGTGCCCCAGGGGCTGTTCCCAGTTCGCGTAGAAGCGCGGCAGCCGGCTGTAGGGCAGGTTGGCTTCGGTGAGCGTGTAGTCGGTCAGCTGGAAATGCTCGGCCATCGCGCCGGCCGTCCAGTACTGGCCGACGCCGTAGACGCCGGCGGTGCTCTGCAGGTACGACGCGGATACGCCGGCGAGCCGGTTGCTGAAGTCCTCGACATAGCGATCGTCGCTGACCCAGCCCAGGGTCGCGCGTGCCTGCCAGTTCTGGTTGACGTTGTGGTAGCCGCTGAACAGGAAGCGGCCGCGGTCGCGGTCGCGCAGGTCGTCGTCGGGCATGTACGAGGCGTTGATGATGCCTCGCCCGCCTTCGTAGAGGTAGCGGAACTCGGTGTCCAGCAGCAGGCCGCGCTTGCTCATCCAGCGCGGCTGCAAAGTCATGTCGTAGTTGGGCGCCAGGTTGAGGTAGATCGGCTGGCGGTAGTCGAAGCCGTTGCGCCCGGACATGCTCACCGAGGGATAGAGCAGGCCGGTGAGGCGGCGGTCGTCGACCGGGAACTTGAACCACGGCACGTACAGGACCGGGAACTTGCCCATGCGCAGCACCGCGTTGCGGGCCACGCCGAAGCCTTCGTCGCTGTCCACGTCGATCTGTTGCGCGCGCAGCTCCCACATCTGCTGCGACGGGTCGCAGGTCGTGTAGGTCGAGTGGTGCATCTGCCCGAGCGGCCCGGTCAGCCGGATCGAATCGGCGCCGCCGTTGCCGCGCCGGTCCACCAGCTGGTAGCGGATGTCGCTGATGGTATGGATGTCGGTGTTCTGGTTGCCCTCGGCGCGCTCGGCGACGATGCGGATGCCCGAGTCCTGGTAGCGGACGTTGCCTTCGGCCACGTAGTCGCCCGTCTCGGTGTCCATCTTGATGCTGTCGGTGCCCAGGAACTGGTCGCCCCGGGTCAGCGCGACGTTGCCCTGGATCTGCGGGGTGGTCCGGGTGCCGCTCTGTTCGTCGCCTTCGATGACCGTGGGTTGCGCCTCGCGGGCCGGGTCACCGGGCTGGGCCGCCGGCGGCGCGCCGCTGAAGGGCGGGATGATGTCGCCGGCCGGGCACAGCGCCCAGTTCAACGGCTTGTCGTCCGCGGCAGCCGCGGGCCCGGCCAGGCAGGCCGCGATGCTCAACGTCAGCGGAAGCAGGCGCAGGGGGGGTCGCACAGGCGGGGGCATCCAGGCCGAAAAATCGTCGGTAGCTTGCCGGATGGGGGTGCATGCGGGCAATGAAAGCGCGCCCGCCCTGCTGGCTGGGGTTCATCCCGCCCGTGGCAGCCCGGTCAGGCCCGCAGCGCGCCGACGTGCGCGACGGCGCATTCGGCCAGCGCGTCCAGGTTGTAGCCGCCCTCCAGCATCGACACGATCCGGCCGCCATGGCGGCGGGCGATGGCCTGCAGTTCGCCGGTGAGCCAGGCGAAGTCCTCCGCATCGAGCATCAGGTCCGCCAGCGGGTCGGCCAGGTGCCCGTCGAAGCCGGCCGACACCACGACCAGCTGGGGGCGCAATCCGTCCAGCAGCGGGAGCAGCGAATCCAGCCAGGTGTTGCGGAAACGGAAGCCGCCGCTGCCCGGCGGCAGCAGCACGTTGTGCAGGTTGCCCGCACCGCGGTCGTGCACGCTGCCGCTGTGCGGGTAGAGCCCGGACTGGTGGCTGCTGAAGTAGGCCACCCGCGGCTCGGCCTGGAAGATGGCCTGGGTGCCGTTGCCGTGGTGGACGTCGAAATCCACCACCGCGATCCGCTCCAGCCCGTGCCGGTCGCGGGCGTGGGCGGCCGCCACGGCGACGTTGTTGAACAGGCAGAAGCCCATCGCCGTGTCGGCGGTGGCGTGGTGCCCGGGGGGGCGCACCGCGCAGAACGCGGCCGTGTCCTCGCCGGCCATCAGCGCGTCGACCGCGGCGACGCCGGCCCCCGCGGCATGCAGGGCGGCGCGGCCGGAACCGGACGACAGCACGGTGTCGGGATCCAGCCGGTGCCGTTCCCCCTGCAGCGGGGCCAGCACCTCGTCCACCAGGCTGGCGGCGTGGACGCGCAGCAGGTCGCCGCGCATCGCCATCGGCGCTTCGCGCCAGGGCTGGTCCGGAAACGCGCGCTGCAGCGCGTCGAGCACCGCGCGCAGCCGGGCCGGCCGCTCCGGGTGCTCGGGGCCGGGGTCGTGCTCGAGGCAGGCGGGGTGGGTCCAGGCCAGCATGCCGCCACGCTAGCGCGGCGCGGACGGCGGCGCCATCGCCCGCGCGTCGCGCGGCCGCCTCAGCGGGCGGCGTGGCGCCGCTCGTGCTTCCACGTGACCTCGCCCTGGCCGCCGGCCCGGGCCAGCACGCGGGCGAGCACGAACAGCAGGTCGGACAGGCGGTTGAGGTAGCCGATCGCCTCGGGCCGCACCGCCTCGATCCGGGCCAGGGCCACGGTGGCGCGTTCGGCGCGGCGCACGATGGTGCGGGCCAGGTGGCAGCGCGCGGCCGCTTCGCCGCCTGCGGGGAGGATGAATTCCTTCAACGGCGGCAGGTCCGCGTTGTGGCGGTCGAGCTGGCGTTCCAGCGCGTCGATGTCGGCCGGCTGGATCGCCGCGTGGCCGGGGATGCACAGCTCGCCGCCGAGGTCGAACAGCTGGTGCTGGACCGCGGTCAGCAGGTCGCGCACGTCGTCCGGCACCCCGGGGGCGGCCAGCACCACGCCGATCGCCGAATTCGCCTCGTCGACGGTGCCGTAGGCCTCGACCCGCAGGGAGTCCTTGCCGGTCCGGCTGCCGTCGCCCAGCCCGGTGCTGCCGTCGTCGCCGGTGCGGGTGTAGATCTTCGAGAGCCGGTTGCCCATCGGCGGTGGCCGGGTCGACCCGGGCTCAGTGGGCGGTGCGGTCGCCGGCGCCGCGGCCGGCCAGCGGGGCGATGCGCTCGGCGGCCACCTGCAGCGCGGCGGCGATGCCGACGTAGACGCCCGCGGTCACCAGGTACGGCGCCAGCCAGTCGGTGTAGTTCTTCCACCAGCCGGCGAAGGTCGGATCGGTGACCGAGTCGCTGATCCAGTAGAAGCTGCCCTGCGCGAGCAGGTGGCAGGCCAGCACCGAGACCACGAACGCGGCGGCCAGGCGGCCCAGGGCGTCCCAGCCGGCGCCCGCGTAGCCGCGGCGCAGCCAGGCGCCGCCGGCCCACATCGCGGCATAGGCCGGGACCAGGAACCAGTAGGCCGCCGACACGCAGTAGTGGTTCCAGAAATCGATGCCCTGGCCGGTGATCACGTACCAGTCCACCCCCACGGCCAGCGCCATCAGCAGCGGGAATGCCCAGCGGCCCCAGCCGCGCAGGTGGAAGCCGGCGATGAAGAACACCGCCCAGCTCGCGTCCGGCGGCGAGAAATGGTCGAACACGTGCGCGCGCGAAGCGGCCATCAGCAGGGCCAGGACGGACAGGATGAACAGGCGGGACGTGTTGGCGGTCATGGCGCACGGGTGGTGAAGATCCGCCGGCATTCTAGCCGAGCACGGCCGGGGTCGCGCGCAGGGCCGCGTATCATGTGCCCATGATCCAGCCCGAGATCCGGCCCGACACCCGAACCCATGACGTGCTGATCGTCGGTGGCGGGCTCGTCGGTGCGAGCCTGGCCATCGCCCTCGACGGCCTGCCGCTGGACGTGGCCCTGGTCGAGGCCACCCCTCCGGGCGAGCTGCCGGCGGTGTTCGACCAGCGCAACCTGAGCCTGGCCGCCGCGTCGGTCAGCGCGCTCGATGCGCTGGGGGTGATGCGCAAACTGCGTGCGCCGACCGGGCCCATCCGCCGCATCCATGTCAGCCGCGCCGGCGACTTCGGCCGCGTGCGGCTGGAGGCCGCCGACTATGGCCGCGAGGCGTTCGGCCAGGTGGTCGTGGCGCGGGATTTCGGCGAGGCGCTGGAAGCACGCCTGTCGGCGTTGCCGCGCCTGACCCGCTACCGGCCGGCCCGCTTCGTCGGGCTGGACGGCGATGACGGCCAGGCTCGCGGCGTGCGCCTGGCCACCGGCGATGGCGAGCTGCACCTGCGGGCGCGGCTGGTGGTCGCGGCCGACGGCACCCGCAGCGCGCTGCGCGATGCGCTGGGCATCGCCGCGACCGGGCACGACTACGGCCAGACCCTGTTCGTCGCGCGCGTGCGCGGCGAACGCGCGCCGGACGGCACCGCGTGGGAACGCTTCACCGACGGCGGCCCGACCGCGCTGCTGCCGCGCGGCGACCGTGCCTGGGGCGTGGTCCACGGCGTCCCGGCCGCACAGGCCTCCGCGGTGGCCGCGCTCGACGAAGCGGCCTGGCTGGCGCGGATCCAGTCGCTGTTCGGCTGGCGCGCGGGACGCTTCGTCGCCGCCGGCGAGCGCAGCGCCTACCCGATCGCCTCGGTCGTGGCCGACACGCTGGTCGCGCCGCGCGCCGTGCTGCTGGGCAATGCCGCGCAGACCATCCATCCGGTCGGCGCGCAGGGGTTCAACCTCGGGCTGCGCGACGCGCTCACCCTCGCCGAGGGCCTGCGCGCCCACGCGGCCGATCCCGGCGATGCGTCGCTGCTGGAAGGGTACGCGCAGCGGCGCCGGGAAGACCGCGAGCGCACGCTGGCGTTCTCAGACGGGCTGGCGCGGATGACGGCCAACCCTTCGCCGCTGCTGCGCCCGCTGCGCAGCCTCGGCCTCCTCGCCGCCGACCGCGCCGGCTGGCTGCAGGCCTGGATGGTCGGCGGCGCCATGGGCTTCCGCGGCGACGTGCCGGAGCTGTGCCGGTGAGCGGTTACCCGAAAGGCCGCGCGCGCCTGGACGTGGCGGTGGCGGGCGGCGGCGTCGTTGGCGCGGCCTGCGCCCTGGCCCTGGCCCGCGCGGGGCTCGAGGTCGCGCTGGTCGAGCCGCGGCCGGCGCCGCGCTGGCTGGCCGAACGCGCCGACCTGCGCGTGTATGCGCTCGCCCCGGACAACGCCGCCCTGCTCGCGCGGCTTGGGGTGTGGCCGCAGGTGCTCGCGGCGCGCGCGCACCCTTACCGCCGCATGCGGGTGTGGGATGCGGCCGGCGGCGACGAGCTGGCGTTCGACGCCTCGGCGATGGCGCTGGGGGAACTGGGCTGGATCGTGGAGAACGACCTGCTGGTCGACCGGCTGTGGGCGGCGCTGGCATCGGCCGGCGTCCGCCTGCACTGCCCGGCGAAGGTCGAGGCGATGGAGCAGGACGGCGCCGGGGTGCGCCTGCGCCTGGACGACGGCGCGTGGCTGGAGTCGCGGATCGCGGTCGCCGCCGACGGCGCCGGTTCGGCCCTGCGCCGGCTCGCGGGCCTGGAGGTCGACGCGCACGACTATGGCCAGCGCGGCGTGGTCGCTTTCATCGATACCGAGCGTACCCACGAGGACACCGCGTGGCAGCGCTTCCTGCCCACCGGGCCGCTCGCGCTGCTGCCATTCGCCGGCGGGCGCAGTTCGATCGTGTGGACGCTGCCCGACGCCGAAGCGGCGCGGGTACTCGCGCTGGACGATGCGGCCTTCGCGACCGCGCTGACGGATGCGTCCGCCGCACGGCTGGGCCGTGCGGCGCCGGCGTCGCCGAAGGTCGCGTTCCCGTTGCGCCGCCAGCTGGTGCGGCAGCAGGTGGCCGGCCGGGTCCTGGTGCTCGGCGATGCGGCGCACGTGGTCCATCCACTGGCGGGGCAGGGGGTCAACCTGGGCCTGCGCGACGTGGCCGCGCTGGTGGACGAGGTCGACGCCGCGCGCCAGCGCCGCACCGACTGGACCGCACCTCACCGGCTGCAGCGCTGGGCACGCACCCGGCGCAGCGACAACACCGTGTCGGCCTACGCCTTCGAAGGCATCAACCGGCTGTTTTCCAACGCCGACATGCTGGCGTCGCTGGCGCGGGGCCCGCTGCTGGGGCTCGCCGGGAAGCTGCCCCCGCTGCAGCGCGCGCTGTGGCGCCACGCGGCGGGGCGCTGACCGCCCGCCGCCGTCAGAGGATCCAGCCGGCGAGTTCGCCGCGGTCCAGGCCGCCGTCGCGGTTGGCGTCGACGTTGCCGAATTCGGACAGCAGGCTGCGATCAACCGCGGCTTCCCGGCGGCTGACGAGGCCGTCGCCGTCGGCGTCGAGCACCGAGAAATCCAGGCGGTCGCCTCCGACCAGGCTGCGTGGTTCCAGCGAACGGATGATGGTCCGTTCGCCGTTGGCCCCTTCGATCACCACCATCCCGGTCTGGTGCTGCAGCGGCTGGTCGTGCGGGGTCGCCACGGGCGGCGGCAGCGGCAGGGTGGCCGCCGGCGTGCCGCGGGTGGCGGCGGCGGGGCTGGCGGCCAGGGCCAGGAGCAGCAGGGCGGGGGCGAGGCGGTTCATGGCGGGCGCGCGGGAGGACATGCCCGCCACGCTAGGGCCTGCCCGGTGAAGCCGGCTTGAACCGCACGCCGCTAGAGCACGATCCGCCGGCCGCCGCCGCGCGCCGAGGCGTAGATCGCATCGACCACGCGCATGTCGCGCACCCCTTCCTCGCCGGGCACCAGCTGCGGCCCGCGGCCGAGGATGGCGAGCGCGTCGTCGTCCATCTGTTTCGCCTGCTGGTGCCGGACCGCGTCGGCGAAGGTCTGCCCGTCGCTGGCGCGGCCCTTCAGCCCGTCGTAGGTCTGGAACGGCGACAGCTCGTACCAGCCGCGCTCGCAGTCCGCGCGCAGGGTGTTCATGTCCTGGCCGAAGCTGGTCGCGCATTCGGCCACGCTGCCGTCGGCGAACTCGAGGGTGAAGTGCATCGTCTCGTCCACGCCCTCGAACAGCTGCGGGCGGCGGACCTCCTGGCGGGCGGTGACCGCGACCGGCTCCTGGCCGCTGGTGTAGCGCGCGGCGTTGAGCGAGTACACGCCCATGTCGTACATCGCGCCGCCGCCGTGCTGCGGCAGCAGCCGCCACGGTTTGTCCGCCGGATCGACGTCGTCGTAGGCGTTGAAGCCGGCGTCGGCGCGGATCTTCAGGATCCGGCCGAACGGCTTCTCGCGCGCCAGCGCCATCAGCCGGCGCGTGTTCGGTTCGTGCTGGAGCCGGTAGCCGATCGCCAGCTGCACCTTGTTGGCGCGGCAGGCATCGACCATCGCCTGGCCCTCGGCCGCGTCCATCGCCATCGGCTTCTCGCACCACACGTGCTTGCCGGCGCTGGCCGCGCGCAGGGTCAGCGGCTTGTGCAGGTCGTTGGGGGTGACGATGTAGACGGCCTGGATGTCCGGGTTGTCGGCGATCCGGTCGAAGTCGTCGTAGCTGTAGACGTTGCCGTCGGGGATGCCGTACTTCTGCTGCCAGGCCGGGATCTTCTCCGGCGAACCGGTGACGATGCCGGCCAGGTGGCAGTGCTCGGCCAGCGCCAGGCCCGGCGCCAGCTGGTGTGTGGCGTAGCCGCCCAGCCCGACCAGCGCGACGCCGACCGAATCCTTGCGCCGCGCGCCCTTGCCGTTCTTGTCCATCGGGTTCTCCGCGCGGAGGGGAAGGGTGGCGCCGATGCCCGCGCCGGCCATCGCGGCGAGCAGTCGGCGTCGGGTGAGTTCCAGGTGCATGCGGTCGGCTCCGGTCGGCGCGCCTTCGGCGCGGATCGCCCCGCACCATAGGACGACGGCGGCCGCGCCGCCACCCCGCGCACGGCATGCGGGCCATGCCCGGCGCGAATACCGTGGGCGCGTCTGGCACACTGGCGCGCGCATCGCCATGGAGGACGCCGCCATCGCCCGAACGACACCGCTCCACGCCGCGGCCCTGGTCGCGATGGTATCCATCGCAACGGTAGCGGGGTCGCCGGCGCAGCCGGCGGGGACCGGCCCGGATTATGTCGCGCGCGACTTCGTAGGCGACGGCGTGTTCGGCGACGGCATCGAAGGCCCGGCGACCGGCCCGGGCGGCGCGCTGTACGCGGTGGCGTTCGGCCGCGACGGCACCATCGGCCGGGTCACGACCGGCGCCGAAGGCCGCGGCGAGGCCACGCTGTTCGTCGAGTTGCCCGATGGCAGCACCGGCAACGGCATCCGCTTCGGCGCCGACGGCACGATGTTCGTGGCCGACTACACAGGGCACAACGTGCTGGCCATCGATCCGGCCACGCGCCAGGCGCGCGTGTTCGCCCATCTCGACGGCGCGCACCAGCCCAACGACATCGCCCTGGCGCCCGACGGCACGCTCTACGCCAGCGACCCGGACTGGAAGAACAGCAGCGGGCAGCTCTGGCGCATAGGCCGCGACGGCCGCGTGCAGCGGCTGGAGACCGGCATGGGCACCACCAACGGGATCGAGGTCAGCCCCGATGGCCGGCGCCTGTACGTCAACGAGAGCGTGCAGCGCACCGTCTGGGTGTACGACATCGATGCCGCCGGTGGCGTGTCGAACAAGCGGCTGCTGACGACGTTCGCCGACCATGGCCTGGACGGCATGCGCAGCGACGCGGACGGCAACCTCTACATCGCCCGCTATGGCGCCGGCGTGGTCGCCGTCGTCTCGCCGGACGGCACGCTGCTGCGCGAGGTCCCGCTCAAGGGCCGGAAGCCGACCAATGTCGCCTTCGGCGGTGCCGACGGCCGCGACGTCTACGTCACCCTGCAGGACCGCGGCGCGATCGAGACGTTCCGCAGCGGGCGGCCGGGCCGGGAGTACGGGCGCTGAACCCGCGCGGCTGAACGGCTCACGTGCGGGCGCCGGCGTGGCGCGCGCCTCCGCGCCGGTCACAGCCCGTGCGACACCCGCCGCCGATACTGGTCCACCGGAGGAGGCACGACCATGCAGCAGCTCGAACTGAAAGATCCGGCGGCCTTCGCCGCCGAATTCCTCCGCCAGACCCAGTTGCAGGGCTTCGGTGCACTGAGCAAGCGCGACCTGGAACTGCTGGTCTACGTGCTGCTCGAGCGCGACGGGGCGATCGACCGCAATGCCAGCAACCACGCCGCCGCCACCCAGCTGAGGATCACCCCGGCCAAGCTGCGGGCGCTGCGCAGCGACGGCTACGCGCGCTGGCGCCAGCTCGTCGCCGAGCCGGCGGACGTGGCCCTGCGCCGGATCCTCGCCCACGTGCTGACCGAGGCCAACCTGCGCGCCGGCAGCCGCCATGTCAGCGAGCGCAGCCGCAAGGACGGGTTCCTCGCCGTGCGCGTGGAGCATCCCGACGACCGTCTGCAGCTGGAACAGGCGATCCTCGATGCCGGCGCGCTGCCGGTCTACGAGCGCAACCGCGAGGTCCTGGCCGTGCGTTTCGACACGCTGGTCGCGCTGGCCGAGCGCAGCGGTTTCCTGCAACCGGACACCGAGGCGGTGGTGAAGGCGTTGCGCAAGCTGGCGCCGGCGTCCGAAGAGCTGGCCGACCTGCTCGAGAAGGACGTGACCAAGCTGCGCTGGGAGGACGCACGCAACGCGCTCAACAGCCTCGGTGCCAAGGCGGTGTCGTCCACGGCCGAAGGCGGGGTCAAGGCGCTGCTGAAGCTGGCGTTCCCGTTCTTGCCCTGAACACGGTTCCACTGGCGCCCGTGCGCCGGGCACGCCCGCATCGGCTGCGCCAGGCCCGGACCGCCGGCAGTCAGGCCGCCGGGGTGGCGAAGACCGTGATCTCCTCGCGGTCGTGGTAGAGCTGGCGGGCGCGCACGGTCAGCGGCCGCCCGGCCTGCCCGGCGAACAGGTCCAGGCACAGCCGGGTCTCCTGCCAGCGCTTCTTCATCGGCAGCTTGAGGTTGAACACCGCGTGCCGGCACCAGCCCTCGCGGAACCACTGCCCCATCCGCGCGGCGACCTTGCTCGGCTGCTCGACCATGTCGCAGACCATCCAGTCCAGCGGCTGCGAGGGGTGCCAGCGGAAGCCGTCGGCGCGCAGGTGTTCGACCAGCCCGGTGTCGAGCACGTGCTGGCGCAGCGGGCCGTTGTCGACCGAGGTGACGCGCAGGTGCTGGCGGGTCAGCACCCAGGTCCAGCCACCGGGCGCGGCGCCGAGGTCGGCGGCGGTCATGCCCGGGCGCAGCAGGCGCTCGCGCTCGTCGGGCGTCAGCAGGGCGAGGAAGGCCTCTTCCAGTTTCAGCGCCGAGCGCGAAGGCGCGTCCGGCAGCAGCTTCAGGCGCGGGATGCCCAGCGGCCACGGCGCGCTGTCCCGCGGATCGGCCAGTGCCAGCAGCGCGTGGTCGCCGTCCAGGAAGCACACGTGCAGCCGCGGCAACCGCGCATCCTCCTTCGGCGAAAGCACCCCGGCCTTGCGCAGCGCCGGCCGCAGCGCGTTGCCGAAGCTGCGCGCCAGGCCGGACAGCGGCTTGCCGGCGTCCGAATCCGGATGCTCGACCCACACGTCGCCCAGGCGCAGCCCGCCCGGCAGCGCGGCCAGCAGCGGGGTCAGGCGGTCCTTCGGATCCAGGCCGCGCAGTTCGGCCAGCAGGCGCAGCTTCTGCCGCGCGAACACGAGGTCGCGGAAGGGCACGGCGCGGGAGAGCGCCTGCGCGTCGCCTTCCTCGCCGGTGACAAACAGCACGTAGCCGTCGTCGCGGCTTGCACGTGCATAGCCGGCGACCCCCGCCAGCGCGGCGCGCTCGCCGAGCTCGGCGGCCAGTTCCGGTTCGAAGCCCTGTCGGCAGTAGCCCAGCAGTCCGTGCATGGTGAGGTCGGCGGCGCTCAGTAGCGCTCGCCGCCGCCTTCGCCATAGGCCCGCAGCACCGCGCGCGCGTCGCCGCGCAGCAGGTCGCGGCTGACGGTGATGCCGCGGCGTTCCAGTTCGCCGATCCAGTCCGCCGGCAGCGGGCCCTCGTCGAACTCGGTCAGTTCCATCACGTCCTCGGCGCGCGCGCCGATCAGCAGCCGGTCGATGCCGGCCCAGATGGTCGCGCCATAGCACTGGCAGCACGGCTGCGAGGAGGTGGCCAGGGTGACCGGCGACAGCACGTCGTTCAGGCGCGGGGTCTGCAGGCGCTGCTGGGCCAGCATGTAGGCCATGTTCTCGGCATGCGCCAGCGAGGTGGTGTGCGGCATCACCCGGTTCACCCCGATGGCGACCACGCGGTGGTCCGGGCCGAACACGGCCGCGCCGAACGGACCGCCGCTGCGCGCCTCGACATTGCGCCGCGACAGCTCGATCGCCAGCGCGACCTTGTCCTCGTCCGAGGCGAAGGTCGCGCCCGGTTCGAACGCATCGTGGACCCAGGCCGGCAGGGTCAGGTGGACCTGCGCGTACAGCATGCCGGCGGCCTTCAGCCCGCCGACCAGGTGTCGCGCAGGGTGACGCTGCGGTTGAACACCGGGTTGGCGGGGGTGTGGTCGCGGCGGTCGGCGACGAAGTAGCCGGTGCGCTCGAATTGGAACGACTGCTCCGGCGCGGCCTGCGCGGCGGCCGGCTCGAGCCAGCCCTGCACGGTCTTCTTCGATTCCGGGTTGAGATGGTCGCGGTAGGTCTTGCCGTCGGACTCGTCGTCGGGCTTCTCCACCGAGAACAGGCGGTCGTACAGGCGGATCTCCGCGGCCACCGCGTGCTTGGCGCTGACCCAGTGGATGGTGCCCTTGACCTTGCGGTTGGCGCCTTCCATGCCGGGGCGCGATTCCGGATCCAGCCAGCCGCGCAGCTCGACGATCCCGCCGGCGTCGTCCTTCACCACTTCGTCGACGCGGGCGATGCCGGCGCCGCGCAGGCGCACTTCGCCGCCCGGCACCAGCCGCTTCCAGCCCTTCGGCGGCACTTCGGCGAAGTCCTCGCGCTCGATCCACAGCTCGCGCGAGAACGGCACCTGGCGTTCACCCTGCGATTCGTCCTTGGGATGGTTGGAGAAGGTCAGCGACTCTTCATGGCCTTCCGGCAGGTTGGTGAGCACGAACTTCAGCGGCTCGACCACCGCCATCCGCCGCGGCGCGCTCGCGTCCAGGTCCTCGCGCAGGCAGCCCTCGAGCACCGAGAAGTCGATCACCGAGTTCTGCTTGCTGATCCCGACCCGGTCGACCAGCAGGCGCAGCGACGCGGGCGTGTAGCCGCGGCGGCGCAGGCCCTGCAGGGTGTACATGCGCGGGTCGTCCCAGCCCTCGACCAGCTGCTCGGCGACCAGCTGGGTCAGCTTGCGCTTGCTCATCACCGTGTAGTTGATGTTGAGCCGCGAGAACTCGATCTGGCGCGGCTTGCCCGCTTCCTTCGGCAGGCCGTGCCTTTCCAGCGGCGCCAGCAGGTCCGGGTTGCCGGCCAGGTCGACGTTGTCCACGCACCAGTCGTACAGCGGGCGGTGGTCCTCGAACTCCAGCGTGCACAGCGAGTGGGTGATGCCCTCGACCGCGTCGCCCAGCGCGTGGGCGAAGTCGTACATCGGGTAGATCGGCCACTCGGCGCCGGTGTTCTGGTGCTCGACGTGCTTGATCCGGTACAGCGCCGGGTCGCGCAGGTTGATGTTGCCGCTGGCCATGTCGATCTTCGCGCGCAGGGTGCGGGCGCCGTCGGCGAACTCGCCGGCGCGCATGCGCGCGAACAGGTCCAGGTTCTCCTCGACGCTGCGGTCGCGGTACGGCGAGTTGCGGCCCGGCTCGGTCAGCGAGCCGCGATAGGCGCGCACCTCGTCGGCCGACAGGTCGCAGACGAAGGCCTTGCCGTCGCGGATGAGCTTCTGCGCGGCCAGGTAGTAGACGCCGAAGTAGTCCGAGGCGTGGCGCAGGCTGGCCCAGTCGAAGCCCAGCCAGCGCACGTCGTCCTGGATCGCGGCGACGAACTCGGGGTCTTCCCTGGCCGGGTTGGTGTCGTCGAAGCGCAGGTTGCAGCGCCCGCCGAACTCGGCGGCCACCCCGAAGTCCAGGCAGATCGCCTTGGCATGGCCGATGTGCAGGTAGCCGTTGGGCTCGGGCGGGAAGCGGGTGCGGATCGCGGCGTGCTTGCCGCTGGCCAGGTCCTCGCGGACGATCTGGCGGATGAAGTCCCGCTTCTCCGGAACGGTCTCGGCGGAGGCGGTGGGCGTGGCGGGCGTGTCGGAAGCGGACATGGAGCAGGGGGCGCTGAAGGCTAAACCGGCAGTTTAGCCGAGCGGCCCCGGGCGCGGGCCGTCCGGCGTATGCTCGGGCCAGCACGTTCATGCGGAATCGCCATGCCCCGACCGCTGCTGGTCATCGGCAACAGGAACTACTCGTCCTGGTCGTTGCGGCCCTGGCTGCTGCTGCGCCAGGCCGGGGTCGACTTCGAGGAGCTGCGCTTGCCGCTCGATACCCCGGAGTTCGCCGCGCGCATCGGCGGCTACTCGCCGACCGGCCGGGTCCCGGTGCTGTGCGATGGCCACCTGCGGGTCTGGGATTCGCTGGCCATCTGCGAATACGCCAGCGAGCGCTGGCTCGATGGCCGTGGCTGGCCGGCCGACCCGGCCGCCCGCGCGGTGGCGCGGTCAGCCGCCGCGGAGATGCATTCGGGCTTCGCCGCCCTGCGCACGCAGCTGCCGATGGACAGCCGGCGCCGGCCCGACGGCTACCGCTGGGACGCGGCCGCCCAGGCCGACATTGACCGGGTCCAGGCGCTGTGGCGCGAGCTGCGCTCGGCCCATGGCGGCGACGGGGACTTCCTGTGCGGCGCTTTCGGGATCGTCGACGCGATGTATGCGCCCGTCGCGATCCGCTTCGCCGGCTATGGCGTCGGCCTGGACGCGGTGGGCCGGGCCTACGCCGACGCGTTGCTGGCGCTGCCGGCGATGCGCGAGTGGCGGGCGGCGGCGGAAGGCGAGGTCGAGGTCGTGGCCGCCGTCCAGGCGCTGCGCGTGGCCTGGCCCGAGGAAGGGGTCCCGGCATGAAGATCGTCTACCGGGCCCATAACCTGATCGATGCGCACCTGGCGCGGCACGCGCTGGAAGACGCCGGCATCCCGGCGTTCGTCTTCGGCGAGAACCTGCTCGGCGGCGCCGGCGAGCTGCCGCTGTTCGGCGTGCTGCGGGTCTGCGTGCCCGATCCATACGAGCCCGAGGCGGATGCAGCGTTGCAGGCCGCGGGCTTGGGCGGGGACGGTCCCGACCCCATTCCCGATGCCGACCCCGGCCTGTTGCCGGCCTGAAGGAGCCCGCCATGACCCTCGGATCGATGCTCGGCATCGGCGCCTGGAAGCAGCGCCTGCCGCGCGAGCAGGACCTGCTCCCCGGCCGCGACCAGCCATTGCCGCTGCACAATGTCCACCACGTCCACGGGCGCCCGCTGCGCGGCGAGTTTCCGGGGATGGAGGTGGTCGACGTCGGCCTGGGCTGCTTCTGGGGCGCCGAACGCAGGTTCTGGCAGCTGCCGGGGGTGTTCACCACCGCGGTCGGCTATGCCGGCGGCGGCACGCCGAACCCGACCTACGAGGAGGTGTGCTCCGGCGGCACCGGGCATACCGAAGCGGTGCGGGTGGTCTACGACCCGGCGCAGGTGGATTTCGCCACGGTGCTGAAGACCTTCTGGGAAAGCCACGACCCGACCCAGGGCATGCGCCAGGGCAACGACGTCGGCACCCAGTACCGCTCGGCGCTGTACTGCCACACCCCGGCGCAGTACGAGGCCGCGCTGGCCAGCCGCGAGGCCTACCAGGCCTCGCTCGCGGCCTCGGGTTATCCGCCGGTCACCACCGAGATCGTCTACCCGGCGCCGGCGTTCTTCTACGCCGAGGACTACCACCAGCAGTACCTCTCGAAGAACCCCGGCGGCTACTGCGGGCTGGGCGGGACCGGGGTGTCCTGCACGATCTGATGCAGACGAAAAACGGGACGCCCCGGGCGTCCCGTTCCATGTCCGGCGCCCCGTCGGCCGGGGCGGGGCCGGATCAGGCCAGGCGGCCGGCGATGTCCGCCCGCAGGGCGTCCAGGTCCTTGGCGAAGGCGGCGATGCCCTCGGCCAGCTTCTCGCTGGCCATCGCGTCGGCGGCCAGGTCGGCGTCGAAACGGGCCTGGTCGACCGGGGCGATCACGCGTTCCTCGAGCGCCACCGGCACCAGCCGGCGCTCGACCGTGCCGGTGGAGGCGTCCAGCTGCTCCAGCAGGTCCGGGGAGATGGTGAGGCGGTCGCAGCCGGCCAGCGCCAGCACCTGCTCGACCGAGCGGAACGAGGCGCCCATCACCACCGTGGCCGCGCCGCGGCGCTTGAACTCCTCGTACACCCCGCGCACGAACACCACGCCGGGGTCGGCGTCGATCGTCGCGGGCACCTGGCCGCGGGCCTTGTACCAGTCGAGGATGCGGCCGACGAACGGCGAGATCAGGAATGCGCCGGCCTCGGCGCAGGCGATGGCCTGGGTCGGGTTGAAGATCAGGGTCAGGTTGCAGTCGATGCCTTCGGCCTGCAGCTGGCGCGCCGCTTCCACGCCTTCCCAGGTCGCGGCGACCTTGATCAGGATCTTGTCGCGGCCGATGCCGCGGTCGGCGTACATGGCCACGAACTTGCGCGCCTTGGCCACGGTGGCCACGGTGTCGTGCGCCAGGTCGGCGTCGACCTCGGTGGACACCCGTCCCGGGACCAGCCCGGTCAGCATCGCGCCGACGCCCACGGTCAGCCGGTCGGCGACCTCGTCGACGACGGCCTTGCCGGCATCGGCCTGGGTGCGCGCCCACGCCAGCTCGCGCTCGATCAGCTCCGCGTAGACCGGCAGGCCCAGCGCCTTCTTCACCAGGGTCGGATTGGTGGTGCAGTCGACCGGGCGCAGGCGGACGATGGCGTCGTAGTCGCCGGTGTCGGCCACGACGACGGACAGTTCGCGCAGCTGCTGGAGGCGGGACGGGGCGGTAGCGGGATCGGCGGTGGTCATCGGGGGTGCAATGGCTTGGGGACAGGGAGGACTGTCCATCGTAGCCTGAGCGCGCGTATCCGTCTTGAACCACGCCGGTGCGGCGCATGGTTGTACGTGCAACCTTCGCCGTTCGCGTGCGTATGTCCTCGCACGTCAGCCGGGCCCGGACGCCCCGCGCCCGTATTCCCGATGACAGCGCTGCCTATGCGCAGGGCCGATGTGGTAGTTTTCGCTGCCTTTTCATGCATCCCGCCCACGCACGATTCCCCACATGACCGAACATCTGCGCCGCACCAAGATCCTCGCCACCCTCGGACCGGCCACCGACGCGCCGGGCGTGCTGGAGGCGCTGTTCCGCGCCGGCGTGAATGTCGTCCGCCTCAATTTCTCCCATGGCGATCCGTCCGGCCAGGCCAAGCGCGCCGCCGACGTGCGCGCCGCCGCGCAGCGGGTCGGCGCCGAGGTCGGCATCCTCGCCGACCTGCCTGGGCCGAAGATCCGCATCGAGCGCTTCGCCAACGGCAAGATCAGCCTGAAGGCCGGCGACCGCTTCGACCTGGTCGCCGACCCGAACGCGCCGGCGGGCGACACCAGCCAGGTCGGCGTCAGCTACCTGGGCCTGCCCGGCGACGTGAAGCCGGGCGACGTGCTGCTGCTGGACGACGGCCTGATGCAGCTGCAGGTGGTCGAAGTCCAGGGCGAGCGCATCGTCAACACCGTGCTCAACGACGGCGTGCTGTCCGACCGCAAGGGCCTGAACAAGCAGGGCGGCGGCCTGTCGCTGGGCGCGCTGACCGAGCGCGACAAGGAACTGATCGGGATCGTCGCCAAGATCGGCGTTGACTTCATCGCCGTCTCGTTCTGCCGCAACGCGCAGGACATGAACGATGCCCGCGCCATCGCCCGTGCGCACGGCTGCGAGGCGGCGCTGGTGTCCAAGGTCGAGCGCACCGAGGCGATCGAGAACCTGGTCGAGATCGTGGAGGCGTCCGACGTGGTGATGGTCGCCCGCGGCGACCTGGGCGTGGAGATCGGCGACGCCGAGCTGCCGGGCCTGCAGAAGAAGATCATCAAGGAGTCGCTGAAGCAGAACAAGGTGGTGATCACCGCCACCCAGATGCTGCAGTCGATGGTCGAAAGCCCGATCCCGACCCGCGCCGAGGTGCTGGACGTGGCCAACGCGGTGATCGACGGCACCGACGCGGTGATGCTGTCGGCCGAGACCGCCGCCGGCGCCTATCCGGTCAAGGCGGTCGAGGCGATGGCCCGGATCTGCCTGGGCGCCGAGCGCCAGTTCAAGACCGAGACCGACTTCGGCCAGGCCGCGCGCAACCTCGAGCGCGCCGACCAGGCGATCGCCATGGGCACCATGTTCCTGTCCCAGCACATCGGCGTGCGCGCGATCGTGGCGATGACCGAGTCCGGCGGCACCGCCCGCTACCTGTCGCGGTTCCGCGCCTCGGCGCCGATCTACGCGATCACCCGCCACGACGGCGCCCGCCGGCAGATGGCGCTGATGCGCGACGTGTTCCCGATCAACTTCGACAGCCGCGGCCTGACCCCGCGCGAAGCCGCGCGCGGCAGCATCCGCCTGCTGGTCGAGGCCGGCCTGCTGTCCGGCGGCGACCGCGTGGTCTTCACCAGCGGCGAGCACATGGAAACCCACGGCGCCACCAATACCCTGCGCCTGCTGGAAGTGGGCGAGGACGGCCGCGCGAGCGGCCTGGGCGACCTCTGACGGCGCCGCCAGCGCCGGCCAGCGAAACGGGCGCCGCGAGGCGCCCGTTTCGTTTCGAGGACGGCGTGCCGGCCTGCGGATGAAGGCCGCGGCAAGGGGCGTCGGGAATGCCGCCGGTATACTGCCGGCCGTTTCCGCTTCCGTTGCAGCACGCAGGACTCCCCCATGAGCATCGAACAGCTGGCCGATACCGCCCAGGCGATGGTCGCCCCCGGCAAGGGCATCATCGCCATCGACGAGTCCACGAACACGATCGGCAAGCGCTTCGCCGCGGTCGGGGTCGAGAACACCGAGGAGAACCGCCGCGCCTACCGCGAGATGCTGCTGACCGCGCCGAAGCTGTCCGAGCACGTGTCCGGCGCGATCCTGTACGACGAGACCCTGCGCCAGTCGACCCGGGCGGGCGTCCCGTTCGCCGCCTACCTGGCCGAGCAGGGCATGCTTCCCGGCATCAAGGTCGACCGGGGCACCACCGCGCTGGCGGGTTTCCCCGGCGAACTGGTGACCGAAGGCCTGGATGGGCTGCGCGGCCGGCTGGAGGAGTACTACCGGCTCGGTGCGCGCTTCGCCAAGTGGCGCGCGGTGATCAACATCGGCGACGACATCCCCACCGGTACCTGCATCGAGGTCAACGCCCACGCGCTGTCGCGCTACGCGGCGCTTTGCCAGGAGCAGGGGCTGGTGCCGATGGTCGAGCCGGAGGTGCTGATGGACGGCGCGCACGACATCGAGACCGCCTACGAAGTCACCGAGGCGGTGCTGCGTTCGCTGTTCGGCGCGCTGTACGAGCAGAACGTGCTGCTGGAAGGCACCATCCTCAAGGCCTCGATGGTGGTCGCCGGCAAGGACTGCGCCGAACAGCCCGACGTGCAGGAAGTGGCCGAGTCCACCCTGATGTGCCTGAAGAGCACGGTCCCGGCGATCCTGCCGGGCGTGGTGTTCCTGTCCGGCGGCCAGGACGACGAGCATGCCACCGCGCACCTGGACGCGATGAACCGGCTCGGCCCGAATCCCTGGACGCTGAGCTTCTCGTACGGTCGCGCGATGCAGCAGGCGGCGCTGGCGCTGTGGGCGAAGGACATGGCGGGCAACGTCCGCAAGGCGCAGGACCTGGTTCTCGCCCGCGCCCGCGCCAACGGCCTGGCGGCCCTGGGGCAGTGGCAGGGCGGCTGAGCCCCGCCCGGTTTCCTGGCGCACCGGCCGCAGCCCGGCGTTACCGGTGCCGGCGCGGCCGTCCGCGGGCAGCCGCGGGCCTGTCGGAAGGCGGTCCTGCGGCCGCCGGCGCTACTCGGTCCGCAACTGGCCGCCGGGCACGAACACCCAGGTGCGGGTGACGTGCAGGATGTCGACGTTGTCGGGCGTGTCCGGCAGCGGCGGGAACGGCTCGGCCAGCCGGATGATGCGCAGCGCGCCCTCGTCCAGCACCGGCGTGCCGCTGGAGCGCAGCACGCGCGTGCTTTCCACGGTGCCGTCGCGGCGCACGCCGACGCTGATCACCACCTGCCCGCCGAGCCGGCGCCGGCGCGCCTCGTCGGGATAGTTGAGGTTGCCGATGCGCTCGGCCCGGTCGACCCAGCCGCGCAGGTAGTTGGCGTAGGCGTACTCGCGCGTGCTGGCCGACACGAACTTGCGCGTCGGCCGCTTGGCATACAGCTCCGAACGCAGGTAGACCTCCGCGGCCAGCCGCGCCATCTCGGCGTCGCGCGCGGCGCGCGCCGGGCTCACCGGCGGCACCTCGGGGACCGGCTGCGGCAGGCGGGGCTGGGCTTCGGCCACCGGATCCTCGCCGCGCCGGCTGGCCACCACCCGCGCCTGCGGCGGCGGGACCTCGCTGGCCGCGCGCTGCCGCTCCGGCAGGGGCGCCTGCCCCGGTTCGGCCAGCGGGATGGCGCCGGCCTGCAGGTCGCGCGGCCGCTGCGCCTTGTCGTGTTCGCCGCCGCCGCGGTTGTTGGCCTGGGCGAGGAAGTCGGCCTGCTCGGGCGTCAGTTCGGTGCTGGTCTGGCTGAAGATCACGTCCAGCGTCGGCACCAGCGGCGCCTCGTCGCGGAACGCGAAGCCCAGGCCCAGGATCAGGATCCCGTGGACCAGCAGCGACAGCACCACCGTGGCGTTGAGGCGCTGGGCCGGGCCGATCGGCGGCGGGGCGGGGAGGGTGGTGGCGCTCATGCCGCGGGTTCGGGGGCCCCGGCCTCGATGGCATCGAACAGCCGCCCGGCGATGTTCAGGCCGAACTGGGCATCCAGTTCGCGCACGCAGGTCGGGCTCGTGACGTTCACCTCGGTGAGCCAGTCGCCGATCACGTCCAGGCCGACGAAGCGCATCCCGCGCCGCTTCATCTCGGGCCCGACCTGGGCGGCGATCCAGCGGTCGCGTTCGCTCAGCGGCCGGCCTTCGCCGCGGCCGCCGGCGGCCAGGTTGCCCCGGAACTCGTCGCCCTGCGGGATCCGCGCCAGGCAGTAGTCCACCGGCTCGCCGTCGACCAGCAGGATGCGCTTGTCGCCGTCGACGATCTCGGGCAGGTAGCGCTGGGCCAGGGCCAGCTTGCGGCCGCCATCGGTCAGCGTCTCCAGGATCACGTTGAGGTTGGGGTCGCCGGCCTGGCTGAGGAAGATCGAACGCCCGCCCATGCCGTCCAGCGGCTTGAGCACGACCTTGCCCTGTTCGGCGGCGAAGGCCTTCAGCTCGGCCGGCTCGCGGCTGATCCGGGTCGGCGGGCAGCACTGCGGGAACAGCAGCGCCGCCAGCTTCTCGTTGAAGTCGCGCAACCCGCGCGGATCGTTGGCCACCTGGGCGCCGGCCAGGCGGGCCAGGTCCAGCACCTGGGTGTCGTACACGTACTCGGCGTCCACCGGCGGGTCCTTGCGCATCAGGACCAGCTGGCCCGGGCCGAAGGCCAGGTCGGACCACTCGCCGAGGGTGAACCACCCGGCCTTGTCGTCGCGCACCGCCAGTGGCGCGACCCGGGCCATCGCGCGGCCGTCGCGCACGGACAGGCCGCCCGGGCGGACGTAGTGGAGGCGGTGGCCGCGCCGCTGGGCTTCCAGCAGCATGGCGAAGGTCGTGTCCTTGGCGATCTTGATCGACCCGATCGGGTCCATCACGACGATGACGTCCAGGGGCGCGGGCATGGGCGGGGCGGCCTGCGAGGAAAGCGGGACCGGCGATGTTAGCCGATCGGCCCGGCATCGCCCGCCGGTCGCGGGCGAAGCGCGGCCCCACAACTGCGACGGCGTTCGCACCATTCCCGTTCAGGCTCGGCCCCGCCGGGGCGCCGGGCTTGACAGTCTCTGGCCGTACTGGGATATAGACACCTTCGCAGTGGCGCCGTAGAAGCGCCGCGCGCATGGGGAATTAGGGTAATGACTGACAATACGGCCCCGACCGGGGCGCTTGGCGGCTTGCGGGTCATGGTGATCGATGACTCCAAGACGATCCGCCGTACCGCCGAGACGCTGCTCAAGCGCGAAGGGTGCGAAGTAGTCACCGCCAGCGACGGCTTCGAGGCGCTGGCCAAGATCGCCGACCAGCAGCCGCAGATCATCTTCGTCGACATCATGATGCCGCGCCTGGACGGCTACCAGACCTGCGCGCTGATCAAGGGCAACCAGAAATTCAAGTCCACGCCGGTGATCATGCTGTCCTCCAAGGACGGCCTGTTCGACAAGGCGCGGGGCCGCATCGTCGGCTCCGAGCAGTACCTGACCAAGCCATTCACTCGCGAAGAACTGCTGGGCGCCATCCGCACGTACGTCAACGCCTGACCGGGGGGCAGGCAACAACATGGCTCGAATCCTGCTGATCGAAGACTCGCCGACCGACCGCGCCGTCTTCACCCAGTGGCTGCAACGCGGTGGCCATCAGGTCATCCTCGCCACCAATGCCGAGGACGGCATCGACATCGCCCGCAAGCAGTTGCCGGACCTGGTGCTGATGGACGTCGTCCTGCCCGGCATGAGCGGCTTCCAGGCCACGCGCGCGCTGACCCGCGACTCGGCCACGAGCAAGATCCCGGTGCTGATCGTCAGCACCAAGAGCATGGAGACCGATCGCGCCTGGGGCATGCGCCAGGGCGCGGTCGACTACGTGGTCAAGCCGCCGCGCGAGGAGGACCTGCTCGAGCGGATCAACCAGCTGGTGGCCGGCTGATGCGCACTCCCTTCGACATCCTCGCCGACTACGAGCAGCGCAGCCTGCTGCACGCGGTGCAGCTGCCGGCGCGCGAACTGGGTCCTGAGACCTGGCGCGGCGTCGGCTACCGCGTGGGCAACCACCGGCTGGTCTCGCAATTCGGCGAGGTGGTCGAAATCCTGTCGATGCCGCCGGTCACGCCGGTGCCGGGGGCCCAGCCGTGGCTGCTGGGCATCGGCAACCTGCGCGGCAACCTGTTCCCGGTCGTCGACCTGAAGCTGTTCCTCGAGGGCGAGCGCACGGTGCTGCACGAGGGGCAGCGCGTGCTGGTCATGCGCCAGCAGGGCGGCGACGTCGCCCTGACCATCGACGAACTCTACGGCCAGCGCAGCTTCGGCGAAGAGCAGGCGATCGACCCCGCGCCGCTGGCGCAGGGCCGTTACGCCCATTTCGTCGACCGCGCCTTCCACAGCGACGGTGCCGACTGGAGCGTGTTCTCCCTGTCGCGCCTGGCCCGTACTCCCGAATTCCGCCAAGCCGCCGCCTGATCCGGCCGGCACCGCACCTGAGGTCTACAACGCATGAGCACTGCACCGGACACCCCCAAGACCAGCCGCCTGGGTGGCGTCAGTACCGGCTTCTGGCTCGTCCTGCTGGCGCTCTCCGTCATCGTGTTCGGCCTGAACACCGGCGTGGCCACCTGGCAGGGCAGCCGCCTGGCCGGCGCGAGCACCGGCGCGGCCGACCTGCAGGTGCTCTCGCAGCAGCTCGCCAACCAGGGCCGCGACGCCGTGGCCGGCAATGCCGACGCGTTCAAGGCCTTCCGCGAGACCAAGGCCCAGATCGAGACCACCGTGACCGGGCTGCAGGGCCGCTTCGGCCAGGAGCCGGGCGTGTCGGGTCCGCTGGATACGCTGGTGTCGGTGTGGACGCCGCTGGGCACCAGCGCCGGGCAGATCGTGGCCAGCGAGCCGGCGGTGCTGGCGCTGGCCGGCAACGCCGACCGCTTCGCCGGCCGCGTGCCGCAGCTGCAGGCGCAGCTCAATGAAGTGGTCCGCGCGATGACCGCCGGCGGCGCGCCCGCCTCGCAGGTGTTCAGCGCGCTGCAGCAGGTCGTGGTGGCCGGCACCATGGCCCGCCGCGTGACCGAGATCCGCGCCGGTGGCCCGGGTGCGGCCGCGGCCGGCGACGCGCTGGCCCGCGACGCGGTGGTGTTCGGCCAGGTGCTCGACGGCCTGGCCAAGGGCAACGAGGAACTGGGCGTGGCGCCCGTGCGCAACGCCGCCGCGCTGGCCGCGCTCGAGCAGTCGCAGGCGCTGTGGACCGAGATGCGCAAGGACCTGGACGCGATCCTCGGCAGCTCCAAGAACCTGTTCGGCGCGCAGGCCGCGGCGGCCAGCCTCGCCGCCGGCTCCGACCGGATGCTGGAGGCCAGCAAGAAGCTGTTCGACGCGTTCTCCGCGTTCGGCTCGGTGCGCGATACCCGCCTGTTCCCCAACTTCTGGCTCGGCATCGCCTCGGGCGTGATCGCGCTGATCTCCCTGATCGGCTTCGTATGGAGCTCGGTGCGCAACCGCGCGCGCGAGCAGGAAGTCCGCTACCAGGCGCAGGTGGAATTCAACAGCCGCAACCAGCAGGCGATCATGCGGCTGCTGGACGAAATCAGCTCGCTCGGCGAAGGCGACCTGACGGTGAAGGCCTCGGTGACCGAGGACATGACCGGCGCGATCGCCGACGCTATCAACTACGCGGTCGACGAGCTGCGCAACCTGGTGACCACGATCACCGACACCTCGGTGCAGGTCGCGGCCTCCTCGCAGGAGACGCAGGCCACCGCGCTGCAGCTGGCCGAGGCGTCCAACCACCAGGCCGAGCAGATCAACGCGGCCTCCCAGCGCATCAACGAAATCGCGGCCAGCATCGAGCAGGTGTCGCGCAACTCGACCGAGTCGGCGGAAGTGGCGCAGCGCTCGGTGGTGATCGCCGCCGAGGGCGCCGGCGTGGTGCGCGAGACGATCCAGGGCATGGACCAGATCCGCGACCAGATCCAGGAGACCTCCAAGCGCATCAAGCGCCTGGGCGAATCCTCGCAGGAGATCGGTTCGATCGTGGAACTGATCAACGACATTTCCGAGCAGACCAACATCCTGGCGCTCAACGCGGCCGTGCAGGCGGCGGCGGCCGGCGAAACCGGCCGCGGCTTCGCGGTCGTGGCCGACGAAGTGCAGCGCCTCGCGGAACGCACCTCGGGCGCGACCCGGCGAATCGAAGGCCTGGTCCAGGCGATTCAGGCCGACACCAACGAAGCGGTCAGCTCGATGGAGCAGACCACCGCCGAAGTGGTGTCCGGCGCGCGCCTGGCCGAGGACGCCGGCACCGCGCTGACCGAGATCGAGCGCGTGTCCAATGCGCTGAACGACCTCATCAAGAGCATTTCCGTCGCCGCGCAGCAGCAGGCCGGCGCGGCCGCCGACATCACCAAGACGATGGGCGTGGTCCAGCAGATCTCGGGCCAGACCTCGCGTGGTGCCGGACAGACCGCCGACTCGATCGGCCACCTGGCGCAACTGGCGGCGGACCTGCGCCGCTCGGTGGCCGACTTCAAGCTGCCGGCCTGAGTGGCGTGCGACGGGGGAATGAGATGAGGATCGGTCGCAACACGCGCACGCCCGGCCACGCAGGCAATGGCCGGCACCGCTTCGCCGGAGGTCGCCGATGAGCGCCCTGCGCGATGCGATGAGCCATGCGGTGCTCGGTTGGGTCAAGCCGGAGCTCGATGAAACGCTGCGCCAGGCGCGCAACGAGATCGAGGCCTTCGTGGAAGACCCCGCCGACACCAGCCGCATGCGTTTCTGCGCCGGCTACCTGCACCAGGTGCAGGGCACCCTGCGGATGGTCGAGCTGTACGCCCCGGCGATGGTCGCCGAGGAGATGGAGCTGCTCGCGCAGGCGGTGCAGCAGAACGCGGCCAACGACCGCGACGAGGCCTGCGCCACGCTGATGCGCGGCACCGTGCTGCTGCCCGATTACCTGGAACGCCTGCAGAACGGCCATCGCGACATCCCGATCGTGCTGCTGCCGCTGCTCAACGACATCCGTGCCGCGCGCGGCGCGGCCGGGTTGAACGAAAGCGTGCTGTTCGCCCCCGACCTCAGCCGGCCGCTGCCCGAGCAGGTGCCCGGGGCGTCGCCGCTGCCGTGGACCCAGCGGCAGGACAAGGTGGCTTCGGCCCAGGCGCGGTTCGAAGCCGCGCTGGAGGCCTGGCCGGAACACGCCGCGCCCGCCGATCCGTCCGCGCTCGCCGCGGCGGCCGGCGAACTGCTGGAGAACGCGCGCCACGACACCACCCGGCGCATGCTGTGGGTGTCGTCGTCGGCCGCCGACGCGCTGCGCGACGGCGCGCTGGCGCCCACCGATGCGCTGCGCGGCGCCTTCGTGGGCATCGCCCGCGCCGTGCGCCAGGCGCACGAAGACGAGTCGACCCCGGCGGTCGCCCAGGGCGTGGCCAGCCAGGAACCGACCCGGCAGCTGCTGTACGTGGTCGCCCAGGCGCGCGCGCCGCACCCGGCGCTGGACGCGCTGCGCGAGGCCTTCGAACTGGACGCCCACGCGCCGACCGAAGCCGAGCTGGACCACGCCCGCGGCAGCCTGGCCGGCCGCAACCGCGACCTGCTCAATACCGTCGGCAGCGTGGTGAAGGAGGAACTGCTGCGGGTGAAGGACGCGCTCGACCTGCACCTGCGCACCGGTGGCGATGCCGCCACGCTGCAACCGCAGGCCGCCGAACTGGGCAACGTGGCCGACACCCTCGGCATGCTCGGGCTCGGCGTGGCCCGCGACGTGGTCCTGCAGCAGCGCGACGCGCTGGAAGGCATCGCGCGGGGCGAACAGCCGGCCAGCGAGAGCGCGCTGCTCGACATCGCCGGTGCGCTGCTCTACGTGGATGCCTCGCTGGACGACCAGGTCGCGCGCCTGGGCGCCCCGGGCGAGGAGGGCGGCGAGGATGCGGCCGCGGCCGAGGCACGCCGCACCGTCGAGGTGCTGGCCCACGAGGCCATCGCCAATTTCGCCGCCGCGCGCGAGCATTTCGTCGCCTTCATCGAGACCAACTGGGACCACTCGCGGCTGGATGACGTGCCGCAGCTGCTGTCGGAGGTGTCGGGCGCGCTGCGCATCCTCGACCTCCCGCAGCCGGCCGACTACCTCGAGGGGGTGCGTCGTTACATCGGCACCGAGCTGCTGCAGCGCCGGCGCGTGCCGAGTGGGCGGCAACTGGACACCCTGGCCGACGCGATGGCCAGCCTGGAGTACTACCTCGAGGCGCTGCGCGACCGGCGCCCGAACCGCGACGAGATCCTCGAGATCGCGCGCAGCAGCCTAGAAGCCCTCAGCTACTGGCCATTGCCGGCGGCCGACGAGGCCAACGCCGAGGACGACGACGCGCCGGTGATGCCGGCGGCCGCGGTCACCCTGGCCGGTCCGGTCGCCGTGGCGGGCTCCTGGGATCCGGTGGCGGCCGAGCACGACCTGCCGGTGGACGCGGTGGCGTCCGAGCCTGCGGCACCGGAGCGCGAGGCGCTCGAGCTCCCGGCGCTGGAAGTGGAACTGCCCGTGGTGGAGACCCTCTCCATCCAAGCCCCGGACGCGGCGACGGTCGCTTCGCAGTGGACCAGCTTCGACCCCGTCGAGGCCGAATTCCCCCCGGCCTCGCATGCGGAGCCGGCCGAGACCGGCCTTCCCGAAGTGGCGTCCGATGCGGCCGCCGACGAGGCGGCCGTGGATGGGTCCGCCGTGGCGCACGTGCTCGAGGCCGAGACCGAGGTCGCCGGCGTTCCGATGTCCGCGACGCCGGTCTCCGGTGCGCAGGTGGTCGAGATGCCCGCTGCGGAACCGGCGGCGCCCGAACCGCCGATGGCCGCGCCGTCCGCGGACGGCGACCGCGAGCCCGAACCGTCCGTGGCGCCCGCGCCGCCGCCGGTCGAGGCCAGCCAGTGGCTCGACCTCAACATGCGCGTGCAGCCGGAGCTGCGCCCCGCGCAGGTGTACGAGAGCCGGATCAGCCGGATCGAGCTGGACGACGACTCGACCTCGCTGATCGCGGAGATCTCCGCGGCCGCCGCCAGCCTGGGTGCCGTCCCGGTGGCTGCGGCGGCGGTGCCCGAAGCGCACGCGGTCGCTGCGTCGCATCCCGCGATCGGCGGCTTCGACGACAACCATGACATCGATGCGGACATCCGCGAGGTCTTCCTCGAGGAGTTCGAAGAGGAGCGCGCGAACCTGGCGCGCATGGTGCCGCACTGGCAGCAGGCGCCCGAGGAGCTGGAGCGGCTGCGCCCCATCCGGCGCGTGTTCCACACGCTCAAGGGCAGCGGTCGCCTGGTCGGCGCGCGCGCGCTGGGCGAGTTCAGCTGGAAGATCGAGGGCATGCTCAACCGCGTGCTCGATGGCACGCGCCCGGCGAGCCCGGCGGTCACGGCGCTGGTGGGCCAGGCCTGCGACGTCCTGCCGCAGTTCGATGCGGCCCTTCGGGGCCAGGGCGGGGTGGGCGCGGACCTGCACGGAATGGAGGCGGTGGCCGACCGGGTCGCCGCGGGCGAGGAGGCGTTCTACGTGCCGCCCGCCAGCACCGTCCCGGCGGCGGCACCGGACGTCGCGGCCGCGACCGTCGACGTCGGGTTCGAGGAAGAGGGCACGCCCGCTTCCGTGGACAGCGTGCTGCGCGAGATCCTGGAGGCGGAGGTCGCCCAGCACCTGGAGACCGTGGACGCCTGGATCGGCGCGGCACGGCTGGCGCCGGAACCGGCGTCCGACGCGCTGCTGCGCGCGATCCACACCATGAACGGCGCGTTCGCGATGACCGACGTGCCGGAGATCACCGGGGTCACCGATCCGGCCGAAACGTTCGTCAAGCGCTCGCTCGCGGCCTCGCAGGTTCCGGAGGGCGAGGCGGTCGACGCGCTGGCGGAGATGTCCGCGGCCATCCGCACCTGCATCCGCGCGCTGCAGGCCGAGTCGCCGCGCATCCCGCGGTTCGCCGGGCTGTCCGCACGCCTGCATGCCCTGGCCGACAGCCTGCCCGAAGCGCGCTGGCCGCAGACTCCGGAGAACGAAGCCGACGTGCCGCTGGTGGCCGATGCGGTCGAACTGACCGGCGTGGACGACCTCGCGCGCTATGTCGGGGCGATGCCGCTGGAGCCCGCGCACGACCTCGCGGGGCACGACGTGGCGGCCACGGCCGCGACCGGGGAAGCCGCGGCGGAAACGCCCGGGGACGCGCCCGAAGCGGCCGAGCCTGCATCGTTCGGGGACGCCGGAATCGACGTCGTCCCGGACGACGCGCTGGCCGCCTCCGCCTCGCTCGCGACACCGGACGAACACGCGATCGCCGTCGAAGGGCTGGTGGAAGCGGACGTGGTGCCGGTGCCGGACTCTGTCGACGCGACCGGGTCCGTCGACACCGCGCACGCCGTGGACGTCGCGGATACCGGGATCGCCGGGCCGTTCGACACGGACGCGCTCGAGGCGGCCGTAGCTTCCGACGCCGACGCCGACGCCGACGCCGACGGCACGGCCGCGGCCGAAGCATCGGGAACCGGTCCGGCCGACGCCGGCGTGTTCGCGTCCGACGTGCCCGACGCCGGACCGGTGGACGCTCGGCTGGCGGATGCGCCCGCACTGGCCAGCGACGCCAAGGCCGAGCCGGACGGGAGCGAAGGCGAAGCCATCGCTCCGGAGATCACGATGGAAGCGCCGCCCGCGGCCGACGCGCGCCCGGAGCCGGTCGAACTGCCCGCGCTGGGTGCGCCGCTGCCGGATGCCCGTGCCGAGGAGGAACTCGTGCCCGACGGTCCGATGCTCGATTTCGCCGAACTGGATCGCGACCTCGTCGACATCTTCGTCGAGGAAGGCGTCGACCTGCTCGACCACATCGACGGCCTCATCCAGGAGTTGCGGGAGGACGCGACCGCGCGGGAACCGATCATCGGCCTGCAGCGCGACCTGCACACGCTCAAGGGCGGCGCGCGGATGGCCGGCATCGCCAGCATCGGCGACCTCGGCCATGTGATCGAGTCGCTGCTGGAGGCGGTCGCCGAGCAGCGCACGGAACTGCGCCGCACCGACATCCACCTGCTCGAACGCGGCTTCGACACCCTGCACCGCCTGCTGCAGCGCACGCGCGTGCACCGGATGACGGACGTGCCGCATGCGCTGATCGAGGAGTTCGAAGCCAGGATCCGTGGCGAGGCGCCCGCGTCCGCCGAATCGGCGGAGGCGAGCTACGTGGCCGCGCTGGCGACCCCGCCGGCCGAGCCGCCCGCGGAAGCCGCCGCCACCCTCGCGGCGGTGGACGGGACGGCGGCGGTTCCGGAGCCCGCGTCCGCCCCGGCGCCGCTGTCGGCGCCGGTCGAGGACGAGGCCCAGGCCGCTGCCACCGAGGAGGGCGTGCCGCGCGCGCCGCAGGAGCAGGTGCGCGTGCGCGCCGACCTGCTCGACAACCTGGTCAACCACGCCGGCGAAGTGGCGATCTACCGCTCGCGGCTGGAACAGCAGCTGGGCGCGTTCCGCAGCGCCATGTCGGAGCTGGACCGCACCAACGCGCGCCTGCGCGACCAGCTGCGCCGCCTGGACCTCGAGACCGAGGCGCAGATCGTCGCCCGTTACCAGCGCGAGCAGGACAGCGCCGACCCGACGTTCGACCCGCTCGAGCTCGACCGCTTCTCCACGCTGCAGCAGCTGAGCCGTGCGCTGAACGAATCGGCGGCCGACTTGACCGGCCTGCAGGGCGTGCTCGACGACCTGGCCCGCCAGTACGACGTGCTGCTGCAGCAGCAGTCGCGCGTGAGCTCGGAGCTGCAGGACGGCCTGATGAGCGCGCGCATGGTGCCGTTCGACAGCATCGTCCCGCGCCTGCGCCGCGTGGTCCGCCAGGCCGCGCACGACACCAGGAAGCAGGTCCAGCTCCGGCTCGACGGTACCCACGGCGAACTCGACCGCAACGTGCTCGACCGCATGGTCGCGCCGCTGGAGCACATGCTGCGCAACTCGGTGGCGCATGGCCTCGAACTGCCGAAGGACCGCCGCACCGCCGGCAAGGACGAGGAAGGCACGATCACCATCGCGCTGCGCCGCGAGGGTTCGGAAATCGTCCTGCAGGTGGCCGACGACGGCCGCGGCCTGGATCGCGCCGCGATCCGCCGCCGCGCCGAACAGCGCGGCCTGATCAAGCCCGACGCCGAACTCGGCGACGCCGAGCTGGACTCGGTGATCTTCGAATCCGGGTTCAGCACCTCGGAGAAGGTCAGCCAGCTGGCCGGGCGCGGCGTGGGCATGGACGTGGTCCGCAACGAGGTGCGCCAGCTCGGCGGCACGGTCGAAATCGAATCGACCGCCGGCCAGGGCGTCACCTTCACCCTGCGCCTGCCGCAGACGCTGGCGGTCACCCAGGCGGTGTTCGTGCAGATCGGCGACACCACCTACGCGGTGCCGGTGGCCTCGGTCAGCGGCATCGGCCGGATCTCGCGCGAGCGCTTCGAGGCCGGGGCGGGCACCTACCGCTATGCCGGCGAGGAGTACGCACTGCACGACCTGGGCCTGCTGGTGGGCCAGGGCGCGGCCAAGGCCGAGGGCCAGGCGCAGGTGCCGCTGCTGCTGGTCCGCGCGGGCGACCTGCGCGCGGCGGTCGCGATCGACCAGGTGGTCGGCAACCGCGAGATCGTGGTCAAGCCGGTCGGGCTGCAGATCTCGTCGGTGCCGGGCATCTATGGCGCGACCATCACCGGCGATGGCCGCGTGGTGGTGATCCTGGACGTCGCACCGCTGGTGCGCCGCCACCTGGCCCAGCCGGAGCGCCCGGCGGCGGTGGAGCCGCCGCAGGCGCGCCACGTGCCGCTGGTGATGGTGGTCGACGACTCGCTGACCATGCGCAAGGTGACCGGTCGCGTGCTGGAGCGCCACAACTTCGAGGTGGTGGTGGCGCGCGACGGCATCGAGGCGCTGGAGCGCCTGGAAGAACGCGTCCCCGACCTGATGCTGCTCGACATCGAAATGCCGCGAATGGACGGCTACGAGCTGGCCACGGCGATGCGCGCGGACGGACGCTTCCGCGCCGTCCCGATCGTGATGATCACCTCGCGTACCGGCGAGAAGCACCGCCAGCGAGCGTTCGAGATCGGCGTGCAGCGCTACCTCGGCAAGCCGTACCAGGAACTGGACCTGATGCGTAACGTCTACGACCTGCTGGGGATCGCCCGTGCGCGCGGTTGACACGGCCAAGCCCGTCGCCCTGCTGGCGCGTGCGGGCGCGGCGCGCGATCGCCTGCGCGAGGCCCTCGACGCCGCCGGCGCCCGCGTGGTGCTGGAGGAAGATCCGGTCGCGCTGGATGCCGCCACGTTCGCGGCGGCGGCACCGCAGGCCGCGCTGGTCGCGCTGGAACCGGCGGTCGAGGACGCGCTGGTCGCGCTGGAGCCCGCGCTCGAGGCCCCGGGCCTGCTGGTGATCTTCGACGAGGCCGAGCTGGCCGCGCGGCGCGACGGCTGGGAAGCCCAGCGCTGGATCCGCCACCTGGCCGCCAAGCTGCATGGCCACGACGACGTGCTTCCGCCCGGGCGCGAGCAGGACCTGGTGGCCGACCTGCAGCCGGGGCACCCGACCACGCCACAGCAGCTGCACGCCGAGGACCCGTTCGAACGGCACCTCTTCGAGGCCGCGGCGCTGGCGTCCGGCCTGCCCGAGGACCGGCCCGGGGACGGCGTGCAGGACGTCGCGCCGATCCCGCATTCGCAGGGATGGGCGCTGGCCGACGACGCGCCGCCGGCGTTCGAGCGCGCCGGGCGCGAGCCGCCGCCGCTGCCGGACTTCTCGCGCCTGGAACTGGTCGCGATGGAGCCGGAAGGCGATGCGGCGGCCGTGGTCAAGGGCGCGGTGCTGGTGGTCGCGGGCGTCGGCGGGCCGGATGCCGTGCGCAAGCTGATCACCGCCTTGCCCCCGGGGTTCAGCCGGCCGCTGCTGGTGCAGCTCAAGCTCGACGGCGGCCGCTACGACAACCTGGTCAAGCAGCTGGCGCGGGTGTCGGCGCTGCCGGTCGCGATGGCGATGCCGGGCGATGCGCTGTCGGCATCGACGGTCTATGTCCTGCCCGAGCGCGTCGGCATCGACGCCACCGACGAGGGCATGGCGTTCGTCGACGGCGGCGGGGATCCGGTGGCGGCCCTGCCGCCGGCGGAGAGCGCGGTCATCGTCCTGAGCGGCGCGGAGCCGTCCAGGGTCGAGGCGGTGCTGGCGCTGGCGACGCGCGGCGGCCATGTCGCCGGGCAGGCGCTGGAAGGCTGCTACGACGCGACGGCGGTGAAACTGATGGCCGCCGGTGGCGCCGATCTCGGCACCCCGTCGCAGCTGGCCGAACAGCTGGTCGCGCGCTGGTCCTGAACCGCGCGCACCGTTCGAGGACGAAGGACAGATGGCTTACAACAGCGACGAAATCCGCGGCGTCATGATCCAGGTCGGCGAAGAGCGGCTGCTGCTGCCCAACGCGACCGTGGCCGAAGTGCTGGCGCGCGTGGCGGTCGAGCCGGTCGAAGGCGCCCCCGCATGGCTGGCGGGCCAGATCGTGTGGCATGGCTGGAACGTCCCGCTGGTGGCCTTCTCCCGCCTGGCCGGGCTGGGCGACGAGCCGGCGATGCGCAACAACCGCGTGATCGTGCTCAAGGGCCTCGGCAAGGACGAGACCCTGCCGTACTTCGCCCTGCTCACGGCGTCGTTCCCGCAGCTGGTCTCGGTGCCGCGCGACAGCCTGCTGGCCGACGCGTCCGAGGAAGACCTTCCGCGCGGGGTGCAGATGCGCGTGCTGCTCGGCGAGCAGAGCGCACTGCTGCCCGACCTCGAGGGCGTCGAACGGATGCTCGGCGAAGCGCTGGCCGCGGTGGCCTGAGAGCCCGAGGCGGCCGCCGGCAACCCGGCCGGCGGCTGGTCGCGCTGCTTCCGGGCGGCTTCGTCGCCCTGATGGTGTCGGCGTCGCCGTACCCACGCGTCGGCGGCGGCATGTTCCAAGGGTGCGTGCCCCGGGCATGGCGTTGGCCTCGTCCCATCTTCGCCATGCCAGCCACCTGGCGCCGCCTCTGGCAGGCGTGGCTTCGGGCGGCGCGCCGCCTGCCTACAGGTCGCCGAAACGCGCCTGCAGCGCCGCGATCGCCGCCAGTCCCGCGGTTTCCGTGCGCAGCACGCGCGGCCCCAGGCGCAGCCCGGCGAAGCCCGCCGCCTCCAGGATCGACCGGTCGCGGGGCGACCAGCCGCCTTCGGGGCCGATCGCGATCCAGGCGGTCCGCGCGGGTGGAGCGGGCAGGTCCCCGAGCCGGTGTTCGCCCTGCGGGTCGAGCACCAGTCGCAGCCCTTCGCCGGCCAGCGCCTTCGCCGCGGCGTCCAGTGATGCCGGCGGGTGCAGCACCGGCACCCGGGCGCGGCCGGACTGTTCGCAGGCCGATTCCAGGACGCTGCGCCAGTGCGCGACCCGCCTGGCGGCGCGCTCGGCGTCCAGGCGCACCTCGGTGCGCTCGCCCGATACCGGCACGATCGCCGACACCCCGAGTTCGGTGGCCTTCTGCAGGATCAGGTCCATCTTCTCCCCGCGCGCGATCCCCTGCAGCAGCACGATCGACAGCGGGGATTCGTTGTCCACCGGCCGCGCCTCCAGCACCAGGGCGCGCGTCCCGCGCTTGCCGACGGCGAGCAGGCGCGCGGCATAGTCGTGGCCATCGCCGTTGAACAGCACGCATGCATCGCCTTCGCGCAGGCGCAGGACCCGCGCCAGGTGGTTGGCGGCATGTTCCGGGAGCGCGATCTCGTCGCCGGCGCGCAGCGGCAGCTCCAGGTGGCAGCGGGTCAGGCGCATGCGGTGGCCTCCTCGATGGCCTCGGCGGTGACGCTGGCCAGCAGCTGCAGCTGGTCGTCGTCGATGCAATAGGGCGGCATCCAGTAGAGGACGTCGCCGAGCGGTCGCAGCAGCACGCCACGCGCGAGCGCGGCGCGGTAGGCGCGCAGGCCCACCCGTGCCGATGCCTCGAACGGCGTGGCCCGGTCGCCATCCCGGGTGAGTTCGAACGCCACGACCATCCCGGCCTGGCGCACGTCGGCGACGTGGCGATGGCCGGCCAGGGGAGCCGACAGCGCCGCCATCCGCGCGGCGGTGGCCCGGTTGCGGGCGAGCACCTGGTCGCTTTCGAAGATAGCCAGCGAGGCCAGCGCGGCGGCGCAGGCGAGCGGATTGCCGGTGTAGCTGTGGGAATGCAGGAATGCGCGCTCGCGCGAGTCGTCCAGGAAGCCGTCGTAGATCGACCCGGTCGCCAGTACCGCGGCCAGCGGTAGGAAGCCCCCGGTCAGGCCCTTGGACAGGCAGAGCAGGTCGGGGGCGATGCCGGCCTGCTCGCAGGCGAACATCGTGCCGGTGCGGCCGAAGCCGGTGGCGATCTCGTCGGCCACGAGGAACACGCCGTTGGCGTCGCACAGTTCGCGCACGCGGCGCAGGTAGGCCGGATCGTGCATGCGCATGCCGCCGGCGCACTGCAGGCGCGGTTCGAGGATCACCGCGCAGATCTCGCCCGGATGGCGGTCGAACAGGTCGGCCAGCGCGTCGGCCGCGTGCGCGGCGCGCTCCGCCGCGGACTGCCCCGGGCCGGCCAGGTAGGCATCCGGCGACGGTGCGAAAAGCGCCTCGGCCAGCAGCGGCGCGTAGATGCGCCGGTACAGCGGGATGTCGCCGACGGCCAGCGCGCCGAGGGTTTCGCCGTGATAACCGTTTTCCAGTGCAACGAACTTGGTCCGCCCCGGCTCGCCGCGGTTGCGGAACCAGTGGAACGCCATCTTCAGCGCGACCTCGACGCCGGCCGACCCGTTGTCGGCGTAGAACACCCTGGACAGCGGCGCGCGGCCCGGCTGCCGCGGCGCGAGCGCGAGCAGCCGCTCGGCCAGCTCCACCGCGGGCGCGTGCGAGAACCCGGCGAGGATGACCTGTTCCAGCGTGCGGGCCTGGCGGGCGATGGCCTCGGCGATGCGCGGCTCGCCGTGCCCGTGCAGGTTGGTCCACCAGCTGCTGACGCCGTCGAGGTAGCGACGGGCGTCATACCCGACCAGCCATGCGCCGTCGCCGCGTTCGACCGGGACCAGCGGCAGCACGTCCGGATGCTCGCGCATCTGCGTGCACGGATGCCACAGCACCGCCAGGTCGCGTTCGCGCCATCGCGCGGCGGCCTGCTCCGCCGCGGGGTCTGCTACGATTTGTGGCTCATGAGTACGTCCGTGCATCCCCCCATGATATCGGCCGCACCCCGGCCGCGCCGGGGGACAGTGCGATGAGCCGGCGCCTGCCGCTGATCCACGGCACGACCGCGGTCGATGCGGGGCCCTACCGGCTGGAGCGCCTGGACCTGGAGTTCGCCAACGGCGAGCGCCGGCGCTTCGAGCGCATGGTCAGCCGCGGCCACGGCGCGGTGGTGGTGGTGCCGATGCTCGACGACGAGACCGTGCTGCTGGTCCGCGAGTACGCCGCCGGCGTGCACCGCTACGAGCTGGGCCTGGTCAAGGGCAGGATCGACGCGGGCGAAACGCCCGAGCAGGCCGCCGACCGCGAACTGAAGGAGGAGGCCGGCTACGGCGCGCGCCGGATCGACGTGCTGCGCGGGCTCACCCTGGCGCCCACCTACATGAGCCACGTCTCGTGGCTGGTGCTGGCGCGCGGGCTTTATCCCGAGAAGCTGCCCGGCGACGAGCCGGAGGAGCTCGAGGTCATTCCCTGGAAGCTGCAGGAACTGGAACAACTGATGTTGCGAGACGATTTTTCCGAGGGCCGTTCGCTGGCCGCGCTGTTCATCGCCCGCGCCTGGCTGGCCGCACGATGATCAAGATCACCGCCGACCTGCGGGAAACGGTCATCGCCATCGCCCGCCAGGCCGGCGCGGCGATCATGGAGGTATACGCCGGGGGGTTCGACGTCGCCCACAAGGACGACGCCAGCCCGCTGACCGCCGCCGACCTGGCCGCGCATCGCACCATCGTCGATGGCCTCGAGCGGCTCACCCCGGACCTGCCGGTGCTGTCCGAGGAATCGGCGAGCGTGCCATGGGAGACGCGGCGGCACTGGTCGAGCTACTGGCTGGTCGACCCGCTCGACGGCACCCGCGAGTTCGTCAAGCGCAACGGCGAATTCACCGTCAACATCGCCCTGATCCACCAGGGGGCGCCGGTGCTGGGCGTGGTCCAGGCGCCGGTGGGGGGCGAGGTCTGGCATGCGGTCCGGGGAGAGCTGGCCTACCGTCGCGACGGCCACCGCGACACGGTGCTGCGCGCGCGCGCGCCGGCGGTCGCGCCGCTGCGGGTCGCCGCCAGCCGTTCGCACCGGGATGCCCGCACCCAGTCGGTGCTCGACCGGATGGGGGCGATCGAAGAGGTCGCGCTCGGGTCGTCGCTGAAGTTCTGCCGGATCGCCGAGGGCGGCCTGGACGTGTACCCGCGCTTCGGCCCGACCTCCGAATGGGACACGGCCGCGGCCCAGTGCGTGCTGCACGCGGCCGGCGGTGCGCTGCTGTCCGCCGACACCGGCAAGCCGTTCCGCTACAACCGGCGCGAGTCGCTGCTCAACGGCGACTTCATCGCCCTCGGCGACCCGGACCTGCCGTGGCGGGACTGGCTGTGACCGCCGCGGGGTCCTGCGCCCCACTTTCCACGCCGCGCTAAGGCCGCTCCATGGACGAGTCCGCCCGGCCGATCGACCACCTGCTCCGGATCATGGCGCGCCTGCGTGACCCGCAGTCGGGATGCCCCTGGGACCTCGAGCAGGATTTCTCGACCATCGCGCCCTACACGATCGAGGAAGCCTACGAGGTCGCCGATGCGATCGACCGCAACGACCTGGATGCGCTGAAGGACGAACTCGGCGACCTGCTGCTGCAGGTGGTGTTCCATGCGCAGATGGCGGGCGAGCAGGGCGCGTTCGGCTTCGACGACGTGGCCGCCGCGATCAGCGACAAGATGGTGCGGCGCCATCCGCACGTGTTCGGCGATGCGAGCTTCGCCGACGCCGAGGAACAGACCGTCAACTGGGAGGCGATCAAGCGCGCCGAGCGCGAGGCTGCCGGCGAGGCCGACCGTTCCGCGCTGGCCGGGATTTCCCGCGGCCTGCCCGAGTGGCAGCGCGCGGTGAAGCTGCAGTCGCGCGCCGCACGCACCGGCTTCGACTGGCCCGGCCCGGAGCCGGTCATCGCCAAGCTGCACGAGGAGATCGAGGAGGTCCGGGCCGAGTTCGCGCGCGGCGACGTGGCGGGCAACCGGGCGCGCCTGCAGGACGAGATCGGCGACCTGCTGTTCGTGGCCGCCAACCTGGCCCGGCACGCCAAGGTCGATGTCGGCGCGGCGCTGCGCCACGCCAACCACAAGTTCGAGCGCCGCTTCCGCGCGATGGAACAGCTTGCCGAAGCCGCCGGCACGCCACTGCCGACGCTCACGCTGGAGCAGCAGGACGCGTACTGGGACCAGGCCAAGCGGATCGAGCGCGGCCTGGCGGACTGAGGACGCCGGAGCATGGCCACGTTCCTGCTGTTCGCCGTCACCGCGCTCGCCGAGATCACCGGCTGCTGGCTGGTGTGGTCGTGGCTGCGCAACGGCGGCAGCGCCTGGCTGCTGCTGCCGGCCGCAGCCAGCCTGGCCCTGTTCGCCTGGCTGCTGACCCTGCACCCGACCGCCACCGGCCGGGTCTACGCGGCCTACGGCGGCGTCTACGTCAGCCTGGCGATCGCCTGGCTGTGGTGGGTCGACGGCGTCCGCCCGACCCGCTGGGACCTGCTCGGGGCCGCGTTGTGCCTGGCGGGCATGGCGGTCATCATGTTCGCGCCGCGCGACGCCTGAGCCGCGGCGGTCCTTGGGAGGGGATGCGATGGCCCGTTTCGCCAGCTTCCGCGAGTTCTATCCGTTCTACCTTGCCGAGCACAGCAACCGCACCTCGCGGCGCCTGCACTTCATCGGCAGCTGGGGCGTGCTGGCGTTGCTGGCGGTGGCCCTCGTGCAGGGCGACGCGTGGTGGCTGCTGGCGGCGCTGGTGTGCGGCTACGGGTTCGCCTGGGTCGGCCACTTCTTCTTCGAGAAGAACCGACCGGCGACCTTCCGCCATCCTTTCTATTCGTTCGCCGGCGACTGGGTGATGTTCAAGGACATCCTCACCGGGAAGATCCCGTTCTGAGCGGGGCGGCGGCGCGTCAGTGCGCCGCAGCCGGGCCGTCGTAGAACATCAGGAACGCCGCGCCCACGATCAGGACGAACGCCGCGTAGTGGTTCCACTTCAGCGGCTGCCCCAGGTACCACGCCGAGAAGCCCGCGAACACCACCAGGGTGATGATCTCCTGGATGGTCTTGAGCTGGACCACCGAGTACACCGCGCTGCCCATCCGGTTGGCCGGCACCATCAGCAGGTACTCGAAGAAGGCGATGCCCCAGCTGGCCAGGATCACGGCCAGCAGCGGGGCGCTCTTGTACTTCAGGTGCCCGTACCAGGCGAAGGTCATGAACACGTTGCTGCCGAGCAGCAGCAGGACCGGGAGCAGGTAGCCGGAAGCGGCAGGCTGGGCATGGGCGGGGTGTGGCGCGGGAAGGGCGGGAGCGCAGCATAAGCCAGCGCTCCCGGGCCGGTGCGGTCAGCCCTCGCGCAGCGCCAGCGCGGGCGGCGTGCGCAGGATCCGGCGGGTGCCGGTCCATCCCGCCAGCAGGCTCAGCAGTACGCCGGCGGCCCCGCCGGCCAGCAGCGAGGCCCACGGCGGCGACAGCGCGAGCTCGAACAGTTGCCGCGAGACCAGCGTGCCGATGATCGCGGCGGCGCCGACGGCGAGGATCGCCGCCAGCAGGCCCAGCGCGCCGAATTCGACCAGCACCGCCCCGCGCAGCTGGCCGTGCCGCGCGCCGAGCGTGCGCAGCACCGCGCTGTCGTAGCGGCGCTCGCCGGCGGTGGCCTGCAGCGCGGCCAGCAGCACCAGCACGCCGGCGGCGAGGCTGAAGCCCATCACCAGCTGTACCGCCTGCGCCACCCGCTCGATCACCTCGCGCACCCGTTGCAGGATCGCGTCGATCTCCAGCACCGACACGTTCGGGAACTCGCGTGCCACCGGCGCCAGCGCAGCGGTGCGGCCGGACGGGAGGTGGAAGCTGGAGATCAGGCTGTACGGCGCGTCGCCGACCGCGCCGGCGTTGAGCAGCAGGAAGAAGTTGACCCGGAACGAATCCCAGTCGGCCTTGCGCAGGCTGGTGACGGTGAACGTGCGCGACTGCTCGCCCAGCTGCAGGGTGACCGTGTCGCCCAGCCCCACGCCGTAGCGCCCGGCCCAGCCGTCCTCCACCGATGCTTCGGGCGCGCTGCTGCCGGGCTTCCAGAACTCGCCCGCGAGCAGCGTGTTGGCCGGCGGGAACGTCGTCCGCCAGGAGAAGTTCACCGGGCGGTTGGAGTCGTCGTCGTCGCCGTCTTCGTCATCGTCCTGGCCACGCCGCGGCGGTTGGCCGTTGATCGCCACCAGCCGGCCGGTGCCGAACGGCTGCAGGTCCGGCTCGGCGACGCCGATGCCACGCAAGGTCCGCTCGACCGCCTCCGCCTGGTCGCGCTGCACGTTCATCAGGAAATGGTTCGGGGTGTCCGGCGGCAGCCGGTCGCGCCATTCCGCGAGCAGCCCCGGGCCGATGACCGCAAGCAGCAGCAGCGCGCACAGCGAGAGCGACAGCCCGACCAGCTGGACCACGGCCAGCGCGCGGCGCCGCGTCAGTGCGGCGAGGCCCAGCCTCCATGCGCCGCGCATGTGGCCCTGCACGCGGCGCAGCATCCACAGCAGGGTGGCCCCGGCGATCGCGGCGAGGACGGCGAGCGCGCCGAGGCCGCCGAGGATCCACATCGCCAGCTGCAGGTCGCCGGTGGCGGACACCGCCAGCGCCACGGTCGCCGCGAGCGCGGCCGCGTAGGTGGCCAGCGAGGTCGCCGGCAGTGCGGCGAAACTCCGGTTGAGCACGCGCATCGGCGGCACCCCGCGCAGGCGCAGCAGCGGCGGCAGGCCGAAGCCCAGCAGCAGCAGCAGGCCGATGCCCGCGCCGCTGAGGACCGGGGCGGCCTGCGGCAGCGGCAGCCGTGCCGGGATCAGGCTGCCCAGCGCCTCGACCAGGGCCACCTGCGCGAGCATGCCGATGCCGATGCCCAGCGCGCAGGCCGGCACCGCGAGCAGGAGCAGCTGCAGTGCCAGCGCCGAGAGGATGTCGCCCTGCCTCGCCCCCAGGCAGCGCAGCACCGCCACGGTATCGACCCGGCGCAAGGCGAAGCGGTTGGCCGCCAGCGCGGTCGCCACGCCGGCCAGCAGCACGGCGAGGAGGGCCGACAAGGCGAGGAAGCGGCCGGCGCGGTCGAAGGAGTTGCGCACGCCCTGCTGCGCATCCTCGATCGTGACCAGGCGGGCGCGGCCGTCCAGGCGCGGCTGCAGCCATTGCCGGAACCCGGCGATGTCCGGGGCGTCGCCGGCGAACATCACCCGGTAGGACGCGCGGCTGCCCGCCCCCAGGAGGCCGGCCGAGTCGACGTCCTCGCGATTGACCAGCAGCGGCGGCGCCATCTGCAGCAGTTCGCCGGATGCATCCGGTTCGGCCAGCAGCGTGCGCGTGATCCGCAGGTGCCCGCCGCCGAACTCGATCTCGTCGCCCACCTCCACGCCCAGTGCGTCGAGCAGGCGCGGGTCGGCATAGGCTTCGCCGCGCGGCGGCGCTCCTCCGGCTTCGCCGGCCAGCCCGCTCGCATCGCGCGCGACCAGCAGCTGCCCGCGCAGCGGATAGCCCGCGCTGACGCCCTTGACCGTGGCCATCTGGCTGGCCTCGCCGTGGAACAGCACGCTGGGGAAGGCGACCATCCGCACGCTGCGCAATCCACGCCGCGCGGCCTCCGCGGCGAACTCCGCCGGCGGCTCCTCGCGCCCGCGCACGCCGAGGTCGCCACCGACGACCTCGGCCGCGCTCGAGGTCAGGGCGAGGGTCACCCGGTCGACCAGCGTGCCGACCGCGGTCATCGCCGCCACGCCCAGCGCGAGTGCCGCGAACACCGTCAGCAGGTCGCCGGCGAGGAACTCCCGGCGCAGCGAACGCAGTGCATGCCGCAGGATGTTCATGCCGCGCGGTCTCCGCCGGGGCCATCATTGCCGTCGCGCAGCCGGCCGCCATCGAGCCGGTAGACGCGCTGGCAGCGCCGGGCCAAGCCCAGGTCGTGGGTCACCAGCACCAGCGTGGTGCCGTTGCGGCGGTTGAGTTCGAACAGCAGGTCGCTGACGTGCTGGCCGGTGGCCTGGTCGAGGTTGCCGGTCGGCTCGTCCGCGAACAGGATCCGTGGCCGGCCGACGAAGGCGCGGGCCAGGGCGACGCGCTGCTGCTCGCCGCCGGAGAGCTGGCGCGGATAGTGCCGCCGCCGCTGCTCGAGCCCGACCGCCTCCAGCACTTCGCGCACGCGCGCGTCGTCCTCGCGGCCGGCCAGCTCCAGCGGCAGCGCCACGTTTTCCTCGGCGGTCAGAGACGGCAGCAGGTGGAAGCTCTGGAACACGAAGCCGACCTCGCGCGCGCGTAGGGCCGCGCGGGCTTCCTCGTCCAGCGCGTCCAGCCGCTGGCCGGCCAGGCTGATCGTGCCGTGGCTGGGCAGGTCCAGGCCGGCCAGCAGGCCGAGCAAGGTGGTCTTGCCCGACCCGGAGGCGCCGACGATGGCCACCGTTCCGCCGTCGTCGACGGCCAGGTCCACGCTGTCGAGGATGCGGACCTCGCCTTCGGGACCGGCGACCGTCTTGCCGACGTCGTGCACGGCGATCGCGGTGGCTATGCTGGATGGGGTCGTGGACAGGGTATCGATGGGAGGCTCCGGTATGCGGATGGCAGGACGTGGAGAAGGCGCGGGTCGTGCATGGCGGCGGCTGCCGTGCTGGCTGCTGCTGGCAGCATCGCTGCTGTGGCCGGCGCTGGCCTGTGCCAGAGGTCCGGCCGCCGGGCCGGTGCTCGTGGTCGGCGACAGCCTCAGTGCCGAACACAACATACCCGCAGGTTCGGGTTGGGTCAGCCTGCTGGAGCGCCGCATCGCCGGCACTGCCGCGACGCCGCGCAAGGTGGTCAACGCCAGCATCAGCGGCGAGACGACCGCCGGCGCCCTGGCCCGGCTGCCGGGGTTGCTCGCAAAACACCGCCCCTCGGTCGTCGTGATCGAACTCGGCGGCAACGATGCCCTGCGCGGCCTTTCGCCCGCGCAACTGCGCGGCAACCTGGAGCGCATGCTCGTGCTGTCCGGGGACGCGGGCGCGAAGGTGCTGCTGCTCGGGATCGATGTCCCTCCCAACTATGGCCCCGCCTACCGGGACCGGCTGCGGCGCACGTACGCGGAGCTGGCCAAGGCCCATGGGGCGGCCCTCGTCCCCTTCTTCCTCGAAGGCGTCGCGCTCCAGCCGGGCCTGATGCAGGCCGACGGCCTGCATCCGACCGCCGCCGCCCAGGCGCGGCTGCTGGACAATGTGTGGCCGGTGCTCGAGCCGCTCCTCTGAACGGCAGTTGAAGGCCTGGGTGCCGCGCGAGGCTCTTCACACGCTTTCGACCCGGGCTTCGGCACGCTTCACAAAGCTGAAAACACGGAGCGGGGATTATGCGTCAGGGCAAAGAGACCTCGGGTTTGGTGCTGGTCGTCGAGGACAACCGCAACATCTCGGAGATGATCGGCGAGTACCTCGAGAGCCGCGGCTTCGAAGTCGACTACGCCGCCGATGGCCTCGACGGCTACCGGCTGGCGGCCGAAAACAGCTATGACGCGGTCGTCCTCGACCTGATGCTGCCGCGCCTGGACGGCATCGAGGTCTGCCGCCGGCTGCGCAGCGACGCGCGCAAGTCCACGCCCGTGCTCATGCTCACCGCCCGGGACACCCTGGACGACAAGCTCACCGGCCTGAGCCACGGCGCCGACGACTACCTGACCAAGCCGTTCGCGATCCAGGAGCTGGAAGCGCGACTCCGCGCGCTGATCCGTCGCGAGCGCCGCCAGGTCGGCTCGGAGGTCCTGACCGTGGCCGACCTGGTGCTGGACCCGGTCAGCATGCGGGTGACCCGCGGCGACGCCGAACTGCAGCTGTCGCCGATCGGGCTGAAGCTGCTGACCATCCTGATGCGCGAGTCGCCGCGCGTGGTGAGCCGGCAGGAAATCGAGCGCGAGATCTGGGGCAACAGCCTTCCGGACTCGGACACCCTGCGCAGCCACCTCTACAACCTGCGCAAGGTGATCGACAAGCCGTTCGACCGTCCGCTGCTGCACACCGTGCAGAGCGCGGGCTATCGTGTCGCCGACATCGCACAGCCGGTGGCAGCGAACTGAGCGGACGATGACCGAGGCGGCGCCAGAGGTCGGCGGCGACGCCCGGACAGGGACGGAGCCGTCGATCACGCGGGAGCGATCCGCGCCTGCCTACACTGCGCAGCCCCGACCGACGCCCGTCCCGATGCCCCACGGCCTGCCCAGGAAGATCAGGATCGCCTTCATCGTCCAGATGGTGATGGCGAGTCTGGCGATCCTGGTCGCGTTCTACGTCGTGGCGGCGCTGTTCAAGTACTCCTTCATCCAGGCCACGCTGCAGGACGAGGCGCAGCACTACTGGGCCTTGCACGAGGCGTCGCCGGCCCAGCCGCCGCCCAACAACCTGGCCTTGCGCGGCTACCTGGTCGAGGCCGGCTATTCCAACCTGGCCTTGCCCGCGCACCTGCGCGGGCTGGCCCCCGGCTTCCACGACCTGGCCGCGGAGGGGGAGCTGGTGTGGGTCGACCAGCGCGCCCCCGGGACCCTCTACCTCGTCTACCTGCGCGAACAGGCCACGCGCGTGGCCCTCTGGTTCGCCGTGCTGCCGGCGATGCTGGCGCTGTTCGCGATCTACGGGGCGACCTGGCTGACCTACAAGGCCTCCAAGCGCATGGTCTCGCCGGTGGCCTGGCTGGCCCGGCAGGTCTCCCGCTGGGATCCGCGCCACCCGGACGTGGCGGCGCTGGCGCCCGAGCGGTTGCCGGCGGACATGGAGGGCGAGGCGCGCCAGCTGGCGCGCGCGCTGCATTCGCTCGGCGGGCGGGTCGAGGCCCAGCTGGAGCGCGAGCGCAACTTCACCCGCGACGCCAGCCATGAGCTGCGCACGCCGCTTACCGTGATCCGGGTGGCCAGCGACATGGCGCTGGACGAGCCCGCCATCCCGCCCCGGGTGGCGCGCAGCCTGCAGCGGATCCAGCGCTCCGGGCGCGACATGGAAGCCGTGATCGACGCGTTCCTGATCCTCGCGCGCGAATCGGAGATCGAGCCGCAGAGCGAGTGGTTCGACGTGTGCGAGGTGGTGCAGGAAGAGGCCGACAGCGCGCGTACGCTGCTCGGGGACAAGCCGGTGGCACTGGAGGTGCATTGCCATGGCCAGCCCCAGCTGTACGCGCCGCCCCGCGTGCTGCACGTCGTCATCGGCAACCTGCTGCGCAACGCCTGCAGCTACACCGACCGCGGCACCGTCGCGGTCACGGTGGAGTCCGACAGCGTGACGGTGAGCGATACCGGCATCGGCATGGCTCCGGACGCGCTGGCGAGGGCGTTCGAGCCCTTCTATCGCGCCGCCCCCGAGCGGCCGATGGGCACCGGGCTCGGGCTGTCGATCGTCCTTCGCCTGTGCGAGCGCTTCGGCTGGACCGTGGATCTCGAGAGCGCGCTGGACACCGGGACGGTCGCGCGTATCCGTTTCGGCACGCAGGGAGCCGGGGCGCGCTGAGGTCCACCGGAGACGCCCACGCCGGGTCAACCTCGCGGCGTCCGGCGCGTTAGAGTGGATGACCTCCCCCCCAAGTTGCGCGCATGAGCCGACCGTCCCGTCCGCGGGTTTCCCGCACCCGTTCCCTGTCCTTCCGCGTCCTCGCAGTCCTGGCGGCGCTGGCCCTGGTGGCCGCCGCGGCATGGTTCTGGCAACAGCGCCGGTCCGCGGACCCGGAAAGCGGCTTCCGGACGGCACCGGTCGAACGCGGCAACATCCGGGTGGCGATTTCCTCGACCGGTACCCTCAGCGCGACTTCCACCGTCACCGTCGGCAGCCAGATCTCCGGCCAGGTCACCGACGTGCTGGCGGACTTCAACGATCGCGTAAGCAAGGGCCAGGTGCTCGCGAGGATCGACCCGAAGACCTATGAGGCCCAGATCGAGCAGGGCAACGCCCAGGTGGCGAATGCACGCGCCAGCCTTGTCCAGGCACGGGCCACCCAGCGCAACGCCGAACTGGATTACCGCCGCAAGTCCGAACTCGTGCAGCGGCAGCTGGTCGCGCGCAGCGACGTCGACCTGGCCCGCGCGACCCTCGACCAGGCCAATGCCCAGGTCGCGGCCGCCGAGGCGCAGATCAGGCAGCAGACCGCCTCCACCCAGACCACGCGGGTCAACCTCGACCGCACCGTGATCCGTTCGCCGGTCGACGGCGTGGTCCTGACCCGCAGCATCGAACCCGGCCAGACCGTGGCGGCGAGCCTGCAGGCCCCGGAACTGTTCACCATTGCCGAAGACCTGTCGCAGATGAAGATCGAGCTGGCGGTCGACGAGGCCGACATCGGCCAGGTCAAGCAGGGGCAGGGCGTCTCGTTCACCGTCGACGCCTTTCCCGACCGCCAGTTCCGCGGCGAGGTCCAGCAGGTACGCCTGGCGGCGACGACCAGCAACAACGTCGTCACCTATCCGGTGGTCGTGGCGGTGGACAACGACGACGGCACCCTGCTGCCGGGGCTGACGGTCAACGCCGAGATCGAGGTCAGCCGCCGCGATGGCGTGCTCAAGGCCGCCAATGCCGCGCTGCGCTTCAAGCCGACCGACCAGGCGGCGGCCGCCGGTCCCGGCCCGATGCAGGGCGGTCCGCGCGGCGGCACCGGGATGCTGGACGATCTCGCCCAGTTCGTGGCCACCCTGGACCTCACCGCGGAACAGCAGGCTGCCTTCGAGGCCGACGCCAGCGCCGCGCGCGCGCGCCAGGAAGAGATGCGCAAGGCGATGGAAGCGGCCATGCAGAATGCCCAGCGTGCCGGCAACGCGGCCGGGGGCCTGCCGCCGGGGGCCGTGGTGCAGCGCGGCGGGCAGACGGGCGCCAGCGGCCAGATGCGGCAGCGGATGCTGGACCGCTTCCAGCAGAACTTCGCCCGCTTCCTGGCCACCCTCGACGATGCCCGGCGGCAGGCCGTGCAGCGGCAGCTCGCCAGCCTCGCCGGCGCCCGCCGGGTCACGGTCTACCGCCTGGAGGCCGGCAAGCCCGTGCCGGTGCAGGTGCGCGTGGGCGCCAGCGATGGCAGCAGCACCGAGATCTCCGGCCCGGTGAAGGAAGGCGACCTGCTCGTCACGGGCGAACGGGCGGCGTCACCATGAGCGGATCGGACGCGGCGGCGGCGCCTGTCCCGGTGATCCACACGACCGGGCTGGGGAAGGTGTACTCGCCCGGCAGCGAAGCCGAGGTGGTCGCGCTGCGTGGGGTCGACCTCAGCGTGATGCCGGGCGAGTTCATCGCGATCATGGGGCCATCGGGCTCGGGCAAGTCCACGCTCATGAACCTGATCGGGTGCCTGGACACGCCCAGCTCCGGGCAGTACCTGTGCGATGGAGTGGATGTCGCGACGCTGGACGCCGAGGAGCTGGCCGCGCTGCGCCGCGACAAGATCGGATTCGTGTTCCAGGGCTTCCACCTGCTGCCGCGGATGAGCGCGCTCGACAACGTGGCCATGCCGCTGGGCTATGCGCGGGTTCCGCCGGGCGATCGCCGCGACCGCGCGCGCGCGGCGCTGGAAGCCGTCGGCCTCGGCGCCCGCGTCGACCACCGCCCGAACGAGCTGTCCGGTGGGCAGCAGCAGCGCGTGGCGATCGCGCGCGCGCTGATCAACAACCCGCCGGTGCTGCTGGCCGACGAGCCCACGGGCGCCTTGGACAGCCGCACCGGCGAGGAGATCCTGGCGCTGTTCAAGCGCCTGCGCGACGACGGCCACACGGTCGTGCTCATCACCCACGACGCCCACGTGGCCGCCCACGCCGACCGCGTCTGCGTGATGCGCGACGGGGAGCTGCACGAGGCGTCGCACGAGGAACTGCACGCATGAACTTCCTTGACGTCCTGCGCACCGCGGTCTTCGCGCTGCGCGGCAACTGGATGCGCAGCGCGCTGACCTCGCTCGGCGTGATCATCGGCATCGCCGCGGTCATCGTCATGGTCTCGGTCGGGCAGGGCACCCAGGCGGAGATCGACCGGCAGCTGGCCGGCCTCGGTGCGCAGAAGCTGGATATCGGGCCGCAGGGCCAGCGCAGCATGGGTGGCGTGCGGATGAGCGCCAGCAGCTTCTTCACCCTGACCGAGGGCGACATCGAGGCCATCCGCGAAGAGATTCCGGAAGTGCAGTACGTGTCCGGCTCCCTGCGTGGCAGCAGCCAGGTCGTGTACGCCGAGACCAACTGGTCCACCAGCTGGCAGGGCATCCAGCCGGACTTCCTGCAGATCAACGGCTGGCAGGTCGCCAATGGCGCCGCGTTCGAGCCGCAGCAGTACAGCGGTGAGAAGGTCGTGATCCTCGGCGAGACCGTACGCCGCGAACTGTTCGGCAGCGGCACCGGCGTCGGCGAGACCGTGCGCATCGGCCGCACCAACTTCACCGTCGCCGGCACGCTCGCGCCGAAGGGGATGAGCGGCTTCGGGCGCGACCAGGACGACGTGGTGATGGTGCCCCTGGACACCGCGCGGCGGCGCCTGCTCGGATCGATGGGCCTGCCGCCGGGTTCGGTCATGGACGTGTCGCTGGCGGTGGCCGACGCGCGCGACCTGGCCTACGTCCAGGGCGAAGTCGAATCGCTGCTGCGCCAGCGGCACCGGATCGAGCCGGGCGACCCGGACGATTTCCAGGTGCGCAACGTGTCGCAGCTGGTGGCCACGCGCACCCAGACCACCCGGCAGATGTCCTGGCTGCTGGGCGCGGTGGCGACGATTTCGCTGATCGTCGGCGGCATCGGCATCATGAACATCATGCTGGTGTCGGTGACCGAGCGGATCCGCGAGATCGGGCTGCGGCTGGCGGTCGGAGCGGGACCTTCCGACGTGCGCCGCCAGTTCCTGGCCGAAGCCATGCTGCTCTCGCTCGGCGGCGGCGTGCTCGGGATCCTGTTCGGCGTCGCCGGCGCGTTGCTGGTCGGCCAGTACAACGCCGAGCTGCCGATCGAACTCAACAGCCGGGTCATCACCCTCGCCGCGGCCTTCTCCGTCGCCACGGGCCTGTTCTTCGGTTACTACCCCGCGCGCAAGGCGTCGCAGCTGGATCCCATCGAGGCGTTGCGCCAGTAACCCGGTCCCGCGCTTGTGCGAAGCACCATGCCAGTCGCAGGCGCGGGCCCTGGCGTCCGCGCAGGGCGCAATCGCCCACTCGTATCCCGCGAAATGGTCTGCGAAGAAAATGAATACGCAATTGGGCAGATGCCGGAAGCCGTGGCTATGTTCCTAAATAAAAAGGAAATTCCGGCTCATGCCTTTTGGTTTCAAGTGAACTGATAACCCGCCCTTGCGGCAAAATTAAGGAATTGCTAACTTCCGGGGCAGCTGGAGTGGGCTCCCTCCCCGTCCGGCAACCCATTTCCTGGCGCGCGCACTGCGCCAGGACCCTCTTTAAAGTTGGAGAGAGAATGATGAAGTTGAACCGCAATCTGCTGAGCGACGCAGTGCGCTACGGCTTGATGGCTGGCCTGGTAGGCGCCGTCACCGCCCCGGCGGCCTTCGCACAGGACGCCGGCCAGGAACAGGAGGCTTCCACCCTCGATCGCATCGAAGTCACCGGTTCGCGCATCAAGCGCGCTGACATCGAAGGCGCGCTGCCGGTCACCGTGATCAGCCGCGAAGACATCGAGATCAGCGGCAAGGTCTCCGTTGCCGAACTGCTGCAGAACTCGACCTTCAACTCGTTCGGTTCGACCGTCCCGACCTCGGGCAGCTCTGCCCAGTCGTTCTCCGAACTGAGCCTGCGCGGCCTCGGCGGCGGCCGTACCCTGATCCTGATCGACGGCCGTCGTGCGCCGACCTCGCCGCAGTCCGGCATCGGCCAGGACCTGAACTCGATCCCGCTGGCCGCCGTTGAGCGCGTCGAGATCCTCACCGACGGCGCGTCGGCGATCTACGGCGCCGACGCCATGGGCGGCGTGGTCAACATCATCACCCGCAAGGACTTCGACGGCGCCGAGATCAGCTACGGCAAGGGCCTGAGCGAGCGCGGCGGCGACACCGAGCAGGGTTCGGCCATGTTCGGCGCTTCCGGCGAGCGCGGCAGCCTGCTGGCGGGCGTGTCCTTCAGCAAGCGCGGCATCACCTTCATCAACGAGCTGCCGTGGGTTCCGCCGGGCGCTTCGTCGTACTCGAACAACTACTACGACTTCGCCCTCGACGCCAACGGCAACCGCGCTCCGACCCGCAACCGCGGCGCGGTCCCGGGCGGCTGCACCAACCCGGGCTTCTACCTGAATGCCGCGGGCACCACCTGCCTGTACGACTTCAACCGCGTTGCCGCCGATTCGGCCTCGATCGACCAGAGCGGCGCGTTCGCGCGCGGCAACTACCAGATCAACGACGACTGGAACGTGTACTTCAACTCGAGCGTGACCCGCGTCGAGAGCTTCGGCCGCTTCGCGCCGACGCCGGAGTTCATCTTCATCACCGCTGCCAGCCCGAACAACACCCGCGGCGTCGACACCCTGGTCAAGCACCGCTTCGCGGCGCTGGGCCCGCGTGACAACTACGACGACACCACCGTCTTCGACTTCAACGCCGGCTTCAACTGGCAGGCCACCGACAAGATCGCCGTCGACTTCGGTGCCCGCTACAACGAGTCGTCGTTCAACTCGAACGGCCGCAACTACGTCCACATCCCGACCGCGACCCAGCTGTTCGAGTCGGGCGCCTACGACATCTTCGATCCGGAAGGCAACGATCCGGACGTCCTGAACGAGATCCGGGCGACCACCTCGCGCGACGGCTTCTACAAGCAGCAGGAAGTCTACGCCCAGGGCACGTTCGACCTGTTCGAGATGGGCGGCGGCACCTCGGTGCTGGCCCTGGGTACCGAGTACCGCGAGGACAAGTACGAGGACATCTACGACGCGCAGTCCGCTGCCGGCAACATCGGCGGTTCGTCGGGCAACTCGTCCTTCGGCAGCCGCGAGCTGACCTCGTTCTACGGCGAGTGGATCTTCCCGATCACCACCCAGTTCGAGATCGACCTGGCCGCGCGCTACGACGACTACTCGGACTTCGGTGACAGCACCTCGCCGAAGGTCTCGTTCCGCTACCAGCCGCTGGACAACCTGACCCTGCGCGCGTCGTACGGTGAAGGCTTCCGCGCGCCGCCGCTGACCATCATCAACCAGCTGGACGCGTTCTCCGCCGACAGCGTCGTCGACCGTCCGACCGCTATCCAGCTGGGCGTGGCGCCGACCACCTCGATCCAGATCAACGGCCTGCGCGTGGCCACCCCCGAACTGCAGCCGGAAGAGTCCTCGCAGTGGACGGCCGGCGTGGTGTGGGACGCCACCGACTGGCTGAACCTGAGCCTGGACTACTACAACATCGAGATCGAGAACCAGATCCGCTTCTACTCGGCGCAGACGGTCATCAATCGCGAGAACGCCGGCCAGTTCCTGCCGTCGCACCTGTTCACCACGCGTGATCCGGGTACCGACGCGCTGATCCAGGTCCGTGCCGGCTACGGCAACGAAGGCGTCATCAACACCGACGGCTTCGACTTCGCTGCCCGCACCCAGTTCGACTTCGGTGCCTGGGGTGACCTGAAGAACATGCTGCAGGTCAGCTACATCAACAGCTACGAGGTCGCCAGCAACTACACGACCACCGAGTACATCGGCACCTCGGACTACCCGGAGTGGCGTGCGAGCCTGGTCAACACCTGGACCAAGGGTGACTGGGCCTTCTCCTGGACCGTCAACGCGATGGCCGGCACCGAGGAGTACTTCACCGACCTGTTCGAGACCAACTACGGCTACAGCTGCCAGGAGACGGTCGACGCGGGCTATGCGTTCAAGTGCGACTACAACGCGTACGTGACGCACGACCTGCAGGTGACCTACACCGCTCCGTGGAACGGCCGTATCACCCTGGGTGCGCTGAACGTGACGAACAAGGATCCGCGTCTCGACCAGAACTACACCCCGTACTACAACAACCTGATCTACAACGCCTACGGCCGCCAGGTGTACCTGCGCTACACGCAGAACTTCTGATCCAGCGGTTCAAAGCAAGCGGTATCGACAAGGGGGCCTATGGCCCCCTTGTCTTTTTTTGCGGATGATTCCGCATTCGGAAGTGGCCCGGGTGGCGCAAGATGGCGGATGTGGCGGCGATGATGCAGGCCGGCGAGCGTGCGGTGGCGGCCGGCCAGTGGGGCGAGGCAAGGAAGTGGTTCTCCAAGGTGGTCGCCCGGCACGAGAACCCGGCGGCCCTCGTGCACCTGTCCTACCTCGAGTCCAAGACGGGCAGTTACCGCCGGGCGTGCGATTTCGCGGTGCGCGCGTTCCGCATCCGCAAGCATCCCGGCCCGCTGCGGCTCAAGGTGCTCAACCGGCTGCGCCACTTCAACCAGACGTGGGCCCTGCACTCCTTCATCGAGGGCACCAGTGACTGGGAGCGGATGGATCCGCGCGAACTGCACGCATTCGCGGCCCAGGCGAGCTACCTGGGCAGCCAGCAACGCGCGATCCAGTTGCTCGACCTCGCGCTTCGCAAGCAGCCGGCCAGCCCGCCGCTATTGCTGGCCCGGGCGCAGATCAGGACCTTCCTGGGCCAGTTCGACGAGGCCGAAGAGGACCTGCAGGCGTGCATGGGCCAAACGCGGGACATGGCCGCCATCTGGTGGACCCTCGCCAGGCTGCGCAAGCAGACCCATGACTCCAACCACGTGGACGACCTGCGCAGGGAGCTGGGCAGGCAGAGGCCCGCCAGCGAACGCGCGTTCCTGCAGTTCGCGCTGCACAAGGAGCTCGACGACCTCGGTGACATTCCAGGCGCGAGCGAAGCGCTCACCGCCGGGTGCGCGACCAAGAGGTCGGAGATCAGCTACAGCACCGGGCAGAGCAGATCGCTCATGGCGTTGCTGAAATCGAGCACCGAGGCGGTGCCGGTTCCCGAGCATGGCGCCGACCTGGGGTTCACGCCGATCTTCATCGTGGGCATGTTCCGTTCCGGCACCACCCTGCTGGAACAGTTGCTGGGTGGCAACGCGCGCATGCTCAATGCCGGGGAACTCTACGACTTCGGCACCTCGATGCGATACGCGGCCGACCACCAGACGAGCGGGTTCATCGACGAGGAACTGATCAGTCGGGCTGGCGCGATCGACTTCGGCGAAGTGGCCGCCCAGTACGTCAAGGGGGTCAAATGGCGGCTGCAGGCCGGGCAGACCCACCTGACCGACAAGCTGCCCGCCAACTTCTACAACGTCGGCTACATCCTCCGGGCGCTGCCCCAGGCAAGGATCCTGCACATGGTGCGTGATCCGGTGGAGACGTGCTTCTCCAACCTGCGCGAACTTTTCTCCGGAGCCAGCCCGTACTCGTACGACCAGGGCGAGCTGGCGGACTTCTACCTGATGTACGAGGACCTCATGGCGCACTGGCATCGCCAGTATCCCGGGCGGGTACTCGACATCCACTACTCCGACCTCACCACGCGCACCGAAGAGGTGATGCGGAAGGTCGCGGCGCACTGCGGACTCGACTTCCTGCCGACGATGGTGGACCCGCGTTCGAACGCACAGAGCGTGGCGACCGCCAGCGCGGTACAGGTCCGCAGTCCGGTGATCGCCCGCGCTGTCCCGAAGTGGGAGCCCTATCGCGGCTACCTGCAGCCGCTGATACACCGGCTGGGGCGGGGCTGAGGGTCAGCCTGCGCCGTCGGCAAGCACGTCCGATAGCGGCAGCAGGTAGTCCGAGTAGGGGAGCCACCTGGGTTTCTCCAGCGCGACCACGCCCTGGCGCACCTGGACCGCGCTGGCCGTTGTCACCGCGCGCGCGCTGCCCTGGAGGTCGAGCATGGCCTCCTCGAACTCGAGTCCGCAGAACTGCGCGACGTCCCGGAGCGTGTTCGCCGTGTCGCTGGTGAGTCGCGAGTAGTGCACGTCCATGATCCGGCCCGGGAATGCCCGGTGCCAGTGCGCCATCAGTTGCCGGTAGTGGTTGAAGAATTCGCCCAGCTCGGTCCGGTTGTACGAATAGTGGTTGGTGTTGTCGGCGAAATATTCGCGCAGGTTGGAGAAACAGGTTTCCATCGGGTCACGGACCATGTGCAGGATCCGCGCATGGGGCAGTGCCCGGCAGATGAAGCCGATGTTGAGGAAGTTCGACGGCAGCTTGTCGATGAAATGGCTCTCCGGCCCGCATCGCCATTCGATCGAGTCGAGGTATCCACGGCCGACGGCCTCGTAGTCAACCGCATCCGCCCGCGCGACGAGCTTGCTGTCGATGACGCCCTTGCAGCCATGGTCGGTGGCGTATCGCATCTGTGCGGTGAACTCGTAGAGCTCGCCGAGCCCGCTCACACGGGAGTGGCCGTCGAGCAGCTGCTCCAGTAGCGTGGTGCCGGACCGGTGCATGCCGAGGATGAAAACCGGCGTCCGCGAAGCGTCGATGCCGTGGGCCGTCGTGGAGTCCCCGATCCTTGAGAGCCCTTCGAAGATCCGGCGTGTTTCGTCGCTGGAATAGGGGATGTGCGCCCGCCTGGTCCGGCAGGCGAGATCGAGGGCCTTGGTGGCCTCCGCGTAGTCGCCGAGGTCGTCGAATTCCTTGTGCAGGGCATACGCGAGGAAGGTCAGGTTGGCCGGGTTCTGCGCGGAGAGGCCGACCTGCCTGCGGATGGCGTCGACGTGGTTGGCATCGGGCCGTTGTTTCCTGAGCCGCGACAGCGTCCACCAGCCAAAACCGATCTCCGGGACGCGCTGCATGCAGCGGTCCATTTCCGCTTCCGCCTCATCCAGGCGTCCCAGGAACACCAGGGTGTGGGCGCGGGTCAGTCGCAACTCGATCGAATCCGGAGCCATGCGCAGGCCCCTGTCGATGATGTCGATCGCGCGTGTCGGCTGGTTGAGGTGGTTCAGCGCGGTGGCGATGGCGTCGGCCATCTGCGGGTTGAGGCTGGCGTCGTCCAGCGAGTCGACCAGCCGGATGATCTCGCCGCCCAGATTGAACGACTGCAGGCGACGCAGCATGTGCACCACGCCCCCACGCTCCTGGCCGCCCAGGCCGGCAAAGGCGCGCAAAGCATGGTCCCGCGCTAGCCGGTAGTGTCCCGCGAGCCCCTCGAGGCGCGATGCCTGCAGCCAGGCGGCGGTGTTGCCCGGGCGTGCGGCGAGGATGGAAGCGTTGACCTTGCGCGCCTGGTCGAGGTTGCCGGCGTCGATCAGTTTCTTGGCTTCGTTCAACCGGTCGAAGACTTTGATGCTCTGGTTCATGTGGCCTGCGACGAGGAATGCGTTCCGGAAGAGGCGCACCGTGTTGCGGATGCGACGGTCCGGTTTCGATGCGGGCTAGGGTATACGACGCGATGCACGCGGCGTAAGCGCGGACGGCCCAGGCGACGAGGCGCAGGCCGGGCAGGGAGGGTCAGAGGCCCTGTTCGTACCGGACATAGGGCACGGTGCCCTCGTCCGCATCGCCGTTCGACGGCGAGAAGGGGTTCTTGCCCCGGGAAACCACGTTTTCCGCGCCGACGGTGAGCTGGCCACTCCACGGAGTGCGCCAGGTGAGGCCCAGTCCCAGGCCTTCCCACTTGCTGTCGGGCTGGCCCGGCACATCCACCACGCGACCGACGATGTTCGCGCTGAAGGGGCCGTATCCACCACCCACGCTCAGGCTCTTGCTGTCCCACCGGTCGGCCAGGCCGGGCGCGGCGTCGGCGAGGGGAACCAGGCGCGCCCGCGCATAGGTGCCGGCGATCGAGACGTAGGCTTCCTCGCCCAGGCTCTTCTGGCCGAACACCTGCAGGTCGTTCTGCTCGACATGGTCGCCGCGCGCCAGCGCCGTCCCGCCGTCGGCGCTCAGCCAGGCCGGAAGGGCTGCGCCCTGGGTCGTGCCGGCGGTCAGGCCGAAGCGGTTGCCCTGGCGGCTGATGGCCGTGGTCGCGGACAGGCGGTGCGCGGCGCTGTTGCGCCCGTCCGCCCCAAGGCTGGCTAGCAGGCAGTGGCTGGCCAGGCTGTTGATGTCGCCTCCACCCGGGCCACTGCAGAGCAGGCCGAGCGAGTTGCCGGCGCCCAGGCCGAATGCGGCGTCGAGGGAGGTGTTGCCGAAACGCCAGCGGGCGCCCGGGCCGGCCTCGCCGGTCGGCTCAAGCAGCAGGATCGCCTCGACCTTGCCGCTGCCCTTGTTCCACACCGGCAGCACGGTCTGCTTGTCCACGGGGGCACTTGCCGGCCGGCTCTGCGCATGCGTCACCGAAGCCGCGGAAAGCGCGGTCAGGAGCAAGGCCAGCGATGGCAGGCGGCGCAAGGACATGACGGAATCTCAGACCTGAGCCCGGCAAGACAGTTCCCGGACCCGCGGACTGCCGATCGTAGGCGATTTACGTTTAGTTAACAAGCGCCGCCCTCCCCAGAACAGCTGGATACGTTGCTGCGGTAACCGTTTACTGCAGCCGATCCGGCGTCGGCGCGTTGGCCGACGGCTGCTTGAACAATACGCCGATTTCGTCCGAAAGGAAGATGTACCGCTGGCCGCAAAAGCCGCACTGGATCTCGGTTTGGCCATCCTGCAGCGACGCCGTGGCCTCGTCCTCGCCCAGCGAGTGGAGCATCTCGGCCACCCGCTCGCGCGAGCACGAACAGCCGAAGGCGATCGGTTTCTCCGCCAGCACCTGGACCTCCTCCTCGTGGAACAGCCGGTGGAGCAGCAATCGGCCCGGGGTCGCCGACAGTTCGTCCAGCCCCAGCGTGTCGAACAGGGCGCAGGCGCGCGCCCACCCGTCGTCATCGCCCTCGTCACCGGGCAGCTTCTGCAGCAGGAGGCCGCTGGCGTGGTCGCCCTCCGCATGCAGCAGTAGCCGGCTGGGAAGCTGCTCCGACTGGCGGAAATAGTCTTCGAGCACCTCGGCCAGGCCCGGCGACGACAGCTCGACCAGGCTCTGGTAGCGCAGGGGTTCGCGCGGATCCAGGCCCGGGTTCTCCACGGTGATCGCCAGCAGCGGACGTTCCAGGTCCCGCAGGTCGGCCGGGGCGTCGGCGCCGTCGTCCAGCTGGACGATCCCGCGCAGGCTGCCGGCCGCCGTGCACTCGGCGAACAGCAGTCGCAGGGTCGCGTCGGCACGGAGTTGCAGCGACAGCCGACCGTCCACCTTGGCATGGGCCGCCAGCAGGGCCGTGGCGGCACACGCCTCGCCGAGCAGGCGCCGCGCACGGGCCGGGTAGCTGGCGTGGGACAGCAGTGCCTGCCAGCTTCCCGCCAGGTGCACGTGCACGCCGCGGACGCCGGCATGCGGCAGGAGGAAGCGCAGGGTAAGGTCGGAAGCGGGGGTGTTCACGGTGGTTCTCCTGTGGTGTCCAGCGCAGGGCGCAGCGGGGCCGCAACGGGCCACGTGATGGACGCGGACCTCCAGGGCAGGCGGGGTGTCCGGCCGGCGGGACGGACGCATTATCATTCCCGCGGGCATCGACAGACAGGGGGCGGTCATCGCCAGCGAACCGAGCAAGCGCCGGCGGAGGCTGTGGAAGTGGCTGTTCTGGCTGCCGCTGGTGTTCGTGCTGGCGACGTCCCTGCAGGTGGCGGTGTTGCGCTTCGTCGATCCGCCGTTCTCCGCGTTCATGCTGGCGCGCCAGGGCGAGGCATGGCGCCAGGGCGACTGGGGCTTCCGCGTGGCCTACGACTGGCGCGACCTGGGCGACATCTCCCCCTACCTGCCGATGGCGGTGATCGCCGCGGAGGACCAGAACTTCGCCCGCCATGCCGGTTTCGACATGAAGGCCATCGAGAAGGCGATCGACCACAACGCGAAGGGCAAGCGCGTCCGCGGTGGCAGCACGATCAGCCAGCAGGTGGCCAAGAACCTGTTCCTGTGGCAGGGCCGCAGCTGGCTGCGCAAGGGCCTGGAGGCCTGGTACACCCTGCTGATCGAGCTGATGTGGCCCAAGCAGCGGATCCTCGAGATCTACGTCAACGTGGCGGAGTTCGGCGATGGCACCTATGGCGCGCAGGCCGCCGCCCGCCGCTACTGGGGCAAGGACGCCAGCGCCCTGGGCCCGGCCGAGAGCGCGCGGCTGGCGGCCGTCCTGCCGGCGCCCCGCCGCTACAGCGCGAAGAGTCCCGGGCCCTACGTGCAGAGGCGAGCGCAATGGATCCAGCGGCAGATGCGCCAGCTGGGCGGGCGCGAGTACCTCGAGCAGCTGGATTGAGCCGGGCGGCTGGCCGCTGCGCCGGCGGCTGCTTACCATCGGCGCATGCGTCCCCAATTTCCCGTGCATGACCTGCTGACCGTGGTGGTGGCCGCGTGCAACGAGGCGGATGCGTTGCCGCTGCTGCACCCGCGGATCCGCGCGGCCCTGGACCGTCTCGCGGGCCTGCGCACGCGCGTGCTGTACGTGGACGATGGCAGCCGCGACGACACCTGGCAGGTGCTCGAACGCATCGCCGCCGCCGATCCCGGCGTGGCGCTGCTGCGGTTGTCGCGCAACTTCGGCAAGGAGGCTGCCCTGACCGCCGGCCTGGACCTGTGCACCGAAGGCGCGGCGATGATCCTGGATGCGGACGGGCAGGATCCCCCGGAGCTGATCCCGGAGTTCGTCGCGCGCTGGCGCGAGGGCTGGGACGACGTCTACGGCATGCGCATAGGGCGCGAGGGCGATCGCTGGTTCCGCCGTGGCGCGGCGGTGCTGTTCTATCGCCTGATCGGACGGCTCTCGCACACGCCGGTGCCGGCCGATACCGGCGATTACCGGCTGCTCTCGCCGCGCGCCCTCCACGCCCTGGCCGGATTGCGGGAGCGCCACCGGTTCATGAAGGGCCTGTTCGGCTGGGTCGGTTTCAGGCGCATGCCCTTGCCGTACCGGCGCTCCCCGCGGATCGCGGGCAGCAGCAAGTTCAGCCTGTGGCGCCTGTGGAACTTCGCCCTGGAGGGCATCACCAGTTTTTCCACTGCCCCCCTGCGCGTGGCGACCTATGCCGGAATCATGACGGCCATGGCCGCCTTCGTCGGCGGGCTGGCGATCGTGGCCAAGACACTGCTGTGGGGTGACCGCGTCGCCGGCTGGCCGACCATGATGGTCGTGATCCTGTTCCTCGGCGGGGTCCAGCTGATAGCACTGGGGCTGATCGGCGAATACCTGGGCCGGCTTTACGACGAGGCCAAGCAGCGTCCGCTGTACCTGGTCGACACGTGGCATCCGGCGCCGGCAGGAGTATCCTCCCCACAGGAGCAACCTGCCGACGGAGGCGCCCATGCGCACGGTACGTCAACTGCTGGCGGACAAGCCGGCTGAGGTCTTCGCGGTGGCGCCGGAAGCCCCGGTGGTCGAAGCGATCCGGCTGATGGCCGACAAGTCGATCGGCGCGGTGCTGGTGATGCGGGACACGGCACTCGCCGGCATCCTCTCCGAGCGCGACTACGCGCGGAAGGTGGTCCTGCAGGGACGGTCGTCCGCCGATACGCCTGCCAGCGCGATCATGACCGCACAGGTGTTGACGGTCGGGCCCGATACGCCCGTGCCTGCCTGCATGCAACTCATGACCGAGCGCCGCATCCGCCACCTGCCGGTCGTGGAGGGGGGGCAGGTGGTCGGGGTGATATCGATCGGCGACCTGGTCAAGGCGGTCATCGCCGACCAGCAGCTGGAACTGGAGCAGCTGCAGCGCTACATCGCCGGCTGAGCGTTCAGCGCGCGTACTTGCCGCCGCAGTCGCTGTCCTCGCCCGGGCCGGTTTCGAAGGTCGCCAGCAGCGCCGCCGGCGGGGTGATGCTGCCCAGGGCCAGCGCGATCGCGCCGCGCAGGCCGAGGGCGGCCAGGTCCGGGCGGAACGAGGGATCCTTGAACGTCCCGCCGACGCGCAGCGGCGATCGCAGCGAGAGGATGCTGCGGTCCTTCGGCCGCGGCCGCAGCAGCAGGTCGAGGCGCTCGTCCTCGAGGTTGATCGTGCCTTCGCCGACGATGATCGTGTCGGTGCTGTCGAAGGCCAGCGCCCGCGAGGTCATCAGGCCGTCCTGGACGCCGAAATCGGCGAACGCGCAGCGGATCGGAACCTGCCGGTCGTCGGTCAGCAGGAACTTGAGGGATTCGGCGATGTCCAGTCCGGCCAGTTCCATGACCAGGTTGCTGATCCGGCCCCGGCCCATGCCCAGGCCCACATCGCCATCCGCGCTGCCGAGGATCGCCGCAATGGAATTGCCGCGGCCATGCAGGCTGATGTCGCCCCCGATGCGCCCGACGGCGCCCTGCGCCAGCTCGGCCTGCGCGAACAGCTTGGGCAGTTCGACGCCCCGGACCGCGATCCTGGCCCGGGTGTCGATCGGGGCCTGCCGCGCATCCATGCGGATGGTCGAGCGCACGTCGCCGCCCGCGACGCCGAAGTTCAGCGGCTCCAGGCGAAGCACGCCGGCGTCCAGCAACAGGTGCGCGTCCATGTCCTCGATCATCGGCAGCTTGGGCGCATGGATCTTCTGCGCGCGCCAGCGCACGTCCGCGTCCATGGCATTGAGCTTGGTCAGGTTGTAGGGCGTGTCGGGCAGCAGCCGCGCGCTGGCGGCCAGTTCCGCGGACTGCTTCTTCTGCTCGGCGTTGGCCGTTTCGCCGCCGCCGGTCGACGGCGGCGCGCCCAGGAAACCGGCGAGATCGTCGAAGTCCAGGCGGCGTGACAGCAGCTTGGCGTTGAATACCGGTCGGCTGCCGGACACGTCGACCTGCACATCGCCTGCCAGGTCGCTGTCGCCGACCACGCCCTTGAAGCCGTCATAGCGCCAGAGATCGCCATTGCGGCGCAGGCGGCCGTCGAGCCGGTACGGCGGCGAGGGCGGCAGCGCGAGGCCGAGCAGGGGGTACAGGTCTTCCAGGTCCTGGCCGGCCAGCCGCATCTGCAGGTCGAAGGTCTGGAACCGGAACGGGTTGGTGAGGGTGCCGCTGGCGCTGGCACGCGTGGCGCCGGCGCGTGCATCGAGGTCGACGCGATACGGCGTGTCGGTGTCGGCCAGTGCCAGGGGCGAGGCGGCCTGGCCTTCCAGGGCGAAGGCCGCGCCCCGCCAGTGCCCCTTGCCTTTCACCGCGACCGGCGCGGAGCCGTCGGGACGCTTGCCCGTTCCAGGCCGGACGCTGTCCAGGGTGATGTCGATGTCGGTCTTCTCGGCGGCATCGGAAAAGCGCAGCCGACTGTCTTCCAGCCACAGCCGGTCGATCCGCCAGCGTGGCTCGCCCGACGTGGCCTCCTTGTCGTCGTCGAACACCCAGTTGCCGCCCGTGCCTCCGGGCGCGGTTTCCAGCCACAGGTCGACCTCGCGGGCGCGGATCTCCTTCATGCGCAGGCGCAGGGCCAGCAACGGCCACGGCGCGAGGTCGATCTCCACGCGTTCGGCGGTGCCCATCCGCTCCTGCTTCGACCAAGGCGCGTTCGCCAGCCGCAACCGGTCCGCCGATACGGTGATCGTGCGCCCCAGGTCGACGTCCAGGTCGCCGTCGATGCGGAATTCGCGCCCGGTCGCGGCACTGACCGCGCGCTCGAGCGGGCCCTTGAACCAGTTCCAGTCGAACAGCAGCCACAACACGAACAGGGCGATCGCGATCAGCCCCAGCACGGTGCCGGTGCGGCGCGAGGGTCTCCATGCGCGGACGCGCTGGAAGCGGCTGGGCGCGGCAGGTGTATTCATGCGGCCAGTATCGGCAGGCCGCGTGCACGGCATGCGAAGCGCCGGTGGGATCTTTCACGCCCCGTTAGCGATGGGGTGTCAGGCGTGTTGCAGCCGGGGCATCAGGACCTGTGCGCTCACCGCCACGAAATGGCAGACGCTGCCGGCGATCACGAACAGGTGCCAGATCGCATGCGAATAGCGGATCGATTCGCGGTGGTAGAAATAGGTGCCCAGCGTATAGAACACGCCGCCGGCCAGCAGCCAGCCCAGCGTCCAGCCGTCGATGGCCGCCAGCATGGGTTTCATCGCCACCACCACCAGCCAGCCCATCGCGATGTAGATGGCGGTGGACAGGCGCGGGAAGCGGCCGGTGTAGAACAGCTTGAACACCACCCCGGCGAGGGCCAGCGACCAGATCGCCGCGAACAGTCCCCAGCCCCACGGGCCACGCAGGCCGATGAGCGTGAACGGCGTGTAGGTGCCGGCGATCAGCAGGTAGATCGCGCAGTGGTCGAATACTTTCAGGCGGCCCTTGGCCACCGGGTGCTGGATGGCGTGGTACAGCGTGGAGGCGGTGTAGAGCAGCAGCAGGGCTACGCCGAAGACGATGGCGCCGGCGAGCTGCCAGCCGTCGCCGTAGATCGCCGCCAGCGTGATCAGCACCGCGCCGCCGGCGAGCGCGGCGGCGGCGCCGAGGCCATGGGTCAACGCGTTGGCGATTTCGTCGCGCAGGTGGTGCGCGGCGTCGCGGGTGGGGGACGGGGCGGCCGGCATGCGCCGCAACTTACTGCAAGCGCGCGGCTCGCGCATCTGTACGCCGGCGCGGGTTCCGGAATGGTCGTCCGCAGCCGCGGCAGGAGCTCGTCCGGTTGCGGAGCTCCGAGCCGGTACCCACCATCGACTCGTGACGCCGCGAACGGCTAGGGTCGGCGGCCCATCGGGTCAACCAGCGGCCCGCACGGGCGCGGGATGACTGGCGCCGCGCGCGCGCGTTGCACGGTACGGCCCGGGCCGTCCTCCATGATGGTCATGCTCCACCCGTCCGGCAGCGACGGCGGTGGCGATCGACCCGGGGACATGCAGCGTTCCCTGCGCCACGCTGCCGCGACGAGGCGCCTGCAGCCTTGGCGGATGCATGGGCCCGTTGAGCGGGCCCGCGTGCCGGACGGCTCAGCCGACAGGCGCCGCGTGCGCGTGCTCGCGGGTCGCCCTGAATTCGACGCCCGGCGCGCGTTCCTGCGCCAGCTGCAGGTTGACCCGGGTGGGCGCCAGGTAGACCAGTTCGCCGGCCGCGTCGATCGCCAGGTTCATCGCGTTCTTCTCGCGGAATTCCTCGAGCTTCTTCGCGTCCGCGCAGTGGATCCAGCGTGCCGTGGCGACGCCGACCGGCTCGAAACTGGCGTCCACGCCGTACTCGTCCTTGAGCCGGTAGGCGACGACGTCGAACTGCAGCACGCCGACCGCGCCCAGGATCAGGTCGTTGCTCATCAGCGGGCGGAAGAACTGGGTGGCGCCTTCCTCCGACAGCTGGGCCAGGCCCTTCTGCAGCTGCTTGAGCTTGAGCGGGTCGCGCAGGCGCGCGCGGCGGAACAGCTCCGGGGCGAAGTTCGGGATGCCGGTGAACGACAGCGACTCGCCTTCGGTGAAGGTGTCGCCGATCGAGATCGTGCCGTGGTTGTGGATGCCGATCACGTCGCCCGGGAACGCCTCGGCGGCGATCTCGCGGTCGGAGGCCATGAAGGTCAGCGCGTTGGCGAGCTTCACTTCCTTGCCGGTGCGCACGTGGAAGGCCTTCATGCCGGCGGCGAACTGGCCCGAGCACACGCGCATGAAGGCGACGCGGTCGCGGTGCTGCGGATCCATGTTCGCCTGGATCTTGAACACGAAGCCGGTGAGCTTGTTTTCCTGCGGTGCGACCTCGCGGCCGGTGGTCTCGCGCGCCTGCGGCGGCGGGGCGTGCTCGACGAAGAAGTCCAGCAGCGGCTGCACGCCGAAGTTGTTCACGCCCGAGCCGAAGAACACCGGGGTCTGCTCGCCGCGCAGGTAGGCGTCCTTGTCGAACGGATGGCTGGCGCCCTGGACCAGCTCGAGTTCATCGCGCAGCTGGGCAAGCATCTCCGCGCCGATCTTCTCCTCCAGGCCGGGGGCATCGAGCGACGGGAAGATGGTCGAGTCCTGGCGGGTGAAGTTGCGGCCCGGCTCGTACAGGTGGACCTCGCCGCTGACCAGGTGGACCACGCCCTTCAGCCGCTGGCCCATGCCGATCGGCCAGGTCACCGGCGCGCACTGGATGCCGAGCACGGTCTCGACCTCGTCGAGCAGGTCGATCGGGTCCTTGCCTTCGCGGTCGAGCTTGTTGACGAAGGTCATGATCGGCGTGTCGCGCAGGCGGCACACTTCCATCAGCTTGATCGTGCGCTCCTCCACGCCCTTGGCCACGTCGATGACCATCAGCGCCGAGTCGACCGCGGTGAGCACGCGGTAGGTGTCCTCGCCGAAGTCGGCGTGGCCGGGGGTGTCGAGCAGGTTGACGATGCGGCCCTCGTACGGGAACTGCATCACCGAGGAGGTGACCGAGATGCCGCGCTCCTTCTCCAGCGCCATCCAGTCCGAGGTCGCGTGGCGCGCGGCCTTGCGGCCCTTGACCGAGCCGGCCATCTGGATCGCGCCCCCGAACAGCAGCAGCTTCTCGGTCAGCGTGGTCTTGCCGGCGTCGGGGTGCGAGATGATCGCGAAGGTGCGCCGGCGCGCGGCTTCGGTGGAGACTTCGGACATGGGGGCGGGCGCCGGGGCGGCGCGGACTGCGTCGGGGAGCGGCGGATTATACCGGCCCGGGCTTCGCCGCCCGCGCACCGGTTCAGGGGCGGTCGCCGGCCTCGCGGGGGAACTTCAGTTCGCCGGCGGCCCCGAACATCCGGAACGGGATCGCCTCCAGGCGCATGCCGCGGTTGGCCTGGACCACGAAGTGCAGGTGCGGGGCGGTGCTGTAGCCGGTGTTGCCGGACAAGGCGATGGGCTGGCCCTGGCGCACCTGCTGGCCCACCCTGACCTGCACGCCCTCGGGCTTGAGGTGGGCATACAGCGCCATGGTCCCGTCGTCGTGCAGGATGCGGATGTAGTTGGCGCGGCCGCCGTACCGCTCCCGGTCCAGCCCGGTGCGCTGGAAATCCGATTCCACCTGGAACACCACCCCGCCGCGGGCGGCGAGGATCGGCGTGCCTTCGGGCAGGGCGAAGTCGAGGGCGTAGAGGTTCTGCGCGTCGTTGTGGCTGAAGCGGCCGCCGAAGCCCTGGTCGACGCGGACCCGGCCGTACTCGAACGGCACCCGGTACTCGAAGTCGAACGGCCTGGCCTGCGGATCGCCCGGCAACTGCAGCAGGTTCGCCTCGAACGCATTGGGCAGTCGCGGATCCTGCGGGTAGATGCGGGCGATCACGCGCGACCCGCTTGCCGGCACGACCGAACCGGCGGGCAGCGCGGGCACCGGCTGCACGTTGTCGGCACGCGCGAGCGACAGCTCGACCTGCACCGGGCCCGGTGCGCGGTTCTCGGCGAGGATCTCGTAATGGCTGCCGCGGTCCTGCACGCGCAGCCCGACCGGGTCGGCCGGGGTGCGGCGGTAGGAGCCGGTGTGCACCTCCCCGCTTTCACCGGTCGGCGGCCGGTCGGCGTAGGTCGGCCGGCCCTGGGCGTCCTTCCATCGCCAGAAGCGCGCCGCGTCGACGGGTGCCACCGCGGCCCCCAGCGCGACGGCGACCAGCCACGGCAGCCAGCGCGCGGGCCCGCTCATTCCAGGCAGGCGGGCGCCAGCCGCAGGCGCCTGGCCACGTCGCGCAGGTCGAACGCGGAGACGGCGTGGTCGCGGTTCAGTGCGAACAGGGCGCCCTTCGGGAAGCGGACGGTCGGCTGCGCATGCAGGGCCACCCCGTCGGTCAGCGCGGTGCGGGTGCCGGCGAAGCTGCCCGCGGGCGCCAGCGTGGTGCGATCGAACAGGCGGAAGCGGGTCGGGTCGATCTGGTCGACCGCAACCCAGTAGCCGGCCCGCTCGCCGCACGCCCACAGCGCCACGCCCTCGGCGTCGTCCTCGAAGACCGGCAGGCTGCGGCCGAGGAAGCGCCCATCCGTGGAGTACTCGCGCAGCGTCGAGCCGACGCGCTTGTCCTCCTCGGCGATCAACAGGCGCCCCTGGGCCGGGTCGCCGGCGATGGATTCGACCATGCGCAGCGCACCGGCATCGCCGGTGTCGCCGAACGCGCCGAGGTAGCGCGCCTGCAGGTGACCGTTGCGGTCGACCTGCAGCTCGTAGCGCTTGACCCGTTCGGCCAGGCGCTCGCGCGGGGGCAGCTGCGCGGTGGCGAAGTCGGCCATGAAGCTGTCGGTGACGTAGGCGGTGTAGCGGCCGGGGGCGGTGGCGTCGATCCAGAGGCCGTAGGGCAGCTGCAGCTCGTCCCGGCCGAATTCGCCCAGCACCTCGAATCCGGGCAGGCGCAGCACCTGCACCCGCCGGCCGTCGCGCTCGACCACGAACAGCAGGTCGCCGGCAACGGCCACCCCGTTGGGGCGGCGGAACTGTCCGGGGCCGTCGCCGGGCCCGCCGGAAGCGCCGATCCGCACGCCGCTGTCCGCGTCGAACATGAGCAACCGCTGGCCCTCCTTGGCCGAGGCCACCAGCCAGGCGCGGTCGTTGCCGGCAGGCCAGAGGGCGAGCGAGTCCATTTCCTCGCCCGTCACGGGCGTGGAAACCCAGGCCTCGCGGATGACCAGGGGACGGGAGGGGGCCGGCGGGGCGGCGGGGAGGGGGAGGGCGAGGCCGGCGGCGACGAGGATCGCGGCGGCTCGCAGGAGTCGGGGGAGGGCCTGCATGGAAGGATTATCGGCACGCGAGGGCGGCAGGTGAAGCCGGGAGCCATCGCTCTATCCGGATGAAACGATTGACAGTCCCTTCGGCCGGTGGCAATCTGGCCCCGCCATCGAGACCGGCGGAGGGACAGGCCCTTTGATGCCGGGGCAGCCAGCAGGCGCGCAAGCGTCCTGCGTGGTGCCAAATCCTGCGGGGACCTTCGCGTCTGCCGGAAGATGGTTCGTACCGTGCGCCATGCACGGCGAACGCGGGCTCCGCAAAGAGCTCGATGGCGAGTTCCTCCCGGACATCGCCATGAGCCTCGTGAACACCGCACTCCAGCCCGAAACCCCCGACTTCTGCAGCCCGTCGACCGGTGCCGGCGGCGTGCCGTCCGCGCTGCGCGGCGAAATCGCCGCCGTGCTGCCGATGCGCCACGCCGGCGCGCGCCAGGTGACGCTGCGCTACGAAGTGCACGGGCCGGCCGGCGCCCCGGTGGTGTTCGTCGCCGGCGGCATCTCCGCCCATCGCCATGTCGCGGCCAGCGATGCCTTCAGCGAACCCGGCTGGGCCAACGCACTCGTGGCCGCCGGCCGTACGCTCGATCCGGCCAGCCATCGCATCATCGCGTTCGACTACGTCGGCGCCGACGGCCGGCTCGATGCTCCCATCGACACCACCGACCAGGCCGATGCCATCGCGCTGCTGCTCGACGCGCTGCAGGTCCAGCGGCTGCAGGCGTTCGTCGGCTACTCCTACGGCGCGATGGTCGGCCTGCAGTTCGCCGCGCGCCATCCGCATCGGCTGCAGAAGCTGGTCGCGGTCAGCGGCGCGCACCGCCCGCATCCCTACGCATCGGCCTGGCGCGCGCTGCAGCGCCGCGCCGTCGCCCTGGGCCAGCTGCAGTGCGCCGATGCGCAGGGCCTGGCGCTGGCGCGGCAGTTCGCGATGCTCAGCTACCGCACGCCGGAGGAGTTCGGCGAGCGTTTCGACAGCGCACCGGAGATCGTCAACGGCCGCGTGCGCTGCGCCGCCGAGGACTACCTGGACGCCGCCGGCGCGCAGTACGTCGCGCGCACCCCCGTCACCGCCTACCTGCGGCTGTCCGAGTCGATCGACCTGCACCGGCTCGATCCGGCCACCGTGCAGGTGCCGGTGGTCGTGGTCGCGGTGGAGGGCGACCGCCTGGTCCCGCTCGCCGACTCGGTGAACCTCGTCGAGGGCCTGCACGGCCGCGGCCAGCTGCGCGTGTTGCGCTCGCCATACGGCCACGACGCCTTCCTCAAAGAAACCGACCGCATCGACCTCATTCTCGCCGCCGTCCTGCGCGGCACCGGAGCCACCCCGTGAGCCAGACCCCCACCCCCGCCAACGACACTGCCGGCTGTCGCCCGGCCACCGCCGCGGTCCGCGCCGGCATCGACCGCGACACCGCCTACGGCGCGGTGACGCCGCCGATCGTGCTCTCGAGCAACTTCAGCTTCGACGGCTTCGGCAACAAGCGCCAGTACGACTACACCCGCAGCGGCAATCCCACCCGCGACCTGCTCGGCGAGGCGCTGGCCGACCTGGAAGGCGGCGCCGGCGGCGTGGTCACGGCCACGGGCATGGGCGCGATCACCCTGGTGCTGCATGCACTGCTGCAGCCGGGCGACCGCCTGGTGGTGCCGCATGACGCGTACGGCGGCAGCTGGCGCCTGTTCAATGCGCTGGCGGCCAAGGGCCACTTCGAGCTGATCACCGCCGACCTGACCGATCCGCGCTCGCTGGCCGACGCGCTCGGCCAGTCGCCGAAGCTGGTGCTGGTGGAGACGCCGTCCAACCCGCTGCTGCGGATCACCGACCTGCGCTTCGTCATCGACGCCGCGCACAAGGCCGGCGCGCAGGTCGTGGTCGACAACACCTTCCTGTCGCCGGCGCTGCAGCGGCCGCTGGCCTTCGGTGCCGACCTGGTCCTGCATTCGACCACCAAGTACGTCAACGGGCACAGCGACGTGGTCGGTGGCGCGGTGGTGGCGCGCGACCCCGAACTGCACCAGCAGCTGGTGTGGTGGGCCAATGCGCTGGGCCTGACCGGCTCGCCGTTCGACAGCTTCATGACCCTGCGCGGGCTGCGCACTCTGGACGCGCGCATGCGGGTGCACCAGGAGAACGCCACCGCGATCGCCGCGCTGCTGGACGGTCATGCGGCGGTGGAGAAGGTCTACTTCCCGGGCCTGGCGTCGCATCCCGGACACGCGGTCGCCGCGCGCCAGCAGGCTGGCTTCGGCGCGATGCTCAGCTTCGAGCTCGCCGGCGGCGAGCCGGCGGTGCGCGCCTTCGTCGACGCGCTGCGCTGGTTCACCCTGGCCGAATCGCTGGGCGGGGTGGAGAGCCTGGTCGCGCATCCGGCGACCATGACCCATGCGGCGATGAGCGTGGAGGCGCGGGCCAAGGCCGGCATATCCGACGGACTGCTGCGCCTGTCGATCGGGATCGAGGCCTGCGACGACCTGGTGGCCGACGTCGCCGCCGCGCTGCAGGCGGCGCAAGCGGCGGCCGAGGTGGCCCGCAAACGGGTGGATGCGTGAGCGCCACCGGGCTGGCGCGGCAGAGACCTCATCCCGGGGGCCCGTCGCCGCGTGCCGCCGCTCCGCGGCGACTGGCGCTGCTGGGCACGGGCACGGTCGGCGCCGCGTTCATCGAGCGCTACCAGCAGCTGCAGGCGCGGGGACTCGCCCTGCCGCGCGTGGCCTGGCTGGCCAATTCGCGCAGCGTGGAATCCGCCGGCGACGGCCTGGCCGAGGCGCTGCGGCGGGCCGATGCCGCGCCCCGGCGCGAGCGGGCGCTGCAGGGCTGGGCGGAGGCCGAGGCGCTCCAGGCCGGCGACATCCTCGTCGATGCGACCGCGAGCGAGCTGGTGGCCGACTGGCATCCGGAATGGCTGGCGCGTGGCGTCAGCGTGGTGACCGCCAACAAGCTCGGCCACGGCTCGCTGCTGGCGCGTTCGCAGGCGATCGTCGATGCGCAGGGCCAGACCGGCGCGCGTTACGGCGACAGCGCCACCGTCGGCGCCGGCCTTCCGCTGCTGGGCAGCCTGCGCGCGCTGGTGGCCGGTGGCGACCGCATCCATGCCGTCGAAGGCGTGCTGTCGGGCTCGCTGGCGTGGCTGTTCGACCGCTACGACGGCGCGCGCCCGTTCTCGCATCTCGTGCGCGAGGCGGTGGCCGCCGGCTATACCGAGCCGGACCCCCGCATCGACCTGTCGGGCGAAGACGTGCGGCGCAAGCTGCTGATCCTGGCGCGCGCGGCGGGGCTGCCGCTGGAAGCGTCGCAGGTGCGGGTCGACTCGCTGCTGCCCGCCATGCTTGCCGCGGCGCCGTTGCCCGCGGTGGACGGGCTGCTGGAAACGCTGGACGCGCCCCTGGCGGCCCGCTTCGGCGAAGCCGCGCGCGCCGGCCGGCGCTTGCGGTTCGTCGGGGGCTTCGACCGGCAGGGAGCGTCGGTCGGCATGCGTGCGTTGCCGGCCGACCATCCGCTGTGCGCCGGGTCCGGCACCGACAACCGGGTCGCCGTGAGCAGCGACCGCTATCCGGTGCAGCCGCTGGTGATCCAGGGGCCGGGTGCCGGCGCGGGCGTCACCGCGGCAGCATTGCTGGACGACGTGCTGCGGATCAGCGCGGCGTAGGACCGCGGGCCGGGTCCGGGCCGAACCGCTCGACCAGCCCGGCCTCCACCAGCCAGGACGGATCGCCGTCGAAGGTCTCCATGCCTGCCGGCAAAGCCGCATCGGGGCACGGGCGGAATGCGGCCCAGGTGTCGCGGCCGCTCGATTTCGCCCGGTAGAGCGCGCGGTCGGCGAGCGTCACCATCTGTTCCCAGTCGAGCAGGTTCGGCGCCTGCGGGAACAGCGGGTGCTCGACCAGGCCGACCGAGGCGGTCAGCCGGTGCGACGCGCCGTCGTCCAGGGCGAACCGGTGGTCGCGGATCTCGGCGCACAGGCGCGCGCCGACCTGGGCCATGCTCCCGCGCGGCAGCGGCCGGAACACCAGCAGGAACTCCTCCCCGCCCCAGCGCGCGACGTAGTCGCCCTTGCGCACCAGCCCGGTCAGCATGGCGCCGAGCTGCTCCAGCACGCGATCGCCCGCCGCGTGGCCATGGGTGTCGTTGATGGCCTTGAAGTGGTCCACGTCCAGCAGCGCGAACACCACCACCTCGGTGCCGTCGCGGTAGGCCTGGTCGCGCTCGTAGAAGGACAGGTCGGCGGGGATCTGGCGCGACAGGTAGCGACGGTTGTGCAGGCCGGTCAGCGGGTCGGTGAAGCTCAGTGCCTCCAGCCGCGCGTTGGCCGCCTGCAGGTCGCGCGTGCGCTCCTGGACCAGCTGTTCGAGCGCTTCGCGCTGGCGGGTGTGACGCCGTTGCAGCCAGCCGTACAGGAAGTAGACGAACAGGCCGGCCAGCAGCGGCAGCAGCAGCCGGAACGCCCGCGTCTCGTGCCAGCGCGGCGGGATGGAAAAGGGCAGGCGCGCCGCCTGTGCGGCGGGCCCGCTGGCGTTGGCGTCGACGACCTGGAAGCTGTAGTCGCCCGGGGGCAGGTTGGTGTAGGTCGCACTGCGCAGGTGCGGCGCATCCAGTTCGCGCCAGCCACGGTCGTAGCCGGCCAGGCGGAAGCGCAGGTGCGGCGGGCGCATCGGCTGGAACGCCAGCGCGGTGAACTCGAAGCGCAGGTCACGCGCATCGAGCGGCAGCTGCATCGCGCGGCCCGGGTCGGGGTAGCGCCATTGGCCCCCGGCCTGCACGCGTTCGATCAGCACCCGCGGGTCGCGCACGGCCGTGGTGGTGCGCGCGGTGTCCACCAGCAGCGCCCCTTCGCGCGTCGGCAGCCACAGCGCGTGGCCGAGCAGCAGGCCACGGCTGTTGCCCGCGCCGTTGCAGCAGCGGTCGGGCTGTCCGCCCGGGCGATCGGCGCCGGAGTTGATGATGACTTCGGCGTCGAGCGGCGCTGGCGTTCCCGCGCGGAGGGCATCGAGCCGGCCCAGCGGGATGCGGTACACGCCACGCATGCCCGCTACCCACAGGTAACCGTGCGCGCGGGTGATGAAGAACGGGATGCTCGCGGGCACGCCCATCGCGCGGCCGAGTTGCGTCCAGCGCCGTCCGTCGAACAGGCGCAGGTCCTCTCCGGCGCTGCTGCCGACGAGCCAGCGTCCGTCGCCGAGTTCGTGGATCGCGGTGATCATGGTGTCGTCGCCGAGGCCGGTCTGGCGGCCGATGGCCACGATTGCGCCGTCGCGCCACTCGTAGAGGCCCTGGTGGGTGCCGACCAGCAGCCGTCCATCGGTGGTCTCGTGGACCACGCGCACCCGCGGATCGGCCAGGCCCTGCGCCTCGGCGTAGCGGCTGAGGCTGCCGTCGGGCCAGAGCAGGAACAGTCCCTGGCTGGTGGCGAACCACCGCCGCCCGGCGCGGTCGCGGACGATGCCGCTGACCTGCGCCCCGCGCAGCGGCGCCAGCACCGCCGGCGTCTCCACCCTCCCGTCGCGCAGCACCGCCGCGCCGGCGCGGGTGCCGATCCAGATGCGGTCCCGCTCCACCAGCAGGCTGTAGGCCTCCGGGTGCGGCAGGCTCGCGCCGTCCGCGCGGGCATGGAAGCGACCGTCGCGATAGACGTACACCCCGTCGCTGCCGCCGACCCACACCGTGCCGTCGGGCCCGCGGGCGATCGACCACAGCAGCGGATTGCGCAGTCCCTGTTCGCGGCCCAGCCGCGAGGTCCAGCCGTCCCAGAGGCGGGTGGCGCCGTCGACCGCGCTTCCGAGCCAGAGGTTGCCGTCACGGTCCTCGTGGATCGCGCGGATCGCGCGTGCACCGACCCTGTCGCTGACGCTTTCGACCAGGCGGCCCGCCAGGTCCCGCCGCTCGAGTCGCTGCGGGCCGGCCACCCAGAGATTGCCGTCGCGGTCGGCGAGCATGGCCTCCACCGGCGTGGCCGCGATGCGCTCCCAGCCGTCGCCCTGCGCCCGGTACAGGCCCATCGCGGTCCCGGCCCACAGTTGCCCCTGCCGGTCCTCGATCAGTCGCGAAACCTGCGCCAGGGCCGCGGCGGAGGGCAGCCGATACGGGTGCAGGCGGTCGCCGTCGATCCGGAACACCTGCCCGGTGCTGCCCGCCCAGACGCCGTCCTTCCGGCGCAGCAGGCCGAGGGCCGGGCCACCCAGCGGGTAGCGCAGCGACAGGCGCGTGCCGTCGCTCGCGTATACCCCGTCCGGACCCGCCACGAGCACGCCGTCGCCGTCGCCGACGATGGCGCGCACGGGGAAGGCGCCGGGGGCCTGGTCCGGGGCGCTGGCGACCGGAACCTCGCGGAAGTGCCCGCCGCGATAGAGCAGCAAGCCCTGCGCGGTCCCGATCCACAGCCGGCCGTCCTCGCCGGCGTGTAACGCGAGCACCTGGGTACCGAGCGGCGCTGCATCCTGCTGGCCGAAGTGGCTGAAGCGCGCCCCGTCGTAGCGTGCCAGCCCGCCCTGCGAACCCAGCCAGAGGTAGCCGTCCCGATCCTGGGCGATGGCGAGGACGCTGACCTGCGGCAGCCCGTGCTCCACGCCCCAGGTGTCGGCCACGTAGTCGCCGAAGGCCTTGTCCGGCGGCAGCGCCGATGCGGTTCCGGCCAGGGACAGCCACAGCGAGGCCGCCACCGCGGCAAGGCCCGCCAGGCGGGCTTGGGGGCGCGCGGCGGGGGCTGGCGTGCCGGGGCGGCACGGCCGGAACAGACGGGCGTCAAGGACGTTGATCGAGATCCCCCCGGTTCCCGAATGCAGTTCAGAAGCTTTCCTGGAGACTCCCTAGCGGCCGCGAGGCGGGCAACTGGAGGCGTCCCGGTCAGCATTCGATGACGTTTGTAAGGCTTTTCCCGGAGATTCTCCAGCGGCCGCCGCCTTGCCGGACGACGCCCGGCCGATGGCATCGGGACGCTCAACCACGCTTGCGTCCATACCGTGTCTGCAGGAATTTCAGCGTTGCTTCACGGCCCATGTAGTTGCCGTTCGCGTCCACCACGCGAAAATCCACGCCCTCTTCCCATAGTTGCGGCACCACGAACAGCGCGACGTCGCTGGACGCCGTCGCCTCCTGGAGGCGGAGCATGCGATCGCTGAAGCCGGCGCTACGCAGCCAGCCGTCGTAGGAAGCGTCATGCTCGGTCATGAATTGCGAACGGTATTCGCATTCCTTGCGTTGTGCTTCGGGAAAGGAGTCGCACGTCGCCCGCCACTGGTGCAGGCCGATGACCGCATCCGGCTCCATTTCCCTCGCTGCCGCGGCCGCCCAGAGCCCTACGCACATGCTGGCGCAATGGGACTTGACCCTGACGGTCAGGTTCTTCCTGCGGATCAGGCTGGCCGCTTCCAGGCCAGGGCCCGCATATCCGCCCCCGCTGGTCAGGACGATGCGCTGGACGAAAGGATTGGCATCCACGGTCCTTTCCAGGTCCTCGAAGAACGTCTCGCCGATACCGCCATCGATATAGATCGTGCTGCCGTCGGCGCTGGCCGAGATGCTCGCGTTGTCGACACGGGTCGGTCCGGCCGCGGCCTGGGGCTTGGGGATGGTGATGGACGGGGCGGGATCGACGGTGGCCCGCGCATCGGACAGGGGCGCCGGTGCCTGCCCGTGGTCCGGAGGATCGCGCATGCGGTTGCCCAGGTGGCTGGCCAGGGCGAGGAGGCCGCCGACCAGGAGGAGCAGCTTGAGGATCGCCGGATATCCCTTGTTGGGCTTCACGTGCGAAGCGCGGTACTTGCCTGGCATGGGTTGTCGAGTAGTGGGCGTGATGCAAAATGTGGCCGGCGCCCGTCCCGGGATCAAGTGCTCCGCCCCCCGTCCCGGCGGTGGCTCAGCATTCGATGACGTTGACCGCCAGGCCCCCGCGCGAGGTTTCCTTGTACTTGTCCTGCATGTCGCGGCCGGTGTCGCGCATGGTCCGGATGACCTTGTCCAGCGAGACCTTGTGCTGGCCGTCGCCGCGCATGGCCATGCGCACCGCGTTGATCGCCTTGACCGCGCCCATCGCGTTGCGCTCGATGCACGGGATCTGGACCAGCCCGCCGATCGGGTCGCAGGTCAGCCCCAGGTTGTGCTCCATGCCGATCTCGGCGGCGTTCTCGACCTGGCCCGGATTGCCGCCCAGGGCGGCGGCCAGGCCGGCGGCGGCCATCGAGCAGGCCACGCCGACCTCCCCCTGGCAGCCGACCTCGGCGCCGGAAATCGAGGCGTTCTCCTTGTAGAGGATGCCGATCGCCGCGGCGGTGAGCAGGAAGTCGAACACGCCCTGCTCGGTGGCGCCCGGGCAGAAGCGGTCGTAGTAGTGCAGCACCGACGGGATGATCCCCGCCGCGCCGTTGGTGGGGGCGGTCACCACGCGGCCGCCGGCGGCGTTCTCCTCGTTGACCGCCAGCGCGTACAGGTTGACCCAGTCCAGCGTGGTCAGCGGGTCGCGCATCGCCGCCTCGGGCTTGGACGACAGCTCGCGGTACAGCGCCGGCGCGCGGCGGACCACGTGCAGGCCGCCAGGCAGGGTGCCATCGCTGCGGATGCCGCGCGCCACGCAGGCCTGCATCGCCTGCCAGAGCTCGCGCAGCCCGTCGCGGATCTCCGCGTCGCCGCGCCACGCGCGCTCGTTGTCGAACATCACCTGCGCGATCGACAGCCCGGTGTCGCGGCAGCGCGCCAGCAGCTGTTCGCCGCTGGCGAACGGGTGCGGCAGCTCGGTGTCGTCGGCGACGATGCGGTCCTCGGCCGCCTCGTCCTGGTTGACCACGAAGCCGCCGCCGACCGAGTAGTAGTCGCGCGTGGCGATCTCGGCGCCGGCCGCGTCCCAGGCGGTGAAGCGCATGCCGTTGGTATGGAACGGCAGCTTCTGCCGCTTGTTCATCACCAGGTCGCGCTTCTCGTCGAAGGCGACCGCGTGGCCGCCGGGCAGGTTCAGCGACTTCTGCGCGCGGATCCGTTCCAGCGTGGCCGGGATGATGTCCGGGTCCACGGTGTTCGGCCGGTGGCCCTCCAGGCCGAGCAGCAGCGCCTTGTCGGTGCCATGTCCGCGGCCGGTCAGGGCGAGCGAACCGAACACCTCGGCGCGGATGCGCGCGACCTGGCCGAGGTGGCCCGGCTCGACCAGCCAGCGCTGGACGAAGCGCGCGGCCGCGCGCATCGGCCCGACCGTGTGCGAGGAACTCGGACCGATGCCGATCTTGAACAGGTCGAAGGTGCTGACGGCCATCAGGTGCGGGCGGTGCGTGCGAAAGAGCGCGCATTGTATTGGTTGCACCTGCAACGGGCGTGATGCGATGCGGCACCGACCGGGTTCGGCTACCTTGGCGCCCCCGTCTCCGCGACCGCCCGCATGGCCCGTTACGTCCTGTACCAGCGCGACGACTGCCACCTCTGCGACCAGGCCCTGGCCGTGCTGGCGCAGGCCCGCCTGCCCGAGCCCGACAGCGTGTTCATCGACGACGACGAGGGGCTCGAGGCCCGCTACGGCCATCGCGTGCCGGTGCTGCGCAACGCCGGCAGCGGCGAGGAACTGGACTGGCCGTTCGCGGCCGACCAGGTCCGGGCATGGCTGGCGTGAGCGCGCGTGCGGCGCTCCTGGCGGCCATGGGCGGCCTGGCGGGCGGCGGCGGGCCGCAGGGCGCGGACGTCGACCTGGCCAAGGCGGTTCCCCCGGCCGACGGCGGCTGGAGCGGGCGCCGGGTGGGCGAAGTGCTGGACGTGGCCTCGATCGAGCGGATCGTGCTGCTCAAGGCCCTGACCAGCACCACCGCGGCGCACGACCTCGCCAATATCCGCCGCATCCTGGGAGCCGCCGCCGCCCGGCCTTTCGAGGGGCCGGCGCCGAAGGCGCTGCTGGGCGCCTGGCCGGAGGAGAGCGTCTGGGACGCGGTGATCGTGGCCGGCGACGGCAGGATCTTCGGCTTCAGCGCCGACGCCCGCCGCGCCTGCCTGCGCGCCGCGGACGGGCGCAGCGGCTGTTTCGGAACGCCGGCCCCGGCCGTCGACTGAACAGCGGCCCGGTCGCGGGGGATCAACGCGGCTTCAGGACCACCCGCGTGCTGATGTTGACCTCGTCGGGAATGGTCGCCGTATCGGCCCAGTCGCCGCCGCCGACGCCGAAATCCAGCCGCTTGACCACCGCCTTGCCCTCGAGGACCGGCTGGGCGCCGCCGCTCCAGGCGAAGGTCAGCGTCACCGGCTTGCGCACGCCGCGCAGCTCGAGCGTGCCGTCGGTCGCGTAGCGGCCGTCGGCCAGCTTGCGGAAACCGCTGGCGCTGTAGCGCGCCTGCGCGAACTTTCCGACGTCGAAGAAATCGGCGGTCTTGAGCGTGGAGTCGCGATCCTCGTTGCCGGTCGCGGCGCTGGCCAGGGCGATGGTCACGTCCAGCTTGCCGGCCTCGGGCCGGGCGGGATCGAAGCTGAGCCTGGTATCGAAGGTCGAGAAGCGGCCGGTGAAGACTTCGCCGTCGTAGCGGCTGGCGAACGCCAGGGTGGAGCCGGCGGCCTGCGCATAGTCGGCGGCGGTCGCCGGCGCGGTGGCCAGCATCGCGGCCAGGGCGGCGGCCACGGCGGCGGGCGAGGTCAGCTTGATGCTCATGCGGAGTCCTTGGGGGGGAGGTCGTGGAAGTCGGGGGGCGAAGGCGTGGCCGCCGGCGCGGCGGCGGACGCGGGCGAGAGCCGGCCGCGCGGCAGCATCCGCGCCAGGGTCGGGTCGCGCTGCACGAAGTGGTGCCACAGCGCCGCGCCCGCGTGGGCCACGACCAGCGCGATCAGCACCCAGAACAGCAGTTCGTGCGCCTCGTGCATGGCACCGGCCAGCGATTCGTCCGGCGGCGACAGCTTGGGCACCTCGGCCAGGCCGAACCAGCGGAACGGCCGCAGCCCGCTGGCGGAGTCGTAGAGCCAGCCCGACAGCGGCATGGCCAGGATCAGCACGTAGATCGCGCCGTGGGTGAACGAGGCCACCGTCGCCTGCCAGCGCGGCGTGCCGGCGACCGGCGCCGGCGCGCCGGCGTAGAGGCGCCACGCGATACGGACCAGCACCAGCGCCAGCACGGTCAGCCCCAGCGACTTGTGCGCGGTGTAGACCCAGAACCATTTCGGCGAACGCGGCAGTTCGCCCATCACCAGCCCCACCGCACCGATCGCCAGGATCAGCACGGCGATCGTCCAGTGCAGCAGCTGGCTGACACCGCCCCAGCGGTCCACGGGATTCTTCAGGCTCATGGCGGACTCGGCTCCTGGGGCTCGGTCGGGGCTGCGGGGGCGCGCGGGGCGTCTTCGGCCGGCGCGGTGGATGGCGCGCCGGCGCCGTCATCGCCGTCGTCGTCGCCGCGGGCGCGTGTCGCCTCGGCTTCGATCCTCAGCTCGACGCGATCGCCGATCACCGTGGGCCAGGCATCGATGCCGAATTCGCGGCGGCTGATCGCGGCCGTGGCCGAGAATCCGGCGGTGCGCCTGAACGGTGGCAGCGGGTGGCGCCTGAGCGCGTTGAACGTGACCGCCAGCGGCACCTCGCGGGTGACGCCGTGCAGGGTCAGCTGGCCATGGACGATGAAGCGGTCCGGCGCCAGCGGCTCCACCCGCGTGGACACGAAGCGCGCGTCCGGCCAGCGCCCCCCATCGAGCAGGTTGCGCGCGAGCGCCGCCCGGTTCCAGTCCGGGTCGCCGAGGTCCAGCCGCAGCAGCGGCACGCTGACCTCCAGCCGGGCGCCGTTCCAGTCGTCCGGGTCGAACTCGAGGCTGCCGGTGCTGCCCGAGACCGTCCCGATGGCCTGCGAGAACCCGGCATGGGAGACGGCGAACTGCACGCGGGTGTGCACCGGGTCCAGCGCGTAACGCGCGCTGTCCGCCCAGGCCGGCGCGACCGCCAGCGCGGTCGCCAGCAGCAGGGCCTGCCGCGCCAGGCGCGTGCCTGCGGGGGCGGCGCATCGCGGGGGCGCGGCGTGGGACGGGCGCGTGGGCGTCATGCGGCGCATTCTAGGCCCCGGGCGGCCGGGGCGCGGCTTGCGCCTGCAACGATGCGTTGCGACGATTCGCGGGGGAGCGGGGAGAGCGGATGTCGATGCTGCGCGTTTGCGTGCTGTGCGTGCTGCTGGCGGTGGTGGGCGCCGCGGGCGCCGCCGTGCCCGAGATCCCGCGCTTCCGGGTCCTCGGTCCGGCCGACGGGCTGCCGGCGACGACCGTGCCGGCGCTGGCGCGCGACCATGACGGCTTCCTCTGGGCGGCCACCTGGGATGGCCTGGCACGGTACGACGGCGTCGGCTTCCGGGTCTGGCGCCACGACCCGGACGACCCGGCCTCGCTTCCGGGCAACGTGCTGCAGGTGCTGTACGTCGACGCGCGCAATCGCATCTGGGTGGCCAGCGAGGGTGGCGGGCTGAGCGTGATGGATGCCGCGCGCGACGGCTTCCGCCACTTCCGCAAGGCCGCGCATCCGCAGATGGACAGCGAGGAAGTGTTCGCCGTGGCCGGCCGCGGCGACGAGATCTGGTTCGGCACCTACGGCGGCGGCCTGTACCGGATCGATGCGCAGGACCAGGTCAAGCGCATGCGCTCCTCCGACGCCGAGGTCAATGCGGTGATGGACCGGGCGATCCTGGCGCTGGCCTTCGACGACCGCGGCGGCACCCTCGTCGGCACCCTGCAGGGCCTGGTGCGCTGTTCCGACAAGCATGTGAAACGGCTCGCGATGCCGGGCGCGAACCCGTGGCCGCCGGTGGTGTCGCTGTGGCGCGAGGCGGACGCGACCTGGATCGGGACGTCGCACGGCCTGTTCCTGCTCGGCGACGACGGCCACTGGCGGACGCCGCGCTGGGCGGGGGACTTCAAGGGCGCGCGCACCGTCACCGCGATGAGCGACGACGGCGAAGGCGGGTACTGGCTGGCCACGCGCGAAGGGGTGTGGCGCGTGCGCGGCGCCGACGCGCCGGTGCCGGTGCTGCACGAATCCAAGGCCCTGGGCATCAACAGCCAGGTGCAGGCGCTGCTGCGCCAGGACGACGGCGCGTTGTGGGTGGCGCTGCCCTCGCGCGGCCTCGGCTACCTGCGCTCGGACTGGCGCCGCACCGCCGTGCTGGACGCCAGCAACGGGCTGCAGGGCGGGTTGTACCGCGCCGTCGCCCCCGCGCGCTCCGGCGGCGTATGGCTGGCCGGCGCCGCCGGCGGCATCGAGCGGCTCGACGCCGCGACCGGCGTCGCCACCCGGCAGCTGGCGGAGGAATTGAAGGGCGGGCGGCCGCGCACCCTGGTGGAAGACGTCCGCGGGCGGCTGTGGATCGGGTATCCCGACGGGCTGGTGCTGGTCGATCCGGCGACCGGCGCGCAGCGGGCGTGGACGACCCGCAGCGAGGTGGACCGCGCGCCCGTCGGCTCGATCGACTGGCTGTTGCCCGCCCCGGACGGCAGCCTGTGGATCGCCGCGCCCGGCGGGGGGCTGCAGCGCCGCGACGGCATCGACGGCCGCGTCCTCGAGTCGCTGCCGGCGGGCACGCCCGGGCTGGGCACCGCGGACCTGTCGGCGGTGCAGCTCGGCCCCGACGGGTTGCCGTGGATATCGGCCGACGCCGGCCTGCGCCGCTGGGATCCGGCCGCCCGCGCCTTCGCCGAGCTGCCCGGCATGGATCCGCAGCCGGTGCAGGCCTTCGCATTCGACGGTGCCGACCGTCTGTGGCTGCAGCGGCTGAACGGGCTCGAAGCCTGGAACCGCGTGGACGGACGGTGGCGCCGGCAGCTGCACCTGGGCATCGGCGAGGGCATTCCCGCCACGGAGGCCACCGGCCTGGTGATCGACGGGCAGCGTCGCGCGTGGCTGGCGACGCGGCGCGGCCTGTTCCGGGTCGATGCGGACCGCGGCGACGGGGTGGCGTCGGTGCGCCGCTTCGGCGTGCGCGAAGGCCTGCCCAGCCAGGAGTTCACCGAGCGCGCCCTGACCCTGGATCCGTCGGGCGTGCTGGTCGCCAGCACCGACGACGGCTCGCTGCTGCTGCTCGATACCGCCCAGTCCGATCCGCTGCACCCGTCGCCGGCGGTGGTGGTCGACGCGGTGCGCGCCCGGCGCGGCGAGGCGCTGGTGGAGTTGCCGGCGGACGGCGGCTTCGAGCTGCAGCCCGACGACCACGACCTCCAGGTCGTGGTCCGGCTGCTGTCCTTCGACGACCCCGAATCCAACCGCTACCGTTTCCGCCTCGACGGTTTCGACCAGGACTGGGTCGGCGTGCAGGGGCGTGGCGAGCGCGTGTTCTCGCAGCTGCCGCCGGGCAGCTACCGGCTGCAGGTCCAGGCGGCGGCCGGCGCGGAGGGCGAATGGTCGGAGGTGCGCACGCTGGCGTTCCGCGTGCCACCGCCGTGGTGGCGCAGTCCGTGGGGCGGCGCCGTGCTGGGCGGGCTGGCGATCGTGGCGCTGCTGTCGGTCGGCTGGCTGTACCGGCGACGCCTGCGTCGCCGCAACCAGTGGCAGCTGGACGTGCACAAGCGGGAACTGGCCGAACAGGCCTCGCTGGCCAAGAGCCGCTTCCTGGCCACGCTCGGCCACGAGGTGCGCACGCCGATGACCGGCGTGCTGGGAATGAGCGAACTGCTGCTGGCCACGCCGCTGGATCCGCGCCAGCGCAGCTACATCGAATCGATCCGGCGGGCCGGCGAACACCTGATGCGCCTGGTCAACGACGCCCTGGACCTGGCCCGGATCGAGGCCGGCAAGCTGGAGCTGGACGTACAGGACTTCGACCTGCGCGCCCTGGTCGCCGAGGTCGCCGCGCTGATGGCGCCGGGCGCCGAGCAGCGTGGCCTGGCCTTCCACGTCAACGTCGCCGGCGACGCGCCGCGCTGGCTGCGCGGCGATCCGGTGCGCGTGCGCCAGATCCTGCTCAACCTGCTTGGCAACGCGGTCAAGTTCACCGACCGCGGCGAGGTGGCGCTGGACGTCTCGCCGGCCATCGACGGCGGGGTCGCCTTCGTCGTGCGCGACACCGGCCCGGGGTTGAACGAAGAGCAGCGCCAGCGCCTGTTCCGCCGCTTCGAACAGGCCGACGGCGCGCGCACCACGGCGCGTTACGGCGGCAGCGGGCTGGGCCTGGCGATCTGCCAGGAGCTCGCGGTGGCCATGGCCGGGCAGATCAGCGTGGACAGCACGCCGGGCCAGGGCACGGCCTTCACCGTGCGGTTGCCGTTGCCCGCCGCTTCGCCGGCCAGCGTGCCGCCGCCGAGGCGCACGGCCGGCGGGATGCGCCACCTGGACCTGCTGCTGGTGGAAGACGACCCCACCGTGGCCGAGGTGATCGCGAGCCTGCTGCGCGCGCAGGGGCACCGGGTCGCGCACGCGCCGCATGGCCTGGCCGCGCTGGCCGACGTATCGGTGGCGCGTTTCGACCTCGCCCTGCTGGACCTGGACCTGCCGGGCATGGACGGGCTGGCGCTCGCGCGCCAGTTGCGGCTGCAGGGCTTCGGCCCGCCGCTGATCGCGGTCACCGCGCGCGCGGACGCCGACGCCGAACAGCAGGCACGCGCGGCCGGCTTCGACGGGTTCCTGCGCAAGCCGGTGACCGGCGAGATGCTGGCCGCGGCGATCGAGGCCGTCCTGCCGGAGGCGATGGAAGCATGACCGGGCGCGGAGGCTGGCGGGCCCTGGCGCTGGCCGTGTCCCTGGTGCCTGCCGCCGCGGCGACGGCCGCGCCCGCACAGCCCGCGGAGCCCGCATTCCTCGGCGAGGTGATCAGCGAGACCCGCGTGCTCTATCCGCTGCTGGTCGGGGGCTGGCTCGCCGAGTCGGAGCAGCGCTATGCCGAACAACGCCTCGGCGTTTCGGTGCGCTACGCGGACAACCGCAAGCAGCGATGGATCGACCTGTACTTCTATCCCGCCGGCGTGCAGACCGCGCAGGCCCTGGCGCTGTTCGCGGGCAGCGAGCGGGACAGCATCGCCGAGGCGGCGCGCCAGTCCGGCCGCGGCGTCGAGATGGGCGTGCTGGAGCCGTTCACCCTCGCGGCGGCGGCGCCGGCCGCGGGCGATGCGCGCGAGGTCGGCGCGTGGCGGCTCGGCCTGCAGTACCCGGACGACGCGCTGGCCTCGGCGATGCTGCTGTTCCCGCACGGGCTCTACCTGGTCAAGGCGCGCGCCAGCGCGGCCCAGCCACCGGCCACCGTCGGATCGCTGCAGCGCGAGCTGGAGGCGTTCATGGCCTCGGTGGCCGGGCAGTTGCGGATCGTCAATACCGGCACCTGCTGGCTGCCGGCACGGGTGGACCTCGCCGCCACGTTGCCGCCGGTGGATGCCGGCGAGGTGCTGGCCAGCTATCGCGAACCGGGCCGCGAGCCGTCGGCGGTGGTGGTCGGCGACCGCGTGCTGGTCGCGCAGGCCGAGGCCGCGCGCGCGCCGCTGCTGGCCGAACAGCTCGCCGGTTCGTTGTATCCGGGGTGCGTGGCACCGGAGGCGATCGAGCCGGACGTGCCGCCGGCGCTGCGCGAAATCCGGATCGAGTACCGCCGGCCCGTCGACGCGGACGCGCCGTCGCGCGGGCCGCGGATCGGGCGGCCGCGGTCGCCGGTGTCCGGCACCGGCTGAACGCCACCCGCGGTGCCGCCCTCAGCGCGCGCTGTGCGCGTGCACCGCCTCGACCAGGGCGGCGACGTGTTCCGGATCCATGTCCGGCGACATGCCGTGGCCGAGGTTGAACACGTGGCCCTCGCGCGAGCCGCCGTTGCCGGCCGCGTAGTCGTCGAGCACGCGCGCGGCCTCGGCGGCGATCTTTCCCGGGCTGCCGTACAGCGTGGCCGGATCCAGGTTGCCCTGCAGGGCGACGCGGCCGCCGGTGCGGCGCGCGGCTTCGCCCAGCCCGACCAGCCAGTCCACGCCGACCGCGTCGGTGCCCGAGGCAGCCAGGTCTTCCAGGTACGGCGCGTTGCCCTTGCCGAACAGGATCAGGGGCGCGCGCGCATCGCCGTCGCCGCGATCCAATTCGCGGGCGATGCGCTGCAGGTAGGGCAGCGAGAACTCGCGGTACAGCGACGGCGACAGCACGCCGCCCCAGGTGTCGAACACCTGCAGCGCCTGCGCGCCGGCCGCGCGCTGCGCCGACAGGTAGGCGATCACCGCATCGGTGACCACGCCGAGCATGCGATGCAGCAGCTCGGGGCGGTTGAAGGCCATCGCCTTGATCTTCGAATAGTTGTCGCTGCCGCCGCCTTCGACCATGTAGCAGGCCAGCGTCCACGGGCTGCCGGAGAAACCGATCAGCGGCACGCGGCCACCCAGTTCGCGGCGGATCACGCGGATCGCGTCCATCACGTAGCGCAGTCCGGTTTCCATGTCCGGCACGGCCAGCCTGGCGACATCGCCTTCGTCACGCACCGGGCGCTCGAACTTCGGGCCTTCGCCGTCGGCGAAGTACAGGCCCAGGCCCATCGCGTCGGGCACGGTGAGGATGTCGGAGAACAGGATCGCCGCGTCCAGCGGGAACCGGCGCAGCGGCTGCAGGGTGACCTCGCAGGCCAGCTCCGGGTTCTTGGCCATCGCCAGGAAGCTGCCGGCGGCGGCGCGGGTGGCGCGGTATTCCGGCAGGTAGCGGCCGGCCTGGCGCATCAGCCAGACGGGGGTGCGGTCCACGGGCTGCCGGCGCAGGGCGCGCAGCAGGCGGTCGTTGGCGAGGGTATCGGACACGGAAAACCTTGGGACGTGGGAAGGGGGTGCGCGCTCAGGCCGGCTTCGGCGCTTCGGCGCCGCTGACGAACACGACCTGGAAGCCGCGCTTGAGCTGGCCGTCGCGGGCCTTCTCGAACGCGGCGGTGGCCTCGGCCTGGAGCAGGTACTGCTCGCGGCGCAGCTGCGACCTGCCGCCGACCTGGCCGGTCTCGCGCAGCAGCTCCCAGCCGCCGAACAGGTCCGGCTGCAGGGTCAGCTGCAGGTAGCGGGGGGCTTCGCCCGGGGCCGGGCGCTGCTGCAGGAGGATGCGCATGGGCCGGCATTGTAGCCGGCCGGGGTCGGTGCGATGTCCGCGGGGAGCCGCGCTCAGGCCTCGCGGAGCAGCTCCAGGACCCGGGCCTCGTCCACGTCGGGCACGACCTCGGCGTGGCCGAGGCCGCGCCACAGGACCAGGCGCAGGCGACCGGCCAGGTTCTTCTTGTCCAGGCGCATGCGCGCCAGCAGCGCCTCCGGATCGAGCCCGGCCGGCACGGCGGTCGGCAGGCCGTAGCCCTGCAGCAGGGTGCGCAGCCGCCCGGTGTCGTCGTCCCCGGCCATGCCCAGCCGGGCCGACAGGCGGGCCGCGAGGACCATGCCGACCGCGACGGCCTCGCCGTGGACCAGCGCCTCGCGGTCGTTGCCCGCGTACCCCTGTTCGGCTTCGATCGCATGGCCGAAGGTGTGGCCGAGGTTGAGCAGGGCGCGTTCGCCGCGCTCGAGCGGGTCGCGCTCGACGATCCCGGCCTTGTGCTCGCAGCTGCGGGCGATGGCCTCGGCGAGGGCGCGGTGGTCGCCGGCCAGCAGCGCGGCGCGTTCGGCCTCCAGCCATTCGAAGAACAGCGGATCGCGGATCGCACCGTACTTGACCACCTCGGCCAGGCCGGCGCGCAGTTCGCGCGCGGGCAGCGTGCGCAGCGCGGCGGTGTCGGCGAACACCGCGCGCGGCGGGTGGAACGCACCGACCAGGTTCTTGCCCTGCGGGATGTCCACGGCGGTCTTGCCGCCGACCGACGAGTCGACCATCGACAGCAGCGTGGTCGGCAGCTGCACGCAGTCGATGCCGCGCATCCAGCACGCCGCGGCGAACCCGGCGAGGTCGCCGACCACGCCGCCGCCCAGCGCGAAGATGGTGGCGTCGCGGGTGGCCCCGAGCGCGGCCAGCGCATCGATCGCCTCGCCGAAGCTGGCCAGGGTCTTGTGCGACTCGCCCGCGGGCATGACGTGGATGGCGACGCGCAGGGCAGGGCGCGCATCGCGCAGCGCCGATTCCACCGCGGCCGCGTACAGCGGGGCCACGTGGCTGTCGGTGAGCAGCAGCGCGTGGCGGCCGCGCGCGTGGGCCGCCAGCCGCGCGCCGTCGGCGAGCAGGCCCGGGCCGATCTCGATCCGGTAGGGAGCGTCGCCGCCCACGGCGACGGTGCGCACGTCGCTCATGCCGCCGCCCCCATCCGCCAGCGGCCGGCCAGCTGCAGGCCCAGCCGGGTCGCCGCGTCGGCGGCGGTGAGGCCGTCGGTCTCCATCACCAGGTCGGCCACCTCGCGGTACAGCGGCTCGCGGTGGATGGCCATCTGCCGCAGCACCTCTTCGCGGTCGGCGCGCTGCAGCAGCGGGCGGGTGCGGTCGCGCTGGAGGCGCTTGAGCTGCGCATCCAGGCCGGCGGCCAGGTAGACGACGAAGCCGCGTTCGCGGATGCGCCTGCGGTTCTCGGCGTCCAGCACCGCGCCGCCGCCGGTGGCCACCAGCCGGCCGTCGCCGCCCAGCAGTTCGGCCAGCGCGGCGCGCTCGCGCTCGCGGAAGCCGGCCTCGCCGACGTGTTCGAAGATCGCGTTGATGGTGGCGCCGGAGCGTTGCTCGATGTGCTGGTCGGCGTCGACGAACTCGAGCCCGAAGCGTTCCGCCAGGCGGCGTCCGATCGAACTCTTGCCGGCGCCCATCGGGCCGACCAGCACCAGGTTGGGCGCGGGATTCATGGGGCGCGATGCTAGCACCGCGCCTGCGGCCGGACGACCGTCACCGCTGCAACGACCCGCGGCCGGCGCGCGCGCCCGGGCTCAGTCCGGATCGCCGGAAAGCTGCTGCAGTTCCAGCGCGATCATCAGGTGCAGCTCGTCGAGCGTGCGCTCGGGAGCGCGCGGGCTGTGCTGCAGGTGGATGTCCAGCAGCGTGGCGACGAGATCGTTCATCACCTCGGGGTCGCGGGTCCACGCCAGTCCGACCGCGGCGTGGGTCAGCTGGTGCCAGCTGCCGGCGGGCGCCGGGCGCGCGGGGCGGGCGGGGTAGTCCGGCATCGCGTCCCTGCTTTGCGACGCATGCCCCATGTCCGGCATTGCCTGCATCGTGTCCATGCAGTCGATGCTGGATCGTCGCGCCCGCGGCCACCATCGGAATCGTCTGAAAGATGCGGAACCGCGCACCGGTGCGCACAACGGTTCAGAACAGCAGCCCGTTCTGGCGCGCGTAGGCGTAGATGTCCAGGTCGCTGCGCAGGCCGAGCTTGGCCATCGCGTCGGTCTTCTGCCGGCTGATGGTCTTCACGCTGCGGTTGAGGCGCCGCGCGATCTGCGAGACGGTCAGTCCGGACGCGAACAGGCGCAGGACCTCGGTCTCGCGCTGCGACAGCCCCGGGCTTGCCGGCTCGAGCAGCGCGCGGATGCTGGTGCCCACGTAGCGCCGTCCCTGCGAGGCGGCATGGATCGCCATCGCGAGTTCGGTGAGCGCGTCGGACTTGTTGAGCAGCCCGAGTACGCCCGCCTCGAGGATGGTGCGCAGCACCGCGGTGTTGCCGGCCATGGTCAGCACGACCACCGGCAGCTCCGGCCAGTGCGCGCGCAGCCGCCCGAGCATGCTCAGGCCGTCGGCCGCGTCGCCGCCGGGCATGCTGAAGTCGGTCAGGACCAGGTCGCCGTCGCCGCGCGAGACCGCGGCGAACAGTTCGCCGGCCGTGGCCGCCTCGGCGGTGATGCGGATGCCCCCGGCCTGTTCGAGCAGGGCCCTGACCCCGCCGCGCACGACCGGGTGGTCGTCGGCCAGGATCACGCGCAGGCCGGGGGCCGGCGGGACCGTCATGCCGGACCCCGCGGCGGGTCGCCCGGCGGCAGCCGCGAGAGCAGGCGCTGCAGCAGGCGGGTGCGCCGCGCCAGCTCGTCCCTGCCATGCGGCGGACCGCGCGCCGCGCCGGCGCCCGCGGGCACGACCAGCGCCAGCGCGCCGGCCAGGCGGTGCAGCAGCTCGCGCTCGCGCAGGTGTTCGCCACGTCGCGCCGCCAGGTCAAGTGCGGCCAGGTCCGCCCGGCACGCGTCGAGCAGCGGCTGCAGCACGCCGCGGGCCTGGCCGGTGGAGCCGAACGCGTCGACCAGGCGCCGGGCCAGGCGGCGCTCGCGCACCGGTCCAGCCGGCCGGGACCGCGCGGGTGTCCCCCGGCCGAGGTGGCGGACCAGTTCGCGCTGCAGTTCGTCCAGCGGCGCGGGCTTGGCCAGGTAGCCGTCCATCCCGGCGGCCAGGCACGCCTGCCGCGAGCCGTGCGAGCCGGTCCCGGACATCGCCACGATCGGCAGCCACGGATCGGCGCCGCGCGCGCCGCGGCGCACCGCGCGTGCCAGTGCGAAGCCGTCCAGCCCGGGCATGCGGCAGTCGGTGAGCAGCAGGTCGTACCGGTCCCGGGCCAGCGCGTCGAGCGCCTGCCGGCCGTCCTCCACCAGGATGGGAACGCAGCCCAGCCGGCGCAGCTGGTGGCCGACCACGGCGCGATTGACCGGGTGGTCCTCGGCCACCAGGATCCGTGCCGCCGGCAGCGCGGCGGGGTCCCCCGAGGCGCAGGTATCTGGCGGGGCGGGTTTCATCGGGCCTGCTCCGGAACCGGGCGCGGCCGCGCCGCGTGTACGGGTCCGACGCAAGCTCCGGGCCAACCCGTGCCCGGCATCGGCAGGACACGGGTCGGCGCGCGATAGCGTCCGGGCCCGGGGGCCCGGACCGGCCCCAGCGCGGCCTGGCCCAGGGGGAGTGGGCCAGGGCGGATGGCTGCGGCCGTGAGCGGTACGCGGGGACGCGGGCGGCGCATCGCGGGAAGGCCACGCGCCGATGGCCGACCGTCCCTGTGCATCGAGCCGACTCCGCATCCCCCTGACCGCGGCACTGTGCGCGCACCGGGGGCGCTCCACCATCAGACTTGTCCGAAAAGGGGCGCAGGTTCCCGCGCTGGCGTCAGCCGGCGGGAATGCGCGCGGCATCGAGCACGATGGTCCTGTCGGCGAGCGCGGGCAGCGTGCGCAGCGCCTGGCGGCTGATGCGCTCATAGTGCTGGATGAAGCGTTCAAGCCCGGCGCGGTCCATGCCGCGGCGTCCCGGCTGCGCGCGCTCCAGCGCCTGTTCCTGTTGCCAGCGCCAGGTGCCGACGATGTCGAAATCCGGAGGCTGCAGGAACCAGAGCGCGTCGATCCGTGCCCACAGCGGTGGATAGTCGACGCGCAGCGACGCATTGCACCAGCGGCGCCAGGTCCCGTCGGGATCCTCCTCGCGCTCCAGGGCGTTGAGCGGCTCGTCCAAGGCCGGCGCCTCCTCGGCCGGGACCGCCAGGCACCAGCCCTCGACCACCAGCAGGTCGAGCGGTCCGGGTGGGACGGGCCAGGCCTCCAGCGGAAGCCGGTCGTCGCCGAGCTTGTCGAACCGCGGCAGCGCCGGGGTCCCGCCATCGCGCAGGGCGTCGATCGTGGCCAGCGCCAGCGGCAGGTCGTGCGTGCCCGGCGGCCCGCGCGTGGCCAGCAGCGGATGGACCTCGCGTGCCAGCGCCTGGCGTCGCGCCGCGGTGAGGTAGACATCGTCCAGCGAGAGGCTCGCCGCGCGCAGTCCCGCGCCGGCGGCGGCCTCCACGACCTGCGCCGCCAGCGTGCTCTTGCCACTGCCCTGCAGGCCACTGATGCCGAGCACGCGCAGGCCGCCACCGCGGCGCGCACCGCTGCCGGCCAGCGCCCCGTGCACCAGCGAAGAAGGAAAGCCCGCGTGCGCCTGCATCGGCATCGGTCCACAATACGTGTCCCTGCCGCGCCTGTGGAGTCGCCATGTCCGACCCGTTGTACGCCGAAGCGCTACACACCTTCGGCCGGCTGTTCGAGGAGGCCGGCGGCAGCGGCATGGTGGACGCCAACGCGATGACCGTGGCCACCGTCGGCGAAGATGGCCGTCCGTCCGCGCGCACCGTGCTGCTGAAGGCGTTCGATGCGCGCGGCTTCGCCTTCTACACCCACCTGGACAGCCCGAAGGGCCGCGACCTGCGGGCCAACCCGCACGCCGCGCTGCTGTTCCTGTGGCGGCACCTGCGCGAAGCGGGCGTGCAGGTGCGGATCGAGGGCGGCGTGGTCCAGGTCGAGGACGCCGAGGCGGACGTGTACTTCGCCAGCCGGCCGCGGATGAGCCAGCTCGGTGCGTGGGCGTCGACGCAGTCGGCCACGCTGCCTTCGCGCGAGGCGTTCGAGTCGCGGCTGGCGGAGGTCGAGGCCGAATTCGCCGGGCGCGAGGTGCCGCGGCCGGCGGGCTGGAGCGGCTTCCGCGTGGTGCCGGCCTCGTTCGAGTTCTGGTACGGCGCCGGCTTCCGCCTGCACGAGCGCTGGTGCTACGAGCGCCACGATGGCGGCGCCTGGTCCAAGCGGATGCTGTATCCGTGAGCGGCGCCGCGCAGGGCGCGGCCCGCGTGCGCGCGGCGCAGGCCGGCGACCTCGGCCCATGGGTGATCATGCGCTGCGCGCTGTGGCCGGACGCCGACGCGCTGGAGCTGGACGCGGAGGCGCACGCGATGCTCGACGAGCCCGATGGCAAGGCCGCCTTCGTCGCCGAGCGCGACGGCGTGCTGGTCGGCCTGGCCGAAGCGACGCTGCGCCACGACTACGTGAACGGCACCGGGTCCTCGCCGGTGGGCTTCCTCGAAGGCTGGTACGTGGCACCGGCGTTCCGCGGCCGTGGCGTGGGCCGCGCGCTGGTGGCCGCGGTGGAGGCGTGGACGCGCGCGCAGGGTTGCAGCGAACTGGCCTCCGACGCGCTGCTGGACAACCGGGACAGCCTCGGCGCGCACGCGGCCTGCGGCTTCGAGGAAACCGAGCGCGTGGTCTATTTCCGCAAGCAGGTCGGCTGATGGGGCCGCGGCGCATCGTCTGCCTGACCGAGGAGCCGACCGAGACGCTGTACGCGCTCGGCGAGCAGGACCGCATCGTCGGCATCAGCGGCTTCACCGTGCGCCCGCCGCAGGCGCGGCGCGAAAAGCCCAAGGTCAGCGCGTTCACCAGCGCCAGGGTCGAGGCGATCCTGGCGCTCAGGCCGGACCTGGCGATCGGCTTTTCCGACATCCAGGCCGACATCGCCGCCGCGCTGGTCAGGCGCGGCGTGGAGGTGTGGATCGCCAACCACCGCAGCGTGGACGGGATCGTCGACTACGTGCGCCGGCTCGGCGCGCTGGTCGGCGCCGGCGCCCGCGCGCTCGCGTATGCCGATGCGCTGAGGCGCGGGCTCGACGCGGTCGAGGCGCAGGCCGCGCGGCTGCCGGTGCGGCCGAAGGTCTACTTCGAGGAGTGGGACGAACCGATCATCACCGGCATCCAGTGGGTCGCCGAACTGGTGCGCATCGCCGGTGGCGACGACGTGTTCCCGGAGCTGTCGGCCGAGCCGCTGGCGAAGGCGCGGATCCTGGCCAGTGGCGAGCCCGTGGTGGCGCGCCGGCCGGACATCATCCTCGGCTCGTGGTGCGGCAAGAAGTTCCGTCCCGGGCAGGTCGCCGCGCGCCCGGGCTGGGACGCGATCCCGGCGGTGCGCGACGGCGAGCTGCACGAGATCAAGTCTCCGCTGATCCTCCAGCCGGGTCCGGCAGCGCTGACCGACGGGGTGGCGGCGATCGCCGCGATCGTGCAGCGCTGGGCGGCGGCCCGCGGGTAGGTGCCGGCAGGCGGCGGGTGCCCGCGTCATGCCGGATGCAACCGCTTCGGCGAGGCGCCATCGTACGCTCCTCGCAGGTGCGGGCGCGATTCTCCGCGGTGTTGCGCGGCTTCGAGGCCGCCGCCTGCGCCTGCGCATGCCCCCAAGGGGAGCGCAGGCGAAGCGGCCGCACATGCGGAGTGGCGAGCCCGGCCCGTGGATCGGTCGACGTGCCCGCGGAGTCCTGGATCCGGCACGCGAGCGGGACCGGGCGCGGGTTTCCGGCCCGACGCGCGCCGTCCCGGTTTTCGTGTCCGGGGCGGCGAATCCGGTCGGTCAGGCCGCGAACCGGATCACCGGCAGGGCAGGTCGCGAACGGCCATGCCACCGGGTCGCGTCTCCTGCATGCCGCGGATGGCGTGGCGTGCGCTATCGGCCGGTCGGGCGGAATGCGACGGCCGCCGCACTCCGCGCATGTGCGGGCGGAGATCCGGCACCGAGTTGCTAGGCTGGTCGCCCCGCATCGTCACCCGCCTGGAGCCTCGATGAAGTACGCCGGTTTGCTGTTGCTGCTCTCCGCCACCGGCGTCGCAGGCGCGCAACCGGTGTACAAGTGCACCCGCGCCGACGGCAGCAACAGTTACCAGTCCACGCCCTGCGCGACCGACGAGATATCGGCCACCCGGGCGCACCGGGCGACGGTGTCCGGCCAGGCACCGGTATCGGCGCCAGCCTCGGCCGGTACGCTGGGGACGCCGGCCGTACCCGGCCAGCGGCGCGCGCAGGTGCGCCACCCGGCGGCGGATGCCGCCTGCGATGGCGCGCGGGCGCAGCGCACCGCGGCATTGGGCGCGGCGGGTGCTTCGGCGACCGCGGAGATGCGCCAGGGCCTGGATCGGGCCGTGCAGGACGCCTGCGGCTGAGCGCGGCGGGAACGCACCCGCGTGGCCGGGGCGGACCACGGCTCAATCGCGACGCCGCGCCGGCCGCTGGCGGACGTGTCGCGACCGGTCGAAACTCCGGTGGCAGCCCACGCCCGGGTTCCGTCCCCGGTTCGCGGCGCACGCGCGGTCTCGCGCCAGCGTCCGTGCGGAGCGCGGGCCGTGCTTCGTCGTACCGGGTTGCAGCTGTTCGCCCCGGGTGCCGGCGTGCGCGGATATTTCCACCCTTCCAGGAGCATTCCATGAGTGCCTACGCAGTTGCCGTGATACGCGAGACCCGGTTCGGCGAACAGATCCGGGAGTACCTGCAGCGCATCGACGAGACCCTGGCTCCGTTCTCGGGGAAGTACAGGGTCCACGGCGGTCCCTATCGACCGCTCGAGGGAGCATGGTCGGGCGACCTGGTCGTCATCGAGTTCCCGTCCATGGAACAGGCGCAGCGCTGGTACGACTCCGATGCGTACCGGGCGATCCGGTCCCTGCGCACCGAACATACGGAAGGGGACGTCTTCCTGGTCCAGGGCGTGCCGGACGGCCACAGGGGCGCCGATATCCTTGGCTGACCACCCGCGTGGCGAGTCCCGGAACGTCACGGGGCCGACGCCGCCCGGGGCCGGCCTGGTCCGGGTGCTGCGGTCCGTGGGGACGCCCGCGCTGGTCGTGGCCGGCCTCGGGTTGTCCGCCTGCGCCTTCGAGCGTCCGGAGTCCAGCTACGCGTCGCTCGCCGACGCCGGGCGCAGCGGCGCGGTGGAGAAGGGCTGGATACCGGCGTGGCTGCCTCCGGAGGCGGTGGACATCCGGGAGGTGCATGACATCGACACGAACGAGAGCATGCTGGCCTTCAGCTACGACCCGCGCCAGGGTTGGCGGCTCTCGGGGCACTGCCAGCCCGTCGACGTCGCGCGGGTCCCGTCGCCACGGTTCTCCCGCAGGTGGTGGCCCGGCCCGGATGCGCTCCAGGCCTCGTACACGTTCCACCGCTGCACGGGGGACGTTCCGTACTCCTCGGCCGTGACCTGGGTAGGCCGGCACGGCGCAGAGGGCCACGGGCTCCACTGGCGCACGCGCGCGCGTTGAGGACGTGTCCGCCGGCGCGCGCGTGGACCGCCGCGCTCAGCCGCGCTCCAGGGCCGAAGGCGCCTGCGCCATGCGCGGGCCGAGCCAGCAGTGCGAGCCGACCGGGGTAAAGCCTTCGCGTTCCAGCCGACGCCGGTACCAGGCGGCCTTGCGCGGCTGGAAGCCGACGGTGTCGCCCTCGAACTCGTCCTCGGCGGCGAACGTCTCCAGGAACGCGGCGCCGCCGCACAGTTCGGCCAGCCCCGGCAGCCCCTGCGCCAGTTCGCGCGTGGGCAGGTAGTGCAGCACGTCGGCGCAGACCAGCAGGTCGACCGGGGCGCATGGGCGCAGCCAGGCGAAGTCGCCGAAACGGGCGAGGTGCAGGTTGCGCCGCGCTCCATGGCGGGCGATCGCATACTCGCTGCTGTCGAAGCCCAGGTAGCGTGCCTTCGGCCGCAGCTTCAGCAGCGGCGCGCGCCAGCTGCCTTCGCCGCAGCCGATGTCGAGCACGGTGCGGACCGGGCGTTCGAGGTAGTGCTCGGCCACCGATACGGCGAGGGCGACCTTGCGCGCCAGGCGGCGCGGATCCTGGATGTGCTGGCCGCGGTACCAGTGCTCGAAGTAGGCGCGGTCGTAGGTCTTGGCCATGCGGGTCGTGCGGGTCGTCGGGTGGGGCCGAGCGTGCGCGGGTTCGACAGCGGTGCGCGTGATCGCCGAGAATCCGCCCATCCTAGCCGCAGGCCGCCGCGCATGTATGCCACCTATCTCTGGGTGAAGTCCTTCCACCTGCTGTTCGTCATGGCCTGGATGGGGGGCGTGTTCTACCTGCCGCGGATCCTGGTCAACCTGGCCGAAGCCGGGGCGCAAGCGCCGGAGGTGCGTGCGCGCCTGGTGCTGATGGGGCGGCGGCTGTACCGCTTCGGCCACCACATGTTCGGGCTGGCGGCGCTGCTGGGCCTGTTCCTCTGGCTGGGCCACCGCGTGCTCGACGGCTTTCCGACGATGGTGGGTTCGCCTGCGGGCTGGCTGCACGCCAAGCTGCTGCTGGTCGCGCTGATGCTGGCGCACTACATCGTCGGCGGGCGCTGGCTGAAGGGCGTCGAGCAGGGGCGGGCGCTGCCCTCCTCGCGCGCGCTGCGCGTGTTCAACGAACTGCCGGTGCTGGCCCTGCTCATCGTCATCTGGCTGGTGCTGGCCAAGCCGTTCTGACCTTGCACGCGGTATCCGGCCACCGCCGCGTCGACGCCACCCTCCGCTCGCGACGCGTCCTCGCCCGGCGGCAGGCGCGGCGGGCGAAGGAGGGTTAGGGTCCGCGGCTGCCGGGAAACGCTCCGGCGCTCGCCGGTGACGGGCAACGGCGCCGGAGCGGTCCGCGGGGGTGCCTGCCAGGCCCGCTGGAAGTCGAAACTCAGCGCGACGGGATCGCCCCGTCGCCCTTGCGCATGAAATCCACCGGCTGCGGCAGCTGGACCGGCACGCCGTCCGCATCGCAGGTGCCGGCCTCGCACAGCCGTGCACGCAGGCGCGGCGTGGCCTGCACGATGAAGTGGTAGATCGCGTTCTGCTCGACCGTGCCGCGGATCGCTTCGCTGCCGGGGCCGCGCGCCCAGATGCCCACGTCCTCGCCGCCGTGCGACTCCGACTTCAGCGGCACCAGCGCCTCCTGCAGGTAGTCCGGGTCGGCGGTGTCGACCTGCGACAGGTCCGGACGGCCCTCGACCGGCTCGAACGTGCCCGGCGAGTGCAGGAAGCGCTTCGGGCCGGCCGGCTGGCGGTTGCTCGCGCCGGTGTTGCCGGGGCCGTTGGCGTAGGTGAGCGTGGTGAAGGTCAGGCCGGTGGCGTCGCGTGCGTAGTCGCCCGGGGTGTCGTCCTCGCCGCCGCGGCCGCGGACCTTGCCCAGGATCGGGTTGCCGCGCACCGGGTAGCCGACGAAGTTGAGCGTGTGCGAATGGTCGGCGGTGACCAGGATCAGCGTGTCGTCCGCCGAGGTCATCTCGACCGCGGTACGCACCGCATCCGACAGGGCGATGGTCTCGTCCAGCGCGCGGAACGCGTTGCCGTAGTGGTTGGCGTGGTCGATGCGCGCGCCTTCGACCATCAGCACGTAGCCGTTCGGGTCGCGCGAGAGATGGCGGATCGCCGTGGCGGTCAGCTCGGCCAGCGAGGGCTCGGCGTCGCGGTCGCGGTCGTGGTCGAACTGCATGTGGTCCGGCTCGAACAGCCCGAACACGGCCGGCGCCGTGGCCGCCGCCTGCAACTGCGCGCGGTTCCATGCATAGGCGCCCTGCGGATGCGCCCGTTTCCACTCGGCGACCAGGTCGCGGCCGTCCAGGCGCTGGCCGACCTTGTCGTCGTACTCCGGGTCGCGCTCGCCGACCGGCAGGAATTCGCCGCGGCCGCCGCCGAGCAGGACCTGCGGGCCCCGGCCGTACGGGGTGGCGACCATCTGCCGGGCGATGTCGATGCAGCCCTGCGCGACCGCCTCGGCCGGCAGGTCGGTGTCGTTCTCCCAGTCGCGGTTGGGGACGTGCGCCCAGGTCGCGGCCGGGGTGGCATGGGTCAGCCGCGCGGTGGAGACGATGCCGGTGGCCAGCCCGGCGCTGTCGGCCAGCTGCAGCCAGGTCAGGCGCTGCTTGCCGAGGCTGCCGGCACAGTCGTCGCGGTGGCCGGCGGACACGCCGATCGCACCCATGTGGCTCTTCACCCCGGTGGTGATCGCGGTCATGGTGCCGGCCGAATCGGGCGTCTGCGAATCGGTGTTGTAGGTCTTGCTGAAGGCCGTGTGCGGAAACTGTTCCCAGCTCAGCAGGTTCTCCTCGCCCGGCCGCCCGTGGCGCTGGCCCTCGAGGATGCGCGCGGCGGCGACCGTGGTCAGGCTCATGCCGTCGCCGAGGAACAGGATCACGTTCTTCGCCTTGCCGGCCATGGCGCCGTTGCCGGCGGCGCGCGCCGCGCCGCTGCGGTACCACCATTCGGGCGTCTCGCCGCCGGGATGGGCCACGGCGGGCACCTCGACCGTGAGCGGACGCGCGGCCGTGGTGTAGGGGGCGGGGGAGCTGGTGCAGCCGCTGGCGACGGCCAGCGCGGCGAAGACGGCGGGGAGAGACAGGCGTGCGGCGTGACGGGGCATGTTTCGATCGTGCGTGCGGTTCGGGAGGCAAGCGCGCCCGGGCATGGCGCGCCACCGGGACGGTGCCGCGACCACGCAGCAGCGGCGTGCGGGGTGCCGGCATTATGCCCGGCGCACGGTGTCATGCCGGTGACACGACGGCGTTCCACCCCTGCCCGTCGCCAGCGCGGGCAGGGCTGGGCTAAGGTGCGGGTTTCCCCCTGGCGGTATGGCGATGAAGCTGGTGTCGGCGTGGTTGGCGATCCCGTTCTGGCAGCGCGTGGCCGCCGGCTTCGTCCTCGGCGCGCTGGCCGGCTGGCTGATGGGCCCGGCGGCGCAGACCTGGTTCGGCCCGCTGGGCACCATCTACGTCACCCTGATCCGGATGATCGCCGTGCCGCTGGTGCTGTTCGCGGTGATCAACGCGGTCGCCTCGCTGCACGGGCAGAAGTCGGTGGCCGCGCTGGGCGGGCGCACCTTCCTGTGGTTCGCCGCCACCGCCGCGCTGGCGGTGTGCGTGGGCCTGGTCGTCGGCCTGGTGCTCAAGCCGGGCCATGGCCTGGCGGGGCTGCAGATGGCGCCGGACTACACCGTGCGCGAGGTGCCCACGCCGGTGCAGGTGCTGCTCGACGTGGTCCCGTCCAATCCGTTCAAGGCGCTGGCCGAGGGCAAGATCCTGCAGGTGATCTTCTTCGCCGGGCTGGTCGGCTTCGCCCTGGTCAAGCTCGGCGAGCGCACCGCGCGGCTGCGCGCGCTGGCCGGCGAGGCCAGCGAGGCGATGATCCAGGTCACCCGCTTCGTGCTGGAGACCACGCCGCTGGGTACCTTCGGCCTGATCGCCGGCCTGGTCGGCAGCTACGGCTTCGAGAAGCTGCTGCCGCTGGGCAACTTCGTGTTCGCCCTGTACCTGGCCTGCGCGCTGCACATCGTGTTCGTCTACGGCGGCCTGCTGATGGCGCACGGGCTGAACCCGCTGAAGTTCTTCCGCGGCGCCGCGTCGGGCATGCAGGTCGCGTTCGTCAGTTCATCGAGCTTCGCCTCCATGCCGGTGGCCCTGCGCAGCGTCACCCACAACCTGGGCGTGGACCGCGACTACGCGGCCTTCGCCGTGCCGCTGGGCGCGAGCATCAAGATGGACGGCTGCGGCGCGATCTATCCCGCGCTGACCAGCGTCTTCGTGGCGCAATATTTCGGCCTGGACCTGTCGGTCAACCAGTACTTCGTGATCCTCCTGGCCTCGGTGCTGGGCAGCTTCGGCACGGCCGGCGTGCCGGGCACGGCGATCGTGATGGTGACCCTGGTGCTGAGCGCGGCCGGCCTGCCGCTGGAGGGCATCGGCCTGCTGGTGGCGATCGACCGCATCCTCGACATGATGCGGACGATGACCAACGTCACCGGGCAGATGCTGGTGCCGGTGCTGGTGGCCAAGGAAACCGGGCTGCTGGACCGCGGGGTCTACGACCGCGCGTCCAGCAATGTCGGGTTGGAGCACGAAGGCCTCGGCGACTGAGTCGCCGGCGTCAGTCGGGCGTGCGCGCGCCCGATCCGCTTGCGTTGGAGTCCTGGCCGCCTACGGCGAACGCGCCGCGCGGATAGCGCACGCCGCGCTTGACCGTCTCGGTCACGCTGCGCAGGTGGTCGATACCGGTGAGCGGATCCTGCGCGAGCACGACCAGGTTGGCCAGCTTGCCCGGCTCGATCGTGCCCATGGCCTTTTCCTGGCCCAGCGCGCGTGCGGCCGTGGCGGTCGCCGCGCGGATCACCTCCATCGGCGGCATGCCGACCGGGCCGGCGAGCAGGTCCAGTTCGTCGTGCAGGGACGGGAACGGCGCGTCGTCGGGGTTGTCGCCATCGGTGCCGCTGGAGATGGCCACGCCCTGCCTGAACGCCTGCGCGGTCAGGCGCAGGGTCAGTGCGGCCGAGCAGCGCGGCGGCGTGCCTTTCTTCTCGCGCGCGTATTCCTCGACATGGCGCACGTACACCAGGTTGGTCGCATCCAGGATGATGCCGCGCGCGGCCATCGAGGCGAACAGGGCGGTGATGGCGGGCGGCATCGCTCCGTCCTTGAACGGCGCTTCGTCGACCGGGGTGCGCTCGTGGTAGCTGGCAGGCCTGCGGGTGGAGGCTTCGTAGGCCAGCGGGCAGCTGTGCGAGATCACGTCCACGCCGGCGGCCACGTCGTCGGCCGGCATCGCCGGGAACACGGCCGCATGCGCCCATACCGGGATGCCCTGGCGGTGCGCCTCGGCGGTGATCTTCGCCAGCAGCGGGCCGGGCATGTCGGCGTACAGCTTGATCCCGTCGGCCGAGGTGCCGCGCGCCATCGCCACCGCCAGGACCAGGTCGGTGCGGTCGTCGATGGCCTGCATCCACGGCGTCTGCCCGGGCGTCCTGCCGCGGGTCACCGCGATCGTGCGCGGATCCCTGAAGAAGCCCGGGCCGGCCATCAGCGCCGCATAGTGGATGTCCGGCGAGGGAATCTCCCCGACCAGGGCCTGGCGCGAAAGCTCGCCGACCGAACGCACGTCGTCGGCCATGCTGCGCACGGCGGTCACGCCGGAATACAGCTGGCGTCGCAGCGTCTGCTTCGCCGCGTCCGCATCCGGCGGCGTGGCCAGGTGGACGTGGGTGTCGATCAGCCCGGGGATGACATGCCGCCCCCGGAGGTCGACCACCCGCGCGCCGCGGGTATCGGCCTGCGCATCGGGCAGCACCGCCACGATGCGCTCGCCTTCGACGACGATGCTGGTGCCGGGCCTGGCGGGCGCGCCGGTGCCGTCGATCAGTACCGCGTGGCGATAGATGGTCCGTTCCGGCGCGGCCTCGGTGGCGACGGCGGTGGAGGACAGCAGGAGCAGGCAACCCAGGACGCCACGGCGCATCGCAAAATCCATCCGGCAGGGGCGTGCAGCATCGCCGGTCCCCGGCCGTCTACGCCAGTCCGCCGGTGCCTTCGCGCCGGCCCGCCCGCACCAGCCATCCGGCGAACAGCGCCGCGGTGAGGAACATCAGCAGGCTGTAGACCGCGGCCGGCGCGGCGATCGTCGAGTTCCCCAGCACGTTGAGCGCGATGAAGATGGCCAGGGTGCCATTGTGGATGCCGATTTCCATGGCGATGGCGATCGCCTGGCCGCGCGGCAGGCGCAGCGCGAGCGGGGCGAAGTAGCCGGTGCCCATGCTGGCGAGGTTGAACAGCAGGCAGGCCGCGCCGACGGCGGCGAAATAGGTGACCAGCACCTGCCAGGACTGGACCACGGCCATCGCCACCAGCAGTGCCAGCACCAGCACCGCCAGCACCCGCAGCGGTTTTTCCGCGCGCGCGGCCAGCACCGGGAACAGGCCGCGTACGGTCATCCCCAGCAGCACGGGCAGCAGGATGATCACGGCGACCTCGACGATCTTGCGCGTCGGCGGCGGCACGTACTGGCCCGCGCCGAGGAAGTGTTCCAGGGCCAGGTTGAGGATCAGCGGCAGGGTCAGCAGGCACAGCACGCTGTTGATCGCGGTCAGGGTGATGTTGAGCGCCACGTCGCCCCGCGCCAGGTGGCTGTAGATGTTGGCGGTGGCGCCACCCGGCGAGGCGGCCAGCAGCATCAGCCCGACCGCCAGCTCCGGCGGCAGCCGCAACGCCAGCGCCAGGGCGAACGCCACCCACGGCAGCAGCAGCGTCTGCAGCGCCAGCCCGACCAGCACCGCGCGCGGGTAGCGCGCCACCCGGCGGAAGTCCTCCACGGTCAGGCCCAGGCCCAGGCCGAGCATGATCACGCCCAGGGCCAGCGGCAGCATCAGGTTGGTCAGCAGCGAAGCCTGCATCGTCCGTTCCCCCGTCGGTGGCGGCCACGATCACCGATCGGGTCGGCGCCGGTCACGCTGCTGCGCGGCATCCGCACGGACGCGCCGGCAGGCGTACCCTTGCCGCACCCGTTCCCGGCGCGAGGCCGCCATGCCCGGACACCAGCGCGAACTGACCCTGCGGTTCCTCGCCGAGCCGGCCGACGTGAACTACGGCGGCAAGGTCCACGGCGGGGTGGTAATGAAGTGGATCGACCAGGCCGGCTACGCGGCCGCGGTCGGCTGGAGCGGGCGCTACAGCGTCACCGTGGCGGTGGGCGGGATCCGCTTCGTGGCGCCGGTGCGCATCAGCGACCTGGTCGCGGTATCGGCCAAACTCATCCACACCGGCAGCAGCAGCATGCATTTCGCCATCGACGTGCGCGCCCGCGACCCGATGGGCGGCGACTGGCGGCTGTGCACGCACTGCGTGATCGTGTTCGTGGCCCTGGACGCGGTCGAGGGCCGGCCGGTGCCGGTGCCGCCATGGGTGCCGCAGTCGCCCGAAGACGCACGGATGGCCGAGTACGCGCTGAAGGTCATGGAACTCAGCAAGGGCATCGAGCAGACCGTCGCCGCCTACCAGGTCCCCCAGGCCTGACGAGGTCGCTTCCGGCGGAAAAAAACGAAGGCCGCCTTGCGGCGGCCCTGGTCCGGTCACGGGTGTCGGCGGCTCAGAGCTGGACCCGGCGCGCCTGCATGTAGCGGTTGCCCCAGTAGCCGGTGTCCATGCGGTCCACGCGCACGTCCTTGCCGCGGCTGGGCGCGTGCAGGAACTGGCCGTCGCCGACATAGATGCCGACATGGTTGACCCGGCCGCGCAGGCCGAAGAACACCAGGTCGCCCGGGTTGAGCAGGGTGCGGTCGCGGATGAGTTCGCCCTCGGCCCGGGCGGCCATCTCGCGCGACACGCGCGGCAGCTCGATGCCCAGCGCGCTGCGGAACACGTAGCCGACCAGGCCGCTGCAGTCGAAGCCGTCGGTCGAAGTGCCGCCCCAGCGGTACGGGGTGCCGATCAGGCCCATCGCCGCCTTCAGCACCTGCTGGACGCGGCCTTCGGCCGGCGCGGCGGACTGGGCCGGGACGCCCTGGGTGAGGTCGTAGGCGGCCAGCAGGCGGCTGACGTCGCCGGCGAACATCGCCGAACGGTCCAGCAGCGGGATGCTGTCGTTGCCCGCCAGGTGCGGCAGCAGCGCGGCCAGCGTGGCGTTGGCGGCGGCGTCGGCCTTCTGGCGCAGGGCGCTGGCCGGCACGTTGGCCGACTGGGCCGGCTTGGCGGTACTGCCGGCGGCAGCGGAGGTCGTCGGGGTCGCAGGCGCCGGCAGGTCGAGCGCCGGCGCCACGTCGACCGTGGCCGCCGCGGGCGCGATCGCTTCGGGCACGATCTGCGCCGGTTCCGGGGCCGCGAGCAGCGGCGCGGCCGGCAGGACCAGCAGCAGGGAGAAGAGGGGACTCAGCGCCCGGCGGGTGCGGGGGGCTGGGGTGGCGGCAGGCTGGCCTATACGCAGGTCGTCGGTCGTCACGCGGGCATCACATTACGGCAATGGGGCGATCATGCCGCCTTCACCGTCTCTTGATGTTCACAAAAAGTTAAATTTATGTAAATGTCGACGTGCGCCCTGTCCCATTTCAGAGCAGAACACGTTTGGCGCCGCTGTAGTGGTCGCGCCAGTACGGGCCGTCCAGGCGATCCAGGCGGACCGTGCCGCCGCTGCTCGGCGCGTGGACGAAACGGCCTTCGCCCACGTAGATGCCGACATGGCTGACGTCGCCCCGGCTGCCGAAGAACACCAGGTCGCCGCTGGCAAGTTTTTCAGGCGCCAGGCGCGGTCCCTGGACGCCGGCCAATTCGCGCGAGCTGCGCGGCAGGCGGAGGTCGAGCATGTCGCGGTAGACGTAATTGACTAGGCCGCTGCAGTCGAAGCCCGAGTCCGGGGTGTTGCCGCCGTAGCGGTAGGGCGTGCCGACCAGGCTCAGCGCGCGCAGGGTCACCGAATTGGCCGCCGCCGGATCGGCCGGGACCACCTGCGGCCAGTGCCGGGCGGGCGGTGCCTGCGCGCGGGTGGCCTCGCGTCCGCAGCCCGCCAGCAGCATCGCGAGCAGCGCCGCGGTGGCGAAGACGGCGGCCCGGCCCGGTGCTGGCACCGGGGGGGGCGGGGCGGGATAATGCGGGCCTGTCCTCACGGCGGCCATGATGGCCGCTCTTCCCTGCGGCCGACAAGCCGCCGCCCACCCGCTGCCGGACCGGCAGCCAGACCGAGTTGCGCATGAAGATCGAAAAAGACCGCGTCGTCCGCTTCCACTACACCGTCTCCGAAGTCGGCCAGGAGCCGCTGGAGAGCTCGAAGGACCGCGACCCGATCGCGATCCTGATCGGCCACGGCAACATCATCCCGGGCCTGGAGGCGGCGATGCAGGACAAGGCGGCCGGCGAGACCTTCAGCGTCGACGTGCCGGCTGCCGAGGCCTACGGCGAGCGCCGCGAGGGCATGGGCCAGCGCATCCCCAAGAAGCATTTCGGCAACACGAAGCTGGCGCCGGGCATGCAGGTGGTCCTCCAGACCAACTTCGGCCCGCGCGCGGTGACCGTCGAGAAGGTCGGCCACAGCGTGGTCGACGTCGACCTGAACCACCCGATGGCGGGCAAGGACCTGCATTTCGACGTGGAGATCGTCGAGGTCCGCGAAGCCAGCGCCGAGGAAGTCGAGCACGGCCACGTGCACGGCGACGGTGGCCACCACCACTGATCCGCCGCGCGCATCGCGGTGCATCCAGGACGGCCCGCCCATGCGGGCCGTCCGCTTTTCGGGGGTCCGCCGGCCGCGGACGGGTCAGGCCGGCAGCGCGGCCTCGACGGGCGCGGGCGCGGGTTCCAGGCGCAGCCAGGCCTCGCGCACCGGCGCGAAGCTGCGCCGGTGGTGCAGGCAGGGCCCGTGCGCGGCGAGCGCGGCGAGGTGGGCCGGGGTCGGATAGCCCTTGTGCAGGTCGAAGCCGTAATGCGGATGTTCGGCGTGCAGCGCGCACATCAGCCGGTCGCGGCTGACCTTGGCCAGGATCGAGGCGGCCATGATCGCCGGCTCCAGCGCGTCGCCGCCGACGATCGCCTCGGCCAGGCACGACAGGCCGCGTGGCACCGTGTTGCCGTCGATGCGGACCAGCTCCACCTGCGGGCCCAGCGCGGCGATGCAGCGGCGCATGCCTTCCAGGGTGGCGTGCAGGATGTTGAGGCGGTCGATCTCCTCGACCCCGACCATCTCCACGTGCCAGGCCAGCGCCCGCTCCACGATCCGCGGGTACAGCGCCTCGCGCTGGGCATGGCTGAGCTTCTTGGAGTCGTCCAGCCCGCGGATGCGGCGCTTCGGGTCGAGGATCACCGCGGCCACCGCGACCGGGCCGGCCAGCGGCCCGCGTCCCGCCTCGTCGACCCCGGTCACCCGCAGCCGGCGGCGGTCGATCGCGAACAGGTCCGGAGCGGACTCCCGCGCGCCTGCGGCGGTCGCGCCGCGGCTCATGCCCGCCGGGCCCCGCGGGCCATCAGGCCCGGCAGCGAAGCGACGGCCTCGGCCGCCGACGCCGAGGCGTCGCGGCGCAGCTGCTCGTGCAGCGCCAGGTATTTCGGCTGCAGTGCCGCCACCTCGGCGCCGGCCTCGAACCAGTGCAGGACGGCATCGGCCAGACGCTGGGGCGTGCAGTCGTCCTGCATCAGCTCCGGCGCCAGGTCCTCTCCGGCCAGCACGTTGGGCAGGGCGTAGCGGTCCACCTTGAGCAGCCCGAGCGCGCGCACGATCCGGTAGGTCAGCGGCGAGACCCGGTAACCGACCACCATCGGCCGCTTGGACAGCATCGCTTCGAGCGTCGCGGTGCCCGACGCGAGCAGGACCACGTCCGCCGCGGCCAGCGCCGCGCGCGCCTGGCCGTCCAGCAGGTGCGAACGCATCACCGGCAGCGCCGAGCGCGACAGCTGCTCCTGCAGCAGCGCGCGGCAGCGGGCGTTGGCCGCCGGGACCACCACGTGCAGGTCGGGCAGGCGCTCGGAGACCTGCCAGGCGGCCTCGAAGAAGGTCTCGCCGAGCCGTTCGATCTCGCCCAGCCGGCTGCCCGGCAGCACCGCCAGCACCGGCGCGCCCGCCGGCAGCCCCAGTTGGGCGCGGGCGGCGGCGCGGTCGGGGTGCAGCGGCATGGCGTCGGCCATCGGATGGCCGACGAAGCGCGCATCCACGCCGTGGCGTGCGTAGATCGCCGGCTCCATCGGGAACAGGCACAGCACGCGGTCGGCACTGGTGCCGATCTTCTCGGCGCGCTTCTCGCGCCAGGCCCACACCGATGGACTGACGTAGTGCACGGTCGGCACGCCGCGCTGCTTGAACCAGCGCTCGACGCCCAGGTTGAAGTCGGGCGCGTCGATGCCGACCAGCACGTCCGGTCGCCAGGCCAGGGCGCGCTCGCGGAATTCGCGGCGCACCCTGAGCAGCCGCGGCAGGTGGCGCAGCACTTCGAACAGGCCCATCACCGCCAGCTCGCTGGCGTCGTGCCAGGTCTCGACGCCGGCCCCGCGCATCGCGTCGCCGCCGATCCCGGCGAAGCGCGCGTGGGGGAAGCGGCGGCGCAGTTCCTCGACCAGGCCGGCGCCGAGCGCGTCGCCCGATGCCTCGCCCGCGACCAGCACGATGCGCGGGCCCTGGCCGGCGCGCTCGGTGGCTTCGCGTCCGCGGATGGCCTCGTTCACCGCTCGCCCCCTCAGCGCAGCAGCGGGCGTTCGCCGCTGCCGATGAAATCGAGCAGCAGGCGCACGTCGTCGCTGCCCTCGGCCTGTTGCGCCAGCTGCTCGCGGGCCTCGGCCAGCGGCAGGCCGGCGACGTACAGGGTGCGGTAGGCGCGCTTGATCGCGGCGATGCGCTCGGGGCTGAAGCCGCGGCGCTTGAGGCCCTCGCTGTTGATTCCGCGCGGGCGTCCCAGCGAATTGCCGCCGACCATGGTGAACGGGGTCACGTCGCCGTTGGCCAGGGCGCCCATGCCGAGGAACGCGTGGTCGCCGATCCGGCAGAACTGGTGCGCGCCGGCGAAGCCGCTGATGATCACCCAGTCGCCCACCGTCACGTGCCCGGCCAGGGTGGTGTTGTTGGAGAAGATGCAGTGGTTGCCGACGATGCAGTCGTGGGCCACGTGGGTGTAGGCCAGCATCCAGTTGTCGTCGCCGATCCGGGTGACGCCGCCGCCGTTGCCGGTGCCGCGGTTGAGGGTGACGAACTCGCGGAACACGTTGCGGTCGCCGATCACCAGCTCGGTGCGTTCGCCGGCGAACTTCTTGTCCTGGGGCTCGCCGCCGACGGCGACGTGGCCGATGAAGCGGTTGCCGCGGCCGATCCGGGTCGGCCCGGCGAAGCTGCAGTGCGGGCCGATCTGGCAGTCGTCGCCGATCTCGACGTCGGCGCCGATCAGGGTGAAGGCGCCCACGCTCACGCCGGCGCCCAGGCGCGCGCCGGGATCGATGACCGCGGTGGGGTGGATCAGGGCGTCTGCGTTCATGGGCTCTCGATCGGTCGGGCGGGCGTCATTCGCGCGTGCCGGCGCACAGCACCTCGGCGCAGGCCACGATCTCGCCGTCGACCTTGGCCTCGCCGTAGTACACGGCCATGTTGCGGATCACCCGCTTGATCTGCACGTGCAGCTCGAGCACGTCGCCGGGCACCACCTGCTTGCTGAAGCGGGCGTTGTCGACCTTGACCATGTAGAACAGCTTGGACTGCGCGTCCCGGCCCAGCGAAAGCTGGGTCAGCACGCCGCCGGCCTGGGCCAGCGCCTCGATGATCAGCACGCCCGGCATGATCGGCTGCCCCGGGAAGTGGCCCTGGAAGAACGGCTCGTTGAACGTCACGTTCTTCACGCCGACGATGCGCTTGGCCTCGATGTCCAGGTCCACGATCTTGTCGACCAGCAGGAACGGATAGCGGTGCGGGATCAGCGTGCGGATCGTGTTGACGTCGACGGGGAGCTTCACGGTTTCGTTCATTCGGGACTGTCCTGGGTGGAGGCGTTGACGCGACGCGCCAGCGCGTCCAGTTGCTTGAACCGGGCGGCGTTCTTCCGCCAGGTGCGGTTGTCGGTGAGGGGGGTGCCGGAGGAGTACTCGCCCGGCTCGCGGATGCTGTGGGTCACCAGCGACATCGCGGTGACCATGACCTTGTCGGCGACCTCGAGGTGGCCGAGCACGCCGGCGCCGCCGCCGACCAGGCAGTAGCGCCCGATCCTGGCGCTGCCTGCCGCCGCCGAGCAGCCGGCCATCGCGGTGTGGGCGCCGATGCGGACGTTGTGGCCGATCTGGACCAGGTTGTCCAGGCGGACGTCTTCCTCGAGCACGGTGTCGTCCAGCGCGCCGCGGTCGATGCAGCTGTTGGCGCCGATCTCGCAGTCGTCGCCGACCACCACGCCGCCCAGCTGGGGGACGTTGACCCAGCGGCCGGCGTCCATCGCCAGGCCGAAACCGGCCGCGCCCAGCACGGCCCCGGGCAGGATCCGCACGCGCTTGCCGAGCCGGACCCGTGCCACCAGCGTGACCCGGGCCTGGAGTTCGCAACCTTCGCCCAGCTCGCAGTCCTCGCCGATGCTGCAGCCGGGACCGATGACGCAGCCGGCACCCACCTTCGAGCGCGCGCCGATGCTGACGAACGGGCCGACGTGCGCCGCGGCCGACACCTCGGCCGACGGGTCGATCACCGCGCTGGGGTGGATGCCGGGTGCGTGCGCCGGCCGCTGCTCGAACAGCGCCGAGATCCGGGCGAACGCGACGTAGGGATCCCGGGCGACCAGCGCCGCGCCGGGGGCGGACCCCGCGTCGTCGGCACGGAGCACGACCACCCCGGCACCGGAGCCGGCCAGCTGCGCGCGGTAGCGCGGGTTGGCCAGGAAGGCCAGCTGGTCCGGGCCGGCGCCGGCGAGGGTGGCCACCCCGCGCACGCGGGTGCCGCCGTCGCCATGCAGCTGCAGGGAGAAACGTTCGGCCAGTTCGGCGGCGGTGAAGGCGGGGGCATCCATGGCGCGCATTCTAGCCTCACGCCTTCCCCGGACCGGACCGTACGGATCAGTGGCGGGCCAGCAGCACCATCAATGCGCCGGTGCCGCCCTGCGCCGGCGGTGCGGAATGGAAGGCCAGGACGTCCCCGCGCTGGCGCAGCCACCGGTCCACCAGGTTCTTGAGCACCGGCACGCCATCGCCGCCGCCCTTGCCGTGGATGATGCGCACGCAGCTGAAGCCGTGGTCGAGCGCTTCGGCCAGGAATCGGGCCAGCAGCGTTTCGGCCTGCAGCGCGTTGGCGCCGTGCAGGTCCAGTTCGTCCTGGGCGGCGTATTCGCCGCGCCGCAACCGCTGCCATGCGCGCGCCGGGAGCCGGTCGCGGCGGAACGCGCTCGCATCGCCGCGCAGCAGGGCCGCGTCCGGCGCGTCGGCGATGCGGGGCGTCGCCGCCCCGTCGGCTGGCCCGCGGCGACCGGCGGCCGGGCGCGGTTTCGGGCGCGGCGGCGGCGCGGCCGCCGGCGCCCGCAGCGGCTTGACCTCGCCGATCGCCGCGCGGAACAGGCGGGCGTCGTCCGCGTCTTCGTCCTTCTCCATGCGCACAGGGTAGCCCAGCATCCGTGCGCGGTCCGTGGCGGCGAAGCGTGGCCCATGGCCGCGAACGCGGCGAAGGCTTCCGGTATCATGCCGGTGTTTTCGAGGAAGCCCATGCGCGTACTGGTAAGCAACGACGATGGCGTGGACGCGCCCGGCATCCACGCCCTGGCACAGGGCCTGCGCGACGCCGGCCACGAGGTCTACGTGGTGGCCCCCGACCGCGACCGTTCCGGCGCGAGCAACTCGCTGACCCTGGACCTGCCGATCCGGGTCAAGCGACTGGACCACTACACCTGCTCGGTCGCCGGCACGCCGACCGACTGCGTGCACCTGGCCCTGACCGGCATGTTCGAGTTCGAGCCGGACATCGTCGTGTCGGGCATCAACAACACCGCCAACCTGGGCGATGACGTCATCTATTCGGGCACCGTGTCGGCGGCGATGGAAGGCCGCTTCCTCGGCCTGCCGGCGGTGGCCGTGTCGCTGGCCACGCGCAACCACGACGCGAAGCACTACGAGACCGCGGCGCGGGCGGCGGTGGAGATCGTGGCGCGGCTGAAGGCCGATCCGCTGCCGGCCGACACGATCCTCAACGTCAACGTCCCCGACCTGCCGTGGCACGACGTGCGCGGCTTCGAGGTCTCGCGCCTGGGCAACCGCCACCGCTCCGAACCGTGCGTGCCGCAGCCGGACCCGCGCGGCCGGACCGTGTACTGGATCGGCCCGGCCGGCCCGGAGCAGGACGCCGGCCCCGGTACCGATTTCCACGCCGTCCGCACCGGGCACATCTCGATCACCCCGATCCACGTCGACCTGACCCGCTACCAGGCACTGGAGAAGGTCGCCGGCTGGGTAGGTGGCCTGACCGCCGCCCTGGCGACACCGGTGGGCGGCGGCGCGGCGGGGCCTGCGGCATGAACCCCAGGCTGCGCCTCCAACCCCAGTCCGTCGGCCTGGGCATGACCTCGCAGCGCGTGCGCGACCGCCTGGTCGAACGGCTGCGCGAGGCGGGCATCACCGACGAGCGCGTGCTCAACGTGGTCCGCACGCTGCCGCGGCACCTGTTCGTGGACGAGGCGCTGGCCAGCCGCGCCTACGAGGACACCGCGCTGCCGATCGGCCAGGGCCAGACCATCTCCCAGCCCTGGGTGGTGGCGCGGATGACCGAAGTGCTGCTCGACGTGGCGCCGGCGAAGGTGCTCGAAGTGGGGACCGGCTCCGGCTACCAGGCCGCGGTGCTGGCCGCGCTCGGGCTGGAGGTCTACACCGTGGAGCGCATCGGCGAGCTGCTGCGCCAGGCGCGCAAGCGCTTCCGCACCCTGGGCATGAACATCCGCAGCAAGCACGACGACGGCCGCGTCGGCTGGGCCGAGCACGGCCCCTACGACGCGGTGATCGTCACCGCCGCCGCGCCCGCGCTGGTGCCGGCGCTGGTCGAGCAGCTGCGGCCGGGCGGGGTGCTGGTCGCGCCGGTAGGCGGCAGCAGCTCGCAGAACCTCGTGCGGCTGACGCGGCGCGAGGACGGCAGCGTCGAGGAGACGCGGCTGGCCGCGGTCGCGTTCGTGCCGCTGCTGTCGGGGATGGTGGATTGAGCATGGCGACGCCGGATTTCTCCCGCGCCAACGAGGCGGGCTCGCTCGGCGACCAGCTGCAGTCGATCATCGGCCAGCTGCCCGAGGACCACCTGACCCTGGGCGAGCTGCTGCAGGTGTTCGGCGACGAGGGCCTGCTGCTGCTGACCATCCTGCTGACGCTGGTGTTCCTGATCCCGGTCTCGATTCCCGGGGTGAGCACCGTGTTCGGCGCGGCGATCCTGCTGGTCGGGGTCAGCCGCCTGCTGCGGCGGCCGTTGTGGCTGCCGGCCAGGCTGCGCGAGCGCCCGCTGCCGGCGTCCCGCCTGCGCCCGGCACTGACCGGGGGCCTGCACTGGGTGCGGCGGCTGGAGAAGATCAGCCGGCCGTACCGGCTGCGCCGCCTGGTCGACGGGCGCGCGCAGGACATCTTCAACAACCTGTCCTTCATCCTCGCCGCGCTGCTGCTGATGGCGCCGTTCGGCTTCATTCCCTTCAGCAACACGCTGCCGGGGCTGGCCCTGCTGTTCTACGCGATCGGCATGATCCAGCGCGACGGCACCGCGATCCTGCTGGGCCACCTGGCCAACATCGGCACGATCGTCTACTTCGGTATCCTGATCGGCGGTGGTGGCATGGCCGCGCACGGCCTGCTGCGGCATTTCACCGGATGACAGGCGCGCCGGCCTCGCGCGCCACGATCGATGGAGCACCGATGACCCGAACGAGCGGACGTGAGCGGATGCGGCTGGGCCTGGCGGCGATGCTGGCGCTGGTGCTGGCCGCCTGCAGCAGTACCGTGGTGCGTACGCCCCAGGCCGAGGCGGGCAAGCCGGCCTCGACGGGCCGCAGCGGCGCCTCGGTGGTGGTGCAACGAGGCGAGACCCTGTATTCGATCGCGCGCCGCAATGGCGTGGCCGTCGAAGACATCGCGCGCTGGAACGGCCTGAAGCCGCCCTACACGATCTACCCTGGCCAGCGCCTGGCACTGGGGCAGGGCGGCAGCCGCGGCAGCGCGACCGCGCCCACCCGGACCGTGACGGCACCGAAGCCCCAGGCGCCTGCCGCGACGCCGGCGCCCGCGTCCAGGGCCCCGGCCAGCAGCGGTTTCAGCTGGCGCTGGCCCGCGCAGGGCGTGCTGCTCAACACCTACGTCGCCGGCAACAATACCCGCCAGGGCATCGACATCGGCGGAAGCAGCGGGCAGTCCGTCAGCGCGGCCGCCGACGGCGTGGTCGTGTATTCCGGCGCCGGCCTGGTCGGCTACGGCGAGCTGATCATCATCAAGCACAACGAGCAGTGGCTGTCGGCCTACGGGCACAACCGCAAGCGGCTGGTCAACGAAGGCCAGAACGTGAAGGCCGGGGAGCAGATCGCGGAGATGGGCCGTACCGGTGCGGCGCGCGAGATGCTGCACTTCGAGATCCGCTACAACGGCAAGCCGGTCGACCCGCTGCTGTACCTGCCGAAGAAGTAGCGACGCGACGTCCAGTCGCCGCGTCCACCTGCGCGCGGTGCGGGGATCTTGGCGCGCGGTCCCGTGGCAACGGCGGTCGGTCGGCCCGGGTCCTCCCCGGAGTACATGGCCTGGACCAGGGCGCCCGCGGGCCGCGCAGCGGCCGTCACGCTGCGCGCCCGTAATGCCTGTGATGCCTGTGATGCCTGTGCCAGCACCCAGCGTGCGGAACGGCGCGGACGTACCGCGTCCAGGCCGCCGGTATCCCGCGCCTCAGCGCGGACGGGGCGCGAGCAGCAGGGCGACCACCACGCGGCGGCCCTCGCCTGCGAGCACGTTGTAGGTGCGCGCCGCGGCGGCGTTGTCCATGACCTCGATGCCGACGCCGCGGGTCAGGCAGGCGGCCAGGACCGCCGGAGGCGGAAACTGCTGACGGCCACCCGTGCCCAGGACCAGCAGTTCCGGCGCCAGCGCCAGCAGCGGGTCGAGGTGGGAGGGCTCGAGGGCCGTGGCGACGGCCGGGGCCGGCCAGTCCTCGATGAGCCGGTCCGGAGCCAGGGCGAAATTGCGCTCCAGCACCCGGTCGTTGACCCGTGCATGGTGGCCGTCGGCGCCGCGCAGCACCCAGGCGTAATCCGGACGTTCGTGGCTCAGCTGCATGGCGGGTGCCGCCGGGTCAGGCCCGCGGCAGGACGATCGAGGGCTTTTCCCGGGCCGGTCGGTACAGGGTGGCGGTGTGGCCGATCCGCTGCACCAGGGCCGCGCCGGTCTGGCCGGCCAGCTCGCCGATCATCGCGTCGCGGGCTTCGCGGTCCTCGGCGGCGACCTTCACCTTGACCAGTTCGTGCCGTTCGAGCACCGCGTCGAGCTCGGCCACCAGCGCCGGGGTGACCCCCTTGCCGCCTACCTGCATCAGGGCCTTTAGGCCGTGGGCCTGGCCGCGGAGGAAGCGGTTCTGGGCGTTGGTGAGGGCGACGGACATCGGTGACCGGGGCGGGGCGTATGGGTGGTTCAGGGTATCATGGCCGCCCATACCGCCGCGGGCGTTTCCGCCCGGTGCCCCGCATGTCCCGCAGCAAGAGCAGCCAGCGCTGGCTGCGCGAGCACTTCTCCGATCCCTACGTGAAGAAGGCCCAGGCCGAGGGCCTGCGCTCGCGTGCGGCCTACAAGCTCGAGGAGCTGATCGAGCGCGATCGCCTGCTCAAGCCGGGGATGGTGGTGGTCGACCTCGGTGCCGCGCCCGGTGGCTGGTCGCAGTACGTGCGCCAGGCGATGGGCGACGGCGGACGCGTCTTGGCCCTGGATATCCTCGACATGCCGCCGCTGGCCGGGGTCGAGTTCCTTCATGGCGACTTCAGGGAGGAGGCCGTCTTATCGCAGCTGGAGACGCTGCTGGACGGCCAGCGCGTGGACCTTGTGCTGTCGGACATGGCCCCCAATATGAGTGGCGTGGACGTGGTCGACCAGGCCCGCGCCATGCACCTGGCGGAGCTGGCGATGGAGTTCGCCGACGGCCACCTGCGTCCCGGCGGGGCCTTCCTGATCAAGCTGTTCCAGGGGGTGGGCTTCGACGACTACGTGCGCGACCTGCGCCGCCGCTACGACAAGGTGGCGATCCGCAAGCCGGCGGCCTCGCGCAAGCGTTCGCCGGAAGTCTATGCCCTCGCGCAGGGAAAGCGCGCCCAGCTCCGTTAAGCTCGATCCAGTAAGCTCGACCCAGCAAGCCCCACCGACGAAACACCCACCAGCAGTGCGAAACGCCATACACAGGGAACCGCGGAGCCGATGAGGATGAACGACTTGACCAAGAATCTGCTGCTCTGGGTGGTCGTCGCCATCGTGCTGATGGTCGTGTTCCAGAGTTTCTCCCCGCGCGACGGCGCCACCGCCAGCGTCGGCGAGTCGCCCAGCTACACCCGCTTCCTGCAGGACGTCGAGGCCGGCAAGATCCGTTCGGTGGTGATCACCGACGAGAGCACCTTCACCGCCAACGCGATCCGCTACAAGCGCAGCGACGGTACCGAGGGCCAGGTGGTCGGCCCCAACGACGCCAAGCTGATCGACCAGCTCTACACCAAGAACGTGGACGTCGTCCGCGAGAAGCCCAAGACCGGCCCGGGCTTCTGGGGCATCGTCCTCAACTTCCTGCCGGTGCTGCTGATCATCGGCTTCTGGCTGTTCATCATGCGCCAGATGCAGGGCGGCGGCGGCGGCGCCAAGGGCGCGATGTCGTTCGGCAAGTCGCGCGCCAAGCTGCAGGGCGAGGACCAGGTGAAGGTCACCTTCGCCGACGTCGCCGGTTGCGACGAGGCCAAGGAAGAGGTCGGCGAGCTGGTCGACTTCCTGCGTGATCCGTCCAAGTTCACCAAGCTCGGCGGCAAGATCCCGCGCGGCGTGCTGATGGTCGGCCCGCCGGGCACCGGCAAGACCCTGCTGGCCAAGGCGATCGCCGGCGAGGCCAAGGTGCCGTTCTTCTCGATCTCCGGTTCGGACTTCGTCGAGATGTTCGTCGGCGTCGGCGCCAGCCGCGTGCGCGACATGTTCGAGCAGGCCAAGAAGCACGCGCCCTGCATCATCTTCATCGACGAGATCGACGCGGTCGGCCGCCATCGCGGCGCCGGCCTCGGCGGGGGCCACGACGAGCGCGAGCAGACCCTCAACCAGCTGCTGGTGGAGATGGACGGCTTCGACGGCGGCGAGGGCGTGATCGTGGTGGCGGCGACCAACCGTCCCGACGTGCTCGACCCGGCGCTCCTGCGCCCGGGCCGCTTCGACCGCCAGGTGGTGGTCGGCCTGCCGGACGTGAAGGGCCGCGAGCAGATCCTCAAGGTCCACATGCGCAAGCTGCCGCTGGCCGACGACGTCGAGCCGATGGTGATCGCGCGCGGCACGCCGGGCTTTTCCGGCGCCGACCTGGCCAACCTGGCCAACGAGGCCGCGCTGTTCGCCGCGCGCGAGAACGCGAAGGAGGTCCGCATGGACCACTTCGACCGCGCCCGCGACAAGATCCTGATGGGCGCCGAGCGCCGCTCGATGGCGATGAGCGAGGACGAGAAGACGCTGACCGCCTACCACGAGGCCGGCCACGCCATCGTCGGCCGCCTGGTGCCCGAGCACGACCCGGTCTACAAGGTCACGATCATTCCGCGCGGCCGCGCGCTGGGCGTGACCATGTACCTGCCCGAAGGCGACCGCTACTCGATGAACCGCGTGGCGATCGAGTCGCAGCTGTGCTCGCTGTACGGCGGACGCGTGGCCGAGGAGCTGATCTTCGGCGAGGACAAGGTCACCACCGGCGCCTCCAACGACATCGAGCGGGCCACCAAGATGGCGCGCAACATGGTCACCAAGTGGGGCCTGAGCGACGAGATGGGCCCGATCGCCTATGGCGAGCAGGAGGACGAGGTGTTCCTCGGCCGCTCGGTGACCCAGCACAAGAACGTCTCCGACGACACCGCGCGCCGGATCGACGAGGTCGTGCGTTCGATCCTGGACCGGGCCTACGCCAAGACCAGGACGCTGCTGACCGAGAACATCGACAAGCTGCATGCGATGTCGCAGCTGCTGCTGCAGTACGAGACCATCGACGCGCCGCAGATCGACGCGATCATGGAAGGCCGCGAACCGCCGCCGCCGATGGGCTGGGGCAAGTCCGGCAAGGACGGCGGCGACAACAAGAGCGGCCCCCGCCCGCTGCCGCCGGTGGGTGGCCCGGCCACCCAGACCTGAGGCCGGCCATGGCCGATCCGCAGGACCGCGCGTCGCGGCCGAGCTACGTCATCCGCAATCCGTGGCGCCCGTGGATATCGGGCGCCTTCGCGGGTGCGTCGATGATCCTGACCGTGACCACGCTGTTCTACGCGCTGGGCCGGCTGCCGCTGGCGCTGGTCGGGATCAGCGTGGCGCTGGCCGCGGCCGTGTTCGCGTTCGGCTTCTACGCACGCCGACGCGCCGACCGCTTCGATGCCGAGGCGATCCGGTCGGGCCGCCCGCAGCCCTGAAGGGGGAACCGTGTTCGACATCTCGCCGCAGCTGGATTGCGCCGGCCGCATCCTGAAGCTCGACCGTGCCCGCGTGATGGGCATCGTCAACGTCACCCCCGATTCCTTCTCCGACGGCGGCGCGCACGCGAGCACGGACGCGGCCGTCGCGCACGGCCTGAAGCTGGCGGAAGAGGGCGCCGACATCCTCGACGTGGGCGGCGAGTCCACCCGCCCGGGCGCGGAAGAAGTGCCGCTGGAGGAGGAGCTGCTCCGGGTGGTGCCGGTGATCGAGCGGCTGGTGCGCGAGACGGGATTGCCGGTGAGCATCGACACCTGCAAGCCGGACGTGATGCGTGCGGCGGTGGCCGCCGGCGCCGGCCTGGTCAACGACGTCTGCGCGCTCGGCCGCGAGGGCGCGCTCGAAACCGCCGCCGCGCTCGGCGTGCCGGTGGTGCTGATGCACATGCGCGGCGAGCCGCGCTCGATGCAGGACGACCCGCAGTACGACGACGTGGTCGCGGAGGTGCACCGCTTCCTGGCCGAGCGCATCTTCGCCGCCGAGCTGGCCGGGATCGCCAGGAAGAACCTGGTCGCCGACCCGGGTTTCGGCTTCGGCAAGACCACCGCCCACAACCTGGCCCTGCTGGCCCAGCTCGAGCGCTTCACCGAACTGGGCGTACCCGTGCTGGCCGGCCTGTCGCGCAAGCGCACGATCGGCGAGCTGACCGGGCGCCAGGAGCCGGCCGGGCGGGTGGCCGGCTCCGTAACCGCCCACCTGCTCGCCGCGCAGCGCGGCGCGAAGATCCTGCGCGTGCACGACGTGGCGGCGACCGTCGATGCGCTGAAGATCTGGGAAGCCGTGGCGGCGGTGCCGTCGCCGCGGCGCGATGCCGCCCCCGTGCTCCGCTGGCCGGACGAATAGGCGCCGGTGGCGGCGGGGATGGCCCGCGTTCGGCCGGACGGCGCCGGGCCGGGGATGGCGCTCCGGTAAGCTTTGCGGCCACCCGTCGCCGGCCCGCCTCCCGCGTGAGCATGATTTGTAGCCGTCCGATGTACCCGAACGCGCCAGCGCGCGCCGGGCGGCGCTGAGCCGTGGGCATCGATACCCGCCCGCCGGCGATCGCGGTGATGGGCCCGACGGCGTCGGGCAAGACCGCGTTCGCCATCGGGCTGGCGCGCCGGTACGGCGGGGAGATCGTCAGCGTCGACTCGGCGCTCGTATACCGGGGACTGGACATCGGGGCGGCCAAGCCGGACGAGGCCGAACGCGCCGGCATACCGCACCACCTGCTGGACGTGCGCGAGCCGTGGCAGCCGTACTCGGCGGCCGAATTCGCCGCCGATGCGCGGGCGGCGATCGACGGCATCGTCGCCCGCGGGCGCCTGCCGATCCTCGCCGGCGGCACCGGCCTGTATTTCCGTGCGCTGCTGCGCGGGCTGGCGCCGATGCCGGAAGCCGATCCGCTGCTGCGCGGGGCGATCGCGGACGAAGCCGCGGCCCGTGGCTGGCAGGCATTGCACGCGGAGCTGGCACGGGTCGATCCGGCCGCGGCCGCGCGTATCGGCCCGGCCGACGCGCAGCGCATCCAGCGTGCGCTGGAGGTGTTCAGGCTGAGCGGGCGGCCGATCAGCCACTGGCAGCGCGACCCTCCGCCGGCGCGGCTGCCGCTGCGCGTGCTCAAGCTGGCCCTGGCCCCGGCCGACCGCGCCGGGCTGCACGCGCGCATCGCCCGCCGCTTCGACGCCATGCTCGCCGCCGGGTTTCTCGACGAGGTGCGCCGGCTGCGCGCGTCGCCGGCCCTCGTGGCCCATCCGGCGCCGCTGGACCTGCCGGCCCTGCGCGCGGTCGGTTACCGGCAGGCCTGGGAACACCTGGACGGGGCGTTCGACGCCGCACAGCTGCGCGACCGCGGGATCTTCGCCACGCGCCAGCTGGCCAAGCGCCAGCTGACCTGGCTGCGCGGGGAGCTGGACGCGCGCTGGTTCGATCCGGAACGTGACGGCGGTCAACTGGCGGACGCGGTCGACCGCTTCCTCGGTGCGCCGGGGGCGGTCCGGCGGCGCGGGCTTGTGTAACATGCCCCCGACGGGCCGGGGAGGCCCGCGGCACCACCCATAAGAAGAACGCTCCTATGAAGAGCAAGGGGGAATAACCGATGTCCAAGGGGCAATCGCTGCAGGATCCTTTCCTGAACGCACTGCGTCGCGAGCGCGTGCCGGTGTCGGTCTACCTGGTGAACGGCATCAAGCTGCAGGGTACGATCGAATCCTTCGACCAGTTCGTGGTGCTGCTGCGCAGCACCGTCAGCCAGATGGTCTACAAGCACGCCATTTCCACGGTCGTGCCTTCGCGCAATGTCCGGGTCGGCCCGGGCGGCGGCTACGTGCAGGGCGATGCGGGGGAAGGCGGCGACGAGGCCGAATGACCTGCATTACCGGAGTTCCGATTGTTCGAACGATCCCGCAAGGGTGAACACGCGCTGCTGATCCAGCCCCACGCCGGTGGGGCCGTCGCCGAGGATGTGCTCGAGGAATTCGCCGACCTGGCCCGCTCGGCCGGGGCCAGCGTGGCCGCGACCCTGACCGCGCGCATCGACCGGCCCAACCCGGCCACCCTGATCGGCAGCGGCAAGCTGGAGGAAGTGCAGGCCGCGGCCGACGCCACCGGCGCCGACCTCATCCTGGTCAACCATCCGCTCAGCCCGGTCCAGGAGCGCAACCTGGAGAGGGCGCTGCAGCGGCGCGTGGTCGACCGCACCGGCCTGATCCTGGACATCTTCGCCCAGCGGGCGCGCAGCCACGAGGGCAAGCTGCAGGTCGAACTGGCCCAGCTGCGGCACATGGCCACCCGGCTGGTGCGGGGCTGGACCCACCTGGAGCGCCAGCGCGGTGGCGCCATCGGCCTGCGCGGCCCCGGCGAAACCCAGCTGGAAACCGACCGGCGACTGCTGCAGAAGCGCCTGGAACAGCTGCAGCGGCGGCTGGAGAAGGTCGAGGTGCAGCACGCCCAGATGCGCCGCGCGCGCGTGCGCAGCGAGCTGCCGCGGGTCGCGCTGGTGGGCTACACCAACGCCGGCAAGTCCACCCTCTTCAACGCCCTGACCGGCGCAGACGCGTACGCGGCCGACCAGCTGTTCGCCACGCTGGACCCGACCGTGCGTCGGGTCGCGCTGCCGGGCGGCAGCATCGTCCTGGCCGACACCGTCGGCTTCGTCCGCGACCTGCCGCACGAACTGGTCGCCGCGTTCCGCTCGACGCTGTCGGAGGCGCGCGAGGCCGACCTGCTGCTGCACGTCGTCGACGCGGCCGATCCGCTGCGGGACGACCGCATCGCCCAGGTCGACGCGGTGCTGGCCGAGGTCGGCGCGGGCGAGCTGCCGCAGCTGCTGGTGTTCAACAAGATCGACCGGATCGAGGGCGCCGAGCCGCGCCACGACCACAGCGGCGGCGACCCCGACGATCCCGGCCACCGCGAGCGGGTGTGGCTGTCCGCGCGCGACGGCCGCGGCATGGAGCTGCTGCAGGCCGCCCTGGCGCACCGCCTGGACCTGCAGCGTGCGTTCGGCGAACTGCGCCTGCCACCGCAGTCCGGCCGCCTGCGCGCGCGCCTGCACCAGCTCGAGGCGGTGCGCGCCGAGCAGGCCGACGAGGATGGCTGGCTGCTGCAGGTCGACCTGCCGCGCAGCGAGGCCGAGCGGCTGGCGGCCCGCGCCGACGGGGCGCCGCTGCGCGCGCTGCTGCCGGCGCGCGCGGAAGACTGACGGCCGGACCGATCCGGCTCGCGCCGGTGCGTTCCACCGGGCGATACCAATGGCCCGGGGGCCTGCGGGCCGGTCTTGCTAGAATCGGACATGCCCCGTCCGGGCCTTGCGCGCCGGACGGGACCCATCGATACGGAGCTTTCATGGTCTGGAACACCCCTGGCAAAGGCGGGGACTCCCCCGATACGCCGCCGCGCAATCCCTGGCCGCCGCGCCGCCCCTCCGGCAACGGTGGCGGGCTCGATGGCGTCCTGGCCAGGCTGCGCGAGGTCTTCGGCGGCGGCAACGGCGGCGGCATCGGCCGCTGGATCCTGCTGGGCGTGGCCCTGCTCGTGCTGCTGAGCAGCTTCCAGCTGGTCGGCGAACAGCAGCGCGGCGTGGTGCTGCGCTTCGGGCAGTTCGCCCGGGTGATGCAGCCGGGCCCGAACCTCAAGTGGCCGTGGCCGGTGGAGCGGGTGATCAAGGTCAACGCGACCCAGATCAAGACCTTCAGCAACACGGTGCCGGTGCTGACCCGCGACGAGAACATCGTCAGCGTCACCATGAACGTGCAGTACCGCATCGGCGACCCGCGCCTGTACCTGTTCGGCTCGCGCGATGCCGACCGCGTGCTTGAGCAGGTGGCGCAGAGCGTGGTCCGCGAGCAGGTCGGCCGCGCCGACCTGGATACCGTGCTCGGCGCGCGCGGCCCGCTGTCGGTGAGCGCCGCGCAGCAGCTGCAGGCGTCGCTCGACGCCTACCGCACCGGCCTGGTGGTGACCGAGCTCAACCTGCAGGACGCGCGTCCGCCGGAGGAGGTCAAGCCGGCCTTCGACGAGGTCAACAGCGCCCAGCAGATCAAGGACCAGCTGATCAACGAGGCGCGCGCCTACGCCGCCAAGGTCGTGCCCGAGTCGCGCGGCGAAGCCGCACGCCGGCGCACCGTGGCCGAGGGTTACAAGGCGGCCAAGATCGCGCAGGCCGAGGGCGACGCGGCGCGCTTCAGCCTGCTGCGCGACGAATACCGCAACGCGCCCGAGGTCACCCGCCAGCGCCTGTGGCTGGAGACCGTGCAGGACGTGCTCGCGCGCAACCGCAAGGTCGTCGGCGCCGACAGCCGGCAGCTGATCTACGTGCCGATGGGCCCGGCCGGCGGCGCAGCCGCGGCCACCGCGCCGGCGGGCGCGGCGGTCGGTGCCGAGGCGCTGCTGCCCGCGATCGAAAGCACCCCCGAACCGGCACGCAGCGGCGTCCGTGACCCCGTCCGCACCGGCCGAGAGGAGCCCGCGCGATGAAGTACTCGCTCTGGATCGCCGTGGCGGTCACCGTCCTGCTGGGCCTGCTCGGCTCGGTCTACGTGGTCCGCGAAGGCCAGGTCGGCCTGGTCCTGAACCTGGGGCGCGTCGCCCGCACCGACATCGGCCCCGGCCTGCACCTGAAGTGGCCGCTGGTGGAGACCGTTCGCACCTTCGACAGCCGCTTCGCCCTGGTCGACTTCTCGCCGGAGCGCTACCTGACCTCCGAGCGCAAGGACGTCAGCGTGGATTTCGTCGCGATCGGCTACATCAACGACGCGCGCGCGTTCTACCGCGCGACCGGCGGCGACGAGTCGGCCGCGGCCGACCGCCTGGCGCCGATCATCAAGGACTCGCTGCGCAACGAGATCAATTCGCGCACGCTGACCCAGCTGGTGTCCGGCGACCGCGCCGAGGTGATCTCCAAGCAGCTGGACGGCATCAACAAGGGCGCCGAGACGCTGGGCATGCGCATCGTCGACATCCGCCTCAAGCAGATCGACCTGCCGACCGACAGCGACGTGATCAAGCAGGTCTACGACCGCATGCGCGCCGAGCGCAAGCAGGTGGCCAGCGCGCTGCGCGCCGAGGGCGAGGAGCAGGCACGCACGGTGCGCGCGCAGGCCGACCGCGACCAGGCGGTGATCGTGGCCGAGGCCGAGCGCGACGCGCAGCGCCTGCGCGGCGAGGGCGATGCCCAGGCCGCGCGGCTGTTCGCGCAGGCCGCCGGCCAGGATCCGGCGTTCTTCGCCTTCCACCGCAGCCTCGAGGCCTACCGGGCCGCGTTCGCCGATGGCCAGGGTGTGATCGTGCTCGACAGGGACGATCCGTTCCTGCAGTACTTCAAGAACGAACGCTGATGCCGGCCGCACTGCTCCAGGCCCTGTGCCTGGTCGCGGTGATCGAGGGGCTGTTCCTGTTCGCCGCGCCGGAGCTGTGGCGGCGGACCATGGAACAGCTGCTCGGCCGCGCCGACGCCAGCCTGCGCCGGCTCGGCGCGGGGGTGCTCGTGGCCGGGCTGGCGTCGCTGTGGTGGATGCACGCGGCGTAGCGCGAGCCGGCCCGGCCGGGATCGATCCGCCGGTGCGCGGCCGAAGCCTGGAGGCCGGTGGCTAGGGCCAGTCGATCATGCCGCGGACCACGCTCACCACTTGGCCGCCGGACCAGACTTCGCCGTCGGCATCGACCCGCATGTCCAGCCGCGCGTCGTAGCCCACCTCGCGCCCCTGGCTGACGCGGTAGCGGCCGTCGCGGGCGGGCAGGGCCTCGCGCAGCGACAGCCAGGCGGCGAGGGTGGCGTTCGCCGCGCCCGAAGCCGCGTCCTCGAACACGGCCGGCCCGCCGACGAAGGCGCGGGCGGCGACCTGGTAGTCGTCGCCATGGCAGCGCGCGAAGGCCAGCACCCCCATGCTCTCGCTGCTGCGTGCCAGGCCGGCGATGGCGTCCCAGTCCGGCATCGCGTTGCGCAGGCTGGCTTCGTCGCGCGCCTCGGCGATCCACCAGCGGCGACCGCCGTCCATCAGCGCGGGCGGCAGCTCGCCCAGGGGCAGCCAGTCCAGCGCTTCGGCCATGCGCGAGCCGCGTCCGTCGGCGGTTTCGACCAGGCGCGCGCGCGGCGTGCGGATCGCGATCCGGCGCACGCCGCCGTCCACGTCCACCCGCAGCGGCAGCAGGCCGGCGATGCCTTCCTGGACCAGCAGCCCGTCCTGCGGGACGGCCAGGCCGGCGTCGAGCGCCACGTGCGCGGTGCCGACGCTCGGATGGCCGGCGAACGGTACTTCGCGCTTGGGGCTGAACATGCGGATGCCGTAGCTCGCGCCCGCGCGGGTCGGCGGGAACACGAAGGTGGTTTCCGGCAGGCGGGTCCAGCGGGCGATCGCCTGCATGGCCGCGTCGTCCAGGCCGGCGGCATCGAGCACCACGGCCAGCGGGTTGCCGGCGCCGGGGCGGTCGGCGAACACGTCCACCTGCACGAACGGGCGCATGGCCATGGCGAATCCTTTCCGGTGGGGGCGGCCGAGGTTACCAGTCCACCGTGCCACGGATCACCGCGTGCACCTGGCCCCCGACCCAGACCTCGCCCTCGCCGTCGACCTCCAGGTGCAGGCGGGCATCGCGCCCGATCTCGCGGCCCTGGCTGGCCAGGTAGCGGCCGCCCGAGCCCGGCAGTCGCCCCTGCCCATGGAGCAGGGCGGCGATGCTGGCATTGACGCTGCCGGTGGCCGGGTCCTCGGCGATGCCGACGCCGGGCGCGAACGCGCGCACCACCAGGTGGGTGCTGCCCGGTCCGGCGGCGGGCGCGAAGACGGCGAGCTTGCCGCTGCCCGGCAGGGCGGCGATCGCGGCCTGGTCCGGCGCCAGGCCGCGCACGGACGCCTCGTCGGCCAGCTCCAGCAGCCACCAGTCCGGCCCGTTGTTCCACAGCGCAGGTGCCGACGCGCCGCGCATCGCGCCCCAGACCCGTTGCGCGCCCAGCCAGCCCGGCGCATCGATGTCGCGCGGACGCGCGGGCGGGCTGCGCACGGCGGGCGACACCCGGCCTTCGCTCCGGTCGATCCGCACCGGCAGCAGCCCCGCGGCGCATTCCTGCACCAGCCGGCCGTCGTGCTCGCGCGCCAGGCCCGCGTCCAGCGCCGCCCAGGCCGCGCCGACGCTGGGATGGCCGGCGAAGGGCAGCTCCATCTTCGGGGTGAAGATGCGGATCCGGTAGTCGGCCGCGGCCGCGGTGGGCGGCAGGAAGAACACCGTTTCCGACAGGTTGGTCCAGGCGGCGAACGCCTGCATCGCCGCGTCGTCCATGCCTGCCGCATCGTGGACCACCGCCAGCGGGTTGCCCGCGCCGGGGCGGGGTGCGAACACGTCGAGCTGGGCGTAGCGGCGGGTGGTCATGCGGGGGATCCCTGCGGTGGTGGCTGCAGTATGCGGCCGGTGCCGGGAGGCGTCGCGCCGCCGCGCCGGGAGCGGGCGGCGCCGGTCGCGGCCGTCGCGGTCCGCCGGCCTGGACCGGGCGTTTTTCCGCGGGATTCGGCTTAGAATCGACGGTTCATGCCCGGTGGTCGGGTGGTCCCCCACACATTCCATGTCCGCAGTTTCGCCCACGCACGTTGCCGCCTCCGGTGGCTGGATCGTCCTCAAGTTCGGCGGCACCTCGGTGTCGCGTCGCCACCGCTGGAACACGATCGGCAAACTGGCCAAACAGCGCGCGGAGCAGACCGGCGGGCGGGTACTGGTCGTGGTGTCGGCGCTGTCGGGCGTGACCAACGAGCTGACCGCGATCGCCGATGGCGCCGCCGACGGCGCCAGGCGGGTGGATGCGCTGGAGACTCGCCACCGCGATTTCGCCACCGAGCTCGAGCTCGATGCCGACGCGGTGCTGGGTGCGCGGCTGGCCGCGTTGCGCGGCCTGCTCGCCGACCCGCGCGCGGCATCGCGCCCGCTGGACTGGCAGGCCGAGGTGCTCGGCCAGGGCGAGCTGCTCTCGTCCACGCTGGGCGCCGCCTACCTGCGCTCGCAGGGCCTGGACATGGGCTGGATGGACGCGCGCGAATGGCTCGACGCGCTGCCGCCGCAGGCCAACCAGAGCGAGTGGTCGCGGCGGCTGTCGGTGAACTGCCAGTGGCAGTCCGACGCGGCCTGGCGCGCGCGCTTCGCCGCGCAGCCGGGCGCGCTGCTGATCACCCAGGGCTTCATCGCCCGCCACCAGGACGGTGGCACCGCGATCCTCGGCCGTGGCGGTTCCGATACGTCGGCCGCGTACTTCGGCGCGCTGCTGGGCGCGTCGAAGGTCGAGATCTGGACCGACGTGCCCGGCATGTTCAGCGCCAACCCGCGCGAGGTGCCCGACGCGCGCCTGCTCAGCCGGCTCGGCTATGCGGAGGCGCAGGAGATCACCACCACCGGCGCCAAGGTCCTGCATCCGCGCTCGATCAAGCCGTGCCGCGATTCCGGCGTGCCGATGGCGATCCTGGACACCGAGCGGCCGGAGCTGCCGGGCACCACGATCGACCGCAGCGCCGCGACGGTCCCCGGGGTGAAGGCGATCAGCCGCCGCAACGGCGTGGTCCTGGTGTCGGTGGAGGACATCGGCATGTGGCAGCAGGTCGGCTACCTGGCCGAGGTGTTCGCCCTGTTCCGCACCCACGGCCTGTCGGTCGACATGATCGGCACCTCGCAGACCAACGTCACCGTGTCGCTGGACCCGAGCGAGAACCTGCTCAGCGAGAACGTGCTGGCGGCGCTGGCCGCCGACCTGGAGAAGATCGGCCGGGTCAAGGTGATCGTGCCGTGCGCGGCGATCACCCTCGTCGGCCGCGGCATGCGTTCGCTGCTGCACCGGTTGTCCGAGGTGTTCTCCAGCTTCGGCCACGAACGCGTGCACATGATCTCGCAGTCGTCCAACGACCTGAACCTGACCTTCGTCATCGACGAGGCCGATGCCGACGGGCTGCTGCCGGACCTGCACGCGGCGCTGATCGACAGCGGCGCGATGCCGGTGCTGGAGAAGGACGTGTTCGGGCCGCGCTGGCGCGAACTCGACGGGTCCGTCCGTCCGCGCCCGGCACCGTGGTGGCGCGGCGAGCGCGAGCGGCTGCTGGCGATCGCCGGCGAGGCCGGCGCGACCGCCACGCCGCGCTACGTCTACCACCTGCCCACCGTGCGCGAGCGCGCCCGCGCGCTGAAGTCCGTCGCCGCGGTCGACCAGCGCTACTACGCGATCAAGGCCAACCCGCACCCGGCGATCCTGCGCGCCCTGGTCGAGGAAGGCTTCGGCCTGGAATGCGTATCGCTGGGCGAGCTGCAGCATGTGTTCGCCGCGGTGCCGGGCCTTGACCCGGGCCGCGTGCTGTTCACGCCGAGCTTCGCGCCGGTGCACGAGTACCGGCAGGCGTTCGCGCTGGGCGTCACCGTCACCGTCGACAACGTCGAGGCGCTGCGGCGCTGGCCGGAGGTGTTCCGCGGCCGGCAGGTGTGGCTGCGCATCGACCTGGGCCACGGCGACGGCCACCACCAGAAGGTCAACACCGGCGGCAAGGATTCCAAGTTCGGCCTGTCGGCGCAGCGGGTGGACGAGTTCGTCGATGCCGCGCGTGCACTCGGCACCACCATCACCGGCCTGCACGCGCACCTGGGCAGCGGGGTGGAGAACGCCGGCCACTGGCGGCTGATGTGCGACGAGCTCGCCGGCTTCGCCCGCCGCATCGGCACGGTCGCCACGCTGGACATCGGCGGCGGCCTGCCGATCCCCTACAGCGCCGACGACGAGCCGTTCGACATCGCCGCATGGGCGGTCGGGCTGGCCGAGGTCAAGGCGGTGCACCCGGCGTTCGCGCTGGTGATCGAACCGGGCCGCTACCTGGTCGCCGAATCCGGCGTGCTGCTCGCGCGTTGCACCCAGGTGATCGAGAAGGACGGCGTGCACCGGGTCGGCCTGGACGCGGGCATGCACACGCTGGTGCGCCCGGCGATGTACGACGCCTGGCACGACATCGTGAACCTGCAGCGGGTCGACGAGGCCGCCGACGGCGTGTTCGACGTAGTCGGGCCGATCTGCGAATCCAGCGACTTCTTCGGCCGTGCCCGCCACCTGCCTTCGGCGACCTCGCCCGGCGACGTGATGCTGGTCGCCGACGCCGGCGCCTACGGCCACGCGATGGCCAGCACCTACAACCTGCGCGGCCTGCCGGCGGAGGACGTGATCGATGGGCCCGCGGGCTGAGTTCACCCTGTCGGCGGCACTGGCCGGCACGGCGGTGGCGGTGCTCGGCTACCTGGTCGCGTCGGCGTTCGTGTTCGACCAGCCGCTGGGCGAGGCGCTGCGCAACGGCGCGCAGTGGAGCCCGACCGGCACGCTCGCCGCGGCCGGCGCGGCGTGGATCGCCATCGCCTGGCACCGGCGCGCCGCCGTCGCCGGCCGCCGCTGGGGCGCGGCCGGCATGGCGCTGCGCGCCACGTCGCTGGTGCTGCTGCTGTACCCGGCGGCCGTCGCCTTCTGGGTGATGGCCACCGGCCTGCTCGACCGGCACGTCGCCTCCGGCGGCATGCCGCTGCGGGAACTGGCCGCGTGGGTGCCGTCCATCGTGGTCGGCGCTACGCTGGCCGCGGTCCTGGTCGGCGCGCTGCCGGCCTTCGCCATCGCTTTCCTGCTCTGCCGCCGCTACCTGCAGCGGGCGGCCGGTTCCACCACGGACATCGCATGACCATTTTCGATCGAGACGCCACCCGGGTTTTCCGTTTCGTGCGCTGCGGGTTCGACCCCGCCACCGGCGTGGCCGAGCTTGCCTACGCCTTCGACGTCGGCGCCGAGCTGGTGGAGACCATCACCGTGCCGGGCGCGCCGTTCGCGCTCGACGGCGCGCGGGCCGCCGCCGTCGAGCAGGCGCTGCGGCTGCTGCACCTGGTCGCCGGCGTCAGCTATTACAAGGCGGCCGTGCCGCCGGAGATCCGGATCGATGGCTATGCGATCGACCCGGCCACCGCGGCGTTGCTGGAGCAGGTCTACCTCAACGGCCTGGGCGAGTTCGCCTACCGCAACGGGCTGGACCTGCACGGACGCATCCGCTTCCCGGCCGCCGCCGGCCAGGCGGACGCGGCGCCGGCACTGGGCTTGCCGGCGCGCGCACTGGTGGCGATCGGCGGCGGCAAGGATTCGCTGGTGAGCATCGAGGCCCTGCGCGCGGCCGGGGTCGAGCAGACCGTCACCTGGATCGGCGGCTCGCAGCTGATCCGCACCTGCGCCGAGCGCACCGGGCTGCCGACGCTGAACATCGGCCGCGCCCTGGCCCCGCAGCTGTTCGAGATCAACCGCCTGGGCGCCTACAACGGGCACATCCCGGTGACCGCGGTGAATTCGGCGATCCTGGTGCTGGCCGCGCTGCTCACCGGCGCCGGCCAGGTGGTGTTCTCCAACGAGCGCTCGGCCAGCTACGGCAGCCTGATCGTGTCCGCCGACGGCACCGCCACCAACGAGGTGAACCACCAGTGGTCCAAGGGCTGGGCGTTCGAGCAGGCTTTCGGCGAGCACGTCGGGCGCACCGTCGCGGCCGACCTGCATTACTACTCGCTGCTGCGGCCGCTGTCCGAGCTGGCGGTGGCGCGCCAGTTCGCCCGGAACGACCACTACGACGCGCACTTCTCCAGCTGCAACCGCAATTTCCACATCCTCGGCGAGAAGCCGGCGCAGCGCTGGTGCGGGCTGTGCCCGAAGTGCCACTTCGTGTTCCTGGCGCTGGCGCCGTTCATGCCCAAGACCCGGCTGGTGCGGATTTTCGGCCGCAACCTGCTCGACGATCCCGGCCAGGCGCCGGGCTTCGACGCGCTGCTCGAGTTCCAGGACCACAAGCCGTTCGAGTGCGTGGGCGAGGGCCGCGAGTCGCGCGCGGCGATGGCGGTGCTGGCCGCGCGCGCGGACTGGCGCGAGGACGCGCTGGTGGCGCGCTTCGCCCGCGAGATCCAGCCGCAGCTGGATCCGGGCGAACTGGCGGTGGAGCCGCTGCTGGAGATCGCCGGCGAGCACCGCGTGCCGGCGTCCGTGTGGGAGCGGGTGCGTGCGCGTTTCGCAGCTTGAGGGTTCGCGCGTCGCGCTGTGGGGCTGGGGCCGCGAAGGCCGCGCCGCCTGGCGCGCGCTGCGCGCCGCGCTGCCGTCCCTGCCGCTGACCCTGTTCTGCAACGAGGCCGAAGCCGCCGAGGCCGCCGCGCTGGGCGACCCGCTGCTGGCCACCGCGACACGCGCCGATGGCGAGGCGCTGTCGGCGTTCGACGTGGTGGTGAAGTCGCCGGGCATCAGTCCGTACCGGCCCGAGGCGCAGGCCGCGGCCGCGGGCGGGACCCGCTTCATCGGCGGCACCGCGCTGTGGTTCGCCGCGCATCCCGACGCACGCACCGCCTGCGTGACCGGCACCAAGGGCAAGAGCACCACGACCTCGCTGCTGGCGCACCTGCTGCGCGCCGGCGGCCATCGCACAGCGCTGGCCGGGAACATCGGCCTGCCGCTGCTGGAGGTGCCCGAAACGCCGGCCCCGGAGTTCTGGACGATCGAACTGTCCAGCTACCAGACCGGCGACGTCGCCAGCAGCGGCGTGCGCCCGGAAGTGGCGGTGGTGCTCAACCTGTTTCCCGAGCACCTGGACTGGCACGGCAGCGAGGCGCGCTACGTCGAGGACAAACTGAAGCTGGTGACCGAAGCGCGTCCGCGCACGGCGGTGCTCAACGCCGCCGACCCGCGCCTGGCCGCGCTCGACCTGCCCGGCAGCCGCGTGCTGTGGTTCAACCGCGCCGACGGCTGGCACCTGCGCGGCGATGCCCTGTTCCGCGGCGATGCGTTCGTGCTCGACACCGCGGCGGTGCCGCTGCCGGGCCGGCACAACCGCGGCAACCTGTGCGCGGCGATGGCCGCGATCGAGGCGCTGGGCGTGGACGCCGCGCCGCTGGCGCCGGCCGCACTGGAGTTCCGGCCGCTGCCGCACCGCCTGCAGTGGCTGGGCGAACGCGACGGGGTCGCCTGGGTCAACGATTCGATCAGCACCACGCCGCATGCCAGCCTGGCCGCGCTGGACTGCCATCGCGGACGGCGCGTGGCGATCCTGCTCGGCGGGCATGACCGCGGCCTGGACTGGACCGATTTCGCCTCGCGGATGCGCGGGGAGGCGCCGGTCGCGGTGGTGACGATGGGCGGCAACGGCCCGCGCATCCATGCGCTGCTGGCGCCGCTGGCCGCCGGGGGCCGCTTCGCGCTGGAGGCGGCGGACGACCTGGCCGATGCGGTGGCGCGTGCACGACGCCTGCTCGACGGCGACGGCGTGGTGCTGCTGTCGCCCGGCGCGCCCAGCTTCGGTGGCTACCGCGACTACACCGAGCGTGGCCGCCATTTCGCCGCGCTGGGCGGCTTCGATCCCGAGGCGATCAGCGCCATTCCCGGTCTGGGCGTGGCGTAGCGCCCGCTGGACCTGCGGCGCCCGGGCTGCCGCGTTGCCCGGCCCCCGGGTGATGTCCTCGCGGTCCCTGGCACGCACCCCGCGCCCTGGCCGGAGGCCGGCGTTTACACTCGGTCCTCCCGATCCCGGAGAACCGACCATGCGCAGTTTCCTCGTTGCGGCAGGCGCGCTGGCCGCGCTCGTCCTGTCGATCCCCGCCGCGGCCAAGCCGCGCGCGGACAAGGTGGAGTGGACGATCGGCAAGGACCGCTTCAGCGGCGTGCTGGTCTACGACGACGAGGACGACGACCGGCGCCCCGGGCTGGTGATGGTCCCCAACTGGATGGGCGTGACCGACGACGCGGTGGAAACCGCGCGCCGCGTCGCCGGCGACGACTACGTGGTGCTGGTCGCCGACGTCTACGGCAGCCAGGTGCGGCCGAAGGACAGCGCCGAGGCCGGCAGGATCGCCGGGGCGTTGCGCGGGGACCGGCCGCTGCTGCGCGCCCGCACCGCCAAGGCGGTCGAGGTGCTGAAGGCGCAGGCCGGTCGCGCGCCGGTGGATGCGGCGCGGATCGGCGCGCTGGGATTCTGCTTCGGCGGAACCGCGGCGCTCGAGCTCGCCCGCGCCGGCCTCCCGCTCGGCGGCGTGGTCAGCCTGCACGGCGGGCTGGGCACGCCGACCCCGGCGGCCGCGGGGGCCACGGTCAAGGCGCCGGTGCTGGTGCTCAATGGGGCGGCCGACAAGGCGGTCAGCCAGGACGACATCCTCGCCTTCGGCAAGGAGATGGATGCGGCGGGCGCGGACTGGCAGTTCGTCAACTTCAGCGGCGCGGTGCACTGCTTCGCCGAGGAGAGCGCAGGCCACGACCCGGCCAGCAACTGCCGCTACGACGCCCGCGCCGCGCGGCGCGCGTTCGTCATGGTCGACAACTTCTTCGAGGAGCAGCTCGGCGACTGACGCCGCCGCGCGCAGCGCACGCTCAGTGCGTGCGCTCCACCGCGTAGCGGGCCAGGCCGCGCAGCGCCGCCAGCGCGGCGCTTTCCGGCAGGCCCGCCAGCGCGGCCTCGGCGGCCCGCGCGTAATCCAGGGCGCGCGCGCGGCTGTAGTCCAGCCCGCCGGTGGCGTGGATCGCGGCGAGCACCTCGGGCATCGCGTCGCTGTCGCCGTGCTCGACGATCGCCCGCAGGCGCTGGCGGGTGGCCTCGTCCGAACGGGCGATGGCGTGGATCAGCGGCAGCGTGGCCTTGCCCTCGGCCAGGTCGTCGCCGAGGTTCTTGCCCAGGTCGGCGGCATCGGCGGTGTAGTCGAGCACGTCGTCGGCGATCTGGAACGCGTAGCCCAGGTTCATGCCGTAGTCGTACAGCGCCTGCTGGACCGCTTCGCCGGCGCCGGAGGCCAGCGCGCCCAGGCGGGTGCCGGCGGCGAACAGCACCGCGGTCTTGCGTTCGATCACCCGCAGGTAGGCGGCCTCGTCGGTGTCCGGGTTGCGCACGTGCAGCAGCTGCAGGACCTCGCCCTCGGCGATGCGGTTGGTGGTGTCGGCCAGCACCTGCATGACCTCCATCCGGTCCAGCTCGACCATCAGCTGGAAGCTGCGCGAGTAGAGGAAGTCGCCCACCAGCACGCTGGCGGCGTTGCCCCAGATCGCGTTGGCGGTGCGGCGCCCGCGGCGCAGGTCGGATTCGTCGACCACGTCGTCGTGGAGCAGGGTCGAGGTGTGGATGAACTCGACGATCGCCGCCAGCTGGTGGTGGTCGGGGCCGGCGGCCGCCGCGTCCGCGGTGGCCTGGCCCGCCAGCACGACCAGCATCGGCCGCAGGCGCTTGCCGCCGGCGGAGACGATGTGTTCGGCGATCTGGTTGATGAGGACCACGTCGGACGCCAGGCGGGTGCGGATCAGCGCATCCACCGCGGCCATGTCGCCGGCGGCCAGGGCCTGGATCTGCGGCAGGGTGGCGTGGGGAACGGGACTGGACTGGTCTGCCATGCGGGCCGCCTGGGAAAGTGCCTGAATTATAAGGGCGGCGGCCGGACAAACCCTACCCCGGGCCGCGGAGTTCAGCGATGGCGCGGGGTGCGCGGCTATACTCCAATGCCTCTATGCCCGGGCCGTGCCGGGCCCGAAACGGAACCCAAGACAATGGCGCGTGGCATCAACAAGGTGATCCTGGTCGGCAACCTCGGCGACGATCCCGAAACCAAGTACACCCAGTCCGGCATGGCCGTCACCATCGTCCGCCTGGCCACCACCAGCGTGCGCAAGGACCGCGACGGCAACCAGCAGGAACGCACCGAGTGGCACCGGGTGAAGTTCTTCGGGAAGCTCGGCGAGATCGCCGGCGAGTACCTGCGCAAGGGCTCGCAGTGCTACGTCGAGGGCAGCATCCGCTACGACAAGTTCACCGGCCAGGACGGGCAGGACCGCTACATCACCGAGATCGTCGCCGACGAGATGCAGATGCTCGGCGGCCGCGCCGGCGGCGGTGGCGAGGGCGGCGGCTATGCCGACCGCGGCGACCGCCCGCAGCGCAGCGCGCCGCCGCGCCGCGACTTCTCCCAGCAGCGCGGTGCGTCCGCCCCGGCCGCGGCCGCCGCCGCGCCGCAGTCCGGCGGCTTCAACGACGACTTCGCCGACGACGACATCCCGTTCTGAGGACGTCGCGGCCCGCGCCCGGGCCGCGCCCGGGCCGGCGACGGAGCTTCGCCGGCCGGCCCCGGTGCCAGGCGCCCACCGGCGCCTGGCGCTCCGCCCGCCGCGGCGACCCCATCCGGTCGACATGCGTCCCACGGCCACCCGCCGGGCGGGGCTGGACTTGCCCGGCCCCGGCCGATAGCGTGTCCGGCTTCATGTTTGCAGGGGAAACCGCATGTCCGGGCCTGAAAAGACGCCGCAGCTCACCTTCCGCGCCGTGGTCCTCGCCATCGTCCTGGCGGTGGTGCTGTCGGCGGCCAACGCCTACCTGGGCCTGTTCGCCGGCCTGACCGTGGCCACCGCGATTCCCGCGGCGGTGGTCTCGATGGGCGTGCTGCGGCTGCTCGGCGGCGGCACGATCCTGGAGAACAACATCGTCCAGACCGGCGCCTCGGCCGGCTCGTCGATCGCCGCGGGCGTGATCTTCACCATCCCGGCGCTGGTGCTGATGGGCTACTGGCCCGACTTCGACTACTGGTGGGTGCTGGGCATCGCCGGCCTCGGCGGACTGCTCGGCGTGCTGTTCTCGGTGCCGCTGCGGCGCACGATGATCGTCGAGGAACCGCTGCCGTTCCCCGAAGGCAAGGCCGCGGCCGAAGTGCTCAAGGCCGGCGAGAACCCCGGGCCGGGGCTGAAGATCCTCGGCGTCTCCGCGGCGATCGGCGCGCTGGTCAAGCTGGCGGCGGCCAACGGCCTGCGGATGATTCCCGACAGCTGGGCGGTGGCGGGCTACTTCGCCAACAACAAGCTGATCGGCTACCTCGGCACCGGCCTGTCGCCGGCGCTGCTGGGCGTGGGCTATATCGTCGGCCTGAACGTGGGCATCGTGGTCCTGTCCGGCGCGATCCTGTCCTGGCACATCGCCATCCCGCTCTACCACGCGTTCTTCCTCGACAGCGACCCGGCGCTGGCCGCGGGCATCGCCGGCGCGCCGGCGGCCGACGCGGCCTTCGCGATCTGGTCGGCGAAGATCCGCTTCCTCGGCGTCGGCGCGATGCTGGTCGGCGGCGTGTGGACCCTGTTCTCGCTGCGCAATTCGCTGCTCGCCGGCATCCGCAGCGGCTTCGCCGCCGCGCGCAAGGGCGCGGCCGGGCAGGCGACCAGCGAGACCGACCGCGACCTGCCGATGAAGTGGATGCTGGTGGCGCTGGTCCTGTTCGTGCTGCCGCTGCTGGCGCTGTACCACGCCATCGTCGGGCAGTGGCACGTGAGCATCCCGATGACGATCATCATGATCGTCGCCGGCTTCCTGTTCGTGTCCGTGTCCGGCTACCTGGCCGGCCTGGTCGGCTCGTCCAACAACCCGGTCTCGGGCATCACCATCGCCACGATCCTGTTCGCATCGGTCGTGCTGCTGCTGTTGCTCGGCAACGACGGCCTGCAGCAGGTCAACGGCGCGCCGCTGGGCGCGGTGGCCGCGATCATGATCGGCGCGGTGGTGTGCTGCGCGGCGGCGGTCGGCGGCGACAACCTGCAGGACCTGAAGACCGGCTACCTGGTCGGCGCCACGCCGTGGAAGCAGCAGCTGATGCTCGGCATCGGCGCGTTCTCCTGCGCGCTGATCATGGCGCCGGTGCTGAACCTGCTGCAGGAGGCCTACGGCATCGGCTCCAAGACCCTGCCGGCGCCGCAGGCCAACCTGATGGCCTCGGTGGCCAAGGGCCTGTTCGGCGGCCAGCTGCCGTGGACGATGATCGCCATCGGCGGCGTGGTCGGCGCCCTGACCATCGCCCTGGACGGCTGGCTGAAGGCGCGTGGCTCGCGCTTCCGCGTACCGGTGCTGGCCGCGGCGATCGGCATCTACCTGCCGCTCGAGCTGATGGTGCCGATCTTCCTCGGCGGCCTGCTCGCGCACCTGGTCGAGCGCTTCCACAAGGTCCGCGCCGATGACGAGGCGGCCCTGGACCGCGTGCACCGGCCCGGCGTGCTGTTTTCGGCCGGCCTGATCACCGGCGAGGCGCTGATGGGCATCGCCATCGCCCTGCCGATCGTGATCACGCAGGATGCCGAAGTGCTGGCGCTGCCGTTCGGCTTCGGCGCGGCGGCGCAGTGGGTCGGGCTAGTGGTGCTGGCCCTGGTCGGCTGGCTGCTCTACCGGGTCGGCAGGCGCGGCGAGCGCGCCGCCTGAGCCGCGGGCCGGCGGCGGACGGCATGACCTTCCGCCTTTGCGCCGGCCGGCGGCGGCGGCCTACCATCCGGGGTTTACCTTGCTGGAGCCCCGGATGAAGCCCGCCCTGTCCACGTCCCCGATCCTGCCGCTGGCCCTGGCCGCCGCGCTGGGCCTGCTGGCTTCCGGCCCGGCCGAGGCCGCCCGCGGCTTCGACGTGCGCGACCTGCAGCGCCTGGACCGGGTGTCCTCGCCGGTGCTCTCGCCGGACGGCGGCCTGGTCGTGTTCGCGCGGCGCGAGATGCTGGGCGGCAAGGGCGAGGACCTCGGCAAGGCGTCGACCTCGCTGTGGATCCGCGACCTGGGCCGCGAAGGCTCGCCCACCCGCCTGACCCCGGCCGGCTGGAACGTCAATTCGCCCGCGTTCTCGTCCGACGGCAAGTGGCTGTACTTCCTCAGCGCGCAGTCCGGCAGCCAGCAGGTCTACGTGATGCCGGCCACCGGCGGCGCGCCGAAGCAGGCCACGCATTTCCCGCTGGACGTCGGCACATTCAAGCTCTCGCCGGACGGCAAGCGCCTGGCGCTGAGCATGGAGGTGTTCCCGGACTGCGGCGCCGACCTGGCGTGCACGGTCAAGCGGCTGGACGACCGCAAGGCGTCCCGCGCCAGCGGCGTGGTCTACGACCAGCTGTTCGTGCGCCACTGGGACACCTGGGAGGACGGGCGCCACAACCGCCTGTTCGTGACCACCCCGTCCACGGGCAAGACCCCGTCCGCGGTGTTCCTGGTCGATGCGGCCATCGGTTCCGACGGCCCGGGCAACGTTCCCTCCAGGCCGTTCGGCGGCAACGACGAGTACACCTGGTCGCCGGACGGCGAGTCGATCGTCTTCGCGATGCGCCGCGCCGACCGCAAGGAAGCCTGGTCCACCGATTTCGACCTGTACCAGTACCGCGTCGGCCAGCCGCTCAGGAACCTCACCTTCGACGACCGCACCGGGGCAGGCGCGGCCTCGCCCGGCCCGCAGGGCCAGAACCGCGCCTGGGACACCGGGCCGGTGTTCAGCGCCGACGGCGGGACCCTGTACTACCGCGCGATGAAGCGCCCGGGGTTCGAAGCCGACCGCTTCGGCCTGATGGCGCGCGACATGGCCACCGGCGCCACCCGCGAGATCGCGCCGGACTGGGACCGCAGCGCCGACGGCATCACCCTGTCCGCGGACGGTCGCACGATCTACACCACCGCGCAGGAACTGGGCCAGCACCCGCTGTTCGCGGTCGACATCGCCACCGGCAAGGTCGACCGGGTCGTGGGGGGCGGCAGCATTTCCGCGTTCGAGGTCGCCGGCGACACGCTGGCCTTCACCCGCAACACCCTCGCCAGCGGCGACCAGCTGTTCATCGCGCCGCTGGCCGATCCGGAAGCGCAACGGGCGGTGACGCCGGCCGCCGGCGAGGTGCTGGAGGACGTCGCGTTCGGCGCGTACGAGCAGTTCAGCTTCCCGGGCTGGAACGGCGAGACCGTGCACGGCTACGTGGTCAAGCCGTGGAACTACGAGGAAGGCAAGGCCTATCCGGTCGCGTTCCTCATCCACGGCGGCCCGCAGGGCAGCTTCGGCGACGGCTGGAGCTACCGCTGGAACCCGCAGACCTACGCCGGCCAGGGCTACGCGGTGGTGATGATCGACTTCCACGGCTCGACCGGTTACGGCCAGGCCTTCACCGACGCGATCAGCGGCGACTGGGGCGGCAAGCCGCTGGTCGACCTGCAGAAGGGCTGGGCCGCCGCGCAGGCGAAGTACCCGTTCCTCGATGGCGACCGCGCCTGCGCGCTGGGCGCGAGCTACGGCGGCTACATGATCAACTGGATCGCCGGCAACTGGTTCGACGCCCAGGGCAACGCGCCGTTCAAGTGCCTGGTCAACCACGACGGCGTGTTCGACACGCGCTCGATGGGCTATGTGACCGAAGAGCTGTGGTTCACCGAATGGGAGAACCGCGGTACCCCGTTCGACCAGCCCGCGAACTACGAGAAGTTCAACCCGGTCAACCACGTCGCGAAGTGGAAGGTGCCGATGCTGGTGGTGCAGGGCGAGAAGGACTACCGCGTGCCGGTGGACCAGGGCCTGTCGACCTTCACCGCGCTGCAGCGCAAGGGCATCGAATCCAAGCTGCTGTACTTCCCCGACGAGAACCACTGGGTGCTCAAGCCGGCCAACAGCGTGCTCTGGCACGACACCGTCAACGCCTGGCTGAAGCGCCACATCGGCCAGTGATGCGGACGCACTGAACAGGCGATGGCCGGCGCGATGCCGGCCATCGCGTTTCCGCCCCGACGCACGCAACGAAGGAGACGCCGCCGATGGCGATCGAAGCCACCGAACCGTCCACCGCGCTGATCCAGAACGACATCGTCCTGTTCGGGCTGATCGCCGCCACGCTGGGGCTGATCTTCTGGCTTTCCAGCGGACCGACTCCGTTCTGGAAGAAGTTCTTCACCTGGGTGCCGGCGCTGCTGCTGTGCTACTTCATCCCCGGCATCTACAACAGCATCGGCCTGATCGACGGCGGCGCCAGCAAGCTCTACAACCCGGTCGCCAGCCGGGTGCTGCTGCCGGCGGCGCTGGTCCTGCTGACCCTGACCATCGACCTCAAGGGCGTGCTGCGGCTGGGCCCGAAGCTGCTGGCGATGTACGCGGCGGCATCGATCAGCATCATGCTCGGCGCGTTCGTCGCCTTCTGGGTGATGGACCTGGTCCATCCGGAAACCGTGGCCGGCGGCACCTGGGGCGGCATGGCCGCGCTGGCCGGCAGCTGGATCGGCGGCGGCGCGAACATGCTCGCGATGAAGGAGATCTTCGCCGTCGACGAGACCACCTTCGGCCAGTTCGTGGTGGTGGACGTGGGCGTGGGCTACGTGTGGATGGCGGTGCTGATCTTCCTCGCCAACCGCGCCGCCGCGATCGACGCGCGCACCGGCGCCGACACGCGGGCGATCGAGGCGCTCAAGGAGCGGTTGGCCAGCTACCAGAAGCAGCACGAGCGGGTGGCCTCGCTGACCGACCTGATGGTGATCGTCGGCATCGCCTTCGGTGCGGTCGGCCTGTCGCATGCGATCGCCGGCCCGGCCTCGGCCTGGTTCGCGCAGAACGTGTCGTGGTCGCGGCAGGTGAGCCTGCACGAGCCGTTCGTCTGGGTGGTGGTGCTGTCCACCTTCATCGGCCTGGGCCTGAGCCTGACCCGTGCGCGCACGCTCGACGGCGCCGGCGCATCGAAGATCGGCTCGCTGTTCCTGTACATCCTGATCGCCTGCATCGGCATGCAGATGGACATCGGCTCGCTGGCCGACAAGCCGTGGCTGCTGGCGCTGGGCTTCATCTGGATCATGGTGCACATCGTGCTGCTGGCCGGGCTGGCCAGGCTGCTGAAGGTGCCGTTCTTCTATTTCGCGATGGGTTCGCAGAGCAACATCGGCGGCCCGGCGTCCGCGCCGGTGGTGGCCTCGGTGTTCCATCCGTCGCTGGCCCCGGTAGGCGCGCTGCTCGGCGCGCTGGGCTACGCCACCGGCACGGTCGCCGCCTACATCGTCGGCGTGGTGCTGCGCTCGATGGCCGGTCAGGGCTGACCCTGCTCGCAGCGTCCGGCGAGTAGGCCAGCCGGCCTGGTCCGGCGATCGCAGGGGCGGGGCTTGCGAACTGTGGTTGCGCCCGCGATCGGGAGCAGCGGGGCAAGCCCCCGCTCGACCGGCACCTCGCCGGAACAGCGGGCCAGGGCCGCGCCACCATGAGAAGGGCGAAGCCGCCGGCTTCGCCCTTCGCGTTCACACCCACCGATCGCGCCCTTCAGCAGCAGCGGAATCCCGAGCGCCCGCCGAAGCGGGCCTCCTGGCGTTCGCGGAAGAACGTCTTGTAGTCCATCGGCTCGCGGTCCGGGTGCTTTTCCAGCACGTGCCGGACGTAGTTGTCGTAGTCCGGGATGCCGCAGCACAGCCGGGCGGTCTGGACCAGCCTCCGCCACACACGCTTGTGCGTGGCGAAGTGGTCGAGCGGGACGAGCTGGGTGCCCATGGCGATCCTCCTTACAGCCAGGCCTTGACCTGGTCGTCGGTGAGCGCCACGAACGGCGTCTCGCGGTCCGTGCGTTCGCTGGTCCGGCGGGCCCGGGCGATGGCGCGGACCGCGTACACCAGCACGCTGAACACCACGAACAGGAACAGCACGGTCAACGCGGTGTTGACGTAGCTGTTGACCACCACCTGCTGCATCTGGGCCATGCTCTTGGCCGTGCCGAGCAACTGCCCGTCGGCGATCGCCTGCTGGTACTTGCGGGCCTGGGCGACGAAGCCGATTGCCGGGTTCCCGTCGAAGATCTTGATCAGGCCGGCCCAGGTGGTGCAGATCAGCAGCCACACCGTCGGCACGATCGTGACCCAGGCGTAGCGGTCGCGCTTCATCTTGAACAGGACCACCGTGCACAGCATCAGCGCGATGCCGGCGAGCATCTGGTTGGCGATGCCGAACAGCGGCCACAGCGTATTGATGCCGCCCAGCGGATCGACCACGCCCTGGTAGAGGAAGTAACCCCACAGCGCGACGCAGCCGGCGGTGCCGATCACGTTGGCGCCCCACGACTCGGTCCGGCGCAGCGCCGGCACGAAGTTGCCGAGCAGGTCCTGCAGCATGAAGCGGCCCGCGCGGGTGCCCGCGTCGACCGCGGTGAGGATGAACAGCGCCTCGAACAGGATCGCGAAGTGGTACCAGAACGCCATCATCGCGTCGCCGCCGGGCAGCGCGTCGTGCAGGATCACCGCGATGCCCACCGCCAGCGTCGGCGCGCCGCCGGCGCGGGAGATGATGGTGTGCTCGCCGATGTCCTTGGCGGTCTGGGTCAGCACGTCGGGCGTGACCACGAAGCCCCAGCTGCTGACCTTGGCGGCCACGTCCGCGGCCTCGGTGCCGATCGCCGCGGCCGGGCTGTTCATCGCGAAGTACACGCCGGGCTCGATGATAGAGGCCGCGACCAGCGCCATGATCGCCACGAACGATTCCATCAGCATGCCGCCGTAGCCGATGTAGCGGGCGTGGGTCTCGTTGGCCAGCAGCTTGGGCGTCGTGCCCGAGGAGATCAGGGCGTGGAAGCCCGAGACCGCGCCGCAGGCGATGGTGATGAACAGGAACGGGAACAGCCCGCCCTTCCACACCGGGCCGTCGCCGGTGCTGGCGAACTGGGTCAGCGCCGGCATCTTCAGCGAGGTCACTTCCGGGCTGGCGATCACTATCCCGATGGCCAGCGCCACGATCACGCCGATCTTAAGGAAGGTCGACAGGTAGTCGCGCGGGGCCAGCAGCAGCCACACCGGCAGCACCGCGGCGACGAAGCCGTACCCGATCAGCATCCAGGTGATCTGGGTGCCGGTGAAGGTGAAGGCCGGGCCCCAGGTCGGGTGCGCGCCGACCTTGCCGCCGAACCAGATCGCCAGCAGCAGCAGGACGATGCCGACCACCGAGATCTCGCCGATCCGGCCGGGCCGGATGTAGCGCATGTAGATGCCCATGAAGATCGCGATGGGCATGGTCGCGATCACCGTGAACATGCCCCACGGGCTCTCGGCCAGCGCCTTCACCACGATCATCGCCAGCACCGCCAGGATGATGATCATGATCAGGAACGCGCCGAACAGCGCGATCGTGCCGGCCACCGGGCCCATCTCCTCGCGCACCAGGTCGCCGAGCGAGCGGCCGTCACGGCGACTGGAGATGAACAGCACCATGAAGTCCTGCACCGCGCCAGCCAGGACCACGCCGGCGATCAGCCAGATCATGCCGGGCAGGTAGCCCATCTGCGCGGCCAGCACCGGGCCGACCAGCGGGCCGGCGCCGGCGATGGCGGCGAAATGGTGGCCGAACAGCACGTGCTTGTTGGTCGGGACGTAGTCCAGGCCATCGTTGTGGATGTGCGCGGGCGTGGCCCGGCGCGGATCCAGCCCCATCACGTTCTTCGCGATGTACAGGCTGTAGTAGCGGTAGGCGACCAGGTAGATGGACACCGCCGCGACCACGATCCACAGCGCGCTGATCTGTTCGCCGCGGCGCAGCGCGACGGTGCCGAGGCAGAACGCGCCGAGCAGCGCGAGCGCCACCCAGCCGACTTTGGAGAAGGATTTCATGGGAATCTCCGTGGGTACCGGACAAGGGTCGTCCCGCGGGCCCCGCAGGTCAATGCGAAGCGCGTCGCGACCGGTAAGACTTTCGTAGCATGTGCGGTTGCAACATCGGGGGGCAGGTGAACGCGGTCATGTTTCGCGTGCGCGGCTGCGCTCAGAGCCAGCGCGCGCGCTTGAACAGGCGGTAGAGCCCGATGCAGATCCCGGCCACCGCCGCGATCAGCACGGGATAGGCCCAGCGCGGCGACAGTTCCGGCATGTGCTCGAAGTTCATGCCGTACCAGCTGGTGACCAGGGTCGGCGCGGCCAGCAGCGCGGCCCAGGCGCCCAGGCGCTTGACCGTCTCGCCTTGGGCCAGGGTCACCAGCGACAGGTTCACGCTCAGCGCGGTGCCGAGCATGTCGCGCAGGGTGTCGATGGCGTCGTTGATCCGCAGCACGTGGTCGTGCACGTCGCGCAGGTAGATGCGCACGCCCTCGGGCACCAGCTGGCCCTGGCCGGCCTGGCTTCGCATCAGCTGCGCCAGCACGTCCTGCAGCGGCGACACCGCCACACGCATGTAGGTCAGGTCGCGCTTGAGGTCGTACAGGCGCACGACGATCGCGCGGCGGTAGGTGTCGGAGAAGATGTCGCGCTCGAGCGTGTGCAGGGTGTCGCGGTGCTCGTCGACGATCGGCGCGTAGTTGTCGACGATGAAGTCCAGCACCGCGTACAGCGCCATCGCCGGGCCGGCGCGCAGCAGTTCGGGTTCGCGCTCCATGCGGCTGCGCGCGAACGAATAGGACAGCGAGCCGCCATGCCGGACCGTCAGCAGGAAGCGCGGGCCGAGGAAGGCGTGGGTCTCGCCGTAGCGGATCTTGCCGTCCACCATCTGCGCGGTGTGCACCGCCAGGAACAGGGTGTCGCCGTAGGCCTCGACCTTCGGCCGCTGGTGGGCGTTGCGCGCGTCCTCCACCGCCAGCGGGTGCAGGCCCAGTTCCTCCTGCAGCTTGCGCAGCACCTCGTCGGCGGGCTCGTACAGGCCGACCCAGGCGAAGCCCGGCCCGGCGCCCTGGAGCCGGTCGCTCAGGCTTTCCAGTGGCAGGTCGTGGCGCCGGCCTTCGCCGTCGTACCACACGCAGTTGATGACGCAGGCGGGGTTGGCGGGTGCGGCGGCGAGGTCCATGCGCCGCATCGTGCGCCGCGCGGACGCGGCGGGCAACCCGTGGCCGCTAGCGTGGCGGCGTCGCGCGCCCCAGTGCCAGCGCCAGCGCCGCGTGGACCGGCAGCAGCAGCGCGATCCACGGCAGGGTGTACTGCGGTTGCAGGCTCAGCCAGTGCAGGACCCAGCCCAGCGCGGCCAGTCCGGCGACGCTCCACAGCAGCGGCCGGAACAGGCGACCGGGCGCGCGCCCGCGCAGCAGCGCGACCGCCCCGGGGATCAGCAGCAGGCACAGCGGACTGAGCCAGAACAGGTTGCGGTTGGCCCAGCCGGCCTGGTGCGCGGTGAAGCCCCAGATGAACACCAGCAGCGCGCCCGCCAGGCCGCAGAGCAGCCACAGCGGCAGCGCGAGGCCCGCGACCAGCCGCGGCCGGCGGCGCGCGGCGAAGACCGCCGCGGCGAGCGCCAGTCCGGCGACCAGGGCCGGCCACCAGCGCCGCGGCCGCTCCTCCGGCTCCGGCGCGATCCGGTGCGGCAGCACCGGTTCCTCGGACAGCACCAGCGGCCGGCCGGCACTGTTGCGCGCCTCGCGCAGGCTGTCGGCCAGGCGCATCGGCACGAACGCCTCCTCCCAGCGCGACAACGGGCGGTCGGCGTAGGGACCCAGGCCCGCATCGAAACCCAGCCACATCCACGGCGCCGGCCGCGCCAGGCGCACCGCTTCGCTGCGGTAGGTGTTGCCGCGCGAGCGCCCGGCCAGCTGCGCGCGCAGCGCCCCGCCCATCGCATCGTCCAGCGCGTCGCGTACCTGGGTGGCGCAGTTGGCGGTGAAGTAGTCGTAGCGGTAGCGCGAGTTCTCGGGGCGGGCGCGCTCGGCCAGCGCATCGGCCAGGGCGCGGGCCTGCGCCGGCTCGAGGTCCAGCCACTGCACGCTCACCCCGCGCCCGGCCGCGCGGTACTGGGCAAGGTCCTCGCCGGCGGGCAGCGCCACCAGGTGGTACATCATTTCCCCGCGCAGGAACCGCGGCAGGAAGTCCGGCTCGGTGGGATCGAAGAAGCCGAAGTTGTAGGACGTGGCCTCGCCGCTGTCGGGGTCGACCACCACGATCGCATCGTGGCCGAAGCGCTCGAAGAACACCTCGCCCGGCTGCATCGTCATCACGCCGATCCGCGGCGCGTCGGCGGCGCGCGCGGCGAACGGCGGCAGCAGGGCCAGCAGCAGCGCGCAGGCGGCCAGCACGGCCGGCCACGCCGGCCGCCGGGACTGCGCGGGCATCACGCGGCGTCCTGCGGGTCCGGCGCCATCACCGCCACCTGGAACGCACGCACGCGGCGGGCGTCGGCGCGGATCACCCGGAACTCGAAGCGGTCCAGGGTCAGTTCCTCGCCGACCTCCGGCAGGTGGCCGATCGCCTCGGTCACCAGGCCGCCGATCGTGTCGTACTCGTCGTCCGGGAACGCCGCGCCGAAGCGCTCGTTGAAGTCGCCGATCGGGGTGAGCGCGTCGACCACGTACTGGCCGTCGGCCTGCGCCGCGATCAGGGCGCTGCCGTCCTCGGCGTCGTCGTGCTCGTCGTCGATCTTGCCGACGATCTGCTCGAGCACGTCCTCGATCGTGACCAGGCCGGCCACCCCGCCGTACTCGTCCACCACGATCGCCATGTGGTTGCGCGAGAGGCGGAATTCCTTGAGCAGCAGGTTGAGCTTCTTCGATTCGGGGATCAGGACCGCCGGGCGCAGCAACCCGTGGATGTCGCCCGGGCCGTTGTCGGCGACCACGCCGCGCAGCAGGTCCTTGGCCAGCAGGATGCCGAGGATCTCGTCGCGGTCCTCGCCATGCACCGGGAAGCGCGAGTGGCCGGATTCGACCACCTGCTTCATCAGGTCCAGGAAGCGCGCGCCGGCCGACAGCGAGACCATCTGCGAGCGCGAGACCATCACGTCGCCCACGGTGAGCTCGGACACCGACAGGGCGCCCTCCATCATCCGCAGCGTGTCGGTGTCGATCAGGCCGTCGCCCTGCGCATCGCGCAGGATCGCGACGAGGTCCTCGCGCGTATCGGGTTCGCCGGAAAATGCGGAACTGATCCGCTCCAGCCAGGAGCGCCGGCGTTCGTGCGGCTCCGGCGCGGTGCGACTACTGTCGTCTTCGGACATTCGTTGGAGAAACAGGCGCCCGGGAATCCGGGCGTTGCGGCCAGTCTAGCGCGGTTGGGCGTTCCCGGGCGAGGGCGCCGCCGTTTCCGTGCCCGGCGCCGGCGCCTCGGCGGGTTCGGGCGGATCCAGGCTGTAGCTGCAGCCGGCCAGGGTCTTGCCGGGGTGCGAATCCACGTTGGAGACATTGAGCACGGCGGTGTCGAGCCAGCCGGCGCGCCCGTCCGGCCCCGCCACTTCGGTGGCGCGTGCCTCACGGCCGAAGATCGCCTTCTGCGGCGTATCCACCCCGGTTTCCAGCTGCAGTTCGCGGGCGAGCACGCGCGGATCGGCCAGGTCGAGCACGGCCACCACGCCGTCGCCGGCGAAGGCGATGTGGTCGCTGGCGCGGCCGAAGACGGTCACCGGCGAGTTGAGCCGGTACTCGACCATGAAGGGGTTCACCTGCGCCTGCGGTCGCCAGCCCAGCGCCACCGCCTTCAGCGGATCCCGGAGCATGTCCAGGTAGCCCATGAAGTCCGCGTGCCCCAGGCGGCATTCGATCAGGGCGGCGAGGTCCGGCGGGGTCGACGGACCGGGCGCTGCGCCGGCCGCCTGGGCCGGCGGCGCGGCAGCCGCCACCAGGGCGGCGAGCAATGCGGGTCGGAGCAGTCGGGCCCGTGGCATGTCCGGATCATTCCTCCGCATAGGGGTCGGGCAGGCCGAGGCCGGCGAGGATCTCGCGTTCGAGCTGTTCCATCGCCTCGGCTTCCTTGTCGTCATCGTGGTCCCAGCCGAGCAGGTGCAGGACGCCGTGCACGGTCAGGTGCGCGTAGTGCGCCGCCGCCGGCTTGCCCTGTTCCTTCGCTTCGCGCGCCACCACCGGCGCGCAGATCACCAGGTCGCCCAGCAGCGGCATCTTGACCCCTTCGGGCAGGTCGGCCGGGAAGCTGAGGACGTTGGTCGCGTAGTCCTTGCCGCGGTAGTGGCGGTTGAGCGCGCGTCCCTCGCGCGCATCGACGATCCGGATCGCCAGGTCGGCTTCGCGGATGCGGCTCTTGAGCGCTGCGGCGACCCACTTGCGGAAGCTCACCGCGGACGGGACGCCTGCGCGCGGCGCCGCATAGCTGACGGTGACGTCGAGGCGGACGGGGCCCTTGGTCATGGCGTCATCCGGTACATGGCGGTCATGCGTGCGCCGTGGGTCATGATGCCGGGCCGCTCTCGCGGTCGTGCGCGTCGCGGCGGTCGTAGGCGCTGACGATCCTGGCCACCAGCGGATGGCGGACCACGTCGCGCGCCTCGAAGAAGGTGAAGCTCACCCCGTCGACCTCGCGCAGCACGTCGATCGCATCCCGCAACCCGGACTTGACGTGCTTGGGCAGGTCGACCTGGGTCATGTCGCCGGTCACCACCGCGGTCGAGCCGAAGCCCAGCCGGGTCAGGAACATCTTCATCTGCTCGATGGTGGTGTTCTGCGCCTCGTCCAGGATCACGAACGCATCGTTGAGCGTGCGCCCGCGCATGTAGGCCAGCGGTGCGATCTCGATGACGTTCTTTTCCAGCAGCTTGACCACCTTCTCCACGCCGAGCATCTCGTACAGCGCGTCGTACAGCGGGCGCAGGTACGGGTCGACCTTCTGGGTGAGGTCGCCGGGCAGGAAGCCGAGTTTCTCGCCCGCTTCGACCGCCGGGCGCACCAGCACCAGCCGCTGCACCCGCGATTCGTTGAGCGCGTCCACGGCCATGGCCACGGCCAGGAAAGTCTTGCCGGTACCGGCCGGGCCGATGCCGAAGTTGATGTCGTGGGTGGCGATCGCGTGCAGGTAGCGCGCCTGGTTGGCGCCGCGGCCGCGGATGGTGCCGCGGCGCACCTTCACCGCCACGTCCTGCGGCTGGAAGCCCCCGTCGTCGAGCTGGTCGACGTTGGCTTCGTTCAGGCGCAGGTGGATGGCGTGGCTGTCGAACGTGGCCTCGCCGGACTCGGCATAGAGCGCGCGCAGCAGGTGCTCGGCGCTGGCCACCGCGTCCTCGTCGCCGCTGATCCGGAACACGTTGCCGCGGTTGGCGATCTCCACGCCCAGGCGCAGCTCGATCTGGCGCAGGTGGCCGTCGAACGGGCCGGCCAGGTTGGCCAGGCGTTCGGTATCGGAAGGCTCGAGGGTGAAATCGCGGTGGGCGGGGGCAGGCATGGGGCGCTTGGAACCGCGCGATCGGTCGGCAGGGGAGGCAGAGGGTAGCGCGCCCGTCACGTGCCGGCCAGCCACGGAGCACCGTCACTTGCGCTTAATTAATTGAGGGGTTAAATAAGTTCCATGGCCCGGTCGACCCCTCCCGCCCGCCGTCGAAGGTCCGCTGCTGGCGGCGGCGCCGGCAGCGCGCCGCCGCGTGGTCGCGGTCGCCCGGGCGCCGACGCCCCCGACCTGCGCCCGCGCCTGCTCGACGCCGCACTGGCCTGCTACGCGGACAAGGGCATCGCCGCCACGTCGCTGCGCGACATCGCCCGGCATGCGGGGGTAACGCCGGCGTTGCTGCATTACTACTTCGGCGACGGCCGCCAGCTGCTCGATGCGGTGGTCGAGGAACGCGTGCTGCCGGCCCTCGCCCCGCTGCGCGAGGCGGTCGCCGGCGCAGGGGACGACATGGCCGCGCTGGTGGCGGCGTTCGTCGACGGGATGGCGGACGTGGTGGTCCGCCATCCCTGGCTGCCGGCGTTGTGGGTGCGCGAGGTGGTCAGCGAGGGCGGTGCATTGCGCGGCCTCCTGACCGGGCGCATCGCCCCCGCGATCCCGGTGCTCATGGCCTCCCGCTTCGCCGCCGCGCAGGCGAGGGGCGAGCTCAATCCGGCGCTGGATCCGCGCCTGCTGATGGTCTCGCTGGTAGGCCTGACCCTGTTTCCCGCCGCCGGTGCGCCGATCTGGCGGCAGATCTTCGACGCCGGCGACCTCGGCGTGGACGACCTGCGCCGCCATGCGCTGGCCCTGCTCGATCGTGGACTGGAGTTGCGCCGTGACTGACGTCCGGAATTTCTGCCTGTTGTGCGCCTGCGTCCTGCTGGTCGCCTGCGGGCGCCAGCCGCCCCAGGCGCTCGGCACCCTGGAATGGGACCGGGTGACGTTGCCGGCGCCGGCGGCCGAGCGCATCGTCCGGATCGAGGTCAGCGAAGGCCAGCGCGTGGCCGCCGGTGCGCCGCTGCTGCAGCTGGAGCAGGCGACCGGACAGGCCGAGCTCGCCGCGCTGCAGGCCCAGGCGCGGCAGAGCGGGGAGGTGCTGCAGGAGTTGCGTGCGGGACCACGCGAGGAGGACATCGCGCAGGCACGGGCGAGCCTCGCCAGCGCCCGTGCGCTGGCCGCCGATGCGCAGGCCTACTACCAGCGGCTGCGTCCGCTGGGCGCGCGGCAGCTCGTCGCCGCCGCGGTGGTGGACCGGGCCCGCGCCGATGCCTCCAGCGCCGCTGCGCAGGCGCAGCAGGCGCAGGCGGCGCTGCTGGAGCTGGAGCGCGGCACCCGTGCCGAGCAGCTGGCGCAGGGCGAAGCCGCGCTGGCGGCGGCGTCGGCCCAGGCGGATGCGCGCGCGACCACCTTGCGCAAGCTCGACGTGGTCGCGCCACGCGCCGGTCGCGTCGACAGCCTGCCGTACGAGGCCGGCGACCAGGCGCCGGTGGGCGCACCGCTGGCGGTGCTGCTGGTCGGCGACGCGCCGCACGCGCGCATCTACGTGCCGCAGGCGCTGCGGGCGCGGGTCAGGATCGGCGACCGCGCCGCGGTGCACGTGGCCGGCCACGACCAGGCCTTTCCGGGGCGCGTGCGGATGATCCAGAGCGAACCCGCGTTCACCCCGTACTTCGCGCTGACCGGCCAGGACGCCGAGCGCCTGAGCTACCTGGCCGAAGTCCAGCTCGAACCCGCCGCCTCGGAGCTGCCGGCCGGCGTGCCGGTGGAGGTGCGCTTCGATGCCGTCGACTGAGGCCACCGCCACCGGCGGCGCGACCACGGTCGACGCCGACGGCCCGCTCGCGATCCGCGTGCGCGGCCTGACCCGCCGCTTCGGCGCGCTGGTCGCGGTCGACCACCTCGACCTCGACGTGCCGCGCCAGTCGGTGTACGGGTTCCTCGGTCCCAACGGCTCGGGCAAGTCGACCGCCATCCGCATGCTGTGCGGGCTGCTCACGCCCACCAGCGGCGAGATCGAGGTGCTCGGCCTGCGCATTCCGCAAGAGGCCGAGCGCCTGCGCACCCGGATCGGCTACATGACCCAGAAGTTCTCGCTGTTCGAGGACCTGGGCGTGCGCGAGAACCTCGAGTTCCTCGCGGCCGTGTACGGGCTGCCGCGCCGCGCCGCGCGGGCGCGGATCGACGAACTGGTCGAGCGCTACCGCTTCGGCGACCGCCAGAAGCAGCTGGCGGGCACCATGAGCGGGGGCCAGAAGCAGCGCCTGGCGCTGGCCGGCGCCGTCATCCACCGCCCCGAAGTGCTGTTCCTGGACGAGCCCACCAGCGCGGTCGACCCCGAGTCCCGGCGCGACTTCTGGGAGAAGCTGTTCGAACTCGCCGACGCCGGCACCACGCTGCTGGTGTCGACCCACTACATGGACGAGGCCGAGCGCTGCCACCGCATCGCCATCCTCGACCGCGGCGCGCTGGTGGCCGACGGCACGCCCGCCGGCCTGGCCGACGCCCTGGACGGGCGCGCACTGCTGGTCGAAGCCGCCGCGCCGCGCCGCGCCCAGCGGGCGCTCGAGGGCGCGGCCGGGGTCGCCAGCGTCGCCCAGATCGGCAACCAGCTGCGCGTGCTGCTCGACGCCGACGGCTCGGTGGCCGCGGTGCGGGATGCGCTGGCGCGGACAGGCGTCGAGGCGGACGTGGCCGCGGTCCGCGCCAACCTGGAGGACGTGTTCGTCGCCGCCACCCAGGGCCTGCATCGCAGGGAGCCGGGCGCATGAAGGCGGGCCGGCTGCTGGCGGTGATGGTCAAGGAGCTGAGGCAGATGCGCCGCGACCGCATCACCCTGGCGATGATCATCGGCATACCGGTGGTGCAGCTGCTGCTGTTCGGCTACGCGATCAACACCAACCTGCGCGACCTCTCGACCGGATTCGTCGACCAGGCGCGGACCTCGGCCTCGCGCGCGCTGGCCATGGACATCGTCGCCAGCGGCGTCGTCCGCCCGGTGCTCGACGCGGCCACCCCGCAGGAGCTGGTCGAGCAGATGCGCCGCGGCCGGATCAGCATCGGCGTGGTGATTCCGCCGGACTTCGAGGCGCGCCGCGCGGAGGGGCGCGAGTCGGTGCAGATCCTGGTCGACGGCAGCGACAACGCGGTGCAGAGCGCCGCCGTGCAGCTGGCCCGGATGCCGCTGGACGCGGCGGTGATCGACGTGCGCGCCCAGCAGCCGGTGTCGGTGGTCGCCTTCTACAATCCCCAGCGGCGCTCGGCGGTGAACATCGTGCCGGGGCTGATCGGGGTGATCCTGACCATGACCATGGTCCTGTTCACGGCCGTGGCGATCGTGCGCGAACGCGAGCGCGGCAACATGGAACTGCTGATCGCCAGTCCGGTGACCAGCTTCGAGCTGATGGTCGGCAAGGTGCTGCCGTACGTGGCCATCGGCCTGGTCCAGACCACGGTGGTGCTGGCGCTGGGCCTGTGGCTGTTCCAGGTGCCGCTCGGCGGGAGCCTGCTCGACGTCTACCTGGCCGCGGGCCTGCTGATCCTGGCCAACCTGGCCCTTGGCCTGCTCATCTCCACCCGCGCGGCCTCGCAGTTCCAGGCCATGCAGATGACGTTCTTCGTGTTCCTGCCGTCCATCCTGCTGTCGGGCTTCATGTTCCCGTTTTCGGGCATGCCGAAGGCGGCGCAATGGCTGGCCGAGGTGCTGCCGCTGACCCACTTCATGCGCCTGGTGCGCGGGATCATGCTGCGCGGCGCCGGCCTGTGGGAGCTGTGGCCGGACGTCCTCGCGCTGGTGGCCTTCGCCGCGGTGATGATGACCGCCGCGGTACTGCGCTTCCGCAAGCGGCTGGACTGAGCCGCCGCTCAGCCGGTGGCGTCGCCGCGAAGGACGATCCGCCCGCGCAGCGAGTTGGTCAGCGCCCCGGTGATCTCCACGTCGACGAACTGGCCGACCAGGCGCGGTGACCCCGGGAAGTTCACCGAGCGCATGTTCTCGGTCTTGCCGGTGAGCTCGGTGGGGTCCTTCTTCGAGGGGCCTTCCACCAGCACGCGCTGGACCGTGCCGACCATCCGCTGCGAGATGCCGGCGGCGTGTTCGTTGATGTGCTTCTGCAGGCGCTCCAGGCGGGCGTGCTTGGCCGCCTCGGGCGTGTCGTCTTCCAGGTCCGCGGCCGGCGTGCCGGGGCGGCGGGAGTAGATGAAGGAGAAGCTCTGGTCGAAGCCCACGTCCTCGATCAGCTTCATGGTCTTTTCGAAATCGGCATCGGTCTCGCCCGGGAAGCCGACGATGAAGTCCGACGAGATCGAGATGTCCGGGCGCACCGCGCGCAGCTTGCGGATCTTCTGCTTGAACTCGAGCGCGGTGTAGCCGCGTTTCATCGCGCTGAGGACCCGGTCGCTGCCGGCCTGGACCGGCAGGTGCAGGTAGTCGGCCAGCTGCGGCACGTCGCGGTAGGCCTCCACCAGCGAGTCGGAGAACTCCAGCGGGTGCGAGGTGGTGAAGCGGATCCGGCCGACGCCCTCGATCTGGGCGATGGTGCGGATCAGCAGGCCGAGGTCCGCCACTTCATCGGTGGCGTCCATGGGGCCGCGGTAGGCGTTGACGTTCTGGCCGAGCAGGTTGATCTCGCGCACGCCCTGCGAAGCCAGCTGCGCCACCTCGACCAGCACGTCCTCGAACGGGCGGCTGACCTCGGTGCCGCGGGTGTAGGGCACCACGCAGAAGCTGCAGTACTTGGAGCAGCCTTCCATGATCGAGACGAAGGCGCTGGGGCCTTCGGCGCGGGGCTCCGGGAGGCGGTCGAACTTCTCGATCTCCGGGAAGCTGATGTCCACCTGCGGCCGGTTCTGCTCGCGCCGGGCGCGGATCAGCTCGGGCAGGCGGTGCAGGGTCTGCGGGCCGAACACCAGGTCCACGTACGGGGCGCGCCTGACGATCGCCTCGCCTTCCTGCGACGCCACGCATCCGCCCACGCCGATGATCACCTCGCGGCCATTGTTCTTCAGGGCCTTCCAGCGGCCGAGCTGGCTGAACACCTTCTCCTGGGCCTTCTCGCGGATCGAGCAGGTGTTGACCAGCACGACGTCGGCCTCTTCGGGGACGTCGGTCAGCTCCAGGCCCTCGTGTTCGGCGAGCACGTCGGCCATCTTGGCCGAGTCGTACTCGTTCATCTGGCACCCGTGGGTCTTGATGTAGAGCTTGCCGCGGGCCCCGCCGGGGATCGCCCGCGGCACGGCGCCCGGGAGCGGGACCAGGACGGCGGCAGGGGAGGTGGCGGGCGCGATGGCGGCGTCCGGAGCGGTGTCCGGCGTGGCGTTCATCCCGGTCATGGCGGTTAATCCAGGCGGGCGGGGCGCGCATTGTAGCCGGGCTACCCCGCGGCGGGCGGCCGATCCGCGACGCCGGGCACGTTTTTCCACTTGTCGGCCAATGGCTTGGCAATGGCCAGGGAAGCCGGGATACTCCGCGCCATGAAGGGGATGTTGGGGAAAGCGGGCGCCATGCTGCTGGCGCTGGCCGCGCTGCCGGCCAGTGCGGGCACGCTGTACCGCTGCGTCGGCGCGGACGGGGTCTCCAGCTACGTCAACAAGCGCATTCCCGGCGCCCAGTGCAAGGTCTTCAGCCAGTACACGCCCGACCGGCGGCGTGCGGCCGTGCCGGTGGCACCTGCCGCGCCTGCCCCCGCCGCGCCGGCGGCCGCGGTGATGGTCCCGGCCTCGAGCCGCTCCGATGCCATCGTGCCCGCGCCGCTTCCCGCGCCCCGGGCGAGCGCGCCGCAGCGCCGGGTGAGTGGCCAGGTCTATTCGTACATGAAGGATGGCGTGCGCCACTTCAGCAGCCGGCCGCCAGCGGGTGGCGCCGGGGCCGGGCAGGTGCGCACCATCGCCTACAGCTACATCGAGCGGTGCTACGCCTGCGCGGTCAACCCGGGGGTCAGCTTCGCCACCGTGCGCCTCAACACCAGCGCCTACCAGGCCGAGATCGCCGCCGCGGCGCGCGAATTCGGGGTCGAGGAGGCGATCGTGCGCGCGATCATCCATGCCGAGTCGGCCTACAACCCCGCCGCCCTGTCGCATGCCGGCGCCCAGGGGCTGATGCAGCTGATGCCGGCCACCGCGCGCCGCTTCGGCGTCGCCGACAGCTACGACGCCAGCCAGAACATCCGTGGCGGGGTTCAGTACCTGGCCTGGCTGCTCAGGCGCTTCAACGGAGACCTGACCCTGGCCGCGGCCGGCTACAACGCCGGGGAAGGGGCGGTCGACCGCTACAAGGGCGTGCCGCCCTACAGCGAGACCCAGCGCTACGTGCAGCGGGTCGGCGTCCTCGCCGAACGCTACCGCGGCGTGCTGGCGGCGCGCTGATGGTGCCCGCGGAGGCGACGGCCGCCATTGTCGGCCTGTTAAGGCTTCCGTTACACTTCGCCGTCTTTTGCGACCGGACCGCGCCGTGACGGGCGGGGCGCGGGTCGCAGGCAGCAGACGCTACCAGCAGAAGATTTTCGGAGTGCCGGATGGCCAACGATGAGGTCCACAAGCCCGTGAACACGGGCCGACGCCGGTTCCTGACCGCGACCACCGCCGTGGTCGGCGCAGTCGGGGCCGGTTTCGCCGCAGTACCGTTCATCAAGTCGTGGAACCCCAGCGCCCGGGCCAAGCTCGCCGGCGCGCCGGTGACCGCCGACATCACCGCCCTGCAGGAGGGCCAGCGCCTGATCCTGGAGTGGCGCGGCCAGCCGATCTGGATCGTGAAGCGCTCCAAGGCCGTGCTCGACGCCCTGCCGACCCTGGATGGCCACCTGCGCGATCCCAAGTCGCAGAACGCGGACCAGCAGCCGGCCTACGTGCTGGCGGCCAACCCGGAGCTGCGCTCGCTCAAGCCGGAGATCTCGGTGCTGGTCGGGCTCTGCACCCACCTGGGCTGCTCGCCCGAGATGGCCGCCGAGATCCGCCCCGAGCCGTTCGACCCGGAGTGGAAGGGCGGCTACTTCTGCCCCTGCCACAAGTCGCGCTTCGACATGGCCGGGCGCGTGTTCCAGGGCGTGCCGGCGCCGACCAACCTGGTCGTGCCGCCGCACCATTACGCCGACGACAACACGATTGTCGTGGGCGTCGATCCGCAGGGGGCGTAAGCGATGGCGAACATCTTCACCCGCACCGCCACCGGCGTGATGGACTGGGTCAACGCGCGCGCTCCGGCGCTGGCGCCGATGTACCGGAAGCACATGTCCGAGTACTACGCGCCGAAGAACTTCAACATCTGGTACATCTTCGGCGTGCTGTCGATGGTGGTGCTGGTCAACCAGATCGTGACCGGCATCTTCCTGACGATGCACTACAAGCCGAGCGCGGCGGAAGCCTTCGCCTCGGTCGAGTACATCATGCGCGACGTGGAGTGGGGCTGGCTGATCCGCTACATGCACAGCACCGGCGCCTCGCTGTTCTTCATCGTCGTCTACCTGCACATGATCCGCGGCCTGATGTACGGCTCGTACCAGAAGCCGCGCGAGCTGGTGTGGATCCTGGGCATGCTGATCTACCTGGTCCTGATGGCCGAGGCCTTCATGGGCTACGTGCTGCCGTGGGGCCAGATGTCGTTCTGGGGCGCCAAGGTGATCATCTCGCTGTTCGGCGCGATCCCGGTGATCGGCAGCGGCCTGACCGAGTGGATCATGGGCGACTACCTGCCCTCCGACGCCACCCTGGGCCGCTTCTTCGCCCTGCACGTGATCGCCCTGCCGCTGGTCCTGCTGCTGCTGGTCGTCCTGCACCTGGGCGCGCTGCACGAGGTCGGCTCGAACAACCCGGACGGCGTTGAGATCAAGAAGGGCCCGAAGGGCAACCGCTGGTCGCCGACCGCGCCGGCCGACGGCGTGCCGTTCCACCCGTACTACACGGTGAAGGACACGTTCTACGTGTTCGCGATGCTGATCATCGCCGCCTTCATCATCTTCTTCGCCCCGGCGTTCGGCGGCTGGTTCCTCGAGCACGACAACTTCACCGAGGCCAACCGGCTGGTGACGCCCGAGCACATCAAGCCGGTGTGGTACTACACCCCGTTCTACGCCATGTTGCGCGTGGTGCCCGACAAGCTGGGCGGCGTGCTGGTGATGTTCGGCGCGATCGCGATCCTGTTCGCGCTGCCGTGGCTGGACCGGGCCAAGGTCAAGTCCTACCGTTACCGCGGCAAGCTCTCCTGGGCGCTGCTGCTGGTGTTCGCCTTCAGCTTCGTCTGGCTGGGCAAGATCGGCGCCGGCCCCGGCACCGACCCGGTGGAGACCATCGTCGGCCGCGTGCTGACCGTGTACTACTTCCTTTTCTTCCTGACCATGCCGCTGTGGACCAAGCTGGACAAGACCAAGCCGGTGCCGGAACGGGTGACGACGCATGACTAAGAAGTGGATTGCCCTGCTGGCTTCGGCCGCCGCCGGTCTCCTGTTCTCCGCCGCCGCGCTCGCCGCCGCCGGCGGGCCGGTGCAGCAGGCAGGCAACGACCTGTCCGACCGCGCGTCGCTGCAGCGCGGCGCCAAGCTGTACATGAACTACTGCGCGAGCTGCCACTCGCTCAAGTTCCTGCGCTACTCGCGGATGGCCGAGGACCTGGGCCTGACCGAAGAGGAAGTGATGGGCAGCCTGAACTTCACCGGCGCCAAGTTCGGCGAGCAGATCCAGGTGACGATGCGCGACGCCGACGGCACCGAGTGGTTCGGCAAGATGCCGCCGGACCTGAGCCTGATCTCGCGGGTGCGCGGCAGCGACTGGATCTACACCTACCTCAAGTCGTTCTACCTTGACGAATCGCGGCCGCTGGGCTGGAACAACCAGCTGTTCCCGAACGTGTCGATGCCCAACCCGCTGTGGGAGCTGCAGGGCCTGCAGCACGCCGAGTTCGGCGAGCCCGACGCGGCCGGCACGCGGCATCCGGAGCGGCTGCTGGTCGCGGGCCCGGCCCGGCTGTCGGCGGTCGAGTTCGACCAGACGGTGCGCGACATCACCAACTTCCTCGAGTACGCCGGCGAGCCGGCCGCGCTCAAGCGCCAGGCGCTCGGCGTGTGGGTCATCCTGTTCCTGGTCGCGCTGACCTTCCTGGGCTACCTGCTCAAGCAGGAGTACTGGTCGGACGTGCACTGACGCCGGGTGCGCCCTGCGGGCGCGCACGGGCGGGACGCCGGGGCCGGGATCATCCCGGCCTTGCGCTTTTCCGGCGCTGACCGGCACACTCGGGGGAATATGGCGACTGCCGGCGAGGGGCCTGGCAGCGCGGGTGCGGTCGGCGGATTCCGGCCGTCGGAGGCCTTGATGGCAGCGAGCGTGCGCATGCGCAATACCCTGACGTTGTTCTCCTCCGTCGATGACGTGCTATGTCATCGGGTGCGCCTGGTCCTGGCGGCCAAGGGCGTGACCTACGACCTGGTGCCGGTGGACGCGCAGAACCCGCCGGAAGACCTGATCCACCTCAATCCCTACCACTCGGTGCCGACCCTGGTCGAGCGCGAGCTGGTGCTGTACGCCGCCTCGGTGGTCAGCGAATACCTGGACGAGCGCTACCCGCACCCGCCGCTGATGCCGGTCGACCCGCTGTCGCGCGCACGGTTGCGGCTGGCGATGCTGCGCATCGAGCACGACTGGGTGCCGCAGGTGCAGGCGATCCAGCTGGGCAACAAGCAGCAGGCCGAGGCCGGGCGCAAGCGGCTGAAGGAGCTGCTGACCGAGTCGCTGCCGCTGTTCCGCGCCAGCAAGTTCTTCCTCAATCCCGAGATGAGCCTGGCCGACTGCGCGATGGCGCCGATCATCTGGCGCCTGCAGGCGCTGGACGTGCCGCTGCCGAAGGACGGCAAGGCGATCGAGGACTACGGCAACCGGATCTTCCGCAACCCCGGTTTCCTGCGCAGCCTCACCGACCAGGAAAAGAAGCTGCGCGACATGCCGGCCTGAAGCCGGCGCGGCCGCGGGCAAGACCCGCCGCCGCGGCGTAGACTGCACGCATGAGCGATGACGCACCGCGCATGACCAGCTACCGCCCGTACCTGCTGCGGGCGCTGACCGAGTGGATCAACGACAACGGCATGACCCCGCACATCCTGGTGGATGCGGGCGTGCCGGGCGTGCGCGTGCCGCCCGGCGTGGTGCGCGAGGGCAAGGTGGTGCTCAACATCGCCGACCGCGCGGTCGCCGGGCTGCAGATGGACAACGAGTGGATCGGCTTCACCGCCCGCTTCGGCGGGGTCAGCCAGCCGGTGAGCGTGCCGGTGGGCGCGGTGCTCGCGGTCTACGCGCGCGAGACCGGCCAGGGCATGGTGCTGCCGGAAGAAGGGGCGGGCGGCCCGCACGCGCATGGCGAAGACGTGCACGATGGCGACGGCCACGACGACACGCCGCCCGAGGGGCCGGCCGATCCGACGCCGGGCAAGCGCCCGCACCTGCGGGTCGTGAAGTAGCGCCTCAGTCCCGGCGCGCGCGCTCGAACGGAAGCACGTGCGCGCCCGAAGACGGGCCGACGAACGAGACCAGCCGGTCGCCGCGCAGGACCAGCCGCCCGCTGTGGCGCTCGACGCCATCGTGCGAGTAGTCGAAGCGGAACGTGCGCTCCAGTCCGAGCCAGCCATCCTCGCGCCGGTACAGCCGCACGCCCGTCGCGTGCACGCTCTGGTCCAGCCATTGCACGTCCGCGGCCGCGCAGGCGTCGCGGCCGAGGCGTTCGGCGCGTTCGGCGGCGGCGCGTGCCGCGTTCCACCAGGCCGCCACCGCGGCGCCGGCGATCATGAGCAGGATCAGGCTGGGCATGCGCGCACTTTAGCGGAAGCGCGCGTGCCCGCGACCGGCGGACGGATCAGGGCGATGCGGCGCCGCCGCTCTGGGTGGCCGGTACCGCAGCCGGCGGCGGGTAGGCACCGCGCAACTGCGCCTGCGGCTTGAGCTTGAGCAGGACCGCCCAGTCGCGGCGGTTGAAGCTGCAGGCCTCCGGGTGGCCGGGCCGGCACGCGGCCGCATTGAACGGCGTGGATGAATCCTCCGTCGCGATCGCCCCGGCCGCGCCGCCCGGAGCACGCGGCCCCATGGGCGTGCCGGCAGGGCTGGAGGCGTCCTGCCGGCCCGCGCCCGGGGCCGCCATCACCATGCCCACCGCCGTAGGCAGCAGCCGTCCGGTGCGGTCCAGCGGAAGCTTGCGCATCACCACCGCGTTGAGCACGTTGCCGCCGACCAGGTACAGCGTGTGGTCGCCGCCGACGTTCGCGGCGACCACGATGTCGCAATGCGATCGCGTCGGCATCCTGCCTTGGCCGGACAGCGCGGCGCGCAGGCCCGAGGGTCCCAGCCCGTGGTCGTCGGCGCGCAGGAAACACAGCAGGTCGCCCGGGGCGGCCTTGCCGGAGAACGGATCGGCATAGATGTACGGACTCTGGTCCGGGTCGCGCCAGGCGCGGGCGATGTAGTCGAGATGCCGCGGCGACCCGGTGAACCCGGGCAGGGGCGCGCGCACCATCACCCAGGAGATGAAGGCCGCCGACCAGGGGTTGTCGAGGAGGAAGGCGCGGCAGTCGCTGGCGACCTCGCGGCTCGCACCCGGGTACATGCAGCTCGACGCCCCCGGCGTGCCGCCCGCCGCCATCGACGACAGCGTGCCGCTTTCGCGCCAGTACCGGGCCACTTGCTGCCAGGCCGGCGTCACCTCGTCGAACAACGGGGCGCGTTCGGCTTCGGTGACGCCCAGCGAGACCAGCCGGCCATCGGTCTCGATGAAGGGCCGCAGCCACATGCGGTGTTCCTGGCAGGCGGTGCGCACGATCGCCGCGGCGGTCGCTTCGACGCCGAAGCGCGGCGGTACGTCGCAGACCTCCACGCCGCCGGATTGCGCGGCGAGCGGCCACGGCGCGAGCAGGAGGATGACCAGTAGCGTGCGGCGGATGAGGCGCATGAAGTGTCCTTTTCCCGGGCCGGGTCGAGCTTAGCCGGCGCAGGTGGACATCGTGTGCATGGCCGGCGGCATCCCCGTGTGGGACAACGCCATCGGCACCGGCATGGGGCCAGCGGCTGGCGCCCGAAGGATTCCGGCGGGGCCGTGTCCGCGCCCCGTCAGGCGGGCGGCGGTCCCAGCTTCATCGACAGGTCGATCGCGCGCACGTGCTTGGTCAGCGCGCCGATCGAGATGAAATCCACGCCGTCGGCGGCGATCGCGCGCAGGCCGGCCAGGTCCACGCCGCCGGAGACCTCCAGCGGGATGCGCCCGTCGAACGGCGCGGACCGGGCGATCCGCACGGCCTCGCGCCGGTCCTCCGGCGGGAAGTCGTCGACCAGGATGCGGTCGCAGCCGGCCACGAGCGCCTCGCGCAGCTGCGCCAGTGTCTCCACCTCGACGATCAGCGGCAGGGCCGGGTGCGTGGCCCTCGCGGCGGCGATCGCGGCGGCCACCGAGCCGGCCACGCGGACATGGTTTTCCTTGAGCATCACCGCGTCGTACAGCCCGATGCGGTGGTTGCCGCCGCCGCCCGCGCGGACCGCGTACTTCTGCGCCACGCGCAGGCCGGGCAGGGTCTTGCGCGTGTCCAGGACCACCGTTCCGGTGCCGCGCACGGCATCGACATGGGCCGCGGTGGTGGTGGCGGTGCCCGACAGGGTCTGCAGGAAGTTCAGCGCGGTGCGCTCGGCGCTGACCAGGGCCCGGCTCCGGCCCGCCAGCACGGCCAGCACCGTCCCCGCTGCGACGCGCTCGCCTTCGGCCGTCCGCCAGTCGATCCGCACCTCCGGGTCCAGCGCGCGGTGGCAGGCGTCGAACCAGGGGCGACCGGCGATGACCGCGTCTTCCTTGCACAGCAGGTAGGCCCGCTCGGGCACGTCCGGCAGCAGTGCGGCGGTGACGTCGCCGCCGCCGATGTCCTCCTCCAGCGCGCGCCGCACCTCGGCCAGGACCAGCGCATCGGGCGGGGCGTCCAAGCGCGGCACGGCCGGGCTCACGCGGACGGGAAGTCGGCCACCTGCGAGGTGGCCAGCGCTTCCTCGACCAGCAGCACGGGGATGCCGTCGTCGACGCGGAACACCTGCCTGCGATCGCGGGTCACCAGCGCTTCGCGCAGCGGTCCGGCCTGCACGCTGCCGTCGCCACGCAGGACCTGGCCTGCGGCGATCGCGCGGTTCAGCGCGTCCAGGCCGCGCGGCTCCAGCAGCGCCAGCGGCTGGCGGGTGTCGGGCGAGCACAGCAGGTCGAGCAGCTTGCGGTCCATGGGCGGGGCGGGGCGGTCGGCGGGGAAGCGGCTAGAATACGGCCTTGTCACCGAGGACGGCCATGCCAGCCCACGCCAATCCGCCCGCCGCCGCGCTCGTCGGTCTCGTCATGGGATCGCGTTCCGACTGGGAAACCATGCAGCACGCCGCGCAGAAGCTGGAGGCGCTCGGCGTCCCGCACGAGGTGAGGGTGGTCTCCGCGCACCGTACCCCGGACGTGCTGTTCGAGTACGCCGCCAGCGCCCAGGCGCGCGGCCTGCGCGCGATCATCGCCGGCGCCGGCGGCGCGGCGCACCTGCCGGGCATGCTCGCCTCCAAGACCGCGGTGCCGGTGCTGGGCGTGCCGGTGCAGAGCAAGGCGCTCAACGGCATGGATTCGCTGCTGTCGATCGTGCAGATGCCGGCGGGCATCCCGGTGGCGACCTTCGCCATCGGCAATGCCGGGGCGGCCAACGCCGGCCTGTTCGCCGCCGCGCTGCTGGCGGTCGACCACCCGCCGATCGCGCAGGCCCTGGCCGAGTTCCGGCAGCGCCAGACCGACGACGTCATCGCCCACGACGACCCGCGGCAATGACCACCGTCGGCATCCTCGGGGGCGGGCAGCTGGCCCGCATGCTGGCGCTTTCCGGCGCGCCGCTGGGCCTGCGCTTCCTGGTCATGGACACCGTGGCCGACGCCTGCGCCGGCCAGTTCGCGCCGCTGCTGGTCGGCGACTACCGCGACGAGGCCGCGCTGGCCGAGTTCGCCGGCAAGGTCGACGTGGCCACCTTCGACTTCGAGAACGTGCCGGCCGAGAGCGCCGAATGGCTGTCGGCGCGGGTGCCGGTATTCCCCAACCCCCGCGCGCTGGCGATCGCGCAGGACCGGCTCGCGGAAAAGACCCTGTTCCGCGAACTCGACATCCCGGTCCCGGAATTCGCCGCCGTCGCGACCCGCGCCGGGCTCGACCAGGCGCTCGCGAGCGTCGGCGTGCCCTGCATCCTCAAGACCCGGCGGCTGGGCTACGACGGCAAGGGCCAGTTCCGGATCCGCTCGCTGGCCGATGCCGACGCGGCGTGGGACGCATTGGGCGCGCAGGCGGCGACGGTCGGGCTGATCGTCGAGGCCTTCGTGCCGTTCGAGCGCGAACTGAGCGTGGTGGCCGTGCGCGGCCGCGACGGCGAGTTCCGCACCTGGCCGCTCACCGAGAACTGGCATGTCGACGGCGTGCTGTCGGCCAGCCTGGCGCCGGCGCGGGTCGATGCCGCGCTGGCCGAGACCGCCACCGGGTACGCGCGGCGACTGGCCGAGCGGATGGACTACGTCGGCGTGTTCGCGCTGGAGCTGTTCTGCCGCGACGGCCGGCTGCTGGCCAACGAGCTGGCGCCGCGCGTGCACAACTCCGGCCACTGGACCATCGAAGGCGCGGAGACCTCGCAGTTCCAGAACCACCTGCGCGCGGTGCTGGGCCTGCCGCTGGGTGCGACCGCGATGCGCGGCCACGCGTGCATGCTCAACTGGATCGGCGACATGCCCGATGCCTCGCCCGTGCTCGCCGAGGCCGGCGGGCACTGGCACGACTACGGCAAGGAGCCGCGCGGCGGGCGCAAGGTCGGCCACGCCACCCTGCGGTCGGAGGTTCCACTGGAGCTGGCCACCGCGCTGGAACGGGTGGGACAGGCGCTGGATCGCCCGGCGCAGGTCGCGCCGCCGGTGGCGGCGCTGCGGCAGGCGTGATGGCCGCTGGCGCCGCGCCTCAGCGCAGGCGAGAGGCCACCGCCGTCCAGTCCACCACCTTCCAGAACGCGTCGAGATACGCGGCGCGGGCGTTCTGCCGGTCCAGGTAATAGGCGTGCTCCCAGACATCGCACGCCAGCAGCGGCCGGTCGGCACCGGTGAGCGGGGTGGCGCCGCCGCGGGTGGCGACGATCCCGGGGCTGTCGTCCGGACGCTGCACCAGCCAGACCCATCCCGAGCCGAACAGGCCCAGTGCCATCCGGTTGAACTCCTCGCGGAACCGGCCCACGTCGCCGTATTGCCGGGCCAGCAGTTCGGCCAGGCGTCCGTCCGGATCGCCGCCGCCGCGGGGCGACAGGCAGGCCCAGTAGAAGCCGTGGCTCCAGGCCTGCGCCGCCTGCTCGGCCAGGCGCCCGCGGGCGCGGCGGACGATGTCCTCCAGCGGCAGGTCCTCCAGTCCGCTGCCGCCCAGCAGGCGGTTGGCCTCCTCCACGTAGGCGCGGTGGTGGCCGTCGTGGTGCAGGCTCACGGTCGCGGCGGAGATGTGCGGTTCCAGCGCGCCGGCGGCGTAGGGGAGGGGGGGCAATTCGATGGGCATGCGTGCTCGCGGCAGGAGGTGGGCGTCGGCGCGGCGGCGCCCAGGGCTTACAATTGCCGCTTCAGTTTAGCCGACGGCGGGGTGGTCCCCCGGCGTCCAGGAGAGTCGCAATGGCGGTGATGGAGCGCATCCAGGCCGAGGTCGAGAGCCATCCGGTCGTGCTGTTCATGAAGGGCACCCCGGCGTATCCGATGTGCGGTTTCTCCGCGCGCGCCATCCAGGCGCTGCAGGCGGCGGGCGCCGAGAACCTGCACACGGTCAACGTGCTCGAAGAGCCGGAAGTGCGCGCCAACCTGCCACGCTTCTCCAACTGGCCGACGTTCCCGCAGCTGTTCCTGCATGGCGAACTGATCGGCGGCTGCGACATCACCCTGGAACTGCTGGAGTCCGGCGAGCTGCAGCGCATGGTCAGCGAAGCGCAGTCGCAGTGAGCCTGTTCGAACTGCCCGTCGCCCCGGCCCGCCCGCTGGCCGGGCGCGTGATCCTGCTCAGCGGCGCCCACGGCGGCCTCGGGGCCGCGGCCGCCCAGGCCTGCGCCGTCGCCGGCGCCACCCTGGTCCTGCTCGGCCGCCGCCTGCCCAGGCTCAACCGCCTGTACGACGCGGTCGCCCAGGCGGGGCCCGAGCCGCTGCTGTACCCGCTCGACCTCGAGGGGGCCTCGCCCGACGACTACGCCGAGCTGGCCGACCGCCTGCAGGCGGAGCTGGGCCGGCTGGACGGCGTCCTGCACTGCGCGGCCGAGTTCCGCGGCCTGACCCCGCTGGAGCACATGGACCCGGCGGCCTTCGCGCGGGCCATCCACGTCAACCTGACCGCCCCCTGGTGGCTGGTCCAGGCCTGCCTGCCGCTGCTGCGGCAGTCGGCCGACGCCGCCGTGGTGCTGGCGGTGGACGACCCGGTGCGGGTCGGCCAGGCGTACTGGGGCGGCTACGGCCTGGCCCAGCACGGCCTGCGGGCCCTGGTCGGCATGCTCGACGCGGAGCTGACCGGTACCGCGGTGCGCGTGACCGGGCTGCAGCCGGGGCCGATGCGCACCCCGCTGCGCGCCCGCGCGTACGCCGACGACCTCGACGGCAGCCTGCGCGACCCGCAGGACTATGCGGGCACCTGCGTCACCCTGCTGTCACCGGACGGCCATCCGTGGCGCGGCCGGATCTGGACCGCCGACGGGAGCCACGCGGCATGACCGTCCTGTCGGCGGCGCTGCTGCTGTTCCTGATCCTCGACCCGCTGGGCAACATCCCGGTCTTCCTCAGCGTGCTCAAGCCGCTGCCGCCGAAGCGGCAGCGCATCGTGCTGATCCGCGAGCTGCTGATCGCGCTGGCGGTGCTGATGCTGTTCCTGTGGTGCGGCAAGTACGCGCTGGAGCTGATGCACCTGAGGCAGGAGTCGGTCTCGATCGCCGGGGGCATCGTCCTGTTCCTGATCGGCATCCGCATGATCTTCCCGCGGCCCGAGGGCCTGATGGGCGAGATCCCGGACGGCGAACCTTTCATCGTGCCGCTGGCCATCCCGCTGGTGGCCGGGCCGTCGGGAATGGCGGCGGTGATGCTGATGGGCAGCAACGAGCCGCACCGGCTGGGCGAGTGGAGCGCCGCCCTGCTGCTGGCCTGGGCCGGCACCGCTGCGATCCTGCTCGCCGCGCCGCTGCTGTACCGGCTGCTCGGCCGGCGTGCGCTGACCGCGGTCGAGCGCCTGATGGGCATGCTGCTCGTGGCCATTTCGGTGCAGATGCTGCTTGACGGCCTGGCGACCTACCTGGGCCTGCCCGCGACCCGCTGAGAGCCGTCCGGGAGGCCTGTCCGGGTGTGACCACACGGCGCCGTGTTGCTGCGCCGCAATAAATATTTGTCACATGGTCGTCACACCTGCAACCTAGCATGTTAATCTCATGTTAACCCCTGTGATGAGCATCGCAGGGATGCCTTTGTCGCACCGCCCTCGGGCTGCCGCCCGACTGCCACCACCATCGAGGCCTTCTCCAATGACTGATCCCCGTCGACTCCGGATGTCCAAACTCACCCTGGGTCTGGTTGCCGCGCTCGCCGCCGCCCCCGCCTTCGCCCAGAGCACCTCGTCCGGTGTGGGCGGCCTCGTGACCGGCAGCGGCGGCCAGCCGGTCGCCGGCGCCGAAGTCACCATCACCCACGTCGAGTCGGGCACGGTCAGTCGCGCCACCACCGATGCCACCGGTCGCTGGAACTCGCGCGGCCTGCGCGTCGGCGGCCCGTACACCATCACCATCACCAAGCCCGGCGAAGGCACCAAGACCGAGGACGGCGTCTACCTGGCCCTGAACCAGGTCAGCACCGTCAACGCCGAGCTGGCCGGCGACGTGACCACGCTGGGCGCGGTGCAGGTGACCGGCGTGTCCGGCGGCTCGGTGGTGTTCAGCGCCACCAACATGGGCTCGGGCACCAGCGTCGACCGCCAGGTGATCGACTCGCTGCCGTCGGTCAACGGCAACATCCAGGACTTCATGCGCCTGGATCCGCGCGTGACCTTCACCGACCGCGCCTCGGGCAGCATCACCGCCGGCGGCCAGAACCCGCGCTTCAACAAGATCACCATCGACGGCGTCTCGGCCAGCGACACCTTCGGCCTGGAAGGCAACAACATGCCGACCATGCGCCAGCCGGTGTCGATGGAGGCCATCGAGGCCATCGACATCAACCTGTCCAACTACGACGTGGCGCTCGCCGGCGCCGCCGGCGCCAACGTCAACGCCGTCACCAAGTCCGGCACCAACGAGTTCCACGGTTCGGTCTACGGCAGCTACCGCGACGGCGACTGGTTCGGCGACTACCCGGCGCGCGTGGCCGGCAGCAACACCGACGTCACCGGCCTGCCGTTCGACGAGTTCACCGACGAGACGACCTGGGGCGTGACCCTGGGCGGCCCGATCGTGAAGGACACCCTGTTCTTCTTCGCCAACTACGAGAAGATGAAGCAGACCGACATCGGCCCGGCCGGCCAGAGCCAGGGCAGCACGCCGCTGACCGCCGGCGGCGCCGACTTCGGCGCGGCCGACGTGGCCGAAGTGCAGCGCATCGCGCGCGAGGAGTGGGGCTTCGACCCGGGCGAGCTGAGCGGCAGCGGCGACACCGAGCTGGAAGAGTACGCGCTGAAGCTGGACTGGAACATCAACGAGAACCACCGCGCCAACCTGCGCTACAGCAAGCTGGAGCAGAACCGCGTCCGTCCGGAGGCGTCGAGCAACAGCGTCCTGGCGCTGAGCTCGAACTGGTTCAACCACGCCAAGACCGTGGAGAGCTACGTCGGCCAGCTGTTCAGCGACTGGTCCGACACGTTCTCGACCGAGTTCAAGGTGTCGTACCGCGACTACTCGGCGATCCGCATCAGCCCGACCACCGCGCCGACCATCCAGGTCTACTTCGACGACGGCAACGCGACCAACGCGATCACCAACGGCGACCTGATCCGCCTGGGCACCGAGCGCAGCTCGCCGGGCAACACCCTGCTGACCGAGACCTGGAGCTACTACGGCGCCGGCGTGTGGACCGTGGGCGACCACGACATCAAGTTCGGCGCCGAGTACAGCGAGAACGAGATCTACAACTACTTCCTGCAGGATTCGTGGGGCAACTACAGCTTCTACGTCCCGCGCGTGAACGGCGTGAACGATTTCGGCAACCTGATCCGTGGCCAGTACTTCGACTACGACCTGCAGGCCAACCCGACCGATCCGGATGCGATCGCGGCCCGCTACACCAACAAGAACACCGCGCTGTTCATCCAGGACACCTGGTACGTCAACAGCAACCTGACCCTGACCTTCGGCGTGCGCGCCGACAAGCCCGACGCCAGCCCGAGCCCGCCGTACAACGCGTGCTTCGCCGCCGCCCCGGGTACCGCCAACGCCGCCTGCGGCAGCGGCTACACCGGCGGTTTCGGCATCGACAACACCACCACGTACAACGGCGACTTCATCATCCAGCCGCGCTTCGGCTTCAACTACACGTTCGACTCCGAGCGTCCGATGCAGCTGCGCGGTGGCGTGGGCCTGTTCCAGGGCGACGCGCCGCAGGTGTGGGTGGGCAATGCCTACAGCAGCACCGGCATGAACTACGTCTCCTACCAGAACATCACTGCCTGGCAGACCGTCCGGTTCACCGCCGACGGCCTGAACCAGCCGATCCCGCCGGGCGGCTCGGGCGTGCGCAACGTCAACGCGATCAGCGAGGACTTCGAGCTGCCGTCGGTGTGGAAGGCCAACCTGGCGTTCGACGTGGAAACCCCGTGGTGGGGCACCGTCGCGTCGGCCGAGCTGCTGCTGACCGACGTCAAGAACGGCCTGTTCTACCGCACGCTCAACGTCGGCCCGGGCTACCTCGGTCCGGACGGCCGCGTGCTGTACTGGAACCCGGCGTTCGTCGGCCAGCTGCCGACCACCGGCGCCGCGTACACCAACAACTCGCGTTACGGCCGCAACCTGTACTTCGGTGACGTCTACCTGCTGGAGAACACCAACAAGGGCAAGGGCCAGCAGCTGACCCTGTCGCTGGCCAAGCCGTTCAGCGACGAGAGCGACTGGTCCTGGACCGTGGGCTACACCTACACCCAGGCCGAGGAAGTGGGCGCGCTGACCAGCTCGACTGCCGGCTCGGGCTTCGGTTCGCAGTACGGCTTCAACATCAACGAGCCGTCCACCAGCACCGCCCGCTACGAGATCCGCGACCGCTTCAGCGGCGCGCTGAACTGGTCGCACAAGTTCTTCGGCGACAACGCCACCCAGGTGGGCCTGTTCTACGAAGGCCGCAGCGGCCGTCCGTACAGCTACATCTTCACCGGCGACGCCAACGGCGACGGTCGCACCTTCAACGACCTGTTCTACGTGCCGTCGGGCCCGGGCGACGTGCTGTTCGGCTCCCTCAGCGCGACCGGTGCGTTCACGCCGAATGCGGCGATGGAGCAGGCGTTCTGGGCGTGGATGGAGCAGAACCCGGAGCTGGCCCGCTACCGCGGCAGCTACGCGCCGGAGAATGCGTTCCGCGCCGGCTGGGTGAACACCTTCGACGTCCGCATCAGCCAGGAGCTGCCGGGCTTCTTCAAGGGCCACAAGTCGAAGATCTGGCTGGACATCCAGAACGTGGGCAACCTGATCAACAAGGACTGGGGCCACATCATCGACTACGGGTTCAACGCCAACAATGCCGTCGCCACGCTGCAGGGCATCTACAACGGCCAGTACGTGTACGGCTACCGCGGCAACTTCAACGGCGTTCCCGAGTTCGGCCAGACCTCGGCCGAAGGTATCCCGACCAACTCCGACAGCCAGACCAACGGCATCTCGCAGTGGTCGATGTCGGTGGGCCTGCGCTACGACTTCTGATCGCCTGAACCGTTGAGCGCGTGACCAGGAACGGCCGGGGCGACCCGGCCGTTTCCTTTTGCGCGGCACGGTGCGTTGCGACGCCCGCTGGAGTAGAGTCGGCGGCCGGTTTCCACGGATTCGCCAGGCCCATGAACGAAACGGCTTCGAGCACGCTGCCCGTGCAGGATGCACGCATCTACCCGCGCGGCGGGCTGGATGTCCTCTCGCGCACGGAAGTGGCGCGGCTGCGCGACGCCTCCGCCGGCGGCATGCACGAGCTGCTGCGCCGCTGCGCGCTGGCGGTGCTGACCAGCGGCAGCGCCAGCGACGACCCGCGCGCGGCGCGCGACCTGTATCCCGACTTCGATATCCAGGTCACCCAGCAGGACCGCGGCGTGCGCATCGACCTGGCCAACGCGCCGGCCATGGCGTTCGTCGACGGCGAGATCATCCGCGGCGTCGCCGAACTGCTGTTCGCCACCGTGCGCGACCTGGCATGGACCGCGATCGAGCTGGGCGAGGACCGCGCGGGCGACCTCGGATCCTCGGCCGGCATCACCGACTCGGTGTTCGGCCTGCTGCGCAACGCGCGCATCCTGCAGCCGTCCGATCCCAACCTGGTGGTCTGCTGGGGCGGCCATTCGATCTCGCGCGACGAGTACATCTACACCAAGCAGGTGGGCTACGAGCTCGGCCTGCGCGGCCTGGACATCTGCACCGGCTGCGGCCCGGGCGCGATGAAGGGCCCGATGAAGGGCGCGACGATCGCGCACGCCAAGCAGCGCCGCAGCCGGACCCGCTACATCGGCATCACCGAGCCGGGGATCATCGCCGCCGAATCGCCGAACCCGATCGTCAACCACCTGGTGATCATGCCGGACATCGAGAAGCGGCTGGAGGCGTTCGTGCGCCTGGGCCACGGCATCATCGTGTTCCCCGGCGGCGTCGGCACCGCCGAGGAGATCCTGTACCTGCTCGGCATCCTGCTGCGCGAGGAGAACGCGGAGCTGCCGTTCCCGCTGATCCTGACCGGCCCGACCATCGCCGCGCCGTACTTCGAGCAGATCGACCGGTTCCTGCGCCTGACCCTGGGCGAGGCCGCGACTTCGCGCTACGAGATCGTGATCGGCGACCCCGCCGCGGTCTCGCGGAAGATGGCCGCCGGCATCCGCAAGGTGCGCGAGGCGCGCATCGCGCACAAGGACTCGTTCTACTTCAACTGGGGGCTGGAGATCCCGCTGGAGTTCCAGCGCCCGTTCGTCCCGACCCACGAGGCGATGGCCGCGCTCGACCTGCACCACGGGCGCCCGGCATCGGCGCTGGCCGCCGACCTGCGGCGCGCGTTCTCGGGGATCGTGGCGGGCAACGTCAAGGAGGACGGCATGCGCCGCATCGAGGCGCACGGGCCGTTCGAGATCCACGGCGCGCCGGACATGATGCAGGCGCTCGACGCCCTGCTGCGCGCGTTCGTCGAGCAGCGCCGGATGAAGATCGCCGGCGAATACCGGCCGTGCTACCGGGTGGTGGCCTGACCCGCGACCGCTGGCAGCGGCAGGAGCAGGGTGGCGACATGGCGGCCCTGGTCGGTGCGGGTTTCGATCCGGCCCTGGCCGCCCGTCATCGCCTGGATCCGCGCCCTGACGGAATTGAGGCCGACGTGGTGCCCGCGGGTTGAAGGCACCGGCATGCCGGGGATCGAGTTGCTGATCGCCACCTGCAACCAGCGGCCGTGGAGCTCGATCCCGATGCGCACGTCGCCGCCGGCGGGCGAGGGCTCGATGCCGTGGCGGATCGCGTTTTCCACCAGCGGCTGCACCGACAGCGCGGGCACCTGCACGTCCGGCAGGTCGGCGGGCACCTGCCATTGGACGTCGAGGCGGTCGCCGAACCTCAGGCGTTCGATCTCCAGGTAGCGCCTGGCCAGCGCCAGTTCCTCGCCGAGCGCGATGTTGCGCGGCCCGGCGAGGGCGGCCCGGAACAGGTCGGCCAGGTCGAGCAGCACGCGCTCGGCCTCGCCCGGCCGCTGGCGTACCAGCGCGGCGCCGGTGTTCAACGTGTTGAACAGGAAGTGCGGACGGATCCGGGCCTGCAGGGATTCCAGTTCGGACTGCTTGGCTCGGATGGCCAGCTGCCGCACCCGCCAGTGGTTGTAGAACGCGGCCAGGCCGAGCAGGCCGACGCACACCGTGATCCCGGTCACGCGCAGCAGCGCGTCCTCCGGCATGCGCGTGCTGGCCGACCACAGCGCGCCGGGCAGCGTGGCCGCGGCCAGGTAGACCATCCAGCTCGACAGCAGCAGCGCCACCATGGCCAGGCAGGCGACATGCAGGGGGCGGGCCCTGGCGAGCAGGGGCCGCAGCATGTACAGGGTGCCCAGCGTCAGCAGCAGCGTCCACTGCACCGCGAGCGAGGCCAGGCCGAAGTACACCCAGCGGTCGGTCGGCGCCGGCTGGGCGAAGGCCAGGATGGCGGCCACGCCTTCGCCGGCGATGACGATCCAGATCAGGACAGGGGCCTGCCAGGCCACGTCCAGCGGGGCGGGCGAGAGGGACGGCGGGGTCCGGGCGGGGGCGCGCATCGGCGAATGATGCCCTGAGCGAGGGCGGCCGGGGAGTCCGTGCGCCGCCTGGGACGGGCTTCGCTCCGCCTGTCGGGATTGGATGGAACCGGCCCGGGGCGGTCCGTTAGCGTGGCACCCACTCAAGAAGGGGAGTCGCGCATGCCCTCGTACTGGCGATCCCGCCGGCAAGGCGCCGCCGCCGTGTCCCGGCAGCGGGGTTTCACGCTGGTGGAGCTGATGGTCACGGTCGCCGTACTGGCGATCCTCGTGGGGCTGGCCACGCCCAGCTTCACCTCGGTCATCAACAGCAACCGGCTCACCAGCCAGGCCAACGAGTTCATGGCCGACCTGCAGCTGGCGCGTTCCGAAGCGGTCCGCCGCAACCGGACGGTGCGCCTATGCCGCAGCGCGGACGGTGCGACCTGCGCCGCCGGCGCAGGCGACTGGACGAGCTGGATCGTGATCCTGCCGGGCACCGCGCCGGAACTGCTGCGCACCACGACCATCAAGCCGCCGCTCGAGCTGGCCGGCAATGCCACCACGATCGACTTCCGCGCCGACGGGCTTGCGCGCAACACCACCGGCGGGCTGCTCGCCACGTCGTTCACGGTCTGCATCCCGACCACGCGTCCGGCGCAGAACGTCCGCACCATCAGCATTGGCGGGGGCAGCCGGTTGAAGGCCGTCCCCGATGCGTATTCCTCACCGGGGAGCTGCCCGTGATCCAGAAGACCACCCGTTCCCGCGCCCCCGCGCGCCGCGCCGCCGGCAGCCTGCCGGCGCGCCGTGCGCAGGCAGGCGTCGGCCTGCTGGAAGTGATGATTTCCGTCCTGATCATGGGCATCGGCCTGCTCGGCATCGCGGCGATGCAGGCCACGGCGCTGCGCAACGGCCAGAGCTCGCTGGAGCGGAGCCAGGCCGTGGTCCAGAGCTACGCCATCCTCGACGTGATGCGCGCCAACCGGATCGATGCCATCGCCGGGTACTACAACACCTCCGGCACCGACCCGCAGTGCAGCGCCGCGGCCGCGGACGCCAGCCAGCCGGTCGGCCAGCAGTCGGCCCAGGCCGAGGTCAACAACTGGCTGGGCTCGCTGAAGCGGTCGGTCGGCGTCGCCGGCGACAGCTCGACCTGCGGGAGCATCTCCTGCGTGGCGAACACCATCAGCGGCGGCACCTGCACGGTGACCGTGCAGTGGGACGACAGCCGCGGCAGCACGCCCAACACGAACGGCACCGCCACCGAAACCGGGCTGGGCGGCGCCAAGCGCCGGGTCGTCACGGTGGCCGCGCTATGAGCCGCCTGCATGCACGCGGTCTCCGCTCCGCCCGGACGCAGGCGGGCTTCAGCCTGATCGAAATGCTGGTGGCGATGGTCCTCGGGCTGCTCGTCGTCGGCGCGGCGATCGGCATCTTCCTGTCCAACAAGCAGGCCTACAACGCGACCCAGGGGCTGGGTCGCGTCCAGGAAAGCTCGCAGATCGCTTTCGAGATGATGTCCCGCGACATCCGCGAGGCGGGCGCCAATCCCTGCGACGTGGACCTGGACGCCGGCACCATCGTCGACGGCAGCGCCACCGCGGTGCCGACCGGCACCAACTGGTTCATGGCGGTCACCCAGCCGCTGCACGGCTTCGAGTCCGGCGGCCCGACGCACGAATCCGGCACGGACGTGATCCAGCTGCTGCGCACCGCCGACGACATGCGCACCACCACCGCCGCCACCACCTCGGGCGGGACCACGCTGACCTTCACCCCCGGCACGCCGGCGATCGCCAGCGGCGAGCCGGTGATGATCTGCGACATGAAGGTGCTGGGCGTGTTCCGGGCCAACGGCGCCAGCGGCGGCAATGCCGCCAGCGGCACGCTCAGCTACGGGGCGGGCGCCGGCACGAACGCCTGCGCCTACTTCCCGCAGCCCAACGCGGGTGCCTGCGCCGGCGCCGCCACCGCCTACCAGTTCCCGAAGTTCGCGACCATCACCGCGCTGCAGGGCGTGCGCTGGTACGTGCGGGATCCCGATGGCGACGCCTCCAACGGCGCCTCGCTGTATCGCCAGGTCAACAGCGCGGCGGCGGAGGAAGTGGTGCAGGGCGTGACCGGCCTGCAGTTCCAGTACCTGACCGCCGGCGGCTACGTGGATGCGGACAGCCTCACCACCGCCGACGCCTGGAACGCCGTGCGCGCCGTGCGCATCGTGCTGACCCTGCGCGACACCGAACGGGCCGGGACCGACGCCACCGGCGCCAACCAGCCGATCACCCGCACCCTCGAGAACGTCGTCGCATTGCGGAGTCGCGTGCTATGAGCAGAGCAACCGTCAATTCCCCCCGCCTCCAGCGCGGTGCGTCGCTGGTCGTCGTGCTGGTCCTGCTGCTGGTGATGACCCTGCTGGGCCTTGCGGTCCTGCGCGGCACGCTGCTGGAAGAGCGCATGAGCGCCAACATGTACGACCGCAGCCTAGCCTTCCAGCAGGCCGAGTCGGCGTTGCGCGAGGCCGAGGAGAAGGTGCGGGCCACGGTCCTCGCCAACGGCCAGGGCTGGGTCATCGGGGTCAAGTGCGGGGACGACCCTGCGCGGACCGGAACCATCGACGACAGCAAGTGCGCGGTGCCGTCCACGGCCTATGCCGGCGGCTCGGCCTGCAGCGGCAGCGCGCTGACCAACGACTGCTGGTTCAACGCGGTCGACCAGCTCGGCACCGCCAACAATTCCGCCGGCGCACCCCAGTACTACATCCAGTACATGGGCCTGCGCGATACCCATGACGAACTGGGCCTGGGCTCGAGCGCGGGGTCCACCCAGTACGGCGGCGGCGGCGGCGGCATCGTGCAGGAAGCGATGTACCGGATCTTCGCCCGCAGCCACAGCCCGGCCGCCGGCTCCGACCGCGCGGTCGTGGTGCTGCAGGCCAACGTGGTGGCGAGGTGATCGCCATGACCAGGAACACGGATGCCCTTCGAGGGGACACTGCCATGAACACCCACACCGCCGCTCCCGCGCGCGCCGACCGGCGACGCATCGGCAGCCGGCTGTCCGCCTTCGCCGTCGGCCTGCTCGCCGGCCTCAGCTCCCTGTCGGCGATGTCCGGCGTGGTCATCGACAACAAGCCGCCGACCGTGACCAAGACCGTGCCGGGCAACATGGTGCTGGTCCCGTCGGTGGAGTGGCCGACCGTGGTCACCCACGCCAACCAGCCCGGCGTGGGCAAGGGCAGCGCGAACTATTCGACCGCGACCGCCTACGCAGGCTATTTCAATCCCGACCTCTGCTATGCCTACAACTACGACGCGACCGAGCTCAACCGCTATTTCTACCCGGTGGTGGCCGCCGTCAGCCGCAGCTGTTCCGGCCTGACCGGCGGCACGCCCAGCCAGAAGCTGTGGAGCGGCAACTTCCTCAACTGGACGGGCATGCAGGCGATCGACACGTTCCGCCTGGCGTTGACGGGCGGCTACCGCGTGCATCGGCCGGTCGACGGTACGCCGCCGACGGTCACGATCACCGGTTCGGGCGGCTCCAGCGTGACCAAGAGCACCAGCGAGATGCCGGGGGTCACCTACCTGGAGAAGGCGAACTCCGACCGCCTGAGCAGCAACTACACCCCGCTGCGCCGCCTCAACAGCGCGGCGAGCGTCGCCGGCGCCACGCCCGCCGCCACCGCATGGATGACCACCCGCATCGGCGGCCTGCGCAGCCAGATGTGGTTCACCCTCGTCGACAACGACGGTTCGCTGGGTACCACCGCCTTGGCCCGGCCGGTCGGCAATGGCGGCCAGGTTCCGGCCGGTGGCGCCGTGACCGCGCTGCCGTACAACCCGACCTTCCACACGCTGGCCAATGCCGACAACACCACGGTGACCGACAGCACGCCGTGTGCCCCGAACGAGACCGGGTGCACCACCACGTCCGTCCTGGCCTGCCCGGCGAGCCATCCGTTCCTCCGCAGCAGCAACAACCGCTGCTACACCAACAGCAACTACACGGGCGGCGCGGTCGACCGGGTCAACCAGACGCGCTACCAGCACACGACCTACGGCCGCAACCAGCTCTACGCGCTGAGCATGCGCGTCAAGGTCTGCGACGGCACCCTCGACACGCGCAATTTCTGCGTGCGCTACGGCAGCAACTACAAGCCCGAGGGCCTGCTCCAGCAGAATTCGAAGAAGACCCGCTACAGCCTGTTCTCCTACCTGACCGAGAGCGGCCAGAACCGCAACGGCGGCGTGATGCGCGCGCGCCAGAAGCTGATCGGCCCGGTGACGGCGGCCGAGCAGGCCGGCACCGAAAGCCCGTATCCGGATCGCACCCGCATCTCGGGGATCGACAACCCCGAGTGGGACCCGGCCACCGGCATGTTCATCAACGATCCGGACAGCGACGACAGCAGCTCGACGTCCACCCGCGTTGGCGCCTGCAACAACGCGCCCGATGGGAGCGGATGCCAGGTCCGGTACAGCGGCGTCATCAACTACCTCAACCGCTTCGGACAGATCGACACCGGTGCGGCCGAACTCAAGTCGTACGACAACGTCGGCGAGATGTTCTACACCGCGCTTCGCTACCTGCGCGGCGTCGGCAACGTCGCGTCCTACAGCAACCTGCCGTCGTCCGGCCTGACCAACTACCAGAACGCCGATGGCCTGCCGGTGATCAACGACTGGTACAAGACCGGTGCGAACACCGGCACCGAATGGGAGGACGGCGAGGGCGTGGAGGCGGATCCGATCCTCTACCAGTGCCAGACCAACGTGCTGCTGGGCATCGGCGACACCGCGACCCACAACGAGGATTCCAACCACACCGGCAACGGCGACATCTCCGCCAACTTCGTCTCGGAGTGGCTGGGCTACATGGGCCTGGGCGACTCTTCGCGCCTGCGGCTGTCCGCGCTGGCGTACTGGGCGCACGTCACCGACATCCGCCCCGACGTCCCCAACACCACCCTCAATACCAACCCGACCCGCCGCAAGGGCCAGTCCGTGAGCACGTACTGGGTGGACGTGGTCGAGCTGAACGACCTCAAGGGCGCCACCACCAACCAGTACTACCTGGCCACGCGCTACGGCGGCTACACCATCCCGCAGGACTCCTACGACGCGGACGGCAACGCGACCCGGCAGACGGTTGCCTGGTTCGACGCCAACCGTTCCACCTGGACCACGGCCACCCAGAACGCCGGCGCCCAGACCGGGCTGGGCGGCACGGGCGACTTCCGCCTGCCGAACAACATGTACCTGGCCAACAACGGCGAGGCGATGATCCGCGGCCTGAACTCGGCGTTCCAGCGGATCGCCGACGACATCAGCGGTTCCGGCGGCTCGTTCGCCAGCAACACCACCAAGCTGGAAACCGGTTCGCGCACCTACCAGGCCAAGTACATCTCCAACGGCTGGGGCGGCCGGCTCACCTCGAGCGACGTGGACACCACCAACGGCACGCTGACCGACCGCTGGGATGCCTCGGACTGGATGGGCCAGGCCGCCGGCGACGTGAAGGTCAACGCCTCGGCCACGACCTTGGACTACACCCAGCGCAAGATCTTCTACAACAACGGCGGCAGCCTGGCGAACTTCATCAGCAACTGGAGCGGCAACGTCCTGGCCAGCCCGACCCTGGTCAAGCCCGGCGGCCTGTCGACGCTCACCGACAACCAGCTCAAGTACGTGCTCGGCGACCGCACCAACGAGCGCCAGTCGACGACGACCGGAAGCACCCGCGAGTTCCGCAACCGCCGTGGCATGCTCGGCGACATCATCAACTCGACCCCGGTGTACGTCGGCAAGCCGAACGCCAACCTCTACGCCACCGACACCAGCTATGCCACCTTCGCCACCGCGCGCGCATCGCGCACGCCGGTCGTCTATGTCGGCGCGAACGACGGCATGCTGCATGCGTTCAAGGCGCCGGATGCCTCGGTCGCGTGCACGGCCACCGGGGCCGACTGCGGTAAGGAGCTGTTCGCCTTCATGCCGACCGAGGCGATGTCGGTGCTGAAGCAGCTGGACGCCTCCACCAACAAGTATCCGTACTGGGACCCGGAGTACGACCACGCCTATTCGGTGGACGGCGAGCTGACCGTCGCCGACGTCAAGGACGGCTCCACCTGGAAGACGGTGCTGGTCGGGACCATGGGGCGCGGTGGCAAGACCGTGTTCGCGCTGGACGTGACCGACCCGGCGAGCCCGGTCCTGCTCTGGGAGAAGACCGCGGCCGATGCGGCCATCGGCACGCTGCTGGGCAACAGCCTGGGCCGCCCGATCATCGCCAAGGTCGCCACCGGCGACTGGCGCGTGTTCCTGGGCAACGGTCCCAACAGCACGGCCGGTACCTCCGCGCTCATCGCGCTGGATGTGATGACCGGCGCCAATGACGGCACCGTCAACACCAACATCGGCTCCCCGAACAACGGCCTCTCCCCGGTCAACGTATGGGATGCGTACGGGACGACGATCCCGAGCACCCCGGACGGCAACTTCGATACCGTTTATGCCGGCGACATGAGCGGCGCGATGTGGAAGTTCGACCTGGCGGCGGGCGACGCCACCAAGCTCTACCAGACCCGCACCGGGCAGCCGATCACCGCCGCCCCGCTGGCGGCGCGCAACCCGTACAGCCCGCCGGATACCTGGCTGTTCTTCGGCACCGGCCGCTACCTGAGCATGACCGACACCAGCACCGCGTCGAACCAGGTCGTGCAGACGTGGTACGGCATCATCGACCGCGACGAACTGGTGACCGAATCCAACCTCAGGGACGTGAGCATCCAGTACCAGGACAGCGTTGGCCGCGTCATCGAGAAGGTCGCCGCGCCGGGTACCGATGGCTGGTACATCGACCTGCAGTCCCCGGAGGAGGCCGCCGGCACCGCGACCGCCCGGGGCGAGCGCATGGTCGTGCCCAACTTCTTCCAGGGCATGGCGCTGGTCGGCACCACCCGCTTCCCGGATTCGAACGACCCGTGTTCGCCGACCGGCAAGGGCTTCACCATGGCGATCGACCCGTTCACCGGCGGGCGGCTGGGCAACGCGTTCTTCGACATGAACAATTCCGGCACGGTCGGCGACAGCGGCGACTATTACGGCGGATCGACCGGTACCCCGTACTCGGGAGTGGGCTACGACAGCGGCCCGAACAACCCGATCTTCCTGGGGTCGTACATGTACACCAGCCTGGACAACGGCACCTACGCCAAGATGAAGACCAGCGCGGGTGCCGCCAACGTCAAGCGCGTCTCCTGGAGGGAGCTGCTCAATGCGAACTGATCCGATGCGCCGTCGCCCGTCCCGGGCGGCGGGCGGTTTCACCCTGGTCGAGCTGCTGATCGTCGTGGCGATCGTGGCGATCCTGGCGGCGATCGCCAACGCCAGCTACGACAGCTACGTGCTGAGGTCGCGCCGCGCGGCGGCCGCGACCTGCCTGCAGGAGCGCGCGCACTTCATGGAGCGCTACTACACGACCCAGCTCAGCTACGCCGGCGCGCCCAATCCGGCACAGTGCGGCGCCGACCTCGACAGTTTCTACACGATCGCCTTCAACGGCACGCCCGGCGCCAAGGCCTTCACGCTCACCGCGACCCCGATCGGTACCCAGCAACGCGACAGCAAGTGCGGCACGCTGTCGATCAATGCCCAGGGTGCGCGCACGGCCAGCGGTTCGGGCTCCGTGGCCGACTGCTGGTAGCCAAGGCCGCTCGATGCCGCAGCTCGGGCGCGGCGCGCTTGCCGAGGGCCGAGGACTGCCCCTACAATGTGCGCCCCGCCCGAATAGCTCAGCCGGTTAGAGCACTTGACTGTTAATCAGGGGGTCGTTGGTTCGAGTCCAACTTCGGGCGCCATGATTCAAGCACTTAGGCCGCGAAAGCGGCCTTTGTGCTTTCCGGGGCATGGCCGCGCGCCCGTTGTCCTCAGAACGGGCAGTCCACGCGCCCGTCGACCCGCCGGCTGCGTGGCCGCCCGGCGTTGTTGACCACCACTTCGCCCTGCAGGCGCATCGCGGCGCAGACACGCAGGGTCAGGTTGCTGCCCGGGCTGAAACCCTGCGGCTGGTAGCGCACGCGCAGCCGTCCGGCGGAGGCCGCCACGCGTACCGAGGCATGCAGCGGCTGGCGGACGTCCTGGAGGATGTCCCCGGCCGACGCCGGCTGGGCGGCCCGCTGCGGGTCGCGGTAGACCAGCCATCCCGCGCTCCAGTCCGGGGTGTCGCGGCAGCGGCCGTCGCCCCGCGACGGGCACAGCGTGACCGGCACCCCGCGGCTGACCGCCGCGTTGCGGGCCAGGGCCAGGTCCGTGGCCAGCAGGTGCATCGCCGCGCCGGCCCGGTACCGCTGGGTCATGCGCTGCAGCTCGGGGACGGCCAGCACCGCCAGCACGCTGGCCACGGCCAGGCACAGCGAGAGCTCGAGGAGGGTGAAGCCTGTTTCGGGTCCCGGCGCGTCCTTGCGCATGGGCGAATCCTTTTCGCTCGGGGCATGCAGGATCGCCCGGGCCGATGCCGCGGGTAATCGGCGATATCCGGCGCCGCGCGTAGGAAATCGGCTCGCCTCGAACGGCGGACTCCAGCGGCCAACCGGGGGCCCGGGGCGCTGGCGCATCCGCGGCCTGCACGCACCGGCTGTCTATACTGGCCAGTCCCCCAAGACGGCGCCCCGCGGATGAGCGAGCGTTTCGAGCTGGTATCCCCGTATGCCCCCGCCGGCGACCAGCCGCAGGCCATCGAGAAGCTGATCGAGGGCTTCGAGGCGGGCCTCGCCCGGCAGGTGCTGCTCGGCGTGACCGGCTCGGGCAAGACCTACACCATCGCCAACGTGGTCCAGGCGGTGCAGAAGCCGACCCTGGTGATGGCGCCGAACAAGACCCTGGCCGCGCAGCTGTACGGAGAGTTCAAGGCGTTCTTCCCCCACAACGCGGTCGAGTACTTCGTCAGCTACTACGACTATTACCAGCCCGAGGCCTACGTCCCCTCGACCGATACCTTCATCGAGAAGGACAGCTCGATCAACGACCACATCGAACAGATGCGGCTGGCGGCGACCAAGGCGCTGCTGTCGCGGCCGGATGCGCTGGTGGTGGGGACGGTTTCGGCGATCTACGGCCTGGGCGCGCCCGAGGACTACCTGTCGCTGCGCCTGATCCTCTCGCGCGGCGAGCGCCTGGACCAGCGCGACCTGCTGCGCCACCTGACCCAGCTGCAGTACACCCGCAACGAGTACGAGCTGCAGCGCGGCACCTTCCGCGTGCGCGGCGAGGTGATCGACGTGCACCCGGCCGAAAGCGACGCCGAAGCGGTGCGGATCGAACTGTTCGACGGCGAGATCGAGAACATCGCCCTGTTCGACCCGCTGACCGGCGAGGTCCTGCGCAAGCTGCCGCGCTACACGATCTATCCGAAAACCCACTACGCGACCACGCGCGAGCGGGTGCTTTCGGCGATCGAGACGATCAAGGTCGAGCTGAAGGAGCGGCTGGAGCAGCTGTACGCGCAGAACAAGCTGGTCGAGGCCCAGCGCCTGGCGCAGCGCACCCAGTTCGACCTGGAGATGATGGCCGAGGTCGGCTACTGCTCGGGCATCGAGAACTACTCGCGGCACCTGACCGGCAAGGCCCCCGGCGAGCCGCCGCCGACCCTGTTCGACTACCTGCCGGCGGACGCGCTGCTGGTGGTGGACGAATCGCACGTGACCATCCCGCAGATCGGCGCGATGTACAAGGGCGACCGCTCGCGCAAGGAGACGCTGGTGGAGTTCGGCTTCCGGCTGCCGTCGGCGCTGGACAACCGGCCGCTGAAGTTCGAGGAGTGGGAAGCGCGCGCGCCGCGTTCGATCTACGTCTCGGCCACGCCCGGCCCGTACGAGAAGCGCGAGGCCGCCGACCAGGTGGTCGAGCTGGTGGTCCGCCCGACCGGCCTGGTCGATCCGAAGGTGGAGATCCGACCGGTGGCCACCCAGGTCGACGACCTGATGTCGGAGATCAACCTGCGCGTGGCCGACGGCGACCGCGTGCTGGTCACCACCCTGACCAAGCGCATGGCCGAGAACCTGACCGACTACCTGTCCGAGCACGGCATCCGCGTGCGCTACCTGCACTCGGACGTGGACACGGTGGAGCGGGTGGAGATCATCCGCGACCTGCGCCTGGGCAAGTTCGACGTGCTGGTCGGCATCAACCTGCTGCGCGAAGGCCTGGACATGCCCGAGGTGTCGCTGGTGGCGATCCTCGACGCCGACAAGGAAGGCTTCCTGCGTTCGACCGGATCGCTGATCCAGACCATCGGCCGCGCCGCGCGCAACCTTCGCGGCACCGCGATCCTCTACGCCGACACGATCACCCGTTCGATGCAGGCGGCGATCGAGGAGACGACCCGCCGCCGCGAGAAGCAGGAAGAACACAACGCCGCCCACGGGATCGTGCCGCGGCAGGTGGTGCGGCCGATCATGGACGTGATGGAGGGGGCCCGCGCCGAGCCCGGCGAGGGCAGGGGCAAGGCCGGCCGCGGCAAGGCCCGGCAGGTGGCCGAGGCGGCCGCCGACTACGCGGTCATGGACCCCGCCAAGGCCGCGGCCCGCATCCAGGAACTGGAGCAGCGCATGTACCAGCACGCCCGCGACCTGGAGTTCGAGGACGCCGCGCGGATCCGCGACCAGATCCGGAAGCTGAAGGAAGCCAGCCTGGGTTGAGGGCCGGTTGTGGCCGGGCCCGGCGGCGGGGTAGAATGCGCGCCCTGTCGCGGGCAATCCGCGCGGGATGCAGCATCCGGGCGGTTAGCTCAGCGGTAGAGCACTACCTTGACATGGTAGGGGTCACAGGTTCGAACCCTGTACCGCCCACCACCGTAACTGGTGGATTCACAAGGCCCTTCGGGGCCTTTCGTGTTTCTGCGGTCCGGTGGGCCGGCCCCGGGATGGCGCCGCGCGGCACGGATGCGTTCGGAACGGCGCCGTTGTGCGGACATCTCTCCGCCGATTCCAGGTCCGGTCGGGTCGGGTCACCGCCGGGACGGCTCCTTCGCAGGGTCCGTGAGCGCGCCACGGACCCGGGTCAGATGCCGGCCAGGCCGCCCAGTTTCTTCAGCTCCGCGGCGAGCGCCTTCTCCAGCGCCGCGAACTCGCCGCTGGCCTGCTTCGATTGCCTGGCGCGGGCGTCCGCTTGCTTGCCGACCCCTTCGAGGTGGCCGCGCAGCTCGGCGTCATCGGCCGCAAGCCGGGTGATGGCGGCGCTCTTGACCGCCTTGGCGACTTCCTTGTCGTGCTCTTCGCGCCGGGCCAGGCCTTCGCGCAGCTGTACGCCGGCTGCGCGAAGCGATGCGGCCATGTCGCGCTGGAATCCGTCGAAGCCGGAAGCGGCGACCGCATCGGTCCCGTCGGCGGCGAACTCCGGGGTGTCCGGCAGCAGGACCACGGTGCCCGCGGCGACGCGGTTCTCGTCCAGGTGCGGGTTGAGCGTCCTGATCCGGTCCAGGGAGGCGCGCGCGGGCGTACCGGCTTTCTTCAGCACGGCTTCCCCGATGCCTTTCAGGTCGGTGTCCTGCTTGATCACGAAAATGCGCATGGCGTTTGCTCCTTCTCAGCCGGCGACGTTCAATGCATTCCAGGGTGCCGCGAGCGGCGCGTTGTTGAGCCGGATCGGCGACGTGGTCGCGTTGCCGAGCACCGTCGCGGCGCCGGCGGTCAGCGTCGCGCCGACGTCGCCGGCGCAGGCGACCCGGTTCGACGAGAACACCAGCAGCGGCGCCAGGATCGCCACCCCCGGCACCCGGCCGGACCCGGCGAGCTCGCAGCGGTTGCTGCTGAACATCACTTCCGCGCCCAGCTGCAGCTCGACCGCCGGCACGCTGCCGCGCGCGGACAGGCTGTTGCCGTTGACCAGCGCGACCGAGCCTGCGGCCGCCGCGGCGGCGGCCAGCCCCGGCTTCGCGCTGGCGATGTAGGCGCGGGTCCCGGTGATCACCAGCGTGCGGCGGTCATCGAGCCCGACCGTGGTCATGCCGGTGGCATGGGCCACGGAGCCGGCGGCGCGGTTGGTAAGCGTGTTGGCGGGCGCGCGGCGGCCATCCTGCACCACCAGCGCGTACCACATCGACTCGTCCGGCTGGGTTTCATCGTCGCGGCGCACGCTGTTGCCGGCGATTTCGGTCTGCTCGAACGGCGTGCGCACGAGGATGCCGACCGCGCGGCCCGCGGCGCGCACGGCCGGACCGATCCGGCTGACCTCGTTGCCGGCGATGCGCGTGCGCACCACGCCGGAGGCGGCGATGCCGGCCCACAGCGCCTGCAGCTGGCCGCCGGTGCCGATCTCGTGCACCTGGTTGCCGGCCACCGTGGCGCTGGCGGTGCGCAGCAGCGAGATGCCCGCGGCGATGCCCGCACCGGACGCATCGGCGGTGCCGAGGATCCCCCGCACGTGGTTGTTCTCGATGCTGGCGGAATCGGATTCGGCGTCCTCCTCCATGACGATTCCGTTGCCGCACCGGCTGACGATGTTGAGCTTGACGACCAGGTCGCGGACCGGAGCCCGCACGGCGATTCCGGTACCGGTGAAGCCTTCCACCTGGTTGGCCAGCACGTGGACCTGCTCGACGCCGGCCGGGTTGAGCCCGGCGGTGAGCGCGATGCCGTCGAAGATGCCGGTGCGGTTGTCGGTGTTCTGGAAAACCAGCTTGTTGCCCGATATCCATGCGCCGCCCAGGGCGCAGGTGATGCCGCTGCCCTGCAGGCCCAGGTTGTTGTCGACGACATGCAGCGAGGCCGCCGGCACGGCCAGGCCCCCGGCGAGCACGCCGCCGTTGCGGCAGTTCAGCAGCTGGTTGGCGGCGATGCGGTTGTCCCACAGCCACGCGACCGGGCCGTCCAGGGCGATGCCGCGGCGCTGGCAGGACAGCACGTTGTGCTCGATCTCCAGCGCGGCGAGCAGGGCGAGCGCGGGGGCGTCGCCGCGCTGCCCGGTGTCCGTGCGGATGCCGTCGCTCGCCAGGATCAGGTTGTCGCGGATGGTCACGCCCGCGCACAGCCCACCCAGCGAGATGGCCGCGTTGCGCAGGTCGCTGTTCTGGAACACGAACACGAGCAGCTCGCGCAGGGCCAGGCCGAGCACAGTGCGCGCTTCGATCGCCGACTCCCGCCCCAGCGACAGCACCGCCAGCTTCTCGATCGCGACCGCCATCGCGGACTCGACGCGGAAGGCGGTGCCGGGCGCGGTGATCACGGTGGCGCTGCCCTGCCCGCGGATCGCGATCGAGCGGCCGCCGGCGATCAGCACCGGCGCCGTGAGCAGGTAGTTGCCCGGCTTCAGGCAGACCGTGCCGCCGGTGTCGCGCAGCCGGTCGACCGCGGTCTGGATGGTCAGGCGCCCGCTGTTGTGGTCCTCGGCGCTGACGCACTGCGTGCAACCGCAGTCGTCGCCGCCCGAGGGAGGCCACGGCTGCCGGCAATCGGTGATGCCGGTGCCGACATCCCAGATGCCCAGGCGCGCGTAGTGGTGGTGGATGCCACGCGGCGGCGCGGCCTGCAGTTCCTCGACCGAGGCGTCCGCGGTGCGCGCGGCGAACACCCACCAGTCGCCGCGACGGAACCCGGCAGCGCCGATGTTCGAGAACGACACCGTGACGCCGTTCTCGAGCAGCAGCTCGGTCCCGGCGGCCGGAACGGCGATCACGCCGGTGGACGCGGGTGCGTCGAGGTCCTGTACCTGGACGGTGGTGCCGCCCGCGCCGGCGCGGAACACGCGGCCCTTCTGGTCCCAGCGGCGCACCCGCAGGCCGGTGCCCGCGGCCAGGGCCGCGGGCAACGCGGGCGCGAAGCCGATCCGGCGGTTGCTCGGGTCGGGAATGTCGATGCGGCGCATCTCGCCGGGTAGGCCGGACAGCTCGCGCGCGTCGTCGAGGACCTCCACCCAGTCGCCATCGGCGAAGCCGAGCACGTCGTCGCGTCCCAGGCTGTCCAGTTCCAGTTCCGTCGCCGACACCACATTGGCGACGCGTGCGCCGACGCTGGCGTTCTCGCGCGACCACTTGAAGGTCGCGCCCGCGCCGGGCAGGCCGGGGTCGTGGATCTCGACGCGGTAGAGCTGGTTCTCCAGGCCGCGGTAGCCCCCGGTCGGCGGAAGTTCGCACGGGTCCTGCACCGAAGGCACCTCGAACGTGCCGGTGGTCAGCCGTCCTCCGCTCGGTGCGATGACCTCCGCCCACCCCGGCAGCTCGCCGTCGGGCGTCGCGCAGCTCGAAGCCGCGCCGGCATCGGCGTCCAGCACGCGTACCTGCCACACCGTCTGCAGGCGCGAGCTGGCGTCGACGCCGACCGCGCTCTCCACCAGCCCCGGCGCCTCGAGCGCGGTGACTTCACGCTGCCATACATCCAGGTACACGAGGTGGCGGCCGGCGGTAGGCAGCGGCGGTGGCTGGGGAAGATAGGGCTGGGCGCTGTAACGCACCGGATCGGCGCGACGCGGCTCGGCCAGCAGGGAATCGAACGCGGCGGCTCCGCCGCCATGGTTCTCGGCGAGCAGGCCGTCCACGTACAGGCGGCCACGACCGATGTCGAGGTCGCCGCCGCCCGTGGGGACGATACGGAACGCGTCGGGGGTCGTCTGCGAGACGGTGCTCCGGCCGAGCACATCGCCGGCCAGTGCGCGCAGGCGCCGGTCGAGCACGGCGACGAGTTCGTTGGCGTCGGCGTCGAGCAGGACGCCGCCCTGCTTGAGTTGCACGCCGGCCCAGTCGAGCAGCGGGTCGTGGCGGATGCGCGAGAGATCAGTGGCCATGGCGGAACCCCATCAGGTGACGTGGAAAACGCCTGCGCCCAGTCCGTAACGCAGGTATTCATCGAGGCGGATGCGCAGGTTGGCTTCGCGCTGCGGTTGCGACAGAGCGTGCATGACGCCCATCTCGCCTTCGTCGCTGGCGCCGTGCCGGATTTCCCGCGCGGTGCTGGCGCGCAACTGCATGTAGGCCGGATGGCCGTAGCGCAGCGACGCGAAGTGCGGGCGCGCGTCGCGGTGTCCCGCATCGGGCAGGCAGCGGTGCCGGCGCGGGACGATCGAATCGGCGGGCAGCCAGCAGAAGCGGACGCAGCCCTGCTGCGTGCGCTGCGCCCACACCGGCGCGGGCCAAGGATCGGCCGCCGCACGCGCCGCATGAAAGATGCAGTCCGACGCCAGCTCGACGACCTTCGCGTGCAGCTTGCCCACCACGCTGCTGTCGTGGATGGCCAGCGTGCCACCGGGCATGCCGGCGGTGGCGCCGGCGTACGCGGGCGACGTGGGTGCGCCGGCATCGACGACGCTGTCGACGATGCGTACCTCGGCGCCGTCGGCGACCTGCAGCGCGCCGACGATGCAGTGCTCGAGCGTGAGTTTCGCGAACGGGTGCGCGATGACCAGGCTCGGCGCGCCCGGGGAGACCGCACGGCCGTCCGGATCGAGCGCCAGCCCCGGCACCAGGGTGCAGTGGCGCAGGACCAGTTCGCGCGGCTCGTCGTCCGCGGCGGCGGCCAGGACCAGGGCGCCACCGGAGACCACCAGCCCTTCCAGGACCAGCCGCCCGCGCGCGCCGATGTCGAGCGCCATGTCGCCGGTGGCGGCCAGCAGCGGTCGCGCGCCGTTCGCCGCGGCGACGACCACTTCCCGGCCCGGCGCCTGCGGATCCACCTGCGGATCGACCCCGAACGCCAAGGCGCCGGCGTAGGTCCGGCTGTCTCCGACCAGCAGGCGCCCGCCGCCGCGGATCGCATCGAGGTGCGGCTGCAGGGCCTCCGCCTCCCGCGCCGTGACCTGGACGGCCAGGCGCTCGCCTGCGGGCGTGCGCTCGTACTCGCCGCCGCCGATCGCGCGGGCGGAACCGTAATGGAAGCTCGCGCGCAGCTGCGGGTCGACGCCGGCGCCGAGCACCACGCGGCCGCGTTCCGGATCGACGGCGATGCGATCGGCCGGGACCGCATCCTGGTGGTTCCAGTCGCCGCCGCCCACGTCGCGCAGGTCGGCGATCACGATCTCTCCGGCCGGCACCGGGTCCCAGCGTCCGGGCTGCGCGCCCGGCCGCAGGAACACCAGGCTTTCGCCGGGGCCGTAGCCGTCATCGCGTTGCGCCTCGGCGGAGGCGCCGGGTGCGTTGGCGGCGCGCACGGCCGCGGCCATCGCGCGCACGCCCAGCGGCCCGGGCACGTGCGCCGGCCCGCTCAGCGTGGCGATCGATTCCTCGTTGCGCGGCGTGCGGAACAAGGCCAGGTCCGCGCCCAGCGGATTGAGCCGGAACCGCGTGCCGGAGGCGTCCCCGGGGTGGGGCGTCAGCGTCACCCCGCTGAGGCGCAACGGCAGCAGCCGCCACAGGAAGATGCCGACGTTGGGGATGTTGTAGCGCCCGCCGCCGCTGCGCGCGCCGCGCGCGGGCCGGCGTACCTCGACGGTATGCGCGACCGTGTTGAAGGCGCCGCCCAGGCCGCGCATCGCCGCCTGCGAGCGCAGGTCGGCGCTGGCCAGCGCATGCGGGCGCAGGTGCTTCATGTACTGGGTCGTCGCCAGCTGCTCGAAGAACTCGGCCACGTGCGCAGGCCAGGCGGTCAGGTCGCGCGCCAGCTGCTCCAGCATCAGCGCCGTGCCTTTGCGCCGGCGGTAGGCGATGGTGTTGGCCACTTCGGCGCGTGGCGAGGACACCGCCGGGCTGGCGCCGCGCAACGGGCGATAGCCGATCAGGTCGCCGATGTAGGGGGCGACCCAGTCGGCGCAGGTTTCGATGAACTGGTCGTCGTAGAGCTGTTCGACGTCCTCTTCCAGCCCCTCCAGCTCGCGCGCGAACAGCGCCAGCAGCGCCTGCAGCGGCCGGCCCTGCTCGACGTCGCGCTGGCGCAGGATCGCCGGCAGCAGCGCGTACAGGCGTTCGGCATCGAGGCTCATGGCATCACCTCCAGGTGCTGCAGCGGGCCGGGATGCAGGATCAGCAGTTCCGAGGGCTTGGGCGTGGCGCCGGCCACGTGCATGCGCGAGGCGAGCAGGCGCACCTGCCGCGACGGCAGCGTCTGCGCGTAGGGGACACTGCCGCCGTAGAGGAGGTCGAGGTCGACGGCCCGCACTCCGGGCACGGAATGGACGACCGCGACCACCTCGGACTGCTGCACGGGCTGGCCGAGCTCGCGGCGGGCGAAGGAGAACGCGTCGCGCAAGGCGGCTTCGACCGCGGCGAGCACCGTTGCCGCCTCGTGGTCGGGATCGCACTTGACCTTCATTCCCAGGCGGAACGTGCCGGCCTGGTAGCCCAGCAGGCGCAGCTCCACCCGCGGATCGCCGTGCGCCAGCAGCGCGTCGCGCAGGTGGGTCCAGAGCGCGCTGTCCGGCGTGATCGGTGCGCCGTCCTGGCCGGCGACGGTGATCCCGATCACCGGGCCGTGGCCGAGGCGCAGCACCGCGGCCTGGGCCTTGGCGATGCCGGCGGACGCGCGGGCGAAGTCCTCGTAGTCGAGCAGCGACACCGCCCGGCCCAGCGTGCGCGTCGTCAGCGGGAGCGACTCACGCGCCTGTCCGGCGCTCTCCGGGTCGGTGCCGCCCAGCGCCGGCGCCGGATTGGCCACGCCCTTGAGGCCCAGCGGCCGGGTCACCGGCTGGGTGAGGGTCTGCGCGCGCACGTTGCCGTCGCGGCCGATCCCCTTGCGGTAGCTCGCCCGCAGGTTGTTGCTGCCGCTGGGCAGGCGGGCGCCGCGGCGGCCATCGCCGAAGTGCACCCATTCGCGTCCGGCCTCGTCGGTCTGCAGGGTGAACACGCGGTCGCCCGGTGCGCTGCCGTACAAGGTGGCTCGCTCCTTCCATTCCACGCCGCCGACGCGGACGGAAAGTTCGCTGGCGGCGCCGAGGTCGGTCGGCGCGGCGCGGAAGCTCAGCGGCAGCTGCTTGAGCTCGAAGCGCTGGTGGGCCTGGCTGGCGTCGCCGGAGCCGAGCACCTGGGCGACGGTTTCGCCATGGCGTGCCCGGGCGACGTTCGCCGCGACCACGACGGTGTCGCGCTTCAGCGGCTTCGGCAGCGGCGGCGCGATGTCGAGCCTGGCGCCTTGCGCATCGGTCCGCGCCGGACCCGCCAGCACGGCTTCGTGGACCACGGCGCTGCCATCCAGCGCGGTGCCCTGGACCACGATCCGGCGCCCGGCGTCCAGGCCGTCCGCTGCCACCGCGACCGGGATCTCGTCGTCCTGGACGGACGTTTCGACCGGATACGGCGCCAGTGCCAGTTCTTCGGACTGGATGAATACCCGGGTGCCGCGCACCTGGCCGGCGAACAGGGCGTGGTTGGCGCCGGACAGCCTCAGCCGCGTCGATTTGCCGGACAGGGCGAACTCGTCGCGCGATACGTCGGCGACCTGGCTGATCCGGTACAGCTCCACGTAGGTGCCCGCCGGCGCCGGTTCCGCGGGATAGTCGTACTGCCCGATCGCGAGCACCGCATAACCGCCCGGCACGACCGACGCGTAGGCATTGTCCAGGTCGACGTAGCCGCTGCCGGCGGTGGACACCACGAAGCCGGGCCACTGCCCGTCGTCGACATGGCTCGCGCTGTACTGGCTGCGGAATTCACGCGGCAGGGTCCGCCACATCGGCGCGTTGTGGCCGAACACCGAGGCGCGCTGGCGCAGCGCGAATACCCGCAGTCCGGCCGCGGCCGGGTTCATCGCCGGCGCAAGCGACCCGAGCCCGCGCTTCCATGCCACGTACGTGCGGTCCTGGTCCGCATGCGCGGTGACCGTGGACAGGATGCGGAAGTCCCAGCGGTTGCTGGAGGTATCCGCGTCGAACTCGGCGCCGACGATCAACAGCGCGTCGCCCGGTTTCAGCCCGGTCCGCACGCCCTGCAGCCAGGTGCCAGTATCGTGCAGCGCCGGTGCGCGGGTCCCCGACAGCCACGGACGCATCGCGTTCCACTCGGGCCGCGCGGCGATCGTCTCCACGGTTTCGAAGGTCTGCGGCTTCTCCCCGGGGCCGGGTACGCTCATGACCTTGAGCCCGGCTTCGAGCAGCACCTGTTCCGGGATGCCGGTGACGAAGGCGCCGGGATCCTTGGCCGCGGCGGCGGGAGGCTGGCGCGGCGGCTCCAGTGCGAAGGCCAGCGCCGTCTCGGCGGCGACCCCCGGCCGCAACCGGTAGCCGACCAGGCGTGCCATCTCCTGCAGCGATACGCGTTCGCCGGCGGTGCGCAGCCATGATTCGTTGGCGATGCGCTCCTGGTAGAAGCCGAGCACGTCGGCGGCACAGGCGAAGGCGTCGACCAGGCCGATGGTGAAGTCGTCCGCATCCCGGGTCAGCAGCCGGTCCAGCGGCGCGAACCGCGAATCCGACAGCCCCGCCAGCAGGCTGGCGCGGACGTCGGCGTGCTGGCCGATGCGGTAGCCGACGGCCGACAGGCCGTGCCGGTTGACGTGGGCCTGCGGGGTACCGGCATCGATGCCTTCGCAGCAGCCGCAGGCTTCGCCGCCGGGCGCTGGCGGTTCGATCCGGGCCTTGGCATCAGGGACAAGCGGGGTCATTGGCCGCCTCCTGCCGACAGTACGAGCCGGCCGCGTTCGCGGAAGTTGGGGTTGTTGGCCAGCTGCGCGATCTCCAGGCGGCCGATGCGCACCACGCCCGCCTCGAGCGCGGCGTTGCCGCCGTCGTCCATGCGCCGGAAGCGGTCCACGCGAACCGAGCCGACGCCTTCCACCGCCTGGGCCGCGGCGACCACGGCGCTGAGGTAGACCGGGTCGCCGAAGCTGAAGTTGTCCGGGTGGAACAGCCCGCGGCTGCCGTCCGCGTGCAGGTGCGCATCGAGCACGCGCCCGACCGCGGCGACCACGTCGCTGCGGAAGTGGCCGGGCTCGACGCACAGGTGCAGGGCGATGTCGAGCGGAACCGGACGCGGTGAATCGACTTCGAGGTCGTACCCGGCCATGCGGAAGCGCTCGAGATGCCGGCGCAGGCGGGCCTCGAACGCATCGTCGACCCCGACGCCGCCGGGACGGTCGGCGCTGACGAAAACCGTGTGCCAGCTGCCGGTCCAGCGGAACGTGGCGGCGGCGTGCGCCACCTCCGCGCTGCGCTCGCCCGCCTCGGCGTAGTCGGCGGCGGTGACCGCGCGCTCCTGGGTCCGGAACGCCCATGGCGCGTCGCGCCGCACGGCCTCCACGTCTTCGGGATCGGTCCCGCCGCAGGCGGGCAGCGGATTGCGCACGCCGGCGATCTGGTCTGGATCCGGCACGTCGAGCGGGTCATCGTAGAGGTCGCGGTCGAACACCAGGTGCGCCAGCGCATCGGCGCCGATGTTGCCGGCACTGCCATTGCCGACGCGGTAGCGCGCGGTGAACGCCGTGCCGGGATTGGGCCGTTCGCCGTGGCGGTCGTCGCCGAAGCGCAGCCGGGCCAGGCCGTCGTGTTCGGTTTCGACGACGAAATGCGCGTCGCCGGGCCCGCTGCCGAGCAGGTCGCGCTGCGGCAGCCACGACCGTTCCCCGACGCTGTCGATGCCGTGCAGCGCGATGCGCGGCAGCGCGTGGCGCGCATCGAGCGGAAGCAGCAGGCTGGCCGGCCAGAACGGCGCGGCGGTCGAACCGGGCAGGGCGGACAGCAGTCCGTCGAGGTCGAAACCCTGGGTCAGGGGGCGTCCGGCCAGCGTCGGCCGGTAGCGCACCGGCACCGGGGACGCCGGTACGCTGTCGCAGTGGCATCCGGCCACGCCGGGTGCGACCGCCTGGCGGCGGAAGGCATCCGACACCACGGGCAGCTTCTCGCCGTCGAGGCTGCGGCCATGGTCGGCCAGCACGATGTTGCCCAGCGCCAGGCTGATGATCTCGCCCGGGCGTTCGGCCACGCCCAGGCACAGCGGCCAGGGCAGCGCGTCGGCGCCATCCCAGGCGATGCGGGTCACGTCCAGCGGTGCGTCGACCGGCGGATCCTCGAACAGGCGACCGCAAGGGTCCTGCGTTGCTTCCACCTCGGTCAGGCGCACGGCCCAGCGCCGCGCGCGGTCCGCGTCGGCCGGGTTGCCGGTGGTCGGGCTGCGCACCTCGCACAGCACCAGCACGTCGCCCGCGCGCAGCGGTGGATGCCCGACCAGCGTGGCCGTCGTGGTCCCGCGCGGCAGGCAGCAGCCGAGGTCGCCCCAGGCGTGGAAGTGCAACTCGTTGCACGCCTCGTGCAGCTCCGCGCGCCGGGCGGTTTCGAACACGACCGGATCCGTGGCCATTGCCTCGCGTTCGGCGCGCGATCCGCGGGCCACCACCGCCGGTGTCCCGGCGACGCGGCTCAGCAACGGCGTGCCCCGGGCCAGGACCAGCGCGCCGCCGCCGGCGGCCACGCGTACCTGCACCCACGCGCGCGCGTTGCAGCCGTCGTGCATCCGGTAGTCGACCAGCCGGGCGTGGCGCCGCACCGAGGGGCGGCGGCGCGCGGTGGACAGGTAGGCTTCGTTGGCCACCGCATCCTGGCGGTACGACAGGTTGTCGGCGGCATAGGCCAGCAGTTCGACCAGGGCGATGCCGACGTCGGCGGCGGAGCGCTCGGTCCAGCCCGGCGCGAGCAGGCTGAGCCGGTCCAGCATCAGGCGCCGGAAGCCGGGGTAGTCCTTCGCCAGGTAGTCGATGTTCGGCTGCCCGGCCGGTGCCGGCGGGCACGCCTGCGGCTGCGCGCAATCGAAGTCGGACGGGCATTCGACCTTGAACGAGAATTCCACGTGCGAGAGGCGCGGATCGAAGCCCGGCGGCGGTGCGTCGCTGCCCGGGTTGGCGACCAGGGCAAGGGTATAGCGCGAGAAGTCGCCCTCGCCGTCGGTACGCACCACCAGCGTGCGCTGGAGATCGTCCACGCCGTCGACCAGCCCGGGCTCGGCGTCCGCCGGCAACGCGTCGGCGGCCGCGCACCAGGCGACGCCGATCCGGCGGATGCGTTCGCCGCCGTCGATGCGGAGGTTGTCGGGGGCCAGGGCGTCGGTGCCGGCGGGCACGTCGCGCAGCAGGCGCACGAACAGCGTGCGCTGGCGCGGCACGCCCGGGGGCGCGGCGCGGTCCAGCACCTCGACGAAGTCGATCGCGTTGTCGCTGCCGAAGCGGCGCAGCACCTCGAGCCGGCGCGGGTCGCAGCAGTGGAACTTCATGGGCCACCTCCGGGAAGCCGGACCGTGGCCTGCTGCTCGCTGCCGTCGCGCAGCAGCTGGTAGTCGATGCCGACGAGCAGGGTGCCGTCGATGTTGTCGACCCGCACCTGGCGCACGGCGAGCAGGTGCGCCAGGTGCTGCTGCAGCGAGGCCTGGACCAGCATCTGCGTGGCCGCGGCCACCGGCGCGCTGTTCGGTTCGAACACCAGCTGCAGCAGGCCGCTGCCGAAGTCCGGCCGCATCACCCGCTCGCCCGGCGCGGTCAGCAGGACCTGCTCGATCAGGTCGCGCACATGGGCGGCATCGCCGGTGCCGGCGGTGCGGCCGCGCCCGTCGAAGTGGTAGGGAAAGTCGAGGTGGTCCATGGTCGTCCCTCCTCAGGTCGCCAATGCCCGGGCCTGGGTGACCAGGGCCTGCATGCCGGTGCCGGTGGCGATGCACACCGCGGTGCCGCCGGCGACCGCGACCGGCAGGCCGCCGGCGAGCACGCGGGTCGCCCCGGCGATCCACTGCCCGCTGGCGCAGAACGGGCCGGAGGACGTCGACAGCGAACAGCCGGCGATGACGTAAGGCGTGGTGGTCTGCACCACCGGCTGGCCGGACACCGTCACCCGCGGGAACGGCATCGTCGCCACCGCATTGCCGGCGTGCATGCACATGACCGTGGCGCCGAGATGGACGATGGGCATGGGCATCTCACACCACCGTCAGCGCGCCGGCGTTGATGTCGACGGTGGGGCCGGTCATGTTGATGACCGCGCCCTTGCCGTTGGAAATGACGATGCCCACGTCGCTGACCGAGATCATCGCGCCGGTGGTGGTCTGGATCAGGATGCCTCCGGCCGGGCCGGGCATGTCGCTGATCACCAGGCCGTTCTTCGCCAGGGTCTGCAGGGCGATCCCGGACACGCCGGGGGAGACCATGCGCGCCATCATCGGGACGTCGGCCTCGGCGTAGTAGCCGCCGACCCAGACCGGGTAGTCCGGGTCGCCGCGCTCGAACTCGACCCAGACCCCGGCGCCGATCGGCGGCACCGTGAACATGCCCATGTTCATGCCCGCCACCGGCAGGCAGGGCATCGCCCAGCTGCTGAGCAGGTTGCCGCCGACGTCGGGCACCTCGACCATCAGCCGGCCCTTCATCATCGGGTCGATGTTGTTGCGCACCGAGCCGCGGAACTTGCCGTAGAAGCGCTCGCCGCTCATGTCTGCACCACCGGCACCGTGGAGACCAGGCCGTTGCGCGCGAGCGAGAAGCTCTGCTTGTACGCGCCGCGCTCGATCTGGTGGCTCACGCTCTTGACGTAGTACAGGCCGTCGAACGGCAGGCCGGCGCCACGCACGCCGACCAGCCGGCGCGACCGGAGCAGGTGGCCGTAGCGGGCGACATCGAGCTGGCCGCTGCCGAACACCGAATCGCTGTTCTGCCCGGCGAACGCCAGGCCCCTGGCCAGCGCGCCGGCCACGCCCAGGTGCGCGGTGTCGGTGAGCTTCTCGATCTTCGGCGGCAGTGGCGGGATCGCGCCCAGCGGCGGGTTGAGCGGGGTGATGTCGGGGATCGGCACGGGGATGCCGACCTTGCTGTTGGCCTCCTGGAAGTACACGATCGGCATCTTCTTGCGCTCGCGGTCGAAGTTGAACGACAGCTGCTCGACATTGGTCAGCGCGTCCATCCCGGTGGTCAGCGCCGGTTGCGGCGCGCCGACCCGGATCTCCGGGCCCCAGTAGGCGATGCTGTTGCCCGGCGCGATGCCCGGCTCGACGTAGAACACGTAGCCGGTCTCGCTGGCCAGCCGCTTGACGTAGGCGTAGTCCGAACCCTGCTGGGTCGGGATGCGTTCGGTCGGCAACGGCGGTTCGTCGACGATGCCGGGGATCACCAGCGGCGCCACGCCCAGCGCCGCGTACTTCGACAGGATCAGCAGCACGCGCACCGATGGCGGCATCGCCGGGAACGGCAGGCCGGGGATCTCGATCACGTCCATCAGCGCCGACAGGTCCTTGCCCCTGACCACCAGCCGGGCCACGCCGCCTTCGCCGGGCACGGTGTCGACGTGGGTGGCCATCCCGTCGGCGATCACCTCGTCGCTGCCGTTGATCGACACCACCAGCACCACCCGCATCAGCGGTACGCCGCCGCCCCCGCCGCCGAGCAGGAACAGGGTGCGCAGCGGCGAGCGCGCCGGCAGTTCGAAGGTCAGCTCGAAACCGCTCTGCGTGTCGCCGGAGCCGGCCTCGACCTTCGCCGAGACGAGCGCCTCGACGACCTCGCGCGGCGCCGGTACCGGTACCGGTCCGATCAGCAGTTTCAGCTTGATCCCGCGCGCGTCCATGCTCAGCCGATGCTCCCGGGGATGGCGACGCGGTCGCCGGGCCGACCGGTCAGTTCGAACGGATCGGACACGGCATTGGCGTCGGCGATGCGCCAGTACAGCAACGGCTCGCCGAGCGTGCGCGCGGCCAGCAGGTCCGGGCGGTCGAACGCGGCCACGGCGGCCTCCACCGCCACCGGGATGTCGCGTCGCTGGGCGATGAAGCGCCGGCGCACGTAGGGCAGGGGAGGCTCCCCGCCTCCGCGCGCGTGCAGTGCCAGCGGCACGCCGCGGTAGCGGCTCGTCGGGTCGAACGGTTCGCTGGGGATGGCGCCCGCGTCGATCAGCAGCTGGATGGGGTCGGTGCTCATGGCAGGGTCCTCACGGCAGCGCATCCAGGCCGAGCGCCTCCAGCGAGACGCCGGCGGCCTTGCCGGCGAGCGATTCGCGCGTGCGCAGGTGGTTGATGAACAGCGAGCCGCCGCGGTGGCGGAAGCCGAGGTCGTCCGTGGTCAGCACGCGCAGGCCGAGGCTGACCTTGGCGCGAAGCGGATTGAGCGCGGCGTCGAAGGCTTCCTCGGTCACCGAGAGCTCGGTCACGCGGACCGGGGCGACGCGGCTGCGGCTCCAGACGAACAGCACCAGCGGCGCCTCGGGCGGCAGGATCTCCAGCGTGCCGCCGGCGGCCAGCGCGTCCAGCGCCAGCAGTTCCTCGACCGAGGGATTCACCAGCGACTCCAGCGCGGCGATCTGCGGGGCGATCCCGTGGCGTACCGCGGTGGCGTTCCGGTCGGGCGCCTCGAGCTGGTCGGTGGCATCGATCTCGGCCTCGACCCGCAACGTCTCGATCGCGGGCCCCTTCAGCCGGAACGGCTGCGCGCGCTCGCCGCCGCCGTCGCCGCCCGTGCCCTGCACCTGGTAGCTGCGGCTCAGCGTGTCCGGGTTGTACTGCAACGCGATCGTGCGCCGCGGGGCGCCGTTGCCGCCGGGCGGCAGGATCACCAGGCCGCCCTTGATCAGTTTCGGGGAAGAGGACAGGCTCATGGTCGCGGCTCAGGGGAACATGCTCTGGAAATAGGCGAAGGTGGCGGGCCTGAGCTGGCGCAGGGTTTCGCGCGCGCCCACGTACATGGCGAAGGACTCGGCGTACATCTCCTGGTAGTCGGTATCCGAGTAGGTGGTGACGCCGCCGCTCAGCGTGGCGGTGGTGCCTTCGGGGGTGGTGCGCGCGCCGCTGGTATCGCGGCGGACGCCGTCGCGGCGGACCGCCGCGCGGAACGCGGGTGCGGTATCGCCCGCGTTCTCCTGGATCTCGTCGTTGCCGCTGCCGTCGGTGGCGGCGCCCCAACGGCTGCCGGACGGCGAGCGCACGGCCAGCAGGGTGCGTCGCGCCGCGGGGGTCTGGCCGGCGCTGTTGTACGCCTGCCAGGCGCGCTCGAGCACGCGCAGGTCGATCGCGTGGCCGACTTCGTGCAGCACGTTGCGTACGGCCAGCGGTCGCTGGCCGACGCGCAGGTCGCTGCTGGCGGGGAAAGCACGGTTGTTGAGTTCGACCGCGTCGGTGCCGCTGTCGTAGTGCCCGCCTTCGGCGCCGGTGCCGGCACCGACCCGGCGGAAGGTCAGTCCGGTGGCGGCGGTCAGCGCCGCGGCCGGGAGCAGTCCCAGCGCCTGGTGCAGGGTGGTGTAGTCGGCATCGTTCCAGTTGCCGCCGACGGTGAAGCTGGCGCTGCCCACGGCGAAGGTGCCGCTGGCCGGAACGGTCTGCGCGGCCGGCGCGGCCAGCGTGGCGCCGACCGGTTCGACCAGCATGACGCTCGCCGAACTGGCGCTGCGGCCGCTGCCGGTGGTGTGGGTGAAATGGGTGAAGCGGTAGGTGGTGCGGGCTCCGCCGTGGGCGCTCAGGTCCAGGTCGACTTCGATGCTGCTGTTCAACGGCAGTGCATTGGTGTCGCCCGCGATCCACGCCCCGATGCTGCCCAGGCCGGTGTGCATCGCCGCCGGGATGGCCGGGTCGAAGCTGTTGGTGGCACCGATCGAGCGTGATTCGCTGGGCCGGCCGCTGGGCATGATCGTGAAGAACGCGGTGATGCGTTCCGTCGGCACGCTCACCGCGGTCATGCCGGCGTGGATCGCGCGGCGCTCCGCCTCGGGGATCGCCGCCAGCGAGGTCGGCTGGCGCTGGAGCAGCCGCTGCAGCGGCAGTCCCGCGCCGGTCCCTGGCTGTTGTGCGACGTGCGCGAGCTCGTGGGCCAGCAGGTGGCGACCCGCCGCGGTGTGGGGCGCATAGGCACCGCGGCCGAACACGATGTGGTTGCCGGTGGCATAGGCGTGCGCATGCAGCGCTTCGGCGGAGGCCACCGCGGTGGCATCGGCATGCACGCGGACCTGGGAGAAGTCGCGGTGGAAGCGGCCTTCCATGAATCCGCGGCTTGCCGGATCGAGCCGCTGTCCGTCGGTGGCCAGCGCCGCATCGACACACGCGGCGGCCGTGTCGGACAGGGCAGTGGCAGGCGCACCCGCACCGTTCGACGGCGCTGCGCCCGGCCACGGCTGCACGCGGGCCTCGCCTCCCCTGGCCACCGCATCGGCGGCGCGCGACGCCTCGCGTTCACCGGCGCCGTCGGCTTCGCCCACGCGCATCCGCGCCGGGCCGGGGGCGCTGCCGGCCGCCGAGCGGTACGGCGAGGCGCGACCGCCGGCGTCCGTGGCCGCACTGCGTTCGATGCGGATCGGCGTGCGGCTCACGGCGCGCCTCCTTCGTCCGCCGGCGCCGAGGCACCGTGCCGGCGCGATCCCGGCGCGCCGGTGCCGGCGCGTACCCGTTCGATGAACGGCTCCGCCAGCGACACGGTCTGGATGTCCTCCAGCCGCCGCTGCGCGCGCCGGGCATCGGCGGTGTAGGCGTTGGCCCTGAGCCGGCGGAGGGCCTCGTTGTAATCGGAGATGCACTCGGCCTGCTGCTCGGCGTTCCAGTCGGCCCAGTCGACGTGGTTGCGCACCGCGCTGCGCCAGTCGTACGCCGCATTGCGGTCGCCGCCGGTGATCGCGGCCCGGAGCTGCGGAATCAGGCTCGACGGGATGTAGTCCAGGCCGCCGTTCTGGTACTGCCAGACATGGCCCATCTCGTGGGCGAGCACCAGCATCCCGTCGTCCGACAGGTCCATCGTGTCGCCGGTGAACTGCTCGTCCTGCAGGTTGATCGTGTTGCCGATGGTCCGTGCCGCGCCGGCGGAGAACGCGCTGCCGCGGGTGATGGTGACGTCGTCGTAGTCCACCGAGTCGCGGAAGATCTCGTAGAGGTAGGTCTTCTCGGTGCCGGACAGGCTGCGGCTGCGGCGCGAGGCCTGGTCCCCGATCACCGCGCCGGCCACCAGGCCGGCGATGCCGCCGACGACCATGCCGAGCGGTCCGAAGAACGCGCCGAGCGCGATGCCGGCGCCGGCGCCCAGCACGCCGCCGAGGATCGAACCGAACAGCGAACGCTGCACGACGGCGCCTCCGCCCCGTGGCTGCAGGTGGTGCGCGCCGGCCGCCCGTGGCTGGCCGAACGCGGCCCCGGCCTGCTCGGCCTCGCGTTCGGCGGCGCCTTCGCCGGCGTCCAGCCGCAGGTCGCCGCCACGTGCCGGCTGCGCGCCCTGCTGCACGACGTGCGCCGCCTCGTGCGCCACCAGGCGCCGGCCGGCCGTGCTGTCGGGTCGATACGCCCCCGGCGCGAACACGATGTCGCGGCCGACCGTGTAAGCCTCGGCGCCGAGCGCCAGGGCGGACATGCCGGCGTCGGCATCGGCGTGGATGCGTACGTCGCCGAAGTCGCGGCCATAGTGGTGCGCCAGTTCCACGGCCAGCGCCGGCGGCAACGCCTGCGCCGGCCCGTCCAGCGACCGGCCCAGGTCGGGAACCGGCGCGTGCCGCGGCGTAGCCGCCTGCGACGGGATGGCGTCGTGGTCCTTCATCCGTCGCAGCTCCGCGTCGGCAGGCGGGCCTCGTCCGGGATCGGATGCTCGCGGTCGATCTGCGCCTGCTGGTCGGGGCTGCAGCCACCGCGCGCCCCGGGGCGGTCCACGCGTTCGGTGTGGGTGACCGCGGGGCGGTGCAGTTCCACCTCGACCCGGCGCAGGAAAGGGAACACCCGTTCCCAGCGCGCGCGTCCGGAGAGCCCGCGGCCGCGGGCATCGCGGCCCTGCACGAACGACTCGATGTCATCGAGCGCCTGCTGGCGCTGGACCGGGTCGGACCGGCGCGCGCTGTCGACGCCCAGCAGGTCCAGTCGTTCGTCGGGGCCGAGCGCGACCAGGCGGTTGCGCAGCTCCGTGGTGAGTTCCCGGTTGCGCGCCTCCTGCCCCGGCGCGCTGGAGGACTCGCCGAGCAGTTCGCCGACCCCGCTCGCCACCGGCAGCGCGCTGGCGCCCGCGGGCAGGCGCGCCGAGATCCCGCCTCGGGCGTGGTCCGCGCGGCGCTGGGCCAGGGCCTGGTTGTAGGCGACCGTGCCCTCCGGCGATGCGTAGCCGCTGATCGCGCGCACCTCGTAGCCCTGGCCGGCGAGGCTGGCGATCGAGGCCACCCGCGCATCGAACTCGGCGCGATCGGCCGGCTGCTCGTTGTCGTACTGGTACAGCAGCGCCGGCCGCCGGGTGTCGGCCGCGCGGTCGGTGACCTCGCGCGTGCCGTACGGGGTGCATGCGTACTCCGGCAGCGGTGGCGGGCAGCGGCAGGTGTAGCAGTTCACGCGGCCCGGACGCGGTGTTTCGAGCGGCACGTCGATGCCGCCGAGGATGCTTCCGCCGGAGACGCCGCCGCGATCCAGTTCGAGTTGCCCGCGGATGAAGGGCGCGATCGTGGTGCCGGGGATGGGGATGCGGATCTCGCCGGTCGCGCTCTCGCGGGCCGTGGTTCCGCCCCCCGCCGGCGTGCGCTCGTCGCGCAGGTAGTTCAGGTCGATCTGGAACCAGCGCGTGCCCACGCGCAGTCCCAGCGAGTACCGGCTGAGGTCTCGTTCGCGGTCGTGTCCGAAGTCGGCGCCGCCGCGCACGACGAAGGTGACGTCGCCGTTCGGGGCGATGCGCAGCTCGCCGTTGATGCGCACGCCCTGGTCGCCCGCGCCCGCTTCGGCCTCGGCGCCCACGCGCAGCTGCAGGACGCCGTCGACGGTCAAGGTGACGGCGCCGGTGGCACCCAGCTGGGCCTGGTCGATGGCGGTGCTGGCGAGCGTGGCCGGGTCCGCGCCGGCCGCCGGGTTGTTCTGCAGGGTGTCGAGCAGGCGACGCCCGGCCTCGACCACCCGCGAGTAGTCGATGGAACTGTCGGTGGTCAGGCGGACCGAGCCGTAGCACATGGAGTAGTGCAGGCGGATGGCATGCGCCTCCTCGTCCCACTCGAAGATGCGGTCGCGCGGGGTGGTCTCGCCGCGCGCGGCGTATTCGGGCGCATCGCAGGGACGGTCGCGCATGGTGCGGTGGATGCGCACGCCACCCCCGGAGCCGTCCGGGATGTCCATCGTCGCTTCGCCGGGGATCGCATCGCGTTGCAGCAGCGCCGCGATGCCCGGCAGTGGCCCCGGTCCGGCGGCGCGGCCGGCGACGATGGCGTCGGCGCTGGCGTCCGCCTCGCGCTCCAGCGGCGAGTCGGGCGCGCCGACCTCGATCGCATCGGCCGCGGCCACCGGGGCGCTGCCGCGCTGCTGCACGGTGTGGGCCAGTTCGTGCGCCAGCAGGTGCAGGCCGCGCTCGCTGTCGGGGCGGTAGCGGCCCGCACCGAAGTGGATGTGCTGCCCCCACGTGAACGCGTTGGCGTGCAGGGCGCGCGCCGCGGCATGGCTGGACGCGTCGTCGTGCACGCGCACGTCGGCGAAGCTGGTGCCGAACAGCGGCTCCAGCCTGCCGCGCAATGCCGGATGCAGCGCATGGCCGCCGGTGTCCAGGCCGCCCAGGGCCGGGGCCGTGGTACTTCCGGCGCCGGGGTCGGCCTTGCGCTGCAGCTTCTTCCTCCGGCATTTCTCGCAGCTTCCGCCGCAGGCGCAGTCGCGCTGGATGCTGCGCGGCGCGATGCCGGCCTGCGGACGGGCGACGCTGGCATGCGCGGCGCTCATTCGCCGGTCCCCGGCATGGTCGACCGCACCCGGGTGGCCACGTCGCCGGCGACCGCATCCAGCCAGCCGCCGTCCCCGGGCGGGTGGCCCGGTCTGGCGCCATCCAGGCGGGCGGAGACCGCATCCTGCAGCCGCGCGGCCAGGTCGCGTGGCATGCCGCCGGCGTCGAGCGCGCCGGCGTCGACGACGAGCCTGTCGATACGCAGGTGGATGGCCGTGGCCGGGATGTCGCGGCGGTTCACGGGCGCGCTCCCGCCTGCGAGCCGGGGCTGCGCTCCAGCTTCGCCAGTTCGGCGTGCGCGGCGGCGACGAGGTGGCGTTGCGCGATCGCCGCGTCCTCGTGCGCGGCGGCGAAGGCGGCATTGATCGCGATGCTGCGGATGTGCCCGCCGGCGAACTGCAGCCGGGCCAGCGCTTCCCAGCGGACGTCGTCCGCCAGTGGCGCCACCGGCGGGAACTGTCGCCGCCACAGCTCCGCGCGTGCGGCTTCGTCCGGGAACGGGAACTGGACCACGAAGCGGATCCGGCGCAGGAAGGCCTTGTCCAGCGACGCCTTCATGTTGGTGGTGAGGATGGCGAGCCCGCGGTAGGCCTCGGTCCGCTGCAGCAGGTAGGCGGTCTCGATGTTGGCGTAGCGGTCGTGGCTGTCCTTGACCTCGCTGCGCTTGCCGAACAGCGCGTCGGCCTCGTCGAACAGGAGCACCGCGCCACTGGCCTCGGCCGCGTCGAAGATGCGCTTGAGGTTCTTCTCGGTCTCGCCGATGTACTTGCTGACCGTGCTGGCCAGGTCGACCCGGTACAGGTCGAGGCCGGCGTCGTTGGCGATGGCTTCCGCAGCCAGGGTCTTGCCGGTGCCGCTTTCGCCGGTGAACAGCGCCGCCAGCCCCAGGCCGCGCGAGGAACGGGCGGCGAAGCCCCAGTCCCGGTATACGCGGCGGCGGTGGCGCAGCTGCCGGCCGATGTCGCGCAGCATCGCCAGCTGCGCGTCGGGCAGCACCAGGTCATCGAGCGCGGTCGCCGAATCGATGCGCTGGGCCAGCGCGTCCAGGCCATTGCGGCTGTGCTCGCGGAGCGCCTTCCATGCCTGCTCGGCGGTGCGTTGCGGGCAGGGCGCGACCGCGGCGACCGCCGCGGCGACCTCGTCGAGCGCGCGCGGATCGGACAGGGTGAACTGTTCGCAGGCTTCCACGAGCGCCGACCGGAACGCCGCCTCCTCCGCGCCGCCGTCGGACCCGAGCGTGCGCCGGGCCAGTTCGCCGGCCTGTTCGGCCGGCGTCCATGCCGGCAGCGCGACCCGTCGCAGCGCCAGGTCGGGCGCGTCGGCCGGTGCGCCACCGAACAGCACCAGCGCACTGCGCAGGTGGCTTCGCACCTGCGCGGTCCAGGCGGCAGGCAGGCCGTCCCGTCCATCCATCACGACCAGCGCCCGGGCCAGCGCCGCTTCGCGGTCGACCAGCCGCAGCGTCCGCGCCAGCAGCACCGGATCGTCGGGCAGGTGGTGCAACCACAACGCCGCGTGGCCGGTGGCGGCGAGCAGCGGCAGCAACTGCGCGCGCGCCGGCGCGGTGCCTGGCCGGTACAGTTGCACGCACGCCACGCCGGAGGCGAGCGCGGAGACCGCCTGGGTGACCCAGTCGGGCCGGGCCATGGCGCGCGGCGCGGGCAGGACGTCGACCATTCCATCCAGCCGCTCGTCGATCGCATCCACGCCGGTGAGGTAATGCAGGACCCGCTCGTCGATCCGCAGCGCGGCGCGGACCGGGTCGGCGCCGTCGATCGAAAGCAGGCGCCAGTAGCGCAGCGGCGCCTGTGGCGACATCGCATCCCAGTGCGGTTCCCCGGGCAGGGACATCGCCAGCGAGAACGTCGGCGCGCCATCGGCGTGGCCGCCGGCGCTGGCGATCGCCCGCGCCACGCCCGCGTCGAGCGCCGCGCCGGCGCACAGCAGCAGCACATCGCTCTCGAAGCGGCTCAGGCCGAACATCTCCGCGCAGCGCTCCAGCGCGGGTACGAAGCCGTGGTCGTCCCCGCCGCGGGCGAGCGGGGCGGGCGGCGCGGCGCCCTCCAGCCATGCGCGCAGCGCGGCGATCCGCGCGACCAGCCAGCGCTGGTTGCGCTCGCTCCAGGACGGCATTCCGGCGGCGATATGCACGGGGCCGTTCATGGCGGCACCGTGGCCTGGAGGTCGGGATCGAAGGCCGGCGCCTTGCCCGGTTCGATCATCACGAGTTCGCTGTCGACGCCGTCGACGCGCAGTCGGACGTGGTAGTCGCCGCCGGCGAGCGCAGCGGGGAAGTCGAACACCAGCGGATCGGCCGGGTCCGTGCGGGGATTGGCGTCGCACTGGGCGCTGCCGAGCGCCAGCACCGCCCTCTGCCCGGGGCGCACCCGTGGCCGCGAACGCAGCATGACCCGCACGCGTGGCGGGGCGACGTTGCGCGCGATCGAGATCGGCGGCAGGTTCAGCGGCGCGCCGGTCGCGTCGATCACCGGCGCGGCGCTGACCTGCAGCGGGATGGCATTGGTCTCGCGAGGCTCCGGCTCGCCAGGCGGGGTCAGCACCAGGCTGAGCAGCCAGTTGCCCGCCGGGATTCCGTCCTGCGCGGCGAGGGTGTCCGGCAGGACGAGGTCGAAGGCCTTGCCCGCTGCGTCCGGAACGACCGCGATGTCCAGCGGCGCGTCCAGCAGTCGATGCGCCAGCCGGGCGCGCGGATTCGCGCCGAGCAGCCGGATGCCGGTGACGGTCACGGTCTCGCCCAGCCGCGCGGTCTTCTGCCGGGCGGGCGGTTCGGCGCTGAACAACGTCGGCGTCGCCGGCAGCAGGTCCGGATGGACCCGGACGCCTTCGTCCCGCTGCGTGTCCGGGTCGACGCGGCCACGCGAGAGCACCGGCAGCGGCGAGACGCCCGGACGCGTCGCCTCGATCAGCACCACCGACACCCGGTAGGCGGCGGATGGCCGGTAGTCGCTCTTGATGGCCGACCACAGCTTGCTCAGCTCGTCCGTGCCGAGCGCTTCAGGAACGACCTTGATCGCCTCGACCTGCTCGGCCAGATCCGATCGCGACAGCGCCTGGATGGCGGGCGGAAACATGCTCAGGTCGAGCGAGCCACCGGGGTTGAGCGCTTCGCGGATCGATGCGCGGTCCAGCCACGGCCGTTCGTGCAGCACGTGCATCGCGTAACCGAGCAGGATCTCCGCCTGGAAGTCGCTCCGACCGTAGGCGGTCACCAGGTAATGCAGGTCCAGGGCCAGGGGTGCGTTGGCCAGGCGGTCGCCCGCGCCGTTGCGCGAGGGCAGGGCGGCGTTGCGCCAGCCGCTGTTCGGCGTGACCTGGTACAGGAACAGGTTCAGGCGCGGCGCCGCCTGTTCGTCGCCGAGATCGATGGTGTCGGGCGCGACCGCACTGACATCGACCGTCGTGCCCAGGTCCGGGTTGACGTTGATCATCGCGTCGTCGAGCAGGTTGCGCAGCACCGCGCTGACCGCTCCGATCGCCAGCCGCGAGCTCATGGCGCCACCTTGCCCTTGAGGTAGTCGCCCAGGCTTTGCGGCTCGCGCACCGGTTTCGGTTTCGACGGGGCCGCAGGGGCACGGGGCGGGGCCGGCGCGCGCACCTCGATGCGGTCGATGCTCAGGTGGATCGTGGGTGCGGTTGCCGGGGCGCCGCGCTCCTGGGCGAAGCGGGCGACGGTGGCCGGCGATATCGGCGCCGCCACGGCCAGGGCACGCGGGATGACGGGCGCGGCAGTGGCGGCAGCGGGAACGGCGCCCGCGCGGCGCCCGCGGGCGATGGCCACGGAACGGTCGGCCATCGACATCGCGGCCGGGGGCGGCGCGGCCGGTGCATCCTCCAGGAACGCCGTTCCGGTCGCGGCCTCGAGGGGGTGGCCGGCCGGGCGGGGCTGCGCCCCCGGTGCGGCAGGGCCCGGCGCTGCGGGACGGGTCAACGCGGTGGCGGCGCGGACAGTGGGCGGCAACGGGCCGGTCTCCGGCGACGGTGCCGGTGCCGGTGCCAGCCGGGGTGGCCCGGCTTCGTCCGCTGCCGGCACACCGGCCAGGCGGTCGTCGGCGACCGCATCATGCGCCGCGCCGGTCGCGTCGGACACGCCGGGCGCCGCCATGCGACGCAGCGGCGAGGCCGGTCGCAGTGCATCCGGGTGTCGCGGTGCGAGCTGGCGCAGGAACTCGAGCATGGCGTCCTCAGGCGGCGAGCAACTGCAGGTACGCGGCGCGCCGTACCGCGCCGAGCTCCAGGATCTCCCGTTCGCTCCAGCCGAAGCCCCGTGCCAGCACGGCGACGTCGCCAAGCAGGCTTTCGGCGCGCAGGCGCAGTTCGCGCCACAGCAGTTCGACCGGATCGAGCGGCGCGCTCCAGCCGCCACCGCAGTCGGGGCAGAGCAGCGAGAACGACACCACCGCACCCGGCATCAGTGCCTCCATCCGCCGGCTGATCGCGTCGCGCGCCGCCGCATCCGGCAACGGCCCGTCGATGCAGCGCGCCAGCAGCGATTCGGCGAAGTCCGCCGGGTCTTCCACGGCGTCGAGCGCGCCGAGGTCGGCGGGGCCCGGCAGCCTGAACCGCAGCGGCGCGGCGTCCGTTTCCAGCACGTGCCATTCCGCGGCCGCCGGAGCAGCCGGGCCGCCTTCCATCGCGTCCGCGCAGTCCACCGCGTCGATCGTGAACTCCACGGCCGCGCGACAATGCGGGCAGCGGCCGACCAGTTCCAGCTCGGCCCCGAACAGGTGGGCATAGCGGCGCAAGGCCAGCAGGTTGCGTTCGGGCAGCGAACGTGGGGTCGCGTCCAGCAGCGCGGCCTCCCGCGCCAGGCCGCGGCGCCCGGCCGCCCCCTCCCACAAGGCCAGCGTGAGCGCCTCGCCATGCATCAGGCCGGCTCGCTGAACACGGGCTCGGAGGGCTCGGCCACCTCGTAATCGCGCTCCCAGCCCTCATTCTCGAGCTTGAGCATCTGGATCGCCACCGCGTTGGCGTTGGCGTCCAGATCCGGCAGGGCCTGGTACTCGGACACCCAGCAACGGTAGATCCGGTAGGCCAGCACCAGTTGCCCGGCTTCGTTGTACACCTCGAGGATGAGGTCCTTGCGGAAGTCCTTGAGCGAGACTTCGGCGCCGAGCCCGGAACCGTAGTTCCAGACCTTGTTGGCCCATTTCTCGAACTCCGGGTCGTGGGTCACGCCGCGCTCCAGCGTGATCGGCTCGAACTTGTTGCGGCCGGGCGACTTGCGCGAGGTGCTCGGGTCCCCGCCCTCGCGGTGCTCGACCACTTCGGTGCTGCGCTTGAGCGCCGAGCACTTGCTGATGCCGGCCACATAGCGGCCGTCCCACTTCACCCGGAACTTGAAGTTCTTGTACGGGTCGAAGCGCTGCGGGTTGACGGTGAACTGGGCCATGGTGGCGCGCTCCTCAGGTGGCGATGTTGCCGGCGATCTGCTGCAGCCTGATCACCACGAATTCGGCGGGCTTCAGCGGTGCGAAGCCCACGTGTATGTTGACGATGCCGAGGTTGATGTCGGTCTGCGTGGTGGTCTCGCGGTCGCACTTGACGAAGTAGGCCTCGCGCGGCGTGCTGCCCTGGAACGCGCCCTGGCGGAACAGGTTCTGCATGAAGGCGCCGATGTTCAGGCGGATCTGCGCCCAGAGCGGCTCGTCGTTCGGCTCGAACACCACCCACTGCGTGCCGCGGTACAGGCTCTCCTCGAGGAACAGCGCCAGGCGCCGCACCGGCACGTACTTCCACTCCGAGGCGCGGTCGTTGTGGCCGTGCAGCGTGCGCGCGCCCCAGACCACCGAGCCGTACACCGGCAGCGAGCGCAGGCAGTTGATCCCGAGCGGGTTCAGTTGCCCGTTCTCGGCGTCGCTCAGCGCCACCTCCAGCTCCGAGGCGCCGTTGAGTCCGGCGTCGATGCCGGCGGGTGCCTTCCACACGCCGCGGCCCGCATCGGTGCGCGCGAACACGCCGGCGACGAAGCCGCAGGGCGGAAACGGCCGGCGCGCGCCCTGCTTGAGCGGGTCCGGCGAACGCACCCACGGGTAATAGAGCGCCGCATAGTGGCCGTCGGTGCCGGACAGGCCGGACTGCACGCCCGGCATGTCGGCGAGGGGCGTGCCCTCCGGCGCATCGACGATCAGGAAGGCGCGCCGCTGGCGGCAGCGGGTCTGCAGCGTGGTCACCGTATCCGGATCGGTGAGGCCCGGCACGCACACCAGGTTGAACAGGTCGATGCGGTCGGTCGGCGTGCCCAGGCCGAAGCTGGCCAGGAGCGCGGCCTGGAACTCGCCATCGTCGGCGTCCCACACCACCCCGTCCGCGCCGCTGTCGCCGTCGTCCAGGCCGGTGGTTCCGTCCGACGGCGTCGTCGTACCCGTCGCTTCCACCACGATCGCCTGCGAGCGGCCGTTGACCACGTCCTCGACGAAGCGCGCATCGGCCGGGTCCATCGACAGGTTCTCGAAGACCTCCACCACGGCGGTGTCGTCGGCGGGATCGTCCAGCACCTCCAGCTTGAAGCGCGTGGTGTCGTCCGCGCGCTGGGTGACGCGCACGCGGTACGCGTTGGCCCACGCGCCCGGGGAACTGGCGGTGAAGGCCAGGTCGCCGCTGCTGGCGCCGGCGCTGGCGGCGTTGTCGGCGTCGTCGTCCGCCCCGGTGCTGGCCAGGCGCAGCACGTAGGCATCGGCGCCGCCGTTGTCGAAGAAGTGCTTGACCGAGTAGCCCAGCAGCGTGCGCTGGTCGAGGCCGCCGAAATGGCGTTCGTATTCCGGGAAGCCGGTGATCCGTACCGCACGGTCGAGGGGGCCGCGCCCGGCCCAGCCGATGAACAGCGCGACCGACGTCGCCACGCCGGTGATCGTGCGGACGCCGCTGGGGACTTCCTCGATGTAGACGCCTGGATAGGTGAGCGCGGCTGGCATTGAAGCTACTCCTTCGTTTCGGGAGGTGTCGTCGTGGGCGCGACGATCGAGAGGACGCGGCCTGCGCCCGGTTCCGCGTCGCGGCTGGCGGCGGCACGCGCGTACAGCTCGGTACCGTCGGGCAGGGTGGTGCACAGCATTTCGTTGCGTTCGACCAGGTCCATCAGCGCCATGTGCAGGCGTTCGCGGCCCACCCCCTGCAGGTGCGACGGCAGCCACCACCAGCGGATGCCCTCGAGCCCGTCGGCGGCGTCCGGATGCCCGGCGAGATAGCTGCGCAACGCATCGCGGAGTTCCCCGATCGGCCGTCGTGTGCCTGCCGGCATGGCTGCACCTGCGTGTGGCCTGTTGCTGCGATCACGCAGGGGCCATGCCAAGGCCGCATCCCCCGCAGGAACAACGACTTGCGGGGCCTGCCGGGCGTGGGGCGGGACAGGGAGTACCCGGCGTGGCTGCGGCAGTTTGGCCGGGCAGCGGCGCACGGCCCCGCACCACCGGGCGCAGCGGGGGTGGGACGATTTCGACCCGGGGGTTGGGGCCGGGTTGCCGCAGTACGGCCGCCAGGCCGCGTGCCGCGGTGCACGGCATGACGACACGGGAGCGTGGATGGCGAGCGGGCACGGAACGCGCGGCGCGGCCGGCCGCGCCCGGTGCACATGCGCGCCGACGGCGATCGCCCTCGATGTCGTCGGGCTCAGCCCGCCCGGTAGCGCCCGCAATCCAGGCCGTGCTTCTTGAGCAGGCGTCCCAGCGCCCGGCGATCGGTCTGGGCCAGGCGTGCGGCGGCACTGACGTTGCCGCCGGTCTCGGCCATCACCTGGTCCAGGTAGCGGCGCTCGAACGAGGCGATGGCCTCGGCCTTGGCCCGCTTGAAGGCGCGGGCGCGGGCTTCGTCGACAGGGCACGCCGGCAGTTGCGGGTCATGGAGCACGTCCCCATCGCACTGCAGGACCAGCCGGTGGACGGTGTTCTCGAGTTCGCGCACGTTGCCGGGCCATGGATGGTGCTGCAGCCAGTCGCCGAGGCCGGCGCCGATGCGGTGGCCGCACAGGCCGTAGCGCGCGGCATAGGTCGCGGCGAAATGGCGCGCCAGCAGCAGGATGTCCTCGCGGCGTTCGCGCAGCGGCGGCACGCGCAGGTGCAGGATGTTCAACCGGTAGAGCAGGTCGCTGCGGAAGCGGCCCTGTTCGACTTCGCGCTCCAGCGACCGGTTGCTCGCGGCGATGATGCGCGCGTCGGACACCAGTTCGCTGGACTGGCCGAGCGGCCGGTAGCGCCGGTCCTGGAGGAAGCGCAGCAGCGCGACCTGGCCCTTGGCCGGCAGGGTGTCGATCTCGTCCAGGAACAGGGTGCCCCCGTCGGCATGCGTCACCAGGCCCACGCGGGCGCCGCGGGCGTCGGTGAACGCGCCACGGGCATGGCCGAACAGCTCCGACTCGAACAGCGTTTCCGGGATCGCGCCGCAGTTGACCGGGACGAACGGGCGGGCGCGGCGTTCGCCCAGGTAGTGCACCGCGCGCGCGGCGAGTTCCTTGCCCGAACCGGTCTCGCCATCGACCAGCGCCGGCGCGTCGGAACGGGCGAGCAGGCGGATCGCGTCGGTCATGCGCTGGAACGCGGGCGAACTGCCGAGCATCCCGTGCAGCGGCCGGATGCCGGCGGTGGCCTGTTCCCACGCCGGCGGCGTGTCGAGGGACTGGGTCCTTGTCATCGTGACGTCCTCGCAGCGGCGCCCGCCCGCCGCGGGCGGGACCGCGGCACCGGAGCTGGCCGGGATACGGACTGTCGCGCGACAGCCGGTTCGACTTCTACAACGCGGTGCCCGGACGGATCAGGACAGCCGCCCGTCCGCGCGCGAAGGACCGGGCCCGCCGGTGGAGGCGTCGATGCATCTCGCGTTTCGATGCCGATGCGCGCGCGTCCGCGCCTGTTCGCGACACGCGGCGACCCCGATGGATCCCGCCAGCGAGCGGGGTGCGTCATAGGCGCCCGCGGCGGCGTCGCATCCGCGGCGGGAGCGCGGCAACGGCGCAGAGGCGGCGGCGCGGGGTCTCAAGTCGGGGTGGCGGAACGCCGGGGGCGCGTCGCGTCGGCCGACGTGGTGGCGGCGACGAGGCGCAGCTCGAACAGGCGGGGCGTGCGCCGGCCCGGGCTGGCGATGAACCCGACTTCGACCGGCGCCGTGCGCGCGCATGCCGCCAGGTCCGCCGGCAGCGGGATCAGCTTCTCGACGAAATCGTCCGCGCCGCCCCCGTCCATGGCGATCGTCGCCAGCGTGCGACCCTCGACGGCCACGTCCATGCCGGCCTGCCACTCGCCGCCGAACAGCGTCAGCTGCAGCGCCAGTGGCGTGCCCGGCGCCGTTTCCCGGCGCGCCGAAAGCCGGTAGGAGAAGCGGCCGCCTGCATCGCGCCAGGCGCGGCCGAGGAAGGTCCCGGTCGCGCTGTCGCTCCCGGTGAAGGCGTGGTCGACCTCGGGTTGCTGCTCGCCGGGCTGCACCTGGTCCAGGGTGCGCGCGTCCAGGGCCTGGCGCTCGCGCTCGGCGGCCTCGATCGCGGCCACCACCGCCGGGTATTCGGCGGCGGTCGTGGTGCGCCAGTAGGCCATGTAGCGCGCGTCGTGGATCCGGTGCAACGGTTCCAGCCGCAGGTCGCCGGCCCCGGCGGGCCGTACCAGTGCGGCGGCGCTGAACACCAGCGCCTCGCCCGGTACCGGCACGATGCCGCTGGCGAGTGCGTCGCGCGCGCCGACCAGCATCGGCGCGCCGTCCAGCGGCAGGTAGGGGCCGGGGGCGATATGGCTGCCGCGACCGGCGTCGGCGACCAGTCCCTCCAGCGACGCTTCGCCGGTGCGCGCGGCGAGCATCAGCGGGCCATGCATCACCGCGACCCAGTCCGAACCGTCCGGCAGCGGTTCGATCCGCGTGCGCATCGGCAGCTCGACCTCGACCCGGTCGCCGTCCTTCCATCGCCGTTCGATGCGCGCAGGCGAGCTGGGCGTGGACGCGAGCGGCCACGCGCGGCCGTTGACCTGCACGCGCAGCGGGCCTTCCAGCCAGTGCGGATGGCGCAACTCCAGCGCGAAGGTCGCCGGCCGCTCGAGCGCGAGCCGCAGCGTGCTGCGCGGCGCCTCGGGGAAGCGGGTTTCCTGGCGCAGCACCAGGCCACGCTCGCGCCAGCGCACCTCCGAATCCAGGTACAGGTTGACCCGCAGCGCGCCGTCGTCGTGCGCATAGGCGAACGCACTGTGCCGGCCGTGGTTCTCCATGCCACTGCCGACGCAGCACCAGAAGCATTCCTGTGGCTGCGAGTACACCCGGTAGTGGCGCGGCCGGATCGGGGTGAAGTAGACCAGCCCGCCATGCTGCGGATGCTGGGTCGAGAGGATGTGGTTGAACAGCGTGCGCTCGTAGAAGTCCGCATGCCGAGGGTCCGGGCGCAGCCGGTCCAGCAGCAGGGTCAGCTTGAGCATGTTGTAGCTGTTGCAGGTTTCCGGGCCTTCGCGCGACTGCAGCATCGGCGCGAAATCGCCGGCCGAATTGAAGTGCTCGCGCACGCTGTTGCCGCCGAAGGCGATGCTGCGGCGCAGGGCCACCGTTTCCCAGAAGAAGCGCGCCGCGTCGATCCAGGCCTCGTCGCCGTCGAGCTCGCCGATCCGGGCAAAACCAATCACCTTGGGGATCTGGGTGTTGGCGTGCAGGCCGTCGAGCCGGTCCTCGCGCCGCAGCAGCGGGTCGAGCAGCGGGCGGTGCGAGAAGCGCCGCGCGAGCGCCAGGTAGCGGCGCTCGCCGGTGATGGCGTACACATCGGCCAGCACCTCGTTCATGCCGCCGTGCTCGGTGTCGAGCACGCGCTGCAGCTGCACGTCGTCGAGGTGGGCGACCAGCCGGCCGGCCCAGTCGGCGAAGCCCACCAGCACCTCGCGCGCCTGCGCGCTGCCGGCCAGCCACCACGCATCGCGCAGGCCGGCGAAGGTCTTGTGCAGGTTGTAGAACGGCACCCAGGCGCCTTCCAGCGAGAACGACCCGGCCTCGAAGTCGCCGGCGGCGATCCGGTCCCACAGCCGTCGGCCGTCGGGGACGCCGCCGGCGTAGCCGTCGCCGTTCGCACGCTGGCATTCGGCCAGCGCGTCGACCATGTACGCCAGCCGGCGCCGCATCTCCGCATCGCCCTGCGCGGCGTGCAGGGCCAGCGCGGACAGGTAGTGGCCCGCGGTGTGGCCGTCCAGGCCCATCGACTCCCAGTTGGGATACCTGGCCGCCGGCGAGGGCAGGCCGGCCTCGATCCGCGCGGGCGCCAGCAGCCGGTCCATGTCCAGCGCGGCCAGGTAGCGCAGGTTGAGGGCGCTGGAGCGGGCGAACGGCCCGGTGCCGAGGCTGACCGCGTCCGGCCCGAAGAAGTGCAACGGGTCGGGTGCGCCGCCGCCGGCTCCGCCGGCCAGTGCCGGCGTCGGCAGCACCGGCAGCAGCGCCGCCGAGCCGAGCGCGGCCAGCAGCCTGCGGCGTTCCAGGTCGACGGCCGCGCGGTGCGCCGCCATGGTCAGGCGGTACGCCTGCGCGGCCGCGCAGCGAAGAAGGACGCCTCACCCTGCACGGGAGTTCCGTCCGGGGCGGACAGGTGCGAGGCGAAGGCCCGGATAATCAGTGCGAGTCACGTCCGACGTCGCCGCCGCTGCCGCCGACCAGGAAGTCGAGGTCGGCACCCAGGTGGGCCTGCTGCACGTGGTCGACGTACAGCTTGGCCCAGCCGCGCGCCGGTGCCGGCAGCGGCGTCCATCCGGCGCGCCGGCGCGCCAGTTCTTCCTCGGACACGTCCAGGTGCAGGCGCCGGGCGGCCACGTCCAGTTCGATGAAGTCGCCCTCGCGCACCAGCGCCAGGGTGCCGCCGGCCGCCGCTTCCGGCGACACGTGCAGGACCACGGTGCCGTAGGCGGTGCCGCTCATGCGCGCGTCGGAGATCCGGATCAGGTCGGTCACCCCGCGCCGCAGCAGCTTGGGTGGCAGCGGCATGTTGCCGACCTCGGCCATGCCGGGATAGCCGCGCGGGCCGCAGTTCTTCAGCACCATCACGCAGGTCTCGTCGATGTCCAGCGCCTCGTCGTCGATGCGCGCCTTGAAGTCCTCGATGTCCTCGAACACCACGGCCCGGCCGCGGTGCTTGAGCAGGTGCGGCGACGCCGCCGAAGGCTTGATCACCGCGCCGTCCGGGGCCAGGTTGCCGCGCAGCACGGCGATGCCGGCTTCCGGCCGCAGCGGCTGGTCCAGCGGCCGGATCACGTCCTGGTTCCAGCACGGCGCCTCGGCGATGTTCTCGCCCAGGCTGCGCCCGGTGACGGTCAGCGCGCCAAGGTCCAGGTGTCCGGAGATCTCGCGCAGCACCGCCGGCAGGCCGCCGGCGTAGTAGAAGTCCTCCATCAGGTACTGGCCCGACGGCTTGAGGTTGACCAGGCAGGGCAGGCGCGAACCGATCGCGTCCCAGTCCTCCAGCGACAGCGGCACGCCGAGCCGGCCGGCGATCGCCAGCAGGTGGATCACCGCGTTGGTGGAACCGCCGATCGCGGCATTGGCGCGGATCGCGTTGGCGAACGCCTCGCGGGTCAGCACCTTCGACATGCGCAGGTCCTCGCGGACCATCTCGACGATGCGCCGGCCGGACAGGTGGGCCAGGCGGAAGCGGCGCGCATCGACCGCCGGGATCGCCGCGTTCTCCGGCAGCGACATGCCCAGCGCCTCGACCATGCTGGCCATGGTCGAAGCGGTGCCCATGGTCATGCAGCTGCCCTTGGAGCGCTGCATGCAGGCCTCGGCCTCGGTGAATTCCTCTTGGGTGAGGGTGCCGGCGCGGACCATCTCCGACATCTCGATCACGCCGGTGCCCGAGCCGAGCGGCTTGCCGCGCCAGTTGCCCGACAGCGACGGGCCGGCGGAAACGCCGATGGTCGGCAGGTCGACGCTGGCCGCGCCCATCATCAGCGAGGGGGTGGTCTTGTCGCAGCCCATCAGCAGGACCACGCCATCGATGGGGTTGGCGCGGATCGATTCCTCCACGTCCATCGAGGCCAGGTTGCGGAACAGCATGGCGGTGGGCCGGACCTGGGTCTCGCCCAGCGACATCACCGGGAATTCCAGCGGGAAGCCGCCGGCCTCGTAGACGCCGCGCTTGACGTGCTCGGCCAGCTCGCGCAGCGAGCTGTTGCACGGGGTCAGTTCCGACCAGGTGTTGCAGATGCCGATCACCGGGCGGCCGTCGAACATGTCGTGCGGCAGGCCCAGGCCCTTGAGCCAGCTGCGGTAGTAGAACCCCTGCTTGCCTCCGCGGCCGAACCACTGGCGGCTGCGGAAGGGCGGTGTGCTGGAATCGCTCATGCGGTCGGGATCCCTGCCCGGATATGGAATCGACTGGCCGGCGCCACGCCTGTCGGGCAGGGCAACCGGTTGCGGAAACGATGCTACCGGGCAAGGGGATGCTCGAAAAATAACAAACGCAGGGGAACCGATACGCGTATTGCAATTGGGTGCACGGGGATGGTCGGGTGCGTGGGCGAAGCGGTCGAGCGAGCGGCGGTGGGGGTGGGCGAGGGCCTGGTGCGTTGCCCTTCTCCGCGAATGTCCCCCGGCGCCGGCCGGTGGCCGGTACGTCCTCCTTGACTTCGCTACGAAGGGCAACGCACCAGGCCTCCCCGACGTGGCTCGGCGCCTCGAAGGGCGGGCGGACTTCGCTTCGCCCGTCCTGCAGCGCCGACCATGTCGTCAGGCACGGGTGTGATGCCCGTGGGGGCAAAATCAGGGAGGAGGCACCGGCTCCACCGATGCCGGGGGACATTCGCAGGGGCATCACTCCCGTGCACCCCCGCACCTCGCCGCCGACCCGCGGTGCATATCGAATCCGGTATGGACGTCGGCGATTTCCGTATTTGTTGCACATCGGGCCTCGACCCAGAATGAAACCACGCGCCGTCCCGCGGGCCGGGGACGGCACCGCGGCGACGCGGGGGCGCTGGAGGGCGCGCGGAGCAGGGTGGTGCGAATCGGCGGCGCTCTCGAGGAGGGGCAATGCAGGACCAGACGTCCGTACAGGACCATAGGCTCGGACTGATCGAGAAGATCGGCTTCGGCGCCGGCGACATGGCGGTGAACGTCGTCATCTCGTCGATGATGCTGATCATCACCTTCTTCTATACCGACGTGTTCGGCCTGCGGCCTGCCGACGTGGCCGTGCTGTTCATCGTCGTGCGCATGATCGACGCGGTGACCGACCCGCTGATGGGGATGGTCACCGACCGCATCGAGACCCGCTGGGGCCGCTACCGGCCCTGGTTCCTGTGGATGGCGGTGCCGTTCGGAATCTCGGTGACCCTGACCTTCACCACCCCGGACCTGGACTACAACCTCAAGCTGGTCTGGGCCTACGCGACCTATACCCTGGTCACCCTGGTGTTCACCGCGGTGACCATTCCTTACATCTCGCTGATCGGCGTGCTCACGGCCGATCCGAAGGAGCGGCTGTCGGCCAACGGTTACCGGTTGTTCTTCGCCAAGGTGGCCGCGTTCATGGTCACCATCCTGGTGCCGGTGCTGGCCGTGTCCTGGGGCGGCGGCGACCTGGCACGCGGCTACCAGCTGGCGATGGGGCTGATGGGGGCGATGGCCACGGCGTTGTTCCTGTTCTGCTTCTTCACCACCACCGAGCGGGTCAAGCACGAGGTCGACCGCACCCCGCTGAAGGAGCAGTTCGCCCTGCTGCTGCGCAACGACCAGTGGCTGCTGCTGTGCGCGGTGTGCGTGATCGGCACCGTCGGCTATGTCGTCCGCGGCTCGGTCGCCGCGTACTACGCCAAATACTTCCTGGGCGGCGACGCGAAGCTGATGTCGGCGTTCATGGCCACCGGGGTGGTCGCGGCGATCCTGGCCATGGTCGCCTCGACCTGGATCACCAAGCGCTACTGCAAGGTCGCGCTGTTCCGCTGGAGCCAGCTGCTGGTCGGCGCGCTGAGCCTGGCCATGTACTTCCTGGTCGGCCCGGGCGACGTGGCCGCCGCGTTCGTCTTCTATTTCCTGATCTGCTTCATCGTCGACCTGCATGCGCCGGTGTTCTGGTCGGCCATTGTCGAGGCGGTCGACTACGGCCAAGCGCGCAGCGGCAAGCGCGTGGCCGGCCTGTCGATGGGCGGGATCTCCTTCTTCCAGAAGGCCGGCATGGGGATCGCCGGCGCGATCGTCGGCTGGCTGCTGGCCTGGTTCCAGTACGTGCCCGACCAGGCGCAGACGCCGCACGCGCTCGACGGCATCGCGCTGATGCTGACCGTCATCCCCGGCCTGTTCCACGCGCTGATGGGCGCGGTGATGTTCTGGTACCGGATCAGCGACGGCTACTACCAGCAGATCAGGCAGAAGATCCTCCACCAGGCCCCTGCGGCATGACCGCGCACGGCAGGCGAGACCCATGAAGCTGAGCAACCCCTTCATCCCCAACCGCGCCGATCCGCATATATCCCGGCACGACGGGACGTACTACTTCACCGCCTCGGTGCCGGCCTACGACCGGGTGGTGCTGCGGGCTTCGGCGACCCTGCCCGGGCTGGCCGAGGCGCCGGAGAAGACCCTGTGGCGCGCGCCGCCGGAGGGTCCCGCCAGCGCGCTGGTCTGGGCGCCGGAGCTGCACCGCGCCGACGACGGCTGGGTCGTGTACTTCGCCGCCGCGCCATCGCGCGAGATACGGGATGGGCTTTTCCAGCACCGCATGTACGCACTGCGCAACCCGTCGCCGGACCCGATGCAGGGCCTGTGGGAATTCGCCGGTGTGGTCGACAGCGGGATCGACGCCTTCTGCCTGGACGCCACCAGCTTCAGCCACCGCGGCCGGCGCTACTACCTGTGGGCGCAGAAGCATCCGGACATCCCCGGCAACTCCAACCTCTACATCGCGGATATGGAGACGCCCACCCGGATCAGGGGCGAGCCGGTGCTGCTGACCCGGCCGGAGTACGACTGGGAAATCCAGGGCTTCCTGGTGAACGAAGGGCCGTCCGTGCTGGTGCGCCATGGCCGGGTGTTCTGCACCTATTCGGCCAGCGCTACCGACGAGCGCTACGCCGTCGGCCTCGTCTGGGCCGATGCGGACAGCGACCTGCTCAACGCGGCCAGCTGGCACAAGTCGCCGCGGCCGGTGTTCGTCACCGATGCCGAGAGCGGCGTCTACGGCCCCGGCCACAACAGCTTCACCGTGGCCGCCGACGGCACCGACCTGCTGGTCTACCACGCGCGCAACTACCGCGAGATCGAAGGCGACCCGCTGTGGAATCCCGATCGCCACGCCTGCGTGCAGCCGCTGCGGTGGGATGCCGACGGCATGCCGGTGTTCGGCCGGCCGCTGCGCGAGTTCGAACTGCCCGAGGCGGGCGCGTGAGCCGGGTGCGCCGCGCCGCGCTGGCGCTGGCCTGCGCCCTGGCTCTGCCGGCCGCGGCCGAGCCGCCCCGGCCCAACAACGAAGACATGATGGAAAGCCCGCCGGTGGCCACGCCACGGCCCGGCTACTGGGCCGACGTGCTCGCCCACGACCCGGTGATGATCCGCCAGGGCGACACCTGGTACCTGTTCGTCACCGGGCCGGGCATCACCGTCTACAGCTCGCGCGACCTGCGGACCTGGAAGGCCGAGCCGCCGGTGTTCGCGGACATCCCGGCGTGGGCCTACGAGGTCGTGCCGAAGTTCAACGGCCATGTCTGGGCGCCCGACATCTCGTACCACGACGGCACCTACCACCTGTTCTATTCGATCTCCACCGGCGGGAAGAACACCTCGGCCATCGGCGTGGCCACCAACACCACGCTCGACCGGGCCGATCCGGCCTTCCGCTGGGTCGACCACGGCATCGTCCTGCGTTCGGTGCCGCACCGCGACCTGTGGAATGCGATCGACGCGAACCTGGTCGAGGACGCCGACGGCACGCCGTGGATGGCGTTCGGCTCGTTCTGGGGCGGGCTGAAGCTGGTGAAGCTGCGCCCGGACCGGCTCGGCCTGGCCGAGCCGCAGGAATGGCGTACGCTGGCCCGGCGCGAACGTCCGCCGTTCGCGGACGATGCCAGCCCGGAGCCCGGCGCGATCGAGGCGCCGTTCGTGTTCCGCAAGGACGGCTGGTACTACCTGTTCGTCTCCTTCGACCACTGCTGCCGCGGCGCCAAGAGCGACTACCGGGTCATGGTCGGCCGCTCGCGCGACCTGCAGGGCCCGTACCTGGACCGCGACGGCAAGCGCATGGACCGGGGCGGCGGCAGCGAGGTGCTGCGCGGCACTGCGCGCTGGCCCGGCCCGGGCCACAACAGCGCCTATACCTTCGATGGCACGGACTACCTCGTGTTCCATGCCTATGACATCGAGGATGGCGGCAAGCCGAAGCTGAAGGTGCTGCCGATGCAATGGGACCGGGACGGCTGGCCCAGGGTGGACGCCACCCCGTTGCGCTGAGCCGCGTCGGCCAGCGGCCCATGTCCCGCCCGGCGCGGGTCGCGAGGGCGCTCGATCGCCCCGGCGCAGCGGAGTCTGGTATCGCCGCCTGGACCGCCGCGTCCGCGGGACGGCACCCACTCGACTCGCCGGCGGGCCTGGCCACCCACGCCACGATCACGACATGGCCACGACGTACTGCCGGTCGGCGATCCGCATGTCCACGGTGGTGCGTCGCGTCAGCACCGGGCGATCGCGGCGCCGCGGCGACGGCGGCGGACCGCGCCCGCGCAGGCGGCATGGCAGGCCTGCCGACGCCGTGGCGAGACCCCCGGCGAAGAAGGGAGCGCCGGGGCGCTCCCTTCCCGATCGCATCGCCCGTGGCTCAGCGTAGCTGCAGCATCACCACCGACTTGGCCGGCAGGTCGACCTTCAGCGTGCCGTCTTCCACGCGGGCACCGGTGAACGCCTTCGGTGCCACGGTGTCCTTCGCCTCGAACGTGTTGTGCGCGGTGATCGCCGGTGCGGTCAGGATCCGCCCGGTCACGGCGGTCGGCGACAGGCCGGCCACGGACGTGGTGACGCTCGCGGCGGTGTCGGGATCCAGGTTGGTCAGCGCCACGTACACGTGGCCGTCCTTCGCCTTCACCGCCGAGCCGTGCACCGCCGGCACCGAGGCCTTCCCGTGGGTATAGCGCGGCGACTGCAGGTCGAGCGGCAGGTGGGTCGCGTCCTGGTACGGCTTGTACATCTCGAACACGTGGTAGGTCGGGGTCAGCACCATCTCGCCCTCGCGGGTCAGGATCATCGCCTGCAGCACGTTGACCATCTGCGCGATGTTGGCCATCTTCACCCGGTCGGCGTGGTTGCTGAAGATGTCGAAGTGCAGCGAGGCCACCAGCGCGTCGCGCAGCGTGTTCTGCTGGTGCAGGAAGCCCGGGTTCACGCCCGGCAGGCCGGCGTACCAGGTGCCCCACTCGTCGACGTACAGCGCGACCTTCTTCTCCGGGTCGTACTTGTCCATGACGGCGCTGTGCTTGGTCACCAGCTCGTCCATCTTCAGGGCGGCCTGCAGGACCTCGATCCAGCCGGTCTCGTCGAATTCGTAGGAGGACTGCCGCGGCGGCCAGCCGCCGGGAATGGTGTAGTAGTGCAGCGACAGGGCATCCATGTGCTTGCCCGCGTCGCGCATCATCACTTCGGTCCAGTGGTAGTCGTCGCTGTTGGCGCCGGCGGCGACTTTCACGACCTTCTGCCCGGCGGGCACCTTGACGAAGGTCTGGTACTGGCGATGCAGGTTGGCCGCATGCTCGGCGGTCATGTTGCCGCCGCAACCCCACAGTTCGTTGCCGATGCCGAAGTAGGGCAGCGCCCACGGCTTGTCGCGGCCGTTGCGGCGGCGCTCCTCGGCCAGCGACGAATCCCTGGGGAAGGTCATGTACTCGACCCACTCGGCCATCTCGCGCGGCGAGCCGCTGCCGGTGTTGCCGGAGACGTACGGGTCGGTGCCGATCAGCTCGGCGAACTCCATGAACTCGTGGGTGCCGACCGTGTTCGGCTCGATCACGCCGCCCCAGTGGGTGTTGACCTTGACCCGGCGCTGGCCGCGCGGGCCGACGCCGTCGCGCCAGTAGTACTCGTCGGCGAAGCAGCCGCCCGGCCAGCGCACGACCGGCACCTGCAGGGTCTTCAGCGCCGCGACCACGTCGTTGCGGTAGCCGCGCGTGTTCGGGATCTTCGAGTCCTCGCCGACCCAGATGCCGCCGTAGATGCCGTAGCCCAGGTGCTCGGCGAACTGGCCGAAGATGTTGCGGCTGACGGTCTGGCCCGGCTGGTCGGCACGGAGCGTGCCCTTGACCGGCGTCGTGGCCTGGGCCAGTGCGGCTGGCGCGGTGGCGCAGAGGGCGGTGGCCAGGGCCAGTGTGCGCAGGGTGTGCTTGAGCATGCGGTGTCCTTCTGTGTCGCGTCGCGTGGATAACCTGCCGGGGCGCCGATCGCCGGGCCCCGGCAGCGGTGCCTCAGAAACGGTAGCGGAAGCCGAGGGCGAAGGTCCGGCTGTACAGCCCGGTGCCGAAGTTGTGGGTCGACGGGTACTGGTAATAGCTCTGGTACAGCTCGTTGGTCAGGTTGGTCGCGTCGAAGGTCACCGTCCAGTTCTCGGCGGCGTCGTAGCTGAGCTGCAGGTCCAGGCTGCTCTCGGCATTGAAATAGACGCCCAGCGGATTGGCGAACAGCGCCGCCTCGTAATGGTGCAGGAAGTCGTCGCGCCAGACGTACGAGGCGCGCGCGGAGAACCGGTTGCGCTCGTAGGCCAGGACCACGCTGTAGGAGCTGTCGGAGATCCCGAACATCGACGAGGTCAGCGTGTCCACCACTTCGCCGGCGCTGTTGGTCACCGGGACGTCCTGGCTGGAGTCCAGCGCGGTGTAGCTGGCCTGCACGCCGAAGCCGTCCAGCACGCCGGGCAGGCTCTCCGGGAAATACACCACGCCCAGCTCCAGGCCTTCCAGCTCGCCGTTGGAGGCGTTGTCGGGCTGGGTCAGGATGTAGTCGTAGTTCTGGTAGGTCACCCGCCGGCGGAAGTCGGTCACCATGCCCTCGATCTCGCGGCGGAACAGCGTGCCGTAGATCGCGCTGCCGGGCGAGAAGTACCACTCCAGCGACAGGTCGTAGTTCTTCGACTCGGTCGGCGCCAGGTCCGGGTTGCCGCCGGTGGCGGTGCCGTAGCCGATGTTGGTGACGTCCTCGACGTAGATGATGTTGGGGTTGAGTTGGGCGAAGCCCGGGCGGCGCAGGGTCTCGCCGTAGGCCAGGCGCGCCATCAGGTTGTCGGTGAAGCCGTAGCGCAGCATCACGCTGGGCAGCAGCTTGGAAGCGCTGGCCGAGGCGCTGCCGTCCCCGAAACGCATGTCGGTGTCGACGTCCACGTAGCGCAGGCCGACCTGGCCGTCGAAGGTCCCCCCGCCGATCTCGGTCGCGAAGTCGCCCTGGACGTAGAAGGCGGTGCTGGTTTCGTTGACGTTGAAGTTCTCGGTCAGCACCAGCTGGTCGCCGGTGGGCCGGCCATAGAGCTCGCGGTAGAAGTCGGCGTTGCTGCGGATGTAGTGGCCGTTGGGCACGACCCACGAACCGGGCACGTTGGAGCGTCCGTCGAAGAAACCGCTGTTGGTGGACAGCAGGCCCGGGTTGGCGGTCAGCGAGCAGTCCGGCAGGGCCCGGTCGCACGCGTTGTCCGGCCCGACGCGCTGGCCCTCGCTGGAACTGCGGTCGTCGTAGCGCAGGCCGAAGTCGATCGTGTCCAGGATGCCCCAGCCGGCGGCGAAATCACCGTCGAAGGTGAAGGTGGCGGCATCGCCCTTGGCATAGTTGGCGTTGTCGTAGAGCTGGGCCATCGCCCACTGCGCCGGGTCGGCCGGGTTGCTTTCGTCCACGCCGGGGGTCGCCGGGTTGTCGACGAAGCCGAACGCCGGCTTGCCGCCGCCGCTGTTGAAGTCCACCCACACTTCGTGGGTCACCCGGTCGGCGCGCATGGCGAAGAAGTCGGAGGTGAACTCGCTGTCCTGGTAGGCGATCTCGGATTTCAGCGTCAGGCGGTCGCCGACCTCCCACGTGCCGCCGAGCGCGTACAGGTAGCTGTCGGTCTTGCCGGTGGTGAGGTCGCCGCTGGTGAAGTTGTAGGGGGCGCCGATCCCCTGGCGCGACTTCATGATGTTGGTGCCCGGGTAGAGTTCGATGTTGTCGGCGGCGTTGGGGCCGAGCGCGCCCCACCAGTCCACGAACGAGAACAGCAGCGAGTTGAACGATTCGTTGCGGTAGCCGTTGTAGAACGCCTCGAACACGTACTCGGAGCGCTCGTTCGGCGCCCACTGCAGCGAGACGTTGCCCGCGGGCCGCTCGCGCTTGCCGGTGAAGTCGCTGGCGAAGATGGCGTCGCGCGACAGCAGGTACTCGTACTGCTCGCCGCGGACCGGCACGGTCGAGCCGGGGGCGAACGGCAGGCCGGCCACCAGGCCCGGCTGCCAGACCTCCTGGCCGTCGATCGAGGTCGGGATGCGCTGGTAGGGGACGAATCCCGCCGGCGCATCGTCGGTGAAGAACGGCACCATCGCGCCGGCGGTCACGCTCTGGTCGCGGTAGTTGGTCTCGGCGTACGAAAGGTTGGCCAGCGCGCCGAAGCGGCCGCCGCCCGTGTCCCAGACATTGGAGAACAGCGCGCTGACGTTGGGGTCGACCTTGCCGGCCTGTTCCTGGTAGATGCCGCGCACGGCGACCGCGACCCGGCTGCCGTCGAAGTCGAACGGGCGGTGCGTGTGGATGTCGATCACGCCGGCGATGCCGGTCTCGATCAGGTCCGCCGAGCGGGTCTTGAAGACGTCGACGCTGGCCAGCAGGCTCGCCGGGATGTCCGCCAGTGCGACCGAGCGGCCGGAGGCGGTGAAGATGTTGCGGCCGTTGATGGTGGTGGTGACGTCGTTGAGGCCGCGGATCGACACCGTGGACACCTCGCCACCGCCGCGGTCGGTGGTCTGCACGCCGGTCACGCGCTGCAGGGCCTCGACCAGGTTGTTGTCAGGGAACTTGCCGATGTCCTCGGCGACGATCGCGTCGACGATCTGCATCGAGCCCTGCTTGAGCTCCAGCGCACCCATCATGCTGGCGCGCACGCCGCGCACTTCGATCCGGTCCAGGGCAGTGGCGCCGTCCTCGCTGCCGCTCGCGCCCGCGGCCTGCGCCGGGCAGGGTGCGTCGGGGTCGTCGGCCGTCGGGCAGGTCTTCGGCGCCTCTTGCGCGGCGGCTGAAAGGGCGATCAGCAGCGCGGCCGGCAGCATGGCCAGGCGCGCGTGGCGGGTGTGCGACCGATGGTTCGAACGCTTCATTGCGGTGGCTCCCAGGGCTTTCTGTGCAAGGAAGCGGTGTCGCCGCGCCGGCATCCGCCTGCGCGCGGTGTCACCGCGGCGGTTCAGGTGCGGGGCGGCGCGGGGCCGGCGTGGGGTGCGGGCCCGGCATGCAGCGGTTCGCGGGCGGCTTGGGCGCGCGCGGCGCCGGCCGGGTGTTGCGGAGACGCGGGCAACAGCCCGCCGTCACGGCATGCGGGCATGCCGTCGAACATGAGCGTCGTCACTTTCAACCCCTCCCGGTCTACGTCCTGACGCATTCGATCGCGAGTTGTGCGGCGCTTCTACCTGCGCCGTGCTTCCTCGGCAGATGCGGCATCGCGCACAGGGGAAGCAGGCCGAGCATAGTGTCGGGTCGTATAACCCGCCAATGAATTTACGCAGCCGAGCGATACAGGAATCCGTATCCGTTTTTCCGTGTCGCCCGGACAGGCGGAGACATTCCATTCCGCACGGAAGCTATGTCCCGCGCGGCATTGTTCGCGGCCCGCGGCCGCCACTATCCTGCGCGCGGACGGATCGCGGCGAGGGGCGGACACGCATGACAGGGGGAAGGCCGTTCGGCCAGCTCGACGACGGGACCGCGGTGCGGGCCTACCGGCTGGGCGACGCGGCAGGGCTGTCGGCGGAGGTCCTCGATCTCGGCGGCATCCTGGCGCGGCTGGAGTTTCCCGGTGCGCAGGGGCGCACGAACCTGGTGCTCGGCCTCGCCGACGCGCGCGCCTACCAGCACGATCCGGCCTATCTCGGCATCCTGGTGGGACGCTACGGCAACCGCATCGCCGGCGCCGCCTGCACGCTCGACGGAAGGCGGTACCAGCTCACCGCCAACGAGGGCGGCAACCACCTGCAAGGTGGCGCCACCGGCTTCGGCGGCCGGGTGTGGCGCGTGGATGCGCACGCGCCCGGCATGCTTGCGTTGCGCTACCGCTCGCCCGGGGGCGAGGAGGGCTATCCCGGCACCCTCGAGGTGCGCGCGACCTACCGCCTGGACGGCGCGCGGCTGGGCCTGGAGTTCGAGGCCACGTGCGACGCGCCGACACCCTTCAACCCGACCCACCATCCGTACTTCAACCTCGCCGGTGATCCGGCGGTGCCGGCGGGTGCGCAATGGCTGCAGGTGCCTGCCGATGGCTACCTGCCGGTGGATGGCGCGCTGATCCCGCTGGGCGAGGTGGCCGCCGTGGCCGGCTCGCCGTTCGACTTCCGCGCCGCGCGCACGCCGGATGCCGCCCCCGATCCATCCGATCCGCAGCTGCGCGTCGCCGGCGGCTACGACCACTGCCTGGTCCTCGAAGCGGGCCACCGGCACGCGGCGATGCTGTATTCGCCGCACAGCGGCATCGCGATGCGGATCGACAGCGATGCGCCGGCGCTGCAGCTCTACGGGGGGCATGCGCTGGACCGGCAGCATCCCGGCATCGGGCGCGGCCTGTGCCTGGAACCGCAGGGTTACCCGGATGCGCCGAACCGCCCGGCGTTCCCCGACGCGATCCTGCGGCCCGGCACGGTATTCCGCCGCCGGATCGAGTACCGCTTCGCCTCGCCCGGGCGCGATCGCGCCTGGGACGAGGTGGTGGCCGCGCTGGATCGCACCTGAGCCGCGCCCGGCAACCATCCGCACACCCGTATCCGCATGGTCGATCGCGCGTCCTGCGCAGGTCCCGTGCCCTTCATGGAGACAACGCCCGTGGCACCCATCAACCTGGCGATCGTCGGCATCGGCAAGATCGTGCGCGACCAGCACCTTCCCGCGGTGGCCGGCAACGGCGACTACCGGCTGGTCGCGGCGGCGAGCCGCCACGGCCGGGTCGAAGGAATCGAAAACTTCGGCTCGATCGGCGACATGCTCGCGGCGGTGCCGTCGATCGACGCGGTAGCGCTGTGCATGCCGCCGCAGTACCGCCACGAGGCGGCGGTGAAGGCATTGGCCGCGGGCAAGCACGTGTTCCTGGAAAAGCCGCCGGGGGCGACGCTGTCCGAGGTCGAAGGCCTCGCCGCGCTGGCCGCCGCCAAGGGCGTGTCGCTGTTCGCCAGCTGGCATTCCCGTTACGCGCCGGCAGTGGAGGCCGCGCGCGATTTCCTCGCCGGCACGCGGATCCGCTCCATGCGCGTGAGCTGGAAGGAGGACGTGCGCCAGTGGCACCCGAACCAGGAATGGATCTGGCAGCCTGGTGGCCTGGGCGTGTTCGATCCGGGCATCAACGCGCTGTCGATCGTCACCCGGATCCTGCCGCGGCCGGTGTTCGCCACCGCCGCGACGCTGGAATTCCCGCAGAACCGCGACGCTCCGATCGCCGCGTCGATCACCTTCAGCGACGCGACCGGCCTGGACCTGGCGGCCGAGTTCGACTGGCGCCAGACCGGCCGCCAGAGCTGGGACATCGTCGCCTCGACCGACGCCGGCGAAATGGTGCTGTCCGAGGGCGGCGCGAAGCTGTCGGTCGACGGTCGCCTGGTGCACGAACAGCCGGAGCGTGAATACCCCGCGCTGTACGAGCGCTTCGCCCAGATCATCAAGGCCGGCCAGTCCGACGTAGACCTCGCTCCGCTGCGCCACGTCGCCGACGCTTTCATGCTCGGCCGGCGCAAGGTGGTGGAGGCGTTCCACGACTGACGCCGAAGCGCGTCGTTAGGTCGCAGCCGTCGTTGTTGCGGTTGCCCTTCGTCCTTGACCGTCCCGCCGGTAAAGCGAGCCGAGCATCGCAGCGGCGGCGGGGGCGAAGAGGCCCACATGTCCGAGCGTAGCGAGTTGTGGGCCGTCCCCCGCCGGCGCGAGAAGCGCAGGGTACCGGCCGCGCAGCGGCCGGATCGCGTCCCCGGCTGTGCTTTCTTCTTGGTTACTTCTTCTTTGCACAAGCAAAGAAGAAGTGACTCGCTCGACGCGAAGCGGCGAGTGAAAGCCCTGCTTTACCCGAAGGCGAAGCCCAGGGCCCGACGGTCCGCCATTCCGGTGAAATACGCGCCCTTGCGCAATGCAGGCGTTGGATCCCGGCGTGCGCCGGATGACGACGAGAAGGGCGTCGACGCGACGACGACCTTTCCGGTCGCCATGGCGTCCTACGTCGGCGGCGCCCCATAGATCTCCGCCGCCGTTTCCTGCAGCGCCTGCAGCACGATCCGCGCGCCGGGTGACAGCAGCCAGTCGGTCCGGGTGATGATGCCGAACGAGTCCATGCGGCAGGACAGGTCCACCGGCACGATCCTCACCATGCCGTGTTCGGCGTAGTGGCGGGCCACGTCCACCGGCACCACCGCCATGTAGTCGCTTTCCTGCAGCATCTTGGTCATGAACATCAGCGCGGTGGTGGCCAGCACCTGGCGCGGCGGTTGCAGGCCGGCGCCGCGGAACATCAGTTCGAAGCGGTGGCGCAGCACGCTGCCTTCGGGCGGCACGATCCAGCCGCCGCGCGCCAGTTCGGCCAGGTCCGGCCTTTCCAGCGCCAGGATCGGATGGCCGGGCCGGGCGATCGCGCAGATCTCTTCCTCGGCCAGCGCCTGGTAGTGCAGGTGGCGCTTGTCGTGGCGCTCGAACAGGCGTGCGACCAGGAAATCGAGCCGGTTCTGCTCCAGGCGCTCGAGCAGCACGTCGCTGCTTTCCACCAGCAGCGACACCCGCAGGTCCGGGTGCTGCCGGGCGATGCGCGCCAGCGCGGTCGGCAGCAGGCTCATCGCCGGGCCGGCGATGGCGCCCACGGCGACGCTGCCGGCCCAGCCGCCCTTGAGCGCCTCGATCTCCGCGCCGGCCTCGCCCAGGCTGGCCAGCGCGATGCGCGCATGCCGGATCATCGTCTCGCCGTACCAGGTCGGCGCCATGCCGCGTGGCAGGCGCTCGAACAGCGGCACGCCGATCATCTCCTCCAGGTCCTTGAGCAGCTTGGACGCGGCCGGCTGCGACATCGCCAGGGTTTCGGCGGCGCGATGGATGTTGCCTTCCTCGTCGATCGCGATCAGCAGCATCAGCTGCCGGGTCTTGAGCCGGGCGCGGACAAACCAGGGCACGTTCTGGGGCAAGTGGCGACTCCAGAGATATGAATGTTCATATATGTTATGCACGAAAATGGATTGGATGCATATTCCTGCAGTCGGCAGAATGGAGGTCGGCCCGTTCCGTCCCCCGCGCCTGTGCCGGGATGGCGTGCCATTCGATCACTGACGCGGACGGAAGGGCGATGCGACTGATCCAGCTGCGGGACGATGCCGGGAACACGCGGGTAGGCGTGGTCGATGCGGAGGGGCGTCGCGCGTCCCTGCTCGACGGTGTCGAGTCGACCTGGGCACTGGCCGGCGCCGCGCTGGCCGCCGGTCGCAGCCTGGAGGCGCAGGCCGCCGCCGCACTCGGCGGCGAGGCGCTCGACTACCCCGCGCTGCTGCAGGCCGGGCGCGTGCTGAGCCCGCTGCATCATCCGGACCCGGCGCACTGCCTGGTCACCGGCACCGGCCTGACCCACCTGGGCAGCGCCGCCGCGCGCGACGCGATGCACCAGAACCTGAAGCAGCAGGCCGACGCCGGCACGCTCACCGATTCCATGCGCATGTTCCAGTGGGGCGTGGAAGGCGGCATCCCGGAAGCGGGCAAGGCCGGGGCGCAGCCGGAGTGGTTCTACAAGGGCGATGGCGCGATCGTGGTGGCCCCTGGCGCGCCGCTGCCGTCGCCGGACTTCGCCCTCGACGGCGGCGAGGAGCCCGAGCTGGTCGGGCTGTACCTGATCGGCCCGGACGGCACCCCGCACCGGCTCGGCTTCGCGATCGGCAACGAGTTCTCCGACCACGTCACCGAGCGCCAGAACTACCTGTACCTGGCCCATTCCAAGCTGCGCGCCTGCGCGGTCGGCCCCGAGCTGCGCACCGGCGCGCTGCCGCGAGACCTGCGCGGCACCAGCCGCCTGAAACGCGACGGCGCGGTGGTCTGGGAGAAGCCCTTCCTCACCGGCGAGGCCAACATGTGCCATTCGCTGGAGAACCTCGAGTACCACCACTTCAAGTACGCCGCGCACCGGCGCCCGGGCGACGTGCACCTGCATTTCTTCGGTACCGCGACCCTGAGCTTCGCCGACGGCGTGCGCGCCGTGCCGGGGGACGTGTTCGAGATCGAGCTGCCGGAACTCGGCGCGCCGCTGGCGAACCCGCTGCGCACCGTCGCGTCCGGATTCGTGCCGGGCGGCGTGCGCGCGCTGTAAGGTGGCGGCAGGCGCGGCGGCGACCGCGCGATGGACATGAAAGGAGATACCGCGTCATGAGCGAACAGCGTTTCAGCAGCTTCATCGCCGGCCAGTGGGTCGAAGGCGACGGCGGGCACGCCGACGAGAATCCTTCGGACCTGGCCAGCCCGGTCGGCCACTACGGCACCGTCGACGCCGCCCGCACCGCGCAGGCGGTGGAGGCCGCGGCCGCGGCGCTGCCGAAGTGGTCGCTGTCCAACCCGCAGCAGCGCGCGGACATCCTCGACCTCGTCGGCAGCGAGATCCTGGCGCGCAAGGAAGAGCTGGGCCGGCTGCTGGCGCGCGAGGAAGGCAAGACCCTGGGCGAAAGCATCGGTGAAGCCGCGCGCGCCGGGCAGATCTTCAAGTTCTTCGCCGGCGAGGCGCTGCGCATCCCGGGCGAGAAGCTGGCCTCCACCCGCCCGGGCGTGGACGTGGAGATCACCCGCGAGCCGGTCGGGACGGTCGGCATCATCGCGCCCTGGAACTTCCCGCTGGCGATCCCGGCCTGGAAGATCGCGCCGGCGCTGGCCTACGGCAATACCGTGGTGTTCAAGCCGGCCGAGATCGTGCCCGGCTGCGCCTGGGCGATCGCCGAGATCCTCTCGCGCGCCGGCCTGCCGGAGGGCGTGTTCAACATGGTTTTGGGCAGCGGTCGCGTGGTCGGCCAGGCCCTGGTCGAGCACAGGGGCCTCGACGCGCTGACCTTCACCGGCTCGGTGCCCACCGGCCACGCGCTGCTGAAGCAGGCCGCGGCGCGCGCGCTGAAGGTGCAGATGGAGATGGGCGGCAAGAACCCGCTGGTGGTGCTGGCCGACGCCGACCTGGACAAGGCGGTGGAATGCGCGGTCAACGGCGCCTACTTCTCCACCGGCCAGCGCTGCACCGCGTCTAGCCGGCTGATCGTGGAAAACAGCATCTACGACGCGTTCGTGGCCAAGGTCCAGGCGCGCCTGGCCAAGGTGAAGGTCGGCGATCCGCTGGAACAGGGCGTGGACATCGGCCCGGTCGCCAGCCAGGCGCAGCTGGACACCGACCTGGCCTACATCCAAGCCGGCCACGAGGACGGCGGCGAACTGCTGGCGGGCGGCGAGCGCGTGGAATGGAAGACCAAGGGCCACTTCCTGGCGCCGACCCTGTTCGCGGCCAAGCCGTCGGACCGCGTGGCCCGCGAGGAGATCTTCGGGCCGGTGGCCGCGCTGTTGCGCGCCGACGACTACGAGCATGCGCTGGCGCTGGCCAACGACACCGAGTTCGGCCTGTGCGCCGGCATCTGCACCACCTCGCTCAAGTACGCCACGCACTTCAAGCGGCACGCGCAGGCGGGCATGGTGATGGTCAACCTGCCGACCGCCGGCGTCGATCCGCACGTGCCGTTCGGCGGCCGCAAGGCGTCCAGCTACGGCCCGCGCGAGCAGGGCCGCTACGCGGTGGAGTTCTACACGACGGTCAAGACCGCCTATACCGCGGCCTGACGCCGCAACTTCCGCGGCCGCGCACTGGAGGGTGCGCGGCACGGCGCCGGCCACGAAGGTGGCGGCGGCGGCGGAGGCACCACATGCATCGAGGGAGGAGCGATGGACAAGGGTTTGAAGCTGGCGGCGGCGGTGCTGTGCGCGGTGGTGCTGGGCGCCTGCGGCAAGGGTGGTGATGACGCGGGGGCGAAGGCGGACGCGATCACGGTCGGCTTCAGCCAGGTCGGCGCCGAGAGCGAATGGCGCACCGCCAACACGCGCTCGGTGAAGGAGGCGCTGGCCGCGCCGGAGTTCAGCCTCAAGTTCTCCGACGCCCAGCAGAAGCAGGAGAACCAGATCAAGGCGCTGCGCTCGTTCATCGCCCAGGGCGTGGACGTGATCGCGTTCTCGCCGGTGGTCGAATCGGGCTGGGAGACGGTGCTGCGCGAGGCCAGGGCCGCCAACATCCCCGTGGTGCTGACCGACCGCGCGGTCGACGTGTCCGACGAATCGTTGTTCGTGACCCTGATCGGTTCGGACTTCGTCGAGGAGGGGCGCCGCGCCGCGCGCTGGCTGGTCGACGACAGCAAGGACCAGGCGGGCCAGGCTCCCGCTGGATCAATTCGCATCGTCGAACTGCAGGGCACGGTCGGCTCGGCGCCGGCCATCGACCGCATGGCCGGCTTCAAGGAAGTGATCGGCCAGGATCCGCGCTTCGCCGTCGTCCGCTCGCAGAGCGGCGACTTCACCCGGGCCAAGGGCAAGGAAGTGATGGAGGCCTTCCTCAAGGCCGAGGGCCGCGACGGCATCGACGTGCTGTTCGCGCACAACGACGACATGGCGATCGGCGCGATCCAGGCCATCGAGGAAGCCGGGCTGAAGCCGGGCGAGGACATCCGCATCGTGTCGATCGACGGCGTGCGCGGCGCGTTCGAGGCGATGAAGGCGGGCAAGCTCAACGCCACGGTCGAATGCAATCCGCTGCTCGGCCCGCAGCTGGCGCAGATCATCCGCGACGTGCAGGCCGGCAAGCCGGTGCCGAAGCGGGTGGTGGTCGACGAGGGCGTGTTCACCCGCGACCAGGCCGCGGCCGAACTGCCCAAGCGCAAGTACTGAGGCGCGACCGATGGCGATGCAGACGCTCCCGCGCGGCCCCGCCGGCCGCCGGAGCGCGTACGTGGATGCGGGCATGAGTGACGTGATCCTGCGGGCCACGGGCCTGGGCAAGCGGTTCGGCACGACCGTCGCGCTCGACGGCGCCGGGCTGGTGCTGCGCGCCGGCGAGATCCACGCGCTGATGGGCCAGAACGGCGCCGGCAAGTCGACCCTGATCAAGCTGCTCACCGGCGTCGAGCGGCCCGACGCCGGCACGATCGAACTGGACGGGCGCGCCATCGCCCCGGCCACGCCGCTGCAGGCGCAGCGCGACGGCATCAGCACGGTCTACCAGGAAGTGAACCTGTGCCCGAACCTGTCGGTGGCCGAGAACCTCTACGCCGGCCGCTATCCCCGCCGCTTCGGGCTGATCGACTGGAAGCGGGTGCGCGAAGGCGCCCGCGCGCTGCTGCGCGAGCTGCACCTGGACATCGACGTCGACCTGCCGCTGTCGCGCTACCCGGTGGCGGTGCAGCAGATGGTCGCGATCGCGCGCGCGCTGGGCGTGTCGGCGCGGGTGCTGGTGCTGGACGAGCCGACCTCGAGCCTGGACGAAGGTGAAGTCCGCGAGCTGTTCGCGGTGATGCGCCGGCTGCGCGAGCGCGGCATGGCGATCCTGTTCGTCACCCACTTCCTCGACCAGGTGTACGCGGTGTCCGACCGCATCACCGTGCTGCGCAACGGCACCCCGGTCGGCGAGTACCTGCCGGCGCAGCTGCCGCAGTCCGCGCTGGTGTCGGCGATGGTCGGACGCGACGTCGAGCTGGCCGCTGGCCGCGATCCGGGCCACGCGCCGCCGGTCGACGCGCCGGTCGTGGTCGAAGCGCGCGGCCTGGGCCGGCGCGGCAGCCTGCGGCCGGTCGACCTGCAGCTGCGCGCCGGGGAAGTCCTCGGGCTGGGCGGACTGCTCGGCTCCGGCCGCACCGAACTGGCGCGGCTGCTGTTCGGCCTGGACCGGGCCGACTGCGGCGAGGTCCGGATCGGCGGCACGGCGGTCGACCTGCGCCATCCGGCCGACGCGGTCGCGCAGGGCCTGGCGCTATGCCCGGAGGAGCGCAAGACCGAGGGCATCGTCGCCGGACTGTCCGTGCGCGAGAACATCGTGCTGGCGCTGCAGGCGCGCATGGGCTGGTGGCGCGCGCTGCCGCGCGCCCGCCAGGACGAGTTGGCGCGGCAGGCGGTCGCCCTGCTCGGGATCAGGACCGCCGGCATCGAGACGCCGGCCGGCGCGCTGTCGGGCGGCAACCAGCAGAAGGTCGTGCTCGCGCGCTGGCTGGCCACGCAGCCGAAGCTGCTGGTGCTGGACGAACCCACCCGCGGCATCGACGTCGCCGCCAAGCAGGAGATCATGGCCGAAGTGGTGAACCTGGCCCGGCAGGGCATGGCGGTGCTGTTCATTTCCGCCGAGATCGAGGAGCTGACCCGGCTGGGCGACCGCATCGCGGTGATGCGCGAAAGGCACAAGGCCGGCGAACTGCCCGGCGGCAGCGACGGCCGCCAGGTGATGGCGCTGATCGCCGCGCCCGACGCACCGGCGGTGCACGCATGAGCGCCGGCGGTGGCGCGGCCACGGAGATCGCCCCTGGCCTGTTGCGCCGGGGCCTGGCGCATCCCCTGTTCTGGCCGCTGCTGGCGCTGGCCCTGCTGCTGCTCGGCAACGGCCTGTTCAATCCCGGCTTCCTGTCGCTGCAATGGCGCGACGGGCACCTGTACGGCAACCTGGTCGACATCGCCAACCGCGCCGCCCCGCTGGTGCTGGTCTCGCTGGGCATGACCCTGGTGATCGCGGTGCGCGGCCTGGATATTTCGGTGGGCGCCGTGCTGGCCATCGCCGCGACCGTGGCCGCCTGGACCATCGGGCGGATGCAGGCGGCCGGCAGCGAGGGCCTGGCGCCGCTGTTCGCGGCGATCGCCGCCGCGCTCGGCGTGGCGACGCTGTGCGGCCTGTGGAACGGACTGCTGGTGGTCAAGCTGGGCCTGCAGCCGATCATCGCCACCCTGGTGCTGATGGTGGCCGGGCGCGGCATCGCCCAGCTGGTCAGCGACGGCCAGATCCTGACCATCTACTACGAGCCGTTCGCCTTCCTCGGCAACGGCTTCCTGCTCGGCCTGCCGTTCTCGCTGTTCGTGGTCGCCGTGGTCTTCGCGGGGCTGAAGCTGCTGCTGGACCGCAGCGCGCTGGGCCTGTTCGTGCGTGCGATCGGCCACAACCCGGTGGCCGCGCACGTGGCCGGCGTGCGCGCCAGGGCGATCACCTGGGCGCTGTACGTGTTCTGCGGCTTCAGCGCCGGGCTGGCGGGGCTGCTGGTGAGCTCGAACGTGGCCAGCGCCGACGCCAACAACGCCGGACAGCTGCTCGAACTCGATGCGATCCTGGCGGTGGCGCTGGGGGGCACGGCGTTGGCCGGCGGCCGTTTCAGCCTGGCCGGCAGCCTGGTCGGCGCGCTGATCATCCAGGCGCTGACCACCACCATCTACGCCATCGGCGTGCCGCCGCAGGTCAACCTGGTGGTCAAGGCGCTGCTGGTCACCGCGGTGCTGCTGCTGCAGTCGGCGGAGTTCCGCGCCCGGCTGGGTGCGCGGCTCGGTCGCGCGGGGGGCACCGCATGAGCGCGGTGCCGGCCATGGCGCGCGCCCCGGGATGGCTGGCGCGGCGCTGGCGCGATCCGCGGCAGGTCTCGCTGGCGATCACCATCGTCCTGTTCCTGGCCATGTCGTTGGCCGGCGGCGTGCTGTACGACGGTTTCCTGCGCCCGCAGGTGTTCATGAACCTGCTGATCGACAACGCTTTCCTGCTGATCGTCGCGGTCGGCATGACCTTCGTCATCGCCAGCGGGGGCATCGACCTGTCGGTTGGCGCGGTGGTCGCGTTCAGCACCGTGCTGCTGGCCTGGCTGGTGCAGGTGCACGGCTGGCATCCGCTGGCGGCGATGCCGGCGGTGCTCGCGCTGGGCGCGGCGTTCGGTGCGCTGATGGGGACGCTGATCGAACGCTACCGGCTGCAGCCGTTCGTCGTCACCCTGGCCGGCATGTTCCTCGCGCGCGGCGCGGCGACCCTGCTCAGCGTGGAGTCGATCGGCATCGACCACGCCTTCCACGTCGCGCTGGCGAACCTGCGCATCCCGCTGGGCGGCGGCGCCTCGCTGTCGGCGGGCGCGGTGGTCGCGCTGCTGGTGGTGGCCGGTGGCGCGGTGCTGGCCGGGAGGACCCGCTTCGGCCGCAGCGTGTACGCGATCGGCGGCAGCGAGCCCTCGGCGTTGCTGATGGGCCTGCCGGTGGCGTCGACCCGGATCGCGGTATACGCGCTCAGCGGCTTCTGCTCGGCGCTGGCGGGGGTGGTCTACACGTTCTACATGCTCAGCGGCTACAGCCTGCACGCCACCGGGCTGGAGCTGGACGCGATCGCCGCGGTGGTGATCGGCGGCACCCTGCTGGCCGGCGGCAGCGGTTACGTGCTCGGCACGCTGTTCGGGGTGCTGGTGCTCGGCCTGATCCAGACCCTGATCGTGTTCGACGGCACCCTCAGCTCCTGGTGGACGAAGATCGCCATCGGCGGCCTGCTGCTGGCGTTCTGCCTGCTGCAGCGGCTGCTGTCGCGCCGGGCGCCTGGCGGCGGGAACTGAGCGTGCCCACGCGCCGTCGCTGGCGGTCCGTTCGTGCACTGGCCGTCCTGCTGGCCGCGGCGATGTGCGGCAGCGCGGCATCCGCGCCGGCGACGTGGACCGCCGACAACGGCAACGGCACCTTCACCAACCCGCTCTTCTACGACGAGTTCTCCGACCCTGACCTGATCCGCGTCGGCGACCGGTTCTACATGACCGGCACCACGATGCATGCGGTGCCGGGCCTGCCGCTGCTGCGCTCGCGCGACCTGGTCAACTGGGAATTCGTGTCCTACGCGATGGCCGGTTTCGGTCCGGGGCCGGAGTACCGGCTCGAAGACGGCCGCGACCAGTACGGGCAGGGCATCTGGGCGCCGAGCCTGCGCCACCACGACGGGCGGTTCCACATCTTCGCCAACATCAACGGCCGCGGCGTGCACGTGTTCACCGCGACCGATCCGCGCGGACCGTGGACGCACCATGCGATCGACCGCAACCTGCACGATCTGTCGGTGCTGTTCGACGACGACGGCCGGGTCTGGGCGGTGTTCGGGTACAACGAGGTCAGGCTGGTCGAACTCGCCGCCGACCTGTCGGGCGTGGTCGAGGGCAGCGAGCGGGTGATCATCCCGGCCGGCAACGGCATGGGCGAGGGGCACCACGTCTACAAGGTCGACGGGCGCTATTTCATCATCAGCGCCAACTACGCCCCGGTTGGCCGCATGCAGGCCGCGCGCGCCGACCGGCTGGACGGTCCATGGGAAACGGTGGCGATCAGCGCCAGCGAAACCCTCGGGACCCAGCGTGGCTGGTGGGAGGATGCGGTCGGCCAGCGCACGCCGGTGCCGACCGGCGCGACGCGCTTCACGATGAAGAAGCCTGGCGACACCGAGATGGGCGCGGTGCCGCTGCACCAGGGCGGAATCGTGCAGCTGGCCAATGGCGACTGGTGGGGCTTCTCGATGATGGACCTCAAGTCCGTCGGCCGCACCACCGCGCTCTCGCCGGTGACCTGGCGCGACGGCTGGCCGTACTTCGGCCTGCCGGGCAATCCGGGCCGCACGCCCCGCACCTGGCTGAAGCCGGCAGTGGCCGCGGCTTCCGCTCCGCAGGCACCGTACCAGCGCAGCGACGATTTCCGGGGCACGGCGCCCGGCGCGGTCTGGCAGTGGAACCACGAACCGGTGGCGGGCCGCTGGTCGCTGCTGGAGGGGCCGGGCGCACTGCGCCTGCACGCGCTGCCGGCCGCGGATTTCCTGTGGGCGCGCAACACGCTGACCCAGCGCGTCACCGGACCGGTGTCGACCGCGACGGTGACGCTGGATGCGTCGGGCCTGCGCCCGGGCGACACGGCGGGGCTGGGCCTGCTCAACATGCCGGCGGCATGGCTCGGCGTGGTCCAGGGGCGCGACGGTGCGGTGCTGCGCTGGTACTCGCAGCACGGCGACCGCCGTGCCGACCTGCCGCTGCGGGCGCCGGTCGTGCACCTGCGCGTGAGCGGCGACTACGACGACGACCTGGCGCGGTTCTCCTACAGCACCGACGGCCGCCGCTTCGAAGGCATCGGCGAGCCGGTGCGGTTGCCGTACCAGCTCAAGACCTTCCAGGGCACGCGCTACGCGCTGTTCGCGTACGGCAGCGGCGGCGGCCACGCCGATTTCGACGATTTCCACGTGCAGGAGCCGCTGGCCGACCGCTCGCGCAACATTCCCCATGGCCAGGTGGTGACCCTCTCCAATCTCGGCGACGGCACCCGCGCGCGCGTCCATCCGCTGGGCGTGCTGCAGCCGGTGCCGGCCGACTCGATCGAAGCGCGCGGGCCGGGCGCGCACTTCCGCATCCATGATCGAGGCCAGGGCCGGGTCGCGCTGGAGGCGATGGACGGCAGCGGCTTCGTCACCGTGGTCGGGCTCGGCCTGGCCGCGGACGTGCGGCTGCTGCCCGAATCGCCCGACAGCCTGTTCATGTGGCAGGACATGCTCCGCGACCGCCAGTTCATGCTGCTCTCGATGCGCACGCAGCGGCACGTGGGCTTGCTGCCGGGCAGCGGGGAGCCGTACGCGGCCGACCGTCCCGGCGCACGGCCCGACCGCCGCGAGGGCGCGGTGCTGGCATGGGAGCCGGTGGATGCGGCGGGGGCGTCGTCTTCACGCCCGCGGCAGGCGCGCTGAGCGCCGGGAGCCTGTTTCCGCTTGCCCCTATAATCGGGGCCGTTGGACCGCCACGGGCGGCCGCGGGGGAATACGGGCGTGGCCGAAGACATCACACGACTGCTGCTGTCGTGGCGTGCAGGCGACCTGCAGGCGCGCGAGCACCTGTTCGATGCCGTCTACGACGCGTTGCGCGAGATGGCCGCCGCCCGGCTCGGGTCCGCGCCCGGCGACGTCACCCTGCGGCCGACGTCGCTGGTCCACGAAGCGCTGCTGCGCATGCTCGGTCGCGATGTCGGCTATGCCGACCGTGCGCATTTCTTCGCCCTGGTGGCGCTGAAGATGCGCGCGGTCCTGGTGGACCATGCGCGCGCCCATGTCGCGGCCAAGCGCGGTGGCGGCGCGATCAACGTGACCCTGTCGCATGCCGACCAGGGCGGTGCGCACAACGAGGACGTGGGCGACTACGACGTGCTGGCGCTGCACCAGGCGCTCGAGCAGCTGGGAGGCCACGACCCGCGTGCGGGCCGCGCGGTCGAGCTGGCCTACTTCGGCGGCATGTCGCACGAGGAGATCGCCACGGTGCTGGAGATCTCGGTGCCCACGGTCGACCGCGACCTGCGCTTCGCGCGCGCCTGGCTCAACCGGAAACTGGCCTGACGGCATCGCACCCACGGGGGAGGGCTGCATGAACGACGAGGAACGCTGGCAGCAGCTGCGCGGACTGTTCGATGCGGTCTGCGACCTGCCGCCGGAGCGCTGGCGCGCCGAGCTCGAACGGCTGACCACCGATCCCGCGCTGCTGCGCGAGACCCTGGACCTGCTCGGCGCGCAGACGGTATCGCTCGAACGGGCACGCGCACCGCTCGATGGCCTGCTGGCGCGGCTGGCGGCGCCGGAGCTGCAGCCCGGCGACACCCTCGGCCCGTGGCGGCTGACCGGGCGGCTGGCGTCCGGCGGCATGGGGGTGGTCTTCGCCGCCGAACGCGCCGACGACCTCTACCAGCAGCGCGTGGCGGTGAAGCTGCTGCGCGGCCTTCCCGACCCGCGCACCGCCGAACGGCTGGCCGAGGAGCGGCGGATCCTGGCCGGCCTGCAGCATCCGAACATCGCCCGCCTCTATGACGGCGGCACCACCGCCGCCGGGCTGCCGTACCTGGTGATGGAGTTCGTCGACGGCCAGCCGCTGGATGCCTACTGCCACGAACACGGTCCCGACCTGCGCCAGCGCCTGGCGCTGTTCGTGCGCATCTGCCGGGCGGTGCAGGCGGCGCACGCGCACCTGGTGGTCCACTGCGACCTGAAGCCCGGCAACATCCTGGTGCGCACCGACGGCGAGCCGGTGCTGCTGGACTTCGGCATCGCCCGGCTGCTGGACAGCGCGGGCCAGGGGGAGCGCACCGCGTATTGCACGCCGGCCTATGCCGCGCCGGAAACCCTGGCCGGCCAGCCGGTGGGCATGGCCAGCGACGTGTTCAGCCTCGGCGTGATCCTGGTCGAGCTGCTGGCCGACCGCCGGGTCGAGCGCGACCCGGACGACCGGCAACGACCGGTGGTCGCGCCCAGCGACTGGGCGGGCGCGGACTGCCCGTGGCGGCGGCGCCTGCCGGGCGACCTCGACGCGATCGCACGCCGTGCCTGCGCGCTGGAGGCCGGCGCCCGCTACGCATCGGTCGAGGCCCTCGCCAACGACGTGCAGCGCTACCTCGACCATCGCGCCGTGGTGGCGCGGCAGGGATCGCGCCTGTACCGCGCCGGGCGCGGCCTGCGCCGGCACTGGCGGGGCGCCTCGGTGGCGGCGCTGGTGCTCGGACTGAGTGGTGCCTTCGTCTGGCGCCTGGGCGAGGAACGCGCGCGGGCGCAGGAGGAGGCGCAGGTCGCCGAGCAGATCGCCCAGTTCATGCTGCAGGCGTTCGAGGCGGCCGATCCCCGCAAGCGCGGCAAGGGCGAAGCCGAGGCCACGGCGCGCGAGGTGCTTGACGCCGGCGTGGCGCGGATCGACTCCGAACTTGCCGGATCCCCGGCGATGCGCGCACGCGTGCGCCACGTGATCGGGCAGGCCTACATGAACGTGGGCCAGGGCCAGCGCGGCGAGGCATTGCTGCGGGTGGCGGCCGAGTCGCTGCTGTCGCCGGAGGTCGACCGTCCGCTGGAGGCGGCCGACGCGATGAACGAGCTGGCGGTGCTGCTGGCCAACGGCAAGCGCGGCGAGGAGGCCGAGCAGGTCGCGCGACGCTCGCTGCAGGTGGTTGCTGCTTCCGGTGGCGATCCCGGCCTGGAGGCCCGTGCCTGGAACTCGCTCGGCCTGGCGCTGATGAGCCAGGAACGCTTCGAGGGCGCGCTGGAGGCGTTCCAGCGTTCGCTGGCGTTGCGCGCCTCGCTGCCCGACTTCGAGCGGGGCCGGTCACGGGTCAACCACAACATCGGCCTGCTCCACCAGAAGTGGGGGCGCCTGGAAGAGGCCGAGCGCCTGCTGCGGCAGTCGCTCGCGACCAAGACCGAACTCGATGGCGCCGCCTCGTTCGAGGTGTGGACCACGCGGCACGTGCTGGCGAACACCGTCGTCGAGCAGGGCCGCCTGCGCGACGCCGAGGCGCTGCAGCAGCAGAACCTCGCCCTGGCGTTGAAGCTGTTCGGCGAGGACAGCGACAACACCGCCACCGTCTACAACGAACTGGCCAGCATCAACCAGGACCTGGGCGACTATCGCGCGGCCACGGGCTACTACGCGCGCGCGCTGCAGATCCAGGGGCGGGTGCTCGGCGAGGATTCGGTGGATTACGCGGTCACGCTCAACAATTTCGCCAGCCTCGAGGAATCGCGCGGCAACACGGAGGAGGCCGCGCGGATGTACCGCCGTTCGTTCGAGGTGCGCAAGGCGCGGCTCGGCGCCGACAACGGCACGACCCTGCGGGCCGAGGCCAACCTCGGCCGGGCGCTGATGCGCAACGGCGACCTGGCCGCGGCCGAACCCCTGATCGGGCATGCGCTGGCCGTGTGGTCTTCCCGCCTCGAGCCGGACGCACGCGACGTGCTGATCACGCGGCTGGGCATGGCCGAGTGGCAGGTCCGCAGTGGCCGCTTCGCCGATGCGCATGCCGCGCTCGACGCCTTGCGGCCCCTGCTGGCCGACAAGCCGCCGCAACTGGTGTTCCGGCACCAGTCGCTGCTCGCCGAGCTGTTGCAGCGCGAGGGCCGGGTGGACGATGCGGTGCGCGCCTGGCAGGACGCGGTGGACATGGCCGAGGCGCAGTACGGCACCGACACGATCTCCACGGCGCGCCACCGCGTGCCGCTGGCGGAGGCGCTGCTGGAAGCAGGCCAGCCGGCGCAGGCACGCGAGCAGGCGGCCCGCGCCGCGCCGCTCCTGCGCGAGCAGCTCGTGCCCGGGTCTGAACTGCCGCGGCGTCTGGCGCGGCTGGAGTCGCGCCTCGGAATCGCCTCGCCGCCCGCTGCAGGCAACGTGCAGGCCAGCGCCGCGCCGGCGCCCTAGGGCCGCAGCCCGCTGAAAGAGGGCATCGGGCGTGCCGGCGGGGCGGTGCGGACGCGTCCGTGGCCGGGCGCGACCCGCCCCCGCGTGCGAGACGCGGGGGAGGTCGCCGTCGCCTCGGCGGTCGATGCGTGGCCTCAGACCTCGAGCGAGGCCAGGTCGCCCTTGGTTTCCAGCCACGCCTTGCGATCGGAGGCGCGCTTCTTCGCCAGCAGCATGTCCATCAGCGCGCGCGTCTGCTCGCCATCGTCGACGGTCAGCTGGACCAGGCGGCGGGTGTCCGGGTGGATCGCCGATTCGCGCAGCTGCTGCGGATTCATCTCGCCGAGGCCCTTGAAGCGGGTCACGTTGACCTGCCCCTTGAGTTTGTCGCGGGCGATCTTCTCCAGCAGCAGGCGCTTTTCCTCCTCGTCCAGCGCATAGAACACCTGCTTGCCCACGTCGACGCGGAACAGCGGCGGCATCGCCACGAACACGTGGCCGGCCGCGACCAGCGCCGGGAAGTGGCGCAGGAACAGCGCCGACAGCAGCGTGGCGATGTGCAGGCCGTCGGAGTCGGCGTCGGCCAGGATCACCACCTTGCCGTAGCGCAGGCCGGTGATGTCGTCCTTGCCCGGGTCGCAGCCGATCGCCACGGCAAGGTTGTGGACTTCCTCGGAGGCAAGCACCGTGGTGCTGGCCACTTCCCAGGTGTTGAGGATCTTGCCGCGGAGGGGAAGGATCGCCTGGAAATCCTTGTCGCGCGCCTGGCGCGCGCTGCCGCCCGCCGAGTCACCTTCCACCAGGAACAGCTCGGTGCGCGACAGGTCCTGGCTGATGCAGTCGGCCAGCTTGCCCGGCAGCGCCGGACCCTGGGTGACCTTCTTGCGCACCACCTGCTTCTCGGTCTTCAGGCGCGCGCTGGCCCGTTCGATCGCGATCTGGGCGATCTTCTCGCCCAGCTCCACGTGCTGGTTCAGCCACAGGCTGAAGGCATCGTGCGCGGCGCCTTCGATGAAGCCGGCGGCCTGGCGCGAGGACAGGCGTTCCTTGGTCTGGCCGCTGAACTGCGGGTCGGTCATCTTCAGCGACAGCACGAACGCCACGCGGTCCCATACGTCTTCCGGCGCCAGCTTCACGCCGCGCGGCAGCAGGTTGCGGAAGTCGCAGAACTCGCGCAGCGCGTCGGTCAGGCCCGAGCGCAGGCCGTTGACGTGGGTGCCGTGCTGGGCGGTCGGGATCAGGTTGACGTAGCTTTCCTGGACCAGCTCGCCGTCCGGGATCCAGGCCACGGCCCAGTCCACCACCTCGGTGTCCTTCTTCAGCGTGCCGGTGAACAGCTCGGCCGGCAGCAGCTCGCGCCCGGCGAGCTCGCCTTTCAGGTAATCGCGCAGCCCGTCCTCGTAGTGCCACGTGTCGCGCTCGCCGGTGGCCTCGTCGAGCAGGGTCACGGTCAGGCCCGGGCACAGCACGGCCTTGGCGCGCAGCAGGTGGCGGAGGGCGCGCGCGTTGATCTTCGGGCTGTCGAAATACTTCGGGTCCGGCCAGAAGCGCACGCGGGTGCCGGTGTTCTTCCTGCCGACGCTGCCGACCACTTCCAGCGGGGTGGCGCGGTCGCCGTTGCGGAAGGTGATGCGGTGCTCGCTGCCTTCGCGCTTGATGTGGACCTCCACCAGCGTCGACAGCGCGTTGACCACGCTCACGCCGACGCCGTGCAGGCCGCCGGAGAAGGTGTAGTTCTTGTTGCTGAACTTTCCGCCTGCGTGCAGCCGGGTCAGGATCAGCTCCACGCCGGGGATCTTCTCCTCCGGGTGGATGTCCACCGGCATGCCACGGCCGTCGTCGGACACCTCGCAGCTGCCGTCCTTGAACAGGGTGACCTCGATCGCCTGGGCGTGGCCGGCCAGGGCCTCGTCCACCGCGTTGTCGATGACCTCCTGGGCGAGGTGGTTCGGCCGGGCGGTGTCGGTGTACATGCCCGGGCGGCGCTTGACCGGGTCCAGGCCGGAGAGGACTTCGATGTCGGCGGCGTTGTAGCGGCTGCTCATGGATTCGTTGCGGTGCTGCGGAAGCGAGGCGGAAGTGTGCGGCCTGGCCCCGCTTTTTGCACCCCTGCCGCCTGTTCAGGGCGGCGCAGGCGGCAGTCTCGTATAAGGGAATCGGCCGCTGTACCGGGCCGGCGGCCCGCGACCGGGACCCGCCGCCCGGATCGTGGTGGCCGTAACGACGGGCGGACCCTCTGGCCAACCCCGCCCGCGAGACTGGAGGATGCTATGAACCGACGACTGTTCTGGGGTGCCGTGGCCGCCGTGGCCGCGCTTTCGGCGGCGGTGCCGCTGCTGGCACAGAACCGCCAGGCCGGCCAGTCCCAGGATGCCGCGCTGGCCGAACACAAGGCCCAGGAGCGGCGCGAGCGCGACGAGGCGGCCGAGCGGGCCAAGCGCCGCGAGGCCGCCCGCGCCGGCCAGGACGAGCGCGCCAAGGGCCGGCCGCAGCACGAGGAAGAAGAGGAAAAGAAGGGCGATCCGCGCTGACCGGGCGCCTGCCTGCGGACCTGCGTCCGCGGCGCCGGCGTTCCCGCCCCCCGTGGCGGAACGGTGCGTGCGGCATCTCCCGGCTTGGGCGACGGCGGTCGAGCCGGTAGACTATGGCTTTCCGGAGCCCCGCCCATGACTCCCCTCATTTTCGTAACCGGCGGCGTCGTGTCCTCGCTTGGCAAGGGCATCGCCGCGGCTTCGCTTGCGTCCATCCTCGAGACCCGTGGCCTGAAGGTCACGATGATGAAGCTGGACCCCTACATCAACGTCGATCCGGGCACGATGAGCCCGTTCCAGCACGGCGAGGTGTACGTCACCGATGACGGCGCCGAGACCGACCTGGACCTGGGCCACTACGAGCGCTTCGTCCGTACCCGCCTGAGCCGCAAGAATTCGGTCACCACCGGGCGGATCTACGAGAGCGTGATCCGCAAGGAGCGCCGCGGCGACTACCTCGGCGCCACCGTGCAGGTGATCCCGCACATCACCGACGAGATCAAGCGCTGCATCGACGAGGCCACCGAAGGCTACGACGTGGCCCTGGTCGAGATCGGCGGCACGGTCGGCGACATCGAGTCGTTGCCGTTCCTGGAGGCGATCCGCCAGATCCGCGCCGAACGCGGTCCGGACAAGGCGCTGTTCATGCACCTGACGCTGGTGCCGTGGATCGCCGCCGCCGGCGAGCTGAAGACCAAGCCCACGCAGCATTCCGTCAAGGAACTGCGCTCGATCGGCATCCAGCCCGACGTGCTGCTGTGCCGCAGCGAGCAGCCACTGCCCGACGGCGAGCGGCGCAAGATCGCGCTGTTCACCAACGTGCCCGAGCGCGCGGTGATCTCGGTGCAGGACGTGGACGTGCTGTACAAGCTGCCGATCGAACTGCATGCGCAGGGCCTGGACGCGCTGGTCGCCGACCGCCTGCGCCTGCCGGCGCAGCGCCCGGCCGACCTGTCCGAATGGGAGGCGGCGGTCGACGCAACCGTGCATCCGGTCGACGAGGTCACCATCGCGGTGGTGGGCAAGTACGTCGACCACAAGGACGCCTACAAGTCGGTGGGCGAGGCGCTCAAGCACGGCGGCCTGCGCCAGCGCACCCGGGTCAACCTGAAGTGGCTCGAGTCGCAGGACGTGGAGGAGGGCGCGCAGGCGCTGCTCGGGGACGTCGACGGCATCCTGGTGCCCGGCGGCTTCGGCGACCGCGGCTTCGAAGGCAAGGTGATGACCGCGCAGTTCGCGCGCGAGCGCGGCGTGCCGTACTTCGGCATCTGCTACGGCATGCAGGCCGCGGTGGTCGATTACGCCCGGCACAAGGCCGGGCTGGAAGGCGCCAACAGCACCGAAAACGACAAGCAGTGCGAACACCCGGTGATCGGCCTGATCACCGAGTGGCGCACCAACAGCGGCGAGATCGAGAAGCGCGACGAGAAGTCCGACCTGGGCGGGACCATGCGCCTGGGCCTGCAGGAACAGCGGCTCAAGCCGGGCACCCTGGCCCGCGACCTGTACGGCAAGGACGTGGTCGCCGAACGCCACCGCCACCGCTACGAGTTCAACAACCGCTACCGCACCCAGCTGGAAGACGCCGGCCTGGTCATTTCGGCCAAGTCGATGGACGACCTGCTGGTGGAGATGGTCGAGCTGCCGCGCGCGGTGCATCCGTGGTTCCTGGCCTGCCAGGCGCACCCGGAGTTCCTGTCCACCCCGCGCGAAGGCCATCCGCTGTTCGTCGGCTTCATCCGCGCCGCGCGCGAGAAGAAGGCTGGCGGCAAGCTGCTGAAGGAAGCGCGGGCCTGAGGATTGCATCGGGGGCGCCGTTGCGGTGCCCCCGGCATTCGTGTCCCCCGGCTCCAATGAAGCCGGCGCCTTCTCCTTTGATTCCTGCCAGGGGCACCGCAACGGCGCCTCGATACGTGGTAGGTGGTCAGGGCAGGGCACGGTAGCCGGGCACGCCCGGCACTACGCGACGCAGCCGTCGACGCCTCTCCCTGCTCGCGTGCGCGCATGGACAGGTGTCGATGCCGATGCTGGGGTGTTGTTCGGTGTGGGCTCGCCACTTCCAGACGTCGTGGCGAGGGGATTCCCACCCGGAAGTAAAGGAGGAGGCACCGGCTTCACCGGTGCCGGGGGACATGGAGGGTGGGAATCCCATCGCCATGACGCCTCCGCCACGCATCCCCCCAAGCCGCCTCGCCATGACCCGATGCTTTCCCGGGCAACCGACGGCGAACCCGCAAGTCGCGGAAAACAGAGGCAAACCAAGGCAGGACCGGCCGCGGTCCGCTAAACTCCCGCACGACTCCACACCCCTGACGCATGCCCTGCCCATGACCAGCATCGCCAAGATCCACGCCCGCGAAATCCTCGACAGCCGCGGCAATCCCACCCTCGAGGCCGAGGTGACCCTGGCCGACGGCTCCTTCGGCCGCGCTGCCGTGCCGTCGGGTGCCTCGACCGGCACCAAGGAGGCGGTGGAGCTGCGCGACGGCGACAAGACCCGTTACCTGGGCAAGGGCGTGAAGAACGCGGTCGCCAACGTCAACGGCGCGATCGCCTCGGCCCTGGCCGGTTTCGACGCCGCCGACCAGCAGGGCCTGGACCGCCGCCTGATCGACCTGGACGGCACCGAGAACAAGGGCCGGCTGGGCGCCAATGCGCTGCTGGGCGTGTCGCTGGCCACTGCCCATGCCGTGGCCGCCTCGAAGAAGCAGCCGCTGTGGCAGTACCTGTCGACCATCACCGAGTCCGACGTGGCCCTGCCGGTGCCGATGATGAACATCATCAACGGCGGTGCGCACGCCGACAACAACGTCGATTTCCAGGAGTTCATGGTCCTGCCGGTCGGCGCCGCTTCGTTTTCCGAGGCGCTGCGCGCGGGCACCGAGATCTTCCACTCCCTCAAGTCGGTGCTGAAGGGCCATGGCCTGAGCACCGCGGTCGGCGACGAGGGCGGTTTCGCCCCGGACTTCCGCAGTAACGTCGAGGCGCTGGACACCATCCTCGAGGCGATCGGCAAGGCCGGCTACACCGCCGGCGAGGACGTGATGCTGGGCCTGGACGTGGCCTCCTCGGAGTTCTACGACAACGGCAAGTACCACCTGGTCGGCGAGAACAAGCGCCTGTCGTCGGAGCAGTTCGTCGACTTCCTCGCCGACTGGGCCGCCCAGTACCCGATCGTCACCATCGAGGACGGCCTGGCCGAGGACGACTGGGCCGGCTGGAAGCTGATCACCGACCGCATCGGCAACAAGGTGCAGCTGGTCGGCGACGACCTGTTCGTGACCAACCCGAAGATCCTCAAGCAGGGCATCGACTCGGGTACCGCCAACGCGATCCTGATCAAGGTCAACCAGATCGGCACGCTGACCGAGACCCTGGAGGCCATCGCGATGGCGCACCGGGCGAACTACGCGGCCATCGTCTCGCACCGCTCGGGCGAGACCGAGGACACCACGATCTCCGATATCGCAGTGGCCACCACCGCCACCCAGATCAAGACCGGCTCGCTGTGCCGCAGCGACCGCGTGGCCAAGTACAACCAGCTGCTGCGCATCGAGGAAGCGCTGGGCGCCTCGGCCCGCTACGCCGGCCGCGACGCGTTCGTCTCGCTCAAGCGCTGACGGCGCGGCGATGCGCGCGCTGCGCTGGGTGCTGCTGGGGCTGGTGCTGCTGCTCGGTTGGCTGCAGTACCGGCTCTGGTTCGGCATCGGCAGCGCGGGCGAGGTCGCCTCGCTGCAGGCCCAGGTCGAGCACCAGAGGCGCGAGAACGGCGGCCTGCACGAGCGCAACGCCGCGCTGGCCGCCGAAGTGCGTGACCTCAAGGAAGGCGTCGCCGCGGTCGAGGAGCGCGCGCGCAGCGAACTGGGGATGATCCGGCCCGGCGAGCTGTTCTACCGGGTGGTCGAGGATCCGGGCCAGCGCGCCGTGCCGGCCGCGCCCGATCCGGCGGACGTCGAGCCGGCCGACGCGGGACGGGCCGACTGATGGCCGCGATCTGGGCGGTGGTGCCGGCCGCCGGGCGCGGTACGCGCTTCGGCGGCGAGGTGCCCAAGCAGTACCTGCTGGTGGGCGGACGGCCGCTGCTGGTGCACACCCTGGATGCGCTGCTGGCGCACCCGGCCGTGGCCGGCGTGGTGCTGGCGCTGGCGGAGGGCGATCCGGCCTGGCCGGGCTGGACCGAGTACGCCGGCAAGCCGGTGCTCGCCTGCACCGGTGGCGACAGCCGCGCGGCGTCGGTGCTGGCGGCGCTGCAGGCGCTGCCCGATTCCGTGCGGCCGGACGACTTCGTCCTGGTCCATGACGCGGCCAGGCCGAACGTGGCGCTGTCCGATCTGGACCAGCTGCTCGAGCGGGGCCGGGTCGATCCGGTCGGGGCGATCCTGGCCGCGCCGGTGCGCGACACGCTCAAGCGCGCCGGCGACGACGGCGGCATCGACGCCACCGAGCCGCGCGAGCGGCTGTGGCGCGCGCTCACGCCGCAGCTGTTCCGGCGGCTGCAACTGACCCGTGCGCTGCAGGCGGCGGCGGATGCCGGCGTCGAGGTCACCGACGAAGCCATGGCGCTGGAGCGGCAGGGCCTGCGCCCGCTGCTGGTCGAGGGACGCGAGGACAACTTCAAGGTCACCACGCCGGCCGACCTGGCCCGCTTCGAGTTCGAGCTCGCACGCCGCTCCCCGTAGGCGGACGGACACGGCCGGTGCGGATCGCGGGGTCGCCGGTGCCGCCGGTGCCGCCGGCAGGACCCTCTCCTACAATGGGCCGCCGTATCGCACGAACCGGCCCGAGGATCTCCATGCCAGACAGTCCCCCCATCCGCATCGGCCAGGGCTACGACGTGCACGCCTTCGGCGAAGGCGACCACGTCATGCTCGGCGGCGTGCGCGTTCCGCACGACCGCGGGATCCTCGCGCACAGCGATGGCGACGTTGCGTTGCATGCGCTGTGCGACGCGCTGCTGGGCGCGCTGGCCCTGGGCGACATCGGCGTGCATTTCCCGCCCAACGACGAACGCTGGCGCGGCGCCGACAGCCTGGAGCTGCTGCGCCACTGCGTCGCGCTGGCGGGCGAGCGCGGCTGGATCCTCGGCAACGCGGACGTCACCGTGGTCTGCGAGCGGCCCAAGGTCGGTCCGCATGCGCCACTGATGCGCGAGCGCATCGCCGCGGCCTGCGGCGTCGGGGCCGATGCGGTCAGCGTGAAGGCGACGACCAGCGAGAAACTGGGCTTCACCGGCCGCGGCGAGGGCATCGCCGCGCAGGCCGTCGTCCTGCTGGTGAAGGCGTGAGCGATTCCGGAGCGGGGCACTCGGCGTTCGGCGGCCCCGTGCTGTCGGCGCGGATCCGCGTGCAGCCCGAGGATTTCCGGGTCGAGGAGATCGACGCGTTCGAGGCCAGCGGGGACGGCGAGCACCTGCTGCTGACGGTCGAAAAGCGCGGCATGAACACCAGCTTCGTCGCCGGCGCGATCGCGCGCTGGGCTTCGGTGCCGGAAGTCGGGGTCGGCTTCGCCGGCCTGAAGGACCGGCACGCGGTCACCGTGCAGCGATTCAGCGTGCAACTGCCGGGACGCGAGGCGCCCGACGTGGCGACGCTGGAGCAGGACGGGCTGCGCGTGCTCGCCCAGGCGCGCCATCGGCGCAAGCTGTCCCGCGGCGCGCTTGCCGGCAACCGGTTCGTGCTGGTGCTGCGCGAACTGCAGGGCGGACGCGAGGCGATCGACGCGCGGCTGGCGGAAGTGGCCGCCCGCGGCGTCCCCAATTTTTTCGGCGACCAGCGTTTCGGCCACGGCGGCGGCAACGTGGGCAAGGCCTTGGCCATGTTCGCGCAGGGGGCGCGCGGCAAGCGGATGGGGCGCGAGCAGCGTTCGATGCTGTTGTCGGCGGCGCGATCGGCACTGTTCAACCGGGTGCTGGCCGCGCGCGTGGCCGGCGGCAGCTGGGACCGGGGCCTGGAAGGCGAGGTCTGGATGCTCGAAGGCAGCCGCAGCGTGTTCGGGCCGGAGCCGTGGAGCGGACCGCTCGAGCAGCGGCTGGCCGCGTTCGACATCCACCCCAGCGGCCCGCTGTGGGGCCGTGGTGGATTGCGCAGCGAGGGCGCCTGCCGCGCGCTGGAAACCGGTGCGCTGGAAGACCACGTCTCGCTGGCACTGCGCGACGGCCTCGAGCGGGCCGGCCTTGAGCAGGAACGCCGCGCCCTGCGCGTGCGGCCGCAGGCGCTGGCCTGGGACTGGCTGGCGGCGGACAGCCTGAGGCTCTCGTTCGCGCTGCCAGCGGGGAGCTACGCGACCGCCGTGCTCGAACAGCTGGGTGCCGTCACCGATGCCGCCTCGCCGGCGGGCGCGGCCATCTAGCCCCGCGCCGGCCGCTGCGGCGGCAGGAGCAAAAAAAACGGCCCGCGAGGGCCGTTTTTCGTGGCGGGACGCTCCGGTCCGGAGCGCCGCGGCTCAGAAGCCGCCGCCGAAGGTGAACTGCAGGCGCTCGATCTCGTCTCCGTCCTGCTTCTTGAACGGGTAGGCGTAGCTGATCGAGATCGGGCCGACCGGGGCGCGCCACAGCAGCGCGACACCCGCCGACGCACGCAGCTCGTTGGCGTCGAAATTGTCCCAGCCGTCGTACACGTTGCCGAAGTCGACGAACGCCGAGACGCGCGCCGCCTTGCTGTCGAACAGGCGCGGGAACACCATTTCGATCTGGCCGACGGTCTTCAGCGAACCGCCCAGCGGCTGGCCGCGGTAGCCGCCGATCGACTCCGAGCGCGGGCCCAGGGTGTTGTCGCGGAAGCCGCGCACCGATCGCGTGCCGCCGGCGTAGAAGTTCTCGAAGAACGGCAGGCCGGTGGCGATGACGGTCTTGTCGTAGTCCGGCGAGCTCGGCAGGCAGGGATCGCTCGGGGCCGGGCCGGGCACGTAGGTGTCCACCGTGCCGTCGCCGTTGGTGTCCACGTAGGAACCCGCGGTGTAGCACAGCGCGCGCACGTGGTCGTCGCCGTAGCTGTCGCCGTAGCCGATGTCTAGGCCGGTGCGCAGCACGAAGGCCGGGTGGAGCATCCAGTACTTGGAGAACTCGTAGTTGATCTTGTAGTACTCGACGGTCGAGCCCGGCAGGGTGGTCTCCAGGCCCACGCGCTGGTACATGCCCATGGTCGGCATGAAGAAGTCGTTGCGCGTGTCGCGCGCCCAGCCGAGCTCGCTGCGCCAGGCGTGGAAGGTGTTCTGCCCGACCGCGTTGACGTAGTCGATGATCGACTGCGGCGTGCTGCCCGGATAGGTCTGGATCTGGTTGCTGTCGATGCCGAACAGCAGCGAGATCGAGCTGTTCTCGGTGATCGGCAGGCCGAGCACGGCCTGGGCGGCGGCGTTGGTGCTGTTGTACTGGGCGGTGTTGAAGTCCGAGTAGTCCAGCTCGCGCCACCACAGGTTGTAGCCGAGCGAGAGGCCTTCGTCGGTGAAGAACGGATTGAGGTAGGAGAACGCGTAGCGCTGCATGTAGTCGCTGCGCTGCGCCTCCACCGAGACCCGGTTGCCGCCGCCGAGGAAGTTGTTCTGCGACAGCTGCACCGACGCGGTCATGCCGGCCAGCTGCGAGTAGCCGAGGCCGAACACGAAGCTGCCCGAGGTGGTCTCCTTGACGTTGAACACCACGTCGACCTGGTCGCTGGTGCCGGGCACCGCCGGCGTCTCGACCTCGACCGTCTCGAAGTAGCCCAGCCGCTGCAGGCGGATCTTGGAGCGGTCGATCGCGGCCTGCGAGAACCAGGCGTTCTCGAACTGGCGCATCTCGCGGCGCAGCACCTCGTCGGAGGTGCGGGTGTTGCCCTTGAAGGCGATGCGGCGCACGTTGACGCGCGGGCCCGGGATCACCTGCAGGTTGATCGCCACGGTGCGGTCTTCGCGGTTGGTCGTCGGCACCGGGTTCACCCGGGCGAAGGCGTAGCCGATGTTGCTCAGGGTGTTGGTGATGCTGTCGGCGGTCAGCTCCAGCAGCACGCGCGAGAAGGTGTCGCCGACCTTCGGGATCACCAGCCGCTCGATCTGGTCCTGCGGCAGGATCGTGTCGCCGGTGACCTTGATCTCGGAAATCTTGTAGACCTCGCCCTCGGTGACGCTGGCGGTGAGGTACATGTCGCGCTTGTCGGGGCTGATCGACACCTGGGTGGAATCGATGCTGAAGTCGATGTAGCCGCGGTCCAGGTACCAGGAGTTGAGCTTCTCCATGTCGCCGGAAAGCTTCTCGCGCGAGTACTGGTCGTCGCGGCGGTACCAGGACAGCCAGCTGCTTTCGCGCGACTCCCAGCCGGCGAGGATCTCCTCGTTCGGGAAGTTCTCGGTGCCGATCAGGTTGACGTGGCGGATCTTGGCCGCCTTGCCTTCCTTGACGTCGATGGTGACGTCGACCCGGTTGCGGTCCAGCGGCGACACCGTCGGGGTGATCTGGACGTTGTACTTGCCGCGGTTGTTGTACTGCCGGGTCAGCTCCTGCAGCACGCGGTCCAGGGCGAGCCGGTCGAAGGTCTCGCCCTCGGCCAGGCCGATGTCCTGCAGGCCCTTGAGCAGGTCCTCGGTCTTGATGTCCTTGTTGCCGGTGAGCGTCAGCTTGTTGATCGCCGGGCGCTCCGTCACCGTGATCACCAGGATGTCGCCCTGGCGGTCCACGCGCACGTCCTCGAAGAAGCCGGTGCGGTACAGCGCGCGGATGGTCTCGCCGGCCCCGGCCTGGTCGAGGGTTTCGCCGCGCTCGACCGGCAGGTAGGTGAACACGGTGCCGGCGGCGATGCGCTGCAGCCCGTCGATGCGGATGTCGCTGACGGTGAACGGTTCGACCGACTGCGCCATCGCCGGCAGGGCCAGCGTGGAAGCGAGGGCGAGGGCGAGCAGGCGGCGCACGGGGAATCGCGTCATGTCACATCCGGAGGGAACAGGTGTTTGGGCAGGAACCGCGGTGCAGGGGCCGGTACGGTCGGTCATCGCGGCATCAGGCCCAGAATGTCGTTGTAGAAGGCCAGGCCCATCAGTCCGGCCAGCAGGGCCAGGCCGACGTATTGCCCGGCAGCCATCGCGCGTTCGCTCAACGGGCTGCCCTTGACCAACTCGATAAGGTAATACAGCAGGTGACCGCCGTCCAAGATCGGGATCGGCAACAGGTTGATGATCGCCAGGCTCAGGGAGAGCAGGGCGAGGAAATAGAGGAACCAGTCGATGCCGCGCTTGGCCGAGGCGTTGGCCGCCCGCGCGATGGTGACCGGGCCGGACAGGTTCTTCACGGACGCGTCGCCAGTGAGCATCCGCCGCATCATGCCCAGCGAGTCGCTGGCCAGCCGCCCGGTCTCGCGCAGCGCCGCCGGGACCGCAGCCAGCGGCCCGTAGCGCTGGACCGCGTCGTAGGCGGGCACCTGCGGCGCGGCGAGGACGATGCCAAGTTCCCAGCGCCCCCCCTGTCCGGGATCGGTGCCGCGTCGCGGCGCCAGTTCCAGCGCCAGCCGGTCGCCGTCACGGTCGACCTCGACCATGCCCGGGCCGCCGCGTTCGCCCAGCGCCTGCACCAGCGGCGAGACATCCCCGGCCGACTCGACCCGGCTGCCATCGATCGCCAGCACCAGGTCGCCGGCCTGCAGCACGCCGGCGGCGGCGCCGGACTCGCGCACGCCCTCGATCCGGGCCGGCGCCAGCAGGAAACGCCAGGTGAAGCCGGCCTGTTCGGGGATGCGTCGCTCGTCCAGCGTTTCGGGCAGCCCGGACAGGCGCAGGGTCCGTGCGACCTGCCCGCCACCGGCGTCCTCCACCTGGACCTCGATGTCGCGGCGGTCCAGCGCGGGGGTGGCCAGCGCCATCGCCGCCTCGGTCCAGGTCGCCACCGGTCGTCCATCGACGCCGGTCAGGCGGTCGCCGGACTGGAAACCCGCCTCGGCGGCGAGGCCGCTGGCCTGGCCGACGACCGGCGCGTAGTCCTGCCGGCCGACCATGAACATCACCCAGAGCAGCGCCACGCACAGCAGCAGGTTGGCCGCCGGCCCCGCGGCGACGATCGCGATCCGGCGCCAGACGCCCTGCCGGTTGAACGCGTGCGCCTGGCGCTGGACCGGCACGTCGCCCTCGCGCTCGTCGAGCATCTTCACGTAGCCGCCGAGCGGGATGGCGGCGATCGCGAATTCGGTGCCGTCGCGGTTGTAGCGCGACCAGAGCGGCTTGCCGAAGCCGACCGAGAAGCGGAGCACGTCCACCCCGCAGCGGCGCGCGACCCAGTAATGGCCGAACTCGTGGAAGGTGACCAGCACCCCCAGGCTGACCACGAGCCACCACAGGGAGCCGACGAAATCACCCATGGGCGTGGCTCGGTCGTGGCGTGCACGGGCGGGCGGTGGCGCTCATGCGGCGGGGGTCCCGGCGGGGGGCATTGGGGGGGAGATCCGTTGGCGGGTGAACCTGCGGGCGTCCGTGTCCGCCGCCAGCAGCACCTGCAGGTCGCCGGCGGGCGCCGCAGGCAGTGCGGCGAGGGCGTCCTCGACCAGCGCGGGGATGTCTAGGAAACCGATACGGCCCTGAAGAAAGGCTGAAACCGCCTCTTCGTTGGCGGCGTTCAGCACTGCCGGGGCGGTGCCGCCGGCGGACAGGGCCGCCCCGGCCAGGCGCAGGCAGGGGAACGCCTCCATGTCCGGCGCCTCGAACTCGAGCCTGCCCTGCGCCAGCAGGTCCAGCCCCGCCACCCCCGAGTCGATCCGTTCGGGCCAGCCCAGGCCCACCGCCAGCGCGGTGCGCATGTCCGGCAGACCGAGCTGGGCCAGGGTCGAGCCGTCGACGTATTCGACCAGCGCGTGGACCAGGCTCTGCGGATGCACGAGCACGCCGATGCGCTCGGCCGGCAGGCCGAACAGGTGGTGGGCCTCGATCACCTCCAGGCCCTTGTTCATCAGCGTGGCCGAGTCGACCGAGATCTTCGGGCCCATGGACCACTTGGGATGGGCCACCGCCTGCGCCGGCGTCACCGCCGCGAGCCGGTCGCGGCTCCAGCCGCGGAAGGGGCCGCCCGAGGCGGTCAGCACGATCCGGCGCACGCCGGCCGGCTCGCACGAGCGCAGGCACTGGAACACCGCGCTGTGCTCGCTGTCGATCGGCACGATCGTGGCGCCGGAACGGCGCGCGGCGGCGATCAGCAGCTCGCCCGCCAGGACCAGCGACTCCTTGTTGGCCAGCAGCAGCCGCTTGCCGGCGCGCGCCGCGGCCAGGGTCGAGCCCAGCCCCGCCGCCCCGACGATCGCCGCCACCACGGTGTCGCATTCCGGCCCGGCCGCCAGTGCTTCCAGGGCCTGCCCGCCGGCATGCGCGCGGGTGGCCAGCCCGGCATCGCGCAGGCCGTCGCGCAGACGCGCGTAGCCGGCCGCATCGGCGATGACCGCATGGTCGGGCCGGTGCCTGGCGCACAGGTCCAGCAGTGCGTCGACGTTGCATCCGGCCGCGAGCACGCTGGCGCGCATCCGCGCGCCGTGGCGGGCGATGACGTCCAGCGCCGAGGTGCCGATCGATCCGGTGGCGCCGAGTACGGCGACCTGGCGCATGTCCGCAGCGGGCTGCATGTCGGGATCCGTGCCGGTCTCAGAAACCGAGGATGTCCTTGCCGATCGCGAACACCGGCAGGGCTGCCAGCACGCCGTCGACGCGGTCGAGGATGCCGCCGTGGCCGGGGATCAGCGAACCGGAATCCTTCACCCCGGCCTGGCGCTTGAGCAGGCTTTCGACCAGGTCGCCGACGATCGAGGCCAGCACCGCGACCAGCGCGACCAGGGCCAGCGCCGGCAGCTGCGCCGCGCCGGCGCCGGCCAGCGCGCCGAAAGCCAGGGCGATGGCCACGCCTGCGACCACGCCGCCGATCGCGCCTTCGACGGTCTTGTTCGGGCTGATGGTCGGGGCGAGCTTGCGGCGCCCGAAGTGGCGTCCGGCGAAGTAGGCGCCGGAGTCGGCGGCCCAGACCAGCGCGAGCGCCGCCAGCAGCCAGCGGTGGCCGCTGGCGGGGAGGTCCGGTGTGGCGGCCAGCTGGGCGAAGTTGTCCGAATGCACCAGGCACAGCGCGCACCAGGCCGGGATCACGGCGAGCGTGCCGGCGGCGAGCTTGAACGCGCGCGTCCACGGCTTTTCCTGGGCGGTGAAGCCCGGCCGCCACAGCCACAGCAGCGCCAGCAGCCAGCCCGCGGCGCCGGCGAGGGTGGCGATCTGGAACAGCACCGGCGAGAAGCCGGTGTCGCTGCGGGAGGCCCAGACCAGCAGCACCATCAGCAGCAGGTTGAGCAGCACCAGCACCGTGCGCGACAGGCTGTCGTCCACGCCGGCGAGCTTGAGCCATTCCCACAGGCCGCCCAGCATCACCAGCGCGGCCAGCGCGGCCAGCCAGGGCGTGGGCAGCAGCAGGATGGCGGCGATCGCGGCGGGGGCCATGACCAGTGCGGCGATCACCCGGGTCCGGGTCATGCGGGAGCCTCCGCGCCGATCTGGGCGCTGGTCAGGCCGAAGCGGCGTTCGCGTCCGGCGTAATCGTCCAGGGCCTGCTGCAGCACGCCGGCGTCCACGTCCGGCCACAGGGTTTCGGTGAACCAGAGTTCGGTATACGCCAGCTGCCACAACAGGAAGTTGCTGACCCGCTGGTCACCGCCGGTGCGGATGAACAGGTCCGGCGCCGGCAGGTCGGCCAGCGCCACCCGCGCACCGACCGCGGCTTCGTCGATCTGCTCCGGGCGCAGGCGGCCGGCCGCGACGTCCACCGCCAGCGCGCGCGCGGCGGCGGCGATGTCCTGGCGTCCGCCGTAGCTGGCGGCGATGTTCAGCTGCAGGCGGGCGTTGCCCGCGGTCTGGGCCTCGGCCGCGGCCATGCGCTCGCGGATCGCGTCGGCGAACAGGGCGCGTTCGCCGATGAAGCGCACGCGCACGCCGCGGCGGTCGAGTTCGTCGACCTCGCGCTCGAGTGCGTTGAGGAACAGCTTCATCAGCGCGCCGACCTCGTCCTCGGGCCGGCCCCAGTTCTCGCTGGAGAAGGCGAACAGGGTCAGCGCGGCGATGCCGCGCTGCAGGCAGAAGTCGATCGCCAGGTTGACCGCGCGCGCGCCGGCGCGATGGCCGATGGCACGCGGCCGGCGCCGGCGCTGGGCCCAGCGGCCGTTGCCGTCCATGATGATCGCCAGGTGGCGGGGGACCTGTGCGCCGGCGGTGGCGGGTTCTTCCGTCATGCGGGGAGCAGACCGCTCAGACCGCCATCAGTTCCTGTTCCTTGCCCTTGACCACCTCGTCCACGTCCTTGATCGCCTTGTCGGTGATCTTCTGGATCTCGTCCTCGGCCTTGCGCACCTCGTCCTCGGTCACCTGCTTTTCCTTGAGCAGGTCCTTGACGTGCTGGTTGGCGTCGCGGCGGATGTTGCGGATGGCGACCTTGGTGTCCTCGCCCTCGCCGTGCACGACCTTGGTCAGCTCGCGGCGGCGCTCCTCGGTCAGGGCCGGGAGGTTGAGGCGGATGGTGGTGCCGGCGGTGTTCGGGGTCAGGCCCAGGTCCGAGGCCAGGATCGCCTTCTCGACCGCGCCGACCATGCCCTTGTCCCAGGGGGTGATCACCAGCGAGCGGGCGTCGGAGACCGACACGGCGGCCACCTGCGAGAGCGGCACGTCGCTGCCGTAGGCGTTGACCCGGATGGTGTCGACCAGTCCGGTCGAAGCGCGGCCGGTGCGGACCTTCACCAGGTTGTGGCGAAGGGCTTCGATGCTCTTCACCATGCGGGCCTGCGCGTCTTGCTTGATCTCGTTGAGCATCGCCGTATTCCGTCGAAAAACCGAATCGGCCGATTATAGGGGAACGCCTGCGGGAACGCCCGGTCCGCGACCGGGGCGGCCAGCGGCCTCAGCGGCGGGCGCGCACCAGGGTGCCGACGCTGTCGCCGCGCAGGATCCGCATCAGGTTGCCCGGCACCGAGATGTCGTAGACCCGCAGCGGGATGCCGTGGTCGCGGCACAGGGCGAAGGCGGCCGTGTCCATCACCTGCAGGTCGCGGGCGATGACCTCGTCGTGGTCCAGCTCCTCGAACCGGACCGCGTCGGGGTGCTTCTTCGGGTCGCGGTCGTAGACGCCGTCGACCTTGGTCGCCTTGAGCAGCAGGTCGGCGTTGATCTCGATCGCCCGCAGCGCCGCGGCCGAGTCGGTGGTGAAGAACGGGTTGCCGGTGCCGGCGGCGAAGATCCCGATCCGGCCCTTCTCCAGGTGGCGCACCGCGCGGCGGCGGATGTAGTCCTCGCACACGTCGTTGATCTTCAGCGCGCTCATCACCCGGACCTTGCCACCGAGCTTCTCGAGCGCGTCCTGCATGGCCAGCGCGTTGATCACCGTGGCGAGCATGCCCATCTGGTCGCCGGTGACCCGGTCCATGCCGCCGGCGGCCAGGCCCGCGCCGCGGAAGATGTTGCCGCCGCCGATCACCAGGCCGATCTCCGCGCCGGCCTCGCGCACTTCCATGATCTCGCGCGCGATGCGGCCGATCACCACCGGATCGATGCCATAGTCCTCGGTCCCCATCAGCGCCTCACCGGACAGTTTCAGCAGGACGCGGCGATAGGCGAGGTCGGACATGGGGGCACCGGGGGAGTGGCAAACGCGCGGATTCTAGCGGAAAGCCCCGGCCGGCGGATCGCGCGGGCACCCTGCGCGGTCCGCGCCGTTCATTGCCCGTGCTGGCTGACCCGGTTGCGGCCTTCGCGCTTGGCCCCGTAAAGGGCGTCGTCGGCGGCCTGCAACAGGCTGCGAGCGTCGGCGAACTGGCGGGTGGTGCCGTGCGTGGCCAGTCCGGCGGAGAACGTCACGTACAGCGGCTTGCCGTCGACCTCGGCCATCGGCACGCGCGCGGTTTCCTCCAGGATGCGGCGCAGCACGCGCGCGGCCGACGCTTCGTTGGAGTGGCTCAGCACGACCAGGAACTCCTCGCCGCCGTAGCGCGCGACCAGATCGGTGCTGCGCAGCAGGCGCTGCAGGTTCTGCGCGAACTGGTACAGCACGCGGTCGCCGACCAGGTGGCCGTAGCGGTCGTTGATGTGCTTGAAGTCGTCCAGGTCGATGAAGGCGATGGACAACGGCTGCTGCAACGCCACGGCGGTGGCGAACTCGCGCTCGAGCACCTCTTCCATCTGCAGGCGGTTGTAGACGCCGGTCAGCGGATCGCGCCGCGACTGCTCGGTCAATCGACGTACCTGGTCCTCCGACGCACGGGCCTCGGTGCGCGCGCGCGCGGCGTCCTGGATCTCGCGCAGGTTGCGCAGGATCAGCAGTTCCTTGGCGTGGTCGGCGATCGAGGCCAGGTGCTCGGGCCGGGAGATGTGCACGTCGAACATCGCGCCCATCTCGGGCAGCGCGGCGGCCAGCTGCACGAGCAGGTCGTCGAGCGTGGTGCCGTCGGCGATGCAGGCCTGGACGCGGGCGCGCGCCAGCTCGCGCTGGTCGGCGGTCTGCCGGTCGTCGAGCCAGAGGCCGGCGACCGCCCCCGAGGCGGCGACGCAGGCCTGGAACGGATCGGCCGGCGCGTCGGATTCGCTCGCGCCGATCGCGTCGGCGAGGTAGCCGGGAAGTTGCCAGTGCCGGGCCAGCCACGCACCGATCTCCGCATGATCGGCGCCGAACGCGGCCCGTTCGCGTGCGAGCAGGTCGGTGCTGTCCGTCGCCGCGGCGCGGACCGGGCCATAGGCATCGGGCATCGCCTGCAGCAGCGCGAGCGCGCCGATGTCCTGCAGCAGCCCGGCCAGCATCAGGTCTTCCAGGCGCTTCAGGCGCGCGTGTCCGCCCAGCAGGCGCGCGGCCAGCGCGGCGAGCACGCTGCGCCGCCAGATCTGCTCCTGGTCGCTCGCGGTACCGGCCGCGCCGCGCAGGCCCTGGGCCAGGGAAAAGCCGAGCGCCAGGCTCAGCGTGGCGTTGAGGCCGAGCAGGGTGAGAGCCTGGCCCAGGTTCTCGACCCGGCGCCGGCCGGCGTAAAGCGGGGAGTTGGCCACGCGCAGCATGCGCGCGCTCAATGCCGGGTCGGTGCCGATCACCCGCGCGGTGGCGTTGAGGTCCGCCATCGGGTCCTGCGCCAGCTCGATGATGCGCAATGCCACCGCCGGCGGCGTTGGCAGGGTGCGGCAGTGCAGGAGTTGGGCTTCGAGTTCCGGATGCATCACTGCGCGAGTCGGTCGGCTGCATCGAAGTATGCCGGCAAAACCGTGTCGCAGTCAGCAATTTCGGCGTTCGGGCACGCATCCGGCGCGCATCGGCCGCCCCAAAGAAGAAGGCCGCGGGAATCCGCGGCCTCCATATGGCTACCTGCAGCAGGGGTCGGTCAGACCTGCATCGCCTTGGCGACTTCGGCGGCGTAGTCCTCGACCACCTTCTCGATGCCTTCGCCCACCACCAGGCGCTGGAAGCCGACCACGTCGGCGCCGGCGGCCTTGACCACCTGCTCGACGGTCTTGTCGCCGTCCAGCACGTACGGCTGGCCGTACAGGGTCACCTCGTTGACGATCTTGTTGATCTTGCCGGAGATGATCTTCTCCAGGATCTCGGCCGGCTTGGCCTTGTCCTTCTCGGACATCTTGGCCAGCTCGATCTCCTTCTCCTTGGCCACGAACTCGGCCGGGACGTCGGCGGCCTTGTTGTGCGGCGGGTTCATCGCGGCCACGTGCATGGCGATGCCGCGCGCCAGCTCGGCGTCGCCACCGGCGACCTCGACCAGCACGCCGATCTTGCCGCCGTGCACGTAGGCGGCGATGTTGTTGCCCGCGCTGGAAGCGACGGCCACGCGGCGGACCTGGATGTTCTCGCCGAGCTTGGAGATGGCGGCGGCGCGCGATTCCTCGACGGTCTCGCCCGACGGCAGCCTGGCCGACTTCAGCGACTCGGCGTCGGTGGCGCCGGCGGCCAGCGCGGCAGCGGCGACGGCGTCGGTGAAGGCGATGAAGTTCACGTCCTTGGCGACGAAGTCGGTCTCGGAGTTGATCTCGACCAGCACGGCCTTGCCGCCGTCCTGGGCCACCGCGATGCGGCCTTCGGCGGCCACGCGGCCGGCCTTCTTGTCAGCCTTGGCCAGGCCCGACTTGCGCAGCCATTCGGCGGCGGTGTCGATGTCGCCGGCGTTCTCGGTCAGCGCCTTCTTGCATTCCATCATGCCGGCGCCGGTGCGCTCGCGCAGTTCCTTGACCAGGGAAGCAGTGATTTCCACGGGATACCTCGTTATTGGGTGAATGTGGCTCCGCGGGGCGGAGCGGGGCCGGCCGCGTCGCGCCGGGGGCGCGGGCGTCCGGCCCGGGTCCGCGCGGATGGCGCGATGGCCATCCGGCGGGTGGCGGCCGCGGGCGGCCGCCGGGATGGATCACTCGGCCGGGGCGGCTTCGGCGCCGTCGGCCTTGTCCTTGCGGGCCGGGCCCTTCTTGGCCGGGGCGCGGCGGGCCGGCTTGTCGCCATCGGCCTCGGCGAAGTCGTTCTCGCTGACGTTGGCCGCATGCGGGGCGGCGGCCTTGCCTTCCAGCACGGCGTCGGCGGCGGCGCGGGCGTACAGCTGCACGGCGCGGATGGCGTCGTCGTTGCCCGGGATGGCGTAGTCGACCAGGGCCGGATCGTAGTTGGTGTCGACCACCGCGATCACCGGGATGCCGAGCTTCTTGGCTTCCTTGATCGCGATGTCTTCATGGCCGATGTCGATCACGAACAGCGCGTCCGGCAGGCGGTTCATGTCCTTGATGCCGCCCAGCGAGGCTTCCAGCTTCTCGCGCTCGCGGCGCAGGCCCAGCACTTCGTGCTTGACCAGCTTCTCGAAGGTGCCGTCGGTCTCGCCGGCTTCCAGCTCCTTCAGGCGCGCCACCGACTGCTTCACGGTGCGGAAGTTGGTCAGGGTGCCGCCCAGCCAGCGCTGGGTCATGTACGGCTGGCCCGAGCGCACGGCCTCTTCCTTGATCGCCTCGCGCGCGCTGCGCTTGGTGCCCACGAACAGGATGGTGCCGCGCTTCTGGGCGATGGCCGAGATGAAGTTCATCGCGTCGGAGAAGAGCGGGACGGTCTTCTCGAGGTTGATGATGTGGATCTTGCCGCGCGCGCCGAAGATGTACGGGGCCATCTTCGGGTTCCAGTAACGGGTCTGGTGGCCGAAGTGGACGCCCGCTTCGAGCATCTGGCGCATGGTGATCTGGGGCATTGCGTGTGACTCCTGGCAGTGGAACCTCGCCTGCGGCCGTTTCGTTCGGCGCTGTGCAGGACTGCGGCCATGGCGGCGCGCAGCGGCGGTTCCGGGGTTGGGCCTCCCTGGCGCTTCCGTGTCCGAACCCGCAAGGCGGGCACCCCGGCACGGAGGTTGGCGTCAGGTGTGTATTCGCCGGGGCCGGCGTGGCCGGCGCGTCCCGCCCGGCGTGGGCGGCCCCCAGGCAGGAGGCGGAAGACAGCCGCGGGAGTATACCGGCGGTGCCGGGTCCGGGGCAAACCGGTCAGCGGCCGCTGAACAGGGCCGGTTCCGGCACCAGGACTACCGCGTCGCCGTTCACGTCGGCCTCGAAGCGGCCGGGCACCGTGTCGTCGAGGTCCCCGGGCAGCGGCCACACCTTGTAGCGGCCGGCCAGCACGTAGCCGGCCAGGTTGGGGGCCAGGACGTGGCGCCGGCCGCCGGCGGCGACGAACGTCAGCCGGGCCACCCGCGCATGGCGGCCACCGCTGTTCTCCAGGCGCAGCCTCCGTACGCCCGCCGCGTCCCGCTCGATGCGGGCGCTGAGATGCGCGCCCTCGGCCTGGCTCCCCGCCGAGGCGAACACCGGGATCGAATAGCGGAGCAGTGATTCCCCGCGCGATCCCATGGGAGCGCCGCCCGGCAACTCGTCGACGATCAGGCGATAGGCGGTCTCGCCGGCGGGCGCGCCGGCGGCCAGGCGGACCACGCGCACCCGCTGCCGGCCTTGCGGCGGGACTTCAATCAAGGGGGGGCTGACCGCCAGCTCGCGGGTCGGCGTGAGCAGTTCGCCTCCTTCGCCCTGGTTCCAGGCGAACAGGCGGACCTGGGCCTGCAGGGGGTCGGGCCCGGTATTGCTGAGCCACAGGGTGGTCGAATCTTCGCCCGCTGCCAGGGTCAGGCTGATCGGTTCCAGGCGCAGGTCGCCGGGATGGGCGGGCGAGGCCGGGCCCAGCCACGCGGCCGCGGCGATTAGCCACGCGCTGGCCTTGCCCGCCCGCATCAGAACACGATCGTGGTGACCTGCACGCCGTCGGCCGGTCGGCCGGCGGGCACGGGGAGGTGCGAAAGAAGGCTGTTCCCGGTGACCTGCAGGTGCGGGGCGAGGGGCTGGGCCACCATCCACGGCACTCCGGCCGAGCAGTCGACGGCGGGCACCTGCCGGACGTCGCGGACGTCGCAGCGGTCGACGATGGTCAGCGAGATCCGCAGCGTGTCCTGCCGGCTGGAGGCCTGGACCGCACCGATCGCCAGGACCAGACCCAGGGTGGCCAGGAATGCTTTGCAGGCGCGCATCGGCGGCTCCTTGCCGGTCGGGGGACCGGCCATCTGCCACGCTTTCGGCGGATGGGAGAGGAAGTTGAGCCGATCCTGCCGATTCCGGTGTTGCTCGAGCGTGATCTGTGGGGTGGATCACGGAAACGGCGGCGGTCGCCGGCCAGCGCCGGCGCCCGGAGGTGGGGTCAGTAGGTCAGGGTGACGGTGACGGTGTCCGAGTACGCGCCCGGTGCGCCGATGGCCTGGGCCGGTACCCGGCCATAGACGGTGAAGTTCTGGACCGTGTTGTCGCCGGTCTGGGTGACGTCGTTGCTGGTGGCGTTGCCCCAGAGCTGGCTGCGGGAGGAATTGCGGTAAAGCAGGTAGGTCAGGTAGTTGCCGCCGGGCCCGAGCAGCCGCCGCACCGTGCCGCCGGTGCTGTTGACGCCGTAGTTGAGGCCGATCCGGTAGTTGGTGCCGGCCGGGCAGCGCACGCTGATCGTGGAGGTCTGGTCGCGGGCGCTGGCCAGGTTGACCACCGAGCCGAAGTCCAGGTCCGTGGCGGTGCTGATGTAGCAGGTGTTGGCGAAGGTCGCGCTGACTTCGGTGTAGTTCTGGCCGGTGATGGGCGCGGTGGCGCACTGGGCGGCGGAGGGCGCGCTGCTGCCGGCCAGCGAGGTGCTGCGCAGGTAGTCGGTGACCTGCGAGACGTAGCCCCCCGCCGTGACCGTCTGCGGCGGGATGCGCGCATACACGGGGATGGTGCCGTAGGTGCGCCCGGTGGCGGTCATGGTCACGGTGAAGCTGTAGACGGCATGGCCGCTGGTGGTCGAGCCGATCACCTGGGTCATGGCGGGGTCGGCGTAGAGGTTGTAGTCGAGGTAGTCCAGCGGCCACCACTGGATCATCCGGCGCGGGTCCAGGCCGCCCGGCAGGATCGGGTTCATGTACAGGCAGACCCGGAAGCTGCGCACGGCCGGGCCGTCGTTCTGGCAGTAGTAGCGGATCGACCCGGTCGTGGTCGCGCCGCCACCGCCCACCGTGCCGAACGCGATCGGGTTGGATCCGTCGATGTTGCACTCGTTGTCGGCCATCGCCCGCCCGGGCAGCAGCCAGGCGCAGGCGAGGACGCAGGCCAGCCACGCCACGCGGGTCCAGGGGCGCCGGTTGCCGGCGAACGGGGCGTTGCTGTTCATCGGCAGACCACTCCATCCAGTTCGATGAAGCCGCTGGGCTTCGGGAGTTCGGGCAGGACCACGTCGCAGTAGCCGCCATTCTGGCGGATCCTCAGGCCGGCGCCGGGCGGCAGCGCCTCGAGGTACAGCAGCCCGTCGTAGCCGACCACCGTCAATGCCGGGGTCGTCGCCGGGTCGGCGCCCGAGAGCCAGACCGGGCTGCCGGCGGCGAGCGGCTGGCCGTCGGTGCCGGTGACCGTGGTCTGGACCGACAGCACCGGCTGCATCGGGAAGCGCACCAGCATGCCGCTGCGGCTGGCGGGGACCGCGAAGGTGTCGGTGCGGCCCAGGCGGACGTCGGCCGGGGCCTGCAGCGGATCGATCGACAGGCGGTTGTTCTGCCAGGCGTTGAGACGGTTGACCAGCAGCAGGCCATCGGCATCGGTGAAGCCGACCAGCCGGTTTTCCTGCAGGATCGGCACGTTGGGCACGCCGTCGGTGGACACCATGGCGAACGCGTCCTCGACGCGGCGCATGGCGAACAGGTGCTTCTCCATCCACAGCACGCTGCCATTGGCGCTGGCGAATCCTGTGGTGCTGTCGGGGACGCCGCCGTCGCCACGCTGGTGCAGCAGGCCCGCGTTCCAGCCGCCATAGCGGCCGAGCCCGGCGACCTGGGCCTGGGCACCGGGGCGGTCCCCGAGCGTGGTCTGCACCCGCCAGCCCACGCCGCCGAGGTCGCTGTCGACCGGGCGGTTCGCTTCCAGCGCCACGGTGTCGGCACTGCGGCTGTGGCGCGCCGAAGCCGAAACCGACGTGCGCCGGTCCAGCGGCATGGACCAGTACAGGACCGCGCTGTCGGCGCGGCGGTTGTTGAGGTCACGGCTCAGGCTCAGGCTCAGGTAGCCGTTGAGCGGCAGCTGCCGCGACCAGGTCAGGCTGGCGTAGCGGGCCGACGGCTGCTCGAAGACGTCCTGGCGCACGTAGCTCGCCCCGACCTGGGCCACGCCCCAGTTCAGGCCGACGAAGGCGCTGTCCATGCGCCGCGGGAGCACCGCGTCCTCGAGGCTGGCGACGTCGGCGAAGTCCGCGCTGCGACGCAGGGTGGCGAAGGCGACGTTGAACAGCGACGAGTTCCACTGGTAGCCCATGCCGTACTGGTGGCCGCTCTCGCCGCGGTGGCGGCTGCCGGCCACCGAGGCATCGAGCACGCCGCCGCGGTCGCCCAGCAGCCAGACCCCGCCGGTGCCGGCCATCTGCAGCCCGGGGGTCGCTTCCGCGTGGACTTCCAGCGTGCTCCGGTCGCTGAGGCCGTGCCTCACCGTTGCGCTGCCCATCGCCTCGTCGGCGTAGGAGAACGAACGCAGGCCGTAGTCGCGCCGCACCTTGCCCGCTTCCACCGACCAGTCGGTCAGTCCGCGCTGCAGCAGCTGGCCGGTGTTGTACAGGGAGAAGTTCACCACCCGGGCCTGGCCGTTGATGTCGGTGATCACCATCTGCGCCTGGCCGACGCCATTGACCGTGGGGATGCTGTCGATCTGGAACTGGCCGGGCCTGACCTGCTGGCTCGACTGGCGGATGCCGTTGATATACAGGTCGACGGTGGACGGCAGCACCGCGTCGCCGGCGAACGAGGCCAGCGGGGTGGTCACCCGGTAGGGCTGCAGGCCGAAGTTGGTCGCGGCGCGGATGCCGCCGATGCGGGTGGTGCGGGTCCAGCCGAGCGCGCCGCTGAACGTGTCGCCGGCGACGACCGAGACCATGCTGTCCTGCAGGTCCAGCTGCCAGGAGGTGTCGAGCCGGACCATGTCATGGCGGTCCCCGCGGCCCGGGAGGCTGTCCAGGCGGCTGACCGTGCTGTTGCTCCAGACCCCGGGGCCGACGCCGAACAGGCGCAGTTCGGTCCAGCCGCTGACCGAGCGGTAGTCGCCATCGCCCTGGGCGTACACGTCGTAGTTCAGCAGCAGGCCCGGCGCGCGCGTGGCCGGATCGACGCGCGGGGTGGGTGGCCCGGTTTCGGTGAAACGCTCCCGCTCGCCGGAGAGCAGGTCCAGCGGCGCGGTCAGCGCCAGCTGCTGGTTGCCGGCGTCGTAGCGCGCCTGGAGCCCGGGGATGTCGTCGAGCGCCACCAGGCCCTCGGCGCCATCGCTGCCGGGCCAGCGCAGGCCCAGTTCGCGCAGCGTCGCGGCGCTGGCACGCAGGCGCCCGCCGTCCATGACGAAACGCGCCAGGCGGCCGGTGGCGAATTCGTTGAGCGAGACTTCGAGGTACAGCTCCTCGGCGTCGCCGGCGGGTTCGGCGTCGACCTCGCCGGTGGCGAGGAGGTCCAGGTTGCCGGGCGCGGCGAAACCGGACGGAGCGGGAGCGGGGGAAGGCGCGGCGGACAGCGTGCAGGGCGTGCACGCCGCGGCGACGCTAGCGGCGAGCAGTTTCCAGCGGCAATGTCTGGTCGTTCGGATCGTCATTGAACCTGACCTTCAGGCTGCCTCCGTTCGCCCGCAGTGGCGGCGCGAGGGGAATGGCCCACTGCATCCGCTGTCCCGCGAGCACGTACCCCACCAGGCCCGGCACCACTTCGGTCCGCTGCCCGCCACCGTCTATCCAGGCCAGGTTGCTGAGCCGGATCCGCTGGCCGCCCGGGTTGGCCACGCTGAGCAGGCTGGTTTCCCCCTGCGGTTCCAGGCTGGCGGACACGCCGGCCGGGACGCCGGCCTGGCCGGGCGTGGTCGCGCTGCGGCGCGACGGGCTCAGCGGCTGGTTTCCCTCGGCGAGCACGAACACCGGCACCGAGTAGCGCAGCAGGAACTGCAGGCCCGGCTCCCGCGGCGCGGAGGCATCCGCCGGCAGCTCGTCGATGGCCAGGCGGTACGCCATTTCGGCGGTGGCCGGGGCAGGGTTCGGACGGATCAGCCGGACCAGCTGCTGTTCGCCCGCGGCGACCTCCAGGATCGCCGGGCTCGCCACCAGGTCGCGGGACGGCGCCAGCTGGTCCTGGCCGTCGGCCTGGGTCCAGCGGGACACCCGAACCTGGGCCTTGAGCGGCTGCGTGCCGGTGTTGGTCAGCCAGATCGCCTGCGACTGCTCGCCGGCGGTGAACTCGACCATGATCGGGTTCACCTGCAGGTCCGCCGCCTGTGCAACCGTGGCGGCCAGTGCCAGCGCCGCCATGACGAACCAGTGGCCCATCCTGCGGCCGCGCGCCGTGGTGCCGCGCGACCGCCCCCGCCATGTCATCGGGAGCATCCCGACCTCGCCAAGTCGATCAGTAGGTGATCGTCGCCTGGATGGTATCGGTATACACGCCGGCCGGCACGTTCACCGCGGCGCCGCCGGCCACGCGGCCGTACACGGTGATGTTCTGGTTGGCGCCGGTGCCGGTGCCCGCCTGGGTGTCGTTGGAGATGGTGTTGCCCCAGTTCTGCGAGCGGTTGCTGTCGCGGTACAGGTTGTACGGAATGCTGTTGGAGCCGTTGCTCATGCGGCGGGTGCTGACCGTGGCGCCGACGTAGGTGCCGGCGTTCAGGCCGATGTTGAACGGGGTGCCCTGGGTGCAGTTGACCACCAGGGTGCCGGTGGTGTCGGCGTTGCCGGCCGAGGAACGGGCCTTGTCGCCGAAGTCGACATCCGACGCGCCGGTGGTGCTGAAGGCGCACGACTCGGTGATGTTGATGCGGACCTGGAAGTTGGTGTTGGCGGTGGCCGCGCTGGCGGTCCCGGCGAAGCCGGTCGCGACGAGGGCGGCGGCGATCAGGGTGCTCTTGAACATGTTCATCGTGGACTCCGGGACTTGGCTGAAATGTGACGGTTGACCTGCTGCGGAGGTTGAAGCACCAATCGTGCCAACTCCCTGACGCCCGGCCGTTCAGGGCCGGTGGCCGACGACGCGCAAGCTGAATACGCATATTGTGACGTATTTAACGTCCCAAGGTGGGCCTATTCAGCAAAAAGTGACCCAGTGCGTCAATCGGCTGGCGCCGTTCATTCAGGTTCTGCGTCACAGTTTCGGCCCGCCCGCCGGGCGGGGCCTTGATCACGGTCAAATTCCCGGCGTGAGCGGGGGCGCCGATGCGGCGCGTTCAGGAAGCGGGCGGATCGGCGATAATCCGGGCATGAGCCTGCACCTGAAGACCCCGGAAGAAATCGAGAAGATGCGCGTCGCCGGCCGCCTGGCCGCCGAGGTGCTGGAAATGATCGGCGCCCATGTCCGCCCCGGCGTGACCACGGAGGAACTGGACCGGATCTGCCACGACCACATCGTCCGGGTCCAGGGCGCGATCCCCGCCAATGTCGGCTACCGCGGCTACCCGAAGACGCTGTGCACGTCCGTCAACAACGTGATCTGCCACGGTATCCCGAGCCCGGGCAAGGTCCTCAAGGACGGCGACATCCTCAACATCGACGTGACCGTCATCAAGGATGGCTGGCACGGCGACACCAGCCGCATGTATTACGTCGGCACGCCCTCGATCATGGCCCGGCGCCTGGTGGAGACCACGTTCGAGGCGATGTGGCGCGGCATCCGCGCGGTGAAGCCCGGCGCGACGCTGGGCGACGTCGGCCACGCGATCCAGAGCTACGCCGAGGGCGAGCGCTTCGCGGTGGTGCGCGAGTACTGCGGCCACGGCATCGGCAAGGTCTATCACGACGAGCCGCAGGTCCTGCATTACGGCCGCCCGGGCGAAGGCCTGGTGCTCAAGCCGGGCATGACCTTCACCATCGAGCCGATGATCAACGAGGGCACGCGCTACACCAAGGTGCTGCCCGACGGCTGGACCGTGGTGACCAAGGACCGCAAGCTCTCGGCGCAGTGGGAACACATGGTCGCGGTGACCGAGGACGGCGTCGACGTGCTGACCCTGGGTGCCGGCGACGTCCCCCTGCTGGCCCCCGGCCAGCCACCCCACGCGTGAGTCCAGGCATGGGCGCCGGACCGCACGCCACGGGCGTCGACGATGGACCGGCACCCGCGGACGACGTCGGCTGGGCAGTGCGCGCCCGCGAACTGCTGGCCCACGGCGACGCGCGCCTGCTCAAGCGTTACGGCCGCGACGTCGACATCGACCGCCTGCTGGCGCTGCGCGCGCGGCTGGTGGATGACCTGCTGCGGCGCGCGTGGCACCACTGCATGGCCGACGACGCCGCGCTCGCCCTGATCGCGGTGGGCGGCTACGGCCGCGGCGAACTGTTCCCGCGTTCCGACATCGACCTGCTGGTGCTGGGCGAGCCCGACGCGCAACAGGCGCACCAGGCCGCGCTGTCGCGCTTCTTCGCCCTGCTGTGGGACACCGGCCTGCCGGTCGGGCATGCGGTGCGCTCGGCCGCCGAATGCACGGCGGCGGCGGCCGACCAGACGGTGATGACCGCGCTGCTGGAAGCGCGCCCGGTCGTGGCCGGCGACGCGGCGATGGCGTCGCTGGCCGAGGCGATCTCGCCGCGCCGGATCTGGCCGCCGCGCGAGTTCTTCCTGGCCAAGCGCGAGGAGCTGCAGGCGCGGCATCGCCGCCACGGCGACACCTCCGACAACCTCGAACCGAACATCAAGGACGGGCCGGGCGGGTTGCGCGACCTGCACACGCTGGGCTGGATGTCGCAGCGTGCGTTCGGCGTGCGCGACCTGGAGGCGGTGGTCGGGCTGGGCCACCTGGGGCCCGACGAAGCGGCGGCGCTGGCGCGCGAACGGCGTTCGCTCGGCCGCCTGCGCTTCGGCCTGCACCTGGTCGCCGGCCGGCCCGAGGAGCGCCTGCGCTTCGACTACCAGAAGGCGCTGGCGCAGCGCCTGGGCTACGACGACGACGAGCACAGCCTCGGCGTCGAGAAGATGATGCAGGGCTTCTACCGCAGCGCGGCGATCGTGCGCCGGATCAGCGACCGGCTGCTGCAGCGCTTCGAGGAAACCTTCGACGGCGAGGCGGCGCCCGAGCCGCTCAATCCCGATTTCGTCCTGCGCCGCGGCTACCTCGCCGCCGCGGCCACCTACTGGCCCGAAAGCGACCTGCGCGAAGTGCTGGCGCTGTTCTCGACCTGGGCGGCGCACCCCGAGGTGCGCGGCCTGCACTCGCAGACCGCGCGCGCGCTGGCCGAATCGCTGCGCCGGCTGCCGGCGTACACCGATGCCGGGCCGGCCGCGCGCGCGCGCTTCCTCGCCCTGCTGCGCGGCCCGCGGCCGGTGGAGACGCTGACCCGGATGGCCCGCCTGGGCGTGCTCGGCCAGTACCTGCCCGCGTTCGCGCTGGTCTCCGGGCGCATGCAGTTCGACCTGTTCCACGTCTACACCGTCGACCAGCACACGCTGATGGTGCTGCGCAACCTGGCCGGTTTCGCCAGCGGCGTCGCCGACGAGCGCTTCTCGATCGCGCACGAGGTCTGGCCGCGCCTGCGCAAGCCGGAACTGCTGCTGCTCGCCGGCCTGTTCCATGACATCGCCAAGGGCCGCGGCGGCGACCATTCCGAACTGGGTGCGGTCGACGCGCGCGAGTTCTGCGCCGCGCACGGCCTCAGCGAGGCCGACACCGGCCTGGTGGTGTGGCTGGTGGAACAGCACCTGCGCATGTCGGTGACCGCGCAGAAGCAGGACATCTCGGATCCCGACGTGGTCCGCGCGTTCGCGACCCTGGTCGGCGACCGCGAGCGCCTGGACTACCTCTACCTGCTGACCTGCGCGGACATCGCCGGCACCAGCCCCAAGCTGTGGAATGCGTGGAAGGACCGGCTGCTGGCCGACCTCTACCTGGCCACGCGCCGGGTGCTGCGCGAGGGCCTGGAAACGCCGGTCGACGCCGAGGCGCGGGTGGCCGAGGGGCGCGACGCGACCCGCGAGTGCATGCGCGCGCTGGGCCATGACGATGCCACCATCGAGCGGCAGTTCGCGGAGATGCCGGACGAGAGTTTCCTGCGCTTCCGTCCCGAGCAGCTGGCCTGGCAGGCCGCGGCGCTGGTCGAGGTGCGGATGGGCGAGACCCAGGTGGCGGTCCGGCCGGTCGGCGGGCAGGGCGGCGGCCAGGGCGGCGCGCTGGAGGTCTTCGTCCACTCGCCCGACCGCGACGGCCTGTTCGCCGCGATCGTCGCCACCCTCGACCGGCACGGCTACGCGGTGCACCAGGCGCGCATCCTGATGGGGCCGCACGGCACCGTGTTCGACACCTTCGAGGTGCTGCCGGCCGATACCTTCGCCAGCGGCGACCCGGCCCAGCTCGAGAACGCGCTGCGCCAGGCCCTGGCCGGCACCCTGGAGAACGTGCGCGCCCCGCGTCGGGCGGCGCCGCGCCAGCTGCGCCATTTCCGCTTCCCGGCGCAGGTCGACTTCAGCGCCACCGCCGACGGCCGGCGCAGCCTGCTCGGCCTGGTCTGCCCCGACCGCCCCGGCCTGCTGGCCGACGTGGCCCAGGCACTGCGCGGCTGCAGGCTGCGCGTGCACGACGCCCGCATCGCCACCTTCGGCGAGCGCGCCGAGGACCTGTTCCAGATCACCGACGAACACGACCAGCCGCTGGACGCGACCGCGCAGGCCTGCCTGCGCGCGGCGCTGAGCGAGCGGCTCGACCCCGACAGCCCCAACCCCGGAGCCCCCCGCTGATGGCCACCACGCCGAAGAAGACCGCCGCCCGCAAGACCGTGCGCAAGCGCCCCGCCGCGCCCGCCGGGCCGGGACTGGAGGAGCTGAAGTTCTCGATCGAGAGCGCGTTCGCGCGCCGCGCGGCGCTGACCCTGGACGAGATCGACGGCTCCACCCGGCCGCTGGTCGAGCGCGTGATCGGGGGCCTGGAATCGGGCGAGTTCCGCGTCGCCGAGCCGGACGGCCAGGGTGGCTGGCAGGTCAACGAATGGCTGAAGAAGGCCGTGCTGCTGTACTTCCGGGTCAACGACATGGTGGTGATGGAAGGCGCGCCCGGCCCGTTCTGGGACAAGGTGCCGACCCGCTTCGACGGCTATGGCGAGGCCGAGTTCCGCAAGCTCGGCGTGCGCGTGGTGCCGGGCACCGTCGCCCGCCGCGGCGCGTACTTCGGCAAGGACGTGGTGCTGATGCCGAGCTTCATCAACATCGGCGCGCACGTGGGCGAGGGCACCATGGTCGACACCTGGGCCACGGTCGGCTCCTGCGCGCAGGTCGGCAAGCACTGCCACATTTCCGGCGGCGCCGGCATCGGCGGCGTGCTCGAACCGCTGCAGGCCAGCCCGACGATCGTGGAAGACCACTGCTTCATCGGCGCGCGCTCGGAAGTGGTGGAAGGCGTGGTCGTCGGCCACCACAGCGTGATCGGGATGGGCGTGTTCATCGGCCAGTCGACCCGCATCTACAACCGCGCCACCGGCGAGGTTTCCTACGGCTACGTGCCGCCGGGCAGCGTGGTGGTGTCCGGGTCGCTGCCGGCCGCCGACGGCAGCCACTCGCTGTATTGCGCGGTGATCGTCAAGCAGGTCGACGCCAAGACCCGCGCCAAGACCAGCATCAACGAACTGCTGCGCGGGTAAGCCCCCTCGCCTGGCGACGGTCCTGTCGACCGTCGCCAGGGCGGTGAACGCCCGGCCATGGAGGACCGGGCCGGCCGCCGGAGCTGGCGGCATCGCGCCATGGATGGCAGCCATCGGCCTGGAAGCACGGACATGACGACGACGATCTACGGACTCAGGAACTGCGACACCTGCAAGAAGGCGACGAAGTGGCTGGACCGCTTCGGCGTGGCGTACACCTTCGTCGATTACCGCGACAGCAAGCCTTCGCCCGAGACGCTGGTCGAATGGGCCGGCAAGGCCGGCGGATTCGACGCGCTGGTCAACAAGTCCTCGACCACCTGGCGGCAGCTGCCCGACAGCCGCAAGTCGCCGGGCAGCGAGGCGGAGTGGAAGCTGCTGCTGCGCGAGCATCCGCAGCTGGTCCGGCGCCCGCTGGTGGTGAAGGACGACGGCGGCTTCGGCCAGGGGTTCTCGGACAACGGCTTCAAGAAGCTGTTCGGCGTCGGCTGATCCACGCCGCCGCAGCGTCGCTTCCGCGGCGCAACCACCTTCCGCACACGAGACGACGGACGACCATGAGCGACGTGCTCGACCTGACCCGCGACCTCATCGCGCGCGCTTCGGTGACCCCGGACGACGCCGGCTGCCAGGCGACGCTCGCCCTGCGCCTCCAGCGTGCCGGCTTCACCTGCGAGTCGCTGCGCTACGGCGACGTCGACAACCTGTGGGCCACGCACGGCCGCGGCGCGCCGGTGCTGGTCCTGCTCGGACATACCGACGTGGTGCCGCCGGGTCCGCGCGAAGCATGGGCCAGCGATCCGTTCGTGCCGGAGGTCCGCGACGGCGTGCTCTACGGCCGCGGGGCGGCGGACATGAAGGGCAGCGTCGCCGCCTTCGCGATCGCCGCAGAGCGCTTCGCCACCGCGCATCCGGATCACCCCGGCACGCTCGCCGTGCTGCTGACCTCGGACGAGGAAGGCGATGCGATCGAGGGCGTGCGCAAGGTCGCCGATACGTTCCGCGCGCGCGGCCAGCGCATCGACTGGTGCATCACCGGCGAGCCCTCGTCCACCGCCCGGCTGGGTGACCTGCTGCGCGTCGGTCGCCGCGGCAGCCTGTCCGGCACGCTGCAAGTCAGGGGCGTCCAGGGCCACGTGGCCTATCCGCACAAGGCCCGCAACCCGATCCACCAGGCCGCGCCGGCGCTGGCCGAACTGGCTGCGCGCGTCTGGGACGACGGTTACGAAAGCTTTCCACCGACCTCGCTGCAGGTTTCCAACATCCATGCCGGGACCGGCGCCAACAACGTCATTCCCGGCGAGCTGCAGGTGCTGTTCAACCTGCGCTACAACCCGCACTGGGACGCGCCGCGGCTTGAGTCCGAAGTCTCCGCGCTGCTCGACCGCCATGGCCTGGACTACGAGCTGCGCTGGCACCGCAGCGGCGAACCCTTCTACACGCCCGAGGGCCGGCTGCGCGCGGTCGCGCGCGAGGTGCTGGCCGGCTTCGCCGGCGCGCCGCCCGAGGAAAGCACCGGCGGCGGCACGTCCGACGCGCGCTTCATCGCACCGCTCGGTGCGCAGTGCATCGAGGTCGGTCCGGTCAATGCCAGCATCCACCAGGTCGACGAGCACGTGGCGGTCGCCGACCTGGAGGCCCTGCCGGCGCTGTACCTGCGGCTGATCGAGCGCCTGCTGCTCGACTGACGCCGGACAGGCCGGTCGTGGCCGGGTTGGCCTGCCGTGGCTGCGCCATGTCGCGCGGCATCGGTGCGCCGTCCGGGCCGGAGCGCTCCCCCCGCGCGCCAGGCGGCGACGTGGCCCGCGCCGCAGCGCCGGCTCAATGCGGTCCGTGCTGCTCGTTCGGCCGGGCCTTGCGGTCGCGCAGCAGCGCGCTGACGGCGATCGCCAGGCCGAGCACGGTGGCGATCAGGAACAGGATCACCGCCAGCACCGGATAGCCGAACAGCCGGGTCGGCGTCTCGATGCGCATCAGCATCGCCGACGACAGCAGCAGCGCGGCGGTGACCACCGAGGCGGCGATCCGGTTGGCGATCTTCTGCATGTTCTCCATCAGGCGCGAGTTCTCCAGCCCGTCCAGTCGCACCTGCAGCCGGTTCTCGGCCAGCAGCGACAGGGTGTCGGAGATCTTGCGCGGCGCGTCGCGCAGCAGCGCCTGCACCTCCAGCGCCTCGCTGGCCAGGTTGGCGCTGGTGAACGAACGCCGCAGCTGCGCGCGCATGATCGACTGCAGGTGCGACTCGACCAGCGAGCGCACGTCCATGTCCGGGTCGAGCGCGTTGGCGACCCGTTCCAGGTTGAGCAGGGTCTTGCCCAGCAGGCTGATTTCCGCCGGCACGCGCAGCCCGTGCTCGGCCGAGCAGCCGACCAGCTCCAGCAGCAGGCGTCCTTCCGAGGTGCGGCGCCCGCCGGTGGCGTAGCGCGCCACCAGCTGGCCGGTGTCGCGGTTGAACGCGGCATCGTCGAACTGCTCCAGCCGCGTGCCGATCGCGACCAGTTCCCGGGCCACGTCTTCGCCGCGCGCGTCGACCGCGGCGAACAGCAGTTTCAGCAGCCGCTCGCGCATGCGCGGCGGGACCTGCGCGACCATGCCCAGGTCGATCAGCGCCAGCCGCCCGTCGCGGCAGAGCAGGACGTTGCCCGGGTGCGGGTCGGCATGGATGTCGCCGTGCACGAACACCTGGTCCAGGTAGGCGCGCATGAGCTCGCCCGCCGGCGTGGCCAGGTCGGTTTCGGTGCGGCGCAGGCCGGTCACGGTGGTCACCTTGGCGCCATGGACCAGTTCCATGGTCAGGACCCGTTGCGTGCACAGGCCCCACACCGGCGCCGGCACGTACAGCTGCGGGTAGTCGGCCAGGCGCTCGCGGAAGCGTTCGAGGTTCTCGGCCTCGCGCCGGTAGTCCAGCTCCAGCAGCAGGATCTTGCGGAACTCGGCGATCCAGCCGGCGAAGTGCATGCGCCGGCCGGTTTCGGTCAGCGCGTCGGCGGTGCCGGCCAGTCCGGAGAGCACTTCCAGGTCCAGGCGGATCGCCGCATCCATGCCCGGGCGCTGCACCTTGACCGCCACCTCGCGTCCGTCGCGCAGCACGGCCCGATGCACCTGCGCCAGCGATGCGGCCGCCAGCGGCACCGGGTCGAACGATTCGAACAACCGGCTGATGCGGGCGCCGAGTTCGTCCTCGATGATCTTCTCGATCACCGGCGTCTCCACCGGCGCCACCTCGTCCTGGATCCGGTCCAGGGCGTCGATGTAGGCCGGCGGAACCAGGTCGGGGCGCGTGGACAGCGACTGCCCGAGCTTGATGAAGGCCGGGCCCAGCGATTCCAGTTCGGCGGCGAAGGCCTGCGCCTCGGCGATCCCCGACCCGTCGGCGATGGTCGACTCGGCGGGCGGCGCATGGCTCCAGTCCAGGCCGGTCAGCACCCGCCGGTGACGGGCCAGGCGGGCCACGACCTGCGCGGTGCGGGTGAGGCGTTGGGTGGTATCGGGCAAGGCGGTCTCCCGGTGACGTCGGGTGCGCGGCGGGCCGCGCGGGGCGACGCGAGTATTGGCCGGCGTGCGTGAGCGGTTTGTCAGTTGCCCAAGCAACGGTTGCGGGGCCGCGGAAGGGCGGGTTAGTGTCGGCCCATGCGTTCCGCCCTCCGCGCCAACCCGGTCAATCGCAACCGCAGCAACAACGCGGCGAATAACCGTGCGCGGCCGATGCGGGATCGCGACCAGGCATAGAGCAGGACAGCCCGGTCACCACGAAACCCGCATCGGCCGATGCGGGTTTTTTTGTGCCCGGGCGTTCCCGCCGATGGCCGCCCCGCAGGTCCGAATCCGTAACACCCCACCAGACCCAGGAGCTTTCCCATGTGTTCGATCTTCGGCATCTTCGGCCTGCAACCGGGCGACGACCTGCAGGCGCTGCGCCGGCAGTCCCTGGACCTGTCGCAACGGCAACGCCACCGTGGCCCGGACTGGAGCGGGGTCTACGTCGACGACGGCGCGATCCTGGTCCATGAGCGCCTGGCCATCGTCGACCCGGCCGGCGGCTCCCAGCCGCTGCTGTCGGAGGACGGTCGCCTGGCGCTGGCGGTCAACGGCGAGATCTACAACCACGTACCGCTGAAGGGCGAGCTGAAGCAGGCGTACGCCTTCCAGACCGCGTCGGACTGCGAAGTGATCAATGCGCTGTACCTGGAAGGCGAGGGACTCGAGGGCGAACCCGCCTCGTTCCTCAACCGGCTCAACGGCATCTTCGCCTTCGCCCTGTGGGACAAGGCCAGGGGCCGGGCGATCATCGCCCGGGACCCGATCGGCGTGGTGCCACTGTACTGGGGGCATGACCGCGAAGGCCGCCTGCGCGTGGCCTCGGAAATGAAGTCGCTGGTCGAGGACTGCGCCGACGTCGCCCAGTTCCCGCCCGGCCACTGGTACGACACGGCGACCGGCACGCTGGCGAAGTACTACGGGCGTCCGTGGCGCGACTACGCCGCGGTCGAAGGCGTCGAGGTGTCGCCGGCCGAGCTGCGCGAAGCGTTCGAAGCGGCCGTGCACCGCCAGCTGATGACCGACGTGCCCTACGGCGTGCTGCTGTCCGGCGGACTGGACTCCTCGCTGGTCGCCGCGGTCGCGGCGCGCTATGCCCGCCACCGCATCGAGGACGGCGACAGGACCGAGGCCTGGTGGCCGCGCCTGCATTCGTTCGCCATCGGCCTGAAGGGTTCGCCCGACCTGGCCGCGGCCAAGATCGCCGCCGAGGCGCTGGGCACCGTGCACCACGGCTTCGAGTACACCTTCGAGGAAGGCCTGGACGCGCTGCCGGAGGTGATCCGCCACATCGAGACCTACGACGTCACCACCATCCGCGCCTCGACGCCGATGTTCCTGCTGGCGCGCCGGATCAAGGCGATGGGCGTCAAGATGGTGCTGTCGGGCGAGGGCAGCGACGAGGTGTTCGGCGGCTACCTGTATTTCCACAAGGCGCCCAACGCGCGCGAGTTCCACGAGGAACTGGTGCGCAAGCTCGACGCGCTCAACAACTTCGACTGCCTGCGCGCGAACAAGTCGATGATGGCCTGGGGCGTGGAGCCGCGCGTGCCGTTCCTGGACCGCGAGTTCCTCGACGTGGCCATGCGCATGGATGCGAGCCACAAGATGGTGCGCAAGGGCGAGGCCGGGCCGCAGCGGATGGAGAAGGGGGTGCTGCGCCAGGCCTTCGACGGCTACCTGCCCGAACAGATCCTGTGGCGGCAGAAGGAGCAGTTCAGCGACGGCGTCGGTTACGGCTGGATCGACGGGCTGAAGGCGCACGCCGAGGCGCAGGTCAGCGACCGCGAGCTGGCCGCGGCCGACAAGCGCTTCCCGGTCAATCCGCCGCAGACCAAGGAAGCGTACTTCTACCGTTCGGTGTTCGAACGCTTCTACCCGACGCCGGCCGCGGCCGAGACCGTGCCGGGCGGCAAGTCCATCGCCTGCTCGTCGCCGGCGGCGATTGCCTGGGACGCGAGCTTCGCGAAGATGGCCGACCCGTCCGGGCGCGCCGTGGCCGGCGTGCACGAACAGGCGCTGGCCCCGTAGCCGGTCGGAGCCGGCGCGGCGTGGCCGCGCCGCGCCGCCCGGTCAGCCGCAGGTGACGCGGGTGATCGTGTTGTTGCGGTCGATCTCGACGTTGACCCGGTCCGGGCGGTGGTCGCGGGTCACCGCGGTGTCCGGACCGATCGGGCGGATCAGGCCGGCGCCGCTTTCGTGCCAGACCCGGCGCATGACGTCCTGTTCGGCCTGCTTGCCGACGGCCCAGGCGACCGGCTCGGCCCGGCAGGCACCGGCGGCGCTGCCGAACTGGCCGGGCGCGCCGGCGTCGGGCTGCACCGAGGCGCAGGCTGCCAGCAGGATCGTGGCCAGGACGGCGGGAAGGACGGCGTGGCGTGCGTGCATCGCGGCGGTTCTCCGTTGGGCTGGGTCGATTGTGCGCCACGCGCGGGCGCTCGTGCGCTGGCCGATGGTCCCACGTCACCGCGGGCCGGCAGGCCGCAGGACCAGCGTGTGCCGGGCGGAGCCGGGCAGGAATGGCGTGGCGCGTCCCTCGACCCAGTCGTCGTGGCCGGCGCCCCAGAACGGCGACAGCGGATGCCCGCTCTGGCCGCCGGGCATGTGCACGATGCCGTCGGCCTCGTGGCCGGGGGACACGACCATGCGTTCGGAGGCGCCGAACGCCGGCCCCTGCACGCGCGGCATCGACCCGTCGCCCGGCAGCGGGTCGGCCGGCATGCACAGGCGGGGCTTGAGGAAGCCCGGGACGGCGTTGGCCAGCGGGTGGCAGATCCTGGCGGTGTTGCGTTCGCCCCAGGTGCGTTCGCCGAGCGGCCCCTTCTCCGCCAGTTCGTCGCGTACCTCGCGCGCTGCGTCTTCCAGCAGCGCGGCCCAGCTGTCGTAGCGCCGCGGCAGCAGGTGTGCGGGGCGCTGCTCCAGCAGTGGCCATGCCACGCCTTCCAGCTGCGGAAGATCCGGCATCCGGAAGTCGTCGCCGAGCGCGGCCTGCGCCGGGGCGGTGAGTCCGTCGGCGATGCGCGCGTGCACGGCCAGCCGCCAGGCGCGGACGACCCGGTACGCGACCGACCCGGCCGAGGCGTGGCCGTCCCAGGTGCTGCCGGCATCGGCCAGCGCACGCCGTGCCGATCCGGCCGGCGCGTCCTTCGCTTCATCCTGGAGCAGGCGCCACCAGCGCTGCAGGAACAGGGCGCGGTCGTCGAGCTGCAGGGCGAGCAGGTCCGCTTCCCCGAAGCGATCCTGGGCCATCAGCGCGTCGCGGATCTGCGCGGCACGCGCTCCGAGCGCGTAGCCGCCGTCGCCGGCGACGGCCAGCGCCTCGCCATCGAGCGTGCGCGCGTTCGCGGTCCAGAGCCGGTGCGTCGCAGGGGCGACCTGCTGCGGCGCCGCGTCGGCGCGTATGTCCCAGGGGCATGCGCCGGCCGGGCCGACATGCCCCGGTTGCGGCGCGTCCATCGCGGGCGGGCCGGTCAGCACGCCATCGGCCGCCGCTTCCGCCGGGGCGCAGTCACGGCGGTCCGGACGCTGGCCGATCAGGCGCCAGGCGATCGTTCCGCTGCGGTCGGCCACGACCAGGTTCTGCGCCGGAATGCCCGAGCGGTCCGCCACCGCGAAGGCCGCGCCGACATCGCCGGCGCGCGCCATGTCGGCGAAGCCGATCGAGACGGCACCGGGCAGGTGCGCGACCCAGCGCAGCGCCAGCGCACCGCCATCGGGCAGGCGGTGGACCAGCGGGCCCCACGCGCTTTCCGCCACCGCCAGCACCACCGGGTCCGCACCCGCGACCTCGATCCGTTCGCGCACGTCGCGGACCTGTTTCCACGCCGGATCACCCGCGGGCAGCAGCGACCAGTCGGCCGTGTCGATGTAGCTGTTGGTGAAGCCCCAGGCCACGTGGCCGTTGCTGCCGACGATCACCGCCGGCAGGCCTGGCAGGCTGAAGCCGGCGATGTCGACCCGGCCGCCCGCTGCGCGCGGGTCCGGGTAGCGCAGCCGTACCCGGAACCAGATGTTGGGGGCGCGCAGGCCCAGGTGCATGTCGTCGGCGACGATCGCGCGGCCGTCGGCGGTCAGCGCGCCGGCCACCGCCCAGTTGTTGCTGCCGGGCGTGCCCTTGTCGGCCAGGCGCCGCGGCCGCGCCGAGTCGGGCATGGGCAGCGTGCGCAGGTCGACCTCGCCCGCGCCCGGCAGCACGGCGTTGCCGCGCGCCGCGCCGGACAGCGGCGCGTCCCACTCGCTGCCGTCGTGCGCCAGCAGCGCGAACAGCGCCGGCGGCAGGTGCCGGTGCAGGCGCCACATGTCGAGCTCGCGTGCGTTCCCCGCATCCTGCAGGTCGAAGTACATCGCGTAGCCGGTCAGCGCGGAATCGACCACGTCCCAGCGCCGGGGCTGCTGGCGCAGCAGCAGGTACGGCCATGGCCGCACCCGCAGCGCGCCCAGTCCCGCGTTCACCCCATCGGCATAGGCCTGCAGCTGCGGCATGCGATCGCCGGCGAACGCGTCGAGGTGCGCGGTCACGCGCGCGCGGATGCGGTGCACGCGCCGCTCCCGGTCGACCTCGACCGCGACCGGCCCGAACAGCGCGGCCAGCTCGCCGGCCGAACTCCGGCGCATGAGGTCCATCTCGAAAAAGCGCTCCTGGGCGTGCACGAATCCCAGGGCCCGCACGGCATCGGCCTCGCTGCCCGCGTCGATCGTCACCACCCCCAGCGCGTCGCGCTGGATCGTCACCGGCGCGGCCAGGCCGGCCAGCGCCGGGGTGGCCTCGCCCTCGAGCGCCGGCAGGCTGCCCCGCATCAGCCACCAGGCGAGTCCGAGCAGGCACAGGGCGAGCAGCAGCGTCAGCGCCAGCAGGCGTCGGATCCAGCGGAGCATGCGTTCCCCTTGCGTGGGCGGCCGGATGTCGGCCGCTGCGGCGGATTATTCCACGGCCAGGGAACGCGGCCGGACCGGCCGTGGGGACACCCCGATGCGACTGATTCCGATTGGAACACCATGACGCCGGTTGCGGCACACTGCGCCCGCCAGTTCGCCGGAGCACCGACCATGAAAGGCCATCCCGAAGTCATCGACTGCCTGAAAGAGCTGCTGCGCGGCGAGCTGGCGGCGCGCGACCAGTATTTCCTGCATTCGCGTCGCTACGAGGACCAGGGGCTGAAGGCGCTGTACGAGCGGATCAGCCACGAGATGCAGGAGGAGACCGAGCACGCGGACGCGATCCTGCGCCGGATCCTGTTCCTGGAGGGCGACCCGGACATGCGGCCGCATGCCTTCACGCCCGGACGCACCGTGGTCGAAATGCTCGAAGCGGACCTGCAGGTCGAGTACCAGGTGCGCGCCAACCTGGCCGCGGCGATGAAGCTGTGCGAACAGAAGCAGGACTACGTCAGCCGCGACATGCTGCTGGCCCAGCTCAAGGACACCGAGGAAGACCATGCCTGGTGGCTGGAGCAGCAGCTGGGCCTGATCAGGCGCATCGGGCTCGAGAACTACCAGCTGTCCAAGCTCGGTGGCGACGGCGCTCCGTCGCACGGCTGACCGGGCGCCGCATGCCGCGCGCCCGTCCGTGGACGCGCCGCGCGGCGCGGGCGGGGCACGTTCCTCGACGGCGGTCGCGACCGCGACCGGAGCCGCTCAGCGCCGCGTGAGCCGGTAGACCGCGGTCGACAGCGCGGTGACGCCTTCGGCGATGAAGCGCGGCTCCCCGGCGAGGATGTCGCGACGGACCAGCCGCTCGATGTCCCACCGCGGCGAGAACAGCGCCTGCACCTCGTCTTCCGGGACCGGGAACGGCGGCCCGGCTTTTTCCGCCTGCGGATACTCCAGCGTGATCAGCAAGCCGCGGCAGCCCTGCGGCAGGCGGCCATACACCTCGTCCACGTAGCGCCGGCGCATCGCCGGCGGCAGCGCGATCAGCGCCGCGCGGTCGTAGACCGCATCCATGGTGGCCAGCGTGCCGGCGGTCAGGGCGAAGACGTCACCCTGGACCAGGTCGATGGCGCCGGCACGGTGGTGCACGCCATCGGCATCGCGCCCGGTCTCCGGCTCGATGCCGGCTTCGGCGAAGAACGCGTCCACCGCCAGTGGCGCCAGTTCGCAGCCCAGCACCTGCAGCCCCTGCGCGGCCAGCCAGTGCATGTCCAGGGTCTTGCCGGCCAGCGGCACGAACACCCGGCCGCCGGCCGCCACGTCCAGGGTCGGCCAGTACTGCTCCAGCAGCGGCATCACCTCGCCGCGATGGAATCCGATCTGGCCCTCGTGCCAGCGCTGCAACCAGAATTCCGCGTCCATGTCGTCTCCAGTGGGCAGGGGGGCTGCCCGGTGCCGGTCCCGGCCCGCCGGCGGCATTGCCGGCCAGGCCTGCTCGATCGAGGCGATCGCGGCGGCGACCGGTTCGCCGCCGCGGCCCGGAACTGCCGCGCGCGTGCACGCAGGCGTGCGGCCGCGTCGATCGCGCCGCCCGCCGGGCATGGTGCTGTTATTCGACCGCCAGTCCGTCGACCTTCTGCCAGCCACGCGGCAGCAGGCCGCCACGCGTGGCACGCGCGCCCAGGTACTCGTCCAGTTCCTTGAACGACAGCGTCATCGTCCGCTGGCCGCTGAGCACCTGCAGCTTCTGCCCCGGCGCGAGCGCGGCCACGGCCACGACGCGCTCGGTGCCGAGCTTGGCCTTGGGGATGTCGATCAGCTTGTTGCCCTTGCCCTTGTCCAGCTCGGGCAGCTCGCTCGCCGGGATCGCGAGCAGGTGGCCGGCGCTGGTGACCGCCACGATCCGGTCGCTCGCCACATTGGCGACCGCGGCCGGCTGCAGCACGCGCGCGTTCGGGGTCAGGTTGAGCATGGCCTTGCCGGCCTTGTTGCGGCCGGTGAGGTTCTCGAAGCGGGTGACGAAGCCGTAGCCGTGCGAGGAGGCGAGGACGAAGCGCGCATCGTTGTCGCCGCTGGCCAGCGCCTGGAACGACGCGCCTGCGGCCGGCGAGAAGCGTCCGGTCAGCGGCTCGCCGTTGCCGCGCGCCGACGGCAGGGTGTGGACCGCGGTCGAATAGCTGCGCCCGGTCGAATCGAGGAACGCCACCTGCTGGGTGCTGCGGCTTCGCACCGCGCCCAGCAGGCCGTCGCCTTCGCGGTAGGACAGGCCGGCGGCATCGACGTCGTGGCCCTTGGCCGCGCGGATCCAGCCCTTCTCCGACAGCACCACGGTCATCGGCTCGCTCGGGACCAGTTCGGTCTCGTCGATCGCCTGGGCGGCGCCGCGCTGGACCAGCGGCGAGCGGCGTTCGTCGCCGAACTTCTTCGCGTCGGCCAGCAGCTCGTCCTTGACCAGCTTCTTCAGCTTGGTCCTGCTGCCGAGGATGGCGACGATGCGCTCGAGTTCCGTCGCCAGCTCGTCCTGCTCGCCGCGGATCTTCATCTCCTCCAGGCGCGCCAGCTGCCTCAGCCGGGTTTCGAGGATGTATTCGGCCTGGTCCTCGGACAGGCCGAAGCGCGCGATCAGCGCGGCCTTGGGCTCGTCCTCGGTGCGGATGATGCGGATCACCTCGTCCAGGTTGAGGAAGGCGACCAGCAGGCCCTCGAGCAGGTGCAGGCGGCGCTCGACCTTCTCCTGGCGGTGCTTCAGGCGCCGCGCCACCGTGTCGGTGCGGAAGGCCAGCCACTCGTCGAGCAGGGTCTTGAGGTTCTTGACCTGCGGCTTGCCGTCCAGGCCGATGACGTTGAGGTTGACCCGGTAGCTGCGCTCCAGGTCGGTGGTGGCGAACAGGTGGCCCATCAGCTGCTCGGCGTCGACCCGGTTGGAGCGCGGTACCAGCACCACCCGCACCGGGTTGGCGTGGTCGGACTCGTCGCGGATGTCCTCCAGCCACGGCAGCTTCTTGGCGCGCATCTGCGCGGCGATCTGCTCGATCACCTTGGACGGGGAGACCTGGTAGGGCAGGGCGGTGACCACGAAGTTGCCGGTCGCTTCCCTGGTCCAGGTCGCGCGGGCGCGCACGCTGCCGTTGCCGGTCTCGTACATCGTGCGCAGGTCGGCCGCACCGGTGATGATCTCGGCGGTGGTCGGGTAGTCGGGGCCGCGCACGTGCTCGCACAGGTCGGCGACGGTGGCGTCCGGATCGTCCAGCAGGCGCACGCAGGCGCTGACCACCTCGTTGAGGTTGTGCGGCGGGACGTCGGTGGCCATGCCCACGGCAATGCCGGTGGTGCCGTTGAGCAGCAGGTGCGGCAGCCGCGCCGGCATCCAGCTCGGCTCCTCCAGGGTGCCGTCGAAGTTGGGCACCCAATCGACCGTGCCCTGGCCCAGTTCGCCCAGCAGGACCTCGGCGATCGGGGTCAGCTTGGACTCGGTGTAGCGCATCGCCGCGAACGACTTCGGGTCGTCGGTGGAGCCGAAGTTGCCCTGGCCCTCGATCAGCGGATAGCGGTAGGAGAACGGCTGGGCCATCAGCACCAGCGCCTCGTAGCAGGCGCTGTCGCCATGCGGGTGGTACTTGCCGATCACGTCGCCGACGGTGCGCGCGGACTTCTTCGGCTTGGACGCGGCGTTGAGCCCCAGCTCGCTCATCGAATAGACGATGCGGCGCTGCACCGGCTTGAGCCCGTCGCCGACGAAGGGCAGGGCGCGGTCCAGGACCACGTACATCGAATAGTCCAGGTAGGCGCGTTCTGCGTATTCGCGCAGCGGGATCTGTTCGAAGCCGTGGAAGGTCGGGCGGATGGTTTCGGTCATGGGGCGCGGAGGCAGCCTGATGGTGCGGAGGACTGCGATTCTACCCGCGCGGCCCGCGCCGACCCGCGCGCCGCGGCGGCGTTTTCCAGGCCCGGAAAACAAAAAACCCCGCCGGAGCGGGGATCTTCGTCGGCCTTGCGGCCTTCGTCATGGTGCCCAGGAGAGGACTCGAACCTCCACGGTTTTACCCGCTAGTACCTGAAACTAGTGCGTCTACCAATTCCGCCACCTGGGCAGGTGAGGCCGCGCATTTTGGGGGGTGTCCGAAATCTTGTCAACGCCCCGTTGCGCCCGTTCGCCTGCACGCGGCCGTGAACGGGCCGGGGTGTACGATCCGCGCATGAAAAACTCAGGCAATCGCGGCGGGAAGGCCGCGGGCGGCGCAGGCCGCAAGGGCTCCGGCGACAAGGCGGGGCAGGGCACGACACGGACGGAGAAGAGCGGCGGCAAGCGCCAGGCGGCGCCGAAGCGGCCACCCTGGATGCCGGAACCGCCGCCGCCGCCCGCCGGCGGTCGCGGATCCCGGCCGCCGGCGCGCGCTCCGCGCCCGGCCGCCGCGCCGCGCGGCGCATTCCATGATCCCCATGCCGCGCGCGAGGCCGACCGCTACGCCAATCCGATCGCCAGCCGCGAGGCGATCCTGGCCACGCTGGAAGAGGCCGGCGGTCCCCGCACCGCCGAGGAACTGGCGCAGGCCCTCGGCCTGACCGCCGAGGACCGCTTCGACGCGCTGGGCAAGCGGCTGGGCGCGATGGTCCGCGACGGCCAGCTGGTGCAGAACCGCCGCGGCGGCTTCGCGCCGGTCGAGCACACCAACCTGATCTCCGGCACGGTGATCGCCAATCCCAACGGCTTCGGCTTCCTGCGCCCGGATGCGGGTGGCGGGGACGACCTGTTCCTGCCGCCCTACGAGATGCGCAAGGCCATGCACGGCGACCGCGTGCTGGCCAACGTCACCGGCATCGACCGCAGCGGCCGGCGCGAGGGCAGCATCGCCCGCGTGCTCGAGCGCGGGGTCACGCGCCTGATCGGCCGCTTCGGCACCGAGGCCGGGATCAGCTTCGTCGTGCCCGACGACAAGCGCATCCAGCGCAACGTGCAGGTGCCGCCGGACGGCACCGGCGGCGCGCGCGAAGGGCAGCTCGTGGTCTGCGAACTGGTCCAGGCGCCGGATGCGCGGCGTCCGCCGATCGGCAAGGTGATCGCCGTGCTCGGCGACAGCCTGACCCCGTCGCTGGTGGTCGAGGCCGCGATCCACGGCCACGACCTGCCGCACGAATTCCCGGCCGCGGTGCTCGACGAGGCGACCGCGGTACCGCTGACGGTCGAGCCGTCGATGGTCGGCGACCGCGTCGACCTGCGCGCCACCCCGCTGGTGACCATCGACGGCGAGGACGCCAAGGACTTCGACGACGCGGTCTACTGCGAGGTCAACAAGGCCGGCTTCCGCCTGGTCGTGGCCATCGCCGACGTGTCGCACTACGTGCGGCCCGGCACGCCGCTGGACGACGAGGCGCAGAAGCGCGCCACCTCGGTGTACTTCCCCGGCTTCGTCGTGCCGATGCTGCCGGAGACGCTGTCCAACGGCATCTGCTCGCTGAACCCGAAGGTCGACCGGATGTGCTTCGTCTGCGACATGCAGGTCGACCACGACGGCCAGGTCACGCGCTCGAAGTTCTACGAGGCGGTGATGAACTCGCACGCGCGACTGACCTACACCCAGGTGTGGAAGGCGGTGGGCGAGGACGACGCCGACGCCCGCGCCGAGATCGCGCCGGTGCTGCCGCACGTCGAGCGCCTGCACCAGCTCTACCAGGTGCTGGCCAAGGCGCGCGAGAAGCGCGGCGCGATCGAATTCGAGACCTCCGAGGTCCGCTTCGTCCTGGACAACCGCGGCGAGGTCACCCAGGCCGGGATGCTGGTGCGCAACGACGCGCACAAGCTGATCGAGGAATGCATGATCGCCGCCAACGTCGAGGCGGCGCGCTACCTGCTGAAGTCGCACGTGCCGGCGCCGTACCGGATCCACGAGAAGCCGCCGGAGGGCAAGTACGCCGACCTGCTCGAGTTCCTCAAGGAGTTCAAGCTGAGCCTGCCGGCGTGGGCCAAGGTCCAGCCGGGCGACTACACCCGCCTGCTGAAGAAGGTGCGCGAGCGGCCCGACGCGGCGCTGCTGGAGTCGGTGCTGCTGCGCAGCCAGAGCCTGGCGGTGTACTCGCCGGACAACGCCGGCCACTTCGGCCTGGCGCTGGAGGCGTACGCGCACTTCACCTCGCCGATCCGCCGCTACCCCGACCTGCTGGTGCACCGCGCGATCAAGCACGCGCTGTCCAGGCAGAAGCCCGAGGCGTTCACCTACTCGCCGCGCGACATGGCCGCGCTGGCGCTGCAGTGCTCCGAGCGCGAGCGCCGCGCCGACGAGGCCGAGCGCGAGGTCGACGAGCGCTACCGCGCCGCGTGGATGGAGCAGCACGTCGGCGGCCAGTTCGACGGCGTGATCAGCGGCGTGACCAGCTTCGGCCTGTTCGTCGAGCTGGACCAGTCCAAGGTCAACGGCCTGGTCCACGTCACCCAGCTGCCGCACGACTACTACCACTTCGATCCGGTGCGGAAGACACTGTCGGGCGAACGCCGCGGGCTGCAGTTCCGGCTCGGCGACCGGGTCCGGATCATCGTGCTCAAGGCCAGCCTGGAGGAGCGCAAGATCGACTTCCGCCTGGTCGAGGACAAGGAGCGCGACACCGGCCTGCCGCCGCTGCCGCCGCGCGGGCAGCCGGCGAAGCGGACCAAGCAGAAGTACTGAGTCGCCATGGCCAGCGGACCGGCGGTGCATACGGGAGGGTGCCAGTGCGGGGCGGTGCGCTTCCGCGCCACCGGCACGCTCGATGACGTGTCGATCTGCCACTGCCGGATGTGCCAGAAGGCCTTCGGCGCCTACTACGCGCCCCTGGTCACCGTGCCGGACGGGCACCTGGAGTGGATCCGCGGCGCGCCGCGCCACTTCCAGTCCTCCAACCTGGTCCGTCGGGGCTTCTGCGAAGCGTGCGGCACGCCGCTGACCTACGAATCGCCCAACGGCGTGTCGGTCGCGGCCGGCGCGTTCGACGACCCGTCCACCCTGGTCCCGGTGATCCAGTACGGCATCGAGGGCCGGCTGCCCTACGTCGACGGCCTGTCCGCGCTGCCGGCGCGGACCACCGTGGACAGCGAATCGTCCGAGTTCCTGGCGCGGATCGTCTCCTTCCAGCACCCGGACCACGACACCCCCGACGCGCCGCCCCCCGCCTGACCGGGCGGGCGCCGGTCGCCGGTCGCCCCCCCGAGGCCGCCGCCCCCGTGCGCAAGCGCCGGAGCCCTGCGCGCAAGCCTGGGAGCCTTGCGCGCAAGCGTCCAGGCCTTGCGCGCGAGGCGAAAAGCCCCGACGCCGATGCTCCGGAGCCCCGAGCGCGAGGCGAAAAGCCCCGACGCCGATGCCCCGGAGCCCCACGCGCGAGGCGAAAAGCCCCGGCGCCGATGCCCCGGAGCCCCGCCCGCGAGGCAGAAAGCCCCGACGCCGATGCCCCGCAGCCCCGCCCGCGCGGCAGAAAGCCCCGGCGTCGATGCCCCCGAGCCCCGCCCGCGAGGCGAAAAGTCCCGACGCCGATGCCCCGGAGCCCCGTCCGCGAGGCAAAAAGCCCCGACGCCGATGCCCCGGAGCCCCGCCCGCGAGGCGAAAAGCCCCGACGCCGATGCTCCGGAGCCCCGCCCGCGAGTCAGGAAGCCCCGGCGCCGATGCCCGGAAGCTCCGCCTGCGCGCCAGGACGCCCCTGCAGCCAGTCATGGAAGCTTGGCCGGCGGCCTGGGCCTGGCGCGTAGCCCGCACATCTCCTTCGCCGCCGGAGTGCGGCAGCCGCGCGACCGGTGTCCCGGGTCTGGCGGGCCCCTCGGGTCCTGCCGATGCGGGGCCGCGCGTGCCGGCCATCCGTACGGTTCGCCGCGCTCCGCCGCACGCGCGGCGCGCGGCCGCGTGGCCCTGCGTGGCACGCCGTCATGCGCGCCACCCGACGTCCACGGCGACCGATGCGATAATGGCCGCTTCCCCTCCGCGGCACCGTGCATGAGCAGCAAGCAGACCCAGTGGATCGTCGGCGTCAACGCGGTGGCCTCGGCCGTCGAGAACGACGCCGAGCACGTGCGCGAGGTGCTGGTGGAGTCCGGCGCGCGCAACCCGCGCCTGGTCGAGATCGAGGAACAGGCGCGCCGGCGCGGCATCGAGGTGCGCAAGGTCGCCACCCAGGCGCTGGACGGCATCGGCGGCAGCGTCCGCCACCAGGGCGTGGCCGCGCGCTACGCCGCGGCCCGGACCTGGGACGAGCACGAGCTGGCCGGCCTGGTCGAAGCCGCCGGAGGCAAGGCGCTGGTGCTGGTGCTGGACGGCGTGCAGGACCCGCACAACCTCGGCGCCTGCCTGCGCAGCGCCGCCGCCGCCGGCGCCACCGCGGTGGTGATCCCCAAGGACAAGTCGGCGCCGGTGAACGCCACGGTGCGCAAGACCTCGGCCGGCGCGGCCGACCGGCTGCCGGTGGTGTCGGTGACCAACCTGTCGCGCACCCTGCGCGAGCTGCAGAAGCTGGGCGTGTGGATCTACGGCCTGGCCGGCGAGGCCGGGCCGTCGCTGTATTCGCTGGACCTGAAGGGCAATGTCGCGCTGGTGCTGGGCGGCGAGGCCGAGGGCCTGCGCCGGCTCACCCGCGAACACTGCGACGGGCTGGTGCGCATCCCGATGCCGGGCGACATCGAGAGCCTGAACGTCTCGGTGGCCGCGGGCGTGTGCCTGTTCGAGGCGGTGCGCCAGCGGGCCTGAGGCCGCGCCGGCGCGACGGGCACGCAACAGGGGGCGGGGTGATGTCGAACGTGGAGGCGCAGTCGCGGTCGCGGACGGCGCTGCGGTCATGGAGGAGGGCGGGCCGGCGGATCGCAGGCGCGCTGCTGCTGTCGCTGGCCGGCCTGGCCGGCCTGGCCGGCGCGGTCCCGGCCGGCGGGCAGGGCGTGCATGCGCCGCCGCTGCGCGACTACGCCATCGATGCGTGGACCACCCGCAACGGGCTGCCGCACAACTCGCTGCGCGACATCGCGCAGACCCGCGAAGGCTACCTGTGGCTGGCCACCTGGGAAGGCGTGGTCCGCTACAACGGCGTGGCCTTCACCGTGTTCGACCGCGGCAGCGAGCCCGGCCTGCGCGACAACGGCATCGGCGCGCTGTACACCGATCCGCGCGGACGCCTGTGGCTGAGCGACTCGCGCGGCAACCTCGGCTGGCTGGACCCCGGTGGCCGGTGGACGTTCGCCGGGCGCACCCCGCAATGGCCGCAGGCGCTGGTCCACGACATGGCGATGGATGCACGGGGCCGGCTGTGGCTGCTGTTCGAGGGCCACGGCCTGGGCTGCATGCACCCGGACGGCCGCTTCGAATACCTCCCGCCGCCCGAGGGGATCCCGCTGCGCGCCAGCTTCCCGCACATGGCCGTCGACGCGGCCGGTCGGATCTGGGTGGGCACGATGGAAGGCCTGCTGATGCGCGACCCGCAGGGCCGCTGGCGCCGCTTCGGCGGCGAGGCCGGGCTTCCGCCGGGCCTGGTCTGGCCGTATCGCGCCCCCGACGGGACGGTCTGGCTGGCCGCGGACGGCCGCCTGTTCCGGGTCGAGGGCGAGCGGGTCGTGGCGGCGCACGCGCTGCCCGGGGCCGGCCACATCACCACCATGCTCGTCGACCGGCATGGCGCGCTGTGGGTCGGCACCGAGAACCGTGGCGTGGCCCGGATCGGGCCCCGCGGCACCGAATGGCTGGCCCCCGGCGACGTGCTGCCGCGCGGCCGCATCGCCAGCCTGCTGGAAGACGCCGAGGGCAGCATCTGGATCGGTGCCAACGGTGGCCTGTTCCGCCTGCGCGAAACGCTGTTCACCGGTTACACCCGGCGCGACGGCCTGGCCAGCGACTACGTCCGCGCCGTGTTCGAGGACCGCGACGGCGTGCTCTGGGCCGGCGACGGCGGCGGCCTGGACCGGCAGGGCGAAGACGGGCGGTTCCATCCGGTGGCGCTGCCCGGCGGCGGCGACGAGGCGCCCTCCGTGCTCAGCATCGACCAGGGCGTGGACGGCGACCTGTGGGTGGGGACCTTCGCCGATGGCGTGTACCGGCTGCGCGATGGCGTGCTGCAGCGTCGCTACGGGCCGGCCGAAGGGCTGCCCAGCGGGCACGTCCGCGCGATCGCGGCGGCCGGCGACGGAGCGGTGTGGGTCGGCAGCCGGCGCGGCGTGGTCCGCATCGACGACGCCGGGGTGCACGCGCCGGAGGTGCCCGGCCTGCCGCAGGGCCTGGTCACCGCGCTGGCCAGCATCGGCGGCGACCTGTGGATCGGCTCGGTCGAGGGCGCCAGCGTCCTGCGCGGCGACCGCGTCGAACGGATCGACCTGGATTCACCGGGGGGCGGGGCCCGGTCGGTCTTCGGCTTCCGCGCGCTCGGCGACGCGGTGTGGATTTCGACCGACCGCGGCCTCTACCGCCACCGCGGGGGTGCGGTGTCGCGGGTGGGCCTGGAGCAGGGCCTGCCGGTCGATGCGGTGTTCCAGCTCGTGCCCGACCGCCATGGCGATGCCTGGATCAGCAGCAACCGCGGCGTGGTGCGGGTGCCGGTCGCGGAACTGGAGGCGGTGGCCGATGGCCGCATGCCGCGCCTGGTCCAGGTCCGCCGCCACGACGAGATCGACGGCATGCCCAGCGCGCAGGGCAACGGCAGTTCCTCGCCGCCGGCGATCCTGCGCCGCGACGGGACGGTCTGGCTGGCCACGGCCGGCGGCGTCGCCGCCGCGGATCCGGCGCGGCTGCAGCGCTATGTCGACCGGGCACCGCCACCGGCGGTGATCGAGTCGGTCCATCGCGACGGCCAGCCGATCGACTGGGCGGCCACCGGGTCGCTGGCCGGCGGCGGGCGGATCACCGTCGCCTACGCCGGCCTGAGCTACCTGCTGCCCGAGCGCATCCGCTACCGCACGCGCCTGCTGGGGCTGGACGCGGCGTGGGTGGAACGCGGCACCCAGCGCAACGTCGAGTTCATCGGCCTGCCGCCGGGCGAATACACGCTGGAGGTGGCCGCGGCCCATCCCGACGGTGCGTGGGGGGCGCCGGCGCGCTGGAGCTTCGGCGTGCGCCCGCTGTGGTGGCAGCGCCTGGACGTGCGGATCGCGGCGGCCCTGGTCGCGCTGCTCGGGCTGTTCGCCTTCTACCGCTGGCGCACGCGCCGGTACCACGCCCGCCAGCGCCGGCTGGAACGCCTGGTGCGCGAGCGCACCGCCGACCTGCAGGCCCACGCCGAGCGGCTGGTGGCGATCGACCGCGAGCGCGCGCAGCTGCTCGAGCGGTTGCGCGAGCAGGCCGAGGCGTACGGCCGGCAGGCGCGCGAGGACGCGCTCACCGGGCTGCCCAACCGCCGCCATTTCGACGAGGTGCTGGCGCGCGACGTCGCCCTGGCGCGCCGCGGCGGCCACCCGCTGTGCCTGGCGCTGCTGGACATCGACCACTTCAAGCGGATCAACGACACCTGGTCGCACGGCGTGGGCGATGCCGTCCTGCGCGAGGCGGCCGAGCTGCTCGCATCGCAATGCCGCGCGTCCGACCTGCTCGCGCGCCTGGGCGGCGAGGAGTTCGCGCTGCTGTTGCCGGGCACGCTGCTGGAAGAGGCGCAGCTGGTGTGCGAGCGGATGCACGCGCATTTCCGCGACCACCGCGGCTGGGCGGCCATCGACGACCTGCAGGTGACCTTCAGCGGCGGCGTGGTGGCCTGGCGGCCCGGCGACACGCCCGAGTCGCTGCTCGAGCGCGCCGACGCGGCCCTCTACCGGGCCAAGGACGGCGGACGCGACCGCCTGGAAACGGGCTGAGCGCCCCCGCTCAGCCGGGCAGCGGCGAGGGCCAGGCGTTGGCGATGCGGCAGAACAGCTTCGCCGTCTGCTCGGCGTCGTACACGGCCGAGTGCGCGTCCTCGGCGTTCCAGTCGAAGCCGGCGGCGTTCATCGCCCGGGCCAGCACCGTCTGGCCGTAGGCGATCCCGGCCAGGGTCACGGTGTCGAACACGCTGAAGGGATGGAACGGGTTGCGCTTGTGGCCGCTGCGCGCGACCGCGGCGTTGACGAAGTTGAGGTCGAAGTGGGCGTTGTGGCCGACCAGGATCGCGCGCTGGCAGCCATGCCGGCGCACCGCCGCGCGCACCTGGTTGAACACGTGGCCGAGTGCGTCGCGCTCGGGCTTGGCCAGGCGGAACGGATGGTCCAGGTCGATGCCGGTGATCTCCAGCGACTTGGGGTCGATCTCGGTGCCGGGCGCGGGGATGAAATGCGCGCTGGCGGTCTGCCCCGGCACGAACAGGCCCTGCGCGTCGAGCTCGATCGGCACCGCGGCCATCTCCAGCAGCGCGTGCCGGTTCCAGTCGAAGCCGCCGGTCTCCACGTCCACGACCACCGGCAGGAACCCGCGGAAACGGCGCGCCATCGCGCCGGGCGGGGCCGCCGGCAATTCGGCTTCGGACGGGATTTCCAGTTCGCTCTCGCTCATGCGCACAGGTTAGCAGAGCGGGTGTGGCGCCCCCTCCACGGCGCGCTGCCTATGCCGGCTGCACGCCCAGCAGGGTGCCTTCCCCGCGCATGCGCCCGAGCATCGCCGCGCCTTCGGCCAGGAACGCCGGATCGGCGGCCACGCCCGCCTCGGCCGCCAGCGCCCGCAGGCGCGCACCGCCGCTGGCGCCGCCCTCGCCGAGGCCCTCCAGCAGCCGGTACACCAGCGGCGAGATCGCGGCGAAGCGCGCCGCGCCGGCGGCATCGCGCCGCACCAGCAGCAGGGTCGGCGCCTCTGGCGCGGCGTCGGGGCGGTGGTCGGGCCCGATGGTGTGCACCGGCCAGCGGTAGGCCAGCGCACGGATCCAGGGCGAGACCACCGGGATGCCGTCGAGCAGGTCGCCCGCCGGGTCGTGCGCCGGCAGCGGGCTGTCGTCGATCTGCACCGCAAGTTCGATCCACTCGTAGTGGGCCAGTTCGGCCAGCCACGGCGGGTCGCCGTCGTCGGGCCGCGCTTCCAGGAAGCGGATGAACTCGCGCGCCAGCTCCGGGAACAGCGGGGTCTGGCAGCGGTGGCCGGCATAGAACCGGCGCACCAGCGCGATCCACGCCACCTCGCCGAGGGTGCGGCGGATCACCGGGAAATTGCCGGCCAGCAGCCCGGCGATGTTGTTGAAGAACAGGTCGCGGTAGACGGCCATGCGCCGCGGCTCGATGCCCCCGGGCGCGGGGTGCGCGGCCGGGTCGCGCAGGTGCGCGGCGAAGGCGGCCTGCTGCGCGTGGAGGTCACTCATGCGCGCGGCCCGTGGCGGCCACGGGGCCGGTGGCCTGCGCCTGCAGCTCGCGGATCCGCGCCACCTCGCCGAGCAGCTCGGCCAGCGGCGGCAGGTTGAAATCGCGCTCGAGCAGGGTGGGGCGCACGCCGTGCAGGCGGTAGGCGTCGGCGAGCAGCGCCCAGACGTCGCCCTTCACCGGCGCGCCGTGGGTGTCGACCTTCAGGTCCGCGGCCTCGTCGTAATGGCCGGCGACATGGTAGGAGGCGATGCGCCGGGTCGGCATCCGCGCGAGGAAGGCCGCCGGGTCGTAGCCGTGGTTGATCGCGTTCACGTAGACGTTGTTGACGTCCAGCAGGAGGTCGCAGTCCGCCTCCTCGACCACCGCCGCGACGAACTCGGCTTCCGCCATCGGCGCCGTTCCCGCCAGCGGCGGGTGCGCGGCGTAGTAGGAGACGTTCTCCACCGCGATCCGCCGCCCGAGCACGTCCTGCACCCGGCGGATGCGCGCGGCGACGTGGCGCACCGCTTCGGCGGTGAACGGGATCGGCATCAGGTCGTACAGGTGGCCGTCGTCGGTGCAGCTGCTCAGGTGCTCGCTGTACAGGGCCACGCGGTGGCGGTCGAGGAAGCGCCGGGTGCGCGCCAGGAACACCTCGTCCAGCGGCCGCGTCCCGCCCAGCGACAGCGACAGGCCGTGGCAGCTGAGGGGGTGGCGGGCCGCGAGCTCGTCCAGCGCCTCGCCGAACCGGCCACCGACGCCGATCCAGTTGTCCGGGGCGCATTCGAGGAAATCGAAGGCACCCCCGGGTGCGGCGCGCAGCTCGTCGAGCATCGCGCGCCGCAGGCCGAGGCCGGCGCTGGCGGGAGGCAGGGTCATGGAGAGGGGACGGGGGCTAGCGGGAGCCGATCCCGCACGCCCGCGCCGATGGCGCGGGCGCCCCCGCCGGGCTCGCCGTCAGGCCATCCCGCCGCACTTGCCTTCACCGCACTTGCCCTCGCCGCACTTGCCTTCGCCGGCCTTCTTGCCGCCTTCGGCATCCTTGGCGGCGTGGTGCGCCTTGCGCTCGGCCTCGTCGAGGAAGCCGTCCTGGTTGGCGTCGATCTTGCCGAACTGGTCGGCCTTGTCGGGATGCGCGGCGACGAATTCGGCCTGCGACACCCGGCCGTCCTTGTCCGCGTCGACCTTCTCGATGCCGCACTTGCCTTCGCCGCACTTGCCTTCCCCGGCCTTGGCGGACTCGCCGGCGGCGAGCATGTAGCCCTGGGCCAGCGGCTGCATGGCGAAGGCGGCGCCGGCCAGGCCCAGTCCGGCGAGGGCGGTGCCGAGCGCGATGGCGACGGGTTTCTGCTTGGACATGACGGATGCTCCGGGATAGGGGAGGCGCGGATAGCGGCGCGCCGGCCGCCGGGGGGACGCCAGTCTACCCCCGGCCTGTTATCCCGGTGTGCCCAGGCCGGCTGCCCCGGCTGCCCCGGCTGCCCTGTTCAGGCCACCCCGGTGGTGCTGGTGTCGTCGCGCTTGTCGCGCGGCGGCAGCGGCTGTTCTCCGTGCAGCAGGAACCAGACGTTCTCGGCGATGTTGGTGGCGTGGTCGCCGATCCGCTCCAGGTTCTTGGCCATGAACAGCAGGTGCGTGCACGGGGTGATGTTGCGCGGGTCTTCCATCATGTAGGTCAGCAGTTCGCGGAACAGCGCCGTGTACTGCCGGTCCAGCTGCGCGTCGTTCTCGCGGACCTGCAGGGCCAGCTCGCCGTCGCCGTCCTTGTAGGCGCGCATCGCCTGGCGCACCTGCCCGGCCGCCAGCAGGCCCAGCGCCCGCAGCCCGGAGATGTGCGGCATCGGCGGCGCGGCGTTGAGCGCGATCGAGCGCTTGGCGACGTTGGCGGCGTAGTCGCCGATGCGCTCGATGTCGGCCGGGATGCGCAGGCCGGCGAGGATCTCGCGCAGGTCGCGCGCCATCGGCCCGCGCAGCGCGAGCAGCATCACGTCGTGGCTGATCCGGCGCTCGGCCGCGTCGATGGATTCGTCGTTGGCGATGATCCGGCGCGCGGCGCTGTCGTCGCGGCGGTCGACCACGTCCAGCGCCGCCTCCAGCTGCGCCACCGCGGTCAGGCCCATGCGCACGATCTCCTCGACCAGGTGGCGCTGCTCCTCGTCGTAGCTCTTGACGATGTGTTCGTGGGGCTGGGTGGTCATCGTGGTTCCCGCATCATTGAAGTGTGTGGTTGCCGACACTGGCGTCACCGTGCCGGCTCCGGATCGCCCGGCCCGGCCACCGGGCGCGGGCCGCGTGGCAGGCCGCGCGGCAGGGCCGCGCAGCGGCCTGCCTCACCCGAACCGGCCGGTGATGTAGTCCTCGGTCTGCTGCTTCGAGGGGCTGGAGAAGATGGTCTGGGTACGGTCGTGCTCGATCAGGTCGCCCAGGTACATGAAGGCGGTGTAGTCGGACACGCGCGCGGCCTGCTGCATGTTGTGGGTCACGATCACGATCGTGTAGTCCCGCTTGAGCTCCTCCACCAGCTGCTCGATGCGGCTGGTCGAGATCGGGTCCAGGGCCGAGGTCGGCTCGTCGAGCAGCAGCACGTCCGGGCGCAGGGCCACGGCGCGGGCGATGCACAGCCGCTGCTGCTGGCCGCCGGAAAGCCCGAGCGCGCTCTGGCCGAGCTTGTCCTTGACCTCGTCCCACAGCGCCGCCTGGCGCAGGGCCTGCTCGACCCGGACCACCATCTCGGCCCTGGACAGCTTCTCGTGGTGGCGGATGCCGTAGGCGACGTTCTCGAAGATCGTCATCGGGAACGGCACCGGCTTCTGGAACACCATGCCGACCTTGCTGCGCAGCCGGTTCATCGGGTACTTCGGTGACAGGATGTTCTCGCCGTCCAGCAGCACCTCGCCGCGCGCTTCCAGCTTGGGATACAGCGCGTAGATGCGGTTGAAGATCCGCAGCAGGGTGGACTTGCCGCAGCCGGAGGGTCCGATCAGCGCGGTGACCCGCTTCTCCGGGATCTCCAGGTCGATGCCCTTCAGCGCGTGGAAGCGGTCGTAGTAGAAGTCCAGCCCGCGCGCGGCGAGCTTGACCGGTGCGGGCGCGGCGACGGCGGCGGCGTGCGCGGACACCGGGATGCGTTGCAGCGGCGCGGCGGAATGGAGGTCGTTCATGGCCGGGTTCCGGGAAAGGTCAGTCATGGGAGATCTTGTTGCGCAGGAGCAGGCCGCGGGCGGCCAGGCTCACCAGCAGCACGAACACGGTCAGCACCAGCGCGCCGGCCCAGGCCAGCACCTGCCAGGACTCGTAGGGGCTGGCGGCGAACTGGTTCATCACCACCGGCACCGAGGCCATCGGCTGGAACACGTTGCTGTTCCAGTACTGGTTGCCGAAGGCGGTGAACAGCAGCGGCGCGGTTTCGCCGGAGATGCGGGCCAGGGCGAGCAGGATGCCGGTGACGATGCCCGCGCTGGCGCTGCGGTAGAGCACCTGCACGATCACCTTCCACTGCGGGATGCCCAGCGAAAGCGCCGCCTCCCGCATCTGCACCGGCACCAGCCGCAGCATCTCGTCGGTGGTGCGCACCACCACCGGCAGCACGATGAAGGCCAGCGCCAGCGCGCCGGCGAAGGCGGAGAAGTTGCCGCCGGTCTGCATCACGTAGAGGGTGTAGACGAACAGGCCCAGCACGATCGAAGGCGCCGACAGCAGGATGTCGTTGACGAAGCGGACCACGGTGCCCGCCTTGCGCGCGTTGCCGTACTCGGCCAGCCAGGTGCCGGCGGCGATGCCGAGCGGGGTGCCGATGGCGATCGCCAGCGCGCACATCACCGCGCTGCCGAAGAACGCGTTGGCCAGGCCGCCTTCTTCCATCGGCGGCGGGGTCATCCGGGTGAACAGGTTCCAGTCGATGCCGGCGATGCCCTTGGCCAGCAGCGTCCACAGGATCCAGCCCAGGAAGAACAGGCCGAACAGCGCGGTGGCGCAGGACAGCACCAGGGCGACGACGTTGACCAGGCGGCGCCGCGCGTACAGCCCGGACGACGCGGTGGAAGCGGTGGCGGACATCAGTTGCCCTCCCGGCGCGACAGGCGCTGCAGCATCAGGCGGGCGATCGCCAGCACGACGAAGGTGACGATGAACAGGACGAAGCCGAGCAGCAGCAGCGCCGAGCGGTAGGTCTCGGTCGCCTCGCCGAAGTCGTTGGCGATGAGCGCGGCGATGGTGGTGCCGGGCTCGAGCAGCGACGGCGACAGGCGCACGCTGTTGCCAATCACGAACGCCACCGCCATGGTTTCGCCCAGGGCCCGGCCCAGGCCGAGGAAGATTCCGCCGATCACCGCCGAGCGGGTGTAGGGCAGGACGATGTCCCAGCTCACTTCCCAGCGGGTCGAGCCGAGCGCGTAGGCCGACTCCTTCAGCCGCGTGGGCACCGTCAGGAACACTTCGCGCATCACCGAGGAGATGAACGGGATCACCATGATCGCCAGCACGAAGCCGGCGGTGAGCATGCCGATGCCCAGCGGCGGGCCCTGGAACAGCGGCCCGACCAGCGGCAGGGTCCCGAGGTGGTCGTTGAGCCACGGCGTGACGTGCTCGGTCATCACCGGCACCAGCACGAACAGGCCCCACATGCCGTAGATGATCGAGGGGATGCCGGCGAGCAGCTCGATCGCCGTGCCGACCGGGCCGCGCAGCCAGCGCGGCGCGACCTCGGTCAGGAAGAAGGCGATGCCGAAGCTGACCGGGACCGCGATCAGCATCGCGATCAAGGCGGTGACCAGGGTGCCGTAGATCGGCGCCAGCGCGCCGAACTTGTTCTCCACCGGGTTCCATTCGGCCGAATAGAAGAAGCTCAGGCCCTGGGTTTCCAGGGCGTGGCGGCCGCCCCACAGCATCGAAAGCGCGGCGCTGGCCAGGGCCACCAGCACGAACGCCACGCAGGCCACCAGCGCGTAGCGGAACAGGCGGTCGTTGCGTGCGTCGCGCAGGTCGTGGCCGCCGGCGGCGGGTACGTCGAGGGGAATGGCGTTCATGGTCCTTGGCAGGCCGTGTAAGGCAGCGGAGCGCGGCGGTCCGGGGGAGGGAGTCGGACCGCCGGCTCCGCGGCGCGGGGAGGCGTCGCGTGGCGGCGCCCGTGAGCCTTGCGCTTACTTGAACTCGGCGGCCCAGTAGGCCTCGATCTGCTGCACCAGCTCCGGCGGTAGCGGCACGTAGTGCAGCGCCTGCGCCTGCGGCTGGCCCTGCTCGAAGGCCCACTTGAAGAACGCCAGGGTGGCCTGGCTGCGCGCCGGGTCCTTGGCCTGCTTGGGCATCAGCATGAAGTTGGTCGCGGTGATCGGCCACGCCTGGGCGCCGGGCGCGTTGGTGATCACCAGGTTGAAGTCCTGGCTGCCGGTCCAGTCGGCGCTGGCCGCGGCCGCCGCGAACGACTCGGCGCTGGGCTGGACGAACTGCCCGGCCGCGTTCCGCAGCGCGGCGTACGGCATGCCGTTCTGCAGCGCGTAGGCCAGCTCCACGTAGCCGATGCCGCCCTTGATCTGCTTGACGTAGGCGGCCACGCCCTCGTTGCCCTTGCCGCCGACGCCGGCCGGCCACTGCAGCGAGGTGCCTTCGCCCACCTTCTGCTTCCACTCCGGGCTGACCTTGGACAGGTAGTTGCTGAAGTTGAAGGTGGTGCCCGAACCGTCGGAGCGGTGGACCAGGGTGATCTTCTCCGCCGGCAGCGACACGCCCGGGTTGGCGGCGGCGATGGCCGGGTCGTTCCACATCGCGACCTTGCCCAGGAAGATGTCCGCCAGCAGCGGCCCGGTCAGGCGCAGCTGGCCGGGCTGGATGCCTTCGAGGTTGAACACCGGGACCACGCCGCCGATGGCCGAGGGGAACTGGCCCAGGCCGGCCGCGGCCAGCTCGTCGCTGGGCAGCGGCTTGTCGGAGGAGCCGAAGTCGACCGTGCCGGCCTTGATCTGGGCGATGCCGCCGCCGGAGCCGATCGACTGGTAGTTGACCTTGTTGCCGGTGGCCGCGTTGTAGTCGGCGGACCACTTCGAGACCAGCGGGTAGATGAAGGACGCGCCGGCGCCGGAAATCTGCGCGGCCACCGGGTCGGCGGCAGAGGCGGCGCCACCGGCCTGCGGCGCGCCGGTCGTGGCCGGGCTGTTGGCATCGCCCGCGGGCTTGCAGGCGGCGAGCGCCACGGCGGCGGCGAGGGACAGGGCGAGGAGGCGGACCGGGGAGGGCTTCATGGGCTCGTGGCGGGCGTCGTGCCGGTCGGGCCGGCGGTGGGCATATGAAATGATGTTTTTGTGACAGGCGTATGACGGCGGTCGGCGTGGTTCGCGGAAGAGGCAAGCCGTTGATCCAAAAAGAAAGAGCGCGGACCGTGGGGTCCGCGCTCCGGGGTGGGGCGACAAGGGGAGAGAGGCTCGCCGCCCGCGTGCTCAGTACTTCATGTTCTGGGCCCAGTAGGCCTCGATCTGCTTGACCAGCGCGTCCGGCAGCGGCACGTAGTCCAGCTTGCGGGCCTGCTCGTCGCCGTTGGCGTAGACCCACTGGAAGAAGGCCTTGGCGTTCTTCGCGCCCGCCGCGTTCTTCGGCTGCTTGTACATCAGGATGAAGTTGGTCGCGGTGATCGGCCAGGCGTTGTCGCCGGGCGCGTTGGTCATCACCAGGTAGAAGTCCTTGGCGCTGGCCCAGTCGGCGCTGGCGGCGGCGGCGGCGAAGGTCTCGTCGCTGGGCTGCACGAACTTGCCGGCGGCGTTCTTCAGCGAGGCGTGGGCGAGCTTGTTCTGCAGCGCGTACGACAGTTCGACGTAGCCGATGCCGCCCTTGATCTGCTTGACGTAGGCGGCCACGCCTTCGTTGCCCTTGCCGCCGATGCCGGCCGGCCACTGCACCGAGGTGCCTTCGCCCACCTTCTGCTTCCACTCCGGGCTGACCTTGGACAGGTAGTTGACGAAGTTGAAGGTGGTGCCCGAGCCGTCCGAGCGGTGCACGACGGTGATCTTCTGGTCGGGCAGCTTCAGGCCCGGGTTGAGCGCGGCGATCGCCGGGTCGTTCCACTTGGCGACCTTGCCCTGGAAGATGTTGGCCAGGGTCGGGCCGTCCAGCTTGAGCGCGCCCGGGGCCACGCCCTGCAGGTTGACGATCGGCACCACGCCGCCGATCACCGACGGGAACTGGGCCAGGCCGTGCTTGGCCAGCTCTTCCGGCTTGAGCGGGGCATCGGACGAGCCGAAGTCGACCGTGGCCGCCTTGATCTGGGCGATGCCGCCGCCCGAGCCGATCGACTGGTAGTTGATCTTCTTGCCGGTGGCGGTGCTGTAGTCGGCCGACCACTTGGACATCACCGGGTAGATGAAGGACGCGCCGGCGCCGGTCACGTCGGCGGCCTGGGCGACGAAGGCGAACGAGGCGGCGAGCACGCCGGCCGCGACGCGGGTCTTGAGCTTCTGGATCACGGAAGGACTCCTGGGAAGGGGTGCGGGAAGTTCGCCGGCCTGCATTGCATAACCGGGCGATGACGCCGGGATGTCGGCGCGGTGACAGCGGGATGACGGGGCGGAGGGCGCGCCCGGCGCGCCCTCCGCGGGTGCCTCACCAGTAGAACTGGGCGCGGGCTTCGAGGATGTTCGGATCGTCGTCGACGACCGCGCGCGCGGCGCTGCTGTAGCGGCTGCTGTCGACCATCACGTAGTTGAGCGCGAACTTGAAGTTGGAGCGCCAGTACCAGTTCACGCCGACGGTCCAGATGTCCTGCTTGCCGCCGAGCACGCCGTCCACGCGCGGCGCGCCGCCCGGGGCCGCCGGGGCCAGCAGGCTGCCGTCGTCCAGGTCGATGTTGTCGAAGCGCAGGCCGAGCTGCCACAGGCCGCTGGCCGGCTCGTCCGGCAGGCCGGTGGTCGGCACGCCCGACTTGTAGCCCCAGCTCTCGCCGGTGATGTTCCACACGCCGCTGACATACCAGCCGTCGCCGGTGAAGTCCTTGCTGCCGGCGCGGTAGCGGCTCACGTCGGTCTTGTAGTACTCGCCCTGGACCTTGAACGGGCCGGTCACCCAGAAGCTTTCCAGCCCCAGCGTGCTGACGCGGTCGGTGTCGGTCATGTTGCCGGTGTCGACCAGGCGCACGGTGGCGAGGTCGGCGTTCGGCCGCGCGCGCAGGCGCAGGGTGTCGGCGTCGGTGTCGTAGTCGGCGTAGCTCAGGCCCAGGTGCAGCACGTTGCCGCTCTCGTTGATCGGCGCCCAGGTGCCGCGCACGCCGTAGCCGCTGCCGTGGGCGAGGTTGCGGGTCAGCTCGCGGCCGAAGATGCTGCCGGTCACGCTCCAGTCGCTGTCGCCCCAGCCCACCGCGCCGCCGAGGCGGCGGGCGACGGCGAAGGTGTTGGTGACCGCCGCCTTGGAGATGAAGTCGTTGTTCTTGGTGCTGGACAGCTCTTCCAGGCTGTTGGGCTGCTTGTACTGGCCGAGCTGGAAGTAGGTGTTGCTGTTGCCGCCCAGCTTGTACCTGGCGTTGACGTCCAGGTACTTGTTGGCCTTGGCGTCGTAGCCGACGACCCATTCGACGTTGCCCGGGCCCTTGCCCTTGAGGATCAGTTCGGCGCGGCGCAGGTCGAACTCGCTGTCCTTGCCGTCGCCGCCGTTGGCGGTGGTGGTGCCGGCGTTGAGGTCTTGGACGTCGTTGTCGAACCAGTTGCCGTCGGCCTGGACCAGGCCTTCGAACGACACTTCGGAACCACCGATCACGTCGATGGCGATCTCGGCGTGCGCGGCCGGGGCGGCCAGCGCGGCGAGCAGGGCGAGGCCGAGCTTGGAGCGGGAGAGTTTCATGTGGATGCCTGAGGCGGACGGGGAAGACGCCGCGCAGGCTAGGGCGTGAAGTTTGCGTAAATGTGACAGCGCTGACTTAATTTCGCCGGCATGACGCGGCGATGACAGCGCGCGCGGATCAGGCCGGCGTCTTGTCGGGGTAGTGGCACAGGTCGCGGACCACGCACTGCGGGCAATCCGGCTTGCGCGCCTTGCACACGTAGCGGCCGTGGAGGATCAGCCAGTGGTGCGCGTCCTGCAGGAATCCGGGCGGCACGCGCCGCATCAGCGCATCTTCCACCGCGCGCACGTCCTTGCCCGGCGCCAGGCCGGTGCGGTTCGACACGCGGAAGATGTGCGTGTCCACCGCCATGGCCGGCTCGCCGAAGGCGGTGTTGAGCACCACGTTGGCGGTCTTGCGGCCCACCCCGGGCAGCGCTTCCAGGGCCGCGCGGTCGCGCGGCACCTCGCCGTCGTGACGCTCGAGCAGGAGCCGGCAGGTCGCGATCACGTTCTTCGCCTTGGCGTTGAACAGGCCGATCGTCGAGATGTGCCGCTTCAGGCCCTCCTCGCCGAGGGCGAGGATCGCGGCGGGCGTGTTCGCCACCGGATAGAGCCGGCGGGTGGCCTTGTTGACGCCGACGTCGGTGGCCTGCGCCGACAGGATCACCGCCACCAGCAGCTCGAACGGCGTCGAATATTCCAGCTCGGTGGTCGGATGCGGGTTCAGCTCGCGCAGTCGCTCGAACATCTCCTGGACCTCGCCCGGCGCCATCGTGCGCGGCCGGCGCGGCGCAGCCTTCCGCGCGGGCGGGGACGGCGTTCCGGCCGGGGCCTTCCCGGCGGGGCTGCCGGCCTTGGCGCGCGCGGGCGGCGCCTTCATGCGGGGTCGCGTCCGGCGGCCCGGGCCCGCGCCCGGGCGAGCGCGGCGGCTGCGGCGGGGGGCAGGCCGGGAGCCGGCTCCGTGGGCTGGGGGGTGGTGGCCGCGCGCGATGCGGCCGGGGCCTGGGCCTGCTGCCGGCGCCCGGCGCGCTCGGCGGCGCGGTGCGCGAGCCGCGCCTCGCGTGCCCGGAAGCGTTCGCGCGCCTGCCACGCCGCGCGCAGCTGTGCCTGCGCCATGCCGATCACGCCGTCGTCGCCACCGGCGTCGTCGTCCATCAGCCCGGCCTGCAGCGCGGCATCGACGTCCCCGGCCTGCAGCAGCGCGAGCAGGCGTGCGCGCCGCATCGCGCGCCGGAGGGTGTCATCGACGAAGCCGGTCATGGCCGCGATTCAGCGGTTGCGGAACAGCGGCTTGCGCTTCTCGACGAACGCCGAGGTGCCTTCGCGCATGTCCTCGCTGGCGAACAGCAGGGCGAACTGCGCGGTCTCGAACTGCAGGCCTTCCTCCAGCCCGCATTCCCCGCCGACGACGACTGCATCCAGCACGCCGCGCAGCGCCAGTGGCGCGGACGCGGCCAGCTGGGCCGCAAGCTTCATGGTCTCGGCTTCCAGGTCCGCGGCCGGCACCACCCGGTTGACCAGGCCCAGCTGCTGCGCGCGGGTGGCGTCCACGGGCGTGCCCAGCAGGCACAGCTCCAGCGCCGCCGCGCGCCCGGCCAGCCGCAGCAGGCGCTGGGTGCCGCCGAATCCCGGGACCAGGCCCAGGTTGACCTCCGGTTGTCCCAGGCGCGCGCTGTCGGCGGCGATGCGCAGGTGGCAGGCCATCGCCAGCTCCAGGCCGCCGCCCAGTGCGTAGCCGTTCACCATCGCCAGCACCGGCTTGGGCATCCGCTCGATCCGCCGCATCAGGCGCTGCCCGAGCAGCGAGAATTCACGGCCTTCGATCGCCGTCAGCGCGTTCATCTCGGCGATGTCGGCGCCGGCCACGAAGGCCTTCGTGCCGCTGCCGGTGAGCACGATCGCCCGTACCGCGGCGTCTTCGGCCGCCGCGGCGAAGGCCGCATCCAGCGCCGCCAGGGTCTGCCGGTCGAGCGCGTTCAGCTTGTCGGGGCGGTCCACGGTGAGGATGCGGACGCCGTCGGCGTCGCGGCGGAGGACGGGCATGTCCGTCATGGGATGGCTCCTGGTCGGGAATGTGAAGGCTGGGGCGCGGAACTTCCCGCCCGGGCGGCGGTCCCAAGCCCCGACCCGTGCTGGCGGGCCGCCAGTGCGGCGGCTATCCTAGCGCGTCCGCTACAGCCGGCACCCCATCCCGGCGCCACCCTTCCCGGAGAAGATTTTGATGAAGTTGCGTCCGATCGCTGTCGCCATCGCGGCCCTGGCCCTGGCCGGCAGCGCTTTCGCCCAGGACACCACGTCCGAGAAGGGCAAGCTGAGCTACTACTTCGGCTATGACTTCGGCAACAACCTCGCCGAACTGCAGGGCCGCGGCGAGCAGCTCGACGTCAACTCGGTGGTCAAGGGCGTGCAGGATGCCCTGGCCAAGAAGCAGCCGGCGATCACCGCCGAGCAGCTGAAGCCGGCGCTGGAGGCGTTCCAGAAGCGCGAACAGGCCCGTGCCCAGCAGGCCAAGGCCCAGTACGACAAGGTCGCTGGCGAGAACAAGACCAAGTCGGACCAGTTCCTGGCCCAGAACAAGGCCAAGGCCGGCGTCCAGACCCTGCCCAGCGGCGTGCAGTACCGCGTGATCGAGACCGGCACCGGTGCCAAGCCGACCCAGGCCAGCACCGTGCAGCTGGAAGTCGCCGGCCCGTTCCCGTTCGGCCAGCGTCCGGAGCAGGCGCGCGCGCCGCAGCAGATCCCGGGCATCAAGCTGAGCGAAGTCGAGATGGCCGCCATGCGCGAAGTGCTGCTGCAGATGCCGGCCGGCTCCAAGTGGGAAGTGGCGCTGCCGCCGGACAAGGCCTACGGCGCCGACCCGCGCACCGGCTTCCCGCCGAACGTGGCGGTGGTGTTCGAGATCAAGCTGGTCGCGGTCAAGTAACAGGCCCGCACAGCGTCGTCCTTCTGCGCCGGCTCGATGCCGGCGCAGTCGTTTCTGGCGGGGCGCGATCCGCGCTACGCTTTCCCCAACATGCATGAGTTCCGGTGCTGTCGATCCGTTTCCCGCCGACATGCGCGCCCGAAGGCGCCGTCGCCTCGCCGTCCACGCCCTGCGTGCGCGTGTGCCGCATCGACGGCGACGGGCTGTGCCGCGGCTGCCTGCGCACGGGCGACGAGATCGCGCGCTGGGGGCGGCTGGACGAACACGAGCGGCGGCGGCTGATGGATACCGAGCTCGCCGGTCGCGCACGCGCACGCTATCGCTTCCTCGACGGGCTGGCCGAGCGCGAGCGGATCGGCCGCGTGCTGCATCCGTTGCGCCATCCGCCGCAGGGCGAGGGCTGGAACCGCGCCGAGCTGGAAGGACTGCTGCCCGCGCAGGCGGGCATCGCCGAAGCGGCGGTGCTGGTCGGCCTGGTGCCGCGCCGCGATGCCGGCACCCAGGTGCTGCTGACGCGCCGCACCGACGCGCTGCGCCACCACGGCGGCCAGGTCAGCTTTCCCGGTGGCCGGGTGGAACGCGACGACGCGGGCGTGCTCGGGGCGGCGCTGCGGGAAAGCCACGAGGAGATCGCGCTCGAGGATCGCCAGGTGGCCCCGCTCGGCTACCTCGATCCGTTCCTGACCGTGAGCGGCTTCCGGGTGACCCCGGTGGTGGCGGCGATCGATCCGGACTACGTGCCGCGTCCGCATCCGGACGAGGTGGCGGAGGTGTTCGAGGTACCCTTCCAGTTCCTGATGTCGGCCGCGAACCTGCACCAGGTCGAGATGGAGTTCGCCGGCCGCCGCCGCAGCGTGCTCGAATACGACTGGCCGGGCCAGCGCATCTGGGGTGCGACGGCGGCCATCCTGTACAACCTGCGGCGACGCCTGGAGGAGGGCGCATGAACGGATCCGCCGGCCCCTGGGCCACCCTGGTGGCCGCGCCTGCACTGGCAGCGGCGCTGGGCGACGATGGCCTGCGCCTGCTCGATGCGCGGGCCGTGCTGGCCGATCCGGAGGCGGGGGCCGCCGCCTTCGCCGTCTCGCACCTGCCCGGTGCGGTGCACGCGGACCTCGATCGCGACCTGTCCGACCACGCGCGCGCGGGCGAGGGGCGGCATCCGTTGCCGGACGCGGCCGCGTTCGCGCGCCGGGTCGGCGACTGGGGCATCGGGCCGCGGCACCAGGTGGTGGTCTACGACGCCGGCGACGGCAGCATGGCCGCGGCGCGCGCGTGGTGGCTGCTCAGGCTGCTGGGCCACGAACGCGTGGCCGTGCTCGATGGCGGGCTGGCCGCGTGGCGCGCCGCCGGCCTGCCCGAGACCGCCGCCGCCGGCGCGCCGCCGGCGCTGCCGCCGTATCCGTCGCCGGGTTTCGACCGCGCGCGCATCGCCACCGCCGATGAAGTGCTGGCGCGACTGCACGACGCGCCTGGCTGGCTGCTCGACGCACGCGGCGGCGAACGCTTCCGCGGCGAGGTCGAGCCGATCGATCCGGTCGCCGGGCACGTGCCCGGGGCGCTCAACCGGCCGTTCGCCCAGAACCTGCTCGAGGGCCGCTTCCGCGAGGCCTCCACGCTGCGCGCCGGGCTGGAACCCGTGCTGCACGGTCGCCCGCCTTCGGACGTGGTGCTGATGTGCGGCTCGGGCGTCACCGCCTGCCACCTGCTGCTGGCGATGGAACATGCCGGATTGCCGGGGGCGAAGGTGTACGCCGGCTCCTGGAGCGGCTGGATCGCCGATCCCTCGCGTCCGGTCGCCACGGGCCCCGCCTAGGACGCGACTCCGCGCCCGGACCGCGTGGCTGTCCCGGGATCACAGCATCATCCCCCCCGACGCCTCGATCCGCTGCGCGTTGATCCAGCCGGTGCCCGGCGCCAGCAGCGCGGCGACGACCGCGCCGATGTCGTCGGGCAACCCGACCCGGCCCAGTGCCGTCTGCGAGGCGACGAACGCGTTGACCTCGGCGTTGTCGCGCACCGTGCCGCCGCCGAAATCGGTTTCGATCGCGCCGGGGGCGAGCGTGTTGACGCTGATCCCGCGCTCGCCCAGTTCCCTGGCCAGGTAGCGGGTGAGGACCTCGATGCCGCCCTTCATCGTCGCGTAGGCCGCGTAGCCCGGCAGCGCGAAGCGGGCCAGGCCGCTGGATATGTTGAGGATGCGGCCACCGTCGGCGATCAGCGGGAGCAAGGCCTGGGTGAGGAAGAACGGGCCCTTGAGGTGGATCCTCGCCAGTTCGTCGAACTGCGCTTCGGTGGTCGCGGCGAACGGGGCGTGCACGCCGGTGCCGGCGTTGTTGACCAGGTGGTCGAAGCGGTCGCGGCCCCAGTCGGCCAGCACCTCGCGCACCCGGTCCGCGAAGCCGGCAAACGACGCACTGTCGGCCACGTCCAGTGGCAGGACCGCGACCCGGCGACCCAGGCCGCGGATGTCCGTGGCCACGGCCTCGGCCTCGGTCACCGCGCTGCGATAGGTGAGGATCAGCTCGCTGCCCTGTCGGGCCAGGTGCAGCGCGGCGTTGCGGCCCAGGCCACGGCTGCCGCCGGTGACCAGGGCGATGGGGGCGGCCGGGGCGGCCGCGGACGAGGGAGGCTGGGAAGACATGACGGGCTCCGGTATCGGGGTGCGAGCAGGGTATTGGACGCCATGAGGCGGATAAACTTGCCTTCCCCGATAACATCGTTCGCACATGGCGAACAATCCGCGCATGGACCAGCTGGACCGCTACCGGATCTTCCTGCGCGTAGCCGAACTCGGCGGGTTCACCCGCGCGGCCGCTGACCTCGGCCTGCCGAAGGCCTCGGTGTCGGCCGCGGTGCAGCGGCTGGAAGCGGCGCTGGGCGCGCAGCTGCTGCACCGGACCACGCGCCGGGTCCAGCTCACCCGCGAGGGCGCGGTCTTCCTCGAGCGCTGCCGGGGACTGCTGGGCGAGGCCGACGAGCTGGAGGCGCTGTTCCGGGAGGCACCACAGCAGCTGCGGGGGCGCGTGCGGATCGGCATGTCGGGCAGCATGGCCGCGCGGCTGGTGCTGCCGGAGCTCGGCGCGTTCCTGCAGGGGCACCCGGGGCTGGAGATCGAACTGGGCGCCGGCGAGCGGCGGGTCGACCTGGTCCGCGAAGGCTACGACTGCGTGGTCCGCACCGGCGTGGTCGTCGACGACAGCCTGGCCGCCCGCCCGCTGGGCCTGGCCGCGGTGGTCAACTGCGCCAGCCCGGACTACCTGCGTCGCCATGGCATGCCACGCACGCTGGATGACCTGTCCGCGCACCGGCTGGTGCACTACGCCGGCAGTTTCGGCGAACGCGCCACCGGCTGGGAGTACCCGCTGCCCGGCGGTGGCTACGCGAACCTGCCGATGGCCGGGGCGGTGACCGTCGACGGCGGCGAGGCCTACGTGGGCGCCGCCCTGGCAGGCCTGGGGCTGATCCAGGTGCCGCGACTGGGGGTCGGGCAGGCGCTGGCCGATGGCCGCCTGGTCGAGGTGCTCGCCGACCTGCCGGCCGAGCCGATGCCGGTCACGCTGCTGTACCCGCAACAGCGGCACCTGCCGCGGCGGGTGCGCGAGGTGATGGACTGGCTGGCGCGGCTGCTGTCGCCGCACCTGCTGCCGCTGCCGCGCTGATCGCGCGGGCTGTCAGCCCTTGCCCAGCCTGGCCATCAGCGCACGTAGTCCTGCCTGGGTGTCCGGCTCGTACCAGCCCTCGACGAAGCGGTCCAGGTGCAGGTGGTCCGGGTCCAGCGCCTGCACCAGGTCGGCGCGGGCCAGGGCGCGGGTGTGCAGCATCGGCGCGCGCGGCAGGCGCAGCAGCGGTTCCAGCCAGGCGATCGCGCGGGGCACCACGTGTTCGGCTTCCGCGAGTTCGTCGACCAGGCCGATCCGCAGCGCCTCCTCGGCCGGCACCATGTCGCCGGCCACCAGCAGGCGTTCGGCGCGGTGGCGGCCGACCACGCGGCGCATGAGCTGCTGGGCGCCATCGGGCACGGCCAGGCCGACCTGGGTTTCGTTCATGCCGATCGCGTACGGCCTGGAAGGATCGCTGGAGCGCGCCATCACCCGGTAGTCGCAGCACAGCGACAGGACGCAGCCGCCGGCGGGCGCGTGTCCGCCGATGGCCGCGACCACCGGCACCCGCAGGCCCGCGAGCGCACGCGCCGCGCCGAAGAAGGCGCCCCATGCCGCGCGCAGCGCGTGGCGGTCATCGCCCAGCGACAACAGGTGCGGCACGTCCAGCCCGGCGGAGAAGATGCCCGGCGCACCCGACAGCACCACCGCATCGACGTCGCCCGCGACGGCGGCATCGAGGGCGGCGATCAGGGCGCGGCACAGCGCCGGGTCGAGCGCGTTCACCGGCGGCCGCGCCAGGCGCAGTTCGCGGATGCGTCCGTGGTCGAAGGCCTGCACGTGGGTAGTCATCTGCGGTCCGGAAAGCGCCTGGGCGGTGCCGGTATCATAGGGCCATGCATATCCGACCGATCCTGTCCGCCGCGCTGCTGCTGGTCGCGCCCGCCCTGGCTGCCGTGGCCGCACCTGCCGCACCCGCAGCGGCCTGCGTGTCCATGGAGGAGGGCTGGATCCGCATGCCACCGGCGCCGCGCCCGATGCTGGCCGGCTTCGGCCGGATCACCAACCGCTGCGGCTCGGAACAGGCGGTCGTCACGGTGCGCAGTCCGCGCTTCGGCGGGGTGTCGCTGCACGAGACGCGGATGGTCGAGGGCGTCAGCCGGATGCGCGAGGTCGAGCGCCTGCCGGTGGCCGCGGAAGGCGAGGCGGTGCTGCAGCCGGGCGGATTGCACCTGATGCTGATGCAGCCGGCGTCCGCGCTGTCCGAAGGCGAACGCGTGCCGCTGGTGCTCGTGCTCGCCGACGGCCGCGAAGTGCCGTCGGTGCTGACGGTGCGCAAGACCGCGCCCTAGGCCACCGCCGTCCGCCGCGTGCTGGCGCCGGGCCGTACGCCGCCTCAGGTCGAAGCGGCGCGGATCGCCTCCGGCAGCGGCGCGCTGCGGCCGGTCTGGGTGTCCATCCAGACCACCACGACGTTTCCGTCCGAATAGAGCACGCGCTCGTCCTTCTGGTCGACGATCCGGTGGCCGATGGTCACGCTGCTGTTGCCCAGCCGCTCGACGAACAGCTCGACCACGACGTCGTTCGGCCAGGTGATCGGCGCGCGGTAGTTGACGTTGGTCGCCGCCACCACCGGCGCGATGCGGTCGGTCATGGATACGCCCGGGACGCCCAGCATCCAGCGCACGCGCGCCTCCTCCAGGTAGGAGATGTACTTGGCGTTGTTGACGTGGCCCATCGCGTCCATGTCGCGCCAGCGCACGCTCATCGGAATCCGCGCCAGCTGTTTCGGGGCCGCGGCGGCCTGGGTGTCGCTCATCGTGTCGCCTTCTTCTTGGTTGCGGACTTGCGCGGCGGCAGCACGGCGGGCTTGGCCACCGCCGCCGGCTTGCTGCCCTTGGACGCCTTGGCGGCGGGCAGCAGCTTGGCCAGGAAGCGGCCGGTGTGCGAAGCGCCCGTGGCCGCGATCTCTTCCGGCGTGCCGGTGGCGATGATCTGGCCGCCGCGGTGGCCGCCTTCCGGGCCCAGGTCCACCACCCAGTCGGCGGTCTTGATCACGTCCAGGTTGTGCTCGATCACCACCACCGTGTTGCCCTCGTCGCGCAGGCGATGCAGCACGCCGAGCAGGTGCTCGATGTCATGGAAATGCAGGCCGGTGGTCGGCTCGTCCAGGATGTAGAGGGTGCGGCCGGTATCGCGCCGCGACAGCTCCTTGGACAGCTTCACGCGCTGCGCCTCGCCGCCGGACAGCGTGGTCGCGCTCTGGCCGAGCTTGACGTAGCTCAGGCCCACGTCGACCAGGGTCTCGAGCTTGCGCGCGATCGCCGGTACCGGCTCGAACAGCTTCAGCGCATCCTCGACGGTCATCTCCAGCACGTCGTGGATGCTGTGGCCCTTGTAGAGGATGTCCAGGGTCTCGCGGTTGTAGCGCTTGCCGTGGCAGACGTCGCAGGGGACGTACACGTCCGGCAGGAAGTGCATCTCGACCTTGATCAGCCCATCGCCCTGGCAGGCCTCGCAGCGGCCGCCGCGCACGTTGAAGCTGAAGCGGCCCGGCGAATAGCCGCGCGCGCGCGCTTCCGGCACCTGCGCGTAGAGCTCGCGCAGCGGGGTGAACAGGCCGGTGTAGGTCGCCGGGTTGGAGCGCGGGGTGCGGCCGATCGGCGACTGGTCGATGTCCACGACCTTGTCGAACAGGTCCAGGCCCTCGATCTCGCGGTACGGAGCCGGCTGGTGCGAGGCGCCGTTGATCTCGTTGGCCGCCAGCGCGTACAGCGTGTCGTTGACCAGGGTCGACTTGCCCGAGCCGGATACGCCGGTGATGCAGGTCATCAACCCGGCCGGCACGTCGAGGTCGACGTCCTTGAGGTTGTTGCCGGTCGCCCCGCGCAGGTGCAGGGTCATCTTCGGGTTCGGCTTGTGCCGCTTGGCCGGTACCTCGATCTCGCGCTTGCCCGACAGGTACTGGCCGGTGATCGAACGCGGCGACTTGAGGATGTCCTGGAGCGTGCCCTCGCCGACGATCTCGCCGCCGTGCACGCCGGCGCCCGGGCCGATGTCGAGGATGTGGTCGGCCATGCGGATCGCGTCCTCGTCGTGCTCGACCACGATCACGGTGTTGCCCAGGTCGCGCAGGCGGGTGAGGGTGCCGAGCAGGCGCTCGTTGTCCCGCTGGTGCAGGCCGATCGACGGCTCGTCGAGCACGTACATCACCCCGACCAGGCCGGCGCCGATCTGGCTGGCCAGCCGGATGCGCTGGGCCTCGCCGCCGGACAGCGTGTCGGCCTTGCGCTCCAGGGTCAGGTAGTCGAGGCCGACATCGACCAGGAAGCCGAGCCGCTCGTTGATCTCCTTGACGATCTTGGTCGCGATCTCGCCACGCCAGCCGGCGAGGTTGAGCGAGCGGAAGAAGGTCAGGGCCTCGTCGATCGGCAGCACCACCAGCGACGGCAGCGGCTTGTCGGCGACGAAGACGTTGCGCGCGGCGCGGTTCAGGCGGGCGCCGCCGCATTCCGGGCAGGCGCGCTCGCTGATGTACTTGCCGAGCTCCTCCTGCACCGCCGCCGACTCGGTTTCCTTGTAGCGGCGCTCGAGGTTGTTGATGATGCCCTCGAAGCGGTGCTTGCGCTGCGCCCGGCCACCGCTTTCGGTGAGGTAGGTGAAGCTGATGACCTCCTCGCCGCTGCCGTACAGCACCGCCTCGCGCACGGCCTCGGGCAGGTCCTGCCAGGCGGTGTCGGTGTCGAAGCGGTAGTGCTTGGCCAGCGAGTTGATCAGCTGGAAGTAGTAGGCGTTGCGCCGGTCCCAGCCGCGCACCGCGCCGGCGGCCAGCGACAGCTCCGGGTGCGCGACCACCCGCGCCGGGTCGAAGAACTCGGCCATGCCCAGGCCGTCGCAGGACGGGCAGGCGCCCATCGGCGCGTTGAACGAGAACAGCCGGGGCTCGAGCTCGGGCAGCGAGTAGTCGCAGACCGGGCACGAGTACTTGGAGGAGAACAGCTGCGGCGGCGCGGCCGGGTCGTCCAGCGACATCACCATGGCCATGCCGTCGCCGAGCTTGAGCGCGGTCTCGAACGACTCGGCCAGGCGCTGCTTGATGTCCTCGCGCGGGCGGAAGCGGTCGATCACCGCCTCGATCGTGTGCTTCTGGCGCAGGGCCAGCGCCGGCACCGCGTCGATCTCGTGCAGTTCGCCGTTGACCCGCACCCGCACGTAGCCCTGCGCGCGCAGCTGCTCGAACACCTGCGCATGCTCGCCCTTGCGGTCGCGCACCACCGGCGCCAGCAGCATCCAGCGCTGCTCGGGGTCCAGCGCCAGCACCTGGTCGACCATCTGGCCGACGGTCTGCGCCTCGAGCGGATAGCCGTGGTCCGGGCAGCGCGGCGTGCCCACGCGTGCGTAGAGCAGGCGCAGGTAGTCGTAGATCTCGGTGATCGTGCCGACGGTCGAGCGCGGGTTGTGCGAGGTCGACTTCTGCTCGATCGAGATCGCCGGCGACAGGCCTTCGATGTGGTCGACGTCCGGCTTCTCCATCACGCTCAGGAACTGCCGGGCGTAGGCCGACAGCGACTCCACGTAGCGGCGCTGGCCCTCGGCGTAGATCGTGTCGAAGGCCAGCGATGACTTGCCGGAGCCGGACAGGCCGGTGATCACGATCAGCTTGTCGCGCGGCAGGTCGAGATCGAGGTTCTTGAGGTTGTGGGTACGGGCGCCGCGGATGCGGATCGTGTCCATCGCCATCGGGCAGGGGGTCCGTTGGGGGCTGGGGGAGGGCCGGGGGACGACCAATCGGTCAGCCTACCGGCCTGCCGATTTGGGGGCAATCGGCCGGATTGCCAGTCCAGGCGGGGCAGCCCGGCCTCACCCTGGCTGTATGCGTTCATGCGCCTGCGGGGGCCCTGGCCGCCGGTTCACAGGGCGCGGCGTGGCCGGGAATCAAAGCTGAACGAGCCGACGCCGCGCTCCGGGCCGGGTCCCGGGGCGGTTGCACCTAAGCGACTGAAATCCCTATAATCCCGCTCCTGTCCGCCCTCGATGGCGGTACGGCGGCCACAATAACTACAGAGGAATGCCTGGTCATGTACGCAGTTCTGGTAACCGGCGGTAAGCAATACCGCGTGGCGCAGGGCGAAACGCTCCGCGTCGAGAAGCTCGAGGCCGATGCCGGCAGCGAGATCAAGTTCGACAACGTCCTGCTGCTGGGTGACAGCGACGGGATCAAGGTCGGTGACGCCCTGAAGGGCGCGAGCGTGACCGCCAAGGTCGTGGCCCACGGCCGCGCCGACAAGGTCCGCATCATCAAGTTCCGCCGCCGCAAGCACCACATGAAGCGGCAGGGCCACCGCCAGTACTACACCGAAATCGAAATCACCGGCATCGCCGGCTAAGCATAAGGAGAGTTCGTCATGGCACATAAAAAGGGCGTAGGCTCCTCGCGCAACGGCCGCGATTCCAACCCGAAGTACCTGGGCGTCAAGATCTTCGGCGGCCAGGCCGTCGAAGCCGGCAACATCATCGTCCGCCAGCGCGGCACCCAGTTCCACCCGGGCGCCGGCGTCGGCCTGGGCCGCGACCACACGCTGTTCGCGCTGGTCGACGGCAAGGTCGAGTTCGGCACCAAGGGTGCGGCCAAGCGCCGTACCGTCAGCGTCGTCGCCGAAGCCTGATCGCATGCCGCGCCTGGCGCGGCATGCTTCAAGCCGGGTTGACGCAACGAAGGCCCCGCTCCGGCGGGGCTTTCCATTTGCAGCAGGCTGGACCGCCCGTTGCTTGCCGGCGCCGCCGCCCGCGGCCGCCGGTAGACTGTGCCGGTCGCCGGCACTCCCTCCTTTCCGGTCACGGTTCCCATGAAACTGGTCGACGAAGCTGAAATCGAAGTGATCGCCGGCAACGGCGGCAACGGCTGCGTCGGTTTCCGCCGCGAGAAGTTCATCCCGCTGGGCGGGCCTGACGGTGGCGACGGTGGCAACGGCGGCAGCGTCTGGCTGGTGGCCGACGAGAACCTCAACACCCTGGTCGACTTCCGCCACGAGCGTTCGTTCCGCGCCCAGCGCGGCGAGAACGGCATGGGCCGGCAGATGTACGGCAAGGGCGGCGAGGACAAGGTCGTCACCGTCCCGGTCGGCACCGTGATCACCAACGTCGACACCGACGAGGTGATCGGCGACCTGACTCGCCACGGCGACCGCCTGCTGGTGGCCCGTGGTGGCAAGGGCGGGCTGGGCAACATGCATTTCAAGAGCTCGGTGAACCGCTCGCCGCGCCAGGCCACGCCGGGCGAACAGGGCGAACAGCGCCTGCTCAGGCTGGAGCTCAAGCTGCTGGCCGACGTCGGCCTGCTCGGCTTCCCCAATGCCGGCAAGAGCACCTTCATCCGCGCGGTCTCCGCGGCCACGCCGAAGGTGGCCGACTATCCGTTCACCACCCTCTATCCGAACCTGGGCGTGGTCAGCGTCGAGGCGCACCGCAGCTTCGTCATCGCCGACATCCCGGGGCTGATCGAAGGCGCGGCCGAAGGCGCCGGCCTGGGCGCGCAGTTCCTGCGCCACCTGCAGCGCACGCGCCTGCTCCTGCACCTGGTCGACATCGCGCCGATGGAAGGCGGGGTGGAGGGCGTGTCCCCGGCCGAGCAGGTCCGCGCGATCGAGCACGAGCTCGGCAAGCACGATCCGGAGCTGCTGGCCAAGCCGCGCTGGCTGGTGCTCAACAAGGCCGACCTGATGTTCGAGGACGAGGCCGCCGTCCGCGCCGCGCAGGTGGTCGCCGAGCTGGGCTGGGAGCAGCCGTGGTTCCTGGTCTCCGCCCTGGGCCGCGAGGGCACCTGGCCGATCATGCTCGAGGTGATGACGTTCCTGGACCGCCAGCGCGCGGCCGAACTCGAGGCGCGCGATGGCGCGGCCTGAGTCCAAGCTCCAGACGACGAAAAACCCGGCCGAAGCCGGGTTTTTCGTTGCGCCTCCGTGCAGCGGCCGGGCGGCCGCCGCGGCGGGATCAGGCGGCCTTGATCGCCTTGATGCGGGCAGTCAGGCGGCTCTTGTGGCGGGCGGCCTTGTTCTTGTGGATCAGGCCGCGCGAGCTGAAGCGGTCCAGGATCGGCTGGGCGACGGCGAAGGCCGCCTCGGCGCCGGCGGCGTCGTTGGCGTCCAGGGCCTTGAGGACCTTCTTGACGGCGGTGCGGAGCTGCGAACGCTGGGCAGCGTTGCGCGCGTTGCGCACGACCGTCTGCTTGGCGCGCTTCTTGGCGGACTTGATGTTGGCCACGGCGGTGGATTCCTGAAAAACTGTTGCGGATACGGTGTGGTGGGATACAGCGAACGCGAAATTATGGCGGATTCAAAGACTTGGGTCAACCTCCCCATTCAAGGTCCGGGAGCGGCCCGATGAGCGGTCACCGGCTGCTGCGCTCCACCTCGGTCATTTCGGCCATGACCTTCCTGTCCCGGGTCTCCGGCCTGGTCCGCGACCAGGTCTACGCCCACGTCTTCGGCGCCGGCGGGGCGATGGACGCCTTCTTCGTGGCGTTCCGGATCCCGAATTTCATGCGCCGGCTCTCCGCCGAAGGCTCGTTCTCGATGGCGTTCGTGCCGGTCCTGGCCGAGTACCGCGAAAAGCGCAGCCACGCCGAGGTCAAGGAACTGGTCGACCGGGTGGCCGGCACGCTCTCGGCCGCGCTGGTGGTGATCACCGCGTTGTTCCTGTTGCTGGCGCCCTGGATCGCCCGCGTGCTGGCGCCGAAGTTCGATGCCAGCCAGCAGGCGCTGCTTGCCCAGCTGCTGCAGATCACCTTCCCCTATGCGCTGTTCATCTCGCTCGCTTCGCTGGCCGGCGGAATCCTGAACAGCTACCGGCGCTTCGCCATTCCGGCGCTGTCCCCGGTGCTGCTGAACCTGTCGATGATCACCGCCGCGCTCTGGCTGGGCCCGCTGATGGGCGGCTCGGTCGTGGCGCTGGGCTGGGGCGTGTTCGCGGCCGGCCTGCTGCAGCTGGCTTTCCACGTCCCGTCGCTGCTGAAGCTCGGGCTGTTGCCGCGGCCGCGCTGGGGCGCGGCGCATGCCGGCGTGCGGCGGATCATGACGCTGATGGTGCCGACCCTGTTCGGCGCCTCGGTGGTGCAGTTCAACCTGCTGCTCAACACCTGGGTGGCGGCGATCCTGGTCAGCGGCAGCGTCAGCTGGCTGTACTACAGCGACCGCCTGCTGGAATTCCCGCTGGGCATGTTCGGCGTGGCGATCGGCACGGTGATCCTCCCGCACCTGTCCTCGCGGCATGCCGCGACCGATCCGGACGGCTTCTCGCGCGGGCTCGACTGGGGTTTCCGGTTGTGCGTGCTGATCGGCGTGCCGGCAGCGCTGGGCCTGATCCTGTGCGCCGGTCCGCTGGTGGCGACCCTGTTCCAGTACGGCCGCTTCGACGCCGACGACGCACGCATGAGCGCCTGGAGCCTGGTCGCCCAGTCCACCGCGGTCCCGGCGTTCCTGCTGGTGAAGGTGCTGGCCCCCGCGTTCTACTCGCGCCAGGACACCCGCACCCCGGTGCGCGCGGCGGTGGTGTCGGTGGCGGTCAATGCACTGGCCACGCTCGGCCTGTTCCTGCTGCTGGTGTACGCGACCGACGCCGGCCGCGCGGCCCTGGCCGCCAACGGCGGCCACGCCGTGCGCGCACTGGCGTCGATCCAGGGTGCGCACGCCCTGCTGGCCCTGGCCATCGCGATCGCCGGCTGGGTCAACGCCGTGCAGCTGGCCTGGCTGCTGCGCCGGGCCGGCGTTTACCGGCGCCAGCCCGGCTGGGGTCGGCTGCTGCGGCAGGTCGCGATCGCGGCGGCGGGCCTGGTGGCGGTGGTCCTCGCGTTCCGCGGCCTGTGGCCGGAATGGGCGGGCTGGGACTGGTGGGGGCGCGGCTGGCGCCTGTCGATCCTGGTCGGCGGCGGCGCGGCCGCGTATGTCGCGCTGCTGCTGCTGCAGGGCCTGCGTCCACGCGACCTGCGCGGCTGAGGCCGAACCGGCCGGTCGCGCCGGCTATACTTCGGCGTTCGGCCCCGGGCCGGCGCCGTGCCGGCGCCGCGGGCGATCCAGTGGTCATGACGAGATAGATGAGCAGGCTGTTCCGTGACGTCGATGGCGGGTCCCTGTGCCCGCGCGGCAGCGTGGTCTGCATCGGCGCCTTCGACGGCCTCCACCTGGGCCACCGGGCGCTGGTGGGCCATGCCGTGGCGCGCGCCCGCGCACTGGACCTGCCCGCCGTCGCGCTGAGCTTCGAGCCGCTGCCGCGCGAGTTTTTCGCCCGCGGCAACCCGCCGCCGCGCCTGACCCTGCCGCGCGACCGGATCCGCGGGCTGCTGTCGCTCGACATCGATCGGCTGGGCCTGCTCCGTTTCAACGAGGCGCTGTCGGCCATGGCCGCCGGGGAGTTCGTGCGCCGCGTGCTCGCCGGCCGGCTCGGCGCACGCGAGGTGTGGATCGGTCCGGAATTCCGGTTCGGGCACCGTCGCGGCGGCGACCTGGCCTTGCTGCAGGCGATGGGCCGGGAGCTGGGGTTCGACGCCGGCGAGATCGCGCCGGTGCACGCGCATGGCGAGCGCGTGTCCAGCACCCGCATCCGCGAGGCCCTGCGCGCCGGCGATTTCGCCCAGGCGTCGCTGCTGCTCGGCCGCCCGTATTCGATCGGGGGCCGGGTCGTGCGCGGGCGCCAGCTTGGCCGCACCCTCGGTTTCCCGACCGCCAACCTGCGCTTCCCGAAGACCCCGGCGCTGTCGGGCATCTACGCGACCCGGGTGCATGGCGCCGGCGGGCGGGCGTGGCCGTCGGTGTCCAGTTTCGGCACCCGGCCGACGGTGGATGGCGTCGAGCCGCTGCTCGAAGCGCACCTGTTCGACTTCGAGGGCGACCTGTACGGCCGCCACCTCGAGGTCGAGTTCGTCGCCAAGCTGCGCGACGAGGAGAAGTTCGCCGACCTGGATTCGCTGACCGAACAGATGCATCGCGACGCCGGCGAGGCACGCCGGATCCTCGCGGACGACGCCCGTTCCCCGCATGAGCCCGCGCGCGCGCGTGCGGACGACCCACCCAAGACCGCCGCACGACGGTAGAGCCGTGACCCAAGACTACAAAGCCACCCTCCACCTGCCGGCCACGGATTTCCCGATGCGCGGCGACCTGCCCAAGCGCGAGCCGGACACCCTGGCGCGCTGGGAAGCCGATGGCCTGTACGCGCAGCTGCGCGCCAATGCCAAGGGACGCCCGCTGTTCGTGTTGCACGACGGCCCGCCCTACGCCAATGGCGCGATCCACCTGGGCCATGCGGTCAACAAGATCCTCAAGGACATCATCGTCAAGTCCAAGTACCTGGCGGGCTTCGATGCGCCGTACATCCCGGGCTGGGACTGCCATGGCCTGCCGATCGAGATCGCGATCGAGAAGAAGTTCGGCAAGGTCGGGGTCAAGCTCGACGCGGTCGAGTTCCGGCAGAAGTGCCGCGAGTACGCCGAGTCGCAGATCGAGATCCAGCGCAAGGACTTCAAGCGGCTGGGCGTGATCGGCGACTGGGACAATCCGTACAAGACGCTGAGCTTCCGCTTCGAGGCCGACGAGATCCGGGCGCTGGCCAAGATCGTCGACAACGGCCACCTGACCCGCGGCGTGAAGCCGGTGCACTGGTGTTTCGACTGCGGTTCGGCGCTGGCCGAGGCCGAGATCGAATACCAGGACAAGGTCTCGCCGGCGGTCGACGTCGCCTACGCCGCGCGTGACGCACGGGAGGTCGGGACGGCGTTCGGCGTGCAGGTGCCCGCGGACGTCGAGGTCGCCCTGCCGATCTGGACCACCACGCCCTGGACGCTGCCGGCCTCGCTGGCCGTGTCGCTGGGCCCGGACCTCGAGTACGCGCTGGTGGAAGGCCCGGCCCGCGACGGCAAGCGCCGCTGGCTGGTGCTGGCGGACGCGCTGGCCGAGCGCGCGCTGCAGCGCTATGGCGTCACCGGCGTGACCGTCCACGGTCGGGTGAAGGGCGTGGCGCTGGAGAACCTGCTGTTCGCCCATCCGTTCTATGACGAGCGCGACATCCCGGCGATCCTCGGCGACCACGTGTCGGCCGAGGACGGCACCGGCGCCGTGCACACCGCGCCCGGCCACGGCCAGGACGACTACGTGGTCGGCAAGGCGTATGGCCTGATCGAGAAGTACACCGCCGCGCAGCTCAACCCGGTCGACGGACGCGGCGTGTACCTGCCGTCGACGCCGCCGGCGCAGGGCGTGGAACTGGCCGGCCTGCACATCTGGAAGGCCAACGACACCATCATCGAGGTGCTGCGCGCCAGCGGCGCGCTGCTGGCGGCGACCAGGCTCGAACACAGTTACCCGCACTGCTGGCGGCACAAGACGCCGATCGCGTTCCGCGCCACGCCGCAGTGGTTCATCTCGATGGAGCAGGCCAGCCTGCGCGCCGACGCGCTGGCCGCCATCGATACGGTCACCTGGTATCCGGAGTGGGGCAAGGCCCGCATCGCCGGCATGGTCGAGGGCCGTCCGGACTGGACGATCTCGCGCCAGCGCACCTGGGGCGTGCCGATCGCGCTGTTCGTGCACCGCGAGACCGGCGAGCCGCATCCGCGCAGCAGCGAGCTGATGCGCCAGGTCGCCGACCGGGTGGAGCAGGGCGGCGTCGACGTCTGGTACACGCTGGATGCGGCCGAACTGCTCGGCGCCGAGGCCGGCGACTACGACAGGATCACCGACATCCTCGACGTCTGGTTCGATTCGGGCGTGACCCACGAAGGCGTGCTGCTCGAGCGCGGCCTGGGCAAGCCGGCCGACCTCTACCTAGAAGGCTCGGACCAGCACCGCGGCTGGTTCCAGTCCTCGCTGCTGACCGGCGTGGCGATCGACAAGGCCGCGCCGTACCGGCAGTGCCTGACCCACGGCTTCACCGTGGACGAGCACGGCCGCAAGATGTCCAAGTCGCTCGGCAACGGCATCGAGCCGCAGGACATCATGAAGACCCTGGGCGCCGACATCCTGCGCCTGTGGATCGCCTCGGCCGACTACAGCAACGAGATGTCGCTGTCGCAGGAGATCCTCAAGCGCAATGCCGATGCCTACCGGCGCCTGCGCAACACCGCGCGCTTCCTGCTGGCCAACCTGCACGGCTTCGACCCGGCGCGCGACCTGCGCCCGCTGGAGGACATGGTCGCGCTGGACCGCTGGATCGTGCACCGCGCCTTCGAGGTGCAGGAGAAGATCAAGGACGCCTACGGGCGCTACGACTTCGCCGCGATCGTGCAGGCGCTGCTGAACTTCTGCAGCGTGGACCTCGGTTCGCTCTACCTGGACGTGACCAAGGACCGCCTGTACACGATGGGCGAGGATTCGCGCGGCCGGCGCAGCGCGCAGAGCGCGATGTACCGGATCGCCGAGGCGTTCGTGCGCTGGATCGCGCCGGTGCTGAGCTTCACCGCCGACGAGCTGTGGGGGTACCTGCCCGCATCCACGGAAGGCGGCGAACGCGCGGGCAACGTGCTGTTCGCGACCTGGTACGACGGCCTGGCGCCGCTGCCGGCCGGCGCCCAGCTGGGCGCGGCCGACTTCGACCGCCTGCTCGCCCTGCGCGAGCAGGTGGCCAAGGTGCTGGAGCCGATGCGCGCCAACGGCCAGATCGGCGCGGCGCTGGAAGCGGAGATCACCGTGACCGCCGGCGCCGACACCGCCGCCCACCTGCAGCCGCTGGCCGAGGAACTGCGCTTCCTGTTCATCAGCGGCGACGTGTCCGTCGCCGTGGCGCAGACCGACGACATCTTCGTCAGTGCGCAGCCGACGAGCAAGGCCAAGTGCGTGCGCTGCTGGCACCACCGCGCCGACGTCGGCGTGGCCCCCGCGCACCCGGAGCTGTGCGGGCGCTGCGTATCCAACATCGAAGGCCCGGGCGAGGATCGCAGGTGGTTCTGAGCATGAGCACAACCCGGCCCCGGCCCAACGCGATGGTCTGGCTGCTGCTGTCGGCGGCCATCATCGGCCTCGACCAGTGGAGCAAGGCCTGGGTCCTGTCCAGCCTGCCCGAGTACACCGCCGTGCCGGTCGTCGACGGCTTCTGGAACTGGTACCGGACCTACAACACCGGCGCGGCCTTCAGCTTCCTGGCCGATGCCGGCGGCTGGCAGGCGGTCTTCTTCACCGTGCTGGCCTTCGCCATCTGCGGCCTGCTCGGCTGGTGGCTCTGGCGTACGCCCCGCGGCGACTGGCGGCAGGCGCTGCCCTATTCACTGGTGATCGGCGGCGCGCTCGGCAACGTCATCGACCGGCTGGTCCATGGCCACGTGGTCGATTTCATCCAGTGGTACTGGCGCGGCCACTACTGGCCGGCGTTCAACCTGGCCGATGCCGCGATCGTCGCCGGCGCCATCGGCATCGCCCTGTTCGGGCTGTTCGATGGCAGGAAGGCCAAACCCGGTTCATGATGGACCTGCCACGCTGTGCACGGGCCGTCCCCGGCTCCCACGCCGATCTCCACGACTGATTCCATGGACGTCATCCTCGCCAATCCCCGCGGTTTCTGCGCCGGCGTCGACCGCGCGATCGAGATCGTCAAGCGCGCGATCGAAACGCTCGGCGCGCCCATCTACGTGCGCCACGAGGTCGTGCACAACCGCTTCGTGGTCGACGACCTCAAGGCGCGAGGGGCGGTGTTCGTCGAAGAGCTGGACGAAGTGCCGGACAATGCGACGGTGATCTTCAGCGCCCATGGCGTGTCGCAGGCGGTGCGCGTGGAGGCCGAACGGCGCGGGTTGAAGGTGTTCGACGCCACCTGCCCGCTGGTGACCAAGGTCCACTTCGAAGTCGCGCGGCATTGCCGCGCCGGGCGCGACGTGGTCCTGATCGGCCATGCCGGCCATCCGGAAGTGGAGGGCACCATGGGCCAGTGGAGCCGCGAGGCGGGCAACGGCGCGATCCATCTGGTGGAGGATATCGACGGCGTTGCCACCCTTGAGGTCGGTCAACCGCAGAACCTCGCCTACACCACCCAGACCACCCTGTCGGTCGACGACACGCGCGGGATCATCGACGCGCTCAAGGCGCGCTTTCCCGCCATCCAGGGCCCGCGCCACGACGACATCTGCTACGCCACCCAGAACCGGCAGGACGCGGTGCGTGAACTCGCAGGCCGCTGCGACCTGGTGCTGGTGGTCGGCTCGCCGAACAGCTCCAACTCCAACCGCCTGGCCGAGCTGGCCCGGCGCGAGGGCGTGGAGTCGTACCTCATCGACGGTGCGCACGAGATCGACCCGTCCTGGGTGGCCGGCAAGCGCCACATCGGCCTGACCGCCGGCGCGTCGGCGCCGCAGGTGCTGGTCGACGGCGTCATCGCCCGCCTGCGCGAGCTCGGCGTGCAGGGCGTGAGCGAGCTGGACGGCGAGCCGGAAGACATGGTCTTCGCGCTGCCCAAGGAACTGCGCCTGCGCCTGGTCGGCTGAGCAGGCGCGCCGGCCGCAGGTCGCGGCCGGCGCAGGTCACACCATCCGGATATTGAGCTGGCGCAGCTTGCGCAGGATCTCGAACAGCAGCGCGCTGCGCGTGTTCGCCGCCTGGCGCGGCGTGGCCACGAACCCGGTCGCGCTGAATATCACCTGGCCCTTGTCCGAAATGCCGTCGATCAGCACCGACGGCGCCGGCGCCTCGAGGATGCCGGGATGCCCGCGGAAGGCCTCCAGCAGCAGCTCGCGGACCAGGTCGGCGTCGGTGGCCAGCGGCATCGGCAGCACGATCTTCACCAGCCCCTCGGCGTTGGAAAAGGTCCGGTTGCGAACCGTCTTGGTGATCAGCTCGGAATTGGGGACCAGCACCGTGGTGCGGTCGCCGGTCTGGATCTCGGTGGCGCGCACGTTGATCCGGCGGATGTCGCCTTCCGCGTCGCCGACCACGACCCAGTCGCCGACCTTCACCGGCCGCTCGGCCAGCAGGATCAGGCCGGAGATGAAGTTCTGCACGATCGCCTGCAGGCCGAAGCCGATGCCGACCGACAGCGCGCTGGCGATCCATGCGATCCGTTCCAGTCCCACGCCGATCGCCGCCAGCGCCATGGCCACCGACAGCACCACGGTGAAGTAGCCGAACAGGGTGACCACCGAGGCGCGCATGCCCTCGTCCATCCGGGTCGTCGGCAGGTAGCGCCGCCCGAGCCAGCGCTTGACCAGGTGGAACACGCCGCTGGCCAGCAGGAACACCGCGATCGCACGGACCACGTCGGTCGGACTGAGGACGAGCTGGCCGATGGAGATGCCGCGCGCCAGCCCCAGCGCCCGGTCGATCAGGTCGTCGCCGCTGGCGCCGTAGGGCATGGCCAGGGCGATCAGGCCCAGCAGCGCCAGCAACGTGCGCAGCACCGCCGACAGCACGACCGCCAGCCGTTCGACGTGGCGCGGGTCCAGGCCGAAGCGGCTGTTGATCCGGCGCCCGGCCAGGCCTTTCGCGCCCACGATCGCGCAGACGACGTCGTCGATGAAGCGCATGCCGAGGTAGAGGGTGGCCAGGACCACGCCGGTCCACAGCATCTGCTGGGCGATGAAGCCGGAAAGCGCGACGTGGCCGGTGATCAGGCCGAGCAGGCAGATGCCGGCGCCGATCCAGCCGATGGTGGTGGCGACGTTGATCCAGGGCCGGAAGTGCGGCTTGGCGGGTGCCGCGTCCACCGCGCCGCCCTCACCGGCCGCGTGGGCGTGCAGGCGGTGCACGCGCACGAGCGCGAACAGGACCACCGCGGTCGACACCAGCGCCGCCAGGGTGGTGAGGGCCACGGTCAGGGGCAGGCTGGCGTTCACCAGTATCCCCAGTTCCTGCGGGAAGGTGGCCAGCACGATTGCCAGCGCCGCCGCGAGCGGAACCGGGCGCAGCGCGCGTGCGCCGGCATCGGAGATCGCCGGCAGGCGCCAGGATGGCGCACGCACCGCCAGCAGCACCGCGCCCAGCGTGGTCACGAAGGTGGCGAACACGAGCGTGCTGCCGGCCAGGCCGGCGAGCCGGGCAACCTCAGCGGTCGGCGAGGCGGGCAGCAACGCGGCGTGGGCGAGGCCGACGATCCACCACGCAGCCAGTGTCGACAGGACCAGTCGCGCCATGGCCGGGGCCGAACGTCGCAGCGGTCCGGCCGGGATGTGCTTGCCCACCAGTCGGGGCACCTTGCGGGCGCCGAACCAGCCGACCACCACGGCTACCATGAGCGCTGCGAGCAGGTACGCCGCCGAACGCGCCGGGCTGGCCTGCCAGCGCCGGGTCACGCTGTCGTACGTGTCTTCCCACACGTCGGACAGGCGCTTCGCATCGCGCGCACGGTTGTCGGCGAGGTTGCGCCAGAAACGGGGATTCCAGGGCGGCGTGGTCCGTTCCGACAGGCGCTGGTGGAAACTTTCCTGGCGCTCGGCGGCGATGCGTTCAAGCAGCTGGCCGCTCTCCACCGAAGCCAGGCGCGCCTGGCGCAGCTCCGAATCCACGTCATTGCGCTGGCGCTGCAGGTCGCGGCGTTCGCGGGTCACCTCCGGCGCTTCCTGACCCTGCGTCGCCGGGCTTTCGCCGAGTTCGGCCAGTCGCGCATCCAGGCTCTGCAGCTGCGGCGTGCGCTCGGCGATGGTCTTTTCGGCCTGGGCCTGGATCCTCAGGGTGGCGTCGCGCGAAGCCTGCAGCGCGAGGTCGTCCTGCGGCTCGTCCAGCCCTGCGCCCAGGCGCTCCAGCTGGCGGCGGGCATCGTCCATGGAGGGCGCCTGTGCCAGTGCCGGCCAGGTGAAGGCCAGCAGCAGGATCGGGAGAAGGGCCGGCACGAACGGGAGGCGACGGATCATCAGGATGCAGAAGACAGGAGCTGGCCAGCTACGTTAACACCCCGGTCCCGACGGTCCAGCGTGCACGTGCAGGCGCCAGCGGAGCGGCACCTGGATCCTGCTTGCCCGTGATCGGCCCGTTGGACTTCACGGGATGGCAGGCGAAAGGAGCGCCGTCGCGCGAATCCGCGCGGGCCGCTGGAGGCCTTCCTGTCAACGGGCCGGAGCGCGGGGGCTTGCGGGTCCCGCCTCCGTTGAGGACAACCGCCAGAGCTCGTAGGGACCTTCCACAAGCTCGACCTCGGCCTCACCTTTCTGCTTCAGCGCGTCGACGGCCTGGCGCAGGATCGCTGCCCGCCCTTCCGGCGGGGACTCCCCGGGGACGCGGACGATCAGGAATGTCACCTCGGTAGTGCGCAGGAACTCCAGCGTCCGTTCTCCGGTCTCGACCAGTTCCCCGCGGGTCAGGGCGATGATGTCGATCGGTTCGTAACGTACCGGCAACCAGAACCCTTCGCCGCCGACATCGCCGACAACGCGCGTCCGCGGTGGTTCCTGAAGCAGGCGCTGGGCGATCCGTTCGAGTCCGATGTCGTGCCAGGCGGCGGCTCTGCGGAGCGCCGTGTCGAGCACCGGTCGATCGAGCCGGGCGTCGAACGCCCGGGTGCCCGGTCCCCAGAGCCCGGTGACGAGGCATATGAGCGCAGAAGTGGCTGCTGCCGTGAAGGCCAGGGCATGCATGGTGGCGGCTACGGCAGAAGCCCGCTGCCATTTCCACAAGGCCTGCTGCAGCAGGAAGCCCGCGAACAGCATCAGGCATGATACGGGCGTCACGAAGTAGTTCCCGTCCGCGCCCGACGCTTCGATGTAGCGGTTGCCCAGCAGCATCGGGAAGAAAAGCAGGCCGACGAACAACACGGGCAGCGCACGCCGCCATGCGACTGGCCTGCGCCAGCCGAGAAGCAAGGACGCCAGGGACAGGCTGAGCCACGCATTCCCTGTCCAGAGGATCTGCAGCAGCGGGTAGTGCCGGGGATCGAACAGGTACGCCCACAATGCCTTGGCCGGCGGCAGGTAGATGAGCAGGTCACTGGTAGGCAGATGGCCGACCGGTGGTTTGAGCTCCATTCCCCATCGCGAGAACAGATCGAGCGCAGCGTTGGGTGCGACCAGGGGGACCCCGGCCAGGAGCCAGGTTCTGGACGTGATCAGGATTACGAGCGCCAGCGTGGCGATGAAGAGGATGGGGCTGCTGCCCTGCCCCCGGTGGGGTGATGGAGGCTTGCGTATCCATCGCGCCGCTGCCAGCAGGGCGAGCAGTCCCAGCGCCAGCGTGTAGGGGATATTGGAAAGCCGCGCTTGGCTGGCAAGCAGTGCCGCGCTCATGGCGACCCAGAACCACGCGAACGAGCGGCCGTGTTTCAGGCGCAGGACGGCGACCATCGCCGTGCTCAGCAGCAGCGCCGCGAGCGCATCACCCTTGGCCGTCATCGACACGTTGGCGAACGCCGGCAGTGTCGCTACCAGCGCGATGATGTAGGGCCGCAGAGCGCGGCCTACGCGCAGCTCCTGCAGGATGATCGAAGAGGTTCCGAGCGTGGCCAGCCAGCACCCGATGCTGAGGCCGACCACCGCCGGGATGCTGCCGACCACGGCCATGGGTACCTGCAGGAGCTCGGTCAGTTTCGGGTAGTAATGAACGGGGGCGACCAGACCTTCGCTGCGGAAGACGCTGCCGCTGGCCAGCAATGCACGATCGGTCGCCAGCCCGTACCAGTTGGAATCGAAGTCCGTGGAGACCGATGCCTTGGCATACATCACCAGCATCAGCGTGGCGATCAAGGCGGCTACCGCCGGATTGCGATCGGATGTGCGGCGTACGGCCCCCGCGAGGATGCCCCCGAGCATCGGTCGGCGGCGCATCGCGATCATGGCGCCCAGAACCAGCAAGGCCATCCAGCCGAGCGATTCCATGCTGCCGAAGCCCGCCATCGAGGCAGCCCACAACAGCAAGGACCACGCCACCAGCCCGACCAGCCCGATGGCCCCGGGATTCGCAGGGTCGGCGCCGCGGAAAACGCCCAGCGAGGCCGAAGCGACGGCCCCCAGGGCGAAGATGCCCTCCAGGTATGCGTAACTCAGGAGGATCGCGAAATCCACGCCGTGGTGGCGGGCGTAGAGCGCAACGGTCACCGCGGCGCCGATCCAGCGGGGCGCGCCGCGTGTCCATCGGAATAGGGCGAACAGCAGGGCGAATACCGTCAGCGCCTCCAGCCCCCCTTGCCAGGCGGCAGGCTGCTGGACGTGCCAGCGAAACACCCCCGGCCCGAGCAACGACCAGATCGGTGCGGCCATGAATGCCAGTACCACCCCCACGACCACGGTGACCCGCCAGATGGGAAAGCGCACGGATCGATCCGGTTGACCAGGGGGCCGCTAGGGTACTACCGCCTTCCACTATCGTCGTGTCCGGCAGGCCGGGCGCGTGCCGACGCGAAGTGGGCGACGAAAGCACGTGCCGACCACCACGCCCACCGGGCCCGACACCTGTGGCCGTCGAGTTTTCGGGCGAGGTCGCGGGTCGCCGACAAGCAGAACCCCCGGCGCTGGCCGGGGGTTCTGGGGGAAGCTGGTGCCGGAAACAGGAGTCGAACCTGCGACCTACGCATTACGAATGCGCCGCTCTACCAACTGAGCTATTCCGGCGGAGGCCGGACGCGCTGGCGCGACCGGGGGCGGAATTCTAACGGTTCGGAGGCGGGCAGGCCAGATGGCACCCGGTCCCGTCTCGCCAGCGGAGACGCGCCGCCGCTAGAGTGGCGTCCCACCTGCAGCGGACGCGATCCCGTGGCCAAGCCCTCTTCCAAGTCCAGCGCCCGGACGGCCTACGTCTGCGGCGACTGTGGCGCCGAATACAGCAAGTGGCAGGGCCAGTGCGGCGAATGCGGGGCCTGGAACACCCTGTCGCAGGTGGTGCTGGAGCCGGCCGGCGCCGCCGCCGGCCCGCCCTCGGCGCGCCGCGGCGGCTGGGCGGGCAAGGTCGATCCGCCGAAGGTCACCGCGCTCAAGGATGTCAGCCAGTCCGCTGAGGTTCGGGTGTCCACCGGCATCGGCGAGCTGGACCGGGTACTGGGCGGGGGCCTGGTCGAGGGCGCTGTGGTGCTGGTGGGCGGCGATCCGGGCATCGGCAAGTCCACCCTGCTGCTGCAGGCGCTGGCGAAGATGGCCGCGCAGGTGCCCGCGCTCTACGTCACCGGCGAGGAATCGCTCGCCCAGGTCGCCGGCCGCGCGATGCGGCTGGACCTGCCGCTGGACAACCTGCAGGCGCTGGCAGAGACGGGGGTCGAGTCGATCCTGCAGCACGCCGCGCAGGCGCAGCCGCGGCTGATCGTCGCGGACTCGGTGCAGACGTTGTGGACCGAGTCGCTCACCGCCGCGCCCGGCTCCGTCAGCCAGGTGCGCGAGGCGGCCGCGCGGCTGGTGCGCTACGCCAAGGAAACCGGGACCGCCGTGTTCCTGGTCGGCCACGTGACCAAGGAGGGGGGCATCGCCGGTCCGCGCGTGCTCGAGCACATGGTCGACGCGGTGCTCTACTTCGAAGGCGAGAGCGGCAGCCGCTTCCGCGTGCTGCGCGCCTTCAAGAACCGCTTCGGCGCGGTCAACGAACTGGGCGTGTTCGCGATGGGCGACAAGGGCCTGAAGGAAGTGCCCAATCCCTCGGCGATCTTCCTTTCCGGCAGCGCGCAGCAGCCGGGCAGCTGCGTGATGGTCACCCGCGAGGGCACCCGGCCGCTGCTGGTCGAGGTGCAGGCGCTGGTCGATTCCTCGCCGCTGTCCAACCCGCGCCGGGTGGCCGTGGGGCTGGAGCAGAACCGGCTGGCGATGCTGCTGGCGGTGCTGCACCGGCACGGCGGCGTCGGCGTGGGCGACCAGGACGTGTTCGTGAATGTCGTGGGCGGCATCCGGGTGCAGGAAACCGCCGCCGACCTGCCGGTGCTGCTGGCGGTGCTGTCCTCACTGCGCGACCGGCCGCTGGCGGAGAAGACCGTCGCCTTCGGCGAGGTCGGGCTGTCCGGAGAGATCCGTCCGGTGCCCAACGGGGAAGAGCGCTTGCGCGAGGCCGCCACCCATGGCTTCCGTCGCGCGATCGTGCCCAAGGCCAACGTGCCCAAGGGCGGGCGTTACAAGGACATGCAGGTCATCGCGGTGGAGCGGCTGGCGGACGCGCTGGAGCAGGCGTGATTCCTCCCGCGCCTGGACGCGGCGTGGCCCGGGCGCTTTCGCTCGTGCTGCACCCGTTCGGGGTGTTCATGGGGCTGGCGCTGGTCGCCGCGTGGCGCCTGGATCCGCCGTCCCTTCCGCGTGTCGCCACGGGCATGGCGGTCGTGGTCGGCATCGCCTGGGGATTCGCCTGGCGGCGCTGGCGCAGCGGCCGCTGGAGCACGGTCGATGCCTCGCGGCCCCAGGAGCGCCCGGTCCTGTACCTGCTCGCCCTGGTGCTGGCGATCGGCTACTGGCGGTGGCTGGGTGGCGGCGCCTCGCCCCTGTCGGGCGGCGTACTCGCCGCCGTCGCCATGCTGTGCGCGGCCGGGCTGGCGAACCGCTGGATCAAGCTGTCCCTGCACCTAGCCAGCCTCGCATTCGCCGGGATCGTGCTGCTCGCCGTGTGGCGGCCCGCGGGGTGCGCGCTGCTCGCGCTCGTTCCGGCACTGGCCTGGAGCCGGCTGGCGCTCGGACGCCACCGTCTGGAGGAAGTGGTGGGCGGCGCCCTGCTCGGCGGGGCTGCCGGCTGGATGGCGGTGGCCTGATCCGGGGCGCCGGCGGCGTGGCCGGTCAGGGCTGGCGCAGGACCAGTTCCAGCACGAACTTGCTGCCGAAGAACGACAGCAGCAGCAGCGCCATCGCGGTCAGCGTCCAGTGCACCGCGCGGATGCCGCGCCAGCCGTAGCGCCAGCGGCCCAGCAGCAGCCCGCCGAAGACCAGCCACGACAGCAGGCTGAGCACGGTCTTGTGCACCAGGTGCTGGGACAGGAAGTCCTCGACGAACAGTACCCCGGTCAGCAGGGTCAGGGTCAGCAGCGCGAAGCCGACCGCGATCGTGCGGAACAGCAGCAGTTCCAGCTCCGTCAGCGGCGGCAGCACGCGCAGCCATGCGTGGAATTCGCGGCGACGCAACGCGCGCTCCTGGAGCCAGAGCATCACCGCCAGCAACGCGGCGATGGCCAGCGTCGCATAGGCGAGCAACGCCAGCCATGCGTGCAGCTGCAGGCGCCAGTCGAGGGTCGCCGAGGCCGCGTGTCCATGCGCGTGGTAGGTGGCGAGCAGTGCGGCTGCCAGCGGGAACGCGATGACACCCAGCGCCGCCATGCGGCCACGCGCGCCGACCAGGGTGGTCATCGCCGCCATGCCCAGGCTGACCAGCGACAGCGCCGAGAAGAAATGCATGTCCGGCCCGCCCGGCGTCCGCCAGGCGACCCCGAGGTGGTATCCGCCGTGCAGGAGCACGCCGGCCAGGGCCGGCAGCAGCCATGCCCGCGACGGCGCCGCCTCCTTGCGGGCGACTGCGCGCAACAGAAGCAGGGCGGCGGCCAGGTAGGCGGTGACGGCGATGAGAACGATTGTCATCGGATGAGTGTCGCATACGCGCCCCCGGCCTGAGGAGCGTCGCGCCCGTGCCGATGCACCGGTGCTCGCCGCGGGGACCGCCGGGCCGCGCGACCCGGCGGGCTATAATCGCCGGCCGTTTTCCGCCTTCCGGTCCGCCCGCATGTTCGAATCCCTGACCCAGCGCCTGTCCGGCACCATGGAGCGCCTGCGCGGACGCGGTCGCCTGACCGAGTCCAACATCAGCGAGGCGGTGCGCGAGGTGCGCGTGGCCCTGCTCGAGGCCGACGTCGCCCTGCCGGTGGTCCAGGCCCTGATCCAGCGGATCAAGGTGCGCGCGGTCGGCCAGGAAGTGCTCAAGTCGCTGACCCCGGGCCAGGCGCTGATCAAGGTCGTGCGCGACGAGCTGACCGCGGTGATGGGCGCCCAGGCCAGCGACCTGAACCTCAATGTTCCGGCGCCGGCGATCATCCTGATGGCCGGCCTGCAGGGCGCGGGCAAGACCACCACCGTCGGCAAGCTCGCGAAGCACCTGAAGGAAAAGCGCAAGAAGAAGGTGATGGTGGTCAGCGCCGACGTCTACCGTCCGGCCGCGATCGAGCAGCTGAAGACCCTGGCCGAACAGACCGGCGTGCTGTTCTTCCCGTCCGACGCAGGGCAGAAGCCCGAGGACATCGTTCGCGCCGCGATCGCCGATGCGCGCAAGTCCTTCGCCGACGTGCTGATCGTCGATACCGCCGGCCGCCTCGCCATCGACGCGGCGATGATGGCCGAGATCAAGGCCCTGCACGCGGCGGTCAATCCGGCCGAGACCCTGTTCGTGGTCGACGCGATGACCGGCCAGGACGCGGCCAACACCGCCAAGGCGTTCTCCGAGGCGCTGCCGCTGACGGGCGTGGTCCTGACCAAGACCGATGGCGACGCCCGGGGCGGCGCCGCGCTGTCGGTGCGCTACATCACCGGCAAGCCGGTCAAGTTCGTCGGTACCGGCGAGAAGGTCGACGGGCTGGACGTGTTCCACCCGGACCGCGTCGCCGCGCGCATCCTCGACATGGGCGACGTGCTGTCGCTGGTCGAGCAGGTCGAGCAGACCGTCGACCAGGAGAAGGCGGCCAAGCTCGCTGCCAAGGTCGCCAAGGGCAAGAAGTTCGACCTCAACGACATGCGCGACCAGCTCGAGCAGATGCAGAACATGGGTGGCATCGCCGGCCTCATGGATAAGCTGCCCGGCCTGGGCCAGGTGCCCGAGCACCTCAAGGCGCAGGTCTCGCAGAGCCGCGAAGTGCCGCGGATGATGGCGATCATCGGCTCGATGACGCCGAAGGAACGCCGCAACCCCGACCTGCTCAACGGCTCGCGCCGCGCCCGCATCGCCCGCGGCTCCGGCACCACCCCGGCCGACGTCAACAAGCTGCTCAAGCAGTACCAGCAGATGGAAAAGATGATGGGCAAGCTGGGCCGCGGCGGCGTGAAGGGCATGATGCGCGGGCTGCAGGGCATGATGGGCGGCATGGGCGGGCGTGGTGGCCTGCCGTTCCGCTGAGCCGGCGGCGGATGGTCGCGGGTGCCGCACGGTAGCGACGCGCCCGGTGAGCGGCGCAGGCCGCCCGGCATGCGCGCCATGACCGCCCCGTTCACGCCCGCGTCATTGCTCAACGGCGCGCCCGCCGAGGATGCCGCGGCGTTGCGCGCGCTGGCGCAGGTCAACTACGGCCACTTCACCTCGCTGCAGGTGCGCGGCAGCGCCGCGCAGGGCCTGGACCTGCATTTCGCGCGCCTTGCCGAAGGTTCGGCCGCGCTGTTCGATGCCGCGTTCGACACCTTGGCGGTGCGTGGCTGGATGCGCCAGGCCGCACGGGCCGCCGGTGGCGACGGCTCGATGCGGGTCACGGTGTTCGCGCGCGATTTCGACCACCGGCGGCCACTGCAGCCGGTCCGGACCGACGTACTGGTCACGGTGGCCGGCCTGCCGCCCGCGCCGCGTCCGCTGCGGGTGCAGTTGCGCCCGTTCCTGCGCCCGGTGCCGGAACTCAAGCATGTCGGCACGTTCCCCTTGCTCCACCACCGTCGCGAGGCGCTGAAGGCCGGCTACGACGACGCCCTGTTCGTCGATGGCGAGGGCGAGCAGGCGAGGGTGGCCGAAGGCTCGGTCTGGAATATCGGCTTCTGGGACGGGAACCAGGTCGTCTGGCCACAGGCGCCGGCGTTGCGCGGAACCACCGAGCGGCTGCTGCAGGCCGGGTTGCAGGCGGCGGGCGTCGGGCAGGTCGTCCGCCCGGTCAGGGTGGCCGAACTGGCCGGCTTCCGGGCGGCCTTCGCCGCCAACGCCAACGGGTTGCAGCCGATCCTGGCGATCGGCACGGTCCAGTACGCACCGGGTGCCCATGCGCACCTCGATGGCCTGTTGCAGGCTGCCCTCCGGCATGCCGCCTGGGAGCCGCTGTAGGCCGAGGACCTGGCGGATGCCACCTGCGTGCCTGAACGCGGCGGGGCATGTGTGGTCCGTGGGGCCGGGGCTGGTTGTCCGAGGCGCTTCAGTGACTTACAATTCGCGGCTTACCTCGCCACCCTGGCGACTGGGCAACACCGAGAAACCACCATGGTCAAGATCCGTCTCACCCGCGGCGGCGCGAAGAAGCGTCCGTTCTACCACATCATCGTCACCGACTCGCGCAGCGCCCGCGACGGCCGCAACATCGAGCGCGTGGGTTACTACAACCCGGTCGCTTCCGGCAACGAGCCGCGCATCGTGCTGGACACCGCCCGCGTCGACCATTGGGTCGGCAATGGCGCCCAGCTGACCGACAAGGTCCGCAACCTGTACAAGGAAGCGACCAAGGCCCAGGCGGCCGCGGCCTGATCCAGGCGGGCCACCGGCGAGCCTGGTGGCCCTGGTCCGCTTCAGAACGGACTCCATGAACGACGACGTGCGCTCCACTCCGCCCCGCAAGCTGATCCTGCTGGGCGCTGTGTCGGGCGCCGTCGGCTTGCGTGGCGAAGTGAAGCTGCTGTCGTGGACCGACCCGCGCGCGGCGATTTTCCGCTACCAGCCCTGGATCCTGCGCGCCCCCGGCGGTGCCGAGCGCGAAGTGCAGGGCGCGCGCGGCCGCGATACCGGCAAGCACGTCGTCGCCACCCTGCCGGGCATCGGCGACCGCGATGCCGCCGAAGCGCTGCGCGGGACGGAGATCCTGGTCCCGCGCGAAGCGCTGCCGCCCCCTGCGCCGGGCGAGTACTACTGGGTCGACCTGGAAGGCCTGCGCGTGGTCACGGTCGAGGGCGTCGCCCTGGGCGAGGTCTCGCACCTGCTGTCCACCGGGGCCAATGACGTGATGGTGGTGCGCGGCGAGCGCGAGCGCATGCTCCCGTTCGTCCAGCCCGACTACGTGAAGTCGGTCGATTTCGACGCCGGCACGATCACGGTCGACTGGGATCCGGAATTCTGAGCACCGACCGCCGGGCCTGGCGGTGAGGTGCAAGCAAAGCCGGTCCCCGGCGGGAGTCGCGATGCGCATCGACGTCGTCAGCCTGTTTCCCGAGTTCGTCGACCAGTGCGCCGCGTTCGGCGTGGTCGGCCGCGCGCGCGAACGCGGGCTGCTGTCGCTGCATGGCTGGAATCCGCGCGACCACGCCGAAGGCAACTACCGCAAGGTGGACGACCGCACCTTCGGCGGCGGGCCGGGCATGGTCATGCTGGTCGAGCCGCTGCGCCGCTGCCTGGCGGCGATGCGCGAGGCCGACCCGGTGCGCCCGCACGTGGTCTACCTGAGCCCGCAGGGACGCCGGCTGGACCAGGCCAGGGTCCGCGAACTCGCCGCGCTGCCGAGGCTGGCGCTGCTGTGCGGCCGCTACGAGGGCGTGGACGAGCGCCTGGTCCAGGCCGAGGTCGACGAGGAGCTGTCGATCGGCGACTACGTCCTGTCGGGCGGCGAGCTGGGCGCGGCGGTGGTCGTGGATGCGGTCGCCCGTCTGCAGGACGGGGTCCTGAACGACGCAGGGTCGGCCGACCAGGACAGTTTCGAGGACGGCCTGCTGGACTGCCCGCACTACAGCCACCCGGTCGAGCACGCCTATGGCACGGTGCCGGAGGTGCTGCGGTCCGGCAACCATGCGGCCATCGCCCGCTGGCGCCGGCAGCAGGCGCTGGGCCGGACCTGGCTGCGGCGTCCGGACCTGCTCGAGGGCCGGGTCCTGTCGAAGTCCGACCAGAAGCTGCTGGACGACTGGCGCCTCGAGCGCGCCGGGGACGCCCCGGACGGAAACCCGGGCGGGTAGCCCCGGGCCGCCGAAGCCGCTACAATGCCGGGTTCCTGCGGGCGGTTCCGCCCGGACTGGACCCCATAACAATCACGTGCGGCGCAATCCTGCGACCGCATCGGCCCGAGTTGTCGACCACGACACGCCCACCCGAACACATTGAGTCGGTCACCATGAGCAAGCTGAACAAGTCCATCGTCGCGGAATTCGAATCCGCCCAGATCACCCGCGAACTGCCGAAGTTCAGCCAGGGCGACACCGTCGTGGTGAACGTCAAGGTCAAGGAAGGCAACCGCGAGCGCGTGCAGGCCTACGAAGGCGTGGTCATCGCGATCAAGAACGCCGGCCTGAACTCCTCGTTCACCGTGCGCAAGATCTCGCACGGCTACGGCGTCGAGCGCGTGTTCCAGAGCCACAGCGCCACCATCGACTCGGTCGACGTGAAGCGCCGCGGCAAGGTCCGCGCCGGCAAGCTGTACTACCTGCGTGGCCTGGAAGGCAAGGCCGCCCGCATCAAGGAAGACCTGGCCGCCGTGGCCAAGGCCAAGGCCGAGAAGGCCGCGGGCTGATCGCCGCTTCCCCGGATGCACCGCAACGGCCGCCGCGAGGCGGCCGTTTGCATTTCGGGAGATGGGTGGGGTCGGGAGACGGGCCCGGGCCGAATCGACCGGGCGCGCCGCGCCCCTGGCAGGTCCGATCGGCGACGGGTGGTTCTATGATCCGCGCATGTGGAAACTGCCTGCCCTCGTGTCCGTGGTCCTCGCCCTGGGCGCCATGCCGGAGGCGAGTGGACAGGACGGCCCGAAGATCGAGGTTCTCGATGCGCTGTCGCCGCTGGCGACGTCGCAACAGCTGACCGCCCGCCTGCTGACGCCGCTCATGCAGGACAAAATCGCCCGGTTCCGCGCCGCGAGCGGGGTGGAGCTCAAGGAGCAGAGCCTGGGCGCCGGCCGCGAGAAGGTCCGGGTATGGGTGCCGGACCATCCGCCGGGCGAGCGGCTCGGGATACTCGTGTTCATGTGGCCGGCGGAAGGAATCGAGCCGCCCCCCGACTGGTGGAGGATGCTGCGCGAGCAGCGCCTGGTCTACGTCGCCCCGATGGAGACCGGAAACACCGAGAACGTCTTCGACCGTCGCGTGCCCCTGGCGCTCCACGCCTACGAATACGCCCGCAGCCGCTTCGACATCGACGAGGCCCGCGTCTTCATCGGCGGGTTCTCGGGCGGCTCGCGCGTGGCCCAGCGGGTCGCGCTCGCCTATCCGGACGTGTTCCGCGGGGTCATGCTGGTCGGGGGGAGTGATCCCATCGGCACGGCCGGCTTCACCCCGCCCGAGGCTTCGCTGATGTCGCTGTTCCAGACGCGCAGCCGGATCGTGTACGCGACCGGGGACCGCGACCTGCCGAACCGGGCCAAGGACGAGCGCACCCGGCGCTCGTTCGAAGCGCTCTGCGTCGCGGGGGTCGTGCAGGTCAGCCAGCCCAGACTGGACCACTGGGTGCCGGACGGGCGCGGGTTGCGCAAGGCTCTGGTAGCGCTGCAGTCGCCGTCGCTGGCCGAAGCCACCGAGGGCGCCTGCCGCCAAGGGCTGGCGCAGCGGGTGGAGCAGGAGCTGGCCGGTGTCGAGTCGCTGGTGGCGCAGGGCAGGGCAGAGGACGCGCGCGCGCGCCTGGTTGCGATCGACGCCATGTATGGCGGTCTCGCGGCGCCCCGCAGCGTGGAACTCGCACGACGACTGGAAGGGCCCGTCACGCCCTGAGCGGCGCTACGGGAGCGAAAGCCTGGCGCGTATCGATGGGCCTGCGTCCCCCGGACGATTGCGTCCCGCCGGTGGGGGCGGCATGTCGCCGTCGCGGCGCAGCCCTCCGACGGCCAACGCCGTGCGGCGCGTGGCGCGATCGGTCCACGACGGCAGATGCGCTCGCCACGATGGAATCGGGTGCACACTGTCCACGGAGCGATCGCGGAGCGAAGTCATGACGCAAGGCAACCGGACCTGGGCGGCGCTGGTCGCGCTGGCGCTGCTGGGGGTCGGGGGATGCGCGGGAGGCCCGGGCCACGCCCAGCTCGACTCGACCGACTCCTTCTGCGCGAGCCAGTATCGCGAACACCAGGCCGCGCCGCCGCCGCCCCCCGGCCTGTCGCGCGAGGAACGCGACCGGTACGAGGAGCGCGCGCGGGACTATCATGTTTCCCGGCAATGCCAGCAGGCGCACGCGGAGGCGGCCAGGCACGCGATCCCCGCCGTGCCGAAGCCGCGGGCGCGTTGAACGACCGGAGCACCACATGGGACATGGACAACGAACGCCGGCCGGCCGGCGTCCCCGCGAAGGCGGCGATCGCATCCCGCCGCCTCGCGAAAGCGCGGCGCCTCCGCCAGCAGGACGGCATCGATCCGGTCGCGTGGCGCATGACTGACGCCGTCGCCGACGCCGGATCGATCGCGCAGGTGCGGCTGGATGTCTGGCTGTGGGCCGCCCGCTTCTTCAGGACACGCAGCCTGGCCAAGCAGGCGGTGGAGACGGGCAAGGTCGACGTCGCCGGCCAGCGGGCGAAGTCGTCGCGCGCGGTCCGCGTCGGCGAGTCGCTGCGGGTTTCCCGCGGCGAGGAAACGTTCGAGGTAGTGGTGCGGGCGCTGAGCGACTCCCGCGGACCGGCACCTGTGGCCCGGACGCTGTACGAGGAAACCGCCGGGTCGATCCAGCGCCGCGAGCAGCAGCGCCTGCAACGGGCGGCGATGCGCGACGGTTACCGTCCGCCCGAACACAAGCCGGACAAGCGCGCGCGCCGCCTGATCCAGGCGCTCGGCGACATCGACGCCTCCTAGGGCGCGTTCGCGGTCAGCGGTTCCCGCCGAACAGCCCCGCGCCCAGCTTCAGCAGGTCGCCCGCGTCCACGTCGCCGTCGCCGTCCTGGTCGAGGAGCGCGTCGAGCGCCCCGCCGCCCGCCTGCTGGCGCACCTGGCTGCGTTCCTGCCCGAGCAGCTGGCCGAGGCTGCCGGCGTCGAGTCCCTGGCGCGTGCTGCGGTTGGCCAGGAACGACATCACGATCGGCGCGAGCATGGCGAGCAGTTGCATCGCCTGGCCGCTGCCCATTCCGGTGGCGCGGCCGAGGCCTTGCGCCGCCCTCGGCTGGCCGCCGCCGAGGATGTGGCCGAGGATGGCGGCACCATCGGTCTGGCGCGTCGTCGTCCCGCCGAGCACCGTCCCCAGCACGCTGGCGATGTCCATGCCGCCGCCGTGGTCGCGCTGCAATGCGCCGAACAGCGCGTCCGCCCCTTCCGGCCGGGCGGTGTTGCGGCCCAGCGCGCCGAGCAGCAGGGGCAGGGCGGCGGCCACGGCGTTGCCGGTCTGCGCCGGGTCGGTCCCGAGCTGGCGCGACAGTTGCTGCAGCGGCGCGCCCTGCAGCTGGGCAAGCAGTTCCTGGGTAAGCAGAGGCTGGTTCATGGCGCGGTCCTTCCCGGTCGGGAAAAGCACCATACGCCTCTTGCGCCCGGCTGGCGCACGCCTGCCGACCGGCGGCCGCGGGCCGTGGCGCGCAGCCTGCGACGCGCCGGAACGGAGCGGCCTGGCGCATGCCGCGCCAGGCCGGACGCTGCCCCGGATGGCGGATCAGCGCAGGTCGAAGCGGTCCAGTTCCATCACCTTGTGCCAGGCGGCGACGAAATCGTTGACGAACTTCTCCTGGCCATCGGCGCTGGCGTATACCTCGGCCAGTGCGCGCAGCACCGAGTTGGAACCGAACACCAGGTCGACGCGCGTGCCGGTCCATCTCGCCTGGCCGCTGCTGCGGTCGCGGCCCTCGTAGCCGTTGGCGCCGGTGGCCTTCCACTCCGTGCGCATGTCGAGCAGGTTGCGGAAGAAGTCGTTGCTCAGCACGCCCGGGCGGTCGGTGAAGACGCCGGCCTTCGATCCGTCGGCATTGGCGCCCAGCACGCGCAGGCCACCGACCAGTGCGGTCATCTGCGGCGCGGTCAGGGTCAGCAGCTGCGCGCGGTCGACCAGCAAATGCTCGGCCGGCACCGCCGATGCGGACTTGAGGTAGTTGCGGAAGCCGTCGGCGAACGGCTCCAGCAGCGCAAACGACTCGACGTCGGTCTGGTCCTGGCGCGCATCGGTGCGCCCGGGCGAGAACGGCACGCTGACCGTCACGCCCGCGGCCCTGGCCGCCTGCTCCACGCCCACGCCACCGGCCAGCACGATCAGGTCGGCCAGCGAAACCTTCTTGCCGCCGCTGGCGTCGATGTTGAAGTCGGCCTGGATGCGCTTGAGCGCCCTGAGCACCTTGTCCAGCTGCGCGGGCTGGTTGACCTCCCAGTCCTTCTGCGGGGCAAGCGCGATGCGCGCGCCGTTGGCGCCGCCGCGCTTGTCGCCGCCGCGGAAGGTGGAGGCCGACGCCCACGCGGTGGACACCAGCTCGGCCACCGTCAGGCCGGCGTCGGCGATCTTCGTCTTCAGCGCGTCGATGTCGGCCGCCTCGACCAGCGGATGGTCGACCTCCGGCACCGGGTCCTGCCAGATCAGCTCTTCCTTCGGCACCTCCGGGCCGAGGTAGCGCGCACGCGGCCCCATGTCGCGGTGGGTCAGCTTGAACCAGGCGCGGGCGAAGGCATCGGCGAACGCCTGCGGGTTCTCCAGGAAGCGCCTGGAGATCGGCCCGTAGACCGGGTCGAAGCGCAGCGACAGGTCGGTGGTGAGCATCTTCGGGCGATGCTTCTTCGACGCGTCGTGCGCGTCGGGAATGAGGTCGCCGGCGTCCTTGGCCACCCACTGCTGGGCGCCGGCCGGCGACTTCTCCAGCTCCCACTCGAAGCCGAACAGGTTCTCGAAGAAGTTGTTGCTCCACAGCGCCGGCGTCTTCGTCCAGGTGACTTCCAGGCCGGAGGTGATGGTGTCGCCGCCCTTGCCGCTGCCGTGCCGGTTGCGCCAGCCGAAGCCCTGTAGTTCCAGGTCGGCCGCTTCGGGTTCCACGCCGACGTTGTCGGCGCTGGCCGCGCCATGGGTCTTGCCGAAGCTGTGGCCACCGGCGATCAGGGCCACGGTCTCCTCGTCGTCCATGGCCATGCGGCCGAAGGTGTCGCGGATGTCCTTGGCCGCCAGCAGTGGGTCGGGGTTGCCGTCCGGACCTTCCGGGTTCACATAGATCAGGCCCATCTGCACCGCCGCGAGCGGGTTCTCCAGGTCGCGGGTGTGCCTGACCATGCTGTCGTCCTCGGACACCAGCACCGCGTGCTCGGCCACGCCCGGCGAACCGCGCGAATAGCGCTCGTCGCCGCCGAGCCACTTGGTCTCGCGGCCCCAGTACACGTCCAGGTCCGGCTCCCAGGTGTCCTCGCGGCCGGCGCCGAAGCCGAAGGTGCGGAAGCCCATCGTCTCCAGCGCCACGTTGCCGGCCAGGATCATCAGGTCGGCCCAGGAGATCTTCTGCCCGTACTTCTGCTTGACCGGCCACAGCAGGCGGCGCGCCTTGTCCAGGCTGACGTTGTCCGGCCAGCTGTTGAGCGGGGCGAAGCGCTGCTGGCCGCGGCCGCCGCCGCCGCGGCCGTCGCCGATGCGGTAGGTGCCGGCGCTGTGCCACGCCATGCGGATCATCAGGCCGCCGTAATGGCCGAAGTCGGCCGGCCACCAGTCCTGCGAATCGGTCATCAGCGCGCGCAGGTCCTTCTTCAGCTCGTGGTAGTCGAGCTTCTTGAACTCGGCGGCGTAGTCGAAGCCTTCATCCAGCGGATTGGAGCGCGCCGAATGCTGGTTGAGCAGGTCCAGGCGCAGCTGGTTGGGCCACCAGTGGCGATTGCTGGTGCCACCGCCGGCGGCGGCGTGGTCGAACGGGCACTTCTTTTCGGTGGACATGGGTGGACGGCCTCGTGACGGGCACTCGACGGCGATCCCGTGCGGGAGCCGAATGCGGATGGATACGTGGACGCGGTGCAGGCGGAGATGCCCGCACCACAGGCGGGCTCAGCAGGCAGGTGGGGAAGAAGACCGGCCCGATGGGTTGGCGGGGCGAACGCGCTGCGTGCGCGGGAAGCGGGGATCGGACGGCTTGCTCATGGCGGGCTCCTCCTTTCGGCCGTGAACGGCGAGTCGAAGACAGCGTAGGCGGCGACTGCGATCAATAAAAATCGTTTATTGCAAAATCTTCGATAGCGGACGGCTATTGCAGCTGCTGCGCCGCATCAAGGCGCGGGCAGCGCCGCCCCGGCAGCCTACGCCTCGGCCGATGACATCACCACGTCCATCGCCGGCGCTTGCACGGGAATGCCCGATCGATGCGCGGCGGGCCACCCGCCGGCCGCACCGTCGATGCGGTGGGCGTGTGCGCCCCGCGTATTCTGTTCCGCTTCCCGATCCGTCCGCCCGTCCGATCGCAGATGAGCACACGCGCCGCCCGACTGCTGCACCTGCTGGACGACCTGCGCCGCCGCCGCAGGCCGGTGCGCGGCGCGCAGCTCGCCGAACAGCTCGGGATCAGCCTGCGCACGCTCTATCGCGACATCGACGCGTTGCGAGCGCAGGGCGCGGACATCGCCGGCGACCCGGGCGTCGGCTACCAGCTGCGCGCCGGTTTCATGCTGCCGCCGATGATGTTCTCGCCCGACGAGCTGGAAGCGCTGGTGCTCGGCGCGCGCTGGGTCGCGTCGCATGCCGACCCGGAACTGGCGGCCGCGGCGGGGCGTGCGCTGGATCGGGTGGTCGGCGTGCTGCCAGACGGCCTGCGCCTGCAGGTGGAGACCAGCGGCCTGTTCGCCCCGGAGTGGTGCCCGGCGCAACCGGAACCTTGGCTGCCAGCCCTGCGTCGCGCGATCCGCGAGGGCCATGCCGTGCGCATGCATTACCGCGACGGGCAGGGGGCGGCCAGCGAGCGCGTGGTCTGGCCGTTCGCCATGGCGTTCCTCGCCGACATGCGCCTGCTCGCCGCCTGGTGCGAGACCCGCGCGGATTTCCGCCACTTCCGCGCCGACCGCGTGCTGGCGCTGGAGGACACCGGCCAGCGGTATCCGGAGCAGCGCCACCGGCTGATCCGGCGCTGGGAGGAGCAGCGGCTGCGCCGGCCGGGCGGCTGACGCGGGCGGCTTGCGGGCCTCCGGTCGCGGGTGGCTACGACCCGCGCGCCGGCATTGGCGAATCACCGAGTGGGTGCATGGAAACCGCTCGGGCGCGTGATTCCGGTCCGGTAACGCCTCGAAATCATCCGCTCGCCGGTTCCAGACATTGGCACGCGGGTATTTTCCATACGGCCGTGCACGGAAACCGGCGGCGAGCGGTTGTTTTTCCATGCGACCGCGCATGAAAAGCACGCACGCGTTCCAGTCACTCACCTGACAGTTCCAACCCCTCGCGCGCCGGTTCCAGTTGCGGGCTCGCCAGTTCCGGCCCGCTCCAGGGATCCGCTCCCATCGCCCGGGTGCCCCGATGCCGGGCGACGCTGCTGACACCGGCTGTCAGCAGGCGCGGCGCACACTGCCGGCTCTTTCCAGTGACGGAGCCGCCATGAGCAAGACGCTGACCTTCTATACCCACCCGGTGTCCCGCGCCCGCATCGCGCGCTGGATGCTGGAAGAGACCGGCCTGCCGTACGAGGAGGTGGTGGTCGACTTCGGCACCCCGATGAAGTCGCCGGAATACCTGGCGGTCAACCCGATGGGCAAGGTGCCCGCACTCCGGCACGGCGACGTCGTGGTCACCGAGAACGCGGCGGTGTGCGCCTACCTGGCCGAACTGGTGCCGGAGAAGGGCCTCGCGCCGCCGGCCGGTTCGCCGGAGCGGGCCGCCTACTACCGCTGGCTGTTCTTCCTCGCCGGGCCGGTGGAGGCGATGTTCACCGCCAGGCTTGCCGGCGCGTTCGCCGAGCCGATGACCGCCGGCTATGGCAGCGAGGCCGACGTGCTGGGCGTGCTCGAGCAGGCGGTGTCGGGCCGCGAGTTCCTGGCCGGCGACCGCTTCACCGCCGCCGACCTCTACATGGCCGCCTTCCTCGGCTACTACATGATGATCGGCATGCTGGAGAAGCGGCCGGCGTTCGTGGAGTACGCCAGCCGCCATGCGCAGCGCCCGGCGGCGATCGCGGCCAACGCGCGGGACGACGCGCTGGTGCCTGCGCACCCGCATCCGGCGCAGGCCGGCGCCGCGGCCTGACGGGAGGACAGGCCATGGACAAGATCTACCACGGCAGCTGCCATTGCGGCGCGGTCCGCTACCGGGCCACGCTGGACCTGGCCGCGGGCACCGGCAAGTGCAATTGCACCTACTGCAGCAAGGTCCGCAACTGGAGCGCGCGGGCGACGGACTTCGAACTGCTCCAGGTCGAGGCGCTGCTCGGCGACTACGCCAAGGACTGGGGCCAGGGAAACGTGCACCACCGCTTCTGCACGCGCTGCGGCATCACCCTCTACGGGCACGGCTTCATTCCCGAAGCCGGCGGTACGTTCGTGTCGGTGCAGGTGAACACGCTGGACGACGCCAGCATCGACGAACTGGTGTCGGGCCCGGTCAGCTACGCCGATGGGCGGCATGACAACTGGATGAACCGGCCGGCGGATACGCGCGCGATGTGAGCGTGTCCGCCGGCAGGGGATGACGTCCGCTTGGCGGCGGCCTTCGCCGCGATCGCGGGACGGCGGCTTGCGATCCGGCGGTCGAAGGGCGATGCGGGCCGGGTCCGCCGACGGTGACGGACGCCCCGGCCGGATCACGACGTGGGCCTGAACGGGATGCCGGGTGTCCTGCCCGGCATCGCCGCGACTACAGCAGCGACTTCAGCCGGTACAGCGCTTCCAGCGCCTGCTTGGGCGTCAGCTCGTCCGGATCGAGCGCCGCCAGCGCTTCCTGCGCCGCCGACGGCGCGGCGGCGAACAGGCCGAACTGCTGCGGCGCGTCCAGCGCCTGCGGCGCCATTTCCGAGGCATGGCTTTCGCGGCCACGCTGCTCCAGCTCGGCCAGCCGGCGCCGCGCCTGCTGCAGCGTGACCTTCGGCAGGCCGGCCAGCGCCGCCACCTGCAGGCCGAAGCTGCGGTCGGCCGCGCCGTCCTTCACTGCGTGCATGAACACGAGCGCATCGCCATGTTCGACGGCATCGAGGTGCACGTTGGCGATGCCGCCGTCCGGCGTCGCCAGCGCGGTGAGTTCGAAGTAGTGGGTCGCGAACAGGGTCCAGCAGCGGTTGACCGCGGCCAGGTGGCGCGCCACCGCATCGGCCAGGGCCAGGCCGTCGTAGGTCGAGGTGCCGCGGCCGATCTCGTCCATCAGCACCAGCGACTGGCTCGTCGCGTGATGCAGGATGTAGCTGGTCTCGGCCATCTCGACCATGAAGGTCGACTGGCCGCGGGCGAGGTCGTCGCCCGCGCCGATCCGGGTCAGGATCCGGTCGATCGGGCCGATCTGCGCGCGCGACGCGGGCACGAAGCTGCCGATGTGGGCGAGCAGCACGATCAGCGCGTTCTGGCGCATGTAGGTGCTCTTGCCGCCCATGTTCGGGCCGGTGATCACCAGCATCCGCCGCGGCGGCACGTCGGGGTTGTCCTCGACCTCCGCATGCAGGATGAGGTCGTTGGGCTCGAACGGTTCCTCGCGCACCGCCTCGACCACCGGGTGGCGGCCGCGCTCGATCCGCAGGCAGGGGCCCTGCACGAGTTCGGGCCGCGCCCAGTCCAGCGCCTGCGCGCGTTCGGCGAAACCGGCCAGCACGTCCAGCTCGCTGAGCGCGGCGGCGCAGCGCTTGAGCGGCTCGAGCACGCCATTGAGCGCGTCCAGCAGCGCCTCGTACAGGAACTTCTCGCGCGACAGCGAACGGTCGCGCGCCGACAGCACCTTGTCCTCGAACGCCTTCAGCTCCTCGGTGATGTAGCGCTCGGCGCCGGTCAGGGTCTGGCGGCGGGTGTAATGCACCGGCGCCTTGTCGGCCTGGCCCTTGCTGATCTCGATGTAGTAGCCGTGGACGCGGTTGTAGCCGACCTTGAGCGTGGCGATGCCGCTGCTCTCGCGCTCGCGCGCCTCCAGGTCGACCAGGAACTGGTCGGCGTGGGTGGACAGCCGGCGCAGCTCGTCGAGTTCCGCGTCATGGCCTTCGGCGATGACGCCGCCGTCGACCAGCTTCAGCGGCGGCTGCAGCGCGATCGCGCCGGCGAGCAGGTGCGCGGTCTCGTCGTGGCGGCCCATCTCGTCGGCCAGCGCCTGCAGCCGCGGCGAATCCAGCGGGCCCAGCGCCTCGCGCAGCGCCGGCAGCATCGCCAGGCCGTCGCGCAGGGTCGACAGGTCGCGCGGCCGCGCCGAGCGCAGCGCGACGCGGGTGAGGATCCGTTCGATGTCACCGAGCCCGCGGAAGCGCTCGCGCAGGTCGGCGTCTGCGCGGCGTTCGACCAGCGTGGCCACGGCGTGGTGCCGGCCACCGAGCACCGCACGGTCGCGCAGCGGCCGGTGCAGCCAGCGCCGCAGCAGGCGCCCGCCCATCGGCGTGATCGTCGAATCGAGCACGCCGAGCAGGGTGTGGCGGGTGTCGCCGTCGACCCGGCTGTCCAGTTCCAGGTGGCGGCGGGTGGCCGCGTTCATCGCGATCGCGTCGCCCGCGGTCTCCACCGAGATCGAGGTCAGGTGCGGCAGCTGCTGCTTCTGGGTTTCCTCGACGTAGCCCAGCAGCGCGCCGGCGGCGGCCACCGCCAGCGGCTTGTCCTCGATGCCGAAGCCGGTGAGGTCGTGCAGGCCGAAGAAGCGCAGCAGCTGGCGGCGCCCGCTGTCCGGATCGAACAGCCACGGCGGGCGGCGACGCAAGGCGCCGGCGCTCATCGGCGGCAGGCCTTCCTCGTCGGGCACCAGCAGCTCGGCCGGTTCCAGCCGCGCCAGCTCGGCCAGCAGCTGGTCGTCGCTGTCGACCTGGTTGACCAGGAAGCGGCCGCCGGCCAGGTCGGCCCACGCCAGGCCATAGCCCGAACGGCCACGCGAGACGGCCATCAGCAGGGTGTCGCGGCGCTCGTCCAGCAATGCCTCGTCGGTGACCGTGCCGGGGGTGACGATCCGCACGACCTTGCGTTCGACCAGGCCTTTGGCGAGCGCCGGGTCGCCGATCTGCTCGCAGATCGCCACCGATTCGCCCAGCGCGACCAGCCGCGCCAGGTAGCCCTCGTACGCATGCACCGGCACGCCGGCCATCGGGATCGGGGCGCCCCCGGAGCTGCCGCGCTGGGTCAGGGTGATGTCGAGCAGGCGCGCGGCCTTGCGCGCGTCGTCGTAGAACAGCTCGTAGAAGTCGCCCATCCGGAAGAACAGCAGCAGGTCCGGGTAGTCGGACTTGGCCGCGAAGAACTGCTTCATCAGCGGCGTGTGTTCGGGGACGGCGGACGTGTCGGCGGGCTTGGCCATCGGTGCGGCGGCGGGGCAGGGCTGCCGATTGTAATGGCCCGGGTGATGGCCGGCAGGATGCGGGTCGTGTGGCCGCGCGTCCCACGACCGCTGCGGACGCCGCGCGCGCGGCTTCGCACCCGCGGCCGCGATGCCGAGCCGGACGCGGACGCCGACGGTTCCGTGCGGCCGCGGGATGGGGATAGGATCGGGCGTTCCAGAACCGCGCCGGGAGCGCCCATGCCGATCCGCCTTTCCGCCAGCCTGCTTTTCCTCGCCGCGGGCCATGCGCTTGCCGCCGGTCCGGCCACCGATCCGCGCCAGCTCGCCCGCGACGCGGTGATCGTCGACACCCACATCGACGCCCCCGGCGAACTGATGGATGGCTGGCGGGACCTGGGCCAGCTGACGCCCGACCGCGAGTTCGACTACCCGCTCGCGCGCGAAGGCGGGCTGGACGTGGCCTTCATGTCGATCTACACCTCGCCGGGCCAGGACCGGGCGGGGACCGCGCAGGCGATCGCACACAAGCAGATAGATGCGGTCGAGGCGATGGTCGGACGCCACCCGGACCGCTTCGCGCTGCTGGCCTCGCCGGGCGACCTCGAACGCCTGCGGGCCGGCGGCCGCGTGCTGCTGGCGCTGGGCATGGAGAACGGCGCCCCGATCGGTGGCGACCTGGCCGAGCTTGCGCGTTTCCACGCGCGCGGCGTGCGCTACATCACCCTGGCGCACAGCGAGAGCAACCGGATCAGCGACTCGTCCTACGGCCGCCAGCGGCAGTGGCAGGGCCTGAGTCCGTTCGGCCGCGAGGTGGTGGCGGAAATGAACCGGCTCGGGATCATGGTCGACGTCTCCCACCTGTCGGACGACGCGGTGCGCCAGGCCGTCGCGCTGAGCCGGGTGCCGGTGATCGCCAGCCATTCGGGCTTCCGCCACTTCACCCCGGGGTTCGAGCGCAACCTGAGCGACGAGCTGGCCAAGGCCATCGCCGCCCGTGGCGGCGTGGTCCAGGTCACCTTCGGCAGCGCCTTCGTCAATCCGCAGATGGCGGCCGACACCCAGGCCTACTTCGTCGCCGTCGCGGCGCTGGAGCAGCGCAACGCCGCCGCGCGCGCCGCGGGCCGGCCGGAGGAGGACAAGGCCGCGTTCGAGGACGAATGGGAGCGCACGCATCCGCCGCGGCCCACGGCGATCGACGCGGTGGTCGACCAGATCGACTACGGGATCCGGATGCTGGGAATCGACCATGTCGGCCTGGGGTCCGATTTCGACGGCGTGTCCGGCAACCTGCCCGAGGGGCTGCGCACGGTCGCCGACTATCCCAACCTGGTCGCCGCCCTGCAGGCGCGTGGCTATTCCGATGCGGACCTGGAGAAGGTCCTGGGTGGCAACCTGCTGAGGGTCTGGACGGCGGTCGAGGCGGGGAGTGCGTCGAAGCGCTAGGCGGACGGCGGACACGGCGCGCCCGCGGGCATGCGCGGGCGCGCCAGCCGATGTAATAGTCTCCGCCGGATGTCGCCCACGATAGTCGGGGCATGATGCGCGAACACGACGACGGCCCCGAGGGCATGCCGCCCGGCCACGAGCAGGGGCACGGCCACCGCCACGAACCCGTGCACGGCGGCCACGATCACCACGAGCACGAGCACGGGGACCGGCCCGGGTACGGCGGCCACGGCCATTCGCACCACGCCCATGGCGCGCACGGCCACAGCCACGTGCCCGCCGAGATCCGCTTCGAGCGCCCGTTGTGGTGGGCGCTGGGCCTGACCGCGACGGTGCTGCTGGCGGAGGTGGCCGGCGCCTGGCTGACCAACAGCCTGGCGCTGCTCTCCGACGCGGCGCACATGGCCACCGACACGCTGGCCCTGGCCATCGCCCTGGTCGCGGTGCGGCTGGCGCGGCGTCCGCCCGATGCGCGGCGCACCTACGGCTATGCCCGCTTCGAGGCGCTCGGTGCGCTGGCCAACGGCATGCTGCTGTTCGTGCTGGCCGGCTACATCCTGTGGGAAGCGTGGCAGCGGTTCCGTGCGCCGCTCCCGGTGGCCAGCCTCGGCATGCTCGGCGTGGCCGTGGTCGGCCTGGCCTGCAACCTCGCCGCGATGCGGCTGCTGCATGCCGGCAGCGGCCAGAGCCTGAACCTCAAGGGCGCCTACCTGGAGGTCTGGAGCGACATGCTCGGCTCGCTGGCGGTGATCGTGGCGGCGCTGGTGATCCGCTTCACCGGCTGGCTGTGGGTGGACCCGCTGCTGGCGGTGCTGATCGGACTGTGGGTGCTGCCGCGGACGTGGGTGCTGGTGCGCGAGGCGCTCAACGTGCTGATGGAAGGCGTGCCGCCCGGCGTGGAACTGGCTTCGGTGCGGGCCGACCTCGGCGCGCACCCCGGCGTCGCCGGTATCCACGACCTGCATGTTTGGGCGCTGGCCTCCAGGACCCCGGCGATGACCGCGCACGTGGTCGTGGCCCCGCTGGCCGACGCGGCGGTCGTGCGCCGCGAGCTGGTGGCGATGCTGGCGCAACGGCACCGGATCGCGCACGTGACCCTGCAGATGGAAGAGGCCGGGGAGCCGCATTGCGCCGGCGGTGGCTGCAGTCCTGTCTCCGGCTAAATGGGCGGGGGCCCTCCATCCTCAAACCGCCCGCCCCGTATCGCCGCACCGCAAAATGCGGTAATTGTGAAGCCGGTTTAACGTTCGGGCGTGCATACCGTCACGAATGGACGGGCACGCCTGACACGGAAGGACGCAACACCCAAGCAGCATCCGCCATCACAACACCCTGGGGAGGGAACATGGCCTGCTCGAACCTGAAACACACCGGACTGGCGATCGCCGTGGTCGCCGCGCTCTCGGGCATCCCGGCCATCCCGGCGGCGCATGCGCAGCAGGCGGCCACGCCTGCCGCGCAGGAAGAGGAACCGGTCACCCTGTCGACGATGGTGGTGACGGCGCAGAAGCGCGAACAGGCGCTGCAGGAAGTGCCGATCACGGTGAACGTGCTCAGCGAACAGCTGCTGCAGGACACGGGCGTGCGCGACATCAAGGACATGCAGGTGCTGGTACCCGGCCTGACCGTGACCAGCACCCAGAGCGCGGCGCAGACCGTAGCCCGCATCCGCGGCATCGGCACGGTCGGCGACAACCCGGGCCTGGAATCGTCGGTCGGCATCGTGATCGACGGCGTGTACCGCCCGCGCAACAGCGTCGGCTTCACCGACCTGGGCGAGCTGGAGCGGATCGAAGTGCTGAAGGGGCCGCAGGGCACCGTCTTCGGCAAGAACACCTCCGCCGGCGTGATCAGCGTGGTCACCCGCCGCCCGAGCTACACCCAGAGCGCCGAAGGCGAGGTCACCGTCGGCAACTACGGTGCGCTCGGCCTGGCCGGCGCCTACAACGACGCGCTCGGCGAGCACAGCGCGATGCGCATCTACGCCGCGCTGCGCACCCGCGACGGCGTCGACGACGTGCGCACCGGCGGCGGCCCGCGCACCGAGACCGACGACGGCGACCAGAACATGCAGACCCTGCGCGGCCAGCTGCTGTGGGAGCCGGCCGATTCGGTCGAGGTCAACTTCGCCGCCGACTACACCAGCCGCGAGGAGAACTGCTGCGTCACCGTCACCACCGTGCGCGGCCCGACCGCGGCGATCCTCAACGCGCTCACCCCGGGCGGCGAGGCGGTGATCCCGGTGGCCGATCCGGACCGCCGCCTGGCCTACAGCAACCGCAGCACCGAGCAGGACATCAAGGACAAGGGCGTCCAGGCCGAGGTGAACTGGACCACGCCGTGGGCCAACGAGGCGGTGCTGACCTCGATCACCGCCTGGCGCGACTGGCAGGCCATCAACGGCCTGGACTTCGACTACAGCGCCGCCGACGTGCTCTACCGCGCCCCGGACGAGGACGAGTCGCTGACCGCGTTCGAGACCTTCAGCCAGGAGTTCCGCCTGACCGGCTCGAGCGAGACGATCGACTGGATGGTCGGCCTGTTCTATTCGAACGAGGACCTGGACCGCAACGAGACCTACCGCTACGGCGCCGCCTACGAGCCGTACCTGTCGACCGCGCTGATCGGCCAGATCAACCCGGCGCTGGCCCTGCGCCCGGATGCGCCGCTGTTCCTGTCGCAGGCCACCGGCCGCCCGTTCGGCACGCTGTTCCCCGGCCTGGCCACGCTCGATACCTACAAGCAGAACGCCGAAAGTACCGCGATCTTCACCAACAACACCTGGCACGCCACCGACGCGTTCGACGTCACCCTCGGGCTGCGCTACACCAACGAGAAGAAGACGCTCGAGTCCAACTACACCAACCCCAACGGCAGCCTCGCCTGCGCCTCCTACTTCCTGCCCAATGGCCAGGTGAACCCGGCGGCATTGCAGCGGATCGGCGCGGCGCTGGTCTCGCGCGGGGTGCCCGCGGCGGCGGTGCCGACCATCGCGCCGCAGGTGATCGGCTTCACCTGCCTGCCGTGGGCCAACGTGGCCCACAACGGCCGCAGCACCGAGCAGGAGCGCTCGGAGAAGGAGTGGTCCGGCACGCTGAAGCTGTCCTACAACTTCAGCGCCGACGTGATGGCCTACGGCTCGTACGCGCGCGGCTACAAGGCCGGCGGCTTCAACCTCGACCGCGTGCAGTCCTCCAACGGCCTGTCCAGCGGCACCCAGGGCATCATCCCGGTCGACGACACCTCGTTCCCGGGCGAGTTCGTCGACAGCTACGAGCTGGGCACCAAGACCACCTGGGCCGATGGCAACCTGCTGCTCAACGCCGCGCTGTTCTACCAGGAGTACACCGACTTCCAGCTCAACAGCTTCCTGGGCACGAGCTTCGTGGTCCGTTCGATCCCGGAAGTGACCTCGAAGGGCGTGGACGCGGAGATGCTGTGGAACACCGGCATCGACGGCCTGTCGCTGCAGGCCGGCGTGGTCTACGCCGACACCCAGTACGGCGACGATCCGCTGCCCGATGCGGGCCTGGTGCTGCTGCCGGGCAGCCAGATGAGCTTCGCCCCGAAGTGGTCGACCAACGCGAACCTGACCTACGAGTGGGGCATCGGCGCCAACCTGGTCGGCCGCTTCAACATCGGCGCCAAGTACATGTCCGAGTACAACACCGGTTCGGACCTGGACCCGGAGAAGCTGCAGGACGCCTACACGCTGGTCAACGCGCGCATCGGCATCGGCGACCAGGGCCAGCGCTGGTCGCTGGAGCTGTGGGGCCAGAACCTGACCGACGAGACCTACAAGCAGGTGGGCATCGACGCGCCGATCCAGACCGGGTCGTGGAACGCCTTCCTCGGCGCGCCGCGGCTGTACGGCATGACCCTGCGCGTGCGCTACTGATCGCGCAGGCGTAGAGATGGGCAGGGAGGGGTCGCCTTGGCGGCCCTTCTCCTGTTCGGGTCGCCTTGGCGGCCCCTTGTCCTGCTCGGGTCGCCTCGGCGGCCTCTTTACTCTATTCGGGGCGCTTAGGCGCCCCGTGTTCTTTGCGGGTCAGCGGGCGCAGTGCCGGGCAGGCGTCGGGTGCACCGGTGCGAATGCCCCTGGAAACGGACGCCCCCCGGCGACGGCCTGCGGCCATCGCCTCTTCCTCGATTTCGCCTCCCGGGGCATTCGCACCGGTGAGAGGAGGTGTGCAGCGTTTCCAGGGCGAGGTCGTCGCGGCCGGGCGCGCATGGGCACGCGGATGGCCGGTTGCCAGTGGCGCGCGGGCAGACAGGCGGGAACGTTTGGGCTAAAACGTCCGCATCCCCCACGTTCCCCTCGACCATGCCGATCCTTTCCGACGCGCAGCTGCGCGACCAGGCCCATGCGCTGGGCGAGCGGCTGCGCCGTGCCCATGACCGCCTGGTCACCGCCGAGAGCTGCACCGGTGGCTGGATCGCCAAGTGCCTGACCGACATCGCCGGTTCCTCCGACTGGTTCGACTGCGGCATGGTCGTGTACAGCTACGAGGCCAAGCAGGCCCTGCTCGGCGTGCGCCCGCAGACGCTGGAGGAGCACGGCGCGGTCAGCCGCGAGACCGCGATCGAGATGGTCTCCGGCGCGCTGGTCCATTCCGGCGCCAGCCTCGCGGTGGCGGTGACCGGGATCGCCGGTCCCGGCGGTGGCAGCCCCGACAAGCCGGTGGGCACGGTGTGGATCGCCTGGAAGCGGCGAGGCGGCTACGCGCGGGCGCAGGTGTTCCATTTCGACGGCGACCGCGAGGCCGTGCGCCGGCAGACCGTCGGCCAAGCGCTGGCCGGCGTCGACGGACTGCTCGCGTGAGCGGCCTTCCGTTGCCGGGCCCGGTGCCGGGGTGCCCCTGATGTGGGAGACGCTCGGCACGGTACGCGACCTCGGGCGGCTGCAGCAGATCGCCTCGGTCCTGGTCGGCTACGGCTTCGGCGACATGGTCCGGCGCATCGGCCTGGCCGGCGCGCTCGAGCGGGCCGGCCGCCTGCTGCACTGGCAGGACCCCCAGGCGATGGCGCACATGGCGCCGCCCGAACGCGTGCGCCGCGCGCTGGAAGACCTGGGACCGACCTTCGTCAAGCTCGGCCAGGTCCTGGCCACGCGCGTGGACCTGCTGCCACCGGAGTGGATCGCCGAGCTGGGCAAGCTGCAGAACGCGGTGCCGGCGTTGCCGTTCGCCCAGGTGCGCCCGCAGCTGGTCGAGGATCTCGGGGCAGAACCGGATACCGTGTTCGCGCAGCTCGACGAAATCCCGATCGCCGCCGCTTCGCTCGCCCAGACCCATCGCGCCTGGCTGGCCGACGGCACGGCGGTGGTGCTGAAGATCCGCCGTCCCGGCATCCGCGACACGGTGGAAGCGGATCTGCGCCTGCTGGCGCGGCTGGCCGAGATCGTCGAGGCCCAGGCGCCGGACCTTCACCGCTACCGGCCGCGCGAAGTGGTCCAGCAGTTCGCCCAGTCGCTGCGCCGCGAACTGGACTTTGCCGCCGAGTGCCGGAACGCGGAGCGCATCGCCGGCAACTTCGCGGGCCACCGGGAGATCGTGGTGCCGCGCGTGCACTGGCAGTGGACCTGCGAGCGCTTGAACGTGCAGGACTTCGTCGCCGGCATTCCCGGGCCTGACCTGGCCGCGGTCGATGCGGCCGGCATGGACCGCGGGCGGCTGGCGCAGGTGGGCGCGGGCATCGTGCTGAAGATGGTGCTGGAGGACGGTTTCTTCCACGCCGATCCGCATCCGGGGAACATCTTCTACCTGCCGGGCGAACGGCTCGGGGTGATCGACTTCGGCATGGTCGGGCGCGTGTCCGAGCAACGCCGCTTCCAGATCGTGCAGCTGCTGCACGGCCTGGTCGAACGCGAGGCCGAGGCGGTCAGCGACGTGCTGATGGAGTGGGGGGAGGGCGCCGGCGAGGCCGACGAGACGCGCCTGCAGGCCGATGTCGGCGCCTTCGTCGACCAGTACCGCGGGGTGCCGCTCAAGGACCTGCGGATGGGCGCGATGCTGCTGGACGTCACCACGATCCTGCGCGAGCACGGATTGAGCCTGCCGCCGGACCTGGCGCTGATGGTCAAGGCGTTCCTGACCCTGGAAGGCTTCGGCCGGCAGCTGGACCCCGGTTTCGACATGGCCTCCGCCGCGCGTCCGTACGTGGAGAAGGTGCTGCTGGCCCGCTACTCGCCGCGCGCGCTGCTGCGCCGTGGCCGCCGCGGCGCGATCGAGGCGCTGGAACTGGCCGGCGACCTGCCGCGCGAACTGCGCCGCCTGCTGCGGACCGCGCGGCGCGGGCGCCTGAACATGCAGGTCGAGGTCACCTCGCTCAAGGCCTTCGGCGAACAGGTCGACCGCGCGGCCAACCGCCTGACCATGGGCGTGGTCACCGCCGCGCTGGTGATCGGCTCGTCGATCGTGATGAACAGCGCCGGCGGCGGCGTACCCAGCCGATGGCTGCTGGCCCTGGGCGTGGCCGGGTTCGTCGGAGCCGGCCTGACCGGGCTGTGGATCCTGCTGTCGATCTGGCGGAGCGGCCGCCGCTGAGCCTGCCCCACCCGGGGATTGCGCGACCCCGGTGTTAGTAGTAATACTACTAACCATGGACCTGACCCACACCCAGAACGCCATCCTGGCCCTGATCGCCGAGCGGATCGAGGCGGAGGGGATGCCACCGTCCCAGACCGAGATCGCCCGCGCCTTCGGCTTCAAGGGCGTGCGGGCGGCGCAGTACCACCTAGAGGCGCTCGAGGCGGCCGGGGCGATCGAGCGCCTGCCGGGCCGCGCCCGGGGCATCCGCCTGAAGGTCGCGCCGAAGCCGCCGCAGGCCGAGCTGGCCCTGCCCCCGGCCGGCAACGACGACGACGCCCTGCGCCTGCCGGTGCTGGGCCGGGTCGCGGCCGGCCTGCCGATCGGCGCCGACGCGCCGGCCGACCTGGCCGAGAGTTTCGTGGTCCTGGACCGGGTGCTGTTCTCGCCGTCGCCGGACTACCTGTTGAGGGTGCAGGGCGATTCGATGCGCGACGAGGGCATCTTCGACGGCGACCTGATCGGCGTGCACCGCACCCGCGAGGCGCGCTCGGGCCAGATCGTGGTGGCGCGGGTCGACGAGGAAATCACGGTCAAGCTGCTGAAGATCGGCAAGGACCGGATCCGGCTGCTGCCGCGCAACCCCGACTACGCGCCGATCGAGGTGCTGCCGGACCAGGATTTCGCCATCGAGGGCCTGTACTGCGGCCTGGTCAGGCCGAACCGCTGATGGCCGGCCTCCCCGCGCGGACGAGGCGTTTTCCGACGCGCGGATGCGGCGTGCGGCGATGGAGCCGGGTTGCGGCCCCGACTATTTTCGATTTCCCCGGCCGTCGTCGCAGCCCGTGCGACCCGGCCACCCCAGACTTCGCGACACACCACTGACACCCGAGGACACCCAGATGGACGAGAACAAGAAGCGCGCCCTTGCCGCGGCCCTGAGCCAGATCGACAAGCAGTTCGGCAAGGGCTCGGTGATGCGCATGGGCGACCGCGCGATCGAGGCGGTGGAGGTCATCCCGACCGGCTCGCTGATGCTGGACATCGCCCTGGGCATCGGCGGCCTGCCGAAGGGCCGCGTGGTCGAGATCTACGGGCCGGAGTCCTCGGGCAAGACCACCCTGACCCTGCAGGCGATCGCCGAATGCCAGAAGCAGGGCGGCACCGCCGCCTTCATCGACGCCGAGCATGCGCTGGACCCGGTGTACGCGGCCAAGCTGGGCGTCAACGTCGACGACCTGCTGCTGTCGCAGCCGGACACCGGCGAGCAGGCGCTGGAGATCGCCGACATGCTGGTGCGCTCGGGTTCGATCGACATCCTGGTGATCGACTCGGTCGCCGCGCTGACCCCGAAGGCCGAGATCGAAGGCGAGATGGGCGACCAGCTGCCGGGCCTGCAGGCGCGCCTGATGAGCCAGGCCCTGCGCAAGCTCACCGGCAACATCAAGCGCTCCAACACCCTGGTGGTTTTCATCAACCAGCTGCGCATGAAGATCGGCGTGATGATGCCGGGCCAGAGCCCGGAGACCACCACCGGCGGCAACGCGCTGAAGTTCTACGCCTCGGTGCGCCTGGACATCCGCCGCATCGGCGCGATCAAGAAGGGCGACGAGATCATCGGCAACCAGACCAAGATCAAGGTCGTCAAGAACAAGCTGGCGCCTCCGTTCAAGCAGATCGTCACCGAGATCCTGTACGGCGAAGGCATCAGCCGCGAGGGCGAGCTGATCGACATGGGCGTGGACGCCAAGCTGGTCGAGAAGTCCGGGGCCTGGTACGGCTACAACGGCGAGCGCATCGGCCAGGGCAAGGACAATTCCCGCCAGTACCTGCGCGAGAACCCGGCCATCGCGGCCAAGCTCGAATCCGAACTCCGCGAGAAGTTCCAGCCCGAACAGGGCTCGCGCGAAGAGGGTGAGGGCGACGACGAGTGAGGGCCCGCCCGTGCCGCGCACGGGACGACCGGTATCCCGCTCCCCGCCGGAATGCTGTCAGTGGCGTGACGGCGGGGAGCGGACCTTGAAGGCCAGGAGGGCAGGCGCCATGGATGGCGCACATCTTCCGGTGGATCGATGAGCGACGAGCCGCAGGACAACCAGGAGAGCGAGCCGTCGAGCGGACCGGGGGAACGCAAGGGGCGGCGGAAGCGTGCAGAGCCGACCCCCGTGCAGCGGGCCCTGGGCCTGCTGGTGCGGCGCGAACATTCGCGGCGGGAACTGACCCGCAAGCTCTCGGCACGCGGCATCGACGCCGCCGAGGCCGCTGCGGCGGTCGAGCGCCTTGCGGGCGAGGGCTGGCAGGACGATGCGCGTTTTGCCGAATCGCTGGTCCGTGGGCGCGCCGGCTCCGGCTATGGCCCCCTGTACATCCGTGCCGAGCTGGCCACCCATGGCCTGCCGGGCGAGGCCATCGCCGCGGTGCTCGAGGCCTACGAGGGCGACTGGTCGGCGAATGCCCGCGACCTGGTCCGGCGCCGGTTCGGGCCGGCCGGCCCGGCCGACCTGGCGCAGCGGCGCAAGGCCGCCGACCTGCTGGCGAGGCGGGGCTTCGACGCCGACAGCATCCGTGCCGCCAGCCGGTGGGATCCCGACGACTGAGCCCGTCACCGGTCGCCGAGGCCGCCGGTCGCGGCCTCTGCTACCCTTTAGCCCGTCGAAAATCCCGTCCCGCCGGGCCGCACAGGCGTGTTCCCGGCCCGGACCTGTCCGCCAGCCAAAGCCAGATGACCTCCACGACCCCGTATTCCACCGCCCGCATCCGCGCCGATTTCCTCGAGTTCTTCCAGGGCAAGGGCCACACCATCGTGCCGTCGGCCCCGCTGGTGCCGGGCAATGACCCGACCCTGCTGTTCACCAACTCGGGCATGGTCCAGTTCAAGGACGTGTTCCTGGGCGCGGAGAAGCGCAGCTACGTGCGCGCGGCGGACGTGCAGCGCTGCCTGCGCGCGGGCGGCAAGCACAACGACCTCGACTCGGTCGGCTACACCGCGCGCCACCACACCTTCTTCGAGATGCTGGGCAACTGGTCGTTCGGCGACTACTTCAAGAAGGACGCCATCGCCTGGGCCTGGGAGCTGCTGACCGGCGTGTGGAAGCTGCCGGCCGAGCGCCTGCTGGTCACCGTCTACCACACCGACGACGAGGCCTACGCGCTGTGGCGCGACATGGTCGGCGTGCCGGAAGAGCGCATCGTGCGCATCGGCGACAACAAGGGCGCGCCGTTCGCTTCAGACAACTTCTGGCAGATGGCCGACACCGGTCCCTGCGGCCCGTGCACCGAGATCTTCTACGACCACGGCGCGCACATCGCCGGCGGCCCTCCCGGCTCGCCGGACGAGGACGGCGACCGCTTCATCGAGATCTGGAACCTGGTGTTCATGCAGTTCGACCGCCAGCCGGACGGCACCCTGGTGCCGCTGCCGGCGCCGTGCGTGGATACCGGCATGGGCCTGGAGCGCCTGGCGGCGATCCTGCAGCACGTCCACACCAACTACGAGATCGATCTGTTCCAGGCGCTGATCCGCAAGGCCTCCGGGCTGACCGGCACCGCCGACCTCGAGAACAAGTCGCTGCGGGTGATCGCCGACCACATCCGCGCCTGTTCGTTCCTGATCGTCGATGGCGTGCTGCCGTCCAACGAGGGCCGCGGCTACGTGCTGCGCCGGATCATCCGCCGCGCGCTGCGCCATGGCTGGATGCTGGGCGTGCGCCAGCCGTTCTTCCACCAGCTGGTCGGCACCCTGGTCGAGCAGATGGGCGAGGCCTATCCGGAGCTGGCGGCCGCGCGCGACCTGGTCGAGCGCGCGCTCAAGGCCGAGGAGGAGCGCTTCGCCGAGACGCTCGATTCGGGCATGCGCATCTTCAACGACGTCGCCGCGCGTGCTACCGGCGGCGTGATTCCCGGCGTGGACGTGTTCCGCCTGTACGACACCTACGGCTTCCCGGTCGACCTGACCGCGGACATGGCCCGCGAGCGCGGCATGTCGGTGGACATGAAGGGCTTCGAGGCGGCGATGGAGCAGCAGCGCGAGACCGCGCGTGCCGCCGGCAAGTTCGGTGGCGGCACCACGCTGCCGGCCGACCTGGTCGCGCAGCTGCAGCCGACCGGTTTCCTCGGCTATGACCGCCTGGAGGCCGACGGCCTGCAGGTCGTGGCGATCCTGCGCGACGGCCGCCCGGTCGGGGCACTGGAAGCGGGGCAGGAGGGCATCGTGTTCCTCGACCGGACGCCGTTCTACGCCGAGTCGGGCGGCCAGGTCGGCGATACCGGCGTGCTTGCCGAGGCCAGCACCCGCTTCGAAGTCGCCGACACGCAGAAGTTCGCCGGCCAGTTCCACGGCCACGTCGGCCGCCTGGTGCAGGGCCGGATCGCGGTCGGCGACGCCCTCGCCGGCACCGCCGACGGCCAGCGCCGCGCGGCCACGGTGCTCAACCATTCGGCCACCCACCTGCTGCATGCCGCATTGCGCGAAGTGCTGGGCACCCACGTCCAGCAGAAGGGCTCGCTGGTCGCGCCGGACCGCCTGCGCTTCGACTTCTCGCACTTCCAGCCGATGACCGCGGCCGAGCTGGCCGAGATCGAGCGTCGCGTCAACGCGCAGGTGCGCGCCAACCACGCAGCCGAAGTGCACCAGATGGGCATGCAGGAGGCGCTGGACTTCGGCGCGATGGCGCTGTTCGGCGAGAAGTACGGCGAGCGCGTGCGCGTGCTGCGCATGGGCGAGTATTCCACCGAGCTTTGCGGCGGTACCCATGTCGGCCGCACCGGCGACATCGGCGTGTTCAAGATCACCAGCGAAGGCGGCGTATCGGCCGGCGTGCGCCGGATCGAGGCGGTGACCGGGCAGGGTGCGCTGGACTACATCGCCGCCGAGGAGCGCAGCCTGGACGAGGCCGCGGCCGTGCTCGGCGGCAACCGGAGCGACGTCGCCGACAAGGCGCGCTCGCTGGCCGACCGCATCCGCCGCCTGGAGCGCGAGATCGAGTCCTTCAAGGCCAAGGCTGCCAGCAGCGCCGCCGCCGACCTGGCATCGGCCGCGGTCGAGATCGAAGGGATCCGGGTCCTGGCCGCCCGGCTCGAGGGCATGGATGCCAAGGGCCTGCGCGAGGCCGTCGACCGGCTCAAGCAGCAGCTGGGCGATGCGGTGATCGTGCTGGCCGGGGCCCAGGACGGCAAGGCCGCCCTCGTCGCAGGCGTGAACGGCGCCGCAACGGGCCGGGTCAAGGCGGGCGAACTTCTGGCCCATGTCGCCGGTCGTATCGGAGGCAAGGGCGGCGGTCGCCCGGATCTCGCCCAGGGTGGTGGCGAGGACGGGCCCGCCCTTGCCCTCGCCCTCGACGAGGTTCCGGCCTGGGTAGGCCAGAGGCTTCAGTAGCCGTCCTCGTACGGGTCGCGCCCGCTGGCGCGGCCCTTGCCCCCCCGCTGGCGGGGGCAGTACGATCCCGACGGTTCGACCTCTAGTACGTAGTTGAGTGGACGCGCGAGGCTTTCCACCTGGAACCTCGCGGGCCGGCGAAGGCGTGCCGGCGCCATGGAGATAGACAATGCTGATTCTGACCCGCCGCGTAGGCGAAACCCTGATGATCGGTGATTCGATCACCGTCACCGTCCTCGGGGTAAAGGGCAACCAGGTACGTATCGGCATCACGGCGCCGAAGGACGTGGCGGTGCACCGTGAAGAGATCTACCAGCGGATCCAGCGGGGCGAAGCCCCCGGAAACGCGGGTGGCGACGGCGATCCGGCATCCTGAGCCGAAAATCGTTTGCCGCGAAACGCCCCAGACGGTATCCTTTCGCGGCTCGCGGACGCCCAGGCGCACGACGGGTCCAACGGAGTGATGCCCGAGAGGCCGAAGGGGCTCCCCTGCTAAGGGAGTATAGGGTCAAAAGCTCTATCGAGGGTTCGAATCCCTCTCACTCCGCCAGACATGAAAGAGCCCCCGCAAGGGGGCTCTTTGCATTTGCGGCGCGTGCGGACCGCCAGTCCCATGCCTTCGATTGCGGGCGGCCGCGCGCCGGTGGCGCGAGGGCCGACGCGAGGCAGGCCTGGCATTCCTGATCCGTTGCGACGTCCGCGAAGAACGGTCCGGGCAGGTCGCTCAGGTGCGCGCGTCGGGGTCGTCGCCCCGGAGGGTTGCGAGCGCCTGCGCGTATTTCACCCGCAGCCGGTGGGCCGTCGGCTCGTCCAGCAATGCGAGTCGCGACTCGTCCATCTGGTCGGCGATGGCGGCGAGCTTGACGCGCAGTGCCAGCGGGCTGCGCGGGATCGGCGGGTAGTAGTCGCGGTCTTCCTGCACCGGGTGCCTCGTCAACAGCGCGACCCAGTAGCGGACCTGGACCGGGAAGCCGGCCAGGTTCCCGTGCACGTCGGCATCGCAGGCCTCCAGCACGCCATGCAGCCACGCCACCGCCTCGGCCTCGGCCTCGTCCGAAACCGCCGCGGCGACGCGCGCGACGTGTTCGATGCGGGGCCGGCCCGCCGGGTCCACCTGCCCGGCGTGGGCCCGCCGGGCGAGCTCGCGCGCGCGGGCGACGAGGGCCGGTCCCGCAATGTCTGGAACGATGGGCTCGGACATGGCACGCGACGGGGTGGGTGGACCGCCATGATCACATCCGGTGGCCAGCAGCGGGTGGTTGCGCGCGGTGGCCTGCATCCGGGCGTTCCCGCGCGTATGCGTTCCCGCTGGCCGGACCGGGGAGCGTGGCCCAGGCGCGCCTGCGGGTCGCCGGCGGATCCGGCTCGATCCGCGACGCCGGATCAGGTGAGGATCGACGCCAGGTGCTGGAGGATCTCGTTGAACGAGAACGCCACGAATGCCAGCGGCGCCAGCGGCAGCGCCGCGCAGGCCGCGAGCCAGGCCATGTTCCAGCGCGACACCGGGATGATCGCCATCCCGCGCACGGTGGCGTAGACGCCGGTGAGGTCGCAGATCGCCGAGGCATCGCCGACGTCGAGCAGGGACGTGTCTCCGGGATGCGCCGCCAGCCACCTGCGGTCGAAGGCGTGCGCGGCCTCCTGGCCGAGCCTGCCGTACAGCAGGATCCCGTTGCGCTTGGCCCGGGCCAGCAACGGCGCCATCACCAGCAGCGGGGCCAGGATGACCAGGACGGCGGTGAGCACATAGGCGACCAGCAGGTGCTGGAACGCGCCGAGAGGCTGTCCGAGGTGGATCATGTGATTCATGCAGTAGCCGGTCAGCAGCAGCCCGCCGGCGAGGGCGAGGATCCCGAAGCGCTGCTGCACCGCGCCCAGGAAGCCGAGTCCGCCGGCGCCATCCGGATGCGCCGCGCGCACGTCCAGGTCGAGGCGCGAGAGCCGCCACAGCAGCCATGCCCACAGCAGGAACCGCCACAGCCAGACCAGGCTGACGAAGCGGAAGATCGAAGTCGAAACCAGCGCCAGCCAGTAGCCGGCCGGGGTGGGCTCGCTGCCGATGTGTGCCCAGTCGCTGACCCCGCGAAGCAGGCCCACCGGCACCGCATCGAACAGGGCCGGTGCCACCGCCAGCAGCAGGCAGGCCAGCTCGGGCATGTTCGAATCGCGCAGTCGCTTCATACGCGCGATCTCCGCGTCGAACGGCACCCGCAGCACCGGATCGACCAGGCGGGAGCGTGACAACTGCACCAGGGCCTGCCGGGCGAACCGGTCGCACGCGGGGGCCGCAAGCACCAGCAGCGGCATCGCGAGCAGGAACCGGGCGATCAGCGCGTAGTCCCCGAGCAGCGGCATCGCGACCTGGGTGAAGCCCGGCAGCAGGGTGCGGTCCAGCGCGGTCAGGACCAGCAGCGGCGCGACCGCGACCAGCGTCAGCAGCATGGCGACCACGCCGCTGGTGTGGCGGTCATGGCCCATCAGCCCCATCGAATGCAGCGCCCGGTAGACCAGGCCGCCCCGCATCAGCGAAAAGCTGTCATCGATCACCGGGCCTCCCCGGGCCGCGCCGGCCCTCTGTGCCTTCGTGAAATCGCCGCTGCCGATGCCGGGCCGGCCCTCGCCGGTCAGCGCCAGGCGCTGCCCATCTGGATGATCACGGTCTCATCTTCCGGTCCCCATGCATAGTCGGCGCCAACGTAGAGGCCGATGGCGCGGGCGATCCGGTAGCGGATGCCCACGCCCTTGCTGACGGCGGTGTAGGCATCGCCGAAGCCGGCGCGGCTGCCCCAGGCGCGACCGGCGCCGGCGAAGCCGATGCCCGCCCAGCGCGGGTCGATGTTCCAGCGCAGCTCCGCCTCGAGCACGGCGGTGGAGTCGTCCTGGTAGCGGGCGGACGGCACGCCGCGCAGGTCGATGAACGGCAGGCGGTAGAACGGGACGTCGCCGCTGGCATGCCGCAGGTCCGCGCGCGCACCGAGCACGAACCGTGCATGCACGGGCCAGTAGCCGTAGCCATGCGCACGGTAGGTCTGGAACGTCAGGTCGCTGCCGATCGCGGGGAGGTAGGCGTTGCCCTGCGCCATCAGCAGGTAGCCGCGCGAAGGCGTGAAGCTGTTGTCGCGGCTGTCGTACTCGACGCCGAGGCCGAGGCCGGAGTTGACCTGCCTGAAGTCGCGCTCGTCGAGCGGACGCTGCCCCGGGTCCTGCAGCCGCGGATCGAGGTCGGTGTAGGTCCACTGCGCCGAGACGAACAGCTCGCGGTCGCCGACCCGCCGGGAGACCTGCTGCATGGATCCGAGCCCGGTGAGGTTGACCGCCACCCGGCTTTCCGGAAGCAGCCGGCCGCCGGTGTAGAAGTCGATGTTGAAATCGGCGTCGGCCACCCCGCCCTTGTAGCGCCAGGTGTCATCGGCGAAGTGCAGGAGGCCGCCGCCGCCGTACGCCTTGCTGCCGTTCTCGGTCTTCATCGCCATCGCGCCGAGGATGTTCGGCGCGATCATCTGGGTGCTGCCGTCCGACGCGGTGCGGGTGGTGGCGCTGCCTTCCGGGCGGTGGAAGAAGGCCAGCACCACGCCGCCGCCGTAGCCGAGCGCCGGGTCGGTGATGACGATCGGCACCGGCAGGAAGCCACGGTGTTCGAGCAGCCATTTCGACAGGTCGAAGCGGCCGTCCTCGTGGTCGCGGAACATGCCGGTGGGCGCCGACGCGGACCCGGCCCGCATAGCGGGCGCGCCATCCGGCGACGCGGGCTCGGTAACCGCGCCCTGGGCGAGGCATGCCGCCACCGGTGCGGCGGACAACGCGGTGGCGATGAGCCATCGCGCCGCACCCGGCCATCGCCCCGTGCCGCGCGCACGCAGGCAGGGATCCGTCCGCGTGGGCGCCCGCGGCGCACGGGTGGCGTTCGCGCCGCAGGCGGCCGTCGGCAGGCAGGCGATGGTGGCATCCACGGGCATTGCGCGACTGTCCTTGCACGTTCCTTGTTCTCTCGCCTCCGCCGCCTTCGAAGGCGAGGCATCACGGCGCCGGCAGGGGCGCGTACACGGACGCCGCGTTGGCAGGGCCGCGGGCACGCGCCAGGGTGGATATGCCGCGCAGCACCAGCAGGTCAGCGCCTGCGGCCGCCCCCTCCGCCCATCCGCATCGGCCGCGAGAAGCCGCCTGCAGGCCTCTGGTAGCCGCCGGCCGGCCGCTGCATGCCCGCGCCGCCGGCGCCGCGCTGGTAGCCGCCTTCGCGCGCGCTGCGGTCGCGGTAGAGGTCGTTGCGGGTCTGCCCGTCGAGATTGCGGTTGTGCTGTTCCGGCCGGCCCACCTGCTGCCAGTCGCCGTCCTTGTAGTGGTAGACGTTGCCGTCCTTGCCGGCGTAGACGTTGTCGTTGATGTTCACCACCCCGCCGCGGTCGAACTCGCCGGTGTCGGAGTTGTAGCGGTAGCCGCCGGCGCCGCTGATGTCGACGCGCTCGCCGTCGCTGCTGATCGCGCCCCCGCCCGCGGCGCCTTCCGGGCCACGGACCTTGCCGCCCGCCATTTCCGTCACCCGGCCCGTCTCGGTGTTGACGACCGTGCGCGTGCCGCCGGCGGCGCCCTGGCCGGTATAGGGGTTGTACGCCGCACCCCCGGTGCCGCCGACCACGCGGCCGGTCTGCGGGTTGTAACGCGCGCCCTGCGCGCCTGCGCTGGTGGTGCCGGTGTAGGCGTTGGTGTTGACGAAGCCGCGCCCGACGCCGCGGCCGCCGGTGCGCTCGTTGTGGTAGCCGCCGCGGAAGCCGCGCCCGACATTACCGGTATACGGATTGGCCCAGGCCGCGCCGGTGCCGCTGACCACCGCGTTGCCCCACTGGCCGTAGACGTTCCAGGCCGCCGCGCCGCCCCACCAGCCTCCCGGATATCCCCACCACGGTCCCCACCACGGGTACCAGGGGTAGTAGCCCCAGCCGAAGCCGAAGCTCCAGCCGGCCCAGCTGCTCCAGCCGAAGTACACGCCCATGCCGTACGTCGCCGGGCAGCCGTACCAGTAGGTGTGGATCCACGGGTCGCACAGGTAGCCGGTGCCATAGACGACCACGCCGTTGCTGGCCACCGTGCCGTAGTAGCCCGGGGTGTAGCCGACATGGACCTCGTCGCCTTCCGCGCCGTAGATCCGCACGTAGGTGACGTAGTGCAGGGGCGAGCTGGTCGGAATCGAATAGATCTCGGCGGGCACGCTGGTGGCGACCGCCCACGGTCCGGTGGCGGACGGTGCGGTGAACCACACCCCCTTGTCGACCGCATAGAACGCGCCGCCCTTCACCTGGATCACCGGCACCGCGGTGTTGACCGCGTACTGCAGCGTGGTGCCGGCGATGGCGTCGAACTTCGGCGCGCCGTCGTACTGCACCTGCAGCCTGGCCTCGCCGCGGTTGACGGTGGCCGTCTGCGGGATGCTGTTGGCGATCAGCGACTCGAATGCCTCGGGCGTGCCGGCGACGGAGGCCAGCACGCTGCCCATCGGGCTGTCGGCGGGGATCTTGGCGAAATCCACCGGCAGCCTGTCCGGCGCCACGTACTGCCAGGGGCCCTTGCTCGACGAGGCGCTGAACCAGCGGCCGGACACGAGCACGTACCAGGCGTTGTCCTTGGCGCCGCTGATCAGCACGTCGGCACCGGTGTTGGTGATGTAGCTGAGCGTGGTGCCCGGGATCGGCGCGAACTGCGGCTCGCCGTCGACCACGATCAGTTCGGTCGGCACGGTCCGCACCACCACCTCCGGGAACTTGCCGGCGGTGAGCGCCTTCTTCACCGTGTCCGGCGGGTCGTCCAGGGTGTCCACCAGGCGCTGGGTGACCAGCTGGTCGGCGATGGACTTCAGCGCGCCGTCGACATCCGCCGCCGGCGCCCATGGGCCGTCGAGCGCGGCGGCGCTGGCCCAGCGTCCTGCCAGGCGCGTGTAGTAGCGGCCTTCGCGCTGCAGCAGCAGCGAGCGGCTGTTGATCACGCGCTGCACCCCGGCCGTGCCGGTCGGCTTGAGCACCGGCTTGCCGTCCACCTGGACCAGCAGGGCCGGTCCGAACGCGAACTGGATCGCCGGCGGGTCGTTCTTCACCGGCAGCGAGGGCAGCCGGGCGTCGGCACGGCCGACGACCAGCGCCGATTCGAGCTGGTCCAGGTCGATGGTGAACGTCGCGCCATCGCGGACCACGCTGCGCGCCATCTCCAGGTACCGGTTCTGGCGGTCCATCGCGGTCGGGAAGCTGGCCCGTTCGAAGGTCGCGTCGCGCAGCAGGACCTCGCGCGCCTCCTTGTCCACCTCGGTGGTGGCGCTGAACCAGACCACGCCGTAGTCGAGCTCGTCCACCGGCTTGCCGTCGGGCCCCTTGCCGGTCCCGCCCTTCACCGACATCACGAACCGGCCCTTCAGCGTGTTGCCTTCCCAGCTGTCCATCTGCGGCTGGTACACCGTGAAGGGCACGTTCGATGCGGAGTACTCGCGCGGGTAGGGTCGTCCGTCGATGGCCGTCGGCGGGGCCGCCGAGGCCTGGCACGGGATCGACAGCAGAAGCATGACGAGCAGCATCGGCGCGAGGCGCATACGGGTCCCTGCGGTTCGAGTTGTGAAAAACACGTAAACCGGGCGCGGGCCGGGGTCCACGTCATGGCCGTCAACCAGCCCGGGCAGGATAGCCCCCGGCACACGGCGTCGAATCGGCCCAAGGGGCTATGCCTTGAAGGATTCACTTGACCCGGTGGAAACCAGCCCCGATGCTGGCCCCTCGCTGCACGTCGGGATAACGCCATGGATGCGTTTCCGGAGTACCTGCATCGCTTCTGGACCGAAATGGTCGCGCGCTCGGACGGGCCCATGACCTTCCGGTTCTTCCTGCAGCCCGCCATGGCGCTGCTGATGGCGCTGCGCGACGGCATGCGCGACGTGCGCCGGGGTCGCGAACCCTACGTCGTCCACATGCGCCACGCCGATCCTGCCGAGCGCAAGCGCGCCTGGCGCGAGGGCGTCACCGCGGTCACGCGCATCCTGCTGCTGGGCGTGGTCATGGACGTCATCTACCAGTTCAAGGTGTTCGGCGACTTCAGCCGCCCGCTGGAGACGCTGGTCATCGCCGTGCTCCTCGCGTTCATTCCCTACCTGCTGCTGCGCGGGGTCGTCACCCGCGTGGCGAGGCGCATCGTTCACCGCTGAAGCCGTTCCCTTCCGTTGCAGGCAACACGGAGGTCGTCGCATGGCATCGAGCAACGCAGTTCGAACCGGACGTACCGGCGCGCACGAAGAGCCGCTGCCGCCAAGGCCGGCGCCCTTGCCGCCATGGACGCTGCCGCCGGTTCCGGACGTGGACCGCTCCGACGCGGACATGGCGTCGGTCGAGTTCTCCGCCTACCGCACGAACCTGTCGCACCACCGCACCGGCCTGTCCGACCACCGCACCTCGCTGTCCGAATACCGGACGGACCTGTCCACGCATCGCACCGACCTGTCGATCGACCGCACCGAAATGTCGATGCGGCGCACCGGCATGTCGTTCCAGCGCACGCGCCTGAGCGCCGAGCGCACGCTGATGTCGGTGATCCGCACGTCGCTGTCGCTGATCGGCTTCGGCTTCACCATCTACCAGGTGTTCGGCAGGCTCATCCAGGTACCGGGCGTGCGGCTGGAAGCGCATGCGCCGCGCAACTTCGGCGTGGCCCTGGTGGTCCTGGGCATCGCCATGCTGGTGCTGGGCATGGCCTACCACGTCAACTACATGCGCGAGCTCCGCGCCGAACGCGCGGCGATGATGGGCGAGGGCCTGGTCCACGGCGACAGCCGTTACCCCGTGTCCTTCACCCTGCTGACGGCCGCCGCGCTGCTGGTGATCGGCCTGCTGGCGATCGCCAGCATGGTATTCGGCGTCGCGCCCTTCGGCTGACCGCGGCGTCCACGCGACACGCCTTTCCGTTCCCCCCGGTCCCGGCCACGCCGGCGACAGCAACCCCCGACCATCGGATCCAGAGGAGCACTGCAATGGCGAAGGTGAAAGAAGCACCGAAGGCCACGAAGGCCACGAAATCCGCAAGCGCAAAGCCGGCCGCCCCGGCGAAGAAGCCCAACATCCTGGTGATCTGGGGCGATGACATCGGCCAGTCCAACCTGAGCTGCTACACCCACGGCCTGATGGGCTACCACACGCCCAACATCGACCGGATAGCGAAGGAGGGCATGCTGTTCACCGACAGCTACGGCGAACAGAGCTGCACCGCGGGGCGTTCGTCGTTCATCACCGGCCAGAGCGTTCTCCGGACCGGCCTCTCCAAGGTCGGGATCCCGGCCTCGCCGATCGGCATGAGCGACAAGATCGTCACCATCGCCGGCCTGCTCAAGGAGCAGGGGTACGCGACCGGCCAGTTCGGCAAGAACCACCTGGGCGACCTCAACCAGATGCTGCCCACGAACCACGGTTTCGACGAATTCTTCGGCAACCTCTACCACCTCAATGCCGAGGAAGAGCCGGAGATGGCGAACTATCCGAAGGATCCGAAGTTCCGCGAGCGCTTTGGCCCGCGCGGCGTCATCCACTCCTGGGCCACCGACAAGGACGACGCCACCGTGCAGCCGCGCTGGGGCAAGGTCGGCAGGCAGAAGATCAAGGACACCGGCCCGCTGACCAAGAAGCGGATGGAGACCTGCGACGACGAGTTCGTCGCCGCCGCGATCGACTTCATCAAGCGCCAGAACAAGGCCGGCAAGCCCTGGTTCGTGTGGCTCAACACCACCCACATGCACCTGATCACCCACACCAAGCCGGAAAGCATCGGCCAGGCGGGCAAGTGGCAGTCGCCCTACCACGACACCATGGTCGACCACGACAAGAACGTCGGCCAGATGCTCGACCTGCTGGACCAGCTGGGCATTGCCGAGGACACCTTCGTCCAGTACTCGACCGACAACGGCCCGCACCGCAACACCTGGCCGGACGGCGGCATGACCCCGTTCCGCAGCGAGAAGAACACCAACTGGGAAGGCGCGTTCCGGATCCCGATGCTGGTGCGCTGGCCCGGCAACGTGCCGGCCGGCTCGGTCGCCAACGGCATTGTGCAGCACCACGACTGGCTGCCGACCTTCCTGGAGATGGCCGGAGGCGCGGACGTGCCCGAGAAGCTGAAGAAGGGCTACAAGGCCATCGGCCGCACCTACAAGAACCACCTGGACGGCTTCAGCCTGCTGCCGTACATCACCGGCAAGGCCGCCGAGAGCCCGCGGAACTTCTTCTTCTACATAAGCGACGACGGCGACATCCTGGCGATGCGATACCACAACTGGAAGCTGGTCTTCCTGGAGCAGCGCTGCAAGGGCACGATGCAGGTGTGGGCCGAGCCGTTCACCCGGCTGCGGATGCCGAAGCTGTTCAACCTGCGCACCGACCCCTACGAGTTTGCGGACACGACCTCCAACACGTACTACGACTGGTTCATCCATAACGCGTACTTCATCTACGCGGCGCAGACCGGCGCGGCGATGTTCGTGGAGACGTTCAAGGACTTCCCGCCGATCCAGCGGCCGGGCAGCTTCACCATCGACGACGCGGTGGCGAAGATGGCCGACGCGGCGTCGGGGGCGAGCTGAGGGTCGGACGGAGCACACGGGTGCCGGCATCTGCCGGCACCCTGCGTTGGTCGGACTGCAGGAGGAGGGGCGATGGTTGATGCGTTGTCTTCATGGAACGACGGCGCGGCCAAGGCCGCGATCACCGGGTTCGTCGCGCGGGTCGCGCGCGAGGGCGGACCGGACTACGTGCCGCCCGCCGAGCGCATCGCGGTGTTCGACAACGACGGCACCCTGTGGTGCGAGTATCCGATGCAGGTCCAGGTGTTCTTCGTGCTGGACGAGCTGCGGCGGATGGGCACGGCCGATCCGGCATTGCTGGAGAAGCCGGCGGTGAAGGCCATGCTGGCCGGCGACCTGCAGGCGCTGGCCGGGATGAGCAAGCAGGAGGTGTTCGAGCCGGCGTTCATGGTCCACGCCGGGATGACGGTGGCGCAGTTCAAGGCCAGCGTCGCGGCGTGGATCGAGGGCGCGAGGAATCCGAAGAGCGGGCGTGGGTTCGCAGCGGGTGCGTACCGGCCGCAGCGCGAGCTGCTCGATTACCTGCGTGCCAATGGCTTCAAGACCTTCATCGTCACCGGCGGCGGGATCGAGTTCGTGCGCGTGGTGTCCGAACGCCTGTACGGGATCCCGCCCGAGCAGGTAGTCGGGTCCAGCACGAAGAACCGGTTCGAGGTGACCGCCGATGGCATCGAGGTCCTCAAGCTGCCGCAACTTGGCAGTTTCGACGACCGCGAGGAGAAGGTCGCCAACATCGAGCTGCACATTGGCCGCAGGCCGATCCTGGCCTTCGGCAATTCCGATGGCGACCTGGCGATGCTGCGCTATACCCTCGCCGGACCGGGCGCGCGGCTGGGCCTGGTGCTGCACCACGACGACGCGGCGCGCGAGTTCGCCTACGACCGCGACTTCAGGCTCAGCCCGCTGCGCGAGGCGCTGGACGAGGGTGCCGGGTACGGCCTCACCCGGGTGAGCATGAAGGACGACTGGACCACGGTATTCGGGGACTGAGCATGGGACGTGAGGCGGGCGTGGCGTTGTCGCTGGAGGGCATGGTCCGCATCGAGGCCGGCGTGTTCACGATGGGATCGGACCAGCACTATCCGGAAGAGAAGCCCGCGCACCGGGTGCGCGTGGACGCCTTCCTGATCGACCGCCATGCGGTGACCAACCGGCAGTTCGCCCGCTTCGTCGAGGCGACCGGGCACCGTACGCTCGCCGAGCGGCCGGCCGATCCGGCCGACTATCCGGGCGCCGACCCGGCGCTGCTGGTGCCGTCCTCGGTCGTGCTGGTGCCGCCATCCGGACGCGTCGACCTGCGCAACCACTACAACTGGTGGCAATACATCGCCGGCGCGGACTGGCGCCATCCACGGGGGCCGGGCAGTTCGATCGACGACATGGACGAACACCCGGTCGTGCACGTGGCGTATGAGGATGCGCTGGCCTACGCGCGCTGGGCAGGCAAGGACCTGCCGACCGAAGCGGAATGGGAGTTCGCCAGCAAGGGCGGCGGCGATGGCACCGAGTTCGCGTGGGGCGACGAGCTGGTGCCCGGCGGGCGCTACATGGCCAACACCTGGCAGGGCGAATTCCCCTGGGAGAACCAGGAACTGGATGGCTGGGTGTTCACCGCCCCGGTCGGCTCGTTCCCGGCCAACGGCTACGGCCTGTACGACATGATCGGCAACGTCTGGGAATGGACCTGCGACTGGTACCAGGAACACGGTCGCCTGCAGAAGGCGTGCTGCACGCTGGACAACCCGCGCGGCGGCGAACGCGAGGCCAGCCATGACGATCGCGACCAGGCGCGCATTCCGCGCCGGGTGACCAAGGGCGGCTCGCATGCGTGCGCCCCCAACTACTGCCGCCGCTACCGCCCCGCCGCGCGCATGGCCCAGCCGGTGGACACCTCCACCAGCCACGTCGGCTTCCGCTGCGTCGTGCGCCTGCCGAAGGAGGCTGCCCCGTGCTGAGGCAATGGCTGTACGCGCTGAGCGAACCGGTGATCGCGGCCATCGACCTGATGGCGCTGGTGATCATCACGGTGGCGACGGTGGCCGCGTTCCTGCGCGCGCTGCGGCTGATGCTCCGGCGCGATTCGATCGACGGCCACGAGCGGCGCGCGGTCTGGCTGACCTATTCGCGGTGGCTGGTGGCCGGCCTGACCTTCCAGCTGGCGTCGGACATCATCGAATCGGCGGTGGCGCCGTCGTGGGAAGCGATCGGCATGCTCGGCGCGATCGCGGTGATCCGCACCTTCCTCAACTACTTCCTGGAGCGGGACGTGGCGGACATGCGCGAACGGCAGGCCAGGGCGGGCGGTGCGGGAACGCCGGTTGAGTAGCGCCGGCGAACGCGGACTGGCTGCATGGAAAGGAGGCAGGATGGACCGACATCATCTTGGACGCAGCCGGCGCTTGCCCTTCGCGGCCCTGGCCGCGCTGCCGCTGGCATGGGCGAGCGCGGGGGCGATGGCGACCGAGGGCGCGCTGGGCCGCCCGATCACCGGCATGCAGATCACCCCCTTCGTGGGCATCGTGCCGCCGGAGGCGGGGATGCAGTGGTCGCTCGGCTACGTGGCCTACGACGGCAGGATCGGCGCCAGCCGCCAGGCGCCGATCGCCGGCGAGGTGGCCCTGGGGCTGGAGGCGGACGTGGACCTCTACAGCGCCACCGGCGTCTACGTCTGGCCGACCGGTGAGGGTCGCTGGAACTACGCGTCCATGCTGACCGTGCCCTACATCATGCCGGAGGTGACGGCCACGCTCGACGTCGGCGGCCTGCAACGGCAGGTCAGCGACAGCGCCTCGAACCTGTTCGACCTGTATTTCGCGCCGTTCATCGCCAGCTACCACGTCAGCCAGGTGGAGCATTGGTCCTTGGGCCTATATGTGTACGCGCCGACCGCCGAATACGATCCGGACCGTCTGGCCAATCCGGGCCTCAACGTGTGGACGGTGTCGCCGGGCGTGGGGTACACGAAGCTGCTGCAGGCGGGGACGCTGGAGTTCAGCGCGCTCGGCGCGGTGGACTTCTACAGCCGCAACGACGACACCGATTACCGCAACGGCGCGGTGTGGCGGCTGGACGCGATGCTGGTCAAGCGCACGCCCGGTGGATGGGGCTTCGGCGGCGTCGGCGGCTGGATCCAGCAGCTGCAGGACGACTCGGGCCCGACCGCGGACCGGCTCGACGGCTTCAGGGGCCGTTCGCTCGGGCTGGGGCCGGTGGTGACCTATGGCAGGAAGTGGCAGGGCGGGGAACACCTGGACCTCACGCTGCGTTACGTCAGGGAATTCAATGTCAGGAACCGGTTCAAGGGCGAGCCGTTGATGGTGTCGGCCAGCTTCGGCTTCTGACCCGCACGATCCCCGCATCGGCGTCCGGCGTGGACAGGTCATGCCCACGCCGGGCAGGCAGGAGGCGCGGCAAGGCCGCCCGTGCCCCGCCGCGGCACCAGGCCAGCTAACCCAGGAAGGAGTGAAGACATGAAACGCCTTGCATTCATCGCCACCGCGATCCTGCTGCTGGCCGGCTGCGCCAGCACGCCCACGGTGCATACCGATGCCGATCCGTCCGCCAACTTCAGCGGCTATCGCACCTATACCTGGTTGAACAAGCCCGACCAGCAGGGCGTGCCGCCGCTGGCCGCGCAGCGGATCGTCGAGTACGTCAACGCGCAGCTGCGCGCCAAGGGCTGGACCGAATCGCCGAACGGCGACGTGGCGGTGGTCGCGCACGTGGCCACCCACCAGCAGCAGAGCCTGGACACGATGTACTCCGGCCCGATGTACGGCGGCTGGGGCTGGGGCCCGGGCTGGTACGGCGGCGCGGGCATGGGCAGCGCGACCACGCGCGTGCGCACCTACACGGTCGGCACGCTGGTGGTGGACCTGTTCGACACGAAGACCAAGCAGGCGATCTGGCGCGGCACCGCCAGCGATACGGTCCCGGACGACCCGGCCAAGGGCGACGCGCTGCTGCGCGCCGGCATCGCCGAGATGTTCGCCGGCTTCCCGCCGGGCAGCGTCCCGGCGAAGTAGGCCGGAACGGGCCTTCCGGCGCCTCCCTCCCGGGGGCAGTGCGCCGGAGCCCGCCGCAAGCGGGACAAAAAAAAGGACCAGCGACATGTCGCTGGTCCTTTGCAAATGGCGCGCCCGGAGAGATTCGAACTCCCGACCGCCTGGTTCGTAGCCAGGTACTCTATCCAGCTGAGCTACGGGCGCGTTTCAAGGCGCGGAAGTATGCGGGAGCCTCCGGCGTCCGTCAATCGGTCCCGCGATTTTTTTGCGCGAGTCCTTCAGCGAGCGTGCGGGCCACGGTCGCGGGCTGCCGCATCCAGCTGAAATGATCGGCCGTCGTGCCCAGCGCGTGCGCGTCCAGGTGCGTGGTGCGCGTGGTGGCCCGCGCAAGCTTGCCCAGCAGCGCCCGCAGCGAACCCGGCGGACCCAGCCAGTCCTTCGCCAGCAACACCGCCTGCACCGGCAGACGCAGGCCTGCCATGCCGGCTTCCAGGTCCCGGTCCAGGCCGGCTGCGGCGTACCGGTTGGTCAGTCCCACCCGCGCCCAGTCGGCGATCAGGCCGCGCGCCTCGGTCCCCCCGAAGCCCAGGCGGCGGCCCGGAAGCGCGCCCTGCCGTCGCGCCAGCCACGGCAGGAAGCGGTACACCAGCGGTAGCGCCCAGCCGCGCGGCGCCGGGAAGGACCGCCAGTACGGCGTCCCGCTCGCGACCAGGCCCAGGCCGGCGAACGCCCCGGGATGCTGGCCGGCGAAGCAGCAGGCCAGCTGGCCGCCCAGGCTGTGCCCGCCCAGCAGGCGCGGCGCGCCATCGGCGGGCAGTGCGGCGAGGCTGGCCGGCAGGTCCAGCGCGAGCAGTTCGCGGTAGCCCCAGTCCTGTGCATGCGACGCGCGCAGCGAGCTGCTGCCGTTGCCGCGCCACTCGTGCAGGTGCGTGGCGATGCCATGCCCGGCCAACGCCTCGGCGAGCGGCTGGTAGTGGCGCGCGGCCACCCCGAGCGCCGGCAGCCACAGCAGGTGCGCGCGCGGCTGCGAGGGCAGGTGCGCCAGCAGGGTCCAGCGGTGCCCGTCGGCCGCGGCCAGCGGCAGTTCCATTATTGGGGCGCTCATCGGCCCGGCATCGTCGCGAAATGGTCCAGCACCAGCACGTCGCCGCGACCGGGGCGGCAGCCGCCGCGGAGCGCGGCCTGCACGTAGCCCACCGCGCCGGCACAGGCGTCGCGCAGCGACAGGCCGCGCGCGAGGTTGGCGGCGACCGCCGAGGCGAGGGTGCAGCCGGTGCCATGCGCGTCCAGGCGCAGGCGCGGGTGCGCGGTGCGCTGCTCGCCGCCCGCGTCGGCGAGGATGTCGACGACTTCCCCCGGTCCCGCCAGGTGCCCGCCCTTGAGCAGGACCGCCGGCGCGCCGAGCGCGCGCAGCGCCGAGGCCGCCTGCGACATGGCGGCCAGGTCGCCGATCGTCCAGCCCAGCAGCAGTTCGGCTTCCGGCAGGTTGGGCGTGACCACGCTGGCCAGCGGCAGCAGGCGCTGGCGCATCGCGTCGAGCGCGTCCTCCTCGAGCAGGCGCGCGCCGCTGGTGGCCACCATCACCGGGTCGAGCACGACGTGCGCGGGGCGGTGGCGTTCCAGCGCCCGCGCCACGGTCTCGATCACCCCGGCGCTGGCGAGCATGCCCAGCTTGACCGCGCCGATCCGGAAGTCGTCGAAGCAGGCGTCGATCTGCGCGTCGAGGAAGTCCATCGGCGGCACCTCCACCGCGGTCACCCCGCGGGTGTGCTGCGCGGTGAGCGCGGCGATCGCGGACAGGCCGTGCACGCCATGCGCGGCGAAGGTCTTGAGGTCGGCCTGGATGCCCGCGCCACCGCCGGAGTCGGAGCCGGCGATAGTCAGGACCGATACCGGCCGGGGATCGGCGGGAGCTGGGGTCATGCGGCTATTGTGCACCGTCGCCGCGGGCGGTTTCCGTCACCGATGCGGCGAGGGCGGGTCCTTCGGGGCGGCCCGCCGTTGCCGCACGAGTACGGCCTGGCGGTAGGCGACGTAGCCGATCCCGGTGAGCCCGGTCAGCGCCGAGGGCACCAGCAGCGCCTGGTAGCGCAGCAGGCCGAACAGCCAGGCGCCGAGGATGCCGCCGCCGAGGAACCCGCTGATGATCAGGCCGCTCAGGGTGAGCCGGCGCACCGGCAGCGGCAGGCCTCGGAGCAGGTGGCCCAGGCCGATGCCCAGGTCGGTGAACATGCCGCTCAGGTGCGTGGTGCGGACCGCGGCGCCGCTGTAGGTGGTGACCATCGCGTTCTGCAGGCCGCAGGCCATCGCCGCCAGCAGCGCCCCCAGCACCTGCTCGCGCTCGAACAGCGGCACGGCGGCGGCCAGCAGCAGCGATTCCAGCGCCAGGACGACGCCGTAGCGCCGGCCCAGACGCAGGGTGCCGTCTTGGATCACCAGGCCGCTGACGGTCGCGCCCAGGCAGAAGGCGATCAGCACGCCCCACAGGTGGCCGGCCGCGCGCCAGTCGCCGGCCGCCAGCGCCGCGCCGAGCAGGCTGGTGGTGCCGGTGAGGTGGCTGACCGCCTGGTGCTCGAAACCCAGGTAGCCGATCACGTTGACCATGCCGGCGATGCACGCCAGCGTGATCGCGCCGACCCAGACCCAGCGCGGCAGCTGCAGGCCCATGCCGGCGCGTCGCCGCTACAGCACTTCGGAGGCGAAATCGGCCAGGCGCGAGCGCTCGCCGCGGCGCAGGGTGATGTGCGCGCTGTGCGGCCAGTTCTTGAAGCGGTCGACGGCGTAGGTCAGGCCCGAGGTGGTCTCGGTCAGGTACGGCGTGTCGATCTGCTCCACGTTGCCCAGGCAGACGATCTTGGTGCCGGGGCCGGCACGCGTGATCAGCGTCTTCATCTGCTTCGGGGTGAGGTTCTGAGCCTCGTCCAGGATCAGGTAGCGCGACAGGAACGTGCGGCCGCGCATGAAGTTCATCGAGCGGATCTTGATCCGCGAGGCGAGCAGGTCGTTGGTCGCCGCGCGGCCCCAGGCGCCGCCTTCCTGGTTGTGCGTCAGTACTTCCAGGTTGTCGGTCAGCGCGCCCATCCACGGCGTCATCTTTTCCTCCTCGGTGCCGGGCAGGAAGCCGATGTCCTCGCCGACGCTGACGGTGGCGCGGGTCATGATGATCTCGCGGTAGCGCTGCTGGTCCATGGTCTGGGCCAGGCCGGCCGCCAGCGCCAGCAGGGTCTTGCCGGTGCCGGCGGTGCCGAGCAGGGTGACGAAGTCGATGTCCGGGTCCATCAGCGCGTTGAGCGCGAAGTTCTGCTCGCGGTTGCGCGCGCTGATGCCCCAGACCGCGTGCTGGCCGCCGCGGAAGTCGTCGACCAGGGTCAGCGTGGCCTTGCCGCCGTCGATCTTCGCGACCCGCAGCTCGACCTCGTCCTCGCCCGGCATGTACAGGTACTGGTTCGGGTACCAGTCCTCGTCCTCGCGCATGGCCACCTCGTACGAGGTGCGACCGCGGTCGGACCAGGAACGCAGGTCGTCGCGGTGCCGTTCCCAGAAGTCCTCGGGCAGTTCCATCGCGCCGGTGAACAGCAGGCTGAAGTCGTCCAGCGCGCGGTCGTTCTCGTAGTCCTCCGACACGATCCCGGCGATGGCCGCCTTGATCCGCAGGTTGATGTCCTTGGAGACGAACACCACCGGGATCTCGGCCGGGGTCTGTTCCTTCAGCGCCAGGATCGCGCCGAGGATGGCGTTGTCCGGGATCACCGCGCCGAAGCTCTTGCCCGCCTCGAAGTGGCTGGTCTGGAAGCGCAGCAGCCCCGCGCTCTGGCGGCCGCGCAGCTGCACGCCCTGCGGGTTGGCCAGCGGGATGCCGTCGGCCAGGTGGTCCAGGCCGGCGTTCTCCACCAGTTCGTTGAGGAAGCGGCTGACCTGGCGCGCGTTGCGGCTGGCCTCGGAGGTGCCCTTCTTGGCGTTGTCCAGCTCCTCGATCACCTGCATCGGCAGGTAGATGTCGTGCTCCTCGAACTTGAACAGCGCGGTCGGGTCGTGCATCAGCACGTTGGTGTCCAGCACGTAGATGCGCTTGCCTCGGGTCATCGTGGCTTCCTGGTGGGGACAACGTGGGGGCGTGGCGCCGCGTGCGCGTGCACGGACGCCGGACAGGGGCGAACCGTCGCGGCCTGCGGGGCAGGGCGACGGACGCGTTGGACGGGCGTGGTGGTCACTGTTGGGTTTCGGCCTTCAGCGCGTCGAGCACGGCCTGGGCATGGCCGGGCACCTTGACCCCGCGCCATTCGCGGGCGATGCGGCCGTCGGGCGCCAGCAGGAAGGTGCTGCGGACCACCCCCAGCACCTTGCGCCCGTACATGTTCTTCTCGTGGATGACGTCGAACGCGCGGCACAGCGCTTCGTCCGCGTCGCTGACCAGCGGGAAGGCGAAGCCCTGCTTCGCGCAGAAATTGTCGTGCGACCTGACGGAGTCGCGCGAGACGCCGAGCACCGCGGCGCCCAGGCGCTGGAAGTCGGGCAGCAGCGCGTTGAAGTCCAGGCCCTCGGTGGTGCAGCCCGGGGTGCTGTCCTTCGGGTAGAAGTACAGGACCAGCCAGCGGCCGGCGAAATCGGCGAGGGAGGCGGTGCGGCCGCCGGACAGCGCCAGCGGGAGTTTCAGGGTGGAGCGGTCGAGCCTGGGATGTTTCATCTTGCCGGTATCGCGCTCCTGCTCAGAACTTCATCGGATCCATGATCGCGTCGAGGTTCAGGTGGTCGCAGAACTCGAGGAAGTCGTCGCGCAGCGCGGCGATGTGCATGTTGGCCGGCACGCCGATCGTCACCTGCGCCGAGAACATCTCCGCGCCGGTCTGCATGGCCCGGTAGCGGGTGCTCTGCAGGTTCTCGATGGTGATGCCCTGGCGGTCGAAGAAGTCGGCCAGCTGGAACAGGATGCCCGGCTTGTCCGCGGCCACCACCTCGACGATGTACGGCAGCAGGTTGGACTGGCTCTGCTTGGCGCCGGTGCGGTACCAGTTGAGCTTCAGGCCTTCCTCGCGGTCGAGCCGGCCGAGCATCGCCTCGAGCTTGGCCACCGCGTCCCAGGAGCCGGTCGCCAGCGCGGTCATCGACACGTCGCGGCCCACCGTCGCCAGCCGGGCGTCCACCAGGTTGCAACCGCTGTCGGCGATGCGGCGCGTCACCGACAGCAGCGGCGACTCCGGATGCGTCGTATAGGCGTTGATCAGGAGGTGGTTTTCGTTCGGCGAAGGCCGGGGCGGGGTGTCGGTCAAGGAGGCTTCCGGCATTGCGAGTCTGAATGGCGGGCGGGGTCGGTCCGGCCGCTGTGGGCAGCATACTTGCCCGTGCTTTCGGGCCGCAAGTATGATCGGGCCTCCTGAAAACCGGGCTGCGCCGCGCGCGCAACCCGCAGAATCCAGAGCCCATCGCTTGCATCCCACCGGCCTGATCACCGCGCTTGCGACCCCGTTCGACGAGGCCGGCGCACTGGACCTCGACGCCTGGCGCCGGCTGCTGCAGTGGCAGCTGGCGGCCGGCGTGGAGGGCGTGGTCGTGGCCGGGTCCACGGGCGAGGCGGCGATGCTCGAGGACCACGAGTACGACGCGCTGCTGCGTGCCGCGGTCGAGGTGGTCGGCGGGCGCGTTGCGGTGATCGCCGGCACCGGCCTGCCGGGTACCGCGCGCACCATCGCCCAGGCCCGGCGCGCCGCCGCGGCCGGCGCCGATGCGGCGCTGGTCGTCACGCCGCCCTATGTCCGCCCCACGCAGGCCGGCCTGCTGGCGCACTACCGCGCCGTCGCCGACGAAGGCGGGCTGCCGGTCATCCTCTACAACGTGCCTGGCCGCACCGGCGTCGACCTGCTGCCGGACACCGTGGCCGAACTGGCCGCGCACGCGCGCATCGCCGGCATCAAGGAGGCGGTGTCCTACCCGGCGCGCGTGGCTGCGCTGGTCGCCCTGCGCGGGCCGGGCTTCAGCGTCCTCGGCGGCGACGACGCCTCGGCTGCCCGTTCGATGCTGGCCGGCGCCGACGGCCTGGTCTCGGTCGGCTCCAATGTCGCCCCGGCGGCCTACCGGCGCCTGTGCGACCTGGCCCGTGGCGGTGACGCGGCGGCGACCGGGCAGTGGGACGCGCGGCTGGCACCGCTGCATGATTTCTGCGGGATCGAATCCAATCCGATCCCGGCCAAGGCGCTGCTGCAGCGGCTCGGCTATGGCCACGGCCTGCGCCTGCCGTTGCTGCCGCTGTCGGCGCAGCACCAGGGACAGGCCGACCTCATGGCCGCGCTCGCGCGCGACCTCGACGCACACCAGGGCCGCGAACCGCTCGCGGCCTGACCAAGACACTTCCGGAGAGCATTGATGTCCAAGACTTCCCGCATTGCCCGCGCGTCCGCGGCCGTGCTGCTGGCCTTCACCGTGGTCGCGGCGCTGGGTGGCTGCTCCTGGTTCCGCAAGGGTGCCAAGGGCGACTACGCGCTGGCGCCGGAACAGCGTCCGCTGGAAGTGCCGCCGGACCTCAACCTGCCCGATACCTCCGGTGCGATGGCGCTGCCGCCGGCAGGCGGTGCCGCGCGTCCGGCCGCCACGCCCGGCACCGCACCCGCGGCCTCGCCGAGCGGCTTCACCGTTCCGGGCGGGCGCGACCAGGTGTTCGCTCAGGTCGGCACCGCGCTCGGCGGCATCGAGGGCGTGACCATCGCCAGCAGCGCGCAGCTGCTCGGCACCTACGACGTCAGCTACCAGGGCGTGGACTTCCTGGTGCGCGTGGTCGCGGTGGAAGGCGGCAGCTACGTGTCGGCGGTGGATCCGCGCGGCCTGCCCGCCACCGGCGAGGCGCCGCTGAAGGTGGTGGCCGCGCTCCAGGCCGCACTGTCCAGGCGCTGAGGCGATCGCGGGCGGAAATGAAGAAGGCGCCTCCGGGCGCCTTTTTCTTGCCTCCCGCCGCGGCCGGAGCGCGGCATGGCGCACGCGCCGGGGGTCAGCGTTCCAGCAGCGGCAGCTTGCCCGGCTTGCCATCCCAGTCGGCCGCGTCGGCCAGCGGTTCCTTGCGCGTGGTGATCACCGGCCAGGCGCGCGACAGCTCCGCATTGAGGGCGACGAAGCCTTCCTGCCCGGCCGGCACGTCGTCCTCCGGATAGATCGCATTGGCGGGGCATTCCGGCTCGCACAGGGTGCAGTCGATGCACTCGTCCGGGTCGATCACCAGGAAGTTCGGGCCTTCATGGAAGCAGTCGACCGGGCACACCTCCACGCAGTCGGTGTACTTGCACTTGATGCAGTTTTCGGTGACGACGAAGGGCATGGCGACAGCCGTGGAGCGTCAGGAGCGGGCGCAATATTCTAGTCCAGCCGCCGCCCGGCGTCGCCCGCCCCGGGAATGCGCCGGGATCAGAGCAGGCCACGGACCTTCGCGAGCCGGTACATGCCCGCGGCCGCGAGCGCCTCGGGATGGCGCTGGACGGCGATGCCGCGCGACTGGAGCGCGTGCGCGTAGCGCTCGACCAGCGCTTCGCTGCCGAGCAGGTGCACGGGCGCCGGCAGCCCGGCGAGCGCGGCCCGCAATTCGTGGCCGACCAGCAGGCCCGACAGGTACGAGGGCAGCGCCGAGGGCGGGAAGCGCTCGAACAGCATCGCGGTGCGCACGCCGAACAGGTCATGGAGCAGGCCGCCGGCGGGGTCGTCGCTGCATGCGATCCCCGCGTCGAACGCGGCCAGGTCCAGCGCGGGCTCGCCTTCGGGCATGCCGCGCCCGAGGATGCTGTGCGCACGCAGCAGGCCGTAGAGCTCGCCGGTCATCGCGGTGGAAATGCGGACGATGGCGCCCTCGTCCACCCGCACCCACTTGCTGTGCGTGCCCGGCAGGCAGATCGTGTGCGCGCCCGGGCCGAGCGCGTCGAGCAGCCCGGCGATCTGGGTTTCCTCGCCGCGCATCACGTCGCTGGCGGGCGTGGTCCGGTCGGCCATGCCCGGCACGCACCAGAGACTCCTGCCGGCCAGGCCCGGCGCGTCGCCGGGGTCCAGCCGCAGCATGCCCGCGGCCAGCGCGCGCGCGTCGGCCGGGCCATCGACGTAGGGCACCTCGATCCAGCCGCCGCGGGCGCCGACCATGCCCGCCATCACCACCAGCGCATCGTCCCACCCGGCAATCAGGGCGCCCAGCACCTCGCCGAAGCGTCCGCCGCAGGCGAGGGCGCCGTCGCCGCTGCGCCGGGCGTCGAGGATCGCGCCGTCGCCGTCCAGCCGGTACGCGCGCAGGCTGCTTCCGCCCCAGTCGATCGCGATCAAGGCAGCACCACGCGGCCCTCGGGCACGCCGAGGGGCCGTTCGAGCGCCAGTTCGAACAGGCTGCCCGATTCGGGCCAGCGGGTCCGGGCCGCCGCGTCCAGGCCCTGCGGCGAGGTGATCACGTAGAGCGTGTCCAGGGCCGGTCCGCCGATCGCACAGCACGAGGGCTGCGGCACCGGGACCGGCACGATGCGATCGACCCGTCCGTCGGGTGCGTAGCGGACCACGCGCGCGCCTCCCCATTGCGCGTTCCACAGGCAGCCCTCGGCATCGATGGCCGAGCCGTCGGCGGACGCCCCCTCCAGGTCCACCGTCGCGAACACGCGCGAAGGCCCGACGCGCGCCGCGGCCGCGTCGTAGTCGCAGCACTGGATCGTCGCCTGCATCGAGTCGCACCAGTAGAGCGTGCGCCCGTCCGGCGAGAAGCAGATGGAGTTGGGGATCGCCGCGCCCGGCAGTGGCAGGCGGCGCAGGCCATGGGCGGCGGAATACTGGTAGAAGGTGCCGATCGCGCTCTTGTCCGCCGACTCGTCCATGGTGCCGAAGACGAAGTTGCCGTCGCGGTCGGCGCGGCCGTCGTTGCTGCGGGTGCGTGGCTCGTGCGGCTCGACGTCGGCCAGGTGCGCCAGCGGCAGTGCGTCGTCGTCGCCGGCGAGCGCGGCATCCAGGTCGGCGCGGTGGATCGACGAGGCGAGCACCACCAGCAGTTCGCCGCTGGTCGCCAGTCCCAGGCAGCCGGCGCGGTCGGGCAGGGACCAGCGCCGGGTCGCGCCGGAGGCCGGGCTGTGCAGCCACAGTCCGGCGCCGTCGATGTCGACCCACAGCAGCGCCTGCCGGCGCTCGCACCACAGCACGCCCTCGCCGTGGTCGCAGCGCGAGGAATGGGTCAGGCGCGTCGCGCCGGGCAGGGCATCGTTCATCGCCGCTGTTCTACCACTCGGCGATGCTGCCGTCCGCATGGCGCCACACCGGGTTGCGCCAGTCGGGCGGACTGGCATGGGCGTGGCGCAGGCGCTCCTCGTCGACCTCCACGCCCAGGCCCGGCAGGGGCAGGGCGCGGATGTCGCCGTTCTCGCAGGCGAAGTCGGCCTTGTTGATCACGTAGTCGAGCAGGTCGGCGCCCTGGTTGTAGTGGATGCCGATGCTCTGCTCCTGCAGCATCGCGTTGTGCGAGACGAAGTCCACGTGCAGGCATGCGGCCAGCGCGACCGGGCCGAGCGGGCAATGCGGCGCCAGCGCCACGTCGTGGGCTTCGGCCATCGCCGCGATCTTCAGGCACTCGGTGATGCCGCCGGCATGCGACAGGTCGGGCTGCAGGATCGACAGGCCGCCCGCCTCCAGCACGCGCTTGAACTCGAAGCGCGAATACATGCGTTCGCCGGCGGCGAGCGGGATAGAGGTCGCCGCAGCCAGGCGGGGGTAGTACTCGGCCTGTTCGGGCAGGACCGGCTCCTCGACGAACAGCGGCTTGTACGGCTCCAGTTCGCGCAGCAGCACGCGCGCCATCGGCGCGCCCACCCGGCCGTGGAAGTCGATGCCGAAGTCGACCGCGTCTCCGAACGCCTCGCGCACCGCGGCGACCTTGGCCAGCGCCGAATCGACCGCGCGCGGGCTGTCGACCAGCCGCATCTCCTCGGTGCCGTTGAACTTGAAGGTGTCGAAGCCCTGGGCGAGGTAGCCGCGGATCTGATTGACCAGTTCGGCCGGGCGGTCGCCGCCGACCCAGCGGTAGGTCTTCATCCGCTCGCGGACCAGGCCGCCGAGCAGTTCGTACACCGGCACGCCCAGCGCCTTGCCCTTGATGTCCCACAGCGCCTGGTCGATGCCCGCGATCGCGCTCATCAGCACCGGCCCGCCGCGGTAGAAGCCGCCGCGGTACAGGGTCTGCCACAGGTCGTTGATCCGCGACGGATCGCGGCCCACCAGGTACTCGCCCAGTTCGTGCACCGCCGCTTCCACGGTGCGCGCGCGGCCTTCCACGACCGGCTCGCCCCAGCCGCTGATGCCCTCGTCGGTCTCGACCTTGAGGAACAGCCAGCGCGGCGCCGCGTGGTAGGTGGTCAGGCGGCGGATCTTCATGCGCGCGGATTCTTCATCGATGGGCGGTGGAGGTGTCAGGGCTGGTGCCGGGGCAGCGCCAGGCGGAAGGCCCGCGCATTGGCGCGGGTGCGTTCCACCGGCTGGCCCGGGCGATAGAGTTCGCCGCCGATGCCCGCGCCGATGCTGCCGGCGGCGAGGTAGTCGGCCAGCGTGACCGGGGTGATCCCGCCGACGACGAACAGCGGCACCGCCGGCAGCACCGCGCGCAACGCGCGCACGTGCCCCGGGCCGTAGGTCGAAGCCGGGAACAGCTTGAGCATCTGCGCGCCAGCGTCGAGCGCAGCGAAGGCTTCGCTGGCGGTGGCGAAGCCGGCCACGACCTGCATGCCGCCGGCGACCGCGTGGCGGATCAGCGCCGGATTGGTATTGGGCGTGACCACGAAGCGCGCGCCCAGGTGCTGCAGCGTGTCCACTTCCGCGGGCCGCAGCACCGTGCCGCCGCCGATCCAGGCGTGGCCGCCGTGCTCGCGGGCGACCGTGCCGATGCTCTGCGCCCAGTCGGGCGAGTTCAACGGGATCTCGATCGCGTCGTAGCCCTCCTCGACCAGCGCGCCGACATGCGCGGCGGCATCGGCCGGGCCGATGCCGCGCAGGATCGCGATCAGCGGCAGCCGGAACGGGGTCGACGGAGCGCGTCCGCCGGAGGGGGCTTCATTCATGGCAGGCGTCTCCATGCGGGGTCGGGCGCGGACCGGCCGGCGATGCGGGGCAGGGCGTGCGGGTACGGGGCAGCCGCGGCGCCCGCCGGCCACGCGGGTTTCCGCGCTCCGGTGTCTGAACGAGCCATGGCCCTCCTCCAGGCCGGTGCTGGCCGCGAGCCGCCGGGAGCCGGCGACCCCGGTGGGGATCGTGCCGCGGTAGCCTCGCCCGCACAGTTATGTTGGGCAAATGAAATTTTCGCCGTAATCTATTCCCGGCCTGAATAGTTTCTCTGGGAGGGGAGATGGGCAAGCCGACCGCCAACGCACACTGGTTCAATCCGTCGCGGCTGAAGACGCGGCACCTGCTGCTGTTGATGCACCTGGAGGAGCAGGGTTCGGTCCTGCGGGCGGCGGAGGCCGCGCGCATGACCCAGCCGGCCGCGTCCAAGCTGCTGGCCGAGATGGAAGGGCTGCTGGGCGTGCCGCTGTTCGATCGCCACGCCCGCGGCGTGGAGCCGACCTGGTACGGGCAGGTGCTGATCCGCCGCGCGCGCACCGCGCTGCTGGAGATCGGCCGCGCCCAGGAGGAGATCGCCGCGCTGCGCGACGGACGCATGGGCCAGGCCTCGATCGGCACGGTGGTCAACCCGGGGACCAACCTGGTCCCGCAGGCGGTCGCCGCGGTCAAGCGCGAGTACCCCGACATCCTGGTCCGGATCGAGATGGACTACAGCCGCCCGCTCGTGGCCAAGCTGCTGGATGGCCAGCTGGACCTGGTGATCGGCCGGATCATGGACCCCGAAGGAGGCGCGGACCTGGTGTTCGAGCCGCTGGCCGACGAGCCGCATTCGGTGATCGTCCGGGCCGGCCATCCGCTCGACGGGCGCGCCGCGGTGACGCACGACGAACTGGCGCCCTACGGGTGGATCCTGCCGCCGCCCGACAGCGTGCTGCGCGCGCGGCTGGAGACGATGTTCCTGGAGCACGGCCTGGTCGGGACCCGCAACACCATCGAGACATCGTCGCTGCCCGTGACCATCAACCTGCTGCAGGGCAGCGACCTGCTGAGCGCGCTGCCGGTCGAAGCGGTCGCGTCCCACGTGCAGGCCCGGCAGCTGTCGGTGCTGCCGATGGAACTGGGCGTGGGCATGGAGTCGTTCGGGATCATCCGCCGGCGCGGCCACCTGCTCTCGCCGGCGGCCGAGCGCGTGCTCGAGGCGTTGCGGGCGACGGCCCAGCGGCTCTATCCGGCCCTGGGGGGCGGGTAGGGCGTCAGACCGCATCGGGTCCGCCCTGACCTGGACACCCGGTTTCGGGCCTGTCGACGTGGGTCTGCACTAGGGGGCGGACGGTCGCATCCCGGCCGATCGGGGGCGTGCTCGCACGGGAGCCGGGGGCGTCGCTGGATCACGCCGGACACGCGACGCGCCGCCGGCGAACCGTGACGCGCATCGCGTCCCTCCGCGATGGCCGCTTTTTCGGGTGGAGATGCGCGCCGGGCACTGACTGAATAGCTGCTAGGAGACATATTCTCCTTTTTGCATAGCTGGGCCCGAAATCTTCATTGGCAATCGGTCGCAGACCGCGCCTATGGTGGCCCGCCGGAGTTCCAGCCTGCCGAGGCATTCCTTCGTGGAATGACAGCGCTGACCTGCCGGAGTCGCCGGCGAGACCGGCTGCAGACAAAAAATCGAAAATCAGTGTCCTGGGAGGGAACAGTGATGCCGAAGTACCCGCTCCGCGGCGCCGCCGTGTCGCGCCTGCCTGTCCATATGGCCCGTTCGGCCCTGGCCCTGGGCATCGCCCTGGCCCTGCCGGCCGGCGTGCTCCACGCCCAGCAGCAGACGGCGGCCGAGACCACCGCCGACAGCGCTGCGACGGAAACCGAAGCCACCGAGCTGGAAACGGTGCAGGTCCAGGGCATCCGCGCCAGCGTCATGCGCGCCCAGGACATCAAGCGCGACGCCGACACCTTCGTCGACTCGGTCACCTCGCAGGACATCGGCGCGCTGCCGGACCGCAGCGTCACCGAGACCCTGTCGCGCATCCCCGGCGTCACCATCGACCGCTTCCTGGCGGTGGGCGACCCCGAGCATTTCTCCGCCGAAGGCAACGGCGTGCAGGTCCGCGGCCTGACCCAGGTCCGGTCCGAGCTCAACGGCCGCGACAGCTTCTCCGCGTCCGGCGGCCGCGGCCTCAGCTTCCAGGACGTGCCGTCCGAGCTGATGGCCGGCGTCGACGTGTACAAGAACCAGACCGCCGAGATGATCGAGGGCGGCCTGGGCGGCACCGTCGACCTGCGCACCCGCCTGCCGTTCGACTTCGAGGGCGAGAAGCTGGCCGCCAGCTTCAGCGTCAACAACGGCGACTTCGCCGACAAGACCAGCCCGTCGGCCTCGGTCCTGTACAGCAACCGCTGGAACACCGGCGCCGGCGATTTCGGCATCCTGGTCGACCTGGCCCGCTCGGACCTGGCGACCCGCACCGACGGCATGTTCGTGCGCCCGTTCTTCAACAACAGCAATGCCGACATCACCGGCGACGGCGTCAACGACGAGGCGTGGGTGCCGCGCGGCGCCGACTGGCGCACGCTGAACTACGACCGCCGGCGTTCGGGCGCCTACCTGGCCATGCAGTGGCGGCCCAACGACGACATCGAAGTCGTCGCCACCGCCTTCCAGAGCAAGTACAACGAGCTGTGGAACGAGGACGCGATCTTCGTCGACAACGACCCGACCCAGGTCGGGATCGACACCAGCCAGCCGTACGAGATGGACGGCAACGTGTTCCGTTCCGGCCGCATCATCCAGCCGGGCGGCGTGCCGATGGGCACCGACATCCGCGCGTCCAACCGCGACTCCAAGACCACCGACTTCTCGGCCGGCCTGAAGTGGGCGGTCAATGAAAACTGGGAGCTGTCGACCGACCTGCAGTACATCAAGGCCGACACCAAGAGCCTGGACTCGACGGTGGCCCTGGGCCTGCTGATGCCGTACATCGACGTCGACCTGACCAACGGCCTGCCGAGGATCGGCGTGGACCAGCAGTTCACCGCGAACCCCGACAACTACTACTGGGGGTTCACGATGGACCACCAGGACGACAACGAGGCCGAGCAGGTGGCCTGGCGGGCCGACCTCAAGTACAGCTTCGACAGCGGCTTCTTCCGCTCGATCAGCGGCGGCGTGCGCACGACCCGGCGCGATGCGACCAGCATCGATACCGGCTACAACTGGGCGGGGGTGATCCAGCCCTGGATGCAGTGGTGGCAGCTGCCGGGCGGCGTACCGCTGCCGGGCCTGGACCTCAACGACCAGGTCAATTCCAGCCTGACCCACTTCAACGAGTTCAAGAACTTCTACCGCGGCGACGCCAACACGCCGGGCGGTTTCTACGCGCCGATCCTGGCCACCGCGCTCGGCTATCCGGGCAGCTACCAGGCCATCCACGCGGCCGCCGAGGAGTACTACATCAATCCGGGCGGGTTCACCCCGTACAGCCCGATGCTCCCGGGCCCGCAGCACACCAACGTGCAGGAGGAGTCGACCGACGGCGCCTACCTGATGCTCAACTTCGGCTTGGACGACGTGGCGTTCGACGGCAACGTCGGCGTGCGCGTGGTCCGCACCGAGAACTCGGCCAAGGGCTACGTGGTCTTCCCGAACCAGGCCTACGCGCCGTTCCTGGGCAGCGGCGAGTCCGAGCCGGTCTCGGCCGAGAACTCCTACACCGACGTGCTGCCCAGCCTGAACATGCGCTGGGAAGCGATCGACAACGTGATCTTCCGCTTCGCCGCGTCCAAGGCCATCTCGCGGCCGAACTTCAGCGACATGCAGGCCTACCAGATCCTCAATGTCAGCCGTCGCGACTTCGATGACGCCGGCAACCCCTGTCCGGACGTCCCGGTCGCGTCACTCGGCTGCCTGGACCTGACCGGCAGCTCCTACGACAACCCGTACCTGGAGCCGATGAAGGCCAACCAGTTCGACCTGTCCGCGGAGTGGTACTTCGATCCGGACCACGGCGGCATGGCCTGGGTCAACCTGTTCTACAAGGACATCAAGGACTACTTCCGCCGCCAGACCCAGGAAGTGCCCTTCCCGGGCGCGGACGGCAACACGTACGACTACCTGATCAGCCGTCCGGTGAACGTGGGCACGGCGAACATCCGCGGCGCGGAACTTGGCTGGAACCAGTTCTTCGACTTCCTGCCCGAGCCCTTCGACGGCTTCGGCATGTCGGCCAACTACACCTACATCGACAGCTCCACCGAGGTGCCGAACAACATCGACGTGCAGCCGGTCGACACCGACGGCTCCACCTTCGACGACCTGCCGGCCGATGGCCTGTCGAAGAACGCGTTCAACGTCGCCGCGTTCTACGAGAAGGGTCCGTGGCAGGTGCGCCTGGCCTACAACTGGCGCAGCAAGTACCTGCTGTCGGTCGGCCCGAACGGCTACAACGGCAACAACAACAACATCGTCTGGAAGCTGCCGGTGTACAGCGACGACTACGGCCAGCTGGACGGGTCGGTGTTCTACCGGGTCAGCGACAACGTGCAGATCGGCCTGGAGATGAACAACCTCAACAACGCCGAGCAGCGCACGATCATGGACCAGAACGACGCCGGCAGCCGGGTCACGTCCTGGTACGTGAACGACCGTCGCTACGCGGCGACCATCCGCCTGACGTTCTGACGGCGACAGGGAAGGGGAGGCGCGCCTCCCCTTCCTTCCGCCCGCTGTTTCTCGCCCACAGGAGAACCGGGGCGCAGGGCCCCGCCCCGCGAGTCTGGCTGCCGAGAATGTGCTTCACGCATGGCGCATCGGCTCTCCCTCCAAACGAGAGAACCCGATGCACCCGCTTCGCCAGGCGTTCGTTCCCCTCGCTCTCCTCCTGCTGGCGGTCGTGCCCGGCCTCGCCGGGGCCGCGGCAGGCGCCACGCCGTACCGCTGGCAGAACGTCGCCATCGGCGGCGGCGGCTTCGTCACCGGCCTGTCGTTCCACCCTGCCGAGCGCGGCCTGGCCTACGCGCGCACCGACGTCGGCGGTGCCTATCGCTGGGATGCGCCGGCGCGGCGCTGGATCCCGCTGACCGACTGGATCGGCCACGACGATGCCAACCTGACCGGCATCGAAAGCCTGGCGCTCGACCCGTCCGATCCGCAGCGCGTCTACCTGGCCGCCGGCACCTACACCCACGAGCGCGCGGGCAACGGCGCGATCCTGCGTTCGAGCGACCGGGGCGCCACGTTCCAGCGCAGCGACCTGCCGTTCAAGCTCGGCGGCAACGAGCTGGCCCGCGGCAACGGCGAGCGCCTGGCGGTGGATCCCAACGACGGCCGCGTGCTGTTCCTGGGCTCGCGCGCGCACGGGCTCTGGCGCAGCGGCGACCACGGCGCGCGCTGGACCCGCGTGGACGCCTTTCCCGCGCTGGCCACCGCCGAGTCGGCCACCGCCAGCAACTGGCGCAAGCAGTCGATCGGCATCGTCTTCGTCACCTTTGATCCGGCCAGCGGCACGCCCGGCGCGCCGACCCCGGTGGTGTATGCCGGCGTGTCCAGCCGCGAGGGCGGGCTGTTCCGCTCCAGCGACGCGGGCCGGACCTGGCAGGCGGTGCCGGGGCAGCCGACCGGGCTGCGGCCCAACCACATGGTCCGCGACGCACGCGGCGATTTCCTGCTCAGCTACGGCGACGAGCCCGGCCCCGACCGCATGAACGACGGGGCGGTCTGGCGCTACGCCCCGGCCAGCGGCACGTGGACCGAGATCACGCCGGCGCCGCAGTCCACCGACCTGGAAGGCGACGGCTTCGGCTGGGGCGCGGTGGCGGTGGATGCATCCAACCCCGACGTGATCGTGGCGACCACCTTCGCCCGCTGGGCGCCGCGCGACGAGGTGTACCGCAGCACCGACGGCGGCCGCAGCTGGACACCCGTGTTCGCCTCGTCCGAGTTCGACCATTCCGCGTCGCCGTGGACGGCGCAGGCCAAGCCGCACTGGATGGCCGACATCGAGATCGACCCGCACAACCCGGGCCGGGTGCTGTTCGTCACCGGCTACGGCGTGTGGGCCTCGCGCGACATGACCGCGCTCGACCGCGGCGGCACCGTGCACTGGATCTTCGACGACGCCGGGCTCGACGAGACCGTGCCGCTGGACCTGCTGAGCCCGCCGCAGGGCGCGCCGCTGGTCAGCGGGCTGGGCGACATCGACGGCTTCCGCCATGACGACCTGCAGCGCACGACCACGCAGTTCGCCAGGCCGCCGCGCTACAGCAACACCGAAAGCCTGGACTACGCCGGCCGGAATCCCCTGCTACTGGTCCGCGCCGGGCACCTGCACGACCCCGATCCGGCGGTGGTGCGCGCGGCGTGGTCGGAAGACGGCGGCAGCAGCTGGACCGCGTTCGTGCGCGAGCCGCCGGCGACCGAAGGCGAGGGCCGGGCCAGCATCGCGGTGTCCGCCGACGGCAGCCGGGTGATCTGGCAGGCGCGCGGCGCGCCTCACTGGATCACCGACAACCGCGGCGGCCGCTGGCAGAAGGTGCGCGGCCTGCCGACCGGCGCGGTGGTCGCCGCCGACCGGGTGGAGCCGTCGCTGTGGTATGGCTTCGAGCCCGCCACCGGCCGGCTGTTCGTCAGCGGCGACGGCGGCGTGCAGTTCAACGCGATCGACACCGGCGTGGGCGAGGTGGGCGACTGGTTCCGGGGCGAACTGCTGCCGGCACCGCACCGCAGCGGCCTGGCCTACTTCGCCGCATCGTGGAAGGGCCTGATGCGCTGGGGCGACGGCAGGCTCGTGCGCCTGCCCGGCGTGGAGAACGCGGTGGCCGCCGGGCTCGGCGCCGCCCGGCCGGGAAGCGATACCCCGACGCTGTTCGTGTTCGGCCAGGTCGCCGGCGAATTCGGCCTCTACCGCTCCGAGAACGAGGGCAGGGACTGGACGCGGATCGACGATGCCCGGCACCGTTTCGGCAGCGTGCGCATGCTGACCGGCGACGCACGCGTATTCGGCCGCGTGTACCTGGCGACCGGCGGTCGCGGCATCATCTACGGAGAACCCCGGCCATGAAGCACAGGATCCTCGCCGCCACCTTCGCCTGCCTCGCGCTCGCATGGCCGGCGCTGGCGCTTGCGGCCGGCACGAAGCTGGAGCTGCCGCTGCTGTTCTCCGACGGCGCGGTCCTGCAGCGCGACCGGCCGCTGCCGGTCTGGGGCCAGGCGGCGCCCGGCGCGAAGGTGCAGGTCGAGCTCGACGGCCACCGCGCGCAGGCGGTCGCCGGGGACGACGGTCGCTGGTCGGTGCGGTTGCCCGCGCACGCCGCCGGCGGGCCCTACACCCTGGTGGTGCGCGCCGGCACGGAGGAGAAACGCATCGGCGACGTGCTGGTCGGCGAGGTCTGGCTCGCGTCGGGCCAATCCAACATGGAATGGCCGGTGGCCACGACGCTGCACGCGAAGGAAGACATCGCCGCTGCCGGCGACACCGCGTTGCGCCATTTCAAGGTGCCCAAGTCGTGGGCGGCGACGCCGCAGGCGCAGCTGGCCGGCGGCCAGTGGAGGATGGCCACGCCGCAGACCGTCGGCGAATTCTCCGCGGTTGCCTACGCCTTCGCGCGCGAGCTGCGCCAGGTGCTCGGGGTGCCGGTGGGCATCATCGACAGCACCTGGGGCGGCAGTTCGATCGAGGCCTGGATGGACGCCTCGATGCTGGGCCTGGATGCGGACGCGCTGGAGCAGAAGATGGCCGCGCGCCGCGCCGCCGACGAACGGGTCGAGTCCGCCACCCGCGCGCGCCTGGCGGCCTGGCCCGAGGTCGACCCGGCGTCCGACGCATTCGCGTCCGCGCAGCTGGACGACGGCACCTGGGCGCCGATCGCCGTGCCGTCGCTGTGGGAGGCGCAGGGCTACGCCGGCATGAACGGCGTGGCCTGGTACCGCACCCGCTTCGAGCTCAGCGCGCGCGAGGCCGCCGCCGGGATCACCCTGGGGCTGGGCCAGATCGACGACAGCGACACGGCCTGGGTCAATGGCAGGCGCGTCGGCGCCACCGCCAACGCCTACAACGTGCCGCGGGTGTACGCGGTACCGGCGTCGATGCTGCGCGCCGGGCTCAACACGGTGGCGGTGCGGGTCGAGGATTCGGGCGGCGGCGGCGGCATCGCCGGCATGCCCGCCGAGATCTTCGTCGAACCGGCCGGCGCGCCGCGGCGGACGCTGGCGGGCGACTGGCGCTTCCGCACCGCCGCGGTGACGGTCTCCACCGCCGACGACAAGAACCAGGTCGACACCCTGCTGTACAACGCGATGATCCACCCGCTGCAGCGGTATCCGCTGGCGGGCGTGATCTGGTACCAGGGCGAGACCAATGCCAGCGCGGAAGGCGCCTACCGCTACCGCGATCAGTTCAAGGCCCTGATCGAGGGCTGGCGGGCGCACTGGCAGGCGCCGTCCATGCCGTTCCTGTGGGCGCAGCTGGCGGCGTTCGGCTCCGGTGGCGACCGGCTCGCCGACGGCGTGGTGCTCGACAGCCCCTGGGCCACGCTGCGCGAGTCGCAGTCCGCCGCGCTCGCGCTGCCGGCCACCGGCCAGGCGGTCACGATCGACGTCGGCGACAGCCACGACATCCATCCGCGCGACAAGCGCACCGTTGGCCATCGCCTCGCGCTGGCCGCCCGCCACGTGGCCTACGGCGAGCGGGCGCTGGTCCATGCCGGCCCGGTGTTCCGCTCGGCCGAAGCGGACGGCGCAGGGCTGGTGCTGCGCTTCGACGCGGCGGGCGGCGCGCTGGCGGCACGGGGCGGCGGCGCACCCCGCGGGTTCGAGGTGGCCGGCGCCGACGGGCGCTTCCACCCGGCGCAGGCGCGCATCGCCGGCGACACCGTCGTGCTGCGCAGCGATGCGGTCCCCCGCCCGACGTTGGCGCGCTACGCCTGGAGCGACGACCCGGTCCAGGCCGACCTGGTCGGCGCCGACGGGCTGCCCGCGTCGCCGTTCCGCACGCAGGCATGGTAGGTAATCGCCGATGCCGTCCACACAGGAGACATGCATGAAGGGAACCCCTTGGCGCATCGCCACCGCGGCGATGCTGGCGATGCTGCTCGCCGCCTGCGGCAGCGGTAGCCCGGACGGCGACGCCACCACGGCCGACGGCGGTCCGGCGAAGCGGGCCGGCACCGCCGCCGCCGCGGAGGCCGCCGCTGAAGCGCCGCTGCCGCAGATCGTGACTCGCGACGGCCGCCACGCGCTGCTGGTGGATGGCGAGCCGTTCCTGGTGCTCGGCGCGCAGGTCAACAATTCGAGCAACTGGCCGGCGGCGCTGGAGGACGTGTGGCCGGCGATCGAGGTGCTCAAGCCGAACACGGTGATGGTCCCGGTCGCCTGGGAGCAGGTCGAGGCCGAGGAGGGCAAGTTCGACTTCTCGTTCGTCGACGAACTGCTCAGGCAGGCGCGCGAGCACGACCAGCGCCTGGTCCTGCTGTGGTTCGCCACCTGGAAGAACAACGGCCCGAACTACGCGCCGAAGTGGGTGAAGCTGGACAACGAGCGCTTCCCGCGCGTGGTCACCGCCGACGGGCGCACGCTCAATTCGCTGTCGCCGCATGCCCAGGCCACGCTGGACGCCGACCGCAAGGCCTTCGTCGAGCTGATGAAGCACCTGAAGACGGTCGATCCGCAGCGCACCGTGATCATGGTCCAGCCGCAGAACGAGCCCGGCACCTACGGCAGCGTGCGCGATTTCTCGGCACTGGCGCAGAAGGTGTTCGACGGCCCGGTCCCGGATGCGCTGGTGCAGAAGCTGGGCAAGCCGCCCGGCACCTGGCGCGAGGTGTTCGGCCCCGACGCCGACGAGTTCTTCCACGCCTGGCACATCGCGCACTTCATCGACCAGGTCGCCGCGGCGGGCAAGGAGGCCTATCCGCTGCCGATGTACATCAACGCCGCGCTGCGCGGACCGTTCAACCCGGGTCAGCCGGGCCAGTACGCCAGCGGCGGGCCGACCGACAACGTGCTCGACGTGTACAAGGCCGCCGCGCCGCACATCGACCTGCTCGCGCCCGACATCTACATGCCCGAGTACACCCACTACACCACGGTGCTGGACCGCTACTCGCGGCCCGACAACCCGCTGTTCGTGGCCGAGACCGGGAACCGGCCCGAGTACGCGCGCTATGCGTTCTCCGCGCTGGGCGAGCAGGCGATCGGCTGGTCGCCGTTCGGGATCGACTACTCGCGCTACTCCAACTACCCGCTGGGCGCCAAGCACGTCAACGAGGAGACGCTGGAGTCGTTCGCGCTGAACTACCGCATCCTCGCGCCGGCGGCCCGGGCCATCGCCAAGGCCAGCTTCGAGGGCAAGGTGCGCGGCACGGCCGAGCAGCCGGGGCAGGCGGTGCAGACGCTGAAGATCGACGACCGCTGGAACATGGTGGTGACCTACGGCGTGCCGCAGTTCTGGTTCCAGGGCGAGCCGCCGGGCAACCCCGAGCCGATCGGCCGGGCGCTGGTGGCGCAGCTGGGTCCGGACGAGTTCCTGGTCACCGGCGCGCATGCGCGGATCAACATCACCGCGGCCGATCCGGCCGTGGCCGACCGCCAGATCTACGAGTACGTGGACGAGGGCACCTACCGGGATGGCCAGTGGGTGTTCCGCCGCCGCTGGAATGGCGACCAGACCGACTACGGCCTGAATTTCGCCAGCGCCCCGCAGCTGCTGCGGGTGAAGCTGGCGACCTATTGATCGACGACAGGGTGCCCGCGGGCGCCGCAAGGGAGGAAACGCGATGAGGGTACAGATGAAGCCGGCCAGGCTGGCGGTCATGGTGGCGGCGCTGCTGCCGGTGGTGGCGACGGCGCAGACGGTCGAGCGCCAGCCCGACGGCGTGATCGTGCGTCCGGCCGACGCGAAGGCGGCCGACGTGCGCCTGCAGCTGGTCGGCGACCGCATCGTGCGGGTCAGCGCCGACCGCGACGGCGATTTCCAGCGCAGCCGCAGCCTGATGCGGGTGCCGGTGGCCGGCGCGCCGGAGTTCGAGGTCAGCCAGACCGCCGATGCGGTCCGGCTGAGCGCGGCCGGGATCGCCGCGGAAGTGGCGCTGGCCGATGGCCGCGTCAGCTTCTTCGACGGCGAAGGCAAGCCGCTCGTCCAGGAGGTGGCCGGCGGCCGCAGCTTCACTCCCTTCGAGGCCGAGGGCCGCGCGCTGGAGAGCGTGCGCCAGCGCTTCGTCTCGCCCGACGACGAGTCCTTCTACGGCACCGGCCTGCACCAGCAGGGCTGGATGGACCTGAAGGGCCGCGACGTGGAGCTGCTCCAGCACAACATCGACAACGCGATCCCGTTCGTGCAGTCGTCCCGCCGCTACGGCATCCTCTGGGACAACAACTCGATCACCCGCTACGGCGACCCGCGCGGACTGCGCCCGCTCGGCGAGACGCTGGTGCTGCGCGACGCCAAGGGCAAGCCCGGCGCGCTGACCGCGCGCTACTCCATCAACGGCAAGGAGAAGGTGGTCCGGCGCGAGGAGCAGATCAACTACCAGTACATCAAGGACCTCAAGAACCTGCCCAAGGCGGGCTGGAACACCGCCCAGGGCGGCCGCACCCAGGTGGTGTGGGAGGGCACGGTCGAGGCGAAGACCGCGGGCCGCCACACCTTCTCGCTGTACAACAGCGAATACGCCAAGGTCTTCGTCGACGGCAAGCCGGTCATGGACCGCTGGCGCCAGAACTGGAACCCGTGGCACCACGAGTTCGCGCTCGAGATGGAGGCCGGCAGGCAGCACGACATCCGGGTCGAGTGGGACGCGATCGACCCGTCGTACATCGCCCTGCTGCACCGCGACCCGCTGCCGGCCGCCGAGGCCAGCGACCTGTCGATCTGGTCCGAGGCCGGTCAGATGATCGACTACTACGTGGTCGCCGGCGACAACGGCGACGAGCTGATCGCCGGCTACCGCCAGCTGACCGGCAAGGCCGTGATGCTGCCGAAGTGGTCGTACGGCTTCTGGCAGAGCCGCGAGCGCTACAAGACCCAGTCCGAGCTGACCGGTGCGCTGGACGAGTACCGCCGCCGCAAGCTGCCGATCGACGCCATCGTCCTCGACTGGTCCTACTGGCCGGAGAACGCGTGGGGTTCGCACGACTTCGACCCGCACAACTTCCCCGACCCGGACGGGATGGTGAAGCACGTTCACGGGCAGAACGCGCAGATCATGATCTCGGTCTGGCCGAAGTTCTACCCGACCACCGCCCATTACAAGGAGCTGGACGCGGCCGGGCACATGTACCAGCGCAACGTCGAGGTCGGCGAGCTGGACTGGATCGGCAAGGGTTACCTGAACTCGTTCTACGACCCGTACTCGAAGGAGGCGCAGGACATCTTCTGGCGCCAGGTCAACGAGAAGCTCAACAGCAAGGGCTTCGACGCCTGGTGGCTCGATGCGTCCGAGCCGGACCTGCACAGCAACATCGACATCGGCGAGCGCAAGGCGCGCACGACCCCGACTGCGTTCGGCCCCTCGATCGAGTACTTCAACTCCTATCCGCTGGTCCATTCGGAAGGCGTGTACCGCGGTTCGCGCGAGGTCGACCCGGACAAGCGGGTGTTCATCCTGTCGCGCGCGTTCTTCGCCGGCCAGCAGCGCGCGGCCGCGGCCTTCTGGAGCGGCGACATCGTGCCGCGCTGGGACGACATGCGCGAACAGATATCCGGCCTGGTCAACGCCTCGATGGCCGGCGCGCCCAACGTCAGCTTCGACATCGGCGGCTTCTCGCCGGAGAAGCGCTACGAGTCCAAGGACCCCGCGCACCTCGCGGAATGGCGCGAGCTCAACCTGCGCTGGTTCCAGTACGGCGCGTTCGTGCCGGTGTTCCGCTTGCACGGCCAGTTCCCCTACCGCGAGATCTGGGAGATCGCCCCGGAAGGCACGCCGCACTACGACAGCTTCGTCCATTACCTGAAGCTGCGCTACTCGATGCTGCCCTACATCTACACGCTGGCGGCCGACACCTGGCACAAGGACGGCACGATCCTGCGCACGATGTCGATGGATTTCCCGGATGACCTGAAGGCGCGCGGCGTCGCCGACCAGTACCTGTTCGGCCCCGCCTTCCTGGTCGCGCCGGTGGCCTCGTTCAAGGCGACCAGCCGCCCGGTGTACCTGCCGGCCGGCAGCAGCTGGATCGACTTCGAGACCGGCACGCGCCACCAGGGCGGGCAGACCATCGAGGCCGCCGCGCCGCTGCAGCGCATGCCGCTGTTCGTGCGCGCCGGTTCGATCGTGCCGCGCACCGTGGTCCAGCAGTACGTGGACGAGCAGCCCGGCGCGCCGCTGACCATCGACGTCTACACCGGTGCCGACGGCAGCTTCTCGCTGTACGAGGACCAGGGCCGCAGCTACGGCTACGAGCGCGGCGAGTTCAGCCGCATCCCGCTGGCCTGGAACGAGAAGACCGGCGAGCTGTCCATCGGCGCGCGCCAGGGCCGCTACCCGGGCATGCAGGACCAGCGCGAGATCCGGGTGCGCTGGATCGACGGCCCGCGCGACGACGCCGGCGCGGTCGAGCCGAAGGCCGACCGCACCGTCCGCTACACCGGCCAGGCGGTGACGGTCCGCCGTCCGCGGGGTTGAGCCGGGTGGACCTGACCCGGCGCGAACTGCTGAAGGCGACGGCGGCCGTGGCCGCCGTCGGCACCGGGGCACTGGCGGGAGCGCCGGCCGCCGGGGCCGCGCCCACCGGCACGCCCGCACGCGCACGCGCGGCCTCGGCCGCGCCGGCGGTGCCGCCCGAGCCGCTGCGGCTCTGGTACCGGCGCCCGGCCACGCAATGGGTCGAGGCGCTGCCGCTCGGCAACGGGCGGCTGGGCGCGATGGTCTGGGGGGGCGGCAAGTACGAACGGCTGCAGCTCAACGAGGACACGCTGTACGCGGGCGGGCCGTACGACCCGACCCCGCCGGACGCGCTGGCCGCGTTGCCGGAGGTGCGGCGGCTGCTGTTCGCCGGCCGCTACGCGGAGGCGGAGAAGCTGGCCAACGCGACCATGATGGGCCGGCCGAAGAAGCAGATGCCGTACCAGCCGCTGGGCGACCTGCAGCTGGATTTCCTCGAGGTGTCCGACGTCAACGGCTACCGGCGCGAGCTGGACCTGGACCGGGCGCTGGCGACCAGCACATTCGAGGCACGCGGCCTGCAGCACACCCGCGAGGTGTTCGTCTCGCCGGTGGACCAGTGCGTGGCGGTGCGCCTGTCGGGCGACAAGGCGCGGCGCATCGGGCTGCGCATCGGCCTGGCCAGCGACCACGTGGACACCTCGGTGAGCGCCGTGGGGGACGATGGCCTGCTGCTGGTCGGGAGAAATGGCGACGCATTCGGGATCGACGGGCGGCTGCGCTTCGCCATGCGCCTGCGCGTGCTGCCCACAGGAGGCACCCTGCGCCGGATCGGCGACCGCATCGAGGTGGCCAAGGCCGACGAGGTCGTGCTGCTGCTGACCGGCGCGACCAGCTTCCGTCGCTTCGACGACGTCGGCGGCGACCCGGAGGCGATCACCGCCGCGCAGCTCGACGCGGCCTCGCGCAGGTCGTGGCAGCAGCTGCTCGACGCGCACGTGGCCGAGCACCGCCGGCTGTTCCAGCGGGTGGCGATCGACCTCGGCCGCACGCCGGCCGCGGTCGCGGCGTTGCCGACCGACGAGCGCGTGGCCCGCTTCGCCGAGGGCGGCGATCCCGCGCTGGCGGCGCTGTACCACCAGTTCGGCCGCTACCTGCTGGTCTGCAGTTCGCGGCCCGGCACCCAGCCGGCCAACCTGCAGGGCATCTGGAACGACCTGCTGTCCCCGCCGTGGGAGAGCAAGTACACGATCAACATCAACACCGAGATGAACTACTGGCCGGCCGAGGCCAACGCGCTGGGCGAATGCGTCGAGCCGCTGGAACGGATGGTCGCCGAGCTGGCCGAGGCCGGCGCGGACACCGCGCGGCGGATGTACGGCGCACCCGGCTGGGTCGTGCACCACAACACCGACCTGTGGCGGCGCAGCGCGCCGATCGACGGCGCCGAGTGGGGGCTGTGGCCGACCGGCGGGGCGTGGCTGCTGCAGCACCTGTGGGACCGCTGGGACTACGGCCGCGATCCGGCCTGGCTGCGCAAGGTGTGGCCGCTGTTCCGCGGCGCGGCCGAGTTCTTCGCCGCCACCCTGGTCGAGGACCCCAACACCGGGGCGATGGTCACCGCACCGTCGATCTCGCCGGAGAACGAACACCCGTTCGGAGCCTCGCTCTGCGCCGGCCCGTCGATGGACGCGCAGCTGCTGCGCGACCTGTTCGGCCAGTGCATCGAGATCGCCGGCCTGCTCGGGGTCGACGATGAGCTGGCCCGGCGCCTGGCCGCGCTGCGCGGGCGGCTGCCTCCGCACCGCGTCGGCAGGGCCGGGCAGTTGCAGGAGTGGCAGCAGGACTGGGACATGGACGTGCCGGAGATCGACCACCGCCACGTGTCGCACCTGTACGCGCTGCATCCGTCCAGCCAGATCAACATCCGCGACACGCCCGACCTGGCGGCCGCGGCGCGGCGCTCGCTGGAGATCCGCGGCGACGAGGCCACCGGCTGGGGCATCGGCTGGCGCCTGAACCTGTGGGCGCGGCTGGGCGACGGCGAGCATGCGCACAAGGTCCTGGCCATGCTGCTCAGCCCGTCGCGGACCTACCCGAACCTGTTCGACGCGCATCCGCCGTTCCAGATCGACGGCAACTTCGGCGGCACCTCCGGCATTACCGAGATGCTGCTGCAGAGCTGGGGCGGCTCGGTGTTCCTGTTGCCGGCGCTGCCCGCGGCCTGGCCCAACGGGCGGGTGCAGGGCTTGCGCGTGCGCGGCGCGGCCGGGGTGGACCTGGCGTGGGCCGGCGGCCAGTTGCACCAGGCCCGGATCGCGAGCGACCGCGGCGGGCGTTACCGGCTGGAGTACCGCGGCCGGGTGGCGGAGCTGGAGCTGGCGGCCGGCGAAGCGGCGAACGTGGCGTGGACGGGCGGGCGGCTCGTGCGGGCCTGATGGCCCGCGGCTCCATGCGTGGGAGTACTGCACGGCGGGCGCCGACCGGGTCGGGACGGGGTGCGCGCGGGGCTGACGACAGCGCTGCCATTGCGGGTAAGCTTGGCCCCGGCCGGTGATCCGGTGCTGTCCGCCGCAGCGGCGCGACAGGGATGGCGGTAGGGGGTCCGTGAGGGCGGACCCGTGTTGGCAGGCGGACCGCGGCGCGGTCCGTGCGGGGAGCGGACCGCCTGGGCGGTCCGTGGGGGAGGGCGCACCGGCGTGCCGGTGCGGAAGACCAATACGACGACAAGGGTTGAAATGAGCAGTCCATCCATCGCCGGCCAGTCGGCCGCGCAAAGCGGGGAGAACACCCCCTTCATCATCCTCATCAGCTGCGTGGCCACGATCGGCGGCTTCCTGTTCGGCTTCGACAGCGGCGTGATCAACGGCACCGTCGACGGCCTGCAGCAGGCGTTCGGCTCGAGCAAGGCCGCGCTCGGCTTCGAGGTCGCCTCGATGCTGCTGGGCTGCGCGATCGGCGCGTTCTTCGCCGGCCGCCTCGCCGACCGCTGGGGCCGGCGCACCGTGCTGATCATCTCGGCGGTGCTGTTCCTGCTGTCCGCGATCGGCTCCGGCGCGGCGGTCAATTCGCTGATGTTCGTCGTCGCGCGCGTGCTCGGCGGCTTCGCCGTCGGCGCGGCCAGCGTGATGTCGCCGGCCTATATCGCCGAGGTGGCGCCGGCACGCTACCGCGGCCGCCTGGCCACGGTGCAGCAGATCGCGATCATCTCCGGCCTGTTCGCCGCGTTCCTCAGCAACTACCTGCTGGCCAAGGCCGCGGGGGCCTCGACCGAAGCGCTCTGGGGCGGCCACGCCGCCTGGCGCTGGATGTTCTGGATGATGGCGATCCCGTCGGCGCTGTTCTTCGTGCTGCTGCTGGTGATCCCGGAAAGCCCGCGCTACCTGGTCGTGAAGCGGCGCAAGGACGAGGCGCTGAAGGTGCTGACCCGCCTGCTCGGCCCCGCCGAGGCGCAGGCCAAGCTGGCCGAGATCGATTCGTCGCTGTCGGAAGACCATCACCGCCCGCAGCTGTCGGACCTGGTCAACAAGGCCACCGGCAAGATCCGCCCGATCGTCTGGGTCGGCATCGGCCTGGCCACCTTCCAGCAGCTGGTCGGCATCAACGTGGTGTTCTATTACGGCGCGGTGCTGTGGCAGGCGGTGGGCTTCTCCGAGTCCGACGCGCTGCTGATCAACGTGCTGTCCGGCGCGCTGAGCATCGGCGCCTGCATCGTGACCGTGCTGCTGATCGACAAGGTCGGGCGCAAGCCGCTGCTGTGGCTGGGTTCGGTCGGCATGGCGGTGACCCTGGCGCTGGTGGTGTGGGCCTTCTCCAGCGGTTCGCTGGTCGACGGCCACCTGCAGCTGCCGGAGGGCATGGGCACCCTGGCGCTGGTGGCGGCCAATGCCTACGTGGTGTTCTTCAACATCTCCTGGGGCCCGGTGATGTGGGTCATGCTCGGCGAGATGTTCCCGAACCAGATCCGCGGCTCGGCGCTGGCGGTGGCCGGTGCGGCGCAGTGGACCTCGAACTTCGCCATCACCATGACCTTCCCGATCCTGCTGGCCGGCATCGGCCTGGCGGCGACCTACAGCATCTACATGGTCGCGGCGTTCCTGTCGGTGTTCTTCGTGCTGCGCTACGTGCACGAGACCAAGGGCAAGGAGCTGGAGCAGATGGAGGGCTGAGCCCTCCGGCGGCCGGCCAGGCCCTGCCTGGCCGGCCCCGGCCCCGACCGGGCCGGGCCGGAAACGAAAAAGCCCCGCGATGCGGGGCTTTTTCATGTGCTCCAGCCGGCGGGATGGCGCTCCCTAGGGGACTCGAACCCCTGTTTTAGCCTTGAGAGGGCCACGTCCTAACCACTAGACGAAGGGAGCGTTGAGGTGTCGCCGGCGAAGGCGCGCTAGTATATTCACGCGCCCGCCGGACGGCAATCGGTCCGGCACGTTCCCGTTCACGGAAGCATACCCATCAATCCGCACGCCCTCCCGCAGCCCGTCCTGCGCACCATCCCGCGCGAACAGCACGTCATTTCCCGCCGGGACATCAGCCCCAACGCCCTGCGCGTGCTGTACCGCCTGCGCGAAGGCGGCTTCGGCGCCTACCTGGTCGGCGGCGCCGTGCGCGACCTGCTACTGGGCCTGCACCCCAAGGACTTCGACGTGGCCACCGACGCCACGCCCGAGCAGGTCCGGGCGCTGTTCCGCAACTGCCGCCTGATCGGCCGCCGCTTCCGCCTGGCCCACGTGGTCTACGGCCGGGAGATCATCGAGGTCGCCACCTTCCGCGCCAACAGCGACGACGGCAGCGGCGACCGCGAGGTCGAGGACGGCCGGCTGGTCCGCGACAACGTCTACGGCACCATCGAGGACGACGCGGTCCGCCGCGACTTCACCTGCAACGCCCTGTACTACGCGATCGAGGATTTCTCGGTGCGCGACTACGTGGGCGGGTACGAGGACGTGCAGGCGCGGGTGATGCGCCTGATCGGCGACCCGGAGACCCGCTACCGCGAAGACCCGGTGCGCATGCTGCGCGCGGTGCGGCTGGCGGCCAAGCTCGGCTTCGCCATCGAGCCGGGCACCGCCGACCCGATCCCCCGGCTGGCGTCGCTGCTCGGCGAAGCGGCGCCGGCGCGCCTGTTCGAGGAAATGCTCAAGCTGTTCCTGTCCGGGCATGCGGTCGCCAGTTTCGAGGGCCTGGAACGCCATGGCCTGCTCGGCGCGCTGCTGCCGGAAACCGCCGCGGCGCTGCGTTCCAACCGCAGCGGCGCGCTGCGGCGCATGGTCCTGGAGGGCCTGCGCAACACCGACGCGCGGGTGGCCGCCGACGAGCCGGTCTCGCCGGCGTTCCTGTTCGCGCTGCTGCTGTGGCCGGCCTACTGCCGTTCGCTGGCGGGGCTGCAGGCGCAGGGGATGCACGCCGAGGAAGCGCAGCGCCGGGCGGCCGACCGGGTCACCCTGCACCAGGTGCAGACGATCGCGCTGCCCAAGCGCTTCTCGCTGCCGATGCAGGAGATCTGGCTGCTGCAGTCGCGCTTCTCCTCGCGCCAGCGCAAGCGCGTGTTCCGCCTGCTGTCGCACCCGCGCTTCCGCGCGGCGTTCGATTTCCTGGTCCTGCGCCAGACCGCGTCCGATTCGCACGCGGCCGACGTGGAGTTCTGGCGCCAGGCCCAGGACAGTCCCGACGAGGAGCTGTCCGCAAGCCTGGTGGCTGCCAGCGCCGCGGGCGAGGACGACGACGCGCCGGCCCGCCGCCGGCGCCGGCGCCGCCGCCGCGGCGCCGCGCCCGCCGGCGAATGAATCCGGCGGTCCACGCCTGCATCGGCCTGGGCGCGAACCTGGGCCGTCCCGTAGCGGCCCTGCGCGGGGCCGTGGCCGCCCTGGACGGGCTGCCGGACAGCCGCGTGCTGGCGGCTTCGCGCCTCTACCGGACGCCGGCATGGGGGCGGCTGGACCAGCCCGACTTCGTGAACGCCGCGGTGCTGCTGCAGACGCGGCTGGCGCCACAGGCCCTGCTGGCGGCGCTGCTGGGGATCGAGCAGCAGGCCGGTCGCGAGCGCGACCCGGATGCGCGCTGGGGCCCGCGGGTGCTGGACCTGGACCTGCTGCTCTATGGCGGCCAGGTGGTCGACCTGCCGGGACTGCGGGTGCCGCACCCGCACCTGCATGAACGTGCCTTCGCCTTGGTGCCGCTGGCCGAGATCGCGCCGGCCGAGCCGTTCCCCGGCCATGGCACCGTAGCCGAGGCGCTGCGGGCGGTCGATGCCGGGGGCGTCGAAGCGCTGCCCGACGCGGCGGGAACGGACTGATCCGGGCGTCCCGGCCACACCCGTCGCGGGCGCTGGGCGATAATGCCCGGCTCCCCGACCGGACTTCCCCGATGAGCGTGCACGCCGAGCAGAAGCCCTGGACCGTTCCCGCGCTGGCCGAGGCCAAGCGCCAGGGCCGGCGCCTGGCGATGCTCACCGCCTACGACGCCGGCTTCGCCCGGGTCATGGACCGCGCCGGCATCGACCTGGTCCTGGTCGGCGATTCGCTGGGCATGGTGGTGCAGGGCCATGGCTCGACCCTGCCGGTGAGCGTGGCCGACATGGCCTACCACACCGCCGCGGTGGCGCGCGGCCTTTCCCGGGCCCTGCTGGTGGCCGACCTGCCGTTCCAGTCCGACGCCACCCCCGAGCGCGCGCTGGACGCCTCGGTCGCGCTGCTGCAGGCCGGCGCGCAGATGGTCAAGATCGAAGGCGCCGGGCCGAAGCTCGAGGTCGTCCGGTTTCTGGCCGCGCGCGACATCCCGGTCTGCACCCACCTCGGCCTGACCCCGCAGTCGGTGCTCAAGCTGGGCGGCTTCAAGGTCCAGGGCCGCGAGGAAAAGGCCGCCGCCCAGCTGCTGGCCGATGCCCGCGCCGCGGTCGAGGCCGGCGCCAGCCTGCTGGTGCTCGAATGCGTGCCGACGCCGCTGGCGCAGCAGATCACCGCCGCCGTCGCGGTCCCGACCATCGGCATCGGCGCCGGTCCGCACTGCGACGGCCAGGTGCTGGTGCTGCACGACATGCTCGGCCTGGACAGCGGCCACCGGCGGCCGCGCTTCGTGAAGGATTTCCTCTCCGAAGGCGGCTCGGTCGCCGGCGCGTTCCGCGCCTACGCCGACGCGGTCCGCGACGGCCGCTTCCCCGACGCCGACCACGCCTACGCGTGAGCATCCCAGGACTTCCCATCCGATGATCGAAACCATCACCGACCTGGCCGCGCTGCGCGAGCGCGTGCGCGGCTGGAAGCGCGACGGCCTGCGGGTGGGCTTCGTGCCGACCATGGGCAACCTGCACGCCGGGCACTACTCGCTGGTGATGCTCGCCCGCCAGTACGCCGACCGGGTGGTGTCGAGCGTGTTCGTCAATCCGACCCAGTTCGGGCCGAACGAGGACTTCACCCGCTATCCGCGCACGCCCGACGCCGACACCGCCGGCCTGGAAGGCGCCGGTTGCGACGTGCTGTGGCTGCCCACCGTCGAGTCGATGTACCCGTTCGGCGTGGAGCTGGCGTCGCGCATCCACGTGCCGGGGGTGAGCGCCGTGCTCGAGGGCGAATGTCGCCCCGGCCACTTCGACGGCGTGTGCACGGTGGTCAGCCGCCTGTTCAACCAGGTGCTGCCCGACGTGGCTGCGTTCGGCAAGAAGGACTACCAGCAGCTGGCGGTGATCCGGCAGCTGGTCGCCGACCTGCAGTTCCCGATCGAGATCCTCGGCGGCGGCATCGTCCGCGAGGCCGACGGCCTGGCGATGAGTTCCCGCAACCAGTACCTGGGAGCGGACGAGCGTCCGCGTGCGGCGACCATCCACCGCGTGCTGCGCGACATGCGCCAGGCGCACCTGGCCGGCGCCCCGCGCACCGTGGTCGAGGCCCAGGCCTCGGCGCAGCTGCGCGAGGCCGGCTTCGCGGTCGACTACGCGGCGCTGCGCCGCCCCGACCTGGCGGCCCCGCAGGACGGCGAAGCCGGGCCGAAGGTCGCGCTCATCGCCGCGCGCCTGGGCTCGACCCGGTTGATCGACAACCTCGAGTTCTGAGCCATCCGCGCGGCGCGGCATGCGCGCGCGCGGTCCATCGTTTCCAGTGCAACGCCCGCGGCGTTGCTACCATCCACGACCGAGAGCTGGACGTCCCGATGCACCTGACCCTGCTGAAAGCCAAGATCCACCGCGCCACCGTCACCCATTCCGAGCTCAACTACGAGGGCTCGGTGGCGATCGACGGCCTGCTGCTCGATGCCACCGGCATCCGCGAATTCGAGCAGGTGCACGTGTGGGACGTCACCAACGGCAGCCGGTTCACGACCTACGCCATCCGCGCCGACGAAGGCAGCGGGATCATCTCGCTCAACGGCGGCGCCGCGCGCCACGTGCAGGTGGGCGACCTGGTGATCATCGCCGCGTTCGCCTCGATGGACGCGGCCGAGGCGGCGACGTTCAAGCCGGACCTGGTGTACGTCGACGCCGGCAACCGCATCACCCACACCAACCATTCCATCCCCAAGCAGGCCGCCTGATGTCCGCATCCGCTTCCGGTTTCGACGATCTCCAGTCCCACGCCGCGCGCCTGTCCGGCGCCAGCATCGCAGGGCTGCTGAAGGACGAGCCGGGGCGGATCGAAGCGCAGGCCCTGCGGGTCGGGCCGCTGTACGCGACCTTCGCCCGCCAGCGTTACGACGCCAAGGCGTGGGATGCACTGCTGGCGCTGGGCCGGCAGCGTGACCTCGCTGGCGCCTTCCGGCGGCTGTTCGATGGCGGGAAAATCAACGTCACCGAAGGCCGTGCCGTGCTGCACACCGCGCTGCGCGGCGACCTGTCGCCGGCGCCGGCCGCGCGGGAGGCCCATGCCGCCGCGGCGGACGTCCGGATACGCATGCGCGGCCTGGTCGAGGCGCTGGAAGCCGGCGACGTCACCGACATCGTCAGCGTCGGCATCGGCGGCTCGGACCTGGGGCCGCGGCTGGTGGTCGACGCGCTGCGCGGGCCGTTGCCGGGCCGCTTCCGCGTGCACTTCATCTCCAACGTCGATGGCGCCGCCGCGCAACGCGTGCTGGCGCCGCTGGATCCGGAGCGCACCGCCGCGGTCTTCATCTCCAAGACCTTCGGGACCCAGGAAACCCTGCTCAACGGCGCGATCGTGCGCGACTGGCTCGGCGGCAGCGAGCGCATCTACGCGGTCAGCGCAAATCCCGAACGCGCCGCCGCGGCGTTCGACATCGCCGCCGCGCGCGTGCTGCCGATGTGGGACTGGGTCGGCGGCCGCTACTCGCTGTGGTCGGCGGTCGGCTTCCCGATCGCGCTGGCGATCGGCATGGACGGCTTCGAGCGACTGCTCGCCGGTGCCGCGCAGTTCGACACGCACGCGCTGCAGGCGCCGCTGGAGTCCAACCTGGCCGTGCGCCACGGCCTGACCGCGGTGTGGAACCGCAATGCACTGGGCCTGGCCTCGCATGCGGTGATGACCTACGACCAGCGCCTGGCGCTGCTGCCGGCCTACCTGCAGCAGCTGGTGATGGAGTCGCTGGGCAAGCGCGTGCAGCTGGACGGCAGCCCGGTCGCCGGCGACACCGTGCCGGTGTGGTGGGGCGGGGCGGGCACCGACGTGCAGCACAGCTTCTTCCAGGCGCTGCACCAGGGCACCGGGATAGTCCCGGCCGACTTCATCGGCACCGTCCGCAACGACGATCCGTACGCGGCCAACCACGAAGCGCTGATGTCCAACCTGCTGGCGCAGACCGAGGCGCTGGCCAACGGCCAGGCCAGCGACGACCCGCACCGCGCCTATCCGGGCGGGCGGCCCAGCACCACGATCCTGCTCGACGCGCTGACCCCGCAGTCGCTCGGCGCGCTGCTGGCCATGTACGAGCACAGCGTGTACGTGCAGTCGGTGGTGTGGGGCATCAACGCCTTCGACCAGTTCGGCGTGGAACTGGGCAAGCAGGTGGCCAACACCCTGCTGCCGGCGCTGCGCGGCGAGTCGAAGGCGTCCGACCCGGTGACCGCCGCGCTGATCGCCCGGCTGCGCGGCTGAGGCCCGCTCAGCCGCCGTGGCGGCGCGTGTATTCCTCGAGCAGGGCGAGCTGCTCGACCGCCTCCGGATGGCCGGCCGCGGCAGCGGCCCGCACCTGGGCCAGGTCCGGGTGCCGCACCACCAGCATGATGTCCTCGCAGCGCGGGCACAGGTATTCGCTCATGTCCTCGTGCGGCTCCAGCGTCATCCCGCGGCTGTCGCCACGCCATTCGCAGGCGGCGCACTCGACGCTGCGCGTGCGCCAGCCGGGGTGGAAATAGTCTTCGACGAGTTCGGGCATCGCGGCTCTCCGTGCGGGGCTCAGGGCAGGCGCTGGGCGAACAGCCAGGCCCACATCGCCGGGTCGGCGTAGGCCGCATCCCAGGCGTTGTGGTTGCCGTCGGGATACTCGGTGTAGCGGAAATCGGCGCCCGCCGCGCGCGCCGCCGCATGCAGCCGCCGATCGTCGTCCGGGGGCACGAGGTCGTCGCGCGCGCCATGGAACAGCCAGGCCGGCACGTGCCGGAGGCGGGTCGCCAGTGCGGCGTAGGGATCGGCCTCGCCGGCGACGTCGGTCACGAACAGGGTCGGCCGCGCCGGGCGCGGCGGGCGCACGCCGCCGCACACCGGCACCAGCGCGGCGAAGCGGCCGGGGGCGGCCAGCGCCACCTCCCATACCCCGTATCCGCCCATCGACATGCCGGTCGCGTACGTGCGCGACGGATCGCCGCCGAACTCGGCGACGGCGGCGTCGAGCGTGGCCAGGGCCATCCTCGAATTGCCGCCCATCCATTCCTCGTCCTTCGGCGCCTGCGGGAACACCACCAGGGCGGGAAAGTCGCCGGCGCCGGCACGCAAGCGGTTGCCCAGGCCGGCGGTGGTCTGGGCGTGGCCGTCGGAGCCACGCTCGCCGGAGCCGTGCAGGAACAGCACCACCGGCAGCGGACGCGGTTGCGTGGTGGCGGGGACGAACACCGCGTAGCGGAAGCTGCGGCCGTCGTGGACCAGCTCGCGCTGCACGAAGCGCGCGCCGCCGGGCGCGCCGGCCGCGCGCGCGGGCATGCAGGCCTGCAGCATCATTGCCAGGGCCACGAGGACGTACAGCTTAGGGCGGAGGCGCATCGCATCGGCGGAGTCGTTCGGGAACAGGGAGCATAGCCAGGGTGCCCCGGAAGCGGGCCCGGAACGCCGTGCGTGGCGCGGCGGCGTTCAGCAGGGTGTGCCCGCGCGCTTGGTGGATGCGGCGCAGCGGCCAAGGACGCGCCCGTCGCGGGCGCCGACCTCGCCGGCGACGGGTCAGTGCAGCAGGATCAGCGTGGCCAGGCCGAGGAAGCAGAAGAAGCCCATCACGTCGGTCACCGCGGTCACGACCACCGTCCCGGCCACCGCCGGGTCGATGTTCATCCGCTTGAGCATCAGCGGCAGCAGCACGCCGGCGGTGGCGGCGGCGCAGAAGTTCAGCACCAGCGCCATCGCGATCACCAGCGACAGCAGCGGGCTGCGGAACCAGACGAACGCGATCACGCCGACGATGCCGCCGATCAGCAGGCCGTTGATCAGCGCGACCCGGATCTCCTTCCACAGCAGGATCCGTGCGTTGCTGGCGCCGACCTGGCCCAGCGCCAGGCCGCGCACCATCAGCGTGAGCACCTGCACCGCCGCGTTGCCGCCGATGCCGGCGACGATCGGCATCAGCACCGCCAGCGCCACGACCTTCTGCAGCGTGACTTCGTACTGGCCGATCACGCTGGCGGCCAGGAACGCGGTGAACAGGTTGATGCCCAGCCAGACCAGGCGGCCGCGAACGGCGCGCCTGACCGGCGAGAACAGGTCCTCGTCCTCGTCCAGGCCGGCCGCGCCCAGCGCCTGGTGCTCGGCCTGCTCGCGGATGATGTCGACCACGTCGTCGATGGTGATGCGGCCGAGCAGGATGTTGTTGTCGTCCACCACCGGCGCCGATACCCAGTCGTGGTCGGAGAACTGCCGCGCCACTTCCTGCGCGCTCTCGCCGACGTCGATCGCCGGCTGCTCGTCGTCGATCAGGCGGTTGATCGGGGTGGAGTCCTCGTGCGTCACCAGCGCGGCCAGCGGCACCCGGCCCAGGTACTGGTGGCGGCGGCTGACCACGTACAGGTGGTCGGTATGGTCGGGCAGCTCGCCGCGCAGGCGCAGGTAGCGCAGCACGACATCGACGTTGACGTCGGCGCGCACGGTGACCACGTCCGGGTTCATCAGGCGGCCGGCGCTGTCCTCGGGGTAGGACAGCACCTGCTCGAGGCGCTCGCGGTTCTCGCGGTCCATCGACTTGAGGACTTCGTCGATGACCGTGTCCGGCAGGTCCTCGACCAGGTCCGCCAGGTCGTCGATGTCCAGGTCCTCGACCGCCGCGACCAGCTCGTCCGGATCCATGTCCGCGATCAGGCTCTCGCGCACCTCGTCGCCGACGTGCAGCAGCACCTCGCCGTCGTCCTCGGCGTCGACCAGGCCCCACACGACCTCGCGCTTGCCCGGCGGCAGCGACTCCAGCAGGTTGCCGATCTCGGCCGGGGCCAGGGTGTTGACCAGCCGCCGCACCGGGCCGAGCCGGCCACTGTCCAGCGCATCGGACAGCAGGCGCAGCTGGCGCGCGGTCTTGTCGTGGCGGACGGCTTCGGCCATGCGCGTCTCCGGTGGCGGGTGGGGCCGCGGCGGAGGCGCGCGGCGGGTCAGGCGTTCATGCGCGCATTATCGCCCGCGCGGCAGGCGATGGATAGACGCGGGCCCCGGGCCGCCCGCGGCATCCGTCTCCACCGCGGGAGGGCGCGTTCCGCGGCTGCAGTCGCTGCCGCACGGGCCCGGCACGCTCAGCCGTGTGCGTCGGCCTGGACGAGCCAGCGTTCGATCGCGCCGCGGTCGCGCGCCTGCAGCAGCTTCGCGGCACGCGCGCGCAGGTCCTGGTGGCGGCAGTCGCGGATCATGCGCCGCAGCTCCAGCAGGCCGGACGGATGCAGGCTGAACTCGCGCAGCCCGAGCGCCAGCAGCAGCGGCGCCAGCCGCGGGTCGTTGGCCATCTCGCCGCATACGGCCACCGGCGTTCCGGACTGCTCGCCCGCGCCGATGACGTGCGCCAGCAGGCGCAGCACGCCCGGGTGCAGCGGCGAATACAGGTCACCGAGCGCGTCGTTGTTGCGGTCGACCGCGAGCAGGTACTGGACCAGGTCGTTGGTGCCGACCGACATGAAGTCGACCGCGTCGACCAGCCCGTAGACGCCGATCGCCGCGGCGGGCACCTCGATCATCGCGCCCAGCGGGGGCATTTCGACCGCGGTCCCGCGCCGCCGCACGACCGCCACGGCGCGGCGCAGGCGCCGCCGCACCAGCAGCACCTCCTCGCGGCAGCTGACCATCGGCACCAGCACGCGCACCGGGCCGTAGGCGGCGGCGCGGACGATCGCGCGCAGCTGGGTGTCGAACACGCGGTCGTACAGCAGCGACAGGCGCACGCCGCGCACGCCCAGCGCCGGGTTGTCCTCGTTGGCCAGCGCCAGGCCGGTCCGGTCCGCCTTGTCCGCGCCGAGGTCCAGCGTGCGGAAGGTGACCGGCCGGCCGCTCATCCCGAGGACCGCGTCGCGGTAGACCTGGAACTGCTCGTCCTCGTCGGGAAGTTCGGTGCGCTGCAGGAACAGGAACTCGGTGCGGAACAGCCCCACGCCCGCCGCGCCGAGCGCGTGCGCGCGGGCCACGTCCTCGCGCGACTCGGCATTGGCGTACAGGGCGATGTCGACGCCGTCGCGGGTGCGGGTCGGCTTGCTGCGCAGGCGCTCCAGGTCGCGGCGTTCGCGCGCCTCCTGCTGTTCGCGCTGGTGGTAGCGGCGCAGGTCCGAGGCGTCCGGGTCGACGACGACCTCGCCGGTCTCGCCATCCACCATCACCACGTCGCCGTCGTTGGTCCGCGCCAGCGCGTCGGCCGCGCCGACCACCAGCGGCAGGTGCAGGCTGCGGGCCAGGATGGCGCTGTGGGAAAGCGGGCTGCCCGCGGCCGACACCACCGCGACCACGCCCTGGGCCTGCAGCTGGGCCAACTCGGACGGGGCGACGTTGTCGCAGACCAGCACCTCGCCGGCGGTGCCCCGCGGCAGCGGGTCGCGGCGGTGCAGATGGGCGTGGATGCGCCCGATGATGTGGTCGAGGTCGTCCAGGCGGCTCTTGAGGTACGGATCGTCCATCCGCTCGAACACCGCCGCCAGGCGGTCGCGCTGCACGCGCAGGGCGTAGCCGGCGGAGTACCGCTCCTGCCGGATCAGCGTGTCCAGGGCGTGGACCAGCTCGGGGTCGTCGAGCAGGAGGGCATGCAGGTCGATGAATTCGATCGCTTCCCGGGACAGGGCGCCCTGCAGCTTCTCGCGCAGCGACCGCATCTCGGCCCGCGCGGCCTCCAGCGCGGCCTGCAGGCGCGCCGCCTCGGCCTCGACGGCGGCGGCCGGAACGTGCTGCTCGCCGACCTCCAGGGCATGCGGCAGGCGCACCCGCGCCCGGCCGAGCGCCAGGCCGCGCGAGGCGCCATGGCCGACGAAGGCGTGCTTCACCGGCGGAACTCCGTGCGCGGTGCCGGGACGGACGGGCGTGGCCGAACGTGGCGACGGCCCGGCGCGCCCGTGGTCATGCGTCCTCGTCGAACCGTCGTTCGAACAGGGAGGCGATCGCGTCCATGGCCGCGGCCTCGTCCTCGCCGTCGGTGCGCACGGTCACGGGCGTCCCCTGGCCGGCGGCCAGCAGCATCACGCCCATGATGCTCTTGGCGTTGACCTCGCGCCCCTTCGCCTGCAGCGTCACCGAGCAGCGGAACGGCGCCAGCTCCTGCACCAGCTTGGCGGTGGCCCGGGCGTGCAGGCCCAGCCGGTTGGAGATGGTGAGTTCACGTTCAAGCATCGTCGATGATCGCTCCATTGCGCGTGCCTGCCGCCGCCGTGGCGGGCAGGTGGTCCAGTCCCTGTTCCGGGTAGTTCATGACCCGCAGCAGCATCGGCAGGCTCAGCGCCGCCACCCGCCGCACCGGCGTGCCCAGCCTGGCCACCTTCGCGGCCAGGTTGCTGGGGCTGGCGCCGTACAGGTCGGTCAGCACCAGCACGCCGTCCCCTCCATCGACCCGGCGCATCGCCGCGGACGCGGCCGGAAGCAACTGGTCCAGGTCCGAATCGAACGGGACTTCGAAGGCTTCCGCCCGCAGCGGCAGCGAGCGCAACAGGGTGGTCGCGACCGCCAGCAGCGCGCTGCCGACGCCGGGGTGGGTGATCAGGAGAATGCCACAGGCCATGCCGGAAAGTTAACAGAGCGCTATGACCGGCGTCAGCCAGGTAGCTGGGCGGGGCCGGGCCGGCCTAACCGCCGCCGACGGAGGGGTCAGTCCTGTTCCCGGTGGTAGGTGGCGACCTGGTCCCATCCCTGGAGCCGGAAGTGGGCGGCCAGCCGTTCGGCCAGGTACACCGAGCGGTGCTTGCCGCCGGTGCAGCCGAAGGCCACGGTCACGTAGGCCCGGGTCTCGTTGCGCAGCCGCGGCAGCCAGGTGTCGAGGAAGCCGCCGACCTGGGCGACGAAGGTTTCCACCTCCGGCTGGGCGTCGAGGTAGTCCCGGACCCGGGGGTCGCGGCCGGTCAGCGGCCGCAGCTCGGGATCCCAGTGCGGGTTGGGCAGGACCCGGGCGTCGAACACGAAATCCGCGTCCGCCGGCACGCCGCGGCGGTAGGCGAAGGATTCGAACAGCAGCGACAGGCCCGGGGCGTGGGCGAGCGCGAATTCGGTGATGACCAGGCGCCGCAGCTGGTGGACGTTGAGGGCGCTGGTGTCGACCACCGCGTCCGCCTCCTCGCGCAGCGGGCGGGTCAGCTCGCGTTCGCGAAGCAGCGCCTCGGGCAGCGACAGGCCCAGGCGCGTCAGCGGATGGCGCCGCCGCGTGTCGGCGAAGCGCCGCAGCAGCACCTCGTCGTTCGCGTCGAAGTACAGCAGGCGCGCATCCACTCCCAGCGACACGGCCATCGCCCGCCATTCGGCGAGCCGGCTCAGGTCGCTGTGCCGGCTGCGCACGTCGATGCCCACGGCCATGCGTTCGGGCAGTCCGTCCTCGCGGACCAGGCTGCGGACGAACGACGGCAGCAGCTCCACCGGGAGGTTGTCGACGCAGTAGTAGTCCAGGTCCTCGAAGGTCTTCAGCGCGACCGACTTGCCCGACCCGGACAGGCCGCTGACGATCACCAGGGTGGGCTGGGTCGCGCTCATGCGCCGCGCCGCTCCAGCAGGTTGCTGTGGCGGGCGATGAACATCGCCGCGGGGTCGATGCCCTTGGTGCGCAGGATGTGCAGGCGCGTGGCCGCCTCGGTGAGCACCGCCAGGTTGCGGCCGGGCATCACCGGCAGGGTGATCAGGGGCACGTCCAGGTCGAGCACGTGGCGGGTCCCGGAGTCGCCGGTCAGGCGCTCGTAACCGTGCGGGTTGGGCTCGGTCATCGGCCGGGTCAGGTGCACGATCAGGCGCAGGTACTTGTTCTTCTTCACCGCGGTGTCGCCGAACATCTCGCGGACGTTGAGCACGCCCAGGCCGCGCACCTCGAGCAGGTCCTGCAGCAGTTCCGGGCAGGTGCCGTCGAGCACGTCGGGCGCGATCTGGGTGAACTCCGGCGCGTCGTCGGCGACCAGGCGGTGGCCGCGGCTGAGCAGTTCCAGCGCCAGCTCGCTCTTGCCCGAGCCTGCCTCGCCGGTGATCAGCACGCCGATCGAGTAGATCTCCATGAACACCCCGTGCAGGGTCACGCGCGGGGCGAGGGTGCGGGCGAGGTGGTAGGAGAGGTGGTTGAGGAGCTCGTGGCCGCGCTTGGGCGAGACCCACAGGGGGGTGTCGGTCTCCTCGGCGGCGGTGCGCAGGTCCTCCGGGCAGGACTGGTTCTTGCTGATCACCAGCGCCAGCGGGCGGAACTGGATGATCTTCTCGATCGTTTCCCAGCGCAGGCGGGCGTCGAGCGAGTCCAGCCAGGCCAGCTCCTCGCTGCCGAGGATCTGCACCTTGTTGGGATAGACGGCATTGAGGTAGCCGGCCAGCGACGGGCGCCGCGCGTTGGTGTCGCCCGATTCGATCCCGCGGTTCTCCCCCTTCTGCCCGGCCAGCCAGCGCAGGCCGAGCTTCTCCTGCTGCTGGTCGAACAGTTCGCGCGCGGTGATGCTGGCGTTCCTCATGCAACCCGGCCTCGTCGATGGGGGTGCGTGATTGTCGCCCAGATTCCGTCCGGGGAGGGAGGCGGCGTGCCGGCGGCGGGTCGCCGCCGGCACGGGTGCGAAGGCCCGGTCAGGCCGTGCCGCTGGCCACGCGCGGCGCGTGGTGGTCGTGCTGCTTTTCCTTGTGCTTGAGGACCAGGCGGTCCAGCTTGTCGGCCAGCAGGTCGATCGCCGCGTACATGTTCTCGCCGTCGGCGTCCGCGTGCAGGGTTCGCCCCGGCACGGTGATGGTCGCTTCGGCGTGGTGCGCGGGCTTGCGCAGCCCCAGCTGGACACGGACCTCGATGGGCTGGTCGAAATGGCGGTCGAGGCGTTGCAGCTTGCTCTCGACATACTCGCGCAGGGCCGGGGTGACGTCGAGCTGCTGGCCGTACGTTTCGATGCGCATCATGTACCTCCTTGGTCGTTGCCGCGTTGGCGGCTCCGCCCCGGGCGGTGTTCCGTCGGTGTTGCTGTATCAGCCGATCCGGACCCGCTCATGCGAAGCCGAAATGTTCATGGCCTCACGATACTTCGCCACGGTCCGCCGCGCCACCGGGATGCCCGATTGTTTGAGCAGGTCGGCCAGCTTGGCGTCAGACAGCGGCTTGCGCGGGTTCTCGTCGTCGATGAGACGGCGGATCATGGCCTGGATCGCGGTGCTGGAGGCCTCGCCGCCGCCATCGGTGTCGATGCCCGACGCGAAGAACGACCGCAGCGGAAGGGTGCCGCGCGGGGTGCGCACGTACTTGCGCGCGATCGCCCGGGATACGGTGGATTCGTGCAGGCCGATCTCGCCGGCGATCTCGCGCAGGGTGAGGGGGCGCAGCGCCTGCTCCCCGAACTCGAGGAACCCGGACTGCATCCGCAGCAGGCAGCGCATCACCTTGAGCAGGGTCTCGCCGCGCGCCTCCAGGCTCTTGAGCAGCCAGCGCGCTTCCTGCAGCTGGGTGCGCAGGTAGCCGGCGTCGCTCTCGCCGCAGCGGCGGATCATCTGTTCGTAACCGCGGTGGATCGACACGCGCGGCATCGCCTGCTGCGACAGCGCCACCTTCCACACGCCGCGCTGGCGCCAGACCACGCAGTCCGGCACCACGTAGCTGTCGGGGTCGACTTCGCCGATCTGCTTGCCGGGCCGCGGGTCCAGCGAACGCACCAGTTGCACCGCCTGTTCCACCTCGTCCACCGGGCTGCGCAGCTCCTGCGCGATGCCGGCGATGCCGCTGCGCGGCAGCCGCTCGAGCGGGCCGTCGACGATGCGCAGCGCCAGGGCCCGGCCCGGCGTGCATTCGGGCAACACCTCGAGCTGCAGGCGCAGGCACTCGCCGAGGTTGCGCGCGCCGATGCCGGCGGGGTCGAACCGCTGCAACTGGTGCAGCACCGTCAGGATCTCCTCCTCGGCGGCGTGCACTTCCGGCAGCAGCGTCTCGGCGATGGCCGACAGCGGCTCGCGCAGGTAGCCGTCCTCGTCCAGCGCGTCGATGAGCGCGGCGCCGATGCGGCGGTCGCGTTCGGAAAGGGGCGACAGGTGCAGCTGCCAGAGAAGGTGGTCGGCGAGGTTTTCCGGTTCCGCCATGCGCTCGGCGGCATCCTCGCGGTCCTCGTCGGAGCCGCCGCCACCGCCGCCACCCACGCTTTCCCAGCCCCCCTCGTCGGGGGTCCAGTCGCCGTCGTCGCGGCTGCGCTCGGCGCCATCGTCCGCGCCGTTGCCTTCGTCGGCCGACGCCTTGCCGTCGGCCGGGGCCGGCGCGTCGTAGGGCGCGTCCTCGGTCCACTCGAGCAGCGGGTTGGATTCGATCGCCTCGGCGACCTCGGCCTGCAGCTCCAGCGTAGACATCTGCAGCAGGCGGATGGCCTGACGCAGCTGCGGCGTCATGACCAGGTGCTGTCCGAGCGATGTCTGCAGCCGTGCCTTCATGTCCCTGCCAGGTTTGGAACGACGGGACTGCCGGCGGGGGATGATCCCGGGGGAACCTACAGGCGGAACTGGTCCCCGAGGTAGACCCGGCGCACGTCCGGATCGGCCAGCAGCGCGTCCGGCGCCCCCTGCGCCAGTACGCTTCCTTCGGCGAGGATATACGCCCTGTCGCAGATTCCCAAGGTCTCGCGCACGTTGTGGTCGGTGATGAGCACGCCGATGCCGCGGTTCTTGAGGTGGGTCACGATGCGCTGGATCTCCCCGACCGAGATCGGGTCGACGCCCGCGAAGGGCTCGTCCAGCAGCATCAGCCGTGGCCGGGCGGCCAGCGCGCGCGCGATCTCGCAGCGCCGCCGCTCGCCGCCGGACAGGCTGGCGCCGAGCTGGTCGGCGACGTGGCCGATCTGCAGCTCGTCCAGCAGCGAGGACAGCTCGCGCTCGACCCCGTCGGCGTCCAGGTCCTCGCGCAGCTCCAGCACCAGGCGCAGGTTGTCCGCCACGCTCAGCTTCCGGAACACCGAGGCTTCCTGCGGCAGGTAGCCCACGCCGAGCCGGGCGCGGGTGTACATCGGCTCGGAGGTGATGTCGCGGCCATCGAGCAGGATGCGCCCCGCGTCGGCGGCGACCAGGCCGACGATCATGTAGAAGCAGGTGGTCTTGCCCGCGCCGTTGGGGCCGAGCAGCCCGACGACCTCGCCGGCATCCAGGCTGAGCCCGAACTCGCGCACCACCTCGCGCTGCTTGTACCGCTTGCGCAGGCCCTCGGCGACGAGCATCAGTTGCGGCTCCCGGCCTGTGCCTTGGGCTGGATCACGGTGCGCACGCGGGTGCCGTCGCCGCCGCTCTGCATCTGCCCGGTGCCCATGTTGTAGACCATCTTCTGGCCGCTGTTGCTGCCGCGCGGTGATTCGACCTTGAAGTTGCCGGTCAGGGTCAGGATCTGCCGGTTCGGCTCGTAGACGATGCGGTCGGCGCTGGCATTCATCATCGTGCCGTCGTCCATCTGCTGCTTCATCGTCGCCTGCTTGCCGGTGAGGATGACCTGCTCGATGTCGCCGTTGCGGCGGACGACTTCGGCGCGGCTCGCGCGTACGTCGAGCGTGCCCTGGCGGATGACGACGTTGCCGGAGAACACGCAGGTGCTGTTCACGTCGGCGACGTTGCAGTCCTGGCTGTCGGCATCCAGCTCCATCGGCTGGTCCCGGTCGGTGGACCTGGCGGCGGCCGGGCCTGCGGCGAGCAGGCACGCCAGGGCCAGGGCCAGTCCGCTAGCGGCGCGTCGGGGGGTCATATCGGACTTTCACCTTGGAGAGGAGCTTGTACTGGCGGGTCTGCAGGTTGGCCTGGAAACCGACGCCGGTCTGCATGATACCCGGCTGGGTCATGGTGACCGCGGCGGCGGTGCGGGCCAGGTCCTGCTCGGGAAGCAGTTCCAGCGTCGAGGTCCGGAACGAGGTCGGCACCGGGTGGCCTTCGGCGCTGTCGCCGGCCACGTTGCCCTCGAGCCTGATCAGGTTGCCGTCGGCGGCGACCCAGCCGGTGTCCGCGCTCATGCGCCAGCCGCCGTCCTCGCCGGGCAGCAGGAACAACGGGCGCACGATCGACAGGCTTTCGTCCTGGCGGCTGCGCTGCAGCTCCGGCGCCTTCAGGCGCGCGGATTCGACCCCGGCCTTGTCCAGGGTAACCAGCTCGAAATCGCGCAGCACGTAGTCGGAACGCTGGCCGGCGCCGGCCGCCGGCGCCGCGCGTTCGCGCATGTTCCAGGCCGACCAGCCGGTGACGATGGCCGCGACCAGCAGGGCCAGGCCGAGCAGGGTGCGGCGGCTCATGCCTGGCGTCCGTCACGGGCGCCGTGCGCGGCACCGGCCAGGATCGCCGGCACGTGGCCCTGCGCGGCCAGCAGCACGTCGCAGACCTCGCGCACCGCCCCTTCGCCGGCGCGCGCACGGGTGCGCCAGTGCACGAGCTCGGCGATCCACGGGTGCGCGTTGGCGGGGGCGACCGACAGCCCCGCCACCCGCAGGCAGTCGAGGTCGGGCAGGTCGTCGCCGACGAACGCCGTGCGCTCGCGGTCGAGCCCGTGCCGCGCGGCCAGTTCGTCCATGCAGGAAAGCTTGTCCTTGACCCCGATGTGGGTCTCCAGTCCCAGGTCGGCGCCGCGCTTCTGCGCCACCAGGCTGTGCCGCGCGGTGATCAGCGCGACCTGGAAGCCGAAGCGGCGCAACAGCGTCAGCCCCTGGCCGTCCAGCACGCTGAAGGATTTCAGCTCGCGGCCATCGCTGTCGAAGTACAGGCGGCCGTCGGTCAGCGTGCCGTCCACGTCCAGGCAGAGCAGGCCGATGCGGGTCGCGCGTTCGCGAATGCCGGCGTCGACGTGGGCGAGGGGATCGTAGGGCACGTAGGAACCTGTCAGGGAGGGGCCGTTAAACCACGCGCGCGCGCAACAGGTCGTGAATGTTGAGCGCGCCGACCGCGCGGCCGCCGTCGTCGACCACGATCAGGCCGTTGATCCGGTGCTGCTCCATCAGGTGCGCCGCCTCGCTGGCCATGCGGCCGGCGCGGACGGTGCGCGGGTTGCGCGTCATCACGCTGGCGATCGGGGTCTGGCGCACGTCCACCCCCTGGTCCAGGGCGCGGCGCAGGTCGCCGTCGGTGAAGATGCCCGCCAGCAGGCCGCCGTCGTCGACCACCGCGGTCATGCCCAGCCGCTTGCGGCTCATCTCGACCAGGGCTTCGGCGACGCTGGCGGCCAGTCCGACGCTGGGAAGCGCCTCGCCGGCGTGCATGACGTCGTCGATGTGCAGCAGCAGGCGCCGGCCGAGGCTGCCGGCCGGATGCGAGCGGGCGAAATCGTCCGCGGTGAAGCCGCGGGCTTCCAGCAGCGCCACCGCCAGGGCATCGCCCATCGCCAGGGTGGCGGTGGTGCTGGAGGTCGGGGCCAGGTGCAGGGGACAGGCTTCGGCCGGCACCGACACGTCCAGGTGCACGTCGGCCTCGCGGGCCAGGCTGGACTGGGGACGGCCGGTCAGCGCGACGACCCGGTTGCCCTGGCGCCGCAGCGCCGGCAGCAGCATCAGGATCTCGTCCGATTCGCCGGAATAGGAAATCGCCAGCACCACGTCGGCATCCGTGATCATGCCCAGATCGCCGTGCCCCGCCTCGCCCGGGTGGACGAAGAACGCCGGCGTGCCGGTGGAGGCCAGGGTGGCGGCGATCTTGCGGGCGATGTGCCCGGACTTGCCCATGCCGGTGGCCACGACGCGCCCGCGGCCGGCCATCACCAGCGCGCAGGCGCGGGCGAACCCGTCGCCCAGCCTGGCGCCGACCGCGGCCAGGGCCTGGCCCTCGATGTCGAACACGCGGCGCGCGCTCGCGACCAGGCCCGCGGGCGACGACGCGTCGCCGGGGGGCAGGGGGTGGGTGGCCGGCAGGGGGGACTGGCTCATGCGGCTCGGTCCGGGGCGTCCGGATTCGCTAGAATGCGGGGCTTCATTCTAGGCCAAGCGATCCATGGACGCCGACACCATCCGCCGCATGATCGAGGACGGCCTGCCGGGCGCCCGCGCGCAGGTCCAGGGCGACGACGGCGTGCACTTCGAGGCGCTGGTCGTGGCCGAGGCCTTCCGCGGCAAGCTGCCGCTGGCCCGCCACCGCCTGGTCTACGCCACCCTCGGCGACCTGATGGGCGGCGCGATCCATGCCCTGGCCCTGAAGACCGTCACTCCCGACGAGGCGGCCTGAGGCCGCCCGCCGCCACCCTTTCCGGATTGCCATGCAGAAGATCGTAGTCACCGGCGGCGCGCCGCTCCGCGGCGAAGTCGCCATTTCCGGCGCCAAGAACGCCGTCCTGCCCATCCTGTGCGCGACCCTGCTGGCCGATGCGCCGGTGGAGATCCTCAACGTTCCCCACCTGCACGACGTGGTCACCACGATCAAGCTGCTGGGCGAACTGGGCGCCGGCGTGGAGTTCGACCAGGGCACGCTGTCGCGTGGCAGCAGCCTGGTGGTCGATCCGCGCAGCGTGAACCAGCACGTGGCGCCCTACGAGCTGGTCAAGACCATGCGCGCCTCGATCCTCGTGCTCGGCCCGCTGCTGGCGCGCCACGGCGCGGCGGAGGTCTCCCTGCCCGGCGGCTGCGCGATCGGCTCGCGTCCGGTCGACCAGCACATCAAGGGCCTGCAGGCGCTGGGTGCGGAGATCACGGTCGAGAACGGTTTCATCAAGGCCCGCGCGCAGCGGCTGAAGGGCGCGCGCTTCGTGTTCGACATGGTCACCGTGACCGGCACCGAGAACGTCATGGCCGCCGCGACCCTGGCCGACGGCACCACGGTGCTCGAGAACGCGGCGATGGAGCCGGAGGTCGTCGACCTGGCCGAGTGCCTGAACGCGCTGGGTGCGCGGATCGAGGGCGCGGGCACGTCGCGGATCACCATCCACGGCGTCGAACGCCTGTCCGGCGGCCGCCACACGGTGCTGCCGGACCGCATCGAGACCGGGACCTTCCTGGTCGCCGCGGCGATGACCGGTGGCCGCATCACCGCGCGCAAGGCACGCCCGGACACGCTCGACGCGGTGCTGCTCAAGCTGGCCGAAGCCGGCGCCGAGGTCACCACGACCGAGGACAGCATCACCCTGGACATGCACGGCAGGCGGCCGCAGGCGGTGAGCCTGACCACCGCGCCGTATCCGGCGTTCCCGACCGACATGCAGGCGCAGTTCATGGCGCTCAACTGCGTGGCCGAGGGCGTGGGCGTGATCAGCGAGACGATCTTCGAGAACCGCTTCATGCACGTCAACGAACTGCTGCGGCTTGGCGCGGACATCCAGATCGATGGCCATACCGCGATCGTGCGCGGCGCCGAGCGGCTCAGCGGCGCGCCGGTGATGGCGACCGACCTGCGCGCATCGGCGTCGCTGATCCTGGCCGGCCTGGTCGCCGACGGCGAGACCACGATCGACCGCATCTACCACCTGGACCGCGGCTACGAGAACATCGAGGAGAAGCTCGGTGCGCTCGGCGCGAAGATCCGCAGGATCTCGGGCTGATGCTGCTCAGGGGCAAGCTGACGCCGCGCCGCAAGCTGCTGCTGGTGATCCTGGCGGTGCTGCTGCTGGCGGTCGGCTGGGCCGGGTGGGCCGGCATGGCGGTGACGCGCGGCATCGAGACCCGCGACATGGACTGGAACGAGGACGGGACGGTCACCCGCACGGAGATCGCCCAGGCGTTCTACGCGGTCACCGCCACCCGCGAGCGGGAGGGCCAGCGCGAGTGCACCACCTTCCGCTGGTACCGCAGCGGCGAGGCGATCCGGGTCGACTGCAGCACCGTGTTCGAGCCGGCCCCGTAAGGGCCCGTCCGCCGCGGGCGGCGCGCGTCGTCAGCGCACCGCGCGCACCGTCAGGTCCACGGTGTCGATGCCGTTCTCGCGCTGCAGGACGCGCGCCGGCACCGGCATCCCCGGCACCAGCCACACGTACATCTCGCGCTTGTCCGTGCGGCGCACCACCTTGGTGGCCTCCTTGCTGGTACCGCCGATGGTGACCGGTTCCTTGCCCACGACTTCCCACTGCATCTGGCGCACGCGGCCTTCGTCGACCATCCGGTAGTTCAGCGGCTTGCCGGCGGCCAGGTCGCGGGCGACGGCCAGGTTGATCAGCAGCGCGTCCATGTCGCCGGGCTGCAGCTTCACCGGGCCGCGGCGCTCGGGCTTGACGTCGCCGGTCCACGTGGCCTGGCCGGTCTTCCAGTCGTAGGTGGCGTCGACGTTCTTCTTCTTCATCAGCGCCATGGCGCGGTCGCTGCTGCTCAGCGGGCGCAGGCGGCCCTGGTGCTCCTCGAACACCGTGCTCTGGCTCAGGCTGCCCAGCTGGTTGCTGATATCGAGGCTGTACTTCCAGCGGTTGTCGGCCTGGGCGGCGAGGGTCATGCTGCCGGTGGCCTGCATGCCGAGGTAGCGCGCCTGGTACTCCGCGGTGAACGGTTCCAGCGCGGCGGCATGCGCGCTCGTGCCGGCAAGCGCCAGCAGCAGGGCCAGGGCCGGGGCGAATCGGATACGTCCACTCATCGTTCTAGACTCCTCGGTATTCGACCAGTCGCAGGTCGATTTCGTCTTCGCCGTCCTTGCGTTGCAGGATGCGGATCGGGGTAGGTACGCCGGTGGCGACCCACAGCACGGTCTGGTCGCCGTCGCTGGAAGTGCGGGCCACGCGCAGGGCGTCGTAGCTCATGTCGCCGACGGCCATGATCTCAGGTTCGTCCGCCGCCTGGTAAACGTAGTCGCGGGCGCGCCCGAGGTCGACCATGCGGTACTGCAGCGTCGCGCCCGGGACGGCATCGCGCATGATCGCCAGGTTGATCAGCAGCGCGCTCATGTCGCCGGCCTGCAGCGGCAGCGGGCGGCGGCGTTCCTTCTTCAGGTCACCCGCCCAGCGCGCTTCCATGGACGTCCAGTCGTAGCTCCCGGTGACTTCCTTGCCGAACAGCATCGCCTTGCGGGCGGTGGCCTGGGAGAGCGGCCGGAACCAGCCCGCCCCGGTGTCGAACACGGTGCTCTGCTGCAGGTTCAGCCGCGCAAGGCCGGCGATGCCGCGCTCGCCATGGATGGTGAGGTCGATCCGCCAGCGGCTGTCCCCGTCCCGCACGAGCTGCATGGTCGCGCTGCCGGCGGGCTTGCCCTGGTAGTGGGCCTCGTACGTCGCGACGAAAGGCTCGAGCACCGGCATGGGCTGCGACGGCGCCTGTTCGCCTGGCGCCCCGGGCAGGGGCGCGCCTGCGGCCGGCGATTGCGCGCACAGCGGGGCGCAGAGGCCGAGGAGGGCGGGAAGCAGCAGGAGGCGCAGGGCGTACGAGGGCATGTAGGGGCGGATGGCCGAGGCGGGACCAGCATGCCCGGAATGCGGTCTCAGCAGCGTGATCCCGGGCGCAGGATGCCGCTGGAATCTAGTTCCAGGGGACTAAACAGGGTCTGACCGTCCAGCCGGACCTGACCGTCGCGTTCATCGAGGCGGCCCGCGGTGGCCAGCGCCAAGGTCGCGACCACGAGCCGGTGTTCGTGCGGCAGCAGGCGGCCGGCAAGCCGGTCGGCCGTGTCGCCGGCCAGCACGGGGATGCGGACCTGCGCCACCACCGCTCCAGCATCCAGCTCCGGAACGACGAAATGGACGCTGGCGCCGTGTTCGGCATCGCCGGCTTCAAGCGCGCGGGCGTGGGTATGCAGCCCCTTGTGGCGCGGCAGCAGCGACGGGTGCACGTTGAGCAGGCGGCCGTCGAACCGTCGCACGAACGCCTCCCCGAGGATGCGCATGTATCCGCCGCAGAAGACCCAGTCGGGCCGGACGGAGTCGACCGCAGCGGCGAGCGCCGCGTCGAAGGCGTCGCGGCCGGGGAAGCGGCGGGCTTCGGCGCTCCAGCGCAGGCCGGGAGCCACGCGGTCCAGCGCGGCGGCGCCCGGCCGGTCGGAGAACACCCCCGCGATTTCCGCGTCGAGCTCGCCGCGGTCGATGGCGTCGATCACGGCCTGCAGGTTGCTGCCGCGACCGGACACGAGCACCGCCAGGCGCGGCCTGCGTCCGGTCGAAGGGCTCATCGGGAAGTGCCGTCGGGTCGGGGTCAGCCGATGCGGACGCGCCCGCCGTCGCCGGCGGCGTCGCCCGGCAGGCGCGTCACCTGGCCGATCGCGCGATGCGCCAGGCCCTGCGCGTCGAGGCTCGCCGACACGGCCGCGACCGACGCCTGCGGCACCACCAGCACGAAGCCGACGCCGCAGTTGAACGTGCGCCACATCTCCGCGTCGGCCACCGCGCCCTCGCGCTGCAGCCAGTCGAACACCGGCGGCAGGACGATGGCGGACGCTTCGATCTGCAGGCCCAGGCCGTCGGGGATCACCCGGATGATGTTCTCGGTCAGGCCGCCGCCGGTGATGTGGGCCATCGCGTGGATCGCCTCGCCGTGTTCGCGCAGCAGCGCCAGCACCGGCTTCACGTACAGCCGGGTCGGCGCCATCAGCGCGTCGGCCAGGGCGACGCCGCCGACCTGCAGGTCGGCCGGGCGGCCGGCGCGGTCGTAGATCCGGCGGATCAGCGAATAGCCGTTGGAATGCGGTCCGGAGGACGCGATGCCCAGCAGCACGTCGCCCTCGCGAACCTTCGCGCCGTCCAGCAGCTGCGACTTCTCCACCGCGCCGACCGCGAACCCGGCCAGGTCGTACTCGCCCGGCGGGTACATGTCGGGCATCTCGGCGGTCTCGCCGCCGATCAGCGCGCAGCCGGACTCGGTGCAGCCCGCTGCGATACCGCCGACCACCGCCACCGTGGTCTCCACGTCCAGCTTGCCGGTGGCGAAGTAGTCGAGGAAGAACAGCGGCTCGGCGCCCTGGACCAGGATGTCGTTGACGCACATGCCGACCAGGTCGATGCCGATGGTGTCGTGCCGCCCCAGCTGCTGGGCCAGCTTCAGCTTGGTGCCGACGCCGTCGGTGCCGGAGACCAGGACCGGTTCGCGGTACTTGTTCGACAGGTCGAATAGCGCGCCGAAACCGCCGAGGCCGCCCATCACCTCCGGGCGGAAGCTGCGCTTGACCAGCGGCTTGATCCGCTCGACGACCTCGTTGCCGGCGTCGATGTCCACGCCCGCGTCGCGGTAGGTCAGGGGGGCGGGCGTCGGGGTCTGGCTCACGTGCGGGGCCTGCGGGTGGGAATCGGGGGCCCGGATTCTACCAGCCGTGCCGACCCGCGACCGGCCGGCGGGCGGCTGCCGGGCGCGTGATTGGCGCGCTGACGGCATTCGGGCAACAATTCCGCTGTATCCACCCCCGCTCCCCGAGGATCACGCATGCGCGCAGGCCGTGCCCCGAGCCACCGGTTCCCGTCGATCGCCGCGTCCATGCTGTGCCTGCTGCTGGCCCTCGCGGCGCCCGCCTGGTCGCAGGAAGGGCTGCGCACCGAGGGCGACGTAGCGACCGCCCAGGGCCTGTACGCGGCCGAGGTGCCGGTGAACAGCCAGACCGAGCAGGCGCGGGAAGCCGGCTACGCGCGGGGCCTGGCCCAGGTGCTGGAGCGCCTGTCCGGCGATGCCGGCGTGGTCAACCGTCCCGGCGTGGCCCAGGAGCTGCGCAATGCGCGCGCCTACGTGGACAGCTACGACTTCCGCCAGGACCAGGGCGTCTCGCCGGCCGGTGCGCCGACCTTCCGGACCATGCTCGTCGTGCGCTTCGTGCCCGAGGCGGTGGATTCGATGGTCGCCGCGCTCGGCCTGCCGGTCTGGGCGCAGCCTCGGCCCAAGCCGGTGCTGTGGCTGGCGATCGACGATGGCAGCGGGCCGCGGTTGCTGAGCACCGGCCAGGTCAATGCCGCGCGCAGCGTCCTGGACCGTGCGCAGGCCCGCGGCTACCGCCTCGGCCTGCCGGCGGGTGGGGCGGCCGAACAGGCCGCGGTCGGCGCGATCTGGCGCAACGATCCGGCCGCGGTCGCCCGTGCGTCGGCCCGCTACAGCCCGCCGATGCAGCTGATCGGCAAGCTCTACCGCAGCGGCGGCGGCTGGACGGCCGACTGGACCTTCGTGGACTCCGGGCGGGTGCTGGCCACCCGGTCGGTCAGCGACAGCGATGCGCGCCGGGCGATGGCCAGCGGCGCGGACGTGGCCGCCGACGCCCTGGTCCAGCGCTACGCCAAGGTGCCGCCCTCGGAGCCGGCCGGCACCTACCGGGTCGCGTTCACCGGCCTGCGCAGCGCCGAGGATTACCTGCGGATCTCGGCGATGCTGCAGAAGATGCCGGTGGTGCGCCGGATCGCCCCCGCCCGTGCCGACGGGGAGCGGGTGGAGTTCGACCTGGACCTGCTCACCGGCATGTCCGGCTTCCAGCGGATGCTGGGTGCCGATTCGCCGGTGGTCGCGGTGGAGGGAACGCCCGCGGAGTACCGCATCCGATGAGCGAGACGACGCCCGAACACGAGATCGCCCGCTTCCTGCGCCAGCTCAAGTGGCTGGCCGTGGTGTCGGCGGCGCTCTGGCTGGTGTGGCTGCTCGGCCCCATCCTGACCCCGTTCGTCCTCGGTGCGCTGCTGGGCTGGCTCGGCGACCCGCTCGTGGACCGGCTGGAGCGGCGGGGCTTCTCCCGCAACCTGGCCGTCGCCGTGGTCTTCGGCGCGATGACCCTGGTCCTGGTCCTGGCGCTGCTGATCCTGGTGCCGCTGCTGGAACGCCAGGTGGTCACGCTGATCGAGTCGGCGCCGACGTACCGCGACTGGATCCTGCAGACCGCGCTGCCCTGGCTGGAGCAGAAGACCGGCATGGACCTGGTCGGCTGGCTCGACGCCGGCCGGGTGAGCGAATGGGTCAGGACCCACTGGGAGCAGGCCGGCGGCGTCGCCGCGGCGGTGTTCGGCTACGTGTCCCGCTCGGGCGTGGCGATGCTGGCATGGGTCGCGAACGTGGTGCTGCTGCCGATCCTGACGTTCTACTTCCTGCGCGACTGGGACATGCTGGTCGACCGGGTCGCCTCGCTGGTGCCGCGCGACCACATCGCCACGGTCACCCGCCTGGCGCGGGAGTCCAACGACGTGCTGGGGGCGTTCCTGCGCGGGCAGTTCGTGGTGATGATCGCGCTGGGGCTGATCTACGCGGTGGGGCTGTCGCTGGTCGGGCTCAAGCTGGGCCTGCTGATCGGGGTGATCGCGGGGCTGATCAGCTTCATTCCCTACCTGGGCGCGACCACCGGCGTGGTCCTCGCGGTGGTCGCGGCGCTGGTCCAGTCCCAGGGGTTCGACGTCCAGCTGCTGGTGCTGGTCGGCGTGGTCTTCACCGTCGGCCAGATGCTGGAAAGCTACGTGCTGACCCCGCGCATCGTCGGCGACAAGATCGGCCTGCATCCGATGGCGGTGATCTTCGCGATCATGGCCGGCGGCCAGCTGTTCGGCTTCGTCGGCATGCTGCTGGCGCTGCCGGTGGCCGCGGTGGCCAACGTGCTGCTGCGCTTCGCCAAGGAACGCTATCGCGAGAGCGACCTGTACACCGGCGAGCACGCCGTGATCGTGCTCGATTCCTACGTCGATCCCAGCAGCGTCGAGCAGGCGGCGGTCCGGGAGCCGGGCGCGGCGCCGTGAGCGGCATCCCGGCTGCCACGCCCCAGCTGCCGCTGTCGCTGCGCTACCCGCCGGACCAGCGCCTGGACAGCTTCGTCGGCGCACCCGAAGGTGCGCTGGCCCAGCTGCGCGCGCTGGCGACCGCCCCGGGGGCCGACTGGCTCTACGTCGAAGGCGGCCCGGGCACGGGCAAGACCCACCTCGGCCTGGCGGTATGCGCGGAGGCCGAGCAGGCAGGCCGTCGCGCCGCCTACCTGCCGCTGCGCGCCGCGGCAGGGCGCCTGGCCGAGGCACTGGACGCGCTCGAGTCCGCCGACCTGGTCGCGCTCGACGGACTCGATGCCATCGCCGGTGGACGCGGCGACGAGGTGGCCCTGTTCGACTTCCACAACCGGGCCCGCGCCGCCGGACGCGGGGTGCTGTACCTGGCCCCCGCCGGACCCGCTGCGCTGCCGCTGGTGCTGCCCGACCTGCGCTCGCGCCTGGGCCAGTGCACGCGCGTGGTGCTGCGGGCACTGGACGACGAGGGCCGCCGCGACGTGCTGCGCGACCGCGCGCGGCGTCGCGGCCTGGTGCTGGAGGAGGCGGCGATCGACTGGCTGCTGACCCGCACCGGCCGCGACATCGCGCAGCTGGCGGTGCTGCTGGAACGGATCGATCGCGAATCGCTCGCCGCCCAACGCCGGGTTACCGCGCCGTTCCTGCGCAGGATCCTCGGCGGCGAATGACCGGCCTCAGGGACAGCGCTCGGCGCGCTGGTCCCAGACCACCGGCTCCCAGTACTGGTTGTCGCGGATGCTGTCGGCATCGAGCCGGTCCCTCAGCAGCCGCGCGCCGACCAGGTAGGTCACCCCGGGCTGGGCATCGATGGTGAGCTTCTTGTAGGCGCGCGCCTGCTCATGGCGCTTCATCTTCGCGATCTGGGCGATGGCCGCGCCGGGCAGGTGGCGGACGTCGATCATCTCGGCCACCGTGAGCACGCGCTCGCCGGTCTCGAGCCGGTAGCGGTTCTCCGTGGCGAGCGGCGTGCTCTTGCCGTCGATCTTGGTGATTTCCGCCATGAACACGTCCTGCGTCACCGGCACCGCGCCTTGCGTGGTGCTGACGTGCGCGCAGGAACCGGACGGCGCCCCGGCCACCGGCGCGGCTGGCGCCGCCGGCGGCGAGGCCGGGGCGGCGGACTGCGCATGGGCCTGGGACAGCGAAAGGACGAGCAAGAACGGAATGCAGGCGCGCTTCATGTTCCAACTCCTGTCGGGGTGTGATGCGGAGTCTGCCAGCATCCCGGCGGCCGGGTGGGGCCGGCTGGACGGGGTTGAAGCGCAGTTCATCCCGGCGGCTGAACGGGCGCCGCGCCGAGCTGCCGGTCCAGGGTGGCCAGCCGCTCCGGGGTCCCAACGTCGGTCCAGCGGCCCGGATGCCGCTCGCCGCTCACCGCACCCCGCGCCATCGCCGCGCGCAGCAAGGGCGCCAGCTTGAACCGCGGCGGGGGGGCAGCGTCCACGGTGACGATGTCGCGCCAGCCTGCGATCACGGCCGGGCGGTAGACGCCGATGCCGGCGAAGGTGAGCCTGGGCGTTCCGATCGCGTCATCGACCGCGCCGTCCGCCGCCAGGACGAAGTCGCCGGCCGGATGGTGGACGGGATTGTCGACCAGGACCAGGTGCGCGTCGCCGCGCGGTTCGCGCGGCAACCGCGCGAAGTCGTAGTCGGTCCAGATGTCGCCGTTGACCGCGACGAACGGGGCGTCGCCCAGCAGCGGCAGCGCATGCAGCATGCCGCCGCCGGTTTCCAGCGGCCTCGGCCCCTCGTAGCTGTAGTGCAGGCGCAGCCCCCAGCGCGAGCCGTCGCCCAGCACCTCGGGAAACCGCGGCGCCAGCCACGAGGTGTTGACCACCACGTCGGTGATGCCGAGCGCGGCGAGCTTCTCCAGGTGCCAGGCGACCAGCGGCTTGCCGCCCGCTTCCAGCAGCGGCTTGGGCGTGTGGTCGGTGAGCGGGCGCATGCGCTCGCCCAGTCCGGCGGCGAAGACCAGGGCGCGCACTCAGGCGTTCCGCGGCAGGGTGATGTCGCGGCCGCCGATCGCGCGCTCGAGCAGCGCCACCATCGGGCGGACCTGCGCGTGGCGGTTGCCGACCTCGCGCACGTACGTCCATACCAGCGGCAGGTCGGCCAGGTAACCCGGCTTGCCGTCGCGGTAGGCCAGGCGGCAGAAGATGCCCAGGACCTTGATGTGCCGCTGCAGCCCGACCAGGTCGAACCAGCGCGCGAACTCGGCCTCGCCGGCATCGGTCAGGCCCAGGGCCACGGCGCGCCGGCGGTAGCCCTCCCGCCACGCGGAGACGCGTTCCTCGGGCCAGGCGATGTAGCAGTCGCGCAGCAGCGAGGCCAGGTCGTAGGCCAGCGGTCCGCGCATCGCGCCCTGGAAGTCGATCACCCCGGGCATGTTGTCGGGCACCACCAGCAGGTTGCGCGAATGGAAATCGCGGTGCATGAAGCGCTGCGGCTGGGCGTGGGCGGCGTCGAGGATCGCGCGGAAGCCCGATTCGATCGGATCCCAGTCCTCGCATTCCGGTTCGACGCCGAGGTGCCGGCGCAGGAACCACTCCGGCATCAGTTCCAGCTCCATCACCATCCACGGCTCGTCGAACGCCGGCAGCCCGTCGGTGGAGACGGCCGACTGCATGGCCAGGATGGCGTCGATCGCCGGCGCGTACAGCGCGTCGGCGCTGCTGGCGTCCAGCTCGGGCAGGTACAGGCGGTCCCCCAGGTCTTCCATCAGGACGAAGCCGTGTGCGGCATCGCTGGCGCGCACCGCCGGGGTGTGCAGGCCGGCCCGCGCCAGGCGCGCGCCGATATCCAGCCACGGTCCGATGTCCTCGCGCCCCGGCGGGGCATCCATCACGATCCAGCTGGATCCGCCGCTGTCCGTGCGCCAGTAGCTGCGGAAGCTGGCATCGGCCGAGGCCACTTCCATCTGCAGCGCGGGATCGGACAGCGCCTGGCGGGTCCAGGCCAGGCGCTGGTCGGCACGGTCGGTGGCGGGCATGGGTGCATCGGTCGGGGACAGGAGCACAGGGTAAACGCGGCACATGGCGGCAGGCGAGCCCGGCGCGGACCGCGGCCTGGACTGCGCGGGCCGGACACGAAGAGACCCCGCGATGCGGGGTCTCCTTGGGCTGGGCCGGTGCGGCCCGGGTCAGGCCTTCTTCTTGCGCAGCGCGCCGTACAGGAACAGCAACACGATCGCGCCGACCACCGAGGCGATGAAACCGGCAGGTTCGCCCGGCCCGTACCACCCCAGGGCGCCGCCGACGTACCGGGCCAGCACGGCGCCGGCGATGCCCAGCACGATGGTCCACAGCAGGCCCAGCTTGTCGTTGCCCGGCTTGAGCGCGCGCGCCAGCAGGCCGGCGACCAGGCCGATGAAGATCGTCCAGACGATGCCACCACCAAAGATCTGTTCCATTCGGGATGCTCCGGTTGGAGATGCGCGGGGGCCTGTCCAGCTTATCCCGGGCGAGGCAAGGCGGGGCGCGGCCGCGGTCCGGCCTGCCAGCAGAAGAAAGGCGCCGGGTTTCCCCGGCGCCTCCCTGATCCTCGCCTGGCGCAGCCGCTCAGCAGCAGCCGTGGTCGCCGTGCGCCTGGCCGCCGGCCACCGCGCCCACGCCGGTGGTCTCACCGCGCGCGCTGGCCAGGTAATGCTCGGCGATCACGTGGGAGACGCACTGGGTCACGCGCTTGCCCATCGGGATGTGCAGGAACTCGTTCGGGCCGTGGGCGTTGGAGTGCGGGCCGAGCACACCGGTGATCATGAACTGCGCGCCGGGGAATTTCTCGCCGAGCATGCCCATGAACGGGATCGTGCCGCCTTCGCCCATGTACATCGCCGGCTTGCCGAACGCCGCCTGCGAGGCGGCCTCGATCGCGGCGGTCAGCCAGGGCGACTGCGCCGGCGCGTTCCAGCCGGTCGAGGCCTTCTCCAGCTCCAGCTCGACCCTGGCACCGTTCGGCGGATCGGCGAGCAGGACCTCCTTGAGCAGTTCGCCGGCGCGGCGGCCGTCCAGGGTCGGCGGCAGGCGCAGCGAGAGCTTCACCGAGGTATGCGGCCGCAGCACGTTGCCGGCCGACGACAGCGGCGGCATGCCGTCCACGCCGGTCACCGACAGCGCGGGACGCCAGGTGCGGTTGAGCACCAGCTCGGTGCGGTCACCGTCCATCGGCGCCATGCCGTCGAGGAACGGGAACTTGCTGAACACCTCGTCGCCCAGCACGCCGGCGACCTTGCCGGCCTGCTCGAGCCGCTCGGCGGGTACCTCGACGAACAGGCCCTCGACCTTGATCCGGCCGGTGTTCTCGTCCTCCAGCCGCGACAGCAGCTGGCGCAGCAACCGGAAACTGGAAGGCACGATGCCGGACGCATCGCCCGAATGCACGCCTTCGCTGAGTACCTTGACCGTCAGGTTGCCACCGGCCAGACCGCGCAGGGAAGTGGTGCACCACAGCTGGTCGTAGTTGCCGCAGCCCGAATCCAGGCACACGACCAGCGAAGGCTTGCCGATGCGCGGGGCCAGGTGGTCGACGTAGGCGGGCAGGTCGTAGCTGCCCGATTCCTCGCAGCCCTCGATCAGCAGCACGCAGCGGGCATGCGGCACGCCCTGTTCCTGCAGCGCCTGGATCGCGGCGAGCGATCCGAAGATCGCGTAACCGTCGTCCGCGCCGCCACGGCCGTAGAGCTTGTCGCCCTTCAGCACCGGCAGCCACGGCCCGAGGTCGGCGTCCCAGCCGGTCATTTCCGGCTGCTTGTCGAGGTGGCCGTAGAGCAGCACCGTGTCCTCGCCCGCATCCGGCCCGCTGGCGGGAACCTCGGCGTAGATCAGCGGCGTACGCCCCTCCAGGCGGACCACCTCGACCTGCAGGCCGGGAATGGCCTGCGCGCGCGCCCAGGACTCCATCAGCCGGACCGCGGCGTCCATGTGCCCGTTGGCCTGCCAGTCCTTGTCGAACATCGGCGACTTGTTGGGGATGCGGATGTACTCGACCAGCTGCGGGACGATGTCGCCGTCCCATTTATGGTCGATGAATTTCTCGGCGGCGCGCGGATCGAGCCGGTTGGCGTCCATGTGTGGTCCAGGTGCGAAGCGGAAAGCCGACATTCTACGCCCCGGTTCCCGCCCGGAAATTTCCTACGCGTGAACGGCTGGCTGCCGCGTCCGCGGCGGGCGCCACGGCGATAGGCCTGCCCGCGGCGGCGGATGAGACTGCCCATGCCGATGGACGGGCAGGAGACCCGCCCGGCGAACCCCATCAACAAGGAGCGTTGCCATGAAGTCGTTCACCGTCGTGTTCCGCATGCTTGTGCTGTCGATGCTGCTGCTGGCCGGAACCGCGTTCGCCGCCGACAAGGTGGATATCAACACCGCCGACGCGGCCCGGCTGGAGCAGTCGCTGGTGGGCATCGGCCCGTCGAAGGCCGAGGCCATTGTCGAGTACCGCAAGGCCAACGGGCCGTTCAAGAGCGCCGACGAACTCGCCCTGGTCAAGGGCATCGGCCTGAAGACGGTCGAGCGCAACCGCGACCTGATCGCCATCGGCGCGCCGGCGGCGGGCGCCAAGCCGGCTCCGGCCAAGCCTGCGGGTGCCAAGCCCTCCGGCGGCAAGCCGGTGGTCGCGGCCCCGGCCAAGCCCGTGGCCCGGCGCTGAGCATGGCCGCTTCCGGCCGTGCACCGCGTAACCATCACTGGTCCATCCCGGCATGGAAGCCATGGGGGGATCCGCACCGCGGTGCGACGGCAGGAAGCAGTGGAGTGGCACCGGCTCGCGCAGGAGGCACGGCCGGTGCCCGCCGGCAGGGACGCGGGAACCAGGCAGGATGCCGACAGGGAAGTGACGCATCGCCCGGCTTCGCACAGGACGTGCGGCCGGGCGGTGTCCTGCGCGGGGCGGCCGCCGCCACCTGCGGCAGAATGCACGCATGGACACCGACGGCATACTCGCGATTCCCGCCATCGAATACCGGCGCATCCGCTGGCGCAACGGCCGCGGCTGGACGCGCGAGATCCTGGCCACGCCCGATCCCGAACACTGGCAGGTGCGCCTGTCCATTGCCGAAGTCGACGCGGCGGCGGATTTTTCACCATTCCCCGGGGTGGAGCGCGAGCAGGTCCTGCTCCACGGCAATGGCCTGCATCTGCGCTTCGATGACGGCGCCACGGTCGACCTGTTGCCGCCGCACCAGCGCGCGCGCTTCCATGGCGAACGGGCGGTGACCGGCGTTCCCGTGGACGGGCCGGTCCAGGTGTTCAACCTGATGTGGCGGCCTGACATGGTGGCCGCGTCGTTGCTGCATCGTCCGCTGGTTGGGGGAATGTGGTGCTTCGGCGACGAGCGCACGGCATGGGCCGTCCACGTGATCGCGGGCGCCGCGCGCCTCGGTGCGGACGGCCGCGAGCGCGCCGCGCTTGCGCAGGGCGACAGCGCCTGGCTGCCAGCCTCGCCCGGCCGGAGGCGCTACTCGATCGACGGGGCGGGCGAACTGCTGCTGGTCCGGGTGCTGCGGGGGGCTGCGGAGCACGACTGAGCGCCGGGAGGCCTGGGCGGGCGGAGTCAGTAGACGTCGCGCCGGTAGCGGCCTGCTGCACGGAGTTCGTCGCGGCGGGCCACGCCGAGGATATCCCCCAGGGCAATGTCCACGGCGGGCGCCATTGCGCCCGCATTGCCGCAAACCAGGATCGACGCCCCGCGGTCGATCCATCCGCGCAGGGTGTCGGCCGCGGCCTGCAGGCGATGCTGCACGTAGGCCGGCTCCGCGGGCGCGCGGGAAAAGGCGAGGTCGACCCGCTCCAGCACGCCTTCAGCCTGCCAGCGGCGCAGGTCGTCGGCGTAGAAGCGGTCGTGCCCGGGGCTGCGTTCGCCGAACAGCAGCCAGGCGCCGTGCGCGCCCGCAGCTGCGCGGGCCTGCAGGTGCGCGCGCAGGCCCGCGATGCCGGTGCCGCTGCCGACCAGGACCAGTGGCCGGTCCATGGGGGGCGGGTGGAAGCCCGGGTTGGGGCGCACCCGGAGGTCGATGGTGCCGCCCGTCACCGCGTGCTCGCAGAGCCATCCGCTGCCGAGTCCCGGCGTGCCATCCGGATGGGACATGCGCCGCACCAGCAGGCGGACCTGCCCTTCGTCCGGCGTGGAGGCAATCGAGTACTCGCGGTGCGGAAGCGGATCCAGGCGATCTGCCAGCGCCTGTGCGGACAGGCCACGCAGCCGCCGGGGCTCCGGCAGCTGCATGCGCGACAGCAGCACCGCAAGGGGCTCTTCGCCGCGAGGCCCGACGATGCGCGCATCCGGGTCCAGTCCAGCCGCGTCCAGCCACGCGTGCACGTGGTGCGGCGCATGGCGCGGTCCGATCTCGGCGATGTCGCCCGCGGTCCATCGGGGCAGGGGGCCATGTTCCGGGACCAGGGCCAGGTCGTGGACCGGAGCACCCGGGCCGCCCGGGTTGAGCATGACCCGGGCCTCCAGGCGCCAGGGCTCGTATGCGGGCGGCGTCCAGTCGGGCAGGTCGGCCAGGCCGCCGACCCGGCCGACTTCGTACTGCCAGTGGCGCAGGGCGGCCTGGTCGGCATTGTCGACCTCGACGCGGTCGAACAGGGGCCGGGCGCCATGCTCGCGCAGCCATCCGTCGAGCTGGCGGCCGAACGCGCAGTAGTCGCGGTACTCGCGATCGCCCAGGGCGAGCAGCGCGTACTCGAGTCCGGCCAGCACGGGCGCTTCGGACATCGTCCGCCGAAGGAACGCCAGCGCATGGTCCGGCGGATCGCCTTCGCCGGTGGTGCTGACGATGAAGAGCGCGCGCCGGCTGCGCGCCAGCATGCCCGCGTCGACCGCGTCGATCGGCAGCAGCGCTGTCGACACCGCTCCTGACCGCAGCATCTCGACGCTGCGTTCGGCCAGCAGCCGGGCGAACCCGGTCTGGCTGGCCCAGACCACCAGCATCGTGCCTTCCGCCGCATCCGGGTGCGTTGGCGCACGGACCGACGTGCTCGCGCCGCGCCACAGGAACGGGGCGCAGGCGCCCACGTAGGCCAGCAACGCCGCGATGGCCAGCCACCAGCGGAACGGCCGCGGTGGTGCCGTCCACCAGGCGTCCCCGTGCAGGGGCAGGAGCAGCGCCGCCGCAAGCACGAGCAGCGCGGCGAGCGCGATGTTGCCGGCCCAGGCACGGCCGGATGCAGGCGGCCGGGCGTTCATGCGGCGAGCTGCGACTGGAACGCGCCGGTCATGGTTTCCCGAAGTCCACCCGTCCCGTCAGCGGCGACGAATCGCGCCGCCATGCCGCGGTTGCGGGCGAACTCCAGTCCGGCCGCGGCGCCCATCACCGTCAGTGCGGTGGCCCAGGCGTCGGCCTCCATCGCGCTGGTGGCGACCACCGTGACCGACGCTGCCGCGTCCTCCACGGGTACGCCGCTTCGTGGATCGATCGTGTGGGCGTACCACCGGCCATCCTGATCGAAGCGGTGCCAGCGGTCGCCGGAGGTCGCCACCGCGCGGTCGTCCAGGCGCAGCACCCGGGCGGGCATCTCCGGGACCGCTGCGTCGGCCATGGTGGCCTCGACCAGGACTCGCCACGCGTCCCCATCGGGCTTGCGGCCGAAGCCACCGATCTCGCCACCGACCTCCACCAGCGCCGCCCGGATGCCCAGCGAACGCAGCTGCGCGGCCACCAGGTCGACGCCGAAACCCTTGGCGATCGCAGACAGGTCCAGCTGCAGGCCGCCGGGTTGCAGCAGTTCCCTTCCCGCGTCACGGCGCTGGATCCGCGTCCAGCCGCTGCGCGCACGCGCCTGCTCCAGCGCGTCCGCCCCCGGCACGCGCCGCGGCGTTCCCGTGCTGCCGAAACCCCACAGGTCCACCAGCGGGCCCAGCGTGGGATCGAACGCGCCGTCGCTGGCGCCCGCAACCTCGATCGCGCACTCCAGTACCCGGGCGAACTCTTCCGGCAGTTTCCACCAGGTCCCCGCGGGTGCATTGCGGAAGCGGCAGATGTCGGATGCATCGTCCCAGGTGCTCATCTGCGCGACCACCCGGTCGAGCGCCTGCTGGATGCGGGCGTGCAGCGCATGCAGGTCCGCGCGGGGCGGGGCGATGAGCCGCACGCTCCAGCGCGTGCCCATCGTCTCGCCGCCGAGGCTGGCAAGGCTGCCTGCGCTTGCGTGTTCCATCGTCCGTTCCGGCTTACTGCGGCAGCACTTCCAGCGTGGCCACGTAGCTCAGCCGGCGCTGCCTGGCCTGAGGCAGGCTGGTCTTGTCGTCCTGCCGGCTCGCCTCCAGCCAGTACATGCCGGCTTCGGGCCAGGTCACCGAAAACTCGCCGTTCGCGTCGGTGACCGCCTTGATCTCGTCCTGGGCGTTCCGATAGCGCGTTTCACCGCGCACGATCTCGAACTCCACGCCCGCGGCCGGCTTGCCGTCGACCAGCACGCGGAACTTCGCCGCCTCGCCGGCGAACAGGTCGTTGGGGTGGGTCAGCGGCACCAGCTCCAGGCCCTGGCCCGTGGCCTTGAGCGCGGTGTCGTTCGGCGAACCGTTGGTGACGAACGTCTCCACCCGCCCCAGGCTCTGCGAGACCTGCAGGTTCTTCGCGTCCTTCGGCACTTCGGTGGCGAACGTGGCCGGGGTACCGCGCCAGCGCCTGGGCTTGCCGTTCTCTTCCCAGCTGCCGGACAGGCCGCTGTTGACCACGGCGACCCGGTACGTGCCCTGCTGCGCCAGCTGCAGGTCGAACACGCTGCGGTACTTCCCGCTCGCCTGGTTCTGCGGCTGCACCTGGCTGCCGTCGGGTGCGGTGATCACCAAGTTGTCCAGGCGAAGCGGCACGTGGTTGAAGTAGAACAGGTCGTTGGATACCGCGGCATCGACCGTGATCCACGGGTCGGTGCCGGCCAGCACCGTCTGCGAGGGGCGCAGCCAGGCCTTGTGGGCGGCTGCGCCGAATGGCGCGATCAGCGAGGCGATGGCGGCGGCGAGGATCAGGGAGCGCTTCATCTGGATCTCCGGTGGTTGTCGTCGGGTGGCGATGGCGAGAAGTGGCGGAACGGACGCGTCAGGGCTTGACCGCGAGGGTCACGGCGCCGAGTTCGGTGCTGCCCTGCGCCTTGCCGGTCTGGGCGGCCTTCGCAGGCCAGGAGAAGGGAATCTTCACCAGCTCGCGCCCGCCGACTTCGCGCGCGGCCTCGACCACCAGCGTGTACTCGCCCGGCGCGAGGGCCTTGAGCTGCGGCTGGCTGGCGGCGAACGAGACCTCGTGCCTGCCAACCGGCCGGGTCGGCCCGGTGACGCCGTCCACCGGCACCTGCAGCGAGCGGCCCGACTTGCGCCACCACTGGCGCAGGTCCGGCAGCCACTTGGTGCCGTGGCCTTCGGCGGTGTCCTTCATCTGGTACCAGACCGCCAGGTTGGAGGCGACCTTCTGGTCGGCGCCTTCGATCCAGATCGCCACGTACGGCCGGTGGTACTCGGCCACGTTGAGCTTGGGGATCTCGACGTTGATGTCGAGCTCGGCCGCATAGGCCGGCAGCGTCAGCAGGCCGCTGACCGCGATGAACAGCTTGGCGCGCATGGGAACGGGACCTCGTCAGTGGATGAAAAGCAGTGCGAGCAGCAGCGGCACCACCAGCCCGAGGCCGACCAGCGGCCAGGTCAGGCGGCGTTGCCGCGCATGCAGGTGCAGCAGGAACAGGCCGCTGATGCAGAACACCAGGCAGGCGATGGCGAACACGTCGATGAACCAGCCCCAGGCCGGACCGGCGTTGCGCCCCTTGTGCAGGTCGTTGAAGTACGACACCCAGCCACGGCTGGTGTGCTCGAACTCCACGGCGCCGGTCTGGCGGTCGATGCTCAGCCAGGCGTCGGCGCCCGGCGACGGCATCGAGACGTAGGCTTCCTCGGCGGACCATTCGGCCGCTCGGCGGCCGATCGATACCTCCAGCGCCTCGCCCAGCCAGCGCGACACCTCCGGCGGCAGCGGCGCATGGCCTTCGTCGGGCGCGTCGGCCAGGCGGGCGAGCAGCTCGGGGGGCAGGTCTGCGGTGCGGTTGTCCACCCGCGGCTGGGCCTCGATCTTCGCCGCGTGGTTCAACGTGATGCCCGTCGCGGTGAACAGCAGCATTCCGACCAGGCACACGGCCGAGCTGATCCAGTGCCACTGGTGCAGCTGGCGCAACCAGAAGCCGCGGCGCTGCTGGGCCGAGACGGGGTCGTGGCGGGTGGTGGATGGGGTCACGGAGCGTGCGCGGGTTCGAGGCGGGCCAGTATAGGCGATCAATGAGAACAGTTCTCATTGAGTTGGCGGGTCGGTTAACGCACCGGGGCCCGGGCGGTTGACGCGCCCGGGCCCGTCGCCGGTCAGAAGGCGACGTTGAGGCTGACCCAGAGGTTGCGCGCCTTGTCCTTGTTGTTGAAGTCGTCGGTGTAGGTCGGCGTCCAGGAGCCATCCGGGTTATGCGCGAACACGGTCTGGAAGCTGGTGAAGTCCTGGTCGAGCAGGTTGTTGATCCGGGCGAACAGCGAGACGTTGTCGCTGAAGCGGTACTGCGCGGCCAGGTGCAGGACTTCGTAGTCCTGGTAGTACAGCGGATTGTCGTTGGCGTCGCGGCCGCGGTAGCGCCGCGAGCGCGCCTCGCCGATCAGCTGGGCGCTGATGCGCTCGGTGATCGCCCAGTCCAGGGTCAGGTTGGCCATGTGCTTGACCGACTGGGTCAGCGGGAAGCCGGCGTCGTCGCCGCTGAGCCGCTCGCTGTCGGTGTAGGTGTAGTTGGCGCGCAGCGAGAGCGGTTCGACGATCCGCCAGTTGCCGGCGAGCTCGGCGCCACGGATGCGTGCCTTGTCGATGTTGACGTACTGCATCACGCTGCCCACCCCGAGCACTGCCCAGTAGTCGCCGAGGTTGACGCAGGGGCGCACGCCGCCGGTCACGGTGCAGCTCTGGCTCGCCTCGACGCGCTCGATCTTGTCCTCGAAGTCGTTCTGGAAGACCGTCAGGTTGAAGTCGTTGCCGCCGTCGGCTGAGCTCCAGTACAGCGCGATCTCGCTGTTGACGCTGGTCTCCGGCTCCAGGTCCGGGTTGCCGGCCCAGGGGCTGGTGCCCTGGCCGCCGAAGCCGGTGATGCCGTCGTACAGGTCGGTGGTCTTGGGGGTCTTGTAGCCGGTACTCACGCCGCCCTTCAGTACCCAGGCTTCGGAGATGTTGTAGACGCCATACAGGCGCGGGCTGAGGTGGCCGCCGAACAGGTTGTGGTCGTCGTAGCGCAGGCCGCCGGTGACGGTCAGCGCTTCCATCGGCGTCCAGTTGTCCTCGGCGAACAGCGACCACATGCGGTGCTCCTGCACGGTGCCGTTGCCGTAGCCGCCGCCTTCCATGCCGAACACGCCGTCCTCCAGTTCGCCATCGATCGCCTGCCCGCCAAGCACCAGGTGGTGGCTGCCGAGGCGGCTGTCCAGCGGGATGTCGAGCTTGGCGTCCAGCGTGTACTGGCTGCTTTCCATGACCCGCTTGGGACGCGGCAGGAAGGTGTCGACCATCAGCTGCTGGCGCTGCGCGCGGGTCATCCCGGCATACGGCCCGGTGGTGCAGGTGGCGGCGTTGTTGCAGTACAGGCTGCGGTGGGCGACACGTTCGTCGACGCTGAAGGGCAGGGTGCGGCCATGGTTGCCGGTGTCGATGTGCGACAGCGAAACCAGGCTGTTGCCGAAGTCCCACTGGCCCTGGTGGGTCAGCGCCCACTGGTCGCGCGTGAATTCCTGGTCGGCGGCATAGCCCACCTGCGGTGCGGCACGCCACAGGCCGGCCAGGCCATCGACGGTACCGAGTGGATAGGTCTCGGTGCCCAGGTTGTTGATGTAGGGCGTGTTGTCGTAGACCTGCTCGGAGGCGTCGTATTCCAGCTTCAGGCTCTGGTTGTCCGTGGGCGTCCAGCTCAAGGTGATACCGGCGCTCTTGTTGGTGTTGTCCACGGTCTTGCCGCCGCCGCCGAAGCCCAGCGCGCGTTCGTGCGGATTGCCGTCGGGATCGTAGATCACCTCGTACTCGGGGGTGGATGCATCGCGTTCGTACCACGACCCGCGCACGCCCAGGCCGAGCGTGTCGGCGACCAGCGGCCCCATCAGCGCGAAATCAAAGGTGCTCTCGGAGCCGAAATCGCTGTTCTCCTGGAAGCTGTGGCCTACGCTGGCCGAGCCGCGCCAGCGGTCGGACACCTTGCGGGTGATGATGTTGATCACGCCACCCAGCGCGTCGGCGCCGTACAGCGTCGAAGCGGGCCCGCGGATCACCTCGATCCGCTCGATCATGTCCAGCGGCGGGATATGGTTGAACTGGTTGCCGCCGAACGAGTTCGGATAGATGTCGCCATGGTTGTTCTGGCGACGGCCGTCGATCAGCACCAGGGTGTACTCGGGTCCCATGCCGCGGATGCTGATGGTCTTCTGCCCGGTCTTGTCGGAAGTTTCACCCACGTCCACGCCTTCCAGGTCGCGCACGGCGTCGATCAGCGTGAGGTACGGCCGCTTCTGCAGCTGTTCGCGGGTGATGACACTGATGCTGGCAGGCGCATCGACGATCTTCTGCTCGAAGCCGGCGGCGGTGACCACCACCGTGTCCAGCGTGGTCGGGTCTGGAACGGGCGCGGCGATGGCGAGTGCGGGCGAAGCGAGGATCGCGGACAGGATCGAGGCCAATACGGTGGGGCGCGGGGAGTGCATGTGGGACGTCATGGACAGGCTCGTGGATTCGCAACGGTAGGTGCGCGCCCGCACGCCTGCGCCGCCGGATGGCCGGCGCGCCGCGCGACGCGGGAGGGCGTATGGGAAGTTGGGCGAAGCGACGCGGCGCGGAGGCGCCGCAAGCTCAGGCCGCCGGCGGCGCCTGGCTCGGGTGGAGGCGCAGCCGGCCTGCATCGGCCGAAGCCGTGAGCGTCGTCGCCACACTGGTAACGTCACGAACTGCGCTGGAGTCGCGCGCTGTCGGCGTCGGCGTGTCGAGGCCGATGCCTGCGAGGTCCGTGGTGGGCGGGACGGTGCGGCTGCCGCAGCACTGGTGCGATGGGCTGGACTGGACCGCCAGTTGCGCCTGCCGCGGCTTCTTGCGCGGTGCCGCGTGATGCCGACTGTCGCCGGGCACGCCGCCGGACGGTGACGTCGTCAGGCCGGAATGTGTTGCGATGCCGGACGTCGCGGCCTGGCGCGCCTGCGCCTGGCCGAGTCCCGCGATCAGGGCCCAGGCAAGCAGCAGCACCGCGACAACGACGGCGGCCACCATGCCACGGCGGCATGCGGGCGCTTGATCGACGGAGTGCGTGGTTGCGGACAAGTAGAGGGCCCCGGGACGCCAGCGATTTGACATCCGACCGTTACATTCTAATTGAGAATAATTATCGAATGCAATCGAGAGCTGCTGGCAACACCGGCCCGACTTGGCCGGGTTCGGTCGATGCGCCGAGAGCCAGATGGCGCAGCTGCGGGTGTGGACTGTCGCGGAGTCCGGTCCGCAACCGTTCGGCCAGCGCCGGATGGGCGCCTGCCAGTGCGCGCTGTGCCCACACGACGGCTTCGCCCACGAGACCATCGTCGGCCAACGTCGAAGCGTAGTTGGCCTGGCCGCGCGGATCGCCGCCGCGCGCGGCGCGCTGGTACCAGAGCCGGGCCTGTCCGTCGTCACGCGTGACTGTCCATCCATTCTCGTGGAAGCGCCCGACGAAATTCATCGCACCGGCATGCCCGTGCTGCGCTGCGCGCATGTACCAATGGAACGCCGCAGCGCGATCAGGAGCGACCCCGTTCCCCGACGCGAGAAGGTGGGCGAGGTTGTACATGCCCCAGTCGAGCCCTGCTTCAGCGGCCTTGCGGTACCACACGGCCGCCAGCGCGAAATCCACCGGCGCACCTTGTCCGAGCTCATGGCAGCGACCGAGCAGGTTCATCGCCATCGGATCACCCAGGTTGGCGGCCACGCTGAACCAGTGGGCGGCCTCGAAGGGATCGGGATCGGTGCCGCATCCTTCCATGCACGCCTGGGCCAGCAGCAGCTGGGCCTCCCGTTGCCCAGCCTGCGCCGCACTGCGGAGTCGGCTCAGCTCTACAGTGGCTGCTTCAGACATCGGCCCAGTGCCGCAGAAGGTTGTGGTAAATGCCGGTCAGCTGCACAAGCGAAGGATGGTCGGGCACGTCGCGGGTCAGGCGGCGGATCGAGACATCGAGTTCGAACATCAGCCGTCGCTGGCTGTCCTCGCGCACCATGCTCTGGATCCAGAAGAACGAGGCCAGGCGCGCGCCGCGCGTCACCGGGTTTACCCGGTGCAGGCTGGTACCCGGGTACAGCACCAGGTGGCCGGCGGGCAGCTTCACCTGCTGCACGCCGTAGGTGTCTTCGATCACCAGTTCGCCGCCGTCGTAGTCACCGGGATCACTCAGGAACAGGGTCGCCGACAGGTCGGTGCGCACCGGCCGGGCGGGATCGCCGCCGCTGCGGTCGTAGCGCACGGCGTTGTCCACGTGGAAGCCGAACGACTGGCCGTCGCGGTAGCAGTTGAACAGCGGCGGGTAGATCCGCCGCGGCAAGGCGGCCGAGAAGAACGTCGAACTGGCCTGCGCGGCGTCGTGCACCACTGCACCGAGCTCGCGTGCGACCTCGCTGTCCTCCGGCAACTGCAGGTTGTCCTTGACCCTGGCCGACTGATGGCCGGCGGTGATCCGGCCATCGGCCCAGCCGGCCTGTTGCAGGCGGTGGCGGCAATGGACGACCTGCTCGGCGGTGAGGACATCGGGGATCGACAGCAGCATGGCGGTTCTCGCGGAAAGCCCCGCCCCGGCGGGGCGGGGCAGGGTGGGGGCGGTGTCGCCTCAGAAGCGGACGGTCGCGGTCAGCACCACCGAACGCGCGGCGCCGGGCGTGGCCCAGCCGTTGTTGCGGACGCGGGTGAAATACTGCTTGTCGAACAGGTTGTCGACGTTGAGCTGCAGCGCAAAGCCTCCGTCGAACTGGTAGCCGACCATCGCCCGGTGCATGGTGTAGCTCTTGGCCTGCGGGGCGTTGTCGGTGCTGGCCAGGTAGAAGCTGCCCTGGTAGTTCACCCCGTAGCCCACGGTCCAGTCGGACAGGGCGTAGCTGGTCCACACGCTGCCGGAGTGCTCGGGAACGTTGGCCAGCGGATTGCCTGCCTGAGCGTCGATGCCGGTGGAGTCCTTGACGAAGTCGGACACGCTCTGCAGCACCTCGCTGTCCAGGAACGCGTAATTGGCGAACACCGACCAGGCATGGGTGATCCGCCCGGCCGCACCGAGGATTACGCCGTCCACGCGCGCCTGGCCGTCCAGCTGCTGCATGCCGCTGGGATTGTCCGGGTTGCCCGGGTCGGCGACCTTGTAGTTCTGGCGTTCGTTGCGGAATGCGGCGGCGGTCAACGCGAGCTTGTCGCCCAGCACGTTCCACTTGGTGCCCAGCTCGATGTTCACCGCCGTTTCCGGATCCACCTCGCAGGTCTGCAGCGTGCAGGCGCCATTGACCGAAGCCTTCGACGGCGTCCTGGAGTCGGAATACGACAGGTAGACGCTGCCGTTCTGCGCGGGCTTGTAGACCAGCCCGGCGCGGTAGGAGAACAGGTCGTCGGCGTTCTCAAAACTCGCGTCGCTCGTGACGTTGCCGGCGGCATTGAAGGCGCGCACGCGGCTGTCGCCTTCGTTGTGCTCGTAACGCGCGCCCAGGCCCAGCTGCCACTGCGGATTGAATTCCAGCGTGTCGAACAGGTAGACGGCCTGGTTGTCCAGCGTGCCGGCGGTGCGCCCGGCACGGATGTAGTTGACCGGGCCGGTATACGTGTTGTCGGGGTCGGCCAGGCTCATCGGCGGATACACCGGCGTGGTGCCGTTCGGATAGCGCTGGATGTTGCCATTGTCGAGGTCGTAGGTTTCGTGCAGGAACGAGGCCCCGGCCACCATCGTGTGACCCACGCTGCCGGTCGCGAAGCGCGTGGTCAGGTCGGTCTGGTTGTAGGCCAGCCCGTTGCGCGTGTCGCGTGTGGTGCCGCGCGGGCCGCTGGGCACGAAGCTGCCGCGGTTGGCGCAGGCAGCGCCGGTGGCCGGATTGACCCCGCTGTCCAGGCACCAGGTGCCCTGGGTCGGGTTGACCACGGTGTACTGGTCCACGCGCTGTACCCGCGCCAGGTTGCGGATCGAGGTCGCCTCGTTGAAGTCGTGCTCGAAGATGCCGGTCAGTACGTCGACTTCGACTTCCTGGGTGTCCATGTTGCGATAGCCGAAGTAGCTTTCGCGGCTCACGCCCGGCAACAGCCCGCCATAGGCGGCGAAGTACGGAACGCCGTATTCGGGGATGTTGTCGTCCTGCTGGTGCAGGTAACTCACCGAGAAACGCGTGTCGGTACCCAGGCCGATCGCCAGCGATGGCGCGATGCCCCAGCGCTTGTACTCCTCCACGTCGCGGTCGGGCACGTCGTTGCGGTGGGCCATCGCGTTCACGCGCAAGGCCTGGCCCTGGCCGAAGTCGAAGTTGCTGTCGACGCTGGCACGGCCGAAGCTGTCGGTGCCCGCGCCGAGCGTGACGGTGGTCAGGTCGCCTTCGCGCGCGACCTTGTTGACCAGGTTGATCGTGCCGCCGACCGATCCGGCGCCCGAGTAGGCCGAGTTCGCGCCGTTGACCAGCTCGATGGACTCGAGGTTGAAATTGTCCGTACGCGTGTACTGCGCGCTGTCGCGCACGCCGTCGACCGTGATGTCGTTGCTGGCGCTGAAACCGCGCAGGTTGACGCTGTCGCCATAGCCGCCGCCGCCTTCGCCGGCGCCGAACGTGATGCCCGGCAGGGTGCTGAGGATGTCGCGCAGGCCGATCAGGCCCTGCTGGTCCATCACCTCCCGCGTCACCACCGTGATGGTCTGGGGAGTGTCGACCAGCGGTGCGGTGTACTTCGGCGAGGAAGCCTTCTCGACGTGGTGGCCCTGGACTTCCAGGCTGTCGAGTTCGGTCACGTTCTTGTCGGCGTCGTCACTTGCCTGTGCGATGGCAGGCGCGGCCAGGGCGAGGAGGACGGCGGAGGAGAGGGGAGAAAATGCGGTGGTCATGGGTGGAGGGTCGCTCGGGGAGTGGGTCCGACTGGCGATGGCTGCGGATGCGGGTGATCGGGCTCACGGGTACGGCCACGACGGCGGTGCTGCCGTGGTTACGAGTGGGTCGCGGTGGCTCGGGGCGCTGCGGCATGTTGCAGCCGCCCCTTGGCTTGGATCAGACGCTCGCGGGAGGCGCGTGCGCGGGCGGCAGGAAGCCGTCGCCCATGGGCCCGCTGGCGCGGGAGTGCGACGGACCACGCAACAGAACGGAGAATGCGGACGGGCCCGGAACGCGCGACGCCCCGGGATGGCCATCCCTGTCACCCGGGCTCTCGGGCTCTATCGATGGTCCGGAAGGCGCGGGGACCGTAGCGGCGGGCCCTTTGGCGTCGGCCGGTGGTGGCTGGGCGGCAGACGACTGGGCGAACTGCATGGACACCTGCCGGGCAGGCCGGCCGGACGCCAGGTCCGATGCGATGGCCGCGAGCAGCGCCGACAGAAGGCAGGCCACGGCGAAGGCCAGCCAGCCGGCGTGGGCGCGGGTACTGCGAGCTGATGCGCCCGAACGCATCCGCCGCCGGGGGAGCGCCGTGTGCGGGAAGGCGGTCGGCGTTGCGCGCATTGATGGCGGGACCGGCGGGCGGGATAGCCATATTAAACGAGAATTATTCTCGTTGAAATAGCCGCGGGCTGCAGGGCGTCGGTGGCGCAAGCCAGGTCTGCAGCCCTTCGCGCAAAGCCGCGCCAGCGGCCCGCCCGGGGACTGGGGCTGATCCCGGATTGATCCATGCACGTCCGCGACGGGTCATTCGGTGAATGCCTGTCAGGGACGCCGCGGGTGGGCAGTCTCGTCGGTGCTGTTCGGCCGACGTCCAATGGCCGCAGTGCAGCAAGCCGGGCTCGGCCTCGTTTGCCATGTCGTGCTGTTCGAACAGCCAGGGACCTCGCCTACAGGGGGGCCCGCGCCATCCTCACGCCCCGCGCGCGGTCACTTCGCGGGAGCGCTGCCAGAAGCGCGCCGCCAGGGAGACGCGGCCGAGGCGCAGTGCGCTGGGTGACTTCCCGCCTGCGCCCGACCTGGCCGGACACGACGACGGCGCGACGCGGCGCGCCCGGCCTCGGGATGCTCAACCGCGGTCGTCGCGGGTCCAGACGCCGCCATGCTCGGTCTTTACCGGGAACTTGGGCACCGGCGAATAGGCCGGGGCGCACAGCGCACGCCCGTCCCGTACGTCGAACCGGGCGCCGTGCAGCACGCATTCGACGCTGCCTTCCGCGGGCTCGAAGGCGCCGGAAGACAGTTCGAAATCCTCGTGGCTGCAGCGGTCTTCGAGCGCATAGAGGTCGCCATCCAGGTTGAACACCAGGATGGGCGTTCCGGTGACTTCGTCGAACACCGGCTTCATCTCGCCCGGCAGGAGTTCGCCGGTCGGACAGACGAAGGTCCACGTCCCGCTCACGCCATGCTCTCCTGGCGCAGCTCCTTCTGCAGCACTTCGAAACGCAGGTCGTCGCGCAGCGGGATGCCGTAGCGCTCGTCGCCGTAGGGAAAGGGTTTGTGGACGCCGGTGCGCACGTAGCCGCGGCGTTCGTAGAAGGCGATCAGCTCGTCGCGGACGTCGATCACGGTCATGCGCATGCTCGGCAGCCGCCACTGGTCGCGCGCGACGCGCTCGGCCTCGGCCAGCACCGCCTTGCCGACGCCGCCGCCCTGGAGGTCGGGGCGTACCGAGAACATGCCGAAGTAGCCCGCGCCGTCCTCCTCGGCGACGTGCGCGCATGCCAGCAGCATGCCGTCACGCTCGGCAAGCAGGACGACGCTGCGCGGACGGTCGATGTCGCGGCGCAGCCCCTCCGGATCGATGCGCTGGCCATCGAGCATGTCGGCTTCGGTGGTCCAGCCGGCGCGGCTGGCGTCGCCGCGATAGGCGGAGGTGACCAGTTCGACGAGGGCGGGGATGTCGGCTTCGGCGGCCGCACGGAACGTGAGGGAATCCATAGCCGGCATTCTAGCGCGGTGCAGGCGACCGCTCAGGCGACCAGCAGGCGGCGGGTCTTTTCCAGCGCCGCGGCGAAACGATCGATCTCCTCGTGCGTGTTGTAGAACGCCAGCGACGCGCGCAGGGTCGCGGCGACGCCGAAGTACTGGAGGAGCGGGTGCGCGCAGTGCTGGCCGGAGCGCACGGCGACGCCTTCCAGGTCCAGCAGGGTGGCCAGGTCGTGAGCGTGCGCCCCTTCCACCAGGAACGAGATCACCGCCGCCTTGCCGGGCGCGGTGCCGAAAACGCGCAGCCCGGGGATGGCCTGGAGCGCCTCCGTCGCGTGGGCGAGCAGCTCGGACTCGCGCGCGGCCACGTGGTCCATGCCGACGGTTTCGAGGTAGTCCACGGCCGCGCCCAGGCCGATGAAGCCGGCGATGTTCGGGGTGCCCGCCTCGAACCTGTGCGGCGGATCGTTGAAGACCGTGCCGTCGAAGCTGACTTCCCGGATCATCTCGCCGCCGCCGAGGAACGGCGGCATCGCCTGCAGGTGTTCGCGCCGCGCCCACAGCGCGCCGGTCCCGGTGGGCCCGCACATCTTGTGGCCGGTGATGGCGTAGAAATCGCAGCCGATCGACGGCACGTCGAGCTTCAGGTGGGGAGCCGCCTGGGAGCCGTCGACCACGGTGACGATGCCGCGGCGTCGCGCCTCGCGGCAGATGTCCCGGACCGGATTGACCGTGCCGAGCACGTTCGAGACGTGGGCGATCGCCAGCAGCTTCACATCGCCGGTCATCGCCCGGTTCAGCGCATCCAGGTCGAGGCTGCCGTCGGGCAGGATCTCGGCCACCTTGACCGTGGCGCCGGTGCGCTGCGCGACCAGTTGCCACGGAACGATGTTGGCGTGGTGCTCCATCCTCGACACCAGGATGGTATCGCCGGCCTTGAGCCGCGGCAGCGCCCACGAATAGGCCACGAGGTTCAGCGCGAAGGTGGTGCCGCTGCACAGCACCAGTTCGTCGGGACGGACGTTGAGGAAGCGGGCCAGCTTGCCGCGCGCGCCCTCGTAGGCGTCGGTCGCCTCGGTTCCCAGCGCATGCACGGCGCGGCTCACGTTCGCGTTCTGGCGACGGTAGAACTCGTCCTGCGAGGCGATCACCGGCAGCGGCTTCTGGCCGGTATTGGCATTGTCCAGGTACACCAGCGGCTTGCCGTGCACTTCCCGCATCAGCAGCGGGAAGTCGGCCCGTACCCGGGCCCAGTCGACGGCGCCCTGGTGGTGCGGCAGGGCGGCATCGTGGACCGCGGCCGGAACGGTGCTCATGCGGGCTCCCCGGTGCCGAAGGCGATGGCGAGCGCGGCATCCAGCCGCGCAAGCAGGTACTGGCGCAGGTCGCCGTCCTCGAGCGCCAGCAGCGGCTCGCGGCAGAAGGCCACCGTCAGCAGGCGTCGGGCTTGCGGCTCGGCGATGCCGCGCGAGCGCAGGTAGAACAGGGCGCCGGCGTCGAGCTGGCCGACCGTGGCGCCGTGCGCGGCCTTGACCTCGTCGGCGTCGATGACCAGCACCGGCTGGGTATCGATCTCGGCGTCGGCCGACAGCAGCAGGTTCTTGTTCGACAGCGCGGCGTCGGTGCCGTCGGCGCCGGCGCGGATGCCGATGCCGCCATGGAAGACGACCCGGCTGCGCCCGTCGGCGATCCCGCGCCACACCAGCTCGCAGGCGGTGTCCCGCGCGATGTGCTCGATCCCGAGGCGGGTGTCGACATGCCGCCGGCCGTCACCGAGCAGGACGCCATTGGCGGTCAGCCGGGCGCCGTCGCCCTCGAGGCGGACGTTGAGTTCGTGACGGGCCAGGGCCGAGCCCAGCTCAAGGTCGAAGCGCCGGTACTGCGCATCGCGTCCCAGCACCGCATCGGTGCGGGCGAAGCGGCTGGCGCGGGCGGCATCCGACTGGATCCGGGCATGGCGCACCACGGCGCGCTGGCCGGCATGCAGGTGCAGGACGTCGTTGGACAGGTGCGCATGGTCGCCGGCGCCGAGCTGGTGTTCGACGAGGTCGATGGATGCGTCGTTGCGGACGTCGACGAAGTGGCGCAGGTGCCAGGCGCGGTCGCCGGCCTGGGGGACGCCGACGAAGACAAGGTGCAGCGGCGCCTGGACCTTGACCCCCGCGTCGATCCGCAGCACCACGCCTTCGTCGGCGAGGGCGGCGTTGGCGCGGGCGAAGACGTCGCTGGACTGGTCGTAGCGGCGCAGGATGAAGTTGACGTCGCGCGGCTCGCCGCTGGCCAGCGCCTGCGAGAACGGCGCGAGCGCGACGCCGGCCGGCAGCCCGGACAGGTCGCTGCGGGCGGGGTCGTGGCGGCCGTTGACGAAGACCAGCCGCGGTGCGGGGATGTCGTCCAGCAGCGCACCGTCGAACGCGGGCGCGATCGCGTCGGCGGCCGCGAATGCACGCCGCTCCAGCGCGCGCAACGGGGTGTACTTCCAGGCTTCCTCGCGCGGGCCTGGCAGGCCGTCGGCGAGCAGCGCGTCCATGGCCTGGCGACGGCCGTCGCCGAGCTGCTGTGCGTCGACGGCCGGCAGGGTGGCGAACGCGTCGCGGAACGAATCGAGCAGCGCGCCCATTAAGCCACCTTTTCCGGCGGCACCCGGTCCTTCAGCCAGGCGTAGCCGTGCTGTTCGAGCTCGAGCGCCAGTTCCGGCCCGCCGCTCTCGACGATGCGGCCGTCCGCCAGCACGTGGACCACGTCCGGCCTGATGTAGTCGAGCAGGCGCTGGTAGTGGGTGATGACCAGGAACGAACGGTCGGCGGCGCGCAGCGCATTGACGCCGTCGGCCACGACCCGCAGCGCATCGATGTCCAGGCCCGAGTCGGTCTCGTCCAGGATCGCCAGCTTCGGCTCGAGCACGGCCAGCTGGAAGATCTCGTTGCGCTTCTTCTCGCCGCCGGAGAAACCTTCATTCACGCCGCGGTGCAGCAGTTCGTCCTTCAGGTGCAGCACGGCCAGCTTCTCGCGGACCAGCTTGAGGAACTGCATCGAATCCAGCTCGGCCTCGCCGCGCGCCTTGCGCTGGGCGTTGAGCGCGCTGCGCAGGAAGTAGGTGTTGTTCACCCCCGGGATCTCGACCGGGTACTGGAACGCGAGGAACAGGCCCGCCGCGGCGCGCTCCTCCGGCTCCAGCTCGAACAGCGCCTTGCCGTCGAACTCCACGCGGCCGGCGGTGACCTCGTAGCCGTCGCGGCCGGCGAGCACGTTGCCGAGGGTGGACTTGCCGGCGCCGTTGGGGCCCATGATGGCGTGCACCTGTCCCGGCTTCACGTCCAGCGACAGGCCCTTGAGGATTTCCTTGCCGGCGACGCTGGCGTGGAGGTTTTCGATCTTCAGCATGTTGGGTTCCGTGGGGCGGGACAGGCCCGCCGGGTATTCGAATGCGTTGCGGAGGCGGGGCGCCGGGTCAGCCGACCGAGCCTTCCAGCGAGACTTCCAGCAGCTTCTTGGCCTCGACCGCGAACTCCATCGGCAGCTCGCGGAAGACCTGCTTGCAGAAGCCGTCGACGATCAGCGAGACCGCGTCCTCGGCCGAGATGCCGCGCGAGCGGCAGTAGAACAGCTGGTCGTCGCTGATCTTGGAGGTGGTGGCCTCGTGTTCGACCGTGGCGCCGGGATTCTTCACCTCGATGTAGGGGAAGGTGTGGGCGCCGCACTGCTTGCCGATCAGCAGGCTGTCGCACTGGGTGTAGTTGCGCGCGCCGTCGGCATTGCGGTCGACCTTGACCAGGCCGCGGTAGGTGTTCTGGCCACGGCCAGCGCTGATCCCCTTGGATACGATCTTGGACTTGGTGCGCTTGCCGACGTGGATCATCTTGGTGCCGGTGTCGGCCTGCTGGCGGTGGTGGGTCAGCGCGACCGAATGGAATTCGCCGGAGGAGTCGTCGCCCAGCAGCACGCAGGACGGGTATTTCCAGGTGATCGCCGAGCCGGTCTCGACCTGGGTCCAGGTGACCTTGCTGCGCGCACCGCGGCATTCGGCGCGCTTGGTCACGAAGTTGTAGATGCCGCCACGGCCTTCCTCGTCGCCCGGGTACCAGTTCTGCACGGTCGAGTACTTGATCTCGGCGTCGTCGAGCACGACCAGCTCAACCACCGCCGCGTGCAGCTGGTTCTCGTCGCGCATCGGCGCGGTGCAGCCCTCGAGGTAGGAGACGTAGCTGCCTTCCTCGGCGATGATCAGGGTCCGCTCGAACTGGCCGGTGTGGCCGGCATTGATCCGGAAGTAGGTGCTCAGCTCCATCGGGCAGCGCACGCCCTTCGGGATGAACACGAAGCTGCCGTCGGAGAACACCGCCGAGTTGAGCGCGGCGAAATAGTTGTCGCCGTGCGGGACCACGCTGCCCAGGTACTTCTTCACAAGTTCGGGATGCTCGCGGATCGCCTCGGACATCGAGCAGAACACGATGCCCTTCTCGGCCAGCTCTTTCCGGAACGTCGTGCCGACGGAGACCGAGTCGAACACCGCGTCCACCGCCACGCCGGCCAGCTTGGCGCGCTCATGCAGCGGCACGCCGAGCTTGTCGTAGGTGTCGAGCAGCTCCTTGGGGACCTCGTCCAGCGAGGCGTACTTGGGGCCCTTGGGCGCGGAGTAGTAGCTGATCGCCTGGAAGTCGATCGGCGCGATCTGCAGCTTGGCCCAGTGCGGCACCGGCATGCCCAGCCAGCGGCGGTAGGCATCCAGGCGCCACTGCGTCATCCATTCCGGTTCGTCCTTCTTCGCCGACAGGGCGCGGATGGTATCCTCGTCCAGGCCCGGCGGAAGCGAGTCGGACTCGATCTCGGTGACGAAGCCGGCGTCGTAGCGCCGTCCCAGGCGCTCGAGGATCTCGGCGTTCTGCGGCGGGGTGTCGACGGTGGCGGCGGTTGCTTCGGTCTGGGTGGCCATATGGCTGCCTGCGGGTTCAGCTGGCGACGCGCACGGCGATCTCGCGCCGTCGCGTCGTCTCGGGGGAGGGAGGAGGGGGCGGAAGCGGGCGCAGCATCTGCGCCAGGGTCACCCCGCGCAGCGCGTCGGCGACCACGTCGTTGATCAGCCGCCAGTTGGCGCGCACGCCGCACTGGTGGGCGATGCCGCAGTGGCTCTCGTGCTGGCTGCACTCGGTCATCGCCAGCGGGCCTTCCATCGCTTCGACGATCTCGATCAGGCTGATCTGCGCGGCGTCGCGGCTGAGGCGGTAGCCGCCGTGCACGCCGCGCTGGCTGGCGACCAGGCCCGCCTGCGCCAGCGGCTTGAGCAGCTTGCTGACGGTGGGCTGTTCCAGCCCGGAATGTTCGGCCAGTTCGGCCGCACTCAGTACCTGGCCCTGGCGTGCGGCGAGCACGGTCAGGACCACGGTGGCGTAGTCGGTCAGCTTGGTGACACGGAGCATGGCGGGGCAGGGGGATTTAAAGCGTACCGAAATTGTACGCTTTCGCCCCCGCCCGGCCAACCCGGACCCGGCCCGGCTTCAGTGGGCGTTGGGGGCGCCGGTCGAGTGCGCGTCCGCCACCGGCGCGGCGGGGGTTTGCGGGAGCACCAGGGCCATGTACGGCAGGGGCGGCGTCTGGCCCGGGGGCAGGGCCGGTGGCGCCGGCTGGCCGGCCGGACCCAGTCCGCGGATGAACCGGTACAGGGCGCGCCGGTCCTCCTCGGTCATGTCGCGCACGGCGAAGTCCGGCATGATCGGCCGCGTGCGCAGGTTGGCGCTGTAGGCGAGCCATTGCGCCTCGCTGAAATCCTGCATCCGCAGGCGGAGGTTGGTCGCATAGGTCGTGCCCCACGGACCGTGGAAGCCCAGTGGCGAGCCGACCAGCCACTGGTCCTTCGGCACGTTGCCTTGGCTCTGGGCGTAGGCCGGCGTGTGGCAGTCGTTGCAGCCCGCGACGCGGACCAGGTACTCGCCGCGCGCCACCAGGTCGACGCCGGGTGGCGCGGCGGGCGCGGCGATGGCGGCGCCGGAAGCGCCGTCGGCGTCGCGCTGGCAGGCGGCGAGGACCGCAGGGAGGAGGGCGGCGGCGAGGATCGCGCGGCGGGCGTGTCGGGCTTGCATGGTGGCTCGCAGTGGACTGCAGTCGCCAGCGGAAACGCCGTTCGCGGAGCGCACAGGCCACCGGCGGCGGCAAGGCGCCGATGGCCGGGGTGCCGATCGCGCCTGCCGTCCCGCCCTGCGACCGCGCCGGAAGCGGGCGCGGGCTTGGGCTGCGGCGCCGCATCGGCGAGAATCACCCGTCCCCACGCACCTGGAACAGGCATGCCCCGCAAGATCGTCGCCCGCAAGTCGCCCATCCATGGCAACGGCGTGTTCGCCGTGGCGCCGATCCGCAAGGGCGAGCGGGTGATCGAATACAAGGGGCGCCGCCGCACCCACGCCCAGGTCGACGCCGACAGCGGTGGCGACGTCGACAGCGGCCACACCTTCCTGTTCACCCTCAACGACGACTGGGTCATCGATGCCAGCTACGAGGGCAACGACGCGCGCTGGATCAACCACAGCTGCGATCCGAACTGCGAGGCGGTGACCGACGAGGACGAAAGCGGCGACAGCCGCAAGGACCGCATCTTCATCGAGGCGCTGCGCGACATCGCCGCCGGCGAGGAACTGTCCTACAACTACGGCATCACCCTGGCCGAGCGGCATACGCCGCGGCTGAAGAAGATCTGGGCCTGCCTGTGCGGCTCGCCCAAGTGCACCGGGACGATGCTGCAGCCCAAGCGCTGACGGTCCGCGCCCCGCTCATTCCACCGGCGCGACCGCCCCGGCGGCGGCGCCGATGTCCTGGTTGAACGTCACCACCAGGCGGCCGTCGCGCACGCCGGCGGAGCGGACGTCGAGGCCACCCAGCAGCGCGGCCACGGTCGGGTCGATCCGGTAGAGCGGTTCCTCGCGTGCGTAGTCGGCGAGCCAGGCGTTGAGCAGCCCGCGGCTGCTCTCATCCAGCGTCCCGCTGCCGCTGGCGGGACGGAAGTCGTCGATCCTGGGCTGGTCGAGGAAGAACGCGCGCTGGGCGGTGTCGTAGCGCAACGCACTGGTCAGCTGCAGCCGGCCCATCGGCACCGGGGTTCCGCCTGCCGTCGCCAGGGCCAGGTCCATGTCCAGCCGCAGGCGGGTTCCGGGCGGCAGGGCCAGTTGCGGACGGCTGACGCTGACCTCGAACAGGCCGCCCAGCACGTCCTGCCGGTGCGGGAACCGGCCCTCGAGGAACTGCTGGGCGTCGGCGGCGTCGATCGAGACCTCGCGGCCCGCCAGCCGTGGCGCGGCCGACGCGACGAAGGCCGCGGCCAGCGCAAGGAGCAACAGTGCGATCGCGGGGAAACGGATGCGGGCCATGGGCGGCTTCCAGATGGACATGCCGGCATCTTGCCGCGTCGCGGTGAATCGCAGGTTAGCGCGATGGAGTGCCCGGTCGCGGGTGGGCCACGGAGGCCGCGGCTTCAGGCCTGCGGCGCGTCGATCCGCTGGAGCAGCGCGGCCAGCGGCGCACGCAGGTCTGCGAGCGGATCCTCGGCGTTGCTACGTGGACGCCCGGCCAGGCCGTCGAGCAGCCGCAGCCCGACCACCAGCGCGGTGCGCTCGTCGCCGCTGAATCCCGGCAGCCGCTGGGTGCCTTCGACCAGGCGCATCCAGTCTTCGCCGCAGGCCTGGTCGAATTCGATGCTGCAGCGGCCACGGCACGGCAGGCCGTCGCGTTCGACGGGGGTCACCGTGACCCGGTAGCGGTGGGGGGAAGAAGCCATGGGACGAACCTTGTGCGATGAGACATCGCCAAGGTAGGCCCGCCAGCGCCGGCGAACGAGGCCTCCCGCCACGATGGTCCGTTCCACGCCGGCACGAAGCGGTTCAGCGCGTGGCACGCAAGCGTGGCAACGGGTCGAGCGGGCCATCGCCGCGGTAGATGCCATAGTGCAGGTGCGGGGGGGTGGTGCGGGCGTTGCCGGTATTGCCGACGGTGCCCAGCCGCGTCCCGGTCTCGACGATGTCGCCCTCGGCCAGGCCGGGTGACCAGTCGTCCAGGTGCGCGTAGTAGTGGCGTTCTCCCGCCGGACCGACGACCCAGACCTGGCGGCCGCCCAGGCCGCGCTCGCGGATCGCCAGCACCACGCCGCGGGTGGCGCTGCGGACCGGGGTGCCACGCGCCGCGAAGATGTCCACCCCGGCGTGCTGGCGGTCGGCACCACGCGGCGCGCCGAAGGTGTCGGCGATCGCGCGCGCGGCCACGCCATCGACGGGCACCGGCAACGCGTCGGGCGGAGGCATGCGCGACAGTTGCCACAGCAGGCGCGGGCGTTCCAGGAACGGCTGCCGCCAGGCCCAGGCGGCCGCCACGGCCAGCACCGCGCACGCGAGCATGCCGACCAGCAGGCGCGCGAGCGCACGGGCGAGGGTGTGACGGGAGCGACCGGTCGCGGGCGGCATGGCCGCAGCATCCCGCCGCACCGCGGGACGCGGCGTGAGGACACGCGCCGCCATCGCGCAAAAGAAGACGGGGCGGCATCGCTGCCGCCCCGTCCGGGAAACCTTGGGAACTCGCGCCTGATCAGGCCGCGGCGTCCTTGAGCTTCTTGAGCGGACGCACCTTCACCTTGACCGAAGCCGGCTTGGCGGCGAACCACTGCTCTTCCTTGGTGAACGGGTTGATGCCCTTGCGCTTCGGCTTGGCCGGAACCTTGACCGAGGTGACCTTGAACAGGCCCGGCAGGGTGAAGCTGCCCGCGCCCTTCTTGCTGATCGCGCCGGAGACGGCGTCCTCGACCGCGGCGAGCACGGCCTTGACGTCCTTGGCGGCCACGCCGCTGGCCTCGGCCAGGTGCTTGACCAGGGCGGACTTGCCCAGCACTTCCTTCAGCGGCTTGGCAGCAGCCGGAGCCGCCTTCTTCGGAGCGGCCTTCGCCGCTTTCGGCGCGGCCTTCTTGGCGGCCGGCTTCTTGGTGGTCTTCGCCATAACTTTCCTGTTCCGTTCGAATTGGATGGTTTTTTGGGTTACCGACGGCGTCGGCAAGGCGAATGTAGGCCATGCGCGGCCCGCCGCCAAGGGGAAAAGCGGTAAAAAACCGGGCAAACGCGGCCCGGGGCGCCACCCGGAGCGGCCGTGGCGTGCCTGGCTGTCCCGGGTCAGCGGCCGGAACCGATGTCCGCGGCGCGCCGGATGCGCTTGCGCTCGGCCACTTTTTCCCCGGCTTCGCGCTCGCGCGCGGTGCGCACCATTTCGGTGAGCCAGCCGACCAGCACGTCGGTATAGGCCTTCTGCTGCGGCTTGCCGGAGAAGGCGTGGTCGGCGTCGGCGATGCGGCGGCGGGTCAGCGAACCGGCGGTGGAGAACGCCGCCGCGTAGTTCTCGATCACCCGGTGCGGCACGATCTCGTCGTGCTCGGCCTCGACCAGCAGGACGTCGCCGCCGAAATCATGGCAGGCGACGAGGGCGCGGTTGTCCTGCCAGGGCACGGCGCGCCGGCGGAACGCATGCAGGTCGGGGTCCTCGTGCAGGCGGCGCTTGGGCAGTTCCCAGCCGTCGTCCTTGTAGAGCGCGGGTGAGCGCAGCGCCAGCCATCGGACCGGACGTAGCGCGGTCAGCAGGCTGGCCAGGTAGCCGCCATAGCTGATGCCGACCACCGCGATCGCCGACGGATCCACGTCCGGGCGCGCGACGAACCAGTCGTAGGCGGCGAGCAGGTCTTCCAGGTTCTGCGGCCGGCTCACGGTTTCCCACTGCGCCGCGGTGCGCTCGTGGCCGCGCAGGTCGAAGGTCAGGCAGTGGCAGCCGATGCCGGCGGCCTGGCGTGCGCGGCCCAGGTCGTGTTCCTGGCTGCCGCCCCAGCCATGCACGAACAGCACGCCGGGCAGCACCGGCGCGGGCGAGAGCAGGGTGCCGGAAATCTGTTCCCCGGCCGTGCCGATTTCGACCGGATCAAGCCGCAGGTCCACGGACGTCCTCCACGCAGGCGTACTTGAGCAAGGGGCCCTCGGCCGCCGCGGCGTCGTGGAAATGCACCTCGGCGCCCGGCGGGGCGGCATGGCCCGGATCGTGCGACTCGTGGCAGGCCACGTCCAGCGCGGCCGTCGTCGCGTCGCGCCCGAGCGCGGCCAGCGCGACCACCTCGGCCGGCGAGGCGCCGCCCAGGCGCCACGACTGCTCGAGCACGCCGCAGCGCCAGTGGCCCCGCGCGTCGTGGCCGGCGACCACGTCGTAGTTGCGCCGCGAGGCGAAGAATCCGGGGTAGGCGGCGGCCACGGCCGCGTCGTAGCGACGCGCGCTGCGCAGGGCCTCGCGTTCCAGCGGGCCGGACGCGACCGCCTCCAGCGCGTCGAATCCACCCTGCACGACGCGCAGCGACGAGCCGGCATAGACCTCCTGGCCGGCGCGGTCGAGCGACTGCCGCTGGGTGCCCAGATAGGCCAGCCGCCACCCGCCGACGCGGATCTCGCCGACGCTGCAGGTGGTGGCGTCCTCCAGGTGCTGCTCCAGGACGATGCCGTCGCGGCGGACCAGCGCCGGATCCAGTCCCGCCACCACCGCGCGCAGGTCGGCGCGATCGGCGACCAGGTGCTGTCCGTTGCCGCCGCGTGCCTGCGGTTCCTTCAATCGCACCCGGTGGCCTTCGTCCAGCAACCGCTCGCCCGCGGCCTGGATCTCGTCCGGGTCGAACACGCTGAACCCGGACAGGACCGCGCCGGACAGTTCGGCCGCGAGCCGGTGCCGCCATCCCTCGGGCGCGGCCGACCCCGCGGCCGGCAGCGGATGGGTGATCACCTTGCTGGCCACGAACGCATGCGGCACCACGCCGCCGAACAGGCCGGCCTCGCCATCGATCCCCAGCCGCGCGGCCTGTGTCGCCGTCAGTGTTTCGTCGGGGACGAAGTAGGCGGGCCGGTGCAGGTGCCGGCCGGGCTGGTATTCGCCGCCGAACTCCCAGCCGAGGATCGAGGCGAGCCGCCGTGCGACCCAGGCCTGGCTGGCCCGCTCGTGGACGCTGCGCGGCAGCGCGCCGGCGCGAAGGGTCACCACGGTGCGGAGGGGGCCTGTCATGCGGCATTCCATGCGGGGAGGCCTCCGACGCTGCCGGCAGCGCGGTGAACCGGTCGCGAAGGCGGCACGTTCAGCCGTCCTTCGCATCGCGCAGACGGCGCGCCGACACCGGCCTCCCTAGGCTGGCGGCGTCATTCCCGACACTGGTCGCAGGAGCCCGCCATGTCCGCCAAGCCGAAGAAGAAGATCAACCCGCCACAGCGGCAGCGGCGGCAGCCGGGCGTGCAGGGGGCGATGGACCCTGCTCCGGTGGTGGTGCGCGATGGCTACCGCGGCAACGGCAGGCTGGCCGGCAAGGTCGCGCTGGTGACCGGCGGCGACAGCGGCATCGGCCAGTCGGTGGCCGTGCACTTCGCCCTGGAGGGCGCGCGCGTGGCGATCGCCTACCTCTCGCCGCGCGAGGACGCGGACGCCGCGGACACCGTGCGCCGGATCGAGGAGGGCGGCGGCGAGTGCCTGGCCGTGCGCGTGGACCTGCGCACGCCGGCCCGGTGCCGGCGGCTGGTGGAACGCGTGGTCGCGCGTTTCGGCGGCCTGGACGTGCTGGTCAACAACCACGCGCAGCAGTATCCGGTCGAGGAGGCCGAGGAACTCGAGCCGGCCCGGGTGCGCGCCACGTTCGAGAACAACCTGTTCTCGTTCTTCTACCTGGTCGACGCGGCGTTGCCGCACCTGGGGCGCGGCGGCTGCATCATCAACACCGGGTCGGTCACCGGAGCGCGCGGCCATGCCACGCTGCTGGACTACGCCTCGACCAAGGGCGGCATCCATGCGATGACGTTCTCGCTGGCCCAGTCGCTGGCCGACCGCGGCATCCGGGTCAACGCGGTCGCGCCCGGTCCGATCTGGACCCCGCTGATCCCCGCCTCGTTCAAGCCGAAGGAGGTCGCCGAGTTCGGTTCGGACACGCTGATGAAGCGTCCCGGGCAGCCGGCGGAGGTCGCGCCGGCGTACGTCTACCTGGCCAGCGCCGATGCGAGTTACGTCACCGGCCAGATCATCCACGTCAACGGCGGATCGCACATCGCCGCCTGAGCGGCGGCCGCCGCGGGCCCGCCGGGATCAGGCCGCGCGGGCGTAGAACACGCCGTAGCCGGACAGGCGGGCGCGACCGGCCTCGACCTGCGCGCCCGGCATGCCGTGACCCTCCAGCACCTCCCACTCGCCGGCCGGCAGCACGAACTCCGCGTCGCCCGGCGAGAGGTTGAAGGCGGCCAGCAGCCGGGTGCCATCGGCCTCGCGGACGAAGGCGAGCACCGGCTCGGCGGTTTCGAGGAAGGCGATGTCGCCGCCGACCAGGGCCGGCTGGGTCCGGCGCCAGGCCATGAAGGCGCGGAACGCGTTGAGCACCGAGTCCGGATCGGCCTCCTGGGCGGCGACCGACAACGCGCGGTGCGCGTCGGGCACCGGCAGCCATGGCTGGCCGGCGCTGAAACCGGCGCTGGCGTCGGCGGTCCAGGGCATCGGCGTGCGGCAGCCGTCGCGGCCCTTGAAGTTGGGCCAGAAGGTGATGCCGTAGGGGTCCTGCAGCGCCTCGAACGGCACGTCGGCTTCGGGCAGGCCCAGTTCCTCGCCCTGGTAGATGCAGACCGAGCCGCGCAGCGAGCAGACCATCGCCACCAGCATCCGCGCCAGCTGGGCGGGCGGATGCTCGCCGCCCCAGCGGGTCACCGCACGGCGCACGTCGTGGTTGGACACGGCCCAGCACGGCCAGCCCTCGGTCATCGCCGCTTCCAGCCGCGACACCGTGTCGCGGATGTAGCCGGCGCTGAAGTCGTCGACCAGCAGCTCGAAGCTGTAGCCCATGTGCAGGCGGTTGCCGGAGGTGTACTCGGCGGTGGTGGCCAGCGAATCCTCCGAGGAGATCTCGCCCAGGGTCACCGCGCCGGGATAGCGGTCGAGCAGGGTGCGCACGCGCTCCAGGAACGCGACGTTCTCCGGCTGGGTGTTGTTGTACCAGTGGTACTGGAACGCGTACGGGTTATCGGCGCTGAAGCCGCGCCCCACGCGCTTGTCCGCCGGCTTGGGCGGGTTGTCGCGCAGCTGCGCGTCGTGGAAGCAGAAGTTGATCGAATCCAGGCGGAAGCCGTCGACGCCGCGGTCCAGCCAGAACCGGACGTAATCGAGGGTGGCCTGCTGCACGTCGGGATTGTGGAAGTTGAGGTCCGGCTGCGAGGACAGGAAGTTGTGCAGGTAGTACTGGCAGCGGCGCGGTTCCCAGCGCCAGGCCACGCCGCCGAACAGCGACATCCAGTTGTTGGGCGGGGTGCCGTCCTCGCGCGCGTTGGCCCACACGTACCAGTCGGCCTTCGGATTGTCGTGGCTTTGCCGGCTCTCGCGGAACCATTCGTGCTGGTCGGAGGTGTGGCTGAAGACCTGGTCGATCATCACCTTCAGGCCCAGCGAGTGCGCCTTGGCCAGCAGCCGGTCGAAGTCCTCCAGCGTGCCGAACAGCGGATCGACCGCGCGCTGGTCGGCGATGTCGTAGCCGAAGTCGGCCATCGGCGACTTGAAGAACGGCGAAATCCAGATCGCGTCCACGCCCAGCGAGGCCACGTAGTCCAGCCGGTCGACGATGCCGGGCAGGTCGCCCACGCCGTCGCCGTCGGTGTCCAGGAAGCTGCGCGGGTAGATCTGGTAGATGACGGCGCCGCGCCACCAGGGGGAGTGACTCATGNAGCTTCAGCAGCGGCGGCCTGGCCGGGATGACCCTGCTCCTGCAGGGCAGCAACCTGACCAACGAGGCCTACCAGACCTACGCCGGCAGCAAGGACCGTCCGCTCGAGTACCTGGAGTGGGGCCGCACCATCACCTTCGGCGTGAACTACCGCTTCTGAGTCCCTCCCGCCCCGCCACGCCCGTGGCGGGGGTGCCGCCGCGCCACCCGCGGGTGGCGCGGCGGAAACCCCGCCACGGGCGTGGCGGGGCGGGAGGGACTCAGAAGCGGTAGTTCACGCCGAAGGTGATGGTGCGGCCCCACTCCAGGTACTCGAGCGGACGGTCCTTGCTGCCGGCGTAGGTCTGGTAGGCCTCGTTGGTCAGGTTGCTGCCCTGCAGGAGCAGGGTCATCCCGGCCAGGCCGCCGCTGCTGAAGCTGTAGCTGATCTGCGCGTCGGTGATGTTCTCCCCGACCACGTAGCGCAGCGAGCGGTTGCCGTTGAAGTTGCCGATCTCGCCGATGAAGTCCGAGCGGCGGCGCTGGTTGATGCGCGCCTCGAAGCCGTTGTTCTCGTAGTACAGCGTCCAGTTGTACACCCGGTCCGAGAGGCCCGGCAGGGCGATCGGGTCGCTGCCCACGCTCGATGCGCTTTCCGGATCCAGGATCTGGATGTTGCTGTCGAAGAAGCTGGCGCTGGCGACCATGCCGAAGCCGGACAGCGCGTCGGTGAACAGGTCGAACGGGATCGACGCGGTCAGTTCCAGGCCCTGCAGCGAGCCGCCCTCGCCGTTCATCGGCTGGGTGAAGTCGCCCACCGCCTGCGGCGGCTGGGTGCCCGGCGGCGGCACGTAGTCGACCAGCAGGTCGGAGAAGTCGTAGTCGTCGCGGGTCTGGGTGTAGATGTAGTTCTCCAGGTCCTTGTAGAAGTACGCGGCGGCGACATAGGCCTTGGTGCCGAAGTACTTTTCATAGGAGATGTCGAACGCGTTGGCGCGCCACGGCTCCAGTTCCGGGTTGCCGCCGGAGCCGCCCGGGCGGCCGGTGGCGGTGTTGACGCCGAACTCCAGCGAGGCCCGCATCTGGTCCACGCGCGGGCGCGCGGTCTGCTTGGCCAGGGCCACGCGCAGCATCTGCTCGTGGGCCAGCGAGAACGCCAGGTTCATGCTGGGCAGAACGTCGGTGTAGGTCTTGCCCAGGGTGATGGGACTGATCTCGCTGCCGGCCGGCTGGGTCGCGTCCCAGAAGTTGGCGTCGGAGGACTGGTCCACGTGCTGGATCTGCACGCCGACGTTGCCGGTGACCGGCACGCCGCCCCACTCGGTGTCGATGTCGGCCTGGACGAAGCCGGTGGTGATTTCCTCGTTCACCGTCCACGCCTTCGGGATCAGGTAGGACAGGTTGTCCACCGGCTGGAAGTCCATGTAGCGCTCGACGGCCGCCGGCACGTTCCACGACGGGATGTAGCCGACGCCGGCGAAGCCCAGGTTGACCAGGCCGTACTGCAGGTCCTGGGCGATCGGGGTCGGGCCCTGCGCGCCGAGGTTGATGTTGCCTTCCGGCTGGGTCTTGGCCTTCTGGCGGTCGGCGTAGTTCAGGCCGACGTCCACGCCGGAGAACCAGCCGCCGGCCGGGATCGTGGCGGCGAGCTTGAAGGTGGTCAGCTCGTCCTCGACGCTCGGCACCTTGCCGTAGCCGGAACCGTAGATCGTGTTGTTGAGGTACAGCGCGGCCGGGTTGGAGTAGTCGCGGGCCGGATCGAGCTGCGAGAAGCCGCCGCTGCGGAACGACAGGTCCACCGAATCCAGCTGCGGCATCGGGTAGAGCTGGGTGTTGTTCTCCAGGTTCAGCTCGTCGCGGTCGGCCTTGGAGTAGCCGATGTCGGCGACGACCTCGACCTGGCCCACGTTGAACTCGTTGAGCCAGCCGACCGCGTTGATCTCGTCCTCGCGGTGGTTGTACATGCCGCGGACCAGGGGATAGACGCCGTTGGCGGTGCCGCCGGTGAACGACCCGTTCCCGTTGACGGTCACGTCGGTCAGGCTCAGGCCCGGGGTGAAGCCGCCGTTGTAGCCGCCGATGTGGACCTCGAACTGGTTGGCGGTGTCTTCCTGCTCGGCCTTCGTATAGAACAGGTCCAGGGTGCTGGTCCACGCATTGGACGGGCGGAACTGTAGGGTCGCCATCAGGCCGTCGCGCTCGGTGTAGCCGGTGCGGCGTAGCGCCTTGATGCCGTCCGAGTACCAGGTGCCGGCCGGCACGCCCGGTCGCCAGCCATCGCCCAGCGCCTGCCACGGCTCGTACAGGCCGACCTGGTTCTCCTGGATCGCGCCGTTGATGTGCGAATAGCCGATCGCGATGCCGAAGGTGTCGTCGGCGAACTTGCCGATGTAGGTGGCGTTGAGGCGGTGGCCGTCGGCGTCGGAGTTGGCGGCGTCGCCCAGCGAGTTCCGCGAGTAGCGGCCGCCGACCATCAGCGCGGAGCCGTCGTAGGCCAGCGGGCGGATGGTCTGCATGTCGATCGTGCCCGACAGGCCCTGGCCGACCAGGCCCGCGTCGGGGGTCTTGTACACGGTCACGCCATTGACGAGTTCCGACGGGTACTGGTCGAACTCGACGCTGCGGTTGTCGCCGGTGCTGACCATCTCGCGGCCGTTGAGCAGCGTGGTCGAGAAGTCCGGGGACAGGCCGCGGACGCTGATCACCTGGGCGCGGCCGGCGACGCGCTGCGCGGCAAGGCCAGGCAGGCGCGCGATCGACTCGGCGATGCTGACGTCGGGCAGCTTGCCGATGTCTTCGGCCGAGATCGCTTCGACGATCGACGTGGCGTCGCGCTTGGTCGAGATCGCGCCCTCGATGCCGGCGCGGATGCCGGTGACCACGACGGTGTCGAGGTCGGTGGCCTCGGCCTGCGTGTTCTGGTCGCCGGTGGCGGTGTCCTGTGCCTGTGCGGCGGTGGCGGTCAGCGTGATCGCCGACGCAAGCGCCACGCTCAGCAGGTTGCGCTGCAGGTTCAACATTTTCCCCTCCCAGGTAATGTCGGAAAATCTCGGGTTGTGGTGTGCGGCCGTGCCGTTTTTTTGGTCGCGATGCGCGCGGAATGGCGGCGTTACGGTGCGTGGCTATGGTAGTGGCGCGCATCGCGCCGGGAAGATGCCTGCATACGTATTCATTGCGTTGTCCGCGGCGCGCCGGCCATCCCGCACGCGAACGGAAACACGCGCCGCGGCATGCGCAGCGCATGCTGCTTTGCGTCATCCGGTGCCGGCGCGCGGTGCGCGCCGGCGTCACGGCTCAACGGGCGGGCGAATCGACCGGGACGAAGCGGATCGCCTGGCCGCCACCGGCGGCCAGGCGCAGCGGCAGGGTGTCGGTGCTCACCACCTCGCGGGTTTCGCGGACGAAGTCGAACGGCGCGGTCTTCCAGTGCGCGCGATCGCCGTCGCGGTAGATCTCGGCGCGGTACCGGCGGCCGGCATCGAGGAAGCCCAGCGACACCTGCAGGTCGTGCGCCTCCGCGCCGCCGGCGCTGCCCAGGAACCACACCTGGCTGCCGCGCGCCTTGCGCGCGAAGGTCACGTAGTCGCCGACCTCGCCGTTCAGCACATGGCTTTCTTCCCAGTCCACCGCCACGTCGCGGATGAACTGGAACGCATCCGGGTGCTGCGCATAGTGCTCGGGAAGGTCGGCGGCCATCTGGATCGGGCTGTACAGCACGACATACAACGCCAGCTGCTTGGCCAGCGTGCTCGGGATCTGCTGGCCACCGCGGCCCTTCAGGCTGACGATGCCGGGCGTGTAGTCCATCGGGCCGGCCAGCATGCGGGTGAAGGCGAGGGTGGCTTCGTGTTCCGGCGGGTTGGGCGGGTTGCCCCAGGCGTTGAACTCCATGCCGCGCGCGCCTTCGCGCGAGACCCAGTTCGGATAGGTGCGGCGCAGGCCGGTGTCCTTGATCGGTTCGTGCGCGTTGATCGCAATGCGGCGTTCGGCCGCCTGCTCGACCACGCGCAGGTGATGGCCGCTCATCCACTGGCCTTCGTGCCATTCGCGCACGACCGGGCCGCCGGCACGGTCCTGGCGCTGGATGTCGCCGGCATCGCAGACATAGCCGGTCTTGACCACGTCCACGCCGTTGCGCGCGTACAGGTCCAGCGCGGCCGGGAGCTGGCGTTCGTAGTGGCTGACCGCGCAGGCGGTTTCGTGGTGGCCGATCAGGTGCATGCCCTTGCCGGCGGCGTACTCCGTCAGGCCCCCGAGGTCGAAATCCGCGGTGGGGCGGGTGAAATCGAAATCCCAGCCGTTGGCGAACCAGTCGCCGTCCCAGCCCGGGTTCCAGCCTTCCACCAGCACGCCGCGGAAGCCGTTGGCGGCGGCGAAGTCGATGTAGCGCCGGGTGTTGGCGGTGGTCGCCCCGTGCTTCGGGCCGGTGCCCCAGGTCTCCTGCTCCAGGTGCAGCGACCACCACACGCCGACATACTTGGCCGGGGTGAACCAGCCGACGTCGCCCAGGCGGTTGGGTTCGTTAAGGTTGAGGATGAGGCTGGATTCGGCCAGGTCGCCGGCGCGCGCCCCGACCTGGATCGTGCGCCACGGCGTGCTGAACGGTGCGGTGCGCACCACCGCGGTGCCGCGGTCGCCGCCGCCCGGGGTGAGCGCGGCGCGCAGCACGCCGCCGTCGCCGCGGGCCAGGTTCATGCCGGCGTAGTCGACCAGCGCCGCTTCGTGGATCGACAGGTGCAGGCCGTCGTCGGTGCGCAGGGTGAGCGGGGTCTGCGCCACGCCGATTTCCGCCAGCGGGGTGCGCGAGTACAGGTACTCCTCGCGGTTCCATTCGAAGGCGGGGATCCACCAGGCCGTGGCCGGGCGGGCGATGGCGAACTCGGTCAGCTCCTGGCGGATCCGCACTTCGGCGTCGCCGCCGGCCGGCTTCGGGAACTCATAGCGGAAGCCGATCCCGTCGTCGTGGACGCGGAACACCACGTCCAGGTGCCGGCCTTGCTTGCGGCCGCCGGACGGTTTCTCGGCGAAGCGGGCGCGCAGTTCGTTGTAGTGGTTGCGGGTCAGCCGGCGCTCGCCCCAGGGCTGTTCCCAGGTCTCGTCGAAGCTGCGGCTGGACTGCCCGGTCAACCGCAGGTTGCGCTCCAGGCGGCCGTCGCCGAGCAGGAAGCCCAGCCGCGAGGGCGCGATCACGGGCCGTCCGTTGCGTTCGACGCGATAGGCCAGGCGGTCTTCGTGCTGCGACTCCAGGGTCACCACCAGCGCGCCGTCGGGGGAGGCGACCCGGGCGAGGTCCTTGGCGCTGGCGTGGGCGGGGAACAGCAGCGCCAGGGCAGGCAGCAGTGCCCACCAGCGGCTGGCGGGCGGGGCGGGGCGTCGGGAATTCATGGCGGTCCTCACTCCAGGACGTAGACGAGGGCGGTGCGGGGCGGCACGGTGAAGCGGCCACGCGCGGGATCGAAGCGGGCCTGTTCGCGCGGGCGCGTGTCGGCCGCGTCCACCGCCCGGTGCACCGGGTGCAGCACGTAGCGCTTGCCGCGTTCGGCGGGCAGGTCGAGCGCCTGCGCCTGCGGCGAGGCATTGACCAGGTACAGGACCTCGCGGAATCCGGCGCCAGCCAGGCCCTGGCCGTCCAGGTGCCCGGCGATCACCAGCGGATTCTGCGCCGGGCCGGTGTTCGGGAAGCGCAGGCGCCGGGATACGTCCGCCGCATCTTCGAGCCGGAACAGCGGCGAGCTGGCGCGGATCCGCAGCAGGTCGCGCAGGGCGTCGCGGGCGAACGCGATGTCCGCCGGGGCCGGTCGGATCGACGCATCCGCCAGGCGCGGCGCCATCCATGGCCAGGCGGCCTCGTTGCCGCTGGCGGGCGGCAGGCCGGTGCCGAAGAAGTTGTCCTGGTAGCTCCAGTCGAGCCGGTTGAACCAGTCGCCGGAGTCGAAGCTGTTGCGGTCCATCGACTTGGAGCGAAGCGTGTCGATGCCGGCGTGGAAATAGGCCACGCCCTGGCTGAAGGCGGTCATGGCCATGCCCAGCACCTGCACCCGCGCGCGATCGTGCGCGGACGTGCCGCGCGGCAGGCGGAGCGCGTTGAGGTCGAACAGGGTCTCGTTGTCGTGGTTCTCGACGTAGTTGACGACCTCGCCGGGTGCCGTGGCATACCCGGCCGGCTGGCCGTTGTAGTCGATATCGCGCAGCGGGCGCGCGCCGCCGTCGGCGGTGGCCAGCACGTAGTCGCGCAGGGTGCCGGCCAGGCCGACCCGCGCCAGGTCGGCGTGGCGCAGCAGGTCGGCGCGGCCGAGCGCGGGGTCGGCCAGTTCGTTGGGTGCGTACACCAGGCCGTTGAGCCAGCCCTGCCGGGCAACCTTGTCGGCGCCGCTGTCGCCGGGGCCGCCGCCACGCAGCGCGTCGCGCGCGCGGTCGCTGAAGGTGCCGATGCCGCTGCCGCCCAGCGACAGCTGCGAGGCCTGGACGAACCGCGCGCCGTCGGCCACCTCGCCGAAATTCCAGCCTTCGCCGATCAGCTGCACGTGGCGCCCGGCGGCGGCGTCGACGCGGCGTTGCAGCGCTTCCATCGCCGCGCGCGGCTGGTGCCCCATCAGGTCGAAACGGAATGAGTCGATGCGGTAGTGGCGCACCCACAGCTCGGCCGAATCGATCATCAGCCGCGCCATCATCGCGTGCTCGGTGGCGGTGTTCTCGCAACAGGTGCTGCGCTCGATGCGGCCCGCCGCGTCGAGGCGGTGGTAGTAGCCGGGCACGATCCGGTCCAGCACCGAGCGCTCGTCCTGCCCGGCGGCGAAGGTGTGGTTGTAGACCACGTCCATGCCCACGCGCAGGCCGAGCCGGTGCAGGGCCATGACCATCGCCCGGAACTCGCGGATGCGGGTGGCGCCGTCGCCCGGGTCGGTGGCGTAGCTGCCTTCCGGCGCATTGAAGTGGAACGGGTCGTAGCCCCAGTTGAAGCAGTCGCCGGACGCATGGGCCATCACCACCGCCTGCTGCGCCGGGCTGTCCGCCGCGGCGTCCGGGACCTGCGGGGTGACGCAGCCGGACTCGGGCACGCTGCCGAAGTCGTATACCGGCAGCAGGTGCAGGTCGGTGAGGCCGGCCCGCGCCAGTGCGCGCAGGTGCGCCATGCCGGCGCTGCCGGCGTCTGTGAAGGCCAGGTACTTGCCGCGATGGGCGGGAGCGACCGAGGCATCGCCGATGGAAAAGTCGCGTACGTGCAGCTCGTAGATCGACATGTCGGTCTGCGCGCGCAGCGGCCCCGGGCGTGGCGCGGTGTCCCAGCCGGCGGGCGTGAGCGCCGGATCGTCCAGGTCGGCGATGTAGCTGCGCCGCGAATCGGTGCCCAGGCTCACCGAGTACGGATCGGTGACGCGATTGCGCACCTGGCCGATGCCGCGCACCTGCACGTCGACCAGGTAGTCGTAGTAGTGGCCGCGCAGGTCGGCGGACACCGAGGCGGACCACAGGCCGGTCGCAGGATCCAGTCGCAGCTGCTCGCGCCGGTAGGCGCGTTGGGTGTCGTCGGCGTACACGCAGACCGAGACGGCGCGCGCGGTCGGTGCCCACAGGCTGAACGCTGTAGCCGAAGCGGTGGGGTGCGCGCCCAGCGCCGCGGCGTCGCCCGCGGCCGCATACAGGTCGTCCAGCGCGCCGGGCAGCTGCACCCCGGTGGCCTGCAGCACGCGCCCCTCGCGGTCTTCCTGCACCAGCACCAGCGACTGGCGCAGCAGGTCGCGCAGGCGGACGTCGTCCAGGTCCAGCTGCAGCATGACGCCCGCGCCTGCGTGGGTGAAGCGCTGGCGCACGGTTTCGGGCAGCGATGCGTCCGGGGGCAGCACGCTCAGTGCTATCGCGCCCTGGGCGCCGGCGACCCTATGGCCGACGACGGAGCGGATGCCACCGCCGTCAGCGTGGTAGAGCACGTAACGATGCGAGGGATCGGCGGACGGATCGGTCGACGGTGCGGCGCCGGGCCAGCGCAGGGTGCGCCGGTCGAGCCAGATGCCGCGCGCTTCGGCCGGTGCATCGCGGTCAGCGGTCAGAACAGTCTGGAAGCCGGCATCGCAGTCGGCCAGGGGCAGGGCGGCAGCAGGGGCGGCAGCCACGGCGCCCGCCGGCAGCCACAGGGCCACCAGCCAGCGTCGTGCGATCTGCCCGACGCAACCTGAAACGCGATGGCCTGCGCCGCCGCGTGTCCGATGCCGCATCCTGCCCTCCCAGGCATTCATGTGTCGTCCGCAGCCAGTGCGGGCCGCGCGTGGCGCGGTCTTCCACTATTCACGCAGACCACGCGGCAGGGCCACCCTTGAGGGCATGAATACGTATGCACCGGCTGGGCGCTGTCGGCGCCGGGCCTCTACCATGGCCGCGTCGTTGCGCGATCCCGCGTGCGGCATGACATCGCATCCGTGATTCCCGGAGGGGGGAAGCGCTTGATGGAAAGCAGACCGCGCCTGTCGTTCTGGCAGATCTGGAACATGTGCTTCGGCTTCATGGGCATCCAGTTCGGTTTCGCCCTGCAGAACGCCAATGTCAGCCGCATCTTCCAGACCCTGGGCGCGGACATGGAGCAGGTGCCGGGGCTGTGGATCGCCGCGCCGTTGACCGGGCTGCTGGTGCAGCCGGTGGTGGGCTATTTCTCCGACCGCACCTGGACCCGGCTCGGCCGCCGGCGTCCCTACTTCCTCGCCGGCGCGATCCTGGCCACGCTGGCGCTGTTCGTCATGCCCAACTCGCCCACGCTGTGGATCGCGGCCGGCACGCTGTGGATCCTCGACGCCTCGATCAACGTGTCGATGGAGCCGTTCCGCGCGTTCGTCGGCGACCAGCTGCCGCCCTCGCAGCGGGCCAGCGGCTATGCGATGCAGAGCTTCTTCATCGGCATCGGCGCGATCGTGGCCAGCCTGCTGCCGTGGCTGCTGGCCAAGGCGGGGGTGGCCAACACCGCGGGCCCGGGCGAGGTGCCCGACACGGTGCGCTACGCTTTCTATGCCGGTGGCGTGGTGCTGTTCGGCGCGATCGCCTGGACGGTGTTGCGCACCCGCGAATACCCGCCGGAGGTGCTGGCCTCGTTCGACAGGCTGGCGGAGGCGCACGCACCCGCCGGCCCCCGGGCGCCGGTGGCCGCGGCGACCGCCTGGCTGGTGGCCGGCCTGGCGCTGGCCGCGCTGATCGCGGCCCGGGGCTGGGACCGGATGCTGTACGTGCTGGCCGGCATGCTTGCCGCCTACGGCCTGCTGCTGTTCGCGTCGCGCGTGCTTGCGCCCGGCGGGATGGTGCCCTCGATCGTCGGCGACCTGCGCGCGATGCCGCGGACCATGCGCCGGCTGGCGGTCGTGCAGTTCTTCTCCTGGTTCGCCCTGTTCGCGATGTGGATCTACACCACCGCGGCGGTGGCCGGCACCCACTACGGCAGCAGCGATCCGACCTCGGCCGCCTACAACGAAGGGGCCAACTGGGTCGGCGTGCTGTTCGCCGCCTACAACGGCTTCGCGGCCCTGGCCGCGATTGCGATTCCATGGATGGTGCGCGCGCTGGGCCTGCGCATGACCCACCTGGTCAACCTGTGGCTGGGGGCGGCGGGACTGCTGTCGTTCCTGCTGGTGCGCGACCCGCAGTGGCTGCTGCTGTCGATGGTCGGCGTCGGTTTCGCTTGGGCCTCGATCCTGTCGCTGCCCTACGCGATGCTGTCCGACAGCCTGCCGTCCACCAAGATGGGCGTGTACATGGGCATCTTCAACTTCTTCATCGTCATCCCGCAGCTGGTCGCGGCCAGCCTGCTCGGCTTCCTGCTGAAGTCGCTGTTCGGCGGCCAGCCGCTGTGGGCGCTGGTGCTGGGCGGGGCGAGCCTGCTGCTGGCCGGACTGTGCGTCCTCGCCGTTCCCCGCATCCAGGGCCAGGAGGCCAGGGCATGATCCGCTCCATCGCGCTCGCACTCGGCTTCGCGGCTGCCGGCTCCGCCGTCGCGGGGGAGGAGTACTACGGCACCCTGGAGCCGTTCGCGAAGGAGTCGGTCTACTTCGTGATGACCGACCGCTTCGTCAACGGCGATCCGTCCAACGACCATCGCGACCAGGGTGGCGCGCACGCGACCTTCGACCTGCCGCTGTCCCCGTGCGACGGCGAGGTCGGCAACATCGGCTACCTGGGCGGCGACTTCCGCGGCCTGCTCGACAACGCCGGCTACATCCACGACCTGGGATTCACCGCGGTCTGGCTCACGCCCATCGTCGACAACCCCGACCAGGCCTTCACCGGCGGCGACGAGGTCACCTGCGACGGCTTCCTCACCGACCGCGGCAAGACCGGCTTCCACGGCTACTGGGGCGTGAACTTCCACCGGCTCGACGAACACCTGCCCAGCGCCGGCCTGGACTTCGCCGGGTTGACCGCCGGCCTGCGCGCGCAGGGCCTGAAGACCGTGCTGGACATCGTCGGCAACCACGGCTCGCCGGCCTGGACCATGCCGGTGGCGCAGCCGCAGTTCGGCCAGCTGTTCGATGCCGGCGGCACGCTGGTCGCCGACCACCAGAACCTGCCCCCGGACAGGCTCGACCCGGCGCACAACCCGCTGCACGCGTTCTACAACACCAGGCCCGACCTGGCCCAGCTGTCGGACCTCGACGCCGGCAATCCGGCGGTGATGGACTACCTGGTCGGCGCCTACCTGCACTGGATCGGGCAGGGCGTGGACGCGCTGCGCATCGACACCATCCGCCACCAGCCGCTGTCGTTCTGGAAGGCGTTCGCCGACCGCATCCGCGCCGAGCATCCGGGCATGTACATGTTCGGCGAGGCCTTCGACTACGACGCGGCCAAGATCGCGCCGTTCACCCTGCCGCAGAACGGCGGCATCAGCGTGCTCGACTTCCCGATGAAGCAGGCGATGGACGAGGTGTTCGGGCGCAAGGGCGCCGGCTTCGAGCGCATGCTGCCGTCGCTGCACCTGCAGGGTGGGCCGTACGCGAACGTCTACGAGCTGGCGACCTTCTACGACAACCACGACATGCGCCGGCTCGACGCCGACGACAGCGGTTTCATCGATGCGCACAACTGGCTGTTCACCGTGCGCGGCATCCCGGTGGTCTATTACGGCTCGGAAACCGGGTTCATGCGCGGCCAGGCCGAACATGGCGGCAACCGTGCCTATTTCGGCCAGGAGCGCATCGATGCGGCGCCGGACAGCGCGATCCACCGGAACTTGAAGCGGATCGCGACGCTGCGCCGCGGGTCGCCGGCACTGCAGCAGGGCCTGCAGCTGAACGTGGAGCTCGCCGGTGACCGCGCCGTGTTCTACCGGGTGTACCAGCACGGCGGCACGACGCAGGCCGCGCTGGTGGTGCTCAACAAGGGCGACCGGGCGCAGCAGGTCACCGTGTCCCGTTACCTGCAGCCCGGCCGGTGGCGCGACGGCTTCAGCGGGGCGGCGGTGGAGGCCGGGCGCGCGCTGCGCGTCGATGTGCCGGCGCACGGGGTTCGCGTGCTCCTCCACGACGGGCCGCTGACCCGGAACGACCTGCGTGAGGCGCTGGCGGAGCGGATGCCCGCCGGGTGAGCCGGTCCGCCACCCGGCGGCCGGTCGGTGCGGCGGGGGCGCGTCAGGCGCGAGCGGTCGAACCGCGCAGGACCAGTTTCACCGGCAGGGTGCGGCTTTCGACCGCTTCGCCCTGGATCAGCCGGATCAGGCTGTCCACCAGCACGTCGCCGGCCTGCTTGGTGTCCTGCTGCACGGTCGACAGGCCCGGTTGCACGAAGCTGGCCATGGCGATGTCGTCGAATCCGGCCAGGGCCACGTCCTCGGGCACGCGCAGCCCATGCTCGCGCAGGGCGTTCATCGCGCCCAGCGCGATCAGGTCGCTGGCCGCGAACAGCGCGTCGAACCGGGCACCGCGGGCCAGCAGCGCGCGGGCCGCTTCGTGGCCCGACTGTTCGGTGGTGATCGCATCGACCTGCAAGGCCGGGTCCGGTCGCAGGCCGGCGTCGGCCAGCGCCGCCGCGTAGCCGCGATAGCGCTCGAAGAACTCCGGGTAGTGGTCCGAGGCATGCCCGAGGAAGGCGATCCGCCGCCGGCCGCCCGCCAGCAGGTGCGCGGTGATGTCGTGGCCCCCCTGGAAGTTGTCGCAGCCGATCGAGACCCCGGGCTCGCCCGGCAGCGCCGCGCCCCAGCGGACGAAATGGGTGCCCTGGCCGACCAGGCGCTGCAGCTTGGACTCCGCTTCCAGGTAGTCGCCGTAGCCGAGCAGGATCAGCCCGTCGGCCTTGTGGCTGTCCTCGAAATCGGCATGCCAGTTGGTCGACAGCTGCTGGAACGACACCAGCAGGTCGTAGCCGCGCAGGGCGCAGGCGCGGGTGATCGAGCCCAGCATCGAGTGGAAGAACGGGTTGATCAGCGAGTCGTCCGGGGTCGGGTCTTCGAAGAACAGCAGGGCCAGGGTGCCGGACTGCTGGCAGCGCAGGTTGGAGGCGTTCTTGTCGACCTTGTAGTTCAGCTCGCGGGCGATGGCGAGGATGCGTTCCCGGGTCTCCGGGTTCACCGACGGGCTGCCGCGCAGCGCCCGCGACACCGTCGGCTGGGAGACCCCGGCGAGGTGGGCGATGTCGAGCGAGGTCGCCTTGCCCTTGATGGTCATGCCGGGCCCCCTCCGGGCCGGATGCGTGGTGCAGGCCGGCATCATGCCACGCGCCGCGGGCCCGGAATTGGCCGTCCGCCGGGCCGCTGGGCTAGAATTCCCATGACGCCGCCGGCACGGTGCCGGCGTCCACACCGCAAGGGTGGCCCGCGGCAACGCCGGCCGAGCGTGCGACATGAGCACTACCACCGCCCACCGCTGAACGCCGCCGAGGCCCGCGAACACGCCGGCGCCCTCGCGGGCGTTTTTTTATGCCCGCGTGTGTCCACTCCCGCCGACCCGGCCATCCGGGGCCGGACCATCCAATGCAGAGGCGCCGGCCGCGGCCGGCGACCCGAATCCGAAGACGCTCCCATGATCACGATCACGCTTCCCGACGGCAGCCGCCGCGAATTCGATGCCCCCGTCTCCGTCATGCAGGTCGCCCAGTCGATCGGCGCGGGCCTGGCCAAGGCCACCATCGCCGGCCAGGTCGACGGCCGCCTGGTCGACGCCAGCGACCTCATCGACCACGACGCCACCCTGCGCATCGTCACCGCCAAGGACGAGGAGGGCGTGGAGATCATCCGCCATTCCTGCGCCCACCTGGTCGGCCACGCGGTCAAGCAGCTGTACCCGGACGCCAAGATGGTGATCGGCCCGGTGATCGCCGAGGGCTTCTACTACGACATCTACAGCGAGCGGCCGTTCACGCCCGACGACATGGCCGCGATCGAGGCGCGCATGCGCGAGCTGATCGCGCAGGACTACGACGTGGTCAAGAAGGTGACGCCGCGTGCCGAGGTGGTTGAGGTGTTCAGGGCCCGCGGCGAGGAGTACAAGCTGCGCCTGATCGAGGACATGGCCGACGACATCCAGGCGATGGGCCTGTACTACCACCAGGAATACGTGGACATGTGCCGCGGCCCGCACGTGCCCAACACGCGCTTCCTCAAGGCGTTCAAGCTGACCCGCATCTCCGGCGCGTACTGGCGCGGCGACGCCAAGAACGAGCAGCTGCAGCGCATCTACGGCACCGCCTGGGCCGACGAGAAGCAGCTCAAGGCCTACATCCAGCGGATCGAGGAAGCCGAGAAGCGCGACCACCGCCGGATCGGCAGGCAGCAGAACCTGTTCCACCTGCAGGAGGAAGCGCCGGGCCTGGTGTTCTGGCATCCCAAGGGCTGGTCGGTGTGGCAGGTGGTGGAGCAGTACATGCGCCGCGTGTACCGCCAGACCGGCTACGGCGAGGTGCGCTGCCCGCAGATCCTGGACGTGTCGCTGTGGCAGAAATCCGGCCACTGGGACAACTACAAGGACAACATGTTCTTCACCGAGTCGGAGAAGCGCACCTACGCGGTCAAGCCGATGAACTGCCCGGGCCACGTCCAGGTGTTCAACCAGGGGCTGCACAGCTACCGCGACCTGCCGATCCGCTACGGCGAGTTCGGTTCCTGCCACCGCAACGAGCCGTCCGGCGCGCTGCACGGCATCCTGCGCGTGCGCGGCTTCACCCAGGACGACGGCCACATCTTCTGCACCGAGGACCAGGTCGAGGGCGAGGTCCGCGCCTTCCACGAGCAGGCGTTGAAGGTCTACGCCGACTTCGGCTTTGAAGAGATCCAGATCAAGATCGCCCTGCGTCCCGAGTCGCGCCTGGGCGACGACGCCACCTGGGACAAGGCCGAAGACGCCCTGCGCTCGGCCCTGCGGGCCTCGGGGGTTGAATGGAAGGAGCTGCCGGGCGAGGGGGCTTTCTACGGCCCCAAGATCGAGTACCACCTGAAGGACGCCATCGGCCGGACCTGGCAGCTGGGCACGATGCAGGTCGATTTCATGATGCCGGGCCGGCTGGGCGCCGAGTACGTGGACGAAAACAGCCAGCGCCGGCACCCGGTGATGCTGCACCGAGCCATCGTCGGCTCCATGGAGCGCTTCATCGGCATCCTGATCGAGCACCACGCCGGGTCCTTCCCGGCCTGGCTGGCCCCGGTCCAGGCGGTTGTGGCCAATATCACCGACGCCCAGGCTGAATACGTGGCCGAGGTGCAGAAAACCCTTGCGAATCAAGGGTTCCGGGTCGAGGCTGATTTGCGGAACGAGAAGATCGGCTTTAAGATCCGCGAGCACACGCTGCAGCGGGTGCCGTACCTGCTGGTGGTCGGAGACCGCGAGAAGGAGAACGGCGCCGTGGCGGTGCGTACGCGTTCCGGGGAAGATTTGGGCACAATGTCGGTGTCCGCGTTCGCCGAGACGCTGCGTTCGCAAGAGTTGGCGTAAACCCAATGGGAGTGGCCGGCCGCCGCCGGCCCTCCGACCAGTCCACCCCTGGAGACCGGAACATCAGTACCCCAGAGAAGCAAAACCGGAAGAACGGCGAGATCCGCGTCCCGCGCGTGCGCGTGATCGGCTCCGACGGCGAGATGATCGGCGTGCTGTCGCGCGATGAAGCGCTGCGCATGGCCGAAGACGAAGAACTCGACCTGGTCGAGATCCAGCCCAACGCCGATCCGCCGGTGTGCAAGATCATGGACTTCGGCAAGTTCAAGTTCGAACTGCAGAAGAAGGCCAACGAGGCCAAGAAGAAGACCAAGCAGGTCGAGATCAAGGAGCTCAAGTTCCGTCCGGTCACGGACGAGGGCGACTACCAGATCAAGCTGCGCAACATGCGCCGCTTCCTGGAGGAGGGCGACAAGGTCAAGGTCAACATCCGCTTCCGCGGCCGCGAGATGAGCCACCAGGAACTGGGCCGGCAGATGGCCGCCCGGATCGAGGCCGACCTGGGCGATGACATCGTCATCGAGTCGCGCCCACGCCTGGAAGGCCGGCAGATGGTCATGATGATCGCGCCGAAGAAGAAGTAACCGCGCCGGTGCCATGGCAGCGGAAGAAGGGGCGCCGAGGGCGCCCCTTCCCGTTTCGGAGTGGCCTGCAAGGCGTCCAGGAGCCGGCACGCGCCACGATGCGCGTTCCCCGGCTGCGCAGGCCCGGACGGTGCGTGGCCCTGGTCCGCGCAGCAGCCGGAGCGCGGTCAGGGTGTCGAGGCCTGTGCTTCCGCATCCGGGTACCCGGCTGGTGCCTTTCTTGGCGTTCCGGTGCGCCCTGCGCCGAGGGGCCCCTTGCGGAACCTCCTGATTTGCAAAGAAATCCGGCGGCCGGCATAATGCGCGGCTCCGGTTCGCCGGAGAGGGTTGGCAACGACCCTAGGACCCGTCGTGTTCCCCTTGGGAATCAACGACTTACCGACCGGTGTGGGCATGGATGGAAAGCGTGGTCAGTGCCCCGGCACGCCACCGCCCGCGCCAGTGACAGTTCCCATCAAGGACACAGCAATGCCCAAGATCAAGACCAACCGGGCGGCGGCCAAGCGATTCCGCAAGACCGCCTCCGGCAAGTTCAAGGCCGGCCACGCCAACCGTAGCCACATCCTCACCAAGAAAGCGACCAAGCGGAAGCGCAACCTGCGGCAGACGAACCACGTCCGCGCCGAGGATGCCGGCCGCCTGACCCGCATGCTGCCGTATCTCTGAGGAGGACTGACCAATGGCACGAGTCAAGCGTGGCGTCCAGGCGCGCCGCCGCCACAAGAAGATCCTCGACCTCGCCAAGGGCTACTACAACGCCCGCCGCAAGGTTTTCCGCGTCGCCAAGCAGGCGGTCATCAAGGCGCAGCAGTACGCCTACATCGGCCGCAAGCAGAAGAAGCGCAACTTCCGCTCGCTGTGGATCACCCGCATCAACGCGGCTGCCCGCAGCAACGGCCTGAGCTACAGCCGGTTCATGAACGGCCTGCTCAAGGCCGGCATCACCCTGGACCGCAAGGTGCTGGCGGATATCGCCGTGCACGACGCGGCCGGGTTTACGGCGCTGGCCGAGAAGGCGAAGAGCGCCCTGGCGGCCTGAGCCGCCTCTCCACCGTAAAAGTGGCACTGGACGGCTCGCCGTCCGACACGTGGGGAAGGGCGCGAGTCCTTCCCCATTTGTTTTTCCGAAGCCGGACACCGGAAACTCCATGAGCGAAATCGAATCCCTGGCCGCCAGCGCGCTGGCCGACATCGCCGCGGCGCAGTCGCCCGACGCGCTCGAAGCGCTGCGCGTGGGCCTGCTCGGCAAGCAGGGCAGCATCACCTCCCAGCTCAAGCAGCTCGGCGCGCTTCCGCCTGAGCAGCGCAAGTCCGCGGGCGAGGCGATCAACCGCGCCCGCGACGAGGTCGGCGAGGCCCTGGCCGCGCGCAAGGCGGTGCTCGAGGACGCCGCGCTCGACGCGCGCCTGTCCGGCGAGGCGATCGACGTGACCCTCCCTGGACGCGACGCGGCGCGCGGCGGCATCCATCCGGTTTCGCGCACGCTCGAGCGCATCGCCGAGATCTTCGGCAGGCTCGGCTACGAGCTGGCGGACGGACCCGAGATCGAGGACGACTGGCACAACTTCGAGGCGCTGAACTTCCCGCCGCACCATCCGGCGCGCGCGATGCACGACACGTTCTACTTCGGTGACGGCCGCCTGCTGCGCACGCACACCTCCGGCGTGCAGGTGCGCTACATGGGCGAGCATGCCCCGCCGTTGCGGATGATCGCCGCCGGCAAGGTCTACCGCAGCGACAGCGACCAGACCCACTCGCCCATGTTCCACCAGGTCGAAGGCCTGCTGGTGGACGAGCACGCCACGTTCGCCGACCTGAAGGGCACGCTGGCCGAGTTCGTGCGCGCGTTCTTCGAGCGCGACTTCCAGATGCGCTTCCGCCCCAGCTACTTCCCGTTCGTGGAACCGGGCGCGGAGGTCGACATCGCCTGGCAGCAGCCGGACGGCAGCGTGCGCTGGCTGGAGGTGCTCGGCTGCGGCATGGTCCATCCGAACGTGCTGCGCAACTGCGGCATCGACCCGGAACGCTACACCGGCTTCGCCTTCGGCCTGGGCGTGGAGCGCTTCGCCATGCTGCGCTACGGCGTCAACGACCTGCGCGCGTTCTTCGAGAACGACGTGCGCTTCCTCCGCCAGTTCGCGTAGGGCAGGCACGGAGCCGGCGCTCCATACCCGATATTCACCGCGGGCCGAGGGCCCGCGCACTGGACCACGATCACGATGAAATTCTCCGAGAACTGGCTGCGCAGCCACGTGCCGACCTCCGCCAGCCGCGACGGGCTGGCAGCGACGCTGACCGCGATCGGCCTGGAAGTCGAGGACGTGACCGCGCTGGGCGACGGCCTGGCCGGGGTCGTCGTCGCCCGCATCGTCGAGGCGGCGAAGCATCCGGAAGCCGACCGCCTGCAGGTCTGCCAGGTCGATGCCGGCAACGGGTCGCTGCTGCAGATCGTCTGCGGTGCGCCGAACGCGCGGCCGGGCCTGGTCGCGCCGCTGGCGATGGTCGGTTCCAGCGTGGGCGGGATCGCGATCAAGGCGGCGAAGCTGCGTGGCGTGGAATCCAACGGCATGCTCTGCTCGGCCAGGGAGCTCGGGCTGGACGCCGACGCTTCGGGCCTGCTGGAACTCCCGGCAGACGCGCCGGTCGGCGCGCAGCTGGCCGAGTACCTGGGGCTGCCCGACGCCAGCATCGAGATCAAGCTGACGCCCAACCGCGCCGATTGCTTCAGCGTGCGTGGCATCGCCTACGACGTCGCCGCCGCGCTGGCGGGCCAGGTCGTCCCGCTGGACGTCGCGCCCGTGCCGGCGCAGGGCACCGCGGAGATGGAGATCGTGCTCGAGGCCGGCGAACGGGTGCCGCGCTTCGCCGGACGGGTGATCGAGGGCGTGGACGCGGCGGCGCCCACCCCGGTATGGATGGCCGAACGCCTGCGCCGCGCGGGGGTGCGCCCGATCAGTTTCCTGGTCGACGTCACCCAGTACGTGATGCTGGAACTGGGCCAGCCGATGCACGCCTTCGACCGCGACGCCCTGGAGGGGCCCGTGGTCGTGCGTCCCGCGCGTGCCGATGAAACCGTCAGGCTGCTCGACGGCCGCGAGGCCAGGCTGGACGGCGAGTTCCTGGTGGTGGCCGACAGCCGCGGCGGCCGTGCCGCGCGCGCCGTCGCGCTGGGCGGGATCATGGGTGGCGAAGACACCAAGGTCACCGGCGCCACCCGCGCGGTGTTCCTGGAGGCGGCGCACTGGATCCCCTCGGCGATCATCGGCCGCAGTCGCCGGCTCGGGCTGCATACCGATGCCGGCCATCGCTTCGAGCGCGGCGTGGACCCGGAACTGCCGCGCGTGGCGGTCGAGTACGCGACCCGGCTGATCCTGGATGTCGCCGGCGGCGTCCCCGGTCCGCTGACCGAGGTCTCCCTGGCCGGGCACCTGCGGTCCCCGGCCACGATCGGCCTGCGCCGCGCGCGCGTGGCGCGCGTGCTGGGCATCGAGATCGCCGATGCGGAGGTCGAGCGCATCCTGCGCGCGCTGGGCATGCAGGTGGCCGCAAGCGCCGATGGCTGGCAGGTGACCCCGCCCGGTCGCCGCTTCGACATCGCCATCGAGGAGGACTTGATCGAGGAACTGGCGCGCATCCACGGCTACGACCGGGTGCCGACCACCGTTCCCGGCGGCCCCGCGCGCATCGCCGCCCCGAGCGAAACCCGCCTGGCCGACGCCGACATCCGCCGCCAGATGGTCGCCCGCGACTACCTGGAGGCGATCAGCTTCGCATTCGTCGAGGCTGCGCTCCTGCGGACGTGGAACAGCGAGGCCGGCACGGTCGCGCTGGCCAATCCGCTCAGCACCGAACTGGCGGTGATGCGCCCGCACCTGCTGCCGGGCCTGGTCGATGCGCTGGCGCGCAATGTCTCGCGGCAGGCCGGGCGCGTACGCCTGTTCGAGCTGGGCCGGACCTTTGCCGCCGCCGATCCGTCGCAGCGCGCCCCCGGTGGCCCGGATCCGGCGCCGCTGGAGACCCGCCGCGTCGCGGCCGTGGCCTGCGGCGACGCGCGGGCCGAACAGTGGGGCGGGGCGGCCCGCCGGATCGACTTCCATGACATCAAGGGCGATCTCGAGTCGCTGGCCGGCGCGGCGGGGGCGACCCTGGAATTCCGGCCCTCGAACCAGCCCTTCGGCCACCCCGGCCGCAGCGCGGACGTGTACCGGACCGACCGCGAGGGCGGCCCGGAGCGGATCGGCTGGCTCGGCCAGCTGCATCCGCGACTGCAGAAGGCGCTGGGCCTGGACGTGGAGGTCGTGGGTTTCGAGCTCGACCTCGCGCCGCTGCAGGCCAGGGCGTTGCCCCGGGCGGAAGCACTGTCGCGCTACCCCGCGGTGCGGCGCGACCTCGCCTTCGTGGTCGGCGTGGACGTGGCCTGGGCCGCACTGGCCGACAGTGCCCGGGCCGCTGCAGGACCGGTCGTGCGCGACCTGGTGCTGTTCGACCGCTACCAGGGCCCGGGCGTGGAATCCGGATGCAAGAGTCTGGCTATGGGCTTGATTTTGCAGGACAACACGCGCACTCTCACTGACCAGGACGCGGATGCGGTCGTGGAGCGCGTCGTCGCCGAGCTGGGCCGCGCGCACGGCGCCCGGATCCGCGGCTGACACAGGGGAAAGACCGGATGGCATTGACCAAGGCGGAGATGGCCGAGCGTCTGTTCGACGAAGTCGGCCTCAACAAGCGCGAGGCGAAGGAATTCGTCGAGGCGTTCTTCGACGTGCTGCGCGAGGCGTTGCAGGGTGGCCGCCAGGTGAAGCTGTCGGGGTTCGGCAACTTCGACCTGCGCCGCAAGAACCAGCGGCCGGGGCGCAATCCGAAGACCGGCGAGGAGATCCCGATCTCCGCGCGGACCGTGGTCACCTTCCGCCCCGGCCAGAAACTGAAGGAGCGCGTGGAAGCCTACGCGGGGGCCGAGCGGAATGCTTGATCCCGGCAGCAACCGCGAACTCCCGCCGATCCCGGCCAAGCGCTACTTCACCATCGGCGAGGTCAGCGAGCTGTGCGACGTCAAGCCGCACGTGCTGCGCTACTGGGAAACCGAATTCCCGAGCCTGAGCCCGGTCAAGCGCCGCGGCAACCGCCGCTACTACCAGCGCCACGACGTGCTGATGGTGCGCCAGATCCGCGGCCTGCTGTACGAACAGGGCTACACGATCGGCGGCGCGCGGCTGCGCCTGGAAGGCGAGGGCGGCAGGCAGGAATCGGCACTGAGCAGCCAGATCGTGCGCCAGGTGCGCATGGAACTGGAGGAAGTGCTGCAGCTGCTGAGGCGCTGATCTCCGCGGTCCCGGGCTGCAACGGTCTCGCCGCGGCACGTTCCGAACCGGTATAATCGCCGGCCCGCCCATGGCGGAAAGCTACTCCGGGGTATAGCGCAGCCTGGTAGCGCACCAGTCTGGGGGACTGGTGGTCGTCGGTTCGAATCCGGCTACCCCGACCAATACGTGTTGCGAACAGGCCCGCCTCGCGCGGGCCTTTTCGTGTCCGGAGCGGTCGCGGCAAACCGCTCCTGAACGCAGGCGGCCCCGCTGGCGCGGCCCTCTGCCCTGCTGCAGCCGCGGTGCGTATGCTCGGCCGTCGATCACTACACGGATGCGGACATGGCGGCACGGATGGCGGCTCTGGCACTGATCGTCTCGCTGGGCGTCGCGCCGCCTGCGGCCGCGCAGGTGGCGGCATCGGATGCGGCACCGGTGGTGGACATGGAAGCGGTGGTGGTCACCGGCGTGCAGCCCGGTCCGGGCATGTGGCGCGCGACCCGCGGCGGCCACACGCTCTACGTTCTGGGCACCCAGTCGCCGCTGCCCCGCGGAATGGAGTGGGATGCCGCGGAGACCCGGGGCGTGCTGTCCCAGGCCGGTGCGGTGCTGGGCTCGCCCGGGGTGACCATCGATGCCGACGTCGGTTTCTTCCGCGGCCTGACCCTGGCGCCCTCCGCGTTCAAGGCGATGAAGAATCCCGACGGGCACACGCTGGACCAGGTGTTGCCGCCGGAGCTGTACGCGCGCTGGAGCGTGCTCAAGCAGCGCTATCTGGGCCGCGACCGCGGGGTCGAGAAGAAGCGCCCTTTGATCGCCGTCTACGAGTTGTACCGGGCGGCGCTGGAAGACAACGGCCTGCGCGAAGGCGGGGTGGTGGGACCGGTCGTCGACAAGGCGCTGAAGCAGCGCGGGCTGGAGCGGACGCCGACGATGCTCACGCTGAAGATCGATGATCCCCGCCAGGCCATCGCCGACTTCCGCAACGAACAGCTCAAGCCGGAGGACCTCGCCTGCTTCAGCGGCACGCTGGACATCATCGAACGCGACCTGCCGCAGATCGTGGCGCGCGCCAATGCCTGGGCGGTCGGCGACCTCGAGGCCCTGCGCAGCATGCCGAACGGGCGCGACCAGGTGTTGGCCTGCCTTTCGGCCTGGACCCAGACCGACACCGCCCGCAAGCGCGGACTGGTCGACATCGAGCCGCGGGTGCGCGAGGCGTGGCTGGAAGCCGTCGACAGGGCCGTGGATGCGCACGCCGTGTCGTTCGCGACGGTCTCGATCGACCAGTTGCTGCGCGCGGACGGCTACCTGGCCGATCTGCAGCGGCGTGGTTACCGCATCCACGCGCCGGACGAGGACCCGGAGGACGAAGCGCTGGAAGCCAGCGAGCCATCCGGGGCGGTGACGCCGGGCCCGGCCGTCAGGGCCCCTGGGCCGGACTGAGCCGCCTTCGCTTCACGGCATCGATGCGCGCGCGTGCGGGCCCGCAGCCGCGGGCCCGTGTCGCGCTCAGGCGCCCGCGGCGCGCGGCAGCCCGCCGTCCAGCTTCGCCAGGTGCGGCCAGTGCGCCAGCGTCGCCGCACCGATTCCCGCCGCGTCGATGCCGGCCTCGGCCAGCAGGTCCTCGCGGCTGGCATGGTGCTGGAAGGCGTCGGGCAGGCCCAGCTGCAGCACCGGCAGGACCACTCCTTCCGCATTGAGCAGCTCGGACACGGCCGAGCCCGCGCCGCCCGCGACCACGTTGTCCTCGATCGTGACGAAGCCTTCGTGGGTCTTCGCCAGCTCCAGCACCAGCGCGCGATCGAGCGGCTTGACGAAGCGCATGTTGACCACGGTCAGGCCAAGCTCCGCTCCGGCCTGTTCGGCCGCGGGCACGGTCGCGCCGAAGGCGAGCAGGGCGATGCGCGCGCCGCTGCGCCGCAGCTGCGCCTTGCCGACCGGCAAGGTGTCCAGGCCCGGGTCGATGGCCACGCCGGGGCCGGTCCCACGCGGGTAGCGCACGGCGGCGGGGCCTGCATGGTGGAAGCCGGTGCTCAGCATCTGCCGGCACTCGTTCTCGTCGGCCGGGGCCATCACCACCATGTGCGGTACGCAGCGCAGGTAGCTCAGGTCGAGGTTGCCCGCATGGGTCGCGCCATCGGGACCGACCACGCCGCCGCGGTCGATCGCGAACAGCACGTCCAGCTTCTGCGTGGCGACGTCATGGACCAGCTGGTCGTAACCGCGCTGGAGGAAGGTGGAATAGATCGCCACCACCGGCTTGGCGCCCTGGGTGGCCATGCCGGCGGCCAGGGTCACCGCATGCTGCTCGGCGATGGCGACGTCGAAATACCGCTCGGGGTACTCCTTGCTGAAACGCACCAGGCCCGAGCCTTCGCGCATCGCCGGAGTGATGCCCAGCAGGCGCGGTTGCGCGGCGGCCATGTCGCACAGCCAGTCGCCGAACACGTCGGTGTACGTGGGTTTCTTCGCGCCGGCCTTGGCGACCAGGCCCTTGGCCGGGTCGAAGGGGCCGACGGCGTGGTAGCCGATCTGGTCGCCCTCGGCCAGCTCGTAGCCCTTGCCCTTGGTGGTGATCACGTGCAGCAGCTGCGGGCCCTTGAGCGTCTTCAGGGTCTTCAGCGCGCCGAGCAGGGCAGGCAGGTCGTGGCCATCGATCGGGCCGGTGTAGTGGAAGCCCATCTCCTCGAACAGCGTGGACGGCACGAACATGCCTTTCCAGTGCTCCTCCCAGCGCCGCACGAAACGGGCCGGCGGCTTGTTCTTGTCGCCCAGCAGCTTCTTGCCGCCTTCCCGCAGCCGGTTGAGGGTGGCGCTGCCGGTCATGCGGCCGAGCATCTTGGTCAGGCCGCCGACCGCCTCGGAGATCGACATCCGGTTGTCGTTGAGGATGACCAGCAGGTCCGGCTCGTCGTCCATGCCGCCGGCATGGTTCAGCGCCTCGTAGGCCATGCCCGCGGTCATGGCCCCGTCGCCGATGACGGCCACCACCTTGGGCGTGGTGCCCGCGTCCGGACCGGCCTGGCGCTGCAGCGCGATCGCCATGCCCAGGGCGGCCGAGATCGAGGTCGATGAATGGCCGACGCCGAACGTGTCGTACTCGCTTTCTTCCCGCTTCGGGAACGGCGCCACGCCGTCCTTCTGCTTGACGGTATGGATGCGGTCGCGGCGGCCGGTGAGGATCTTGTGCGGGTAGGTCTGGTGGCCTACGTCCCAGACCAGCTGGTCGACCGGGGTTTCGTAGAGCCAGTGCAGGGCGACGGTCAGTTCGACCACGCCCAGCCCGGCGCCGAAATGCCCGCCGCTGCGGCCGACCGATTCGATGAGGTAGGTGCGCAGCTCCTCGGCGATCGCCGGCAGTTCGGCCTCGTCGAAGCGACGCAGGTCGGCGGGCGTGTCGATGCGCGACAGGCGCGGGTAGCGGGCGGGATCGATGCTCATCGGGGGTGGCGCGGTACGGGCGGCCATTTTCCTCCCCGCGGGCGTGACGGGGCAAGCAAGGCCATTCAGCGCCGGGGGCGTTTCAGGCGACGAGCTTGGAGCGCCTGGGCAGCTGCGCCCGCAGGAACGCCATCTGGTCGGCCAGGATGTTGCGGTTGGACAGGATCAGGTGCTCGATCCAGCTGGGCCGGTAGGGCACCGCCAGCAGCGGCATGTGCGCCTGCTGCGGGGTGCGGTTGCCCTTGCGGGAATTGCAGTGGAAGCAGGCGCTGACCACGTTCTCCCAGACATCCCGCCCGCCCTTGGACAGCGGCAGCACGTGGTCGCGGGTCAGGTGCGGCCGGGCGAACTGCTGGCCGCAATAGAGGCACAGGTGCGCGTCCCGGGCGAACAGGGCGGTGTTGGACAGGGTGGGGGTCGGGTCCAGCGCCCGTGCGTGCGCGTGGCCACGGGTGGCCACGATGGGGTGCAGCTCGATCAGGCTGCGTGCGCCGGTCATCCGGCAGATGCCGCCGCGGACGCGCAGGCAGGGCTCGCCCAAGGTCCAGGCAACGGCATCGCGCGCGTACAGGCAGGTTGCGTCCTGCCAGCCGATCCAGTCCATGGCCCGGCCATGGGCGTCCAGCGACAGGACCCTCACCGCCGGCGCGTGTGCCCGCGGGGGTGGGGCGGCAACCGGGGCCTGCGCTCCGGTGCAGACCAGACCTAGCGTTGCTGTGTCCGTCTCCATCGGGAAAACAGCTTATACCCGAATGTTGACGGAATGTGTATGCGCGACTCAGCGCAGGACGCCGTCGAGCCCCGGGGCCGGATTGAGCGAGCTGCGATCGTCCACCTCGAACTCGCGCGGCTTGCCTTCCTCCGGGGTGGCGGTCACCACGCCCTCGAGCCTGTAGGCGAGGGAACGCCGGCCGGCCAGGGCGTCGGCCACGGCGATGCGGGCCATGCCTTCGGGCTTCATCGTCACGCGCACCACGTCGGCGGAGGTCGGTCCGATCGAGATCGCCGGCGTGGCCTGCAGCGTGCCGGCGGAGTGCTCGTCGGCGCTCACCTGCAGCCGCACGGAGTCGAAACGCATCGAAACACTGCTGAAGTTGTGCAGGCGCAGGTCCACCGCCCAGTCGCCGTTGGCCTGCACGGTCAGCTGCTGGATCGCCGCCGACGGTGGCGAAACCCGGCGTGCATTGCTGCCGCAGGAAACGAGCAGGACGGCCGCGAACACGGCCAGCGTCAGCTTCAGGATCGACTTCATGCGGGCTCCGGCGTTGCGAATGCCCGGATAGTACGCCGCCAGTGGCGTTCAGCGCAGGGGCGCGGCGACGACCAGCGGCGCCAGGTCGTAACCCATCGCCTCGGCCCGGGCCTTGAGCCGCGCGAACAGCGCGGCGTCCATCGAGGGTTCGCGCGAGAGGATCCACAGGTATTCGCGGTCGGGGTCGCCGACGACCGCCCACTGGTAGTCCGGATCCACCGCCACGACCCAGTAGTCCGCCCAGACCAGCGGCACCCAGGACAGCCAACCCGGGACGAAGCGCACCTGCAGCCGCCCCGGGTGCCCCTCGACGGTGCGGGCCACGCCTTCGGCTTCGACCTGGCTGCCGTCGTGGGTGCGGCAGGCATTGCGCACGGCGATGGTGCCGTCGGCGCGCAGGGCATAGGTCGCGGTGATGTCGCCGGCGCACTGGCGCTGGAACGATACCGGCAGGTGCGCGATCTCGTACCAGTGCCCGGCGTAGCGGGTCAGCTCCAGGTCCGGCACCGAAGCCACCGGGGTGGCGACCGCAGGCGCGACGCAGCCCAGCGCGAGGCAGATCAGCAGCAGCGTCGGATAGGGGCGCATGGATGCCTCCTGGCACGGCGGCCCGATCCTAGCATCGCGCCGCACGTCCCGCCGCGGCCTCGCCGCGAAGCCTAGCCCGCGGTATCGGCGCTGGGCGGGTGGCTGGAGCGGCGCACCTCGACCCGCGCCGGCCATCCATCGCGCAATGCGCTGGCATCGGCCAGGGTGAGGGCCAGCGCCAGTGCGGGGGCCACGGAGGGGTACCAGGCGAGCGGGCGGCCGCCATCGAGCAGGGTGCAACCACGCAGGTCCTTGCGGACGACGAGCAGCCGTTGCTCCATGGCGTTCCCCGGATCCGGCCCGACGGCCGGACAGGGGGGCAGTGTGCACGTCCGGGCGGTCGCGAAAAGTCGGCGAGATGCCCGGCGCAGCGTAGGAAATATCCGAGAGGAGCCGGCGTCCGGCAAACATCCGGGCAAAAAACACCGGACAAAACAAAAGGGCCTTTCGGCCCCTTCGGCTTCCCGCTTGAACATGGTGGCCGGGGAGGGAATCGAACCCCCGACACGGGGATTTTCAATCCCCTGCTCTACCAACTGAGCTACCCGGCCATGCGCGGCAGCACCGCGGCGAGGGGCCGAATCATACCGGGGCGTTCGGGATCAGACAAGCAGGCGCGTTCGCGGCGGGTTGAGGGCCTTGCGGGGCGGGCGCATGATCGCTCCGGGATCGACCGTCGGAGGAGGAAGCCATGAACAGGATGCTTGCCGGGGCGTTGCTCGTGATGGTGGCGGGCCTCGGCGCATGCAGCAGCACCCCGCGCGCGACCGACGCGGAGCGGCTGGCGTTCTACCAGGCCCACGCCGGCGATCCGGTGCGCAGCTTCCGCATGTTCGGCCAGCTCAATGGCTGGACCTCGCTGGGCAACAGCGCGATGGTGGTGTGGACGCGCCCCAGCGAGGCATGGCTGCTGAACTTCACCGGCCCCTGCCAGGACCTGCAGTTCGCCTCGGCGATCACGATCTCGCACTTCTCCAGCACCGTCACCGCCCGTTTCGACACCGTCAGGCCGTTGGGGGCCGGGGTCGGCCAGGTCGGGCGGATCCCGTGCCGGATCGACACCATCCGGCCGATCGATACGCGGGCGCTCAACCAGAGCCGGGAAGAACTCCGCCAGGCCAACAGCGAGGCGCGCCAGGACGCTCCGCCGGCGGAGCCGCCTGCCAACTGAGCCGTCGCGGACAGGTTACGGCCGGTTGCGCGAGCCGCGCCGGCCGGGGCACATGCAGCCTGATCAGGCCGGAGGCGGCACGAACCCGGCGGGCTTCTGCGCACCGCCGCCGAACAGGAACTTCTCCATCTCGCCCTCGAGGAAGGCGCGATGCCTGGGGTCGCGCGGCGACAGCCGGTTCTCGTTGATCAGCATGGTCTGGTGCGCCAGCCAGGCGTTCCATGCGGGCTTGCCGATGCCGGCGTGGATGCGCTGGCCGAGTTCGCCCGGCCAGGGGGCGAAATCCAGGCCCTCGGCGTCGCGTTGTTCGTACTGGCAGAAGACGGTGCGGGGCATGTTCGTCAGCAGTCGGGGAGGTCAGATCGATTCGAGCAGCCGGCGGATCGGCGCGGGCAGGCCCAGGGTCGCCAGGTCCGCGCGCGCGACCCAGCGCCGGTCCCCATTGTCCTCCACCCGGTGGCGCGGGGCGACCCTGCGCAGCCGCCGCGGCTGGAGGTGCAGCCGGTAATGGCTGAAGGTGTGGACGACGGGGGCGAGGTCTTCGGCCGCGTCGTAGTCGCCGCCGACCTCCGAGTCGAACCATTGCCGCATCAGGGCGTCCGTATCGGCCTGCGGCAGCGTCCACAACGATGCCCAGATGCCGGTGGGCGGGCGGCGCTGCAGGAGCAGGTCGCCGCGGGCGTTCTGGACTACCAGCGCCACCGCCTCGCGCTCGGGCAGGACCTTGCCCGGGCGCGGCGTGGGCAGGGCATCGACCAGGCCGTCGCGCAGCGCGACGCAGCCCGCCTGGACCGGGCAGTGCAGGCAGGCGGGGCGGGCGCGGGTGCACAGGGTCGCGCCGAAGTCCATCTGCGCCTGGGTGTAGTCGGCCATCCGCCCATCCGGCACGCCGGCCACGTGCGCATCGGCCAGCGTCCACAGCCGCTTTTCCACGCCCGGCGCGCCGGGCCAGCCGGGCACGCCATGCCAGCGGGCCAGCACCCGCTTCACGTTGCCGTCGAGGATCGCGAACCGCTCGCCCCAGGCCTGCGAGAGGATCGCCGCGGCGGTGCTGCGGCCGATCCCTGGCAACGCGTGCAGCGCCTCGAAATCCCGCGGAAGTCCGCCGCCATGGCGTTCCACGCACAGCTTCGCGGCGGCGTGCAGGTTGCGGGCGCGGGCGTAGTAGCCGAGGCCGGCCCAGTGCGCCATCACCTCGTCGGTGGATGCCGCGGCGAGGTCCGGCAGGGTGGGGAACCGGTCGACGAAACGCACGAAATACGGGATGGCGGTGGCGACCTGGGTCTGCTGCAGCATGATTTCCGACAGCCACACCCGGTAGGGCGTGCGCGGATGCTGCCAGGGCAGGTCGTGGCGGCCATGGCGGTCGAACCAGCCGAGCAGCCGGGCCGCGAAATCGTCGACCAGGACGGCTCGCTGCACGTCGGCGGACGGTGCCGGGCCGGGGCTGCGCCCGCCACGTGGTGCGCGGGACACTCAGCCGCCCAGCGCTTCCGGCAGCAGCGCATCGACGAAGGCCTCGGCGTCGAACACGCGCAGGTCCTCCGGTCGTTCGCCGATGCCGGCGAAGCGGATCGGGATGCCGAATTCGCGCGCCAGCGCGAACACCACGCCGCCCTTGGCGGTGCCGTCGAGCTTGGTGACGACCAGGCCGGTGACGCCGACCGCGGCGTGGAACTGGCGCAGCTGGTTGAGCGCGTTCTGGCCGGTGGTGCCGTCGATCACCATCAGCACCTCGTGCGGCGCGTCCGGGTCGAGCTTCTGCAGCACGCGCCTGATCTTGCCCAGCTCGTTCATCAGCCCGGTCTGGGTATGCAGGCGGCCGGCGGTGTCGGCGATCAGCACCTCGATGCCGCGCGCCTTCGCCGCCTGCAAGGCATCGAACGCGACCGAGGCGGCGTCCGCGTTCTGGCCCTGGGCGATCACCGTCACCCCGTTGCGCTCGCCCCACGCCTGCAGCTGCGCCACCGCGGCGGCGCGGAAGGTGTCGCCGGCGGCGAGCACCAGGCTGCGGCCCTCGTCCTTGAAGCGGCGGGCCAGCTTGCCGATGGTGGTGGTCTTGCCGACGCCGTTGACGCCGACGGTCAGCAGCACGAAGGGGCGCGCGGCCTTGTCGATCGCCAGCGGCCGCGCGACCGGGCGCAGCAGCGCGACCAGGTCCGAACGCAGCGCGGCCAGCAGCGCGTTGGCATCGGCGAACTCGCGCGCCTTCATCCGCTTGCGCAGGCCTTCCACCAGCGCGGTGGTGGCGCCCACGCCGACGTCGGCGGTCAGCAGGGCGGTCTCGATCTCGTCGAGCAGGTCGTCGTCCAGCTTCGGGTTGCGCGAGAACAGGCCGCCGACGCTGCGGGCGAAGGTGCTGTTGCGCAGGCGCTCGCGCCAGCCGGGCTTGCCCGGCGCGGCGGCGGGCTGCACGGCCACGCCTTCCTCGACCGCGTCCGCGGCCGGGGCGATCACCAGTTCGACGTCCGCGTCCACCGGCGCCTGTTCCACCACGGCCGGTTCCACCAGCGCCGCGCCGGCGGCCTCGTCGACGCCGGCGGCGGGCGCGGGCGCGGAGGGGAACGCGGCGGCCAGTTCCTCGGCGCTGTAGCGGCTGCCGGTGGCGGGTGCGGGGCCGTCCTGCGGCTTCTTGCGGCGGAAGAAACTGACCATTGCCTGCGGATGTCGGAGAATGCGCGCCATGCTAGCACCGCGTCCCGCCGCCGCCCGATGAACAGACCGCCGCGCCAGCGTCCGTCCACGCCCGCCCGCGCGGCGGGCAGCGTGCGCATCATCGGCGGGCGCTGGCGCGGAACCCGGCTGCCGGTGCCTGACATCGGCGGGCTGCGGCCGACCTCCGACCGCGTCCGCGAGACGCTCTTCAACTGGCTCCAGCCCGAGCTGCCGGGCGCGCGCGTGCTGGACCTGTTCGCCGGCAGCGGCGCGCTCGGGCTCGAGGCGGTCTCGCGCGGCGCGGCGCGGGCGGTGCTGGTCGAGCGCGACGCGGCCCAGGCCTCCGGGCTGCGAGGCGTGGCCGCGCGCCTGCATGCCGAGGGCGAGGTCCAGGTGGTGCAGGACGACGCGATCCGCTGGCTGGCCGGGCGGCCGGCCATGCCGGACTTCGACATCGCCTTCCTCGACCCGCCGTTCGACGCCGGGCTCTGGGACGCCGCGGTCCTCGGCGTGGTGCCGCGGCTGGCCGCGGGGGGCTGGCTGTACCTGGAATCGCCGCCGGACCGCATCCCGGCGGGGCCCCCGGGCTGGACCCTGCACCGGCAGCTGCGCACGGCGCAGGCGCACGCGGCCCTCTATCGTGGCCCCGGACGAGGGGGCGCTGATACACTGGCCGCCGCCGATCCGGCCCCCTAGAACGACGCCTGCCCGTGGTCCAACGCCGCACTGCCGTCTACCCCGGCACCTTCGATCCGATCACCAACGGCCACATCGACCTGGTCGCACGGGCGGCGCCGCTGTTCGAGAAGGTGATCGTCGGCGTGGCGGCCAGCCAGGCCAAGGGCCCGACCCTGCCGCTCGACCTCCGGGTGGGCCTGGCCCGCGAGGCGCTCGCCGGCCACGCCAACGTCGAGGTCCGCGGCTTCGATTCGCTGCTGGCGCACTTCGTCCACGACGTCGGCGCGGGCGTGCTGCTGCGCGGGTTGCGCGCGGTGTCGGACTTCGAATACGAGTTCCAGATGGCGAGCATGAACCGCCACCTGATCCCGGAGGTCGAGACCCTGTTCCTGACCCCGGCCGAGCAGTACAGCTTCATCTCATCTTCGCTGGTGCGCGAGATCGCCCGCCTGGGCGGCGACGTCTCGGGCTTCGTGCCGCCGGCGGTGGCCACGGCCTTGCGGGAGGCAAGGCGTGGCGGTGCGGTTTCCGAGTGATCCTGCGATTTCCAATAACGATCCAACGAACGACGGGAGGTTCCTGATGAACAAGACGACGCGCGCGCTTCTGCTCGCCTGCATGCTGGTTTCGCCGCTGGCGCTGACCGCCTGCAAGAAGGAGGCGGCGGTGGGCAACGAAGCGACCGAGGCCAAGGTGCTGACCGCACCGGCCAAGGACGACGACGCGGGCTGGAAGGCCTACCTGCCGGCGGTGGTGCAGGAGAACATGGGCACCATCACCAACAACCCGTTCCTGTACTACCTGCCGCCGGAGTCGGACCCGGAGTTCGCCGCCAAGTACGAGCGCCAGGTCGAGTCGGCCAAGACCGCCATGGCCCGCGGCGTGCAGAAGGGCAACCTGCTGGCCTTCGGTTCGCCGGCTTCGGCCAAGATGGCCGACCTGATGCTGGTGGCCTTCGCCGACGTGCCGGCCGACACGCTCAAGGGCGTGCGCATCCTGTTCATCGGCGAGGCGGTCGACAACGAGCGCGTCAAGGCCGCGCTGGCGCCGACCGGCGCCGAGTACGTCTTCATCGAAGCCAAGTAAGAGGACCGTGGCGGCGGGCGCCGGACCGGTGCCCGCCGTCGCAACCGCCCGACGTGTCGCTACGGATCAACGAACTCTGCGTCAACTGCGACGTCTGCGAGCCGGCCTGCCCGAACCAGGCCATCTCCATGGGCGAGACGATCTACGTGATCGATCCGGCGCGCTGCACCGAATGCGTCGGCCACTTCGACGAAGCGCAATGCGTGGTCGTCTGCCCGGTCGAGTGCATCGACCCCGATCCCGCCCATCCCGAGAGCCACGACGCGCTGCTGTCCAAGCTGCTGCGGCTCCAGCGGGAACATCCCGAACTCTATTCCCCGGAGGCACGATGACCGGTGTGCTGCCGCGCCTGTTGCTGGCGCTGTTCCTGTCCGTTCCCGCTGCGGTCCTGCCGGCGCTGGCCGCCGACGGTTCGGCCGGGCTGGCCCCGCGTCCGGGCCAGGCCGCCATCGCCAGCGCGCACAAGCTGGCCACCGATGCCGGCTTCGAGGTGCTCGACAAGGGCGGCAACGCGTTCGATGCCGCGGTCGCGGTGTCGGCGACGCTGTCGGTGGTCGAGCCGATCAGCTCCGGGCTGGGTGGGGGCGGTTTCTTCCTGCTGCACCAGGCCGGCGAGGGCGGCGCGGCGGGCCGCGACGTGTTCATCGACGGGCGCGAGGCCGCGCCCGCGGCCGCGACCATGGACCAGTACCGCACGGCCGACGGCGGGCTCGACTCGGACAAGGCCGAGAACGGTCCGTGGGCCGCGGCGATTCCCGGCCTTCCGGCGGCGCTGGTGCACGTGGCCGGCAAGTACGGGCGGCTGCCGCTGTCGCAGAGCCTGGCGCCGGCAATCCGCCTGGCCCGCGACGGCTTCCCCGTGTACGCGCGGCTGGAACGCGGCTACGCGGCGCGGCGCGGGGTGATGGAGCGGTTTCCCGGCACGCGCGAGGTGTTCCTCGCCGGCGGACAGCCGCCGCGGCAGGGCCAGCTGCTGAAGCAGCCGGACCTGGCCCGCACCCTGGAACTGCTGGCGGCGCACGGCTTCGATGGCTTCTACCGTGGCCCGGTGGCGAAGAAACTCGTGGCCGGCGTGCGCGCCGAAGGCGGGAAGTGGACCGCGGAGGAACTGGCCGCCTATCGCGTGCACGAGCGCGAACCACTGCGCTTCGGCTACCGTGGCTGGGACGTGGTGACCGCGCCGCCGCCGTCGTCCGGCGGCGTGGCGCTGGCGCAGATGATGCAGATCCTCGCGGGCTGGGACCTGGCCAAGCTCGACGAAAGCCATCGCACCCACCTGACGATCGAATCGATGCGCCGCGCCTTCCGCGACCGCACCTTCTACCTCGGCGATCCGGACTTCGTGCACGTGCCGGTCGACGTACTGACCAGCCCGTACTACGCGGCCGGCCTGCGCGCGACGATCAACCCGGAGAAGGCGACGCCCAGCGACAGCTTCTCCGGCCTGCCCACGCCGCTGGAGGACGAGGAGACCACCCATTTCTCCATCGTCGACGCCGACGGCAACCGCGCCGCGGTCACCCAGACGGTGAACCTGCTGTTCGGCTCCGGCCTGGTGCCGCCGGGTACTGGCGTGCTGCTCAACAACGAGATGGACGACTTCGCCCTGCAGCCCGGCCAGCCCAACGCCTTCGGGGTGATGGGCTACGAGGCCAACGCGCCGGCGCCGGGCAAGCGCCCGCTCAGCTCGATGACCCCGACCTTCATGGTCTCGCCCGACCACGTCGCGGTGCTCGGCACCCCGGGCGGCAGCCGCATCATCACCATGGTCCTGCTCGGCGCGCTCGGCTTCGCCGACGGTCTCGGCGCGCAGGAAGTCGCGGCGCTGCCGCGCTACCACCACCAGTGGATGCCGGACGTGGTCCAGGCCGAGAGCGGCGCGTTCGACGCCGGCCTGGCGGCGAAGCTCCGCGCCATGGGCCACACCCTGAAGTTGCCGGAGGACGCCGTGTCCGGCCGTGCCTCCAGCCATACCTGGGGCAACATGCAGACGGTGCTGTGGGACCGGCGCGGCAACCTGCTCACCGGCGGCAGCGATCCCCGCAACGATGTCGGCAGCGCCCAGGTGCGGTCGACCGCGCCCGCGGCGCCGTGATCTTGCGGATTCTTAACCGTCCGCTGGCTAGCATCCGCGCATGAAACTCTGGTCCATCCGCGGCAATTCGCAGAAGCTCGACGGCGGTTCGATGTTCGGCAACGCGCCGAAGGCGATGTGGGAGCAATGGTCGCCGCCCGACGGGCAGAACCGCATCGACCTGGCCTGCCGCGCGCTGCTGGCCAGCCCGCTCAACGGCAGGACGGTGCTGTTCGAGACCGGCATCGGCGCGTTCTTCGAGCCGAAGCTGCGCGAGCGCTACGGGGTGCAGGAGGACCGCCACGTGCTGGTCGATTCGCTGCACGCGGCCGGCTTCGAGCACGAGGACATCGACGTGGTGGTGCTCAGCCACCTGCATTTCGACCATGCCGGCGGCCTGCTCGCGCCCTGGGCCGAGGGTCGCGGACCGGAACTGCTGTTCCCCAACGCCACCTACCTGGTCGGCGCGGCGCACTGGGAACGCGCGAAGCATCCGCATCCGCGCGATCGCGCCAGTTTCATCCCGGAACTGCCCGGGCTGCTGGAGGCCAGCGGGCGGCTGGAGATCGTGGACGGGGCGCACTCGCGCGCGCTGGGCGAAGCGGTGCGTTTCTCCTTCAGCGACGGGCACACCCCCGGGCTGATGCTGGCCGAGATCGCCGGGCCCGAGACCGTGGACGGCCAGCCGCATGGCGGCGTGGTGTTCTGCGCGGACCTGATCCCGGGACGGTCCTGGGTGCACCTGCCGATCACCATGGGCTACGACCGCAACGCCGAGCTGCTGATCGACGAGAAGCGCGCCTTCCTCGAGGACAAGCTCGCGCGCAACGTGCACCTGTTCTTCACCCACGACCCCGGGTGCGCCCTGGCCCAGGTGGTGCGCGACGCGAAGGGGCGCTTCGGCACCACGCACGAGGTCGCCGAGCTCCTGGCGCGCCCGCTGGCGGCCTGAGCCGCGCTATGCATGCCCGCGTCCGCGGGTATTCCGCATGGCGTCTTGCCGCCGGTCGCATGCGCGGTGACGATGGACCCGTCCCCCGCAGGAGTCGTGCGCATGCCTTTCCGCCTGGTCCGCTGCAGCCTCGCCGCGTTGTTCGCGTTCGCGTGTTCCGGTGACGTGCTGGCCGCGGGAGCAGGCACGCCCGGCGCGGACGGCGGCCACGCCCGGCTCAACCAGCTCGGCTTCCTGCCCGGCTCGCGCATGCTGGCCGTGATCGAAGGCGACAGGGCCCGCGCGTTCGAGATCGTGAGCGACGTGGACGGTGCGGTCGTGCGGCGTGGACAGTCCGCACCGCCGGGCACCTGGGCGCCGGCGGGGCGCGAGGCGTCGATCGCCGAGCTCGGCCCGTTGCCGCCGGGGCGCTACCGCCTGCAGGGCGCGGGCATGGCGCCATCCGATCCGTTTCCCGTCGATGCGCAGGCCTACGCCGCGCTGCTGGACGCGTCGCTGAAGGCGTTCTATTTCCACCGCGCCGGCAGCCCGCTCGACGCCGCGCACGCCGGGATGCACGTGCGCGCGGCCGGGCATCCGGACACGGACGTGGAGATCCATGCCTCCGCGGCCTCGCCGGGCCGCCCGGCGGGCACGGTCGTGTCGGCGCCGGGCGGCTGGTACGACGCGGGCGACTACAACAAGTACGTGGTCAATTCCGGCATCACCATGTGGAGCCTGCTGTCCGCGTACGAGCACTTCCCGCAGGTGTTCCGCGGCCGCGACACCGGCATACCGGAAAGCGGCGATGCGGTGCCCGACCTCCTCGACGAGGCCTGGTGGAACCTGCGCTGGATGCTGGCGATGCAGGACCCCGGCGACGGCGGCGTGTACCACAAGCTCACCAACCTGCGCTTCGATGGCGCGGTGATGCCGGACCAGGCCACCGCGCGCCGCTACATGGTGGGCCGCTCCACCGCCGCCGCACTGGATTTCGCCGCGGTGATGGCCATGGCCAGCCGTGTCTATGCCGGCTACGAGGCCCGCTTCCCGGGCGTGCCCGCGCGGATGCGCGCCGCCGCCGAGTCGGCCTGGCGCTGGGCGCAGGCGCATCCGGACGCGGTCTACCGCCAGCCGCCGGACGTGCACACCGGTGCCTACGGCGACGCCAGGCTCGACGACGAGTTCGCCTGGGCGGCGGCCGAGCTGTTCCTGCTGACCGGCGACGCCGCGTACTGGCGCGCGTTCGAATCGCACGCGGCCGCGCCGGACGTCCCGTCGTGGGCCAACGTGGGCGCGCTGGGCTGGATATCGCTGGCGGCGCATGGCGGACGCCTGCCCGGTGCCGCCGAGCGGGAGCGCGTATCGCAGGCGGTGGAAGGGCTGGCGGGGCGCCTGGCCGGGCAGTGGCGGCAGTCGCCGTGGCGGGTGGCGATGCAGCCGGAGGACTTCGTCTGGGGCAGCAGCGCGATGGCGTTGAACCAGGGGCTGGTGCTGCTGCAGGGCTACCGGCTGACGCGGCAGCGCGACTACCTCGACGCGGCGCAGTCGCAGCTGGACTACGTGCTCGGCCGCAACCCGCTCGGCGTCTCGTTCGTGACCGGCTACGGCGTGCGCACGCCGATGCACGTCCACCATCGGCCTTCGCAGGCCGACGGCGTCGCCGAACCGGTCCCGGGCTGGCTGTCCGGCGGCCCCAACCCGCGCCAGCAGGACCTGGGCGACTGCAAGGACGTGACCTATCCCTCGAAGGCGCCGGCGCTGTCGTGGATCGACCACGACTGCAGCTATGCCAGCAACGAGGTCGCGATCAACTGGAACGCGCCGCTGGTGTACGTCGCGGCCGGCCTCCAGGCGCTGACCCCGCCATAGCGGTCCGGCCGGGGAGGGCGCCCGGCGATTCCCGGCGTGGGCGCGCGGGTGTACGGCATGCCCGGTGCAGGGGCATGGCCAAGCCGCTGATTCCCGCGGAATCCTTCGATTGACGCCGCTCGCGACGCTCCTCCAGACTCGGTGCTACACCCCGCTGGGGATCTGCTGGTAGTTGGGGAGGAGGCACCATGCGATGGTTTACTTGGACAGGTACTGGCTGGCGTCCCCGAGCATTCTTGCTCGTAACGGCGATCCTGGTCATCTGCATCGCATCAAATCCTGAGCTTGCTCCTATTGTTCCGGTGCTGGATGCCTTTGGACTGGATGTTCTTCTTTATCTCTTTGCGGCGCAGCTTGGTGTTCTGATGGGCGGGATGCTGCTGCCCTGGGCAAGAAAATCGTATGGGCGAGTAGTCCGCCGTGCTGTTACTTGCATCGGTTATGCCATCAACTGCCTTGCTGGGGGCTATCTGAGGCAGCTGGTCTGGCACGCACGCAACGTCGGGTTGGCCACGGCGGCGCTGGGGCCTAACAGCTCATTCATGCCGAACCAGCTCCGCGGTGGGCTGACTCCGGCGTCAGGCGGTAGGGGAACGCATAGTGAATCGTGAGCAAGCTGACGCTGCGGCCAAAGCCATCATGACTCCGAAGCTAGAGCAACTGGATGATCGTCATAGGGCGTCTGCGGAGCGTGCCCGACAGCAGGATGTGAACCGCAGGGCGGCACGCTGGGGCGTGGGCTTTGCTCTGTTTGGATCCGTCATCGGCCAGATGCTCTCAGGGCACTGGTTTTTAGGGTTCATCGTGGGGTTCGGCTTCGGCTCTGTTGTCGGTCGCTGGTTCGTTGGCCGTCGGGCCTAACAACCCAACAAGCCAAACAGGCTTTGCCACTCGGTCCCCAGGCAACTCGAACAAGCCGGACTGGCTTCGCCAGTCGGTTTTTTTCGGGCGTTAACCATCGGGAGAGCTCCATGGATCCGATCGAAGCAATGAAGTCCGCCAGTCTGGTGGCAATGGCTGCGCTGGTCGTCGTTCCACTGATCTCTCGAGCTTTCGCGCTCAAGCATTTTTCATATCCGGCACTAATAGGTTTTTGTGCGGGCTATGTGGCAGGTGCAGCGCTGGCCGCGCTTGTTGGGGCTGCGGGTGTCATCGAGGACCTGCTGCAACTTGGGGCTGCCGTCGCTGTCATGCAGTCCGTTCGATACTTGGGCCGTCAGCGCGCTCGGGCGGCCTAACCACTCACTCAAGCCGATGCCACATCGTGACGCGGTTCAACTCCGGCGTTTGACCATTACCTGGCGAGGCGAGGATGCGAAAGATTCTGCCCACTGCACTATCGGCTATTGCTTTGCTCGTGCCCCGGCTTGCCCAGGCAAGCGAGGAGGGATACGCGGGCGCGTATCAGGCTGGCTATGCACATGGCCAGTTCGTGGCTCAGTTCGTTCCGTACGTGCTGGCCGCGGTAGCAGTCGTGGTCGTCTGGTTTGGCTTGCGTGCCTGGAAAGTGCGTCGCGATCGCAAGCGGGGCCCATTCAAGCCGAGCTCGCGTCGCGACGCCTGAGCGGGGGCGAAGACACAGGTGGTGGGCATCGGTAGCGGGTTGATGATGCCTCTCTATCCGATAGGGCTCGCAGGGCTCCCTGGCGGTCAGCGCTCAATCCACCCGCGTACCGAAGATGCGGTCGCCCGCATCGCCCAGGCCGGGCAGGATGTAGCCCTTCTCGTTGAGGCGCTGGTCGATCGCGGCGGTGTAGACCTCCACGTCCGGGTGCGCGGCCTCCAGGTGGGCCAGCCCTTCCGGCGCGGCCACCAGGAAGATGCCCTTGATCCGCCGCGCGCCGGCGCGCTTGAGCATGTCGATCGTGGCGATCAGGGTGCCGCCGGTGGCCAGCATCGGGTCCAGGATCAGCGCGTCGCGCTCGTCCAGGCGGCCGGTCAGGCGTTCGAAGTAGGGCACCGGCTGCAGCGTCTCCTCGTCGCGCTGCAGGCCGACCACGCTGACCTTCGCCGCGGGGATCAGCGCCAGCACGCCGGGCAGCATGCCCAGGCCGGCGCGCAGGATCGGCACCACGGTGATCTTGGCCCCGGCGATCCGCCGCACCTGCACCTCGCCGGCCCAGCCGGGCATGGTCGCCGCCTCGGTCTCCAGGTCGGCGGTCGCCTCGTAGGCGAGCAGGGTGCCCAGTTCGGTGACCAGCTCGCGGAAGCCCTTGGTGCTGAGCCCGGCGTCGCGCAGCAGGCCGATCTTGTGCTGGACCAGCGGATGGCGGACTTCGAAGGTTTTCATGGGCGGACTCCGGTTGACGCGGCCAGTCTGCCGCAACGTGCCCGCGCCCTGGAAGCCCGCAACGCGGAAGGGCCGGCGATGGCCGGCCCTTCCCCGAGGCACCGCCGCGGCGGTCAGAACGACCAGCGCATCACCAGCTGGTAGCGCGGGCCGGCCCATTCGGCCTCCCGCTCGTACTCGTCGAAGTCGCGGTCGACCTGGTCGGCCTCGTTGTCGAACTTGCTGAAGTACTCGCGCTTCTTCGCATCCAGCAGGTTGGTCCCGCTCAGCCGGACCGAAAAGCTGTCGCCGAAGCGCTTCTCGGCGAACACTTCCAGGTCGCCGTCGTAGGTGGTGAGCACCTCTTCGCCGAGCACGCGCGAGAACGCATCGCCCTGCTTGCGGTAGCTGGCGCCGAAGGAGGCGGCCAGGTCCGGCAGGTCCTGGATGAAGCCGACGTTATAGACGTACCTGGCCTGGTTGTTGAAGCGGCGCTTGCCGATGAAGTCCTCGATCTCGCTGTCCAGCCAGGAGTAGTTGGCGAACACGCCCGTGTTGGGCAGGCCGATCGCGGTCAGCGGCGTGGCCAGGTCCAGCTCCACGCCCCAGACCTCGCCGTCGCCGACGTTGTCCATGGTGTAGATGAAGCTGTTCGGCTCGAACGGCACGGCCGCCTCGGCGGTGTCCTGGTCGACGCCGTTGTCGTCCATGTAGTCCTCGACGTCGTCGGCCCAGTCGTCCAGGGCGGTCTCGTTGGGCACGCCGGTGTTGACCAGTTCGATCACGTCCTTGACATCGCGGTAGAAGAAGTTGATGCCGGCCACGCCGCGCTCGCCGAGCTGGCGCTCGAAGCCCAGGTCGATGCCGTTGGCCGTTTCCGGCTCCAGCAGCGGATTGCCGATGAAGTCGTTGTCGCCGAACTCCTCCGACAGCAGCGCCGGGATGATCTCGTTGAACGCCGGCCGCCGCAGGCTGCGCGCCAGCGACAGGTTGAAGCGGCTGGCCCCGGTCACGTCCCACTTCAGGTGCGCCGACGGCAGCAGCACGTCGTAGTCCTGCGACACCGTCTCGACCGGCTCGTCCAGGGCGCTGCGGTAGGTGATGTCCGAGTCGGTGGTCTCCCAGCGCAGGCCGGCTTCCCAGGACAGCGCGCCGGCGCCACCGGAGAACATCAGGTACGGGTCCAGCCGCTGCTCGGTGACCAGGCTCTGGACGATGCCGTCGTCCTCGTAGACCACCGGGTCGCCTTCGTCGTCGGCCTCGAACACGCGGTAGACGTGGGTGGTGTCGCGGTTCTTGTCGCGGTAGTCGACGCCGAACTCCATGCTCGCCGAAGCGCCGCCAAGCGGGCGCTTGTGCGCGACCTTCAGCCCCGTCTCGCGGTCGTCCGCGTCGATGTCCAGCGCTTCGGCCTCGTGCGCGTCCCACTCGCCGTCGACGAATTCGATCTTCTCCTCGCTCTCGCTGCTGCGGTCCTTGAAGCCGGCGTACTTGATGCCGAACTCGGTGGTGCCGCCGGCCATGTCCTGCACGTACCCGATCCCCAGGCCCCAGTTGGACTGGTCGATCCGGGCCAGGCCGGGGACGTCGGAGGTGACCACTTCGTCGCCGTCGTACTCCTCCTCGTGCGAGACCTCGACCTGCTCGCGGTCGGTCTTGACGTAGAAGCCGTCGATCGACACGCGCCCGGTGGGGCCGACGTCGGCGGTCCAGGAGACGTTGCCGGAGTAGTCCTGGCCGTCGCGGGTGTCGGTCTGGTCTTCCCAGGACACCAGGTTCATGTCGTCCGGGTTGTCGAAGCGGTCGCTGCGCTTGATCTTGGGGTTGTAGCGGTCCTGGACGTTGAAGCCGGCCAGGATGCGGCCGCCCAGCGCCTCGCCGGAGGCCACGCCGCCGTAGGTCGGCTGCACCTCGCCGTCGTCGTAGCGCATCGCGCCCACGCGCAGGTAGGCGCCGTCGAACTCGTAGGCGTCGCGCAGGACGATGTTGAGCGATCCGGCGATCGCGTCGCCGGAGCGGTTGGCGCTGCCGGAGCGGATGATCTCGATCCGCTCGACCATCTCGGCGGGGATGCGGTCGACCCAGAACGAACGGTCGTCGCCGGCGCCCGGCACGTCCTTGCCGTTGATCAGGACCCGCGTATAGCTGGGGGCCAGGCCGCGCAGCTGCACCGCGTCGTACTCGAGCACGTCGGAGACGAACACGGCGCTGGGCAGGCGCTTGACCATGTCGCCGACCGTGGAAGGCTCGAAGCGCTGGAAGTACTCCAGGTCGTAGGACAGCACCGGGGCGATGTCGGCGGTGCGGTTGCGGTAGGTGATCTCGCCCTGGACCACGACGGTGTCGAGCTGGCGCGGCTCGCCCGCCGGGTCGCCGGTGCCGTCGGGCGTGGCGGAATGCGCGAACGCCGCACCAGCGGGCAGCAGGGCGGCGCAGGCGAGTGCGCGTGTCAGGGCGGTGGCGAGGGTGGTGCGCTTCATCGGGTGGACGTTCCGTGGGGGTGGAAAATGAACGGAACTTTCACCGCGCGATGTGGCACGGATGTGACACGCAACCGGCCTGTCATCGCGCCGCGATGTTACGCGCGCTTGTCACAATTGCTTCATAGGATTCGCCGCATTCGCCAAACCTTCCATCGGGGATACCTGCATGCTCTTCCGCTGCCTTGCGCCGGCTTTCGCCCTGCTGCTCGCCGCCTGTTCCACCGTGCCCGCCACCGGCGACGGCCGCGAGCCCGACGAATACGAGGCTGACGACATCCTGTTGCGGGACCATGACGTGCCGCACGTGGTGGTGAGGGAGGCGTTCGTCACCGCGTCCACGCCCGACGACAACATCGATTCGCCGGCCAGCTGGATCCAGGACGGCCGGCGCATGCTGGTCGCCACCGCGAAGGCGACCGACCTGCTGGTGGTGTACGACGGCGACACCGGCGAGCGCCTGCGCACGGTCGGCGGCACCGGCACGGCGCTGGGCCGGCTGCAGCGTCCCAACGGCGTGGCCACCATCGACGACCGCTACCTGTTCGTGGTCGAGCGCGACAACCGGCGGGTACAGATGTTCCAGCTGCCGGACTTCACTCCGTTGCTGGCGTTCGGCGAGGACGGCCTGCAGCAGCCGTACGGACTGTGGGTGCAGCGCAGCGGCGACGGCTACCTCGTGCTGGTGAGCGACGCCTACATGGCGGGCGAGGACGCGCAGGGCGAGGACATCGTGCCGCCGCTGGCCCAGCTCGACCGCCGTTTCCGCCGCTACGAGGTGGCACGCACCGGCGGCACGTGGAAGGCGCGCGCGGCCGGGACCTTCGGCGATACCACCGCGGCCGGCGCGATCCGGGTGCCGGAGTCGCTGTTCGGCGACACCGCCAACAACCGCCTGCTGGTGGCGGAGGAAGACGTGCCGACCGGGACCCGGCTGCGCGAGTACGACCTGCAGGGCCGCTACCTCGGCCGCGACGTCGGCACCGGCCAGTACGTGGCCCAGGCCGAGGGCATCGCGCTGATGCGCTGCGCCGACGGCAGCGGCTGGTGGGTTGCCAGCGACCAGTTCGCCGACCGCACCGTTTTCCACCTGTTCGACCGCCGCAGCCTGGCCCATGCCGGTTCGTTCGCGGGCGAGAAGACCGGCCTGACCGATGGCGTGTGGCTGGACGAGCGCGGCGACGCGCGCTTCCCGCAGGGCGTGCTCTACGCCTCGCACCTGGACCTGGGCGTGGCCGCGTTCGACTGGCGCGACATCGCCGCCGCGCTGGAGCTGCCGGAGTGCCGGCGTTGAGCCGCCGCCGCACCCGCGCGATCCTGCTGGCCGCGTGGCTGTGCGTGCCGGCCGCCGGCGCGCTGTCCGCGCAGGAGGCCGCGCGCGGGCCGGAGCCCAACACGCGGGTGCCGGCCGGGGCGGTGCACTACGCGCCGGGCGTGTTCCCGGACCGCATCGTCGCCTCGCCGGCGCAGGACGCGTCGACCGGCTTCGCGGTCGCCTGGCGCACGGCCGTGGCGGTCGACGCGCCGGTACTGGAAATCGTCCCGGCGGGCGACTCGCCCGACATGGGCACGCCGCGCCGCGTCGTCGCCGGCTCGCGCGAGCTCCGGACCGAGAACGGCGCCGCCCACCACCACCGCGCCGACGTCGACGGACTGCAGGCCGACACCCTCTATGCCTGGCGCGTGCAGGGCGGCGGCACCTGGAGTGCCTGGCACCACACCCGCACCGCGCCGGCGGCGGGCGCGCCGCTGGCGCTGCTGTACTTCGGCGACACCCAGAACAAGAACGTCAGCCTGACCACGCGCGTGGTGCGCGAGGCGATGCGGCATGCGCCCGATGCGCGCCTGGCGCTGTTCGCCGGCGACCTGGTCAGCGGCGGCGACGGCGAGGACGACAACGAGTGGGGCGAGTGGTTCGAGGCCGGCGGCGCGCTGCCGACCTCGATGGTGGTCGCGCCGGCGCCGGGCAACCACGAGTATTTCGAGGAGTTCGAGGACACCCCGCGGGAACGCCGCGTGCTTGGCGCGCATTGGCCGCTGCAGTTCGCGCTGCCCGGCAACGGCGCGGCCGGCGCGGAGCGCACGAGCTACTGGTTCGACTACCAGGACGTGCGCGTGGCGGTGGTCGACGGCACCTCGGCGCTGGACCTGGGCACCGCCCGGGCGCAGGCGCAATGGCTGGACCGGGTGCTGGCGGCCAGCCCGGCGCGCTGGAACATCGTGGTGACCCACCAGCCGTTCTATTCGCCGCGCGAAGGTCGCGACAACGCGCTGCTGCGCCGCCACCTGCTGCCGGTGATCCGCCGCCACCGCGTGGACCTGGTGCTGCAGGGCCACGACCATGTCTACGGCCGCCGCCTGCAGGACGGTGCACCGACGCCGGTGTTCGTCGTCTCCGTGGCCGGGGCCAAGCAGTACCGGCTGTCGGAGCAGGCGCGCTCGACCATGCGCCCGGTGGCCGAGGACACGCAGCTGTTCCAGGTGTTGCGCATCGACGGCGACCGCCTGCGCTACGAGGCGCGCACCGCCACCGGGCGCCTGTACGACGCCTTCGAGCTGGTGGACGACGGCGCGGTGAAGTCGCTGGTCGAGATCGACGAGGGGCGGATCGGCGAACGCAACTGCGCACGCGCCACGACCCTGAAGGGGCGTGCCGACCGGTGCTGGGAATGAGTGCCGGCGCCTCGCCCGCGGCCGGGGCATGCGTCGCGGCGGCCCCGCACGGCGGCTTTCGCCGCCTCGCCGGGGCGATCCTGCTGGGCCTGCCGTTGCTGGCGCAGGCGATGGAGCCGCACGTGCGCCATCCGTTGCTCGCCGCGCAGCCGGCGCAGGCCCCGGACGAGGTGCTGCTGGCGGTGGAGATCCCCGCCGGCAGCGCCACCAAGTACGAGACCGGCGAGGACGGGCGGGTGTTCGTCGACCGCTTCCTGTCGATGCCGGTGGCCTATCCGGCCAACTACGGATCGATCCCGCGCACGCTGGCCGGCGACGGCGATCCGCTGGACGCGCTGGTGCTGGCCCGCGCGCCGCTGCCCCCGGGCGTGCTGCTGAGGTTCCGGCCGGTCGGTGTGCTGCGCATGGTCGACGATGGCGAGCAGGACGAGAAGATCATCGGCGTGCCGACCGACACGGTCGACCCGGCCTACGCCGGCATCCGCGACCTGGCCGACCTGCCGGCGATCGAGCGGCAGCGGATCGAAGCATTCTTCCGCGTCTACAAGGACCTGCCCGGCGGACGCAATCCGGTCGAGCTGTCCGGCTGGGGCGATGCGGGCGAAGCGCGGGCGCGGATCGCGGAGTCGCTGCAGCGGTTCGACAAGCACGAGGCGCAGGCAGGCAAGCCCGCGCGATAGCCTGGTGTAAGGCCGCCCGGAAACGCGAACGCCCGGTCCAGCCGGGCGTTCGCGCATCGGCAGGGCGGGACGGCTCAGGCCGCCGAAGCCTGCTCCCGCTGCGGCCCTTCGCGCAGGGCGCGGCCGACCATCGATACCAGCAGGTCCAGTTCGGCTTCGTCCATGCCGAAGTGCGGGGTGAAGCGCAGCGAGTTCTCGCCGCCGTGGATCACGTTCACGCCCTGCTGGCGCAGCCACTCCTCGGTCGACCCGGCGCCGTAGCACTTGAACTGCGGCGCCAGCTCGCAGGAGAACAGCAGGCCGGTGCCCTGGACCCTGGTGATGAGCCCGCCCAGCTCGCCCTTCAGCGCTTCGAGCTTCTGCAGCGCCTGCGTGCCGCGCAGGCGGATGTTCCCGCGCACCTGCGGGGTGAGCAGGGCCAGGGTCGCGCAGGCCACGTCGAGCGCGCGCGGATTGGTGGTCATGGTGTTGCCGTACACGCCCTTGCGGTACAGGTCGGCGGCGCGCGAGGTCACCGCCAGCACCGACAGCGGGAACTGGGCGGCGTTGAGCGCCTTGGAGTAGGTCTCCATGTCCGGCGGTTCGACGCCTTCGAAGCCGGGGTAGTCCACCAGCGAGAGCACGCCGTGCGCGCGCAGGCCGGCCTGGATCGAGTCGATCAGCAGCAGGCTGCCGTGCTCGCGGGTCAGTTCGCGCGCCGCCGCATAGAACTCCACCGGCACCGCGCGGCCCGGGTCGCCTTCGCCCATCACCGGCTCGAGGAACACCGCCTCGATGAACCAGTGCTTCGTCGCCGCGTCGGCGAAGGCCTGGCGCAGCGCGGCCACGTCGTAGGGCGGAATCACGATCACCGAGTCCTCGCCGCGGTAGCTGGCCAGGTGCTGCACGTAGGCGCGGCGGCTGGAATCGGAATACAGGCCCGGGCGGTCGGTGCGGCCGTGGAAGCTGCCCTTGACCACCACCCGCTTGATCGTCGCGCCGGCGTGGCGCGCGCCCGGGTCGGTCTGCAGCTTGGCGTTGATGTCGACGATGCGGGTGGCCAGTCCGACCGCCTCGGAGCCGGAGTTGAGGCACATGAAACGCGCGTACGGGCAGCCGCCGCGGGTGTGTCCGATCTCGCGCCGCAGCGCCTCGTTGAACCGGTACTGGGCCAGGTTCGGCGTCATCACGTTGGCCATGACCTGCGGACGGCCCATCGCCTCGAGCACGGCCGCCGGCGCATGGCCGAAGCCGAGCATGCCGTAGCCGCCGGCGTCGTACAGCACCGCGCCCTTCAGGCTGACCACCCAGGGGCCGCGCGCGGCCAGGGCGACGTACGGGGTGACGCAGTCGTCGGCGTAGAAGTTGACGAAGCCGGCCTGCAGCGCGTCGATCTGCGCGCCCTCGTCCAGGTCCAGCAGGGCCGGCAGGTCGCCGGCGATGCGGGCGTACTCCTGCGCGGCGGCCTCGATCGCGGCGGCCAGGTCGGGGTGCGAGGGCACCAGTCGGGCGACGGTGGCATCGTCCAGGCCGGCGGTCAGGCGCTGGCCGGCGTGGGCGCGCAGCGGGGCGAGGGGGGCGAGGACGGACATGCGGTTCTCCCGGAAACGGCAAGGGGCAGGGCGCCCTGGCGGGCGTCTTTCCCTATTATCGGGATGGGATCGTCGATTGGCAGCTTTGATCCGCGCAGGAAATTGGGTAATTTCGTCGAAACGACGAAACCGGCCGGACGGATGGCAAGGCAATGAAGATCACCGAAGCCGACGAACAGCTGCTGTCGCTGCTGCGCGAGGACGCCCGGGCGTCGACCGCCCAGATCGCGCGGCGGCTCGACCTGTCGCGGACCACGGTGCAGAGCCGGATCGACCGGCTGGAGCGGGCCGGGGTGATCCGCGGCTATACGGTGCGGGTGGACGAGGCGGTGGAGCAGGCGCGCATCCGCGCGCACATCATGATCACCGTGTTCCCCAAGAAGATGGCCGCGGTGGTCAAGGAACTGCACGCCATCCCCGAAGTGCGGGCGCTGCAGTCGGTCAGCGGGCCGTACGACCTGGTCGCGCTGGGGGTGGTCGGCGACGTGCACCAGATGGACGTGCTGACCGACCGGATCGGCGCGATCGACGGGGTCGAGCGCACGTCCTCGGCGATCGTGCTGTCGACCAAGTTCGAGCGGTAGCGCCGCCCGGCCCCGGCGGGACGGGCCGGTACAATGGCCGGCTCCCGCCTCGCCAAGCCGCGCCTTGAAGAAGTCCGACTTCCACTACGAACTGCCCGAGGACCTGATCGCCCAGGCCCCGCTGGCCGAGCGTTCGGCCAGCCGGATGCTGCTGGTGCCCCCGGGCGGCGGGGCGTTCTCCGACCTGCACGTGCGCGACCTGCCGGACCTGTTACAGCCCGGCGACCTGCTGGTGTTCAACGACACCCGGGTGATCCCGGCGCGCCTGTTCGGGCAGAAGGACAGTGGCGGCCGGGTGGAGATCCTGATCGAGCGGCTGCTGCCCGAAGAGCAGGCGCGGGCGCAGGTGCGGGCGAGCAAGTCGCCCAGGACCGGGAGCCGGATCGCGCTCGATGGCGGTGGCCAGGCCGAGGTGCTGGGCCGCGACGGCGAGTTCTACCGGCTGCGCTTCGAGGTCGAGGGCGGGCTCGAGCCGTGGCTGCTGAAGGTCGGGCGGCTGCCGCTGCCGCCGTACATCCGCCGCGAGCCGGGCCAGGACGACGCCGAGCGCTACCAGACCGTGTTCGCGAAGCAGGTCGGGGCGGTGGCCGCGCCCACCGCCGGCCTGCATTTCGACCAGGCTTTGCTGGAGGCGCTGCGCCGGCGCGGCGTGCAGTTCGGCCACGTGACCCTGCACGTGGGCGCGGGCACCTTCCAGCCGGTCCGGGTGGAGGACGTCCGCGAGCACGCCATGCACAGCGAGTGGCTCAACGTGGGCGCCGAACTGGTGGCCCAGGTGCGTCGCACCCGCGAAGCGGGGGGCAGGGTGGTCGCGGTGGGCACGACCGTGGTCCGCGCGCTGGAGAGTGCCTGGCGCAGGAGCGAGGCGATGCCCGGGGGCGAGCTGGCGCCGTTCGCCGGCGAGACCCGGATCTTCATCTTCCCCGGCTACCGGATCCGCAGCGTCGATGCGTTGCTGACCAACTTCCACCTGCCGGAAAGCACGCTGCTGATGCTGGTGTCGGCGTTCGCCGGCAAGGACCGGATCTTCGAGGCCTACCGGCACGCGGTGGAGCAGCGCTACCGCTTCTTCTCCTACGGCGACGCGATGCTGCTGTGGGGCCAGCCGGTGCCCTAGCGGCCGCCGCAGGACGGGCGGAATCCCCGGCGCCCGGGGCGCATCCGGCCGGTCGTCCGCGCGCGCCATGCGACAATGGCGGCCGTTTTTGCCCGTGCCGACCATGTCCCGACTGCAGTTCCAGCTCCAGGCCACCGATGGCGCCGCGCGCCGCGGACGCCTCACCTTCCCGCGTGGCACGGTCGAGACCCCCGCGTTCATGCCGGTGGGCACCTACGGTTCGGTCAAGGGCGTGCTGCCGGACCAGGTCCGCGCACTGGGCGCGGAGATCATCCTCGGCAACACCTTCCACCTGTACCTGCGCCCGGGCCTGGACGTGATCGGCGACCACGGCGGCCTGCACGGCTTCACCCGCTGGGACGGGCCGATCCTCACCGACTCCGGCGGCTTCCAGGTGTTCTCGCTGGCCCACCGGCGCAAGATCACCGAGCAGGGCGTGACCTTCGCCTCGCCGACCGACGGCGCCAGGGTGTTCCTCGGCCCCGAGGAGAGCATGAAGATCCAGAAGGTGCTCGATTCGGACGTGGTGATGATCTTCGACGAATGCACGCCGTACCCGGCCGACGAGGACGTGGCCCGTCGCTCGATGGAGCTGAGCCTGCGCTGGGCGCGGCGCTCGCGCGACGCGCACGACGGGCTGGGCAACGACGCGGCGCTGTTCGGGATCGTCCAGGGCGGCGTATATCCCGACCTGCGCAGCCGCTCGCTGGACGGGCTGCAGGCAATCGCCTTCGACGGCTATGCGATCGGCGGCCTGGCGGTGGGCGAGCCCGAGCACGAGCGCAACGCCATGCTCGAGCACCTGCACCCGCGCCTGCCGGCCGACCGGCCGCGCTACCTGATGGGGGTCGGCAGGCCGGAGGACCTGGTCGAGGGCGTGGCCCGCGGCGTGGACATGTTCGATTGCGTGATGCCGACCCGCAACGCGCGCAACGGCCACTATTTCACCTCGTTCGGCACGGTGCGGATCCGCAACGCGAAGTACGAGCGCGACCTCGACCCGATCGAGCCCGGCTGCGGCTGCGTGGCCTGCGCCGGCGGCTATACCCGCAGCTACCTGCGCCACCTGGACCGCTGCAACGAGATGCTCGGCCCGATGCTGGGCACCCTGCACAACCTCTGGTACTACCAGAAGCTCATGGCCGACATGCGGGCGGCCATCGCCGCCGGGCGCTTCCAGGCGTTCCGTGCGGGCTTCTACGCCGCCCGCGGGGCCGAGCCGCCGGCCGACCCGGCCTGAGCGCGGCCCGCGGCCGCCGGGAACCCGGGGCCGCGGACCGGGTCACAGACGGGGCCTTGCAACCGGGCCGGACCGCCCCTATGGCATACTCCGCGGCTATTTTCCGCAGAACCGGACGATCCCGATGAGCTTCCTCGACCTCCTTATCCCGACCGCCTACGCCCAGGCCGCCGGCGGCCAGCCCCAGGGCGGCGGCATGGGCATGCTGCTGTTCCCGATCATCCTGATCGCGATCATGTACTTCCTGATGATCCGCCCGCAGATGAAGCGGCAGAAGGAGCACAAGTCCATGCTCGACAAGCTGTCGCGCGGCGACGAGGTCATCACCTCGGGCGGCGTGGCCGGCACCGTCACCGACATCGGCGACAACTTCGTCACCATCGAGGTGGCCGACAACGTGCGCATCCGCGTGCAGAAGGGCGCCATCGGCAACGTCCTGCCCAAGGGCACCCTGAAGTCCGCCTGATCCTCCCGTCCCACCGCTGAGCGTGGTCCCGCGGGGCGGGGCCGCGCGGGGTCCCGCAATGCTCGAATTTCCCCGCTGGAAGTACTTCGTCATCCTGCTCGTGCTGGCGCTGAGCGTCCTGTACGCGCTGCCCAACGTCTTCCAGAGCGATTACGCGGTGCAGGTCACCGGCAACCGCGGCGCGGTGCTGGACGACGCGCTGAAGGCCCGCATCGGCGGCTACCTCGAGGGCGCGGGCGTGCAGCCGAAGTCGGTCGCCATCGAAGGCGACAGCCTGATGGTACGGCTGCCCGACGCCGGCGCACAGACCCTGGCGTCGGACGCGCTGCGCGGCAACCTCGGCGAGAACTACACCGTCGCCCTGAACCTGGCGTCCAACGTGCCGCCGTGGCTCGACCGCCTGGGCGCGCAGCCGATGGTGCTCGGCCTGGACCTGCAGGGCGGCGTGCACTTCGTGCTCCAGGTCGACCAGAAGGCCGCGCTGGAGAAGCGCGTGGACGCCTACGTCGAAGACGTGCGCGTGACCCTGCGCGACAACCGCATCCGCTACACCGCGGTGGACCGCCGGCCCGACCACAGCATCGCCGTCAGCCTGGCGTCCGATGCCGACCCGGTCGCCGCGCGCGCGCAGCTGGCCAAGGTCATGCCGACCATGAGCATCGAGGGCGAGGGCAACCGCCTGGTGGTGCGGATCCCGGAGACCGAGCTGACCTCCATCGCCGGTTCGGCGATCGAGCAGAACATCGCCACCCTGCGCAACCGCGTCAACGAACTCGGCGTGGCCGAGCCGATCATCCAGCGCCAGGGCGCCGACCGCATCGTGGTCCAGCTTCCCGGCGTCCAGGACACGGCCGCGGCCAAGCGCATGATCGGCGCCACGGCGACCCTGGAATACCGTGCCCAGATCGACGGGAATGCCGCCGACGCGCTGGCCAGCGGCCGGGTACCGCCGGAAGCACGCATCTTCAAGCGCCGCGGCACCGGCGAGCCGGTCCTGCTGAGCAAGCGCGTGATCGTCACCGGCGACCAGATGGTCGCGGCGACCAGCAGCATCGACCAGAACGGCCAGCCCGCGGTCAGCGTGACCCTGAACAACGTCGGCGGCGACCGCATGTTCGAGTTCACCAGCGCCAACGTCGGCAAGCCGATGGCGGTGGTGTACACCGAACGCATCCCCACGGTGACCATGGTCAACGGCGAGGAGGTGCGCAGCTTCCGCGTGCTGGAGGAGGTGATTTCGATTGCCAACATCCAGGGCGTGTTCGGCAAGCAGTTCCAGACCACCGGCCTGGAGAAGACCGAGGCCGAGGAGCTGGCCAAGCTGCTGCGCGCCGGCTCGCTGGCCGCGCCGATGGACTTCGTCGAGGAGCGGATCGTCGGCCCCAGCCTGGGCGCGGAGAACGTGGAGCGCGGCGTGACCGCGGTGCTGTACGCGTTCCTGTTCACCCTGGTGTTCTTCGGCGTGTACTACCGCATGTTCGGCCTGATCACCGGCGTGGCGCTGCTGTTCAACCTGCTGATCGTGGTCGCGGTGATGTCGCTGTTCGGCGCGACCATGACCCTGCCGGGCTTCGCCGGACTTGCGCTGTCGATCGGCCTGTCGGTGGACGCCAACGTGCTGGTCAACGAGCGCATCCGCGAGGAGCTGCGCGCCGGCATGCCGGCCAAGGCGGCGATCGCCGCGGGTTACGACAAGGCCGGCGGCACCATCCTCGACGCCAACCTGACCGGCATCATCGCCGGCGTGGCCCTGTACGCCTTCGGCACCGGCCCGCTCAAGGGCTTCGCCGTGACCCTGATCATCGGCATCCTGGCCTCGATGTTCACCGCCATCACTGTCTCGCGCGCGATCGTCACCCTGGTGTACGCCCGCCGCAAGAAGCTCAAGTCCCTGGCCATCTGACGGGAACGGACCGCACATGAAGATCTTCCCGCTGACCCTGATCCCCAACGAGACCCGCATCGGCTTCATGCGCATGCGCTGGGTGTCGCTGGGCATCGCCGCGCTGCTGTTCGTCGCCTCGGTCGCGAGCATTGCCATCAACGGCTTCAACTACGCGCTGGATTTCACCGGCGGCACCGTGGTGGAGGTGCGCTTCGACCGCGCCGCGGACGTGGACGGCGTGCGCGAGCGGCTGGCCACCGCCGGCTACGAGGGTGCCCAGGTGCAGAGCTTCGGCTCCGGCAGCGACCTGCTGGTGCGGTTGCAGCCGCGCGACGGGCAGACCACCACCGACGCCAACAACCGCACCGCGCAGGACGTGCTGGCCGCGGTATCGACCCCGGACAACCAGGCGCACCTGCTGCGCACCGAGTTCGTCGGCCCGCAGGTGGGCGAGGAGCTGGCCCGCAACGGCCTGTACGCCGCCCTGTTCGTGGTGGTCGGGTTCCTGATCTACATCGGCTTCCGCTTCGAGTGGAAGTTCGCGGTGTCGGCGACGGTGACCACGCTGTTCGACGTGCTGGTGGTGGCCGGCTACTTCTCCTGGAGCGGCCGCGAGTTCGACCTGACCGTGCTGGCCGGCCTGCTGGCGGTGATGGGCTTCTCGATCAACGACACCATCGTGGTGTTCGACCGCGTCCGCGAGAACTTCCGCAGCCTGCGCGCCGAGCCGCTGGAAGTGATGGACCGCTCGATCAACCAGACCCTGTCGCGCACCATCATCACCGCGCTGGTGTTCTTCCTGTCGGTGCTGGCGCTGTACCTGTACGGCGGCGGTTCGCTCGAAGGCCTGGCGCTGAGCCAGATGATCGGCGCGGTGATCGGCACCCTGTCCTCGATCTTCCTGGCCTGCCCGCTGCTGACGATGGGCCCGCTGAAGGTCACCAAGCAGGACCTGCTGCCCAAGGCCAAGGACGAGGCCGCGCTGGCGCGCCGTCCCTGACGGCGGGCCGCGGGCCGCGCGGAAAAGAAAAGCCGCCCGGAAGGGCGGCTTTCTGTTTTCGGGGGGGGGGCGGCGCGCCGGCGATGCGCCGCGGGAGCCCGGTCAGTTGAACGCGGCGGCGTAGCCGGTGTTGACCACCAGCTTCTGCAGTTCGTCGGCGACCCTGACATTGGCGGCGATCAGCGGACGCGCTTCCGGCCCGCGCTCGTCCATCCGCGCGGTGTTCGCACCCCGGAAATCGCAGACCCGGCCGCCGGCCTCGCGCACCAGCAGCACGCCGGCGGCGATGTCCCAGGCCTTCACCCCGGCCTCGAAGTAGGCGTCCAGGCGGCCGCAGGCGACATAGGCCAGGTCCAGCGCCGCCGAACCGGTGCGGCGCACGTCCTCGGCATGGACCAGCAGCGAGTCCACGCACTTGAGCTGGGCGCTGGCGCGGGCGCGCTCGCGCGGCGGGAAGCCGGTGCCGACCACCGTGCCGGCCAGGTCCTTGCGGTCGGCCACGCGGATCTTCTTGTCGTTGAGCACGGCGCCGGCGCCGCGGCTGGCGGTGAACAGCTCGTTGCGCAGCGGGTCGAAGATCACCGCGTCGATCGGTTCGCCGTTGTCGACCAGGGCGATGGAGACGCAGTAGTGCGGGAAGCCGCGCAGGTAGTTGCTGGTGCCGTCGAGCGGGTCGATCACCCACTGCAGGCGGCCGTTGCGGCCGGCCTGGTGCCCGCTTTCCTCGCCCAGCACGCCGTACTCGGGGTAGGCGCGGCGCAGTTCCTTGACGATGGCCTTCTCGGCGTCGGCATCGACCTCGCTGGCGTAGTCCATGCGCTGCTTCTGGACCACGTTGAGCGCGTCGAGGCGGTTGATGCTGCGCAACAGGACGTTGCCGCCGAGGCGGGCGGCCTTGACCATGACGTTGACGGCGGGGGATTGCATGGCGAAGGCTCTCGGAAGGGCTGGTACGGAACGGGCGAAGGTAAAGAGCGGTCCGGCCCGCATGGCCGGCCGCGCAGTTTACCATCTGCGCCATGGCAGCTCCCCTGAACGAATCCGACGCCACCGGCCAGGCCGGGAACATCCGCATCGTGCTGGTCGGTACCCAGCACCCCGGCAACATCGGCGCCGCGGCGCGCGCGATGAAGACCATGGGCCTGTCCCGGCTGGTCCTGGTCGCCCCCGAGAAGCCGCTCGACGACGATGCCTACCGCCGTTCCGCCGGCGCCGAGGACCTGCTCGACGCCGCGCCCGTGCATGCGACCCTGGCCGCGGCCGTGGCCGACTGCCGGCTCGTGCTCGGCTGCACGGCCCGCAGCCGGCGCGTGCAGCTCGACCAGCTCGAGCCCGACGCGGCCGCGTCGCGCCTGCTGCAGTTCGCGGCGGCCGACCCGGTGGCGCTGGTCTTCGGCCGCGAGCGCACCGGGCTGACCAACGACGAACTCCAGCTGTGCCACGCGTCCGTGCACATCCCGTCCGATCCGGCGTTCAGTTCGCTCAACCTGGCCGCGGCGGTGCAGGTGCTGGCCTACGAGGTGCGGCGCGCGCTGCTGGCGGCCGCGCCGGTCGACGTCTCCGGTCCCCGGCCCGACGACCAGGCGGCGACCCACGACCAGGTCGAGGGATTCTTCTCGCAGCTGGCCGAGACGCTGGAGGCGATCGACTTCCACAAGGGCCGGACGCCGGACTCGGCCATGCGCAAGCTGCGCCGCCTGTTCCTGCGCACGGACCTGAGCGTGAACGAGGTCCGCCTGCTCCGCGGGGTGCTGGCCGATGCCCAGCGGATGGCCCGGCTGGCCCGGGAAGCGGGACGTCTGTCGCCCTGACCCGGTTTTCGCTAGGCTTTGGACAACCGAGCGGGGGGTGGGCGTTGTCCAGAGTGCGTAGATGGGTCCGGGTGGCCTGCTGTGCCGCCGCCATGGCCATGGGGTTGTCCGCGCACGCTTCCGAGGACGAGCACATCCTGGTGCTCGGGCGGATCAGCGACGATCCCGCCTCGCACTACGACCAGCTCAAGCCGTTGCTGGACTATGTCGTCCCGCGGATGCGCGGCGTCGGCATCACCGAGGGCCGCATCCTGATGGCCCGCGACGCCCAGCAGATGGCCAGCTACCTGCGCCGCAACCGCGTGGACTGGGTCACCGAGACGGCCAGCACGGCGGTGCAGCTGCAGCAGCGCGCCGCGGCCCGGCCGCTGCTGCTCACCGAGCGCAACGGGGTCAGCACCTACCACACCGTGTTCTTCTCGCGCCGGGACGGCGAGGTCCGCGACCTGCGCTCCCTGCGCGGCCATACCCTGGCGCTGCAGAGCACCGCGTCCACCAGCGCCTACATGGTGCCGATGACCGAGCTGCTCGATGCACGGCTGTCGCCCGAGATCCTGCTGGCGCCTTCGGACCAGCCATCGTCCGACCGGGTCGGCTACGTGTTCGCCCGTTCCGAGCTCAACATCGCCTCGTGGGTGCACAAGGGCCTGGTCGACGCCGGCGCGGTGAGCAGCCTGGACTGGCAGGATCCGGGCCGGGTGCCGGAGGCCTTCCGCGCCGACTTCCGGGTCATCCACCGCAGCGCTCCGTATCCGCGCGCGCTGGAGCTGGTGCGCGAAGGCATGGACCCGCGGGTCGAGGCGCGCCTGCGCGAGGTGCTGCTGGCGGCGGCCGGCGACCCCGCCGCCCGCGACGCACTGCGCCTGTTCTTCAGCACCTCGCGGTTCCTGCCGCTCGATCCGGCGTCGGAGCGGTCGCTGGACGGCCTGCGCAGGGGCGTCCAGCGCGTGCGTTCGGAGGTCGAATGAAGCTGCGCTTCGGCCTGCAGGCCCGGTTCGTGGTGGCGATGCTGCTCATGCTCGGCGTGGTGCTGCTGGTGCTGGCGCTGCTGATGCACCGCCAGCAGCAGATGCGCCAGGAGACCGAGGCGCTCAGCCGCGAGGCCGTGCACCGCCTGGTGGACACCTACCTGCGCAACTACGGCGCGTCGCTGGCGCGGCAGCTGGCCGAGAAGCTGGCCAATCCGATGTACTACCGCGACCTCGACGCGATCGGCGCGGTGGTGCGCGACAGCGCGCGCGACAACCTGGTCGATTACATCTACGTGTACGACCCCGAGGGCCGGCTGGTGCACGACGGCTCGCTGGAGATCGCCGACTTCGGCCAGCGCATGGACGGCCCGCTGGCGGCCGGCGCGATCGCCGCCGACGGCCTGCTGGTGCAGGCCTCGCCGGCGGTGCTCGACGCCTCGGTCCCGATCATGGTCGGCAGCGAGCGTCTCGGCGGGGTCCGGGTCGGCCTGGACCTCAAGGTCGCCGGGCGCTTCCAGGACACGAACCTGGCCGAACTGCGCGAGCGGATGGACGCGCTGGCACGGCGCCACCTCGGCTGGCTGGCGCTGCCGCTGGGCCTGCTCGCGCTGGTGTCCCTGCTGGCGGCCTGGTACGTGCAGCACACGCTGGTCAAGCCGATCCGCTGGCTCGCCGCCTCGGCCCGGCGCATCGAGTCCGGCGACTACGCGGTCGAACGGCTCGACAGCGACCGCACCGACGAGATGGGGGACCTGGTCCGCACCTTCGGCCGGATGAGCGAGAGCGTGGCGCGGCACGACCGCGAAGTGCGGCGCATGGCCTACACCGACGCGCTCACCGGCCTGACCAACCGGCTCGCCTTCCGCGAAAGCCTGGACCACCGGCTGATGCTGCTGCGCGGCGCCGGGCGCCAGCTGGCGCTGCTGTTCGCCGACATCGACGACTTCAAGCGGGTCAACGACACCCTCGGCCACGAGGCCGGCGACGAGGCGCTGCTGCAGTTCTCCAACCGGATCCGCGAGGCGGTCGACAAGTACGGCGGCGACGACGCGCTGCTGGCCCGCTTCGGCGGCGACGAGTTCGTGATCCTGATCCAGGAGGGCGACGTGCGTGCCGCGGCGACCCGCCTGGCCGAGGTCCTGGTGGCCGAGCTGCGCCGGCCGCTGGACATCCAGGACCGGCAGGTCTTCCTCGGCACCTCCATCGGCATCACCCTGTTCCCGGAGGACGCCTCCAGCGCCAGCGCGCTGATGAAGAACGGCGACATCGCCATGTACCAGGCCAAGGTCGCCGGCAAGAACGGCTACCGCTTCTACAGCCGCGCCATGGACCACGCGGTGGAGCGCCGCGTGCACATGGAGCAGGAGCTGCGCGGGGCCTGGGAGCGCGGCGAGCTGAGCGTGGTCTACCAGCCGGTGTGCCGCACCAGCGACGGCCGGGTGGTCGGCGCCGAGGCGCTGCTGCGCTGGCAGCATCCGATGCTGGGCATGATCGCCCCGTCGGTGTTCATCGACGTGGCCGAACAGAGCGGCCTGATCGAGGGCATCGGGCCGCGCGTGCTGCGCGCGGCCTGCGACGAGGCGATGCGCTGGGCGGGCATGGCCGATGGCGGCGAGCGCCTGTTCGTGTCGGTCAACGTGTCGCCGCGGCAGCTGCGCAAGGGCGACCTCCCGGACATCGTCGCCGAGTGCCTGCGCGAGACCGGCCTGCCGGCCTCGTGCCTGCACCTGGAGCTGACCGAGACCGCGGTGATCAGCGACGAACTGCAGGCCGCGGCGATGCTGGCGCGGTTGCACAGCACCGGGGTGAAGGTGTGGCTGGACGACTTCGGCACCGGCTTCTCCGGCCTGAGCCACCTGCGCCGGGTGCCGGTGGACGGGGTCAAGATCGACCGCAGCTTCGTGGCGGACCTGCAGCGCGACCCGGACGACCTGGCCCTCACCACGGCGATCATCGCGATGGCCCATTCGCTCGGCATCACGGTCGTGGCCGAGGGCGTGGAGAAGGAAGCGCAGTACAACCTGCTGGCCGAGCGCGGCTGCGACCTGGTTCAGGGCTACTGGCTCAGCCACCCGATCAGCGCCACCGAGTTCGCGCACCTGCTGGCGCGGCGCGGGCGCTGAGGACGCTTCAGAAGAGCTGGTCGAGCCACCGCCCGACCACGACCACCAGCCGCTCCGACAGCAGGCCCATCGACAGCAGGCCGGCGCCGGATACCGTCCACAGCCCCAGCAGCAGGGCGCCATCGCGCTCCATCAGCGCCAGCGCGAACAGCAGCAGCAGCCCGGCGAAGATGTAGTTGGTCATCGGCACCGGCAGCGCGAGCAGCAGTCCCAGCGCGACCAGCAGCAGTCCGGTGAACGCGCTGGCCGCGCGGTTGCCGGTCAGGACCTGCAGGCGCGGCCGCACCAGGTGTTCGAGCCTGGCCATCCACGGGGTGATGCGGGTGCAGAAGCGCGCCATCGTGCTGCGGCGCGGGCCACGGCGTCCGATGAAGTCCGGCAGCCAGGGATGGCGCAGGCCGACCAGCAGCTGCAGGCCGATCAGCACCACCAGCGGGCCGCTGATCGCGCCGCCCGCGCCCGGGATGGGGATGAAACCGGGCAGGATCGAGACGAACAGGAACATGCCGAACGCGCTGCCGCCGAGCCCGTGCAGCAGCCCGTCCAGGGTGAGGACCTGGTCGGGGTCGCCGTGGGTGAAGGACTGCAGCAGGCGGGCGATGCCGTTGTTCGCCGGCGGCCCGGCCTCCGCGCCTGCATCGTCGGGCCCGGGGCCCGGCGGCGGGATGTCAGACGGCGAGCTCATCGCCTTCGTGCTGCTGCAGCCGCGAGAGCAGCAGCTTGTCGATCCGCGCCCCGTCCAGGTCGACGACCTCGATCCGCCAGCCGGCCCAGTCGAAGTACTCGCCGACGTGGGGGATGCGGCCGAAGTGCGCGATGCACATGCCGGCCAGGGTGTGGTAATCGCCGTCCTCGGAGTCGGGCAGCGCGGCGCCGTCCATCAGCTCGCGCAGGTCCTCGATCGGCAGGGTGCCGCCGACCAGCAGCGTCCCGTCCTCGCGGGTGACCACCAGCGCGTCCTCGTCGGTGTTCTCCACCGCCTGCAGGCGGCCGACGATCGCGCCCATCAGGTCGCTGACCGTGACCAGGCCCTGGATCTCGCCGTACTCGTCGACCACCAGCGCGAGCGACTGCTGTTCCTCGCGGAAGATCTCGAGCAGCTTCATCGCGTGGGTGGATTCGGATACGAACAGGGGCGTGCGCAGAGTGCGGAACAGCCCGCCGTCCTGGGTGCCGGCCGGCGTGTGCAGCAGCGACTTGACCTCGAGGATGCCGGCCACGTCCTGGTCGTTGTCGCGGTACACCGGGTAGCGCGAGAACTGGTGCTCGCGCATGGTCTCGAGGTTCTCCTCGGGCGCCACGCGCGTGTCGAGCCAGGCGATCCGGTTGCGCGGGGTCATCAGGCTGGCCGCCGTGCGGTCGCCCAGGCGCATGACCCGGTTGACCATGTCGCGTTCGTGCGCGTCGATCACGCCCTGCTCGTGGCTCTCGGCCACCAGCATGCGGATCTCCTCTTCGCTGATCGTGCTGGCCTCGTCCTTGCCCAGGCCGAGCAGGCGCAGGACCAGGCGGGTGCTGTGCGAGAGCAGCCAGACGAACGGGAACGCGGCCCGCGCCAGCCAGCCCATCGGCAGGGCGACGTAGCCGGCGATGTTCTCCGGCGCGGTGATCGCCAGCCGCTTGGGCACCAGCTCGCCGAAGATCAGGGTCAGGAAGGTGATCAGCGCCACGGCCAGGGTCTTGCCGATCAGCACCGACCAGGGCTGCGGTTCGCCGACCAGGGAGAAGGTGGCCGACAGCGACGGGAACACGCCCTGCAGCCAGCCGGCGATGGCCATGCCGATCGCCTCGCCGCCGAACAGGCCGGTGAGGATGCCGATCAGGGTGATGCCGATCTGCACCGTGGACAGGAAGGCCTCGGGCTTCTCTGACAGGGCCAGGGCCTTGGCCGATCGCTTGCTCGACTGGGCCAGCTGCTTGAGCCGGCTCTTGCGCGAGGTCATGACCGACATCTCCGACATCGCGAAGAAGCCGTTCAGCAGGACCAGGGCCAGGACGATCAGCAGCTCAACCATGCGGCGGTACCCCGCGGCGTGGCGACGGTTTCAGGGAGCCGGGGCGCGCGGGGCGGGGGCGGCGGGGGAGCGGGGAAGTAAGGTCGTCGTCCATAGGGTGTGCCGGAGGCACGGGCGCATCTTAGCAGAGGCGCCGCGTGCAGGCCCCGTCACGGCCCGGCGCGGCCGGGTACCCGGCCGCGTGCCGGGCTGTCATAATCCGCCCGCATTTGGCCGCCCCTCCCGAGGCGGCGGACTCCCTACGCCATGTTCTCCCTGCAGACGATCTTCGGCTCCGGCAAGCAGTTCTTCGTGCTCCTGGACGAGGCCGCCGAGGCCGCCCACGACAGCGCCAAGGCCCTGTACCAGATGATGAAGGCGTCCGACCGCCAGCCGGCGCTGGATGCCTTCAAGCTGGCCCGCCAGCGCGAGCGCACCGCCTCGGAGAAGATCGGCAAGGCGCTGGTGGACAGCTTCATCACCCCGCTGGAACGCGAGGACATCGAGGCCCTGGGTTCGGCGCTGTACAAGATTCCCAAGCAGATCGAGAAGTTCGCCGACCGCTACTCGCTGGCCACCCAGCACCTGGCGCACATCGACTTCGCGCCGCGCGCGGCGATGCTGGAGCAGGCCGCCAGCGTGGTGGTGGACATGGTCCACGAGCTGCGCAGCCTCAACATCGACCGCATGACCGCGCTCAACGAGAAGCTGCGCGCGATCGAGAACGAGGCCGACCGGCTGATGCTCGAGCTGTACCGCGACATCTACTCCGGCCGCCTGGACCACCTGCAGATGTTCCTGCTCAAGGAGTTCTTCGAGATCCTGGAGAAGGCGATCGACCGCTGCCGCGAAGCCGGCGTGGTCGCCTACCAGATCGTGCTGAAGAATTCGTAATGGCCATCGCGCCGTTCCGTGGCGGAACCACCTTCGGCGGGGCAGGCATCGGCTGCGCCGGTGTCCTGCGCGCGTGCTCCCGCGCCCCCCGCCTGGCCGCGCGTCCAGGCCGCCCGCTCGAACCACGGGGCCCGGGCGCCGGGCACCGGGCCATGCAGGCGGGCCATCGCGGGGAGATCCGGCCATGCTGACCCTCGTGCTGGTGGTGATCCTGGCCGCGCTCGTCTTCGAGTTCATCAACGGCTTCCACGACACGGCCAACTCCATCGCCACGGTCGTGGCCACCAAGGTCCTGTCGCCTGGCGCGGCGGTCTCGCTGGCCGCGGTCATGAACCTGGTCGGCGCGCTGATGGGCACCGCCGTGGCGGCGACGATCGCCACCGGCATCGTCAACACCGAGGTGGTCGAGGCCTCCTCCCAGGTGATCCTGTGCGCGCTGCTGGGCGGCATCATCTGGAACCTGGTCACCTGGTGGTTCGGCCTGCCGTCCTCGTCCTCGCACGCGCTGATCGGCGGCCTGTGCGGCGCGGCGCTGGCCGCGGCGCACAACGACTGGAACGCGCTGATCTGGTCGGAGACGGTCGGCAACTGGGCCAAGAACAAGGGCCTGCTCTGGAAGGTGTTCCTGCCGATGGTGACCTCGCCGCTGGCGGGCTTCCTGCTCGGCGTGACGATGATGCTGCTGCTGTGGGCGATCATCGCCGGCATGGCCCGCGCCGGCGGCGTGCTGGGGCGACTGGCCCGGCCGCGCTGGGTCAACGCGTTCTTCGGCAAGGCGCAGATCCTGTCCGCCGGCTACATGGGCTTCGCCCACGGCCACAACGACGCGCAGAAGACCATGGGCATCATCGCCCTGACCCTGATGGGCGCCGAGGCGGCCGGCACCCTGGACAACCTGCCGGGCTGGCTGGCGTTCCTGCATCCCGGCGCGTCCGAAGGCAAGGAGATCGCGCTGTGGATCGTGATCACCTGCGCGATCGTGATGGCGCTGGGCACCGCTTCGGGCGGCTGGCGGATCATCAAGACGCTCGGCCACAAGATGGTCAAGCTGCATCCGATCCACGGCTTCGCGGCCGAAACCAGTTCGGCCACGGTGCTGACCGTGGCCGCGCACTTCGGCATGCCGGTGTCGACCACCCACAGCATCTCGACCGCGATCATGGGCGTGGGCTTCGCCAAGAACCCGCGCGCGCTCAAGCTCGGCGTGGTCGAGCGGATCATCTGGGCCTGGATCCTGACGATCCCGGCGGCTGCCGGCGTGGCCTACCTGATCTTCAAGTGCATCGAGGCGGCGGGCTGGGCCTGAGCGCGCCGCCCGCGCATCGCTAGAGCAGGTCGCCCTCGGCCGACAGCGCACGCTCCATGCGGTCGCCCAGCCCGCCGATCTCCAGCACCAGCCGTTCGACCTCGGCCGGGGTCAGGCCGTCGTAGGGGCGGTTCTCGCACAGCTGCAGGTAGGGCACCCCGTCGAGTTCGCCGATGGCCAGGTAGCCGACGCTGCTCTGCCAGTTGAACACCAGGGCGCGGCGCGCGTCGATGCCGGTGGTCGGGGCGATCACCGTGCTCACCCTCAGCAGGGGCCGCTGGTCGTCGCCGTCGAGCTCGGACAGGAAGATCGACTGGTGGCGGCTGCCGCCCTCGAGCGAGAGCTCCACGCACGCGACGTAGGGATCCTGCATGGTCAGGCGGAAGCCGGAGGTCAGCAGGTGGCTGCGGATCTGTTCGAAATGGCGCATGTCCGTCCTCGTGGTCCCCCGCCGGTATGCTAGCCGCTGATGGCCGCCACGTCTCCCAGCGACGACTCCACCGCCCGGATCCTGGCCGCGGTCCGGGCGATCCCGCCCGGCCAGGTCGCAGGCTACGGCGAGGTCGCGCGTCGCGCGGGCCTGCCCGGGCGTGCGCGACTGGCCGCCCGGGTGCTGGCCGGCAACGAGGATCCGGCGCTGCCCTGGCACCGCGTGCTGCGCGCCGACGGCCGCATCGCCTTTCCCGAAGGGTCGCGCGGGTATCGCGAACAGTGCCGGAGGCTGCGCGCGGAGGGCCTGCGCGTGGAGCGTGGCCGGGTCAGGCGCGACCGCGGTCCCGGCGACCTGGACGCGGCGGTGTGGGGGCCCGGCTGACCCCGGTCGGATCCGGCGGAACGGGCCCGTCCGCGGGCGGCCGCCGCTATGATGGCCTCCCGTTTCCATCGAGCCGCGACGCATGCTCTCGCGACTGCCTCCCGTCACCCAGGCCCTGCTGATCGCCAACTGCGCGCTGTTCCTGCTGCAGATGCTGCTGGGCCAGAACACGTTCGAAGCCTTCATGCTCTGGCCGCTGGACGGCTTCGACCCGTTCTCGCCCGGGCAGAACTTCCAGCCCTGGCAGCTGCTGACCTACGGCTTCCTGCACGGCGGCTTCAGCCACCTGCTGTTCAACATGCTCGCCCTGTACATGTTCGGCGCGCCACTCGAGCTGACCTGGGGTCCGCGGCGCTTCCTGGCGTACTACCTGATCTGCATCGCCGGCGCCGGCCTGTGCCAGCTGGCGGTCGGCTGGTGGGTCCTGTCGCAGGGCGGCGGCGCCTATCCGACGCTGGGCGCCTCCGGCGGCGTGTTCGGGTTGCTGCTCGCCTACGGCATGCTGTTCCCCAACCAGCGGGTGATGCTGCTGTTCCCGCCGATCCCGATGAAGGCACGCACCTTCGTGGTCCTGTTCGGCGCGATCAGCCTGGTGCTCGGTTTCACCGGGCTGCAGCCGGGGGTGGCCCACTTCGCCCACCTGGGCGGCATGCTGTTCGGCTGGCTGGTGATCCGCTACTGGCGGGGCCAGCCGCCGTTCGGCCGGCGTCGCCCGCCACGCGGCCCCTCGCACCTGCGCCGGGTGAAATAGCGCGCGCCGGGGCCAAGAAAAAAGGCGCGGTATCCCGCGCCTTTTTCCGTCCTGCCGGGTCCGGGCTCAGCGCCAGATGCGGACCTGCTCGGCCTCGGCACGCTGCATCGGCTGGCCGGCCTTGCAGCCGTAAGCGGTGCCGAACGCGGGCAGGTTGGACAGCGGCACGTTGCTGCGCAGCGGGCCGGGGGCATGGATGTCGGCGGCCATGCGTTCGGCGGCGACGTTGTCCGACACCTGCTGCGCCCACAGCCGCGACCAGGCGGCGAAGAACGCCTGCTGGTCGGCCGCCTTGGCGCCCGGCTGCGCCTTGGCGTAGGCATCCCACGCCAGCTCCACGCCGGCCTGGTCGGACAGCGCGACATCGCGCACCAGCGCGCCGTTGACCCGGCCGTCCTTCACCCCCGGATAGGGCAGGGCGGAGTACTGGGTGGAGACGCGGTCGCCCAGGGTGGTCCAGGCATTGGTGTCGGCGGGCGTCCACCAGCTGCCCAGTTCACCCTTGGCATTGACCTGCGCGCCCTTGGCGTCGATCGCACGGCTCAGCTGGGTGCCCACCAGCGCGCCGTAGCCGCCGTAGGCGATGGCGGTGTTGTTCACGTCGAACACCGGCGGCTGCAGCACCGCGGCGGTGACGATCAACCGGTTCTGGGCGATGTCGTAGGCCAGCGCAGGCTGCTGCGGCAGCACGTCCCAGCGACGGTCGGCGTTGCCCTTGCCGATCCGCTTCATCTCCTCGCGGTGGCGCCAGGTCGAGGCGATCAGCATGTTGCCGCCGAAGCTGCCGCGGCCCATCGGCTGCACGGTGTAGTCAAGGTCGCGGCGCGGGGTGCCGACCTCGATCTTCAGCGCCTGCAGCTTGGCCCGTGCCTCGGCCTTGGCCTGCTCGCTGAGCCAGGTGTTGCGTTCGAGCCCGGCCTGCAGCGCATCGCGCACCTCGTCGGCGATCGCCGCCGAGCGGCGACGCTCCTCGGAGGTCAGGTAGCGGCTGGCGTACTCGTGCCCGAGCATCGGGCCGGCGCCGGTGTTGATCGCCTCGAGCACCTGCTGCCAGCGGGGTGCTTGCGCCGGCTGGCCGGCCAGCACCTGGCCGCGGAAGCCATGGCTGGCGTCGCGGAAGCTGCGCGAGAGGTACGGGGCCATGGCATCGCCGACGCGCCAGCGCAGGTAGGCCTTCCACTGCTCGGGCTTGACCCGGCCGATCATGGCGTCCAGCTCGGCGAACAGCTTCGGGTCGGCCATCGAGACCAGGTCGTCCTTCACGCCCTGCGCCTCGAGGAACTGGCCCAGCTGCAGGTTGCGGTAGCGCTTGGTCGCGTCGGCCACGGACACCGGCGCGTAGTTGCTGAAGGGGTTGTTGAGGTCGGCCACTGACTGCGACTTGCGCGCGATCGCCGTCTCGATGTCGATCACCGCCCTGGCGTCGGCGTCCAGGCGCTCCTTCGGCGTGCCGGTCAATGCCAGGATCTGCTTGACGTAGTCGCGGTAGCGGCCCAGCACGGCCTGGGTGTCGGCGTCGTTGCGGGTGTAGAAGGCCGGGTCGGGCAGGCCCATGCCGCCCTGCATGAAATAGCCGATGTGGCGGTCGAGCGCCTTCAGGTCCACGTCCGGGGCGAAGTTGAAGGCGACCGGGATGCCGACCTGGTGCAGCGCGGCGATCGCCGCCGGCACGTCCTTGGCCTTCTTGATCGCATCGATGCGCGAGAGCAGCGGGGCGATCGGCTTGCTGCCGTCGGCCTCGACCGCGGCCTCGTCCAGGCCGCTGGCCCAGAAATCGCCCAGCCGGGTCTGCACGTCGTTCTGCGGCGACTTCATCGCCGCGTCGAGGAGCTCGCGCTGCTGCTGCAGCGCCTGCTCGGACAGCAGCCCCAGCGCGCTGGTCGCGCCGGCCCCGGCGGGCAGCGGGTTGGCCTTCAGCCAGGCCGCGTTGGCATGGCCGTAGAAATCGGTGCACTGGGCGCTGACCGCCGGCGCGCCCTTCTTCTTGCGCTGGGCATCGGCGTCGGCGGTGGAAACCAGGGCGAGCAGGCCCAGGCCAAGGGCCAGGACCAGCGGACGGGGCGTGGGCATCATCGGGGCGTAGGCCTCGGGATTTGGGGTCGCGGGAGTGTAGCAAGGCGCCGGTGGATGCTTCGCCGCGCGCGGCGCCTGCGTGCCGGAAACGTGAACTGGTCGGGCGGATCGACCGGGCCGGCCCCGGTTGCCCGAGGGTGTCGCCGGCCCGGGGATACCCCGGCGCGGGTCTCGTTCACGGATCCCGGTGCCATGGCCGGAAAAAAGGAGGCCCGGACATGCCGGGCCTCCCGCTGCCGCGAAGGAACGCGCGTGCTTACCAGATCACGACCTGGCCATCGCCCTGGCGGACCATCGGCTTGCCCGGCTCGCACTTGAACGCCGCCGCGAAGGCCGGCAGGTTCGACGGCGCGCCGATGGCGCGGAACTGCGCCGGGGCGTGCTCGTCGGTGGCGATGCGGTTCTTCAGCTCCTCGGGGGTGAAGTTGCGGCGCCACACCGTGGCCCAGTTGAGGAAGAAGCGCTGGTCGCGGGTCAGGCCGTCGGTCATCGGGTCGGGCGTGTCGCCGGCGGCGGCCTTCATCGCGTCGTAGGCCGTGGCCAGGCCGCCGAGGTCGGCGATGTTCTCGCCCAGCGTGTGGCGGCCGTTGATCTTCTGGCCGTCGGCGGTGGTGTAGCCGTCGAACTGCGCGACCAGCTTGCCGGTGCGTCCGCTGAAGCCTTCGGCGTCGGCCGGGCTCCACCAGTTTTCGAACTTGCCGGTCGGCCCGAAGCGGCTGCCCTGGTCGTCGTAACCGTGGGTCATCTCGTGGCCGATCACCGCGCCGATGCCGCCGTAGTTCATCTCGTCGGAGGCGGCCGGATCGAAGAACGGCGGCTGCAGGATCGCGGCCGGGAACACGATCTCGTTCTGCAGCGGGTTGTAGTAGGCGTTGACCGTCTGCGGGCTCATGCCCCATTCGGTCTTGTCCACCGGCTTGCCGATCTTGGACAGGTTCCAGCGGTAGTTGAACTGCTGGGCGGCCAGCACGTTGCCGATGTAGCTGTCGCGGCCGGTCTCGAGGCCGTTCCACTCGCGCCACTTGTCCGGGTAGCCGATCTTCGGGGTGAACGCGCCCTGCTTGGCCAGCGCCTTCTGCTTGGTGTCGGCGCCCATCCACTCCAGCTTCTCGATGCGGGCCTTCAGCGCGGTGCCGAGGTTGGCGACCAGCGCCTCCATCTTCGCCTTGGATTCCTCCGGGAAGGCGACCTGCACGTACATCTGGCCCAGCGCTTCGCCGGCCTGCTCGTTGACCGTGCCCAGCACGCGCTTCCAGCGCGGCTTCATTTCCTTCTGGCCGCGCAGGGTCTTGGCGTAGAAGTTGAAGTTCTCCTGGGCGAAGGCGTCGCTCAGGTAGGGCGAGGCGCCGTCGACGGCGTGGAAGCGCAGGTACGCGCGCCACACGGACGGGTCGGTGTCGCCCAGGGCCTTGCTCACTTCCTGGTGGAAGGCGGGGATGGCCAGCGAGAACTTCTCCGGCGCGGCCACGCCCTGCGATTCGAAGAACTTGGTCCAGGGGAAGTTCGGCGCCAGCTTGTCGGCGTCGGCCAGGGTGACCGGGTTGTAGAACAGCGACACGTCGCGCGACATGTCCTCGCGCGACTTGGACACCTTGGCCAGCCGGGTCTCGAACGCCATCACGTCCTGCGCCTGCTTCTGCGCGTCGGCCGCGGCCACGCCCGACAGCTCGAGCACCTTGGCGATATGCGCCACGTAGGCGTCGCGGATGTCCTTCTTGTCGGCGTCGGAGTAGTACTTGCTGTCCGGCAGGCCCAGGCCGCCCTGCATCGCATAGGCGATGTTGAGGTCCGGGTTCTGGAAGTCGGCCTCGGCGCCGAAGCCGAACAGGAAGTTCTCGCCCCTGGCCGCGCTGGTGCGCAGGTATTCGGCGATCGCCGGGCCGTCGGCGAGGGCGTCGATCGCGGCCAGGTGGTCCTTCAGCGGCTCGATGCCCTGGGCGTTGACCTTGGCTTCGTCCATGCCGGTGGCCCAGAGGTCGCCGACGATCTTCTTCACGCCGGAGGCGTCGGCGTCCGCGGCGGCTTGCTCGGCCAGCTGGCGCTGCACCGCGTTGGAGCGCTCGTCCAGCATCTCGAACGCGCCCCAGCTGGTGCGGTCGCCCGGGATCGGGTTGGCGGCCAGCCACTTGCTGTTGGCGTAGGCGGCGAAGTCGGTGCACGCGTCCTGGGTGGTGTCCAGGTCGGCCAGGGTGAAGCGGTTCACGCCCGGCAGGGTGCTCTCGTCCAGGGTGTATTCCGGGGCGGCCGGGGCGGCGGCATCGGCGGCGACCGGGGCCGCGTCTTCCTTCTTGGAGCAGGCGGCCAGGGCGATGGCGATGGCCACCGGCAGCAGCAGGGTCTGGGACTTGCGGGTATTCACGTTGCGGGGTCTCCGGCCCGGCGGGCGGGCATGGTGGCGGGGCCCCGGACGGGGCAGTGCCGGTGACTCTACGCCCGGCACCTGAACAGGGGGACTGCCGGAGGTCATGGCGGCACAATGGGTCCTGACTACCCGCGGGGAAGGGCCATGCAGGTCGAATTCCACGGCGCGGCCGGCGAGGTGACCGGCTCGATGCACCTGGTCGAGGCCGCCGGCCGGCGGATCCTGCTGGACTGCGGGATGCTGCAGGGCCGGCGCGAGCTCGAGGCGCAGAACGCCGCGCCGTTTCCGTTCGAGCCGGCCGGGCTCGATGCGCTGGTCCTCAGCCACGCCCATATCGACCACATCGGCCGGGTCCCGCTGCTGGTGGCACGCGGCTTCCGCGGGCCGATCTTCCTGCAGCGCGCCACCGCCGACCTGCTGCCGGTGATGCTCGAGGACGCCGCCTCGCTGGCCGAGGCCGATGCCGCCCGCGCCAACCGCCATCGCGATCCGGAAGCGCCGGCACAGGCGCCGCTGTTCACGCGCCAGGACGTGGCCGCCGTGCTGCCGCTGCTGCGGCCACTGGACTACGACGCGCGCAGCACGATCCTGCCCGGCGTCGACCTCGCGTTGCGCGATGCCGGCCACATCCTCGGCTCGAGCATCGTCGAGCTGTGGGAGACGGAGGACGGCGCGACCCGCAAGCTGGTGTTTTCCGGCGACCTGGGGCCGAAGGGCACGCCGATCCTGCGCGACCCCGCGTCGATCGCGGAGGCCGACCTGGTGCTGATGGAGTCCACCTACGGCGACCGCAACCACCGCGACCGCCAGGCCACCATCGCCGAGCTCGGCGCGGTGTTCGAGCACGCCTGGCGCGAGCGCGGCAACGTGCTGATCCCGGCCTTCGCGGTGGGGCGCAGCCAGGAGCTGCTCTACTGGTTCGCGCGCCACTGGGACGACTGGAACCTGCCGCGCTGGCGGATCTTTCTCGACAGTCCGATGGCCTCGCGCGTGGTCGGCATCTACGACCGCCACCACGCGCTGTTCGACGAACAGGCGCAGGAGGTGTGGCGGCAACGGCCCTCGCCGTTCCGGCTGCCGAACCTGCACGTGACCGCCACCACCCAGGAGTCGATGGCGATCAATTCGATCGGCAACGGCGCGATCATCATCGCCGGCTCGGGCATGGCCAACGGCGGGCGCATCCTCCACCACCTGCGCCCCCGGCTGGGGCGGCGGGACACGCACGTGGTGTTCGTCGGCTACCAGGCCGAAGGCACGCTGGGCCGGCGCCTGGTGGACCGTGCGCCGTGGGTGCGGATCCACGGTCAGGACTGCCGGGTCAACGCCCGGATCCATACCGTCGGCGGCCTGTCGGCGCACACCGACCAGCAGGGGCTGATCGAGTGGTACGGCCAGTTCCGGAACGCGCCGCCGCTGGTGCTGGTCCACGGCGAGGACCGCGCCCGCGAGGCGCTGGCGGGCGAGATCGGGCAGCGAGCGGGCAGGCCGGTCACGCTGGCCAGGCCGGGGATGCGCCTCGCCGTGTGATGCGCGCGCTCAGGGCGCCGGCTGCGGCGAGCCCGGCCAGGCGACGTCGAGCGTGCCGGGGCACGAGCAGGCCGCCCCTTCGCACGCATGGACGTGGCCTGCCGGCGCGGCAAGGTCGCGCGCGATCGCCTGTTCGCGGATGTCGGCGAGGAGGCGTCCCGCCGCTGCCGGCGGCGTGCCGGGCAACAGCAGGACGAAGCGTCCCGCCCCGAGGTGCGCCGCAAGGTCGCCCGGCCTGCGCGCGCGTTCGCGCAGCAGCTGGGCCAGGCGACAGGCATCGCCGCGGTCGTCGCCGCCGTCGAGCAGCAGCAGGGTGTGCGGCGCGCCGGTCCTGCGCGCCTCCGCCAGCGCCGCGTCGAGCCGCGCGCGCGAGGCGAGGCCTGGCACGGGACGGTGTTCGCGCAGGAGGCGCCGGAGCGCCAGCAGGGTCCAGGCCAGCAGCGCGAGGAGCAGCACGCCCAGCACGCCCCCGGGTGCGAACCACAACTGGCGCGAGGCCAGCCACGCGGCCAGTGCCAGGCTGGCAAGCATCGCGCCGCACAAGGCCAGGGGCATCCGCGCGCCGCGCGCGCGGTCGCCGCCACCCAGCGCCAGGCCCGCGCCTGCCAGCAGCATCGACAGCAGCACCTGCGCGGCCGCCGGCAGCGGTCGCCTCGTATCGCCCTGCAGCAGGGCCACCAGCGCGCGGGCCTGGTGCTCCACCGGGTACAGCATGGCGCTGCCGAACGGCCCGGGAACGCGGGCCTGGCGCGCCGGATCCGTCAGGCCGACCAGCACCCAGCGGCCATGCAGCCGGGAAACATCCAGCCGGCCGGCCATCAGGTCGTCCGCGCGCAGCGTGGGTGGCACGGCCGCATCGCGCCGGTAGCCCGGCCGCCAGCGCGGGTGGCCTTCCCGGTCGCCGGTCCAGGCGCTGCCCGGCTTGGCCAGCGCGAGCGGCAGCGAGGGCCAGCGCACGCCATCGGCGGTCAGCTGGTGCGGCAGGTGGTAGCGGATCCGGCCGTCCGGTCCGCGTGGCAGCAGGACGTGGCCGAGCCGCGCCGCCTCGGCGAACTCGACTGGCGGCAGCTGCGCCCGCGGCAGGCCGCCGGCCTCCGTCGCCAACGGCACGCCGACGACCACGCGGTTGTCCAGGATCGCCCGTGCCAGGCGCGCCGCGCCCGCCGGGTCGCCGGTCGACGCCTGCAGGTCCATCGGCAGGTCCAGCGCTACGCCGCGCACGCCCGCCCCGCGCAGGCGTTCGACCAGGTCGGCGACGCGCGCGTTGGACCAGGGCCAGGGCGTGGCGGCGTCGATGCCCAGCACGAGCGCCGGCGGTGCCGGGAGCGGTTGCCGGGGCGATGACAGCGCGAGGTGGGCCACGTCATCCAGCGCGGCGGTCAGGCCGGACACGCCGAGCAGCGCGGCCAGCACGCCCGCGGCCAGCGCCGGCGTCCAGCGACGCAGCCGGGAACCCGGCGCCTGCGCGCTCACCGGTACCGGGGCGCGCAGCACGTGCGCTGCGCCGGCCCGGCGGTCCGGAACTGTGGCATTGCGACCATCCTCCGTTCCCCCGATCGCAGCCCCCTGCGCACGCAGTATAGGCCGAGTGGTATACCTGTGCGGATGGGAAAAACAGCCGAAAACAACACCGACGTCCTGCTCGTGGGCGGCGGCCACAACGGGCTGGTCTGTGCCGCTTACCTGGCTCGCGCTGGGTTGAGGGTGACCGTGCTGGAGCGTCGCCAGGTCGTCGGCGGCGCCGCGGTCACCGAGGAGTTCCACCCCGGTTTCCGCAACTCGGTGGCCTCCTACACCGTGTCGCTGCTGCAGCCGAAGGTGATCGCCGACCTCGACCTGCACGGCCACGGCCTGCGGGTGGTGCAGCGCCGGCGCAACAACTTCCTGCCGCTGCCGGACGGCGGCTACCTGCTGACCGGCGCGGGCCGCACGGCGGAGGAGGTGGCGAAGTTCTCGGCGCGCGACGCCCGGGTCCTGCCGGCCTACGAGGCGCGGCTGGACGCCATTGCCGACGTGCTGCGCGCCCTGGCCCTGCAGGCGCCGCCCAACGTCACCGACGGCGGCTGGTGGAAGGCGCTGCCGGAACTGATGCGCGGCGCGAAGCTGGGACGGCGGCTGCATGCGCTGGACGAAACCCTGCGCCAGGACCTGCTGGACCTGTTCTCGATCTCCGCGGCCGAATACCTGGACCGCTGGTTCGAGAGCGGGCCGATCAAGGCGCTGTTCGGGTTCGACGGCGTGGTCGGCAACTACGCCAGCCCGTACGCGCCGGGCTCGGCCTACGTGCTGCTGCACCACGTGTTCGGCGAGGTGAACGGGGTCAAGGGCGCATGGGGCCACGCGATCGGCGGCATGGGCGCGATCACCCAGGCCATGGCCCGGGCGGCGACCGCCGCCGGGGTGGACATCCGCCCCGGCAGCGGCGTGCGCGAAGTGCTGGTGGAGAAGGGGCGTGCGGTCGGGGTGGTCACGGAGGAGGGGCTGGCGCTGCGCGCGCGCGCGGTGGTCGCCAACGTCAATCCGAAGCTGCTCTACCAGCGACTGCTGCCGGCGTCGGCGGTGCCGGAGGCCACGGCGGAGCGGATGCGGAACTGGCGTTGCGGCTCGGGCACGTTCCGCATGAACGTGGCGCTGTCGCGGCTGCCGGAGTTCACCGTGCTGCCCGGCGAGGGCGACCACCTCACCGCCGGGATCATCCTGGCGCCATCGCTGGACTACATGGACCGGGCCTGGCGCGACGCACGCGATCACGGCTGGTCGCGCGAACCGATCGTGGAGATGCTCATCCCGTCGACCCTGGACGATTCGCTGGCGCCGCCGGGCATGCACGTGGCCAGCCTGTTCTGCCAGCACGTCGCCCCCGAACTGCCGGGCGGACGCAGCTGGGACGACCACCGCGAGGAGGTCGCCGACCTGATGATCGCCACCGTGGATCGCCATGCGCCGGGTTTCGCCGCCTCGGTGCTTGGCAGACAGGTGCTTTCACCGCTGGACCTGGAGCGGGTGTTCGGCCTGGTCGGTGGCGACATCTTCCACGGCGCGCTCAGCCTGAACCAGCTCTTCTCGGCCCGGCCGATGCTGGGCCAGGCGGACTATCGCGGGGCGATCGCCGGTCTGTACCTGTGCGGTTCGGGGACCCATCCGGGCGGTGGCGTCACAGGTGCGCCGGGCCACAACGCCGCGCAGGTCGTGATCGCCGACCTGCGCTGAGACTTCCGGTAACCACCTGCGGGCCGCCGGTGCGCCGGGTCCCGCGCCTTCCGGCGCGGGACCGCACACTCACTGCTTCAGCGTGGCCTTCTTGCGGTTGTCGCCGGAATCGCGGTCGATCAGCTTGTTGTACGGATCGATGCCGGCCTCGTAGGGCAGTTCGTCCACGACCAGCTCCAGGGTCGTGTCGCCCGCGGTGATCCGGTGCTTGCGCAGGTACAGCACCTTCTCGTCGGCTTCGGAGCCGTCCTCCGCGCGTGCGAACACGCCGATGTCCACCAGCGCGTCCACCGGCTCCTGGGTTTCCTTGCCCTTGCCGTCGGTGGACACCTTCTCGGCCTGCACCTTGAGCGTGACCACGTACTTGCCATCCGCGCGCTTGCGCACGTCGACGGCGGTGGCGCGGTGGTTCCAGAACACGATGCGCTCGAACAGGTCGCGGATGAACGGGTGGTGCTCCGGTGCGGTGCGCGCATACAGCAGGTCGAGGAAATCGCGGGTGGTCGGGTAGGGCGGGCCCTTGAATCCCCACTGCCGCACGAACTCGGACAGCACCGCATTGAGCTTTTCCTCGCCGATCGCATCGCGCAGGGCGTAGAACACCACCGAGCCCTTCTGGTAGTGGATGTACTGCTGGTTCTCGTTGAGCGCCAGCGGCAGTTCCTCGACCCGCTCGGCGGCGCGGCTCATCAGGTAACGGTCCAGTTCGTACTTGAGGAACCGCCGCATCTGCCGCGGCCCGTACTCCTTCTCCATCACCATCAGCGCCGAATACTGGGCCAGCGACTCGGACAGCATCGTCGCGCCCTGCACGTTGGCGCCGATCACCTGGTGCGCCCACCACTGGTGCGCGGCCTCGTGCGCGGTGACGTAGAACACGTAGTCGATGTCTTCCTTGTCGCGCAGGTCGGCGATGAATCCGATCGATTCCGAGTACGGGATGGTGCCGGCGAAGGCCTGGGCGAACGACTGGTACCCCGGGAACTCGAGGATCCGGAACTGGCGGAACTGGTAGGGCGAAAAGTTGCGGCTGTAGTAGTCCAGCGACTTCCTGGTGGAGTCGATCATCCGCGGCACGTTCCAGGCGTGCGTGGGGTGGTGGTAGACCTCGATGGCCACGTCGTTCCAGCGGTCGCGCGCCACCTGCCAGTCGGCCGACAGCCAGGAGAAGAACGGCAGCAGCTGCGTTTCCGACTTGTAGTGGTAGTAGCGGCGGCCGTCCTGCTCCCATTCGCGCTGCAGGTAGCCCGGCGCCAGCGCGATCTGGCCGTCGCTGGTCGACACCGTGGTCTCGAAGTCGACCCAGTCGCCGGTCGTGGTGAGGTAGTTCGAGCCGCGCGCGGCGACGTCGCCGATCGGGTTCATCCGCGGCAGCGCCGGCAGGTCGTGCTTGCGCCGGTCGTTGCGGTCCTGCAGCTGGGCGCGCTCGTTGTAGCCGAACTGGGGCAGCGCGGCGTAGTTGTTGAAGAAGGTGCCGTTGTAGACGACCGAGGTGCCGCCGCCGCTCATCGGGAATCCGTGCGGCACGCTGGACAGCTCGAAGGCGAAGTCCAGCGACGCGCCCGGGGCCAGCGGCGTGGCAAGCCGGTAGATCGCATAGCCGTTGACGTCGTCCTTCTTCACCACCGTATGCGGTCCGAACTCGAGCTTGCGCACCTCCACGTCGGTGTTGGTGCTGACGTGCAGCTCGGCGATCGGCGAACCGGTGCGGTTCTCGAGGCGGTAGTGCCCGCGGATGTCGACGCGCCGCTCGTCCGGGAAGATGTCGACGTCGGCGCGGATCGAGGCGATGCGCGGTTGCGGCAGGTCCTTGTACTGGCGGTACGCCTTCTCGTAGTCGGCCTGCCGCTCCTCGGCCAGGTCGCCCGGCACGTAGTCGTTGAGCACGTTGGTGTTGTAGAAGATCCAGCCGCCGAGGCCGGCGAACACCAGCAGCGAGGCGGCCAGCGTCGCCAGCGCCGGCCCGCGCAGCCGCGCGCGCGCCTGCCGCAGGCGGTCGCGCAGGCCCAGCGACGTTCCGCGCGGCCAGAACAGCAGGGCGACCACCAGCAGCATCGCCGCGAACGCCGCCCAGTACCCGCGCAGCAGCAGGTGCGGGCCGATGAAGTGACCGTAGCCGTTCATGTCCGAATACGGGGCGGGCGTGGCCGAGTTGTAGCGGTACAGCAGGTGGTCCAGGTCGAGCATGCCCATGGCCGCCCGCGCGACCAGGTACACGATCATCAGCAGGTAGCCGATGAACTTGTTGCCGCTCACCGCCTGCAGGAAGACCGCCAGGGCCGCCATCAGCGCGAACGGGATCGCGGCCAGCGCCAGTCCCTTCAGGTACAGCAGGGGCTCGAACGCGGTGTAGCCATGGCCCAGCTGCCAGCCGGCGGTGAACAGCATGCCGGCGAGCAGGAACGCGACCACCAGCCCGGTCAGGGCGGTCATCTTCGAGGCCAGCGGGATCCAGTCGGGCAGGGCATACGCATCGGTGGCCTCGGCCACGCGCAGGCTGCGCTCGCGCCAGACCAGTTCGCCGGCGTAGAAGGTGACGATGATGATCAGGAACAGGCCCATGCCGCCGTCGATCGTCGACAGCATCCGCCGCGTCACCGGGTACAGCTCGGTGCCGTACATGCTCGAGCCGAACTTGAGCACGGTGAAGATCATCAGCAGGCCGAGCACCAGCATCACCAGGAACGGCGCGCCGGTCAGCGCGCCGCGCAGGTCGAACCCGGCCAGCTGGCGGTACTGGGTCCAGCGGGCGGCGGCGTTCCGGCGCAGGCTGACCTGCGGCAGGGCCAGCGGCACGGCCGCGGCGGCCACGCCGGGCTGCGGCGCGGACGGTTCGGGCGCGACCGCGGCCTTGCGCCGGTGCAGGACGATGCCCTCGCGGTCGGCCCGGAACATGCGGAACGCGACCGCCAGCAGCACGACGGTCACGCCGAGCCACAGCGCGCGGTTGCCGAGCAGCAGCCCGGTGAGCGCGGGGAGCTGGCCGTTGTACTGCGCGCTGGACCAGTAACGGATGTGCTCGCCGACGGCGGTGGTACCCGAGGGGTCGAGCAGCGCGCCGATCCAGCGCGAATCCAGGTCCTGGGTCAGGAAGCCGGAGGCCGTCCACAGCACGAAGAAGCCGATCACGCCGATGTAGGTGTAGAGCATCGAGCGGGTCAGGGTCGCCAGCAGGAACAGCAGCGCCGACAGGAACAGCAGGTTCGGGACCACCAGCACCCCGAACGCCCAGGCGTAGGCGGTCCAGGGCGTCGGCCCCAGCCGCGCCTGGTCCAGCCACGGCATCAGGCTGCCCAGCCACAGCCCGAAGGCGACGGCGGCCAGGATCGCCAGGCTGGCGAGGAAGCCGCCGCCGAAGCGCCCGAGCAGGTAGTCGCGCTTGCGCATCGGCGTGGCGAAGAACAGCTCCGCCGTGCGCTGCTCGAAATCGCGCAGGGCGATGCCGGCGACGAAGATCGTGGTCAGCAGCACCGCCAGGACGCTGAAGCTGCCCAGCAGGCTGATCACCACCGCCGGCGCGTTGCGCAGGATGTTGCCGACCCCGCCGCCGAAGCTGACGTTGTCCGAGGCCATGCTGCCGAAGCCCAGCAGGGCGAACACCAGCATGACGATCCAGAACACGCCGTTGCGCAGCAGCAGGCGGCGTTCGAAGGACAGGAGATGGCGCAGCATGGCTCAGGCCACCTGCGCGGGGCTGGCGGCCAGCGCGACCTTGCGCAGCTCGCCGAAATACACGTCCTCGAGGTTGGCCGGCACCGCGGAGAAGCCGTCGCCCGGCGCACCGTCGGCCAGCACGTGCACCACCGGCTGCCCGCCGACCAGGCGCGAGGACAGCACGGCATGCCGCTGGATCACCTCGCCCAGTTCGGCCTTGTCCACCCGCTTGCGCCATATCCGTCCGTCCAGCGACCGGATCGCCTCGCGCGGCTCGCCGGCCAGCCGCACCTGGCCGGCGGCGATGATCGCCATGCGCGGGCACAGGTCGGTCACGTCCTCGACGATGTGGGTGGACAGGATCACCACCGTGTTCTCGCCAATCTCGGCCAGCAGGTTGAGGAAGCGGTTGCGCTCCTCCGGGTCCAGGCCGGCGGTGGGTTCGTCGACGATGATCAGCGACGGCTGCCCGATCAGCGCCTGGGCGATGCCGAAGCGCTGGCGCATGCCGCCGGAGAAGGTGCCCAGCTTGCGCTTGCGCACGTTCCACAGGTTGACCTGCTGCAGCAGCGCCTGGACCAGCGCCTTGCGCTCCCCGCGCGCGGTCACGCCCTTGAGCACGGCCAAGTGGTCCAGCATCGCCTCGGCCGAGACCTTGGGATACACGCCGAACTCCTGCGGCAGGTAGCCCAGCCGGCGGCGCGCCTCGGTCTTGTCCGCCAGCACGTCCAGGCCGTCGAGGTGGATGCTGCCGCTGTCGGCGTCCTGCAGGGTGGCGATGGTCCGCATCAGGGTGGACTTGCCGGCGCCGTTGGGGCCGAGCAGGCCGAACATGCCGCGCGGGATGTCCAGGGTGACGTCCCTGAGCGCCTGCACGCCGTTGGCGTAGGTCTTGGACAGCGAGCGGATCTCGAGCATGCGGTACATCCTCCGTTGATGTGGTGCCGATCCTCGCCGGGCTTGCCGGCCCGGGCTATCGGCTGGAAGTCATGGACGGGGTGGGAATACGCCCCGTCGGTCAGGGCGCGGCCGGCTGGCGGAACAGGCGGCCGATGGCCAGCGCCAGCGGATACGGCTCGGGGTCGTTGCGGTTGGTGAGGACGACCACGGTCAGGCGCTCGGCCGGCCAGCGCACGACCACGTTGCGGAAGCCGATGCTTTCGCCGCTGTGCCACGCGCTGTCGCCGTTGAGCCGCCAGCCGAAGCCGTAGTGCGGCACGTCCGGCTCGTCCGTCGCCGTGGCCGGCGCGAACATCCGCGTCCGCGACCCCGCGGCGAGCAGGCGGTCGTCGTACAGCGCCGCGTCCCAGCGCGCGAGGTCGTCGATCGAGGAATAGATGCCGCCGTCGCCGAGCACCGCGCTGGTCTGGCTCTGGTCGGTGCGGGTCCAGCGGCCGCCGGCCAGGGTGTACCCCCAGGCGCGATGCGCGACGGTGTCCACGCCATCCTGGTGCGCGACGGAGGACCGCATGCCCAGCGGCTGGAAGATGCGCCGGCGCAGGAACGTGGCGAAGTCCTGGCCGGAGGCGCGACCGACCACCAGCGCCAGCAGCGCATAGCCGCTGTTGCTGTAGCGATAGGCGCTGCCGGGCGGGAAATACGTGCGGTCCTGGCCTTCGAGGATGCGCAGCACGTCGGCATCGTGCAGCTGCCCGGCGAAGTCCGCCGGGACGTGCTCCTCGTAGTCGACCAGGCCGGAGGTGTGGCTGAGCAGCTGGCGAACGGTGACCGCTTCGGCGGCGGCGGGCAGCGACGGCAGCCAGCGCTTCACCGGATCCTCGAGCGTGAGCCGGCCGTCCTCGGCCAGCAGCAGGATCGCCGCGGCCGTGAACTGCTTGGTCACCGAGGCCAGGCGGTAGTTGGTTTCCGGCGAGGTGGCGACGCCCGCTTCGAGGTCCGCCAGGCCGTAACCCCTGCGCAGCAGCGGTTCGCCGTCGCGCAGCACCAGCACCGCCGCGCCGGGCACGCGGCCGTCGTAGTCGCGCATCAGCGCATCGACGGCCGCGACCGGATCTCCGGCGGGCGCGGCGGGCGTGCCGGAGAGCATGGCCAGGGCGAGCAGGGGCAACAGCGAGGACATCGGACGTCTTCCCCGGACGTGGCGATGCCGCAGGTTAACCCGTCGGGGCCTGCGGCGCCGCTGCCTGCTGGTCCGCGATCCACGCGTCGACCTTGGCCTCGAGCACGTCGAGCGGCACCGAACCGTCCTTGAGCACCTCGGCGTGGAACGCGCGCACGTCGAAGCGCGGGCCGAGCGCGGCCTGCGCCTTCCTGCGCAGCTCCATGATCTTCAGCTCGCCCATCTTGTAGGCCAGCGCCTGGCCGGGGATGGCCATGTAGCGCTCGGTCTCCGACACCGCCTCGACCTGGCTGGTGGCCGAGTTCTCGAGCATGTAGTCGATCACCTGCTGCCGGGTCCAGCCCTTGCTGTGCAGGCCGGTGTCCACCACCAGCCGGATCGCGCGCCACAGTTCGTTCTGCAGGTAGCCGAAGTACGAATACGGGTCCTCGTACAGGCCCAGGTCGCGGCCGACCGATTCGGCGTACAGGCCCCAGCCCTCGGTGAACGCGGTCTCGCCGCCGAAGCGGCGGAACGCGGGCAGGCCGCCCAGCTCCTGCTGCAGCGCCAGCTGGAAGTGATGGCCGGGGATGGCCTCGTGCAGGAACAGGTCCTCGGCGTCCCAGGTCTTGCGCGAGGGCAGGTCGTAGGTGTTCACGTAGAACACGCCGGGGCGGCTGCCGTCCTCGCTCGGCCGCATGTAGGAACCGCCGGCGGCGGACTGGGCGCGGTACGGCTCCACCGGGCGGATCTCGAAGCCGGCCCGGGGCAGCAGGGAGAACTGCTGCGGCACCCTGGCCATCACCTTCGACTCCAGGCCGCGGTAATAGGCCAGCAGGGCCTCCTCGTCGGCGAACTGGAATCGCTTGTCCTGCTGCATGAAACGGAAGAACTTCTGCATGTTGCCGCGGAACTTCACCTGCTTCATCACCTTGCGGATCTCGCCGTGGATCCGCTCGACCTCGTCCAGGCCGATCTGGTGGATGCGCTCGGGCGCCAGGTCCGTAGTAGTGCTCTGGCGGGCGTTGTAGGCATACCAGGCCGCGCCGTCGGGCAGCGCGGCCAGGCCGGCGCTGCTGCGCGTGGCCGGCAGGTAGCGGGTGGCGATGAAGCCGCGCAGGCGCCGGTAGGAGGGCATCAGCCGCTGCTCGATCAGCTGCTTGTACTCGGCGGCCAGGCGCGCGCGCTCGGCTTCGGGGAACTCCGCCGGCATGGTCCGGATCGGGTTCCAGAACAGGGTCTCCTCGGCGGTCGGCTTGATCAGCGCGTCCAGCTGCGGCAGCACCTTCTCCATCAGCGGCCGCGGCTGGACGACGCCGGCGGCCATGCCCTGTTCCATGTTGGCGATCGCCTGTTCGAACAGGGCCGGCACCTGGGCGCCGCGCTTGAGCCAGTTGTCGTAGTCCTTGACCGTGCGGAACGGCTGCGCGCTGCTGCCCGAGCCCAGCATGGCCACCAGCGTGGCCGGGTTGTTGAACTGGTTGACCGGCTGCATCCAGCCCGGGAAGCGCTCGCCTTCCAGCGCGTCGCGGGCATTGCGCACGAAGATCCGGTAGCTCAGCAGGTCCTGGCCCTGCAGGCCCTCCTCGCCGACCGCTTCGACCTTGGCCAGCCATTGCGCGGTGAAGTCGTGGCTCTGCTTGCGGAAATCGGCCGACAGGTAGTTGGGCAGCTGGTCGTTCCAGCGCGGGTCGCCCTGGAAGGTCGCCTGGAGGGGATTGAGCTTGAGCGAGGCGTCCCAGTATTCGGCGTAGAGGCGCTGCAGCTGCTCGGGCCGGGTCTCGGCCTTCTTCGCCGGCTTGGCCTTGGCGGGCGCCGAAGCGGCGGGCCGCTTGGCCTTTTTCTTCGCGGCGTCCGCCGGCGCGGGCGCGAGCAGGACCAGGGCGACGGGAAGGGCGAGCCAGCGCAGCCGGTTCGGGGACATGGGCACTCCGGATAGACGTGAACCCCGGAGAGTGCCGCATCCGGCCGGCGCAGGCCAGCCGGGGGCGCCATCGGCGCGTCAGCGGGCCGCCTGCTCGCGCAGCTCGCGGGCGCGCGCGGCGCCCAGGTAGGCGGTGATCGCGCGCCGCATCACGTAGAGCAGCGGGATCAGCGCGATCGCCGCCAGCATCTTCCACGCGTAGTTGAGGGTGCTCACCGCCAGGAACAGCGAGGTCGGCCACTTCTGCGGGCCGAGCACGAAGGCGATCCAGATCACCACGAAGCTGTCGACCAGCTGCGAGACCGCGGTCGAGCCGGTGGCGCGCAGCCAGACCCGGCGCTCGCCGGTGGCGCGGCGGATGCGGTGGAACACGGCCACGTCGATCATCTGCCCGACCAGGAAGGCGACCAGCGAGCCGGCGATGGTCCACAGGCCCTGGCCGAACACCGCGGCGAACGCGGACTGGTAGTCGGGCACGCCCTGCGCCTGGGCGGCGCCGCGCCACCAGGCGGCCGGCGCGAGCTCGATCGCGGCGAAGGCGAACACGAAGCCGTACAGGATCAGGCCGACCGCCAGCCACGAGATGAAGCGCACGCCGCGGCGGCCGAAGAACTCGTTGATCGTGTCGGTCATGATGAACACCACCGGCCACAGCAGCGTGCCGGCGGTGAAGTTCAGCGACCCGGTCTGGCCGAACAGGTTCCATTCGAACGGGGCCACGCCGAGCGTGTCCTCCAGGGCGAAGATCTTGACCCCGATGAACTCGGCCAGCGCGGCGTTGACGCAGAAGAACGCGGCGAGGCCGATGAACAGGCGGACCGCGCGATCCTCGAACAGGCGCGCGGCCTGTACGCTCACTGCCGCTCGCCCGCGCGGGTGAAGGGCATGGTTTCGGGGGCCACGGCGCCGCCGGAGATGATGAAGCCCATGGCCTGGTCGACGGTCCAGTCGGTCGGCGTCAGCAGCTCCACGGGCACCACTTCCAGGTAGCCCGAGGTGGGGTTGGGGGTGGTCGGCACGTACACCGCGGCCAGTTCGCGGCCGGTGCCTTCCTCCTTCAGCACCCGCGTGACCAGGCCGATGGCCTTCATCTCGCGGTGCGGGAAGTCGATCAGGACCACGCGCTGGGTGCTGCCAGGCTTGGTCTGCAGGATGTCCAGCAGCTTGCGCACGCTGGTGTAGACCAGGTTGGCCAGCGGCACCCGGGCCATGAACGCTTCGAACCAGCCGAGCAGGCGCTGGCCGATCACCCGCCGCGCCAGCACCCCCACGCCCAGGATCACCAGCAGGGTCGCCACCATGGCGATGGTGTTCTGCACCCACAGCGCCTTGCCCCAGCCCATGTAGGTGGGGAAGGAGTCGGCGATGTTCTCGGAGATCGGCACCACCCAGGGCGCGCTGATGCTGGACAGCAGCACGAACACGAACTTGATGACGACCCAGGTCAGCCAGATCGGCAGCAGGGTCAGCAGGCCGGTGAGGAACAGGCGTTGCAGCGAGGCGCGCTGCGGCGCGTGGGAGTCGGGGGACATGGCCGGATTGTAGCGCCGGCGGCGGTTATGCTGATGCCCCGGCATGGGGAATGCCGGCGGGGGAAATGCATGCTACGGATCCTGAAGTGCCTGGTCGGCGGCGCCATCGCCGTGGTGCTGCTGGCGCTGGCAGTGCACGTGGTATCGCGGGCGATGGGGCCGACGAGGGCCGAGCGCGAGGCGCTGGCGCTGGTGCAGGCCCCGCCGCCGGATGGCGGTCGAGATGGCTTCGCGGCGTTGTGGACGCTCGGCTACGACATCCCCGCCGCCGAGCAGGGCCGGGTGCTCGCGGAAGACGTCCGCAGCCTGGGCGCGCTGGCGCCGTGGGACCCTTCGCGCAGGGACGGGCCCGCCTGGCGCAGCGCCCGCGAGGATTGGCCGCGACTGGGCGAACCCCGCCAGGGTGATCCGGACTGGTGCGCGCCGCGCGAGGCCGGTTGCATCGAACGCATCCGGGCCGCGCCGGCCGCCTACGCCGGACTGCTCGCCCACCATGGACGCCTGCTCGAGCGAACAGACGCGCTGTCAGCCTACGACCGCTTCCGCAGCCCGCTCCCGCCGCGGCTCGATGCGCCATTCCCGGAGTTCCAGTGGCTGGCCCGGGCGCACACGCGGGACGCGTGGCGGTTCGCCCAGGGCGACGCCGACGCGGCGCTGGCGGGCGCCTGTGCCGGCGTGGCGCAGGGACGCACCCTGATCGTCGGGGGCGACAGCCTGGTCGGCAGCATGGTCGGCGCGGCCCTGGTGCAGGGCAACGCCACGCTGCTGGCCGAGATGCTGGCCGAGCTGCCGCGCGGCCACCCGTTGCCACCTGCCTGCGAGGCCGCGCTGGGGCTGCCGCTGGATCTTGAGGCGGGGATCTGCCGGACCATGCTGTCGGAGGGACGCTGGGTGTCGGCGGGCATCCAGGGCCAGGCCACGGCGGTGGCGCTGGGTGCAAGCATGGGCAGGGACGTTCCGGCGTGGGCGTCCGGCGCGCTGTTCGATCCGGAGCGTACCGCCGCCCGTGGGGCGCCCAAGTTCGCCTGGTACTGCAGCGCGCAGGCACGCGAACTCATCGCAGCCGACCGGCCGCTGCTTGATCCGGCTCCGCCGCCGTCACGCTGGTCGCTCGCCTGCGCCTCCAACCCGATCGGCTGCGTGCTGGCCGACGTCGCCCAGCCGGCCTATCGCGACTATGGCGTGCGCCTGCAGGATGCCGACGCGCGCCTGCGTACCCTGGCGGCGCTGCTCTGGCTGCGCCGCCAGGACGGCGTGATCGACGAGGCCGCGGTGGCGCGGCTGCCGGCGCCGATGCGCAGCGCGGTGCGGCCGCTCCGGCTGGACGCGACCGCGGGCACGCTCGGCGTCGACCTGTACGAGAGTCCGCGACCGGAGCCGCGCGGCCACGACGGCACCTGGTCCGTGCCCCTGCCGGCCAGCCGGCTTCAGGCGGCCGGCGCGTCGCCCTGAGCCGGGCGGCGGTCCGGCTTGCGCCGCACGTAGACCTGCTTGCGGACCCGGGCGACCACCTCGCCGTCGGCGTTCACGATCTCGTTCTCGAACCAGTGCAGGTACTTGGCGCCGCCGGCGGTGGCCTGGCGGATCTCCTCCAGCACCGCATCGTCGATGTCGAAGCGGGCGGTGACAGTCCCGCGGCCGGGCTTGACGAAATCGATGCTGCCGGACTGGTCCCAGACGTAATAGTCGCGCCCGAGCAGCCGCATCAGCAGCAGCATCCAGAACGGGTCGGTCATCGCGAACAGGCTTCCGCCGAAGTGGGTGCCCACGTAGTTGCGGTTCCAGGGCCGCATCCGCAGCTCGACCCGGGCATGCCGCCAGTCCGGCGATACGTCCGCGACGTGGATGCCGGTGAACAGGAACGGCGGCCACAGGTTGATGCCGTGGCGGAAGACGGAAGGCTTCATGGGAAAGCGGAGGGGCGGGGAAGGCGGAGCCTACCATACGATCACGTACGGATCGCCCGTCCGCTGGGCACCCGCGCGGGGCACGTGAGCTAGACTGTCGCCCTTTTCCGGCCGGCGACGGCCCCTGAACGGAACACACCCTTTCGAATGAGCTGGCTCAGCAAACTGATGCCCTCCGGCATCCGCACCGACAACGCCGCCAACCGCAAGCGCTCCGTGCCCGAGGGCCTGTGGGAGAAATGCGACCGCTGCGGCGCGGTGCTGTACCGCCCCGAGCTCGAGGAGAACCTGGAGGTCTGCCCCAAGTGCGACTTCCACATGGCGATCCGGGCCCGCGCCCGGCTGGCCTCGCTGTTCGACCCGGGCAGCACCAGCGAGATCGCCGCCACCCTGGCGCCGACCGACGTGCTCAAGTTCAAGGATTCCAAGCGCTACGCCGAGCGGATCAAGTCGACCCAGAAGGCCACCGGCGAATACGACGCGCTGGTCGCGATGCAGGGCCTGCTCAAGGGCCGGCCGCTGGTGGCCAGCTCGTTCGACTTCGCCTACATGGGTGGCTCGATGGGTTCGGTGGTCGGCGAGAAGTTCACCCTGGCCGCCGAGAAGGCGCTGGAGATCGGCGCCCCGTTCGTGAACTTCTCCGCCAGCGGCGGCGCGCGCATGCAGGAGAGCCTGTTCTCGCTGATGCAGATGGCCAAGACCTCCGCGGCGCTGGGGCGGCTGCGCGCGGCCGGGCTGCCGTACATCTCGGTGCTGACCCACCCGACCACCGGTGGCGTGTCGGCTTCGTTCGCGATGCTGGGCGACCTGAACATCGCCGAGCCCGAGGCGCTGATCGGCTTCGCCGGCCCGCGCGTGATCGAGCAGACCGTGCGCGAGAAGCTGCCGGAAGGCTTCCAGCGCTCGGAGTTCCTGCTCGAGCACGGCGCCATCGACCAGATCTGCGACCGCCGCGAGCTGCGCGACCGCCTCGCCGGCCTGCTGGCGATGATGGGCCGCCAGCCGCGTCCGGAAGACAGCGACACCCTGGACGCGGCATGAGCAGCGCGCGCCGTTATTTCGGCACCGACGGCATCCGCGGCCGGGTCGGCGAGGGCGCGATCTCCGCCGACTTCGTGCTGCGCCTCGGCAACGCGCTGGGACGGGTCCTGGCCGATGGTCGCCCAGGCCGTCGCACGGTCGTGATCGGCAAGGACACGCGCATCTCCGGTTACATGTTCGAGGCCGCGCTCGAGGCGGGACTGGTCGCCGCGGGCGTGGACGTGCAGCTGCTGGGCCCGATGCCGACCCCGGCGGTCGCCTTCCTGACCCGCACCCTCGGCGCCGATGCCGGCATCGTCATCAGCGCTTCCCACAACCCGCACTACGACAACGGCATCAAGTTCTTCTCCGCCGAGGGCGAGAAGCTCGACGACGCCACCGAGCTGGCGATCGAAACGGCGCTCGACGGCGCCTTCGCCACGGTCGAGTCGGAGAAGCTGGGCAAGGCGGTGCGCGCGCGCGACGCGGTCGGCCGCTACATCGAATTCTGCAAGGCGTCGGTGCCGCGCGGTTTCGACCTGCGCGGGCTCAGGCTCGTGCTGGACTGCGCCCACGGCGCCACCTACCACATCGCCCCGCTGCTGTTCCGCGAGCTGGGCGCGGAGGTGGTCGCCATCGGCGCGGCCCCGGACGGGCTGAACATCAATGCCGGCGTGGGCTCGATGCACATCGACAGCCTCGCCGCCAAGGTGCGCGAGACCGGTTCGGACCTGGGCATCGCCTTCGACGGCGACGGCGACCGCGTGCTGATGGCCGACGACCAGGGCAACCCGGTCGATGGCGATGGCCTGCTGTACGTGCTGGCCCGCGCCTGGCAGGCCAGCGGCCGCCTGCACGGGCCGGTGGTGGGCACGCTGATGACCAACTACGGGCTGGAGAAGGCGCTGGCCGAGGCCGGCATTCCCTTCCAGCGGGCGAAGGTCGGCGACCGCTACGTCCACCAGGCGCTGGTGGAGGGCGGTGGCGTCCTCGGGGGCGAAGCCTCCGGCCACCTGCTGTGCCTGGACCGGGCGACCACCGGCGACGCGATCGTCAGCGCGCTGCAGGTGCTGGACGTGCTGCGCGGGTCCGGGGCCGGCCTGCGCCAGGCGCTCGAAGGCCTGTCCGCGATGCCGCAGAAGACGGTCAACGTGCGCCTCGAGGGAGCCTCGGCCAAGGCCATCGTCGAAGCCGACGGCGTACGCGGCGCGCTGCAGGGCGCGCAGGCGGCGGTGCAGGGCAGGGGGCGCGCGTTCCTGCGGCCCTCGGGCACCGAGCCGGTCGTGCGGGTGACGGTCGAGGCCGATGACGCCGCGCTGATGCAGGACACCCTGGACCGGCTGGCCGCCGCGGTCCGCCAGGCCGCCGCGACCTGATCGCGGCCAAGAACCCCTGACGCGCGGTTGAACCGCCGCGACCGATCTCCGGAGCACGACATGGCTGCACGCATTCCGACCCTCGACATCACGCGTTTCACCGCGCCGGCCAGCAGCGCCGATCGCGAGGCCTTCGTGGCCGAGCTGGGCGCCGCCTACCGCGAATGGGGCTTCGCGGGCATCCGCAACCACGGCATCCCGCAGGCCGACATCGACGCCGCGTACGGCGTGTTCAAGCAGTTCTTCGCGCTCCCGGACGAGGTGAAGAAGCAGTACCACGTCCCCGGTGGCGGCGGCGCGCGCGGCTATACGCCGTTCGGGGTCGAGACCGCCAAGGGCGCCCGGCACTTCGACCTCAAGGAGTTCTGGCACATCGGCCGCGAAATCCCGGACGATTCGAAGTACCGCCCGGTGATGCCACCCAACCTGTGGCCGGCCGAGGTGCCCGGCTTCCGCGAGCACGGCTACGGCCTGTACCAGGCGCTGGACCAGCTCGGTTCGCGCGTGCTGTCGGCCCTGGCCCTGCACATCGGGCTGCCGGAGACCTGGTTCGCCGACAAGACCGATTCGGGCAACTCGATCCTGCGCCCGATCCACTACCCGCCGATCACCGCGGACGACATCCCCAACGTGCGCGCCGGCGCGCACGAGGACATCAACCTCATCACGCTGCTGGTCGGCGCCAGCGCCTCGGGGCTGGAAGTGCTGTCGCGCGGGGGCGAGTGGGTGCCGTTCACCGCCGACGCGGACACCATCGTGGTCAACATCGGCGACATGCTGCAGCGGCTGACCAACCACGTGTACCCGTCGACCACCCACCGCGTGGTCAATCCGCCGGCCGCCGAGGCGCGCAAGCCGCGCTACTCGGTGCCGTTCTTCCTGCATCCGAACCCCGACTTCCTGATCGACGTGCTGCCGTCCACGGTCACCGCGGACAACCCGAGCCGCTACCCGGAGCCGATCACGGCGCAGGGCTACCTCGAGGAACGGCTGCGCGAGATCAAGCTCAAGTAGGCCGTCCCCGCGCCTGTCCGGGCGATGTCCTGCGTTGTCAGCGAGCAGGACATCCGTACTGCGCGGTATCCTTCCGCGCAATACGAGCTATCCGGAGTCGTGCATGCGTCGCAGGATCGTCGCGGGCAACTGGAAACTGCACGGCACCCGTGCCTTCGCCACCGAGCTGGTCGGCCAGATCGCCGCCGGCGCCCCGGTCCCCGGGGTCGAGCTGGTGGTGATGCCGCCGCTCCCCTACCTGGGCGACCTGATCGAGGACTTCGAGGGCACGCCGCTCGCCTTCGGCGCCCAGGACGTCAGCAGCAACGAGAAAGGCGCCTACACCGGCGAGGTCTCGGCCACGATGCTGGTGGACGTCGGCGCCCGCTACGGCCTGTGCGGGCACTCGGAGCGGCGTCAGTACCACCAGGAAAGCAGCGACCTGGTCGCCCGCAAGTTCCGGGCGGCGCTCAATGCCGGCCTGCGCCCGGTCCTGTGCATGGGCGAGCGGCTGGAACAGCGCGATGCGGGCCAGGCCGAGGAGGTCATCGCCGGGCAGCTGCAGCCGGTCCTCGACCTGGTCGGGGTGGCCGGGTTCGCCGACGCGGTGGTGGCCTACGAGCCGGTCTGGGCGATCGGGACCGGGCGCACCGCCTCGCCGGAACAGGCCCAGGCCATGCACGCATTCATCCGTCGCCAGATCGCCGCCCACGATGCTAGAATCGCCGATTCCCTGCCGATCCTGTACGGCGGCAGCGTGAAGCCCGACAACGCCGGCGCGCTCTTCGCGCAGCCCGACGTGGACGGCGGGCTGATCGGTGGCGCCTCGCTGGTGGCCGCGGACTTCCTGGCCATCGCCCGGGCGGCCCCGACCGCCGCCTAGGCACGAAGCAAGAGTCGAGACGACAAGGCAACACGACATGCTGATGCTGATCCTCAACGTGGTGTACGTGCTGGTGGCGATTGCGATGATCGCGCTGATCCTGCTGCAGCGCGGCGCCGGTGCCGCCGCCGGGTCCGGGTTCGGCGCCGGGGCGTCGGGCACCGTGTTCGGTGCCCGGGGCGCGTCCAACTTCCTATCCAAGAGCACCAAGTGGCTGGCCGTGGTGTTCTTCGGCATCAGCCTGTTCATGGCCTGGTACGCCAGCCACAGCGCCCGCCCGGTGGTCCAGCAGAGCCTTGGCCTGATGGCCGAGCCGGCCGCGCCGGCCCAGGGCGCCCTCGCGCCGGGCGAGATGCCGGCCCCGCCGGCCGCCCCGGCCTCGACCGAGGTGCCCGCCGCGGCGCCGGCGGCCAGCGCGCCGGAAGTCGAGCAGGTTCCCGCGCCGCCGCCGGCGCAGGAACAGCCGGAGGCTGCTCCCCCGGCGCAGTAACGCGTACAATGCGCCGCGCCGCGAGCCGGCGCACGGTTTCATGCCCAGGTGGCGGAATTGGTAGACGCACTACCTTGAGGTGGTAGCGACGCAAGTCGTAGGGGTTCGAGTCCCCTCTTGGGCACCATGTGAAAGCCGGCGCGCCAGCGCCGGATGGCAGCAAAGGACGAAGGCCCGCGCGAGCGGGCTTTTTTCTTGCGGTTTGTGGCGATGCGGCACGCTTGCAAGCGTTTACTACCGCGCCGGCCAGCCGCTACAATTCCGCTGCTGTGCACAATCGCAGCGGACAGCGGCACATGTGACTGTCCGCGGCATCGCCGGGTCTTCCAGAGCGGGAGGCGCGGCGGCGAGGACGCAACAGGCGCTCCGCGGCCCTCGCGGAAACGGACCCAAGCCCGGCCTGCCGGGCAGAGGCAAGAGAGAACCGCACGTGCTGGCCCAATACCTGCCGACCCTGTTGTTCCTGATCGTGGCCACCGGCATCGGCGTCGCGCTGATCATCGTCGGCCGGGTGCTCGGGCCGCGCCGCCCGGACCTGCAGAAGCTGTCGCCCTACGAGTGCGGCTTCGAGGCGTTCGAGGACGCGCGCATGAAGTTCGACGTGCGCTACTACCTCATCGCGATCCAGTTCATCGTCTTCGACCTGGAAATCATCTTCATCGTGCCGTGGACCCTCGTGTTCCAGGAACTGGGGCCGCGCGCGCTGGTCACCATGGGCCTGTTCGTCGGGATGCTGTTCCTCGGCTTCGTCTACGTCTGGAAGAAGGGAGCGCTCGAATGGGAGTGATCCAAACCCTCGATCGCCTGATGACCAACCCGATCCCGGAAGGGCGGGTCGACGACATCCTGCGCCCCGAAGGCGACAACCCGCTGCTCGAGAAGGGCTACATCACCACCAGCGTCGACGCGCTGGTGAACTGGGCGCGCACCGGCTCGATGTGGCCGATGACCTTCGGCCTGGCCTGCTGCGCGGTCGAGATGATGCACGCCGGCGCCGCGCGCCTGGACCTGGACCGCTACGGCGTCGTGTTCCGCCCGTCGCCGCGCCAGTCCGACGTGATGATCGTGGCCGGCACCCTGGTCAACAAGATGGCCCCGGCGCTGCGCAAGGTCTACGACCAGATGCCCGACCCGAAGTGGGTCATCTCGATGGGCAGCTGCGCCAACGGCGGCGGCTACTACCACTACTCGTACTCGGTGGTGCGCGGCTGCGACCGCGTCGTCCCGGTCGACGTCTACGTGCCCGGCTGCCCGCCCACGGCCGAGGCGCTGGTCTACGGCATCCTGCAGCTGCAGAAGAAGATCTGGCGCACGCAGACCGTGGCCAGGAAGAACACGATCGACCGCTGAACCCACGTCCTTTCCGGAATACGCCAAGCCCCATGGCCGAGCCAGCTGCCTCCTTCGCCCAGCGCCTCCGCGACCGCTTCCCGGCCGCGGCGGTGACCGTGGCCGAACCCCGTGGCGAGATCACCCTCGAAGCATCCGCGCAGGACTGGCTGGCGACCTGCCAGGCGCTGCGCGACGAGTTCGCCTTCGAGCAGCTGACCGCGGTCAGCGGCATCGACTACCTGGGCTACGGCAGCGACGAGTGGGACACCGAAGGCGTGTCCTCCGGCGGCTTCAGCCGCGGCGTGGAAGGCAAGGGCACCGGCCGCTTCGGATGGGGCGAGCAGCCCAGCCAGCAGGGCGCCGACCGGGTCGTGCCGATCGAGGTCCCGCGGCGCCGCTTCGCCGCGGTCCTGCACCTGATGTCCTATGCCGGCAACGTCCGCCTGCGCGTGCGCTGCTTCGCGCCGGACGACGCGCTGCCGGTGGTGCCGTCGGTGACGGCCCTGTGGCCCGGCGCCAACTGGTTCGAGCGCGAGGCGTTCGACCTGTACGGCATCGTCTTCGAGGGCCACCCGGACCTGCGCCGGATCCTGACCGACTACGGCTTCGTCGGCCATCCGTTCCGCAAGGACTTCCCGCTCATCGGCAACGTCGAGGTGCGCTACGACGAGGAGCGCAAGCGCGTCGTCTACGAGCCGGTGACCTCGGTCGAGCCGCGCGTGGGCGTGCCGCGCGTGATCCGCGACGACGCCCGCTACGAGACCGCGGCCGGCGAAGCCGCGCAGCGGGAGGCGGCCAAGTGAGCGCACAGATGAATCCCGATACGACGTTCCATCCTGCCGCCGCATCCGGCAACGCCGCCGAGGCGAAGCAGGAGATCCGCAACTACACCATGAACTTCGGCCCGCAGCACCCGGCCGCGCATGGCGTGCTGCGCCTGATCCTGGAGATGGACGGCGAGACCATCGTCCGCGCCGATCCGCACGTGGGCCTGCTCCATCGCGGCACCGAGAAGCTGGCCGAGTCCAAGCCGTTCAACCAGTCGATCGGCTACATGGACCGGCTGGACTACGTGTCCATGATGTGCAACGAGCACGCCTACGTGCGCGCGATCGAGACCCTGCTGGGGATCGAGGCGCCCGAGCGCGCGCAGTACATCCGCACCATGTTCGACGAGATCACCCGGATCCTGAACCACCTGATGTGGCTGGGTTCCAATGCGCTCGACCTGGGCGCGATGGCGGTGTTCCTGTACGCGTTCCGCGAGCGCGAAGAGCTGATGGACGTCTACGAGGCGGTCAGCGGCGCGCGCATGCACGCGACCTACTACCGGCCCGGCGGCGTCTATCGCGACCTGCCGGACCACATGCCCAAGTACAAGGAATCCCCCTGGCACAAGGGCGCCAAGCTGAAGCGCTTCAACGAGGCGCGCGAGGGCTCGCTGCTCGACTACATCGAGCACTTCACCCGCGAGTTCCCCAAGCGCATCGACGAATACGAGACGCTGCTGACCGACAACCGCATCTGGAAGCAGCGCACCGTCGGCATCGGCGTGGTCACGCCCGAGCAGGCCCTGGCCTGGTCGATGAGCGGGCCGATGCTGCGCGGGTCGGGCATCGAATGGGACCTGCGCAAGAAGCAGCCCTACGCGAAGTATGACGCGGTCGACTTCGACATCCCGGTGGGCAAGGAGGGCGACTGCTACGACCGCTACCTGGTCCGCGTCGCCGAGCTGCGCCAGTCCAACCGGATCATCACCCAGTGCGTGAAGTGGCTGAAGGCCAACCCCGGCCCGGTCATGGTCCAGAACTTCAAGGTCGCCCCTCCCAAGCGCGAGGAGATGAAGGACGACATGGAAGCGCTGATCCACCACTTCAAGCTGTTCTCCGAAGGCTATTGCGTGCCGGCAGGCGAGACCTACGCCGCGGTCGAGGCGCCCAAGGGCGAGTTCGGCTGCTACCTGGTGTCCGACGGCGCCAACAAGCCGTTCCGCGTGCACCTGCGCGCGCCGGGCTTCGCGCACCTGTCCTCGATGGACGAGATCGTGCGCGGCCACATGCTGGCCGACGTCGTGGCCATGATCGGTACCTATGATCTCGTGTTTGGTGAGGTGGATCGATGAAGGCCACCGGTAATTTCGAGCACGCGCGCAACGTCGACCCGATGGTCGTCCTGAGCGACGACACGCGCGCGCACATCGACCACTGGTTGACCAAGTTCCCGCCGGACCGCAAGCGGTCCGCGGTGCTGCAGGGGCTGCACGCGGCCCAGGAACAGAACCAGGGCTGGCTGACCGACGAGCTGATCGCCGCGGTCGCCAGGTACCTGGACCTGCCGCCGGTATGGGCCTACGAGGTCGCCACCTTCTACTCGATGTTCGAGACCCAGAAGGTCGGCCGCAACAACGTGGCCTTCTGCACCAACATCAGCTGCTGGCTCAACGGCGCCGAGCAGCTGGTGGCGCACGCCGAGCAGAAGCTCGGCTGCAAGCTGGGCGAGTCGACCGCCGACGGCCGCGTCTACCTCAAGCGCGAGGAAGAGTGCGTGGCCGCGTGCTGCGGCGCCCCGGTGGTGGTGATCAACGGCCATTACCACGAGAAGCTCACCGCCGCGAAGGTGGACGAGCTGCTCGACGGACTGAAGTGAGGCCACCGCAGATGGCGCACCACACCAAGATTTCCGAGGGCTACGGCCCGGTCGGCCCGGCCCCGAAGGAGCACCAGGCGGTCTACACGACGCTGCACTTCGACAAGCCCTGGTCGTACGAGAACTACCTCAAGACCGGCGGCTACCAGGCGCTGCGCAGGATCCTCACCGAGAAGATCCCGCCGGCCGACGTGGTCGAGATGGTCAAGCAGTCGGGCCTGCGCGGGCGCGGCGGCGCGGGCTTCCCGACCGGGCTGAAGTGGAGCTTCATGCCCAAGGGCGACATGCAGAAGTACATCCTCTGCAACTCGGACGAGTCCGAGCCGGGCACCGCCAAGGACCGAGACATCCTGCGCTACAACCCGCACGCGGTGATCGAAGGCATGGCGATCGCCTGCTACGCCACCGGCTCGACCGTGGGCTACAACTACCTGCGCGGCGAATTCCACCACGAGCCGTTCGAGCACCTGGAGGAGGCCACCGCCGAGGCGTACGCCAACGGCTGGCTGGGCAAGGACATCCTCGGCTCGGGCGTCGACATCGACCTGTACAATGCGCTGGGCGCGGGCGCCTACATCTGCGGCGAAGAAACCGCGCTGATGGAGTCGCTGGAAGGCAAGAAGGGCCAGCCGCGGTTCAAGCCGCCGTTCCCGGCCAACTTCGGCCTGTATGGCAAGCCGACCACGATCAACAACACCGAGACCTACGCCTCCGTGCCGGCGATCGTGCGCAACGGCGCGCAGTGGTTCATGGACCTGGGCAAGCCGAACAACGGCGGTTGCAAGATCTTCTCGGTGTCCGGCCACGTCGCGCGGCCCGGCAACCACGAGATCCGCCTGGGCACGCCGTTCTCCGAGCTGCTGGAGCTTTGCGGCGGCATGCGCGAGGGGCGGAAGATCAAGGCGGTGATCCCGGGCGGTTCCTCGATGCCGGTGCTGCCGGGCGAGACCATGATGGGCCTGACCATGGACTACGACGCGATCCAGAAGGCCGGTTCGGGCCTGGGTTCGGGCGCGGTCGTGGTGATGGACGACACCACCTGCATGGTCCGCGCCTGCCAGCGCATCGCCCGGTTCTACTACAAGGAAAGCTGCGGTCAGTGCACGCCGTGCCGCGAAGGCACCGGCTGGATGTACCGCATGCTGACCCGGGTGGCCGAGCACAAGGCCACGCTGGAAGACCTGCAGACCCTGCGCGCGGCCGCCGGCCAGATCGAAGGCCATACCATCTGCGCGTTCGGCGAAGCCGCCGCGTGGCCGGTGCAGGGCATGCTGCGCCACTTCTGGCATGAGTTCGAATACGCCATCGTCAACAAGCGCTTCCTCGTCGACGACGAGCGCGATGGCACGGTGGTCCGTTCCAACCTGGAGGTGGCCGCGTGAGTGCGCAGCCCGTCAACCCGAACCTGCCGCCCGACCACGTCACCGTCTTCATCGACGGCGTCGAGATGGCCGCGCCGAAGGGCTCGATGATCATCCAGGCGGCGGACAAGGCCGGCATCCCGATCCCGCGTTTCTGCTACCACGACAAGCTGGCGGTGGCGGCCAACTGCCGCATGTGCCTGGTCGACACCGAGGTGGGCGGGCGCTCGGCGCCGAAGCCGTCGCCGGCCTGCGCCACGCCGGTGATGGACGGCCTCAAGGTCTTCACCCGCAACGACAAGGCGCTGAAGGCCCAGCGCAACGTGATGGAGTTCCTGCTGATCAACCATCCGCTCGACTGCCCGGTCTGCGACCAGGGTGGCGAGTGCGAACTGCAGGACCTGTCGCTGGGCTACGGCCGCTCGGTCAGCCGCTACGTCGAGCGCAAGCGCGTGGTCGCCGACGAGGACATCGGCCCGCTGGTCGCCACCGAGATGACGCGCTGCATCCAGTGCACCCGCTGCGTCCGTTTCACCGGCGAGATCGCGGGCACCTACGAGCTGGGTGGCATGTACCGCGGCGAGAACCTGCAGATCGGCACCTACGACGGCAAGCCGCTGGCGACCGAGCTATCGGGCAACGTCATCGACGTGTGCCCGGTCGGCGCGCTGACCAACAAGGTGTTCCAGTTCCGCGCCCGCCCGTGGGAGCTGGTCGCCCGCGAGTCGCTGGGCTACCACGACCCGATGGGCTCCAACCTGCACCTGCACGTGCGCCGCGGCGAAGTGCTGCGCACCGTGCCGCGCGACAACGAGGCGGTCAACGAGTGCTGGCTGTCCGACCGCGACCGCTACTCGCACCAGGGCCTGCAGGCCGCCGACCGTGCCACCGCGCCGCTGCGCAAGGTGGACGGGCAGTGGCGCGAGGTCAGCTGGGCCGAAGGCCTGGCCGCGGCGGCCGATATCCTGCGCGCGAACAGGGGCGATGCCCTCGGCGTGCTGGCGCATCCGTCGACCTCGAACGAGGAGGGCGGGCTGCTGGCGCTGCTGGCCGGTGAACTGGGCAGCGGCAACCTCGACCACCGCATCGGCAACCGCGACTTCTCCGACGCCGCCGTGGCCGAGCCGTTCGCCCTGCCGCTGGCGGAAGTGGGCCAGGCCGACGTGGTCGTGCTGGTCGGCAGCCACCTGCGCCACGAGCTGCCGCTGCTGCACGCGCGGCTGCGCCAGGCCCAGGTCAAGCGCAACGCCCGCATCCACGTGATCAATCCGGTCGACTTCGACTTCACCTTCGCCCTGGCCGGCAAGCAGATCGTGCCGCCGTCGCGCTTCGCCGAGGCGCTGGCCGACGCCACGCTGCGCGATGCCGCCAAGGGCGCGACGCGCGCGGTGGTGATCGTCGGCGCGATCGCGGAGAACCATCCCCAGGCCGCCGCGATCCGTGCCGCCGCGCGCGATTTCGCCGCCGCCACCGGCGCCTCGCTGTGCCGCATCCCGCAGGGTGCGAACGCCGTGGGCCTGGCCCGGGCGGGGGTGCTGCCGTCCGCGCTGGACGTGGCCGGCATGTTCGCCGCGCCGCGCGGCGGGTACGTGCTGTACGGAATCGAGCCGGGCCTGGACTTCGCCGACACCGCCGCCGCGCTGAAGGCGCTGAACGCGGCGCAGGTCGTGGCGTTCAGCCACTTCGCCTGCGAGTCGACCCGTTCCGTGGCCGACGTGATCCTGCCGATCGGTGCGCTGCCGGAGATCGAGGCGACGCTGACCAACCTGGATGGCGTCGAACAGTCGGCGCAGGCCGGCGGAAGGCTGCCGGGGCAGGCCCGCGAAGGCTGGCGCGTCCTGCGCGCGCTGGGCGGCGAACTGGGCCTGCCGGGCTTCGAGTTCACCGACCTGGCTGGTGCGCGGGCGATGCTGGAGGGCGGCCGCAAGGTCGCGCTGAAGCCCGGTCGCGCGGCCGATGCCGGCACCGGCACCCTCGAGCTGGCGCTGGTCCCCGCGATCTACCGCACCGACGCGGTGGTGCGCCGTGCCGCCGCGCTGCAGGCCCATCCCCTGAGCGTCGAGGCCAGGATCGTGCTGAATCCGGCCGATGCCGCTGCCGCCGGCCTGGCCGATGGCACCGTCGCCAAGGTCCGCGCCGGGAGCGGCACCGCGACCCTGCCGGTGGCGGTGGATGACCGCGTCGCCGCGGGCGCCGCATGGATCGAAGGCGGCCATGGCGCCACCGCGCCGCTGGGCGCGGGCCGGGTCGAGGTGGTGAAGGCATGAACGAGCTTCTGATCAACGCCGTCGGTCCGCTGCGCGAGTGGTTCTACTCGCTGGGCGAACTTGGCCCGGCGGTCTGGATCGTGTTGAAGATCCTGGCGATCGCCATGCCGGTGATCATCTCGGTGGCGTTCTACGTGGTCTGGGAACGCAAGCTGATCGGCTGGATGCACGTGCGCCACGGGCCCATGTACGTGGGCATGGGCATCTTCCAGGCGTTCGCCGACGTCTTCAAGCTGCTGTTCAAGGAAGTCATCCAGCCGGCCAGCGCGCACAAGGTGATGTACATCCTGGCGCCGCTGATCGTCCTGGCGCCGGCGTTCGCCGCCTGGGCGGTGGTGCCGTTCGACTACAAGCTGGTCCTGTCCAACGCCAACGCGGGCCTGCTGTACCTGCTGGCCATGACCTCGCTGGGCGTGTACGGCGTGATCATCGCCGGCTGGGCGTCGAACTCGAAGTACGCGTTCCTGGGCGCGATGCGCTCGGCCGCGCAGGTGGTCAGCTACGAGATCGCGATGGGCTTCGCGCTGGTCGGCGTGCTGATCGCCGCCGGCAGCCTGAACCTCACCGACATCGTGATGGCCCAGGCCGGCAACTCCGGCTTCCTCGAGTGGTTCTGGCTGCCGCTGCTGCCGCTGTTCATCGTGTACTGGGTGTCCGGTGTGGCCGAAACCAACCGCGCGCCGTTCGACGTGGTCGAAGGCGAGTCGGAGATCGTCGCCGGCCACATGGTGGAGTACTCCGGGTCGGCGTTCGCGCTGTTCTTCCTGGCCGAGTACGCCAACATGATCCTGGTCAGCTTCCTGATCTCGATCTTCTTCCTCGGCGGCTGGCTGAGCCCGATCCAGGGCTGGGTGAGCGCGGACGTCTCCCCTTGGGTGGACTGGATCTGGAAGGGCGGCTGGCCCTGGCTGCTGGCCAAGGTGTTCTTCTTCGCCAGCGCCTACATCTGGTTCCGCGCCAGCTTCCCGCGCTACCGCTACGACCAGATCATGCGGCTGGGCTGGAAGGTCTTCATCCCGATCACGATCGCCTGGATCGCGGTCACTGCGGTGCTGGTGTTCTATGGCGTGTTCGAGAAGGGCGCCTGACCGATGAGCAAAGTCGTCCACTACTTCAAGAGCCTGATGCTGCTGGAGCTGGTCCAGGGCCTGGGCCTTACGTTCCGGTACCTGTTCCGTCCTAAGTACACGCTGATGTACCCGATGGAGAAGTTCCCGCAGTCGCCGCGCTTCCGCGGCCTGCACGCGCTGCGCCGCTACCCGAACGGCGAGGAACGCTGCATCGCCTGCAAGCTGTGCGAGGCGGTGTGCCCGGCGCTGGCGATCACCATCGACTCGACCCGGCGCGAGGACGGCACCCGCCGCACCACGCGCTACGACATCGACCTGTTCAAGTGCATCTACTGCGGCTTCTGCGAGGAAAGCTGCCCGGTGGATTCGATCGTGGAGACGCACGTGCTGGAGTACCACTTCGAGAAGCGCGGCGAGAACATCGTCACCAAGCCGCAGCTGCTGGCCATCGGCGACCGCCTCGAGGCGGAGATCGCCGAGCGCCGCGCCGCCGACGCCGCCTACCGCTGAGGCCACGATGGACTGGACCAAGATCGCCTTCTACGCCTTCGCCGCCACCGCCGTCGTCTCGGCCGGCGCCGTGATCAGCGTGCGCAACCCGGTCAATGCGGTGCTGTGCCTGATCCTGACCTTCTTCTCGGTCGCCTGCACCTGGCTTCTGGTCGGCGCCGAGTTCCTCGGCGTGGCCCTGATCCTGGTCTACGTCGGCGCGGTGATGGTGCTGTTCCTGTTCGTGGTGATGATGCTGGACATCGACGTGGCCGCGCTGCGCGAGGGCTGGGTGCGGTTCCTGCCGGTGGGCCTGGTCGTGGCGGTCGCCATGCTGGTCCAGATCCTCGCCCTGATCGGGGTGAGGGCGCGCTCGGCGGCGCCGTTCCCGGACAACGCCGCATCGGCCGCGGCCGATGCGTCCAACACCAAGTGGCTGGCCGAACGGCTGTTCACCGAGTTCATCCTGCCGTTCGAGTTCGCCGCGGTGATCCTGACCGTGGCGGTGATCGCGGCGGTGATGATCACCCTGCGCAAGCGCACCGGGATCAAGACCCAGAATCCGTCCGCGCAGTCGCGGGTCAAGGCCGCCGACCGCCTGCGCATCGTGTCGATGCCGGTGGAGAAGCCGGCGCCGGCTGCCGCTCCGGCCGAAGGGGAGGGCCAGGCATGATCACCTCCGGCATCACCCTGGGCCACATGCTCTCGCTGGGCGCGGTGCTGTTCTGCATCAGCATGGCCGGCATCTTCCTCAACCGGAAGAACGTCATCGTCCTGCTGATGTCGATCGAGCTGATGCTGCTCGCGGTCAACATCAACTTCATCGCCTTCTCGCGGGAGCTGGGCGACGCGGCCGGCCAGCTGTTCGTCTTCTTCATCCTGACGGTGGCCGCCGCCGAGGCGGCGATCGGCCTGGCCATCCTGGTGGCGCTGTTCCGCACCCGCGGCACGATCAACGTCGGCGAGGTGGATTCGCTGAAGGGCTGACCTGGTCGGACGACGTGTTCGACCGGTTCGGCGCCCGGCCAGGATGGCCGGGCAGGGCCCCCCGGGGTCCGCGCGGTACCGCCATGGACGGCGGGGAAACCGATGATTGCGCGCGCTGCGGCCCCCGGGGCCGTGGCCGCGACGCCGGCAAGGCTCCGCCGGCACGAGTGAGGAAGTTGCGGCATGCGCAGGCGGAGGACCGGTCCGGTCCGCGCCCGCATCGACAGGCACGTACTGGATTAGACGGCACACCATGATGATCTCCAAAACCCATCTGCTGCTGATCGTGCTGGCCCCGTTGCTGGGCAGCATCATCGCGGGCCTGTTCGGCCGCCAGGTCGGCCGCAAGGGCGCCCAGTTCGCGACCATCCTCGGCGTGGCCGCCAGCTGCGCGCTGTCGTGCTGGGTGCTGTACCAGCTGGTTGCCGGCGGTGCCTCGCCGTTCAACCAGAACGTGTACACCTTCTTCGAGGTCGGCAACTACGCCGCCCACGTCGGCTTCATGGTCGACCGGCTGACCGCGATGATGATGGTGGTGGTGACCTTCGTGTCGCTGCTGGTCCACATCTACACCATCGGCTACATGGCCGAGGACCCGGGCTACCAGCGGTTCTTCAGCTACATCTCGCTGTTCACCTTCAGCATGCTCATGCTGGTGATGAGCAACAACTTCCTGCAGCTGTTCTTCGGCTGGGAGGCGGTGGGCCTGGTGTCGTACCTGCTGATCGGCTTCTGGTTCAAGCGGCCGAGCGCGGTCTTCGCCAACATGAAGGCGTTCCTCGTCAACCGCGTCGGCGACTTCGGCTTCCTGCTCGGCATCGCCGGCGTGCTGCTGTGGTTCGGTACCCTCGACTACGCCACCGTGTTCGCCCGCGCCCCGGCCCTGCAGTACGGCCACGTGCAGATCTTCGAGGGCCACCAGTGGAGCGTGGCGACCATCATCTGCATCTGCCTGTTCATCGGCGCGATGGGCAAGTCGGCGCAGGTTCCCCTGCACGTGTGGCTGCCCGACTCGATGGAAGGCCCCACGCCGATCTCCGCGCTGATCCACGCGGCGACGATGGTCACCGCGGGCATCTTCATGGTCGCGCGCATGTCGCCGCTGTTCGAGCTGTCGGACACCGCGCTGCACTTCATCCTGTTCATCGGCGCGACCACCGCCTTCTTCATGGGCCTGATCGGCATCGTGCAGAACGACATCAAGCGCGTGGTCGCGTACTCGACGCTTTCGCAGCTGGGCTACATGACCGTGGCGCTCGGCGTGTCGGCGTACTCCGGGGCGGTTTACCACCTGATGACGCACGCCTTCTTCAAGGCGCTGCTGTTCCTGGCCGCCGGCTCGGTCATCATCGGCATGCACCACGAGCAGGACATGCGCCGGATGGGCGGCCTGCGCAAGTACATGCCCGTCACCTACTGGACCAGCGTGATCGGCACCCTGGCCCTGGTCGGGACGCCGTTCTTCTCCGGCTTCTACTCGAAGGACACCATCATCGAGGCGGCGGCGCACCACGCGCACCAGACCCACCACTGGATCGCCACGTACGCCTACTGGGCGGTGCTGGGCGGCGTGATCGTGACCAGCTTCTACAGCTTCCGCCTGCTGTTCATGACCTTCCACGGACCGGAGCGCTTCCGCGACGCGCACGACGGCCATGGACACGGCCACGGCGACCACGCCGCCGACCACGTCCAGGGTGACCACGCCCACGGCGATCATGCCCACGACGACCATGGCCACCATGGCACGCACGAGCCGCACGAGTCGCCCTGGGTGGTGACGGTGCCGCTGATCCTGCTGGCCATCCCGTCGGTGCTCATCGGTTTCTTCACCGCCGGCCCGATGCTGTTCGGCACCGACTGGAAGGGCGCGCACCACGCGGCCGCGATTCCCGGCCAACTCGTGACCTACTTCACCGGCGCGATCGACTTCATCGATCCCTCGCGCGACACCATCGCCGCGGTCGGCGAGGAGTTCTGGCACGGCCCGGTCGCCTATGCGACCCACGGCATGCGGATGCCGGCGTTCTGGCTGACCGTGGCCGGCTTCCTGCTGGCGGCGCTGTTCTACCTGTGGAAGCCCGACCTGGCGGGCCGCGCGCGCCGCATCTTCCACCCGCTGGTGCGGCTGCTGGAGGAGAAGTACTTCGCCGACCACCTCTGGATCAAGGGCTTCGCAGGCGGCGGCGTGAAGCTCGGCCGGGTCTCGCGCTGGATCGACAGCACGCTGATCGACGGCGTCATCGTCAACGGCAGCGCGCGCGTGGTCGGCCTGGCGGCGACCCTGCTGCGGCGCACGCAATCCGGTTACCTCTACCACTACGCCTTCGCGATGATCATCGGCCTGATTGCACTGCTGGCCGTGCTCATGCGGTTCTGGCGCTGACCGTACGGAAGAACGAGACGTGGCGAACACGCACCTGCTTAGTGTCCTGATCTGGCTGCCGGTGATCGGCGGCGCGCTGATCCTCGCCCTCGGCAATGCCCGGGCGTCGGCGGCGCGCTGGGCGTCGCTGGCCGTGGCCGTGGTCACCTTCCTGGCCAGCCTGCGGTTGCTGACCGGCTTCGACTACGCCAACCCGGGGATGCAGTTCGTCGAACAGCACGCCTGGATCCCCTCGTACGGCATCCACTACAACCTGGGCGTGGACGGCATCGCGGTGGCGCTGATCCTGCTGACCACGCTGGTCGGGGTACTCGCCCTGGTCGGCGCCTGGGGCGTGGTCAACAAGCGCGTCCACCAGTACGTGGCCTCGTTCCTGATGCTGCAGGGCGTGACGGTGGGCATCTTCGCCGCCACCGACGCGATCCTGTTCTACGTCTTCTTCGAGGCCATGCTGATCCCGATGTTCCTGATCATCGGCGTCTGGGGCGGTCCGCGGCGCATCTACGCGGCGATGAAGTTCTTCCTCTACACCTTCCTCGGCTCGGTGCTGATGCTGGTGGCGCTGGTCTACCTGTACCTGAAGGGCGGCAGCTTCCAGCTGGCCGACCTGTACGCGCTGCCGCTCACGGCCAGGGAGCAGACCTGGATCTTCTTCGCCTTCATGATCGCCTTCGCGGTGAAGGTGCCGATGTTCCCGGTCCACACCTGGCTGCCTGACGCGCACGTGGAGGCGCCGACCGCCGGCTCGGTGATCCTGGCCGCGATCGCGCTGAAGATCGGCGGCTACGGCTTCCTGCGCTTCAACCTGCCGATCACGCCGGACGCGGGCCACGAGTGGGCCTGGCTGGTGATCACCCTGTCGCTGATCGCCGTGATCTACGTCGGCCTGGTCGCGCTGGTCCAGGACGACATGAAGAAGCTGGTCGCCTATTCCTCGGTGGCGCACATGGGCTTCGTCACCCTGGGCACGTTCATCGCCTTCACCCTGGTCCGCGACTTCGGTTCGCTCGACGCCGCGCGGCTGGGCCTGCAGGGCGCGATGGTGCAGATGGTCTCGCACGGGTTCGTGTCCGGCGCGATGTTCACCTGCATCGGCGTGCTCTACGACCGCATGCACACCCGGCGCATCGCCGACTACGGCGGCGTGGCCAACGTGATGCCGTGGTTCGCCGCCTTCGCCATGCTGTTCTTCATGGCCAATGCCGGCCTGCCGGGCACGAGCGGCTTCGTCGGCGAGTTCATGGTGATCCTGGCCAGCTTCCAGAAGCATCCGGTGGTCGCCTTCCTGGCGGCCACCACCCTGGTGATCACCGCGGCCTACACCCTGTGGCTCTACAAGCGGGTGTTCTTCGGCGAGGTCGGCAACGCCCACGTCGCCGAGATGAAGGACGTCAACGCGCGCGAAGTGCTGGTGCTGGGCGTGTTCGCCGCCGGCACCCTGCTGCTCGGCGTGTGGCCCAAGCCGCTGACCGACCTGATGGAACCGTCGATCGCGCAACTGGCGATGCAGATCGCCACCAGCAAGCTGTAAGGATTCCCCGAAGATGACCACGTCCCCCGCGATGCCGTCCGCCGCCGAGCTGCTGCCGCTGCTGCCGGAACTGGTGCTGATCGGCGGTGCCTTCGCCCTGCTGATCCTCGACCTGTTCATCGACGCCCGGCACAAGGTCTGGACCCACTTCCTGTCCGTGCTGGTGCTGGTCGTGGTGCTGGCGATGCTGGCCACCGGCCACGGCGGGCAGGGCGTGGTGTTCAACGGCATGTTCGTTCGCGACACCGCCGCCGACGTGATGAAGCTGGCGATCGTGCTGATGAGCGCGCTGACCCTGCTTTACGGCTGGAGCTACCTGCGCGAGCGCAGGCTGTACCAGGGCGAGATGCCGGTCCTGGTGCTGTTCGCCACCGCGGGCATGATGATGCTGGTGTCGGCCGGCAGCCTGGTGATGGTCTACCTCGGCCTGGAACTGCTGGCGCTGTGCTCGTATGCGCTGGTCGCCGCCGACCGGGACAACGGCAAGGCCACCGAGGCGGCGATGAAGTACATCGTCCTCGGTTCGCTGGCCTCGGGCCTGCTGCTGTACGGCATGTCGCTGGTGTACGGCGCGACCGGAACGCTGCACCTGGATGCGATCAACGCCGCCGTCGCCAACTCGGACGAGCGGACCCTGCTGCTGACCGGCACCGTGTTCATGGTCGCCGGCGTGGCCTTCAAGCTCGGCGCCGCGCCGTTCCACATGTGGCTGCCGGACGTGTACCAGGGCGCCACCGCGCCGATCGCGCTGTTCGTCAGCTCCGCGCCCAAGCTGGCCGCGTTCGGCATGGCCTGGCGCCTGCTGGAAACCGGCATGGGCCCGCTGGCGGAGGAGTGGAAGTGGCTGCTCGCCGGCCTCGCCGCCGCCTCGCTGGTCATCGGCAACCTGATGGCCGTGGCCCAGTCCAACCTCAAGCGCATGCTGGCGTACTCGACCGTCTCGCACATCGGCTTCCTGCTGATGGGCCTGGCCGGCGGCGACGAGCGCGGCTACGCGGCCGCGCTGTTCTATGCGATCGCCTACGCGTTGATGTCGACCGCCGCGTTCGGCGCGATCATCGCGCTGTCGCGCCAGGGCTTCGAGGCCGAGAACATCGACGATTTCAAGGGCCTGAACGCCCGTAATCCGTGGATGGCCGGACTGGTGCTCTGCATCATGGCCTCGCTGGCCGGCGTGCCGCCGTTCCTCGGCTTCTGGACCAAGCTGGCCGTGCTCGGCGCGGCGGTGCAGGGCGGGATGCTGTGGCTGGCTCTGCTCGGCGTGGTCTGCGCGGTGATCGGCGCGTTCTACTACCTGCGCGTGATCAAGGTGATGTATTTCGACGAGCCGGTCGGCGCGCCCCTGCCGACGCACAACGACCGCGTGCTCGGCGTGGTCCTGGGCGTCAATTCGCTCGGCCTGCTGGCGCTGGGCCTGGCCTGGAACCCGATCATGGTCTGGTGCCAGCGCGCTTTCATGTGACCGGCCGGTCCACGGCGGTCGTGCCAAGGAGCCCCGGTTCGCCGGGGCTTCTGCGTTCTGCGCGATCGCGTCCCGGCATCGCCGCCGGGGGAGCCGCTGGCGGCGTGGATGGCGGGGCATCGATGCGACGGTTGGGCCGGAGCGGGAGGCGCGCCGACGCGCCGTTCCACCCCCGCGGCGCGTCCGGGGCATCGGTTCAGCGTTTTCCGCTACGCCGGGGTTGCAATAGTTCCGGCCGATCGCCATAATTCCGCCTCTGCTGCGGGGTGGAGCAGTCTGGCAGCTCGTCGGGCTCATAACCCGAAGGTCGCAGGTTCAAATCCTGCCCCCGCTACCATGTTTGGAGGGTCCGTTTCCCGGCGGTTTTCCGGGGCCACGGATTCTCAAGCCTGGGCTTGCAACGGCGCATGTTCCCGCCGTTGCGCCGATTCCAGCATCATCGGATGGGAAGCCCGGGAGGGCCTCCTGTCGGACACGGGGCCCGGATGGGCCCTTTGTCGTTTCCGGGGTCCGGAAAGTCGTCGCCGTTCCGTTTCCGAGTTCGAGAAACTGCCGCAATGAGCGAGAAGCACAGCGAAATCACCGAGCTGCTGGGCCCGACCGTCGAGTCGCTGGGCCTGGAGCTGCTGGGCATCGAGTACCTGCCGGCACCCGGCGGCGCGACCCTGCGCCTGTACATCGACGTACCGGCCACCGATGGTGGCGAGCCGGAGCGCACGGTGACCATCGAGGATTGCGAGTCGGTCAGCCGCGAGGTCTCCGCGCAGCTGGACGTGGCCGACCCGATCTCCGGCAACTACACCCTGGAGGTGTCGTCGCCGGGGCTGGACCGTCCGCTGTTCACGCCGGCCCACTTCGGCCGGTTCCTCGGGCAGCAGGCCAAGGTCGGCCTGAAGCTGCCGCAGGACGGCCGCCGCCGCCTGCAGGGCACGATCCTGCGGGTCGGGCAGGACGCCATCGTGTTCGGCCTGGATGGCGCCGAATTCACCGTGGCCGCCGACAACATCGACAAGGCGCGCCTGGTCCCCGACTGGGCCGCGCTGGGCCTGGCGCCCACCAAGAATTCGCCTTCGAAAGGCAAGCCGGGCAAGGGCCACGGCACGAGCACTGGCAAGCAACCCTCCACCAAGCCGGCGGCCGGCGAGCCGCACGCGGAGTAAAACGAGATGAGCAAGGAACTTCTTCTGGTAGTTGACGCGGTCGCCAACGAGAAGGGCGTGCCGCGCGACGTGATCTTCGACGCGCTCGAGGCCGCGCTGGCCTCGGCGGCCAAGAAGCGCTACGTCGACCAGGACGTGGTCGCCCGCGTGGCGATCGACCGCAAGGACGGCAGCTACGAAACCTTCCGCCGCTGGGAAGTCGTCGCCGACGACGTGGTCATGGAATCGCCGGACCGGCAGATCCGCCTGATGGACGCGGTCGACGAGGCCGATGGCGTCGAGGTCGGCGACTGGATCGAAGAGCAGATCGAGAATCCCGAGTTCGGCCGCATCGCCGCGCAGGCCGCCAAGCAGGTGATCGTGCAGCGCGTGCGCGAGGCCGAGCGCCAGCAGGTCGTCGACGCGTGGAAGGACCGCGTGGGCGAGCTGGTCACCGGCGTGGTCAAGCGCGCCGAGCGCGGCAACATCTACGTCGACCTGGGCGGCAATGCCGAGGCCTTCATCCCGAAGGACAAGGGCATCCCGCGCGACGTGCTGCGCACCGGCGACCGCGTGCGCGGCTACCTGTTCGAGGTCCGCAGCGAACCGCGCGGGCCGCAGCTGTTCATCAGCCGCGGCGCGCCTGAATTCATGATCGAGCTGTTCAAGCTCGAGGTGCCGGAAGTCGGCCAGGGCCTGGTCGAGATCAAGGCCTGCGCCCGCGACCCGGGCGACCGCGCCAAGATCGCGGTGATCGCCCACGACAACCGCACCGATCCGATCGGCGCGTGCATCGGCATGCGCGGTTCGCGCGTGCAGGCGGTGTCCAACGAGCTCAACGGCGAGCGCGTGGACATCGTGCTGTGGAACGAGAACCCGGCCAACTTCGTCATCAACGCGATGGCGCCGGCCGAGGTCCAGTCGATCATCGTCGACGAGGACAAGCATTCGATGGACCTGGCCGTGGCCGAGGACCGGCTGGCCCAGGCGATCGGCAAGGGCGGACAGAACGTGCGCCTGGCCAGCCGCCTGACCGGCTGGCAGCTCAACGTCATGACCCAGGACCAGGTCGCGGCCAAGTCCGAGGCCGAGCAGGCGGTCGCCCGCCAGCTGTTCCAGGACAAGCTGGAAGTGGACGAGGAGATCGCCGGCATCCTGGTGGCCGAGGGCTTCAGCACGGTCGAGGAAATCGCCTACGTCCCGGTCGGCGAACTGCTGGCGGTGGAAGGCTTCGACGAGGACATCGTCGAGGAGCTGCGTTCGCGCGCCCGCGACGCCCTGCTCAACGAGGCGCTGGCGGTGGAGGAAGAGCTGGACGAGCACCAGCCGGCCGAAGACCTGCTGGCGCTGGAGGGGATGGACGAGGAAACCGCCTTCGCCCTGGCCGGCCACGGCGTGCGCACCAGCGAGGACCTGTCCGACCTGGCCGCCGACGAGGTCGCCGAGTTCGGCATCGAGGGCCTGGACGAAGCCCGCGCCGCGGCGCTGATCCTGGCCGCCCGGGCCGAGGAAATCGCCCGCCTGGAGCGGGGCGCATGAGCGCCATGGCCCGCCAGGAGCGGGGCGCGTGAGCGCCGCCGCCCTAGCCGGGGGAGCCCGGCCGGAGCACGGCGAATGAGCCGGCGATGAACGCCGCCCTGCATCGTCCAGGGCTTAGAATCCGCGCTTCCCTTGCTTCCGGCGAGGGGGCGCCACCAAGAGCATAGGATCCGAATGTCGCAGCAAACCACCATTCGCAAGCTCGCCGAGCTGGTCAGCACCCCGGTCGAGAAGCTGCTGGAACAGCTGGCCGAGGCCGGCATGCCCTTCAGCGATCCCGACCAGGTCGTGACCAGCGCCGAGAAGCTCAAGCTGCTCGGCTTCCTCAAGCGTGCGCACGGCAAGGGCGACACTCCGGCCGAGGAAGCCGTCGCGCCGAAGAAGATCACCCTGGCCCGCCGCAAGGTGCAGGAGCTGACCGTCGGCGGTGGCCGCAGCAAGACCACGGTCAACGTCGAAGTCCGGCAGAAGCGCACCTACGTGAAGGCCCAGGACGGGCAGGCCGACCCGGCCGGCCCGGCCGTGCCGATGGACGACGAGCGCGCCGAGGTCCTGCGCAAGCTGGAGGAATCGCGCCAGCGCAACCTCGCCGAGCAGCAGCACCTGGCCGAGGTCGACCGGGTCCGCGCCGAGGAGCTGGACCGCAAGCGCCAGGAAGAGGAAGCCCAGCGTCGCGCCGAGGAAGAGGCCCGCAAGGCCGAGGAGGCGCGCCAGAAGGGCGCCGCCGCCACGCGTGCGCCGGCCGATGGCGCCGACGCCGCGCGTCCCGCCCGTCCGGGTGCGCCCGTCCACCGTCCGGCCGCGCCCGACCGCGGCGCCGACGATGGCCGCGGCCACAAGCACAAGACCCGCGGCTCGCACGCGATGGTCGCCGGCATCGAGGATGACTCGGCCGCCAGCCGTTTCGCCGGCCAGCTGCACCTGTCCGCCGCCGACCGTGCGCGCCGCACCAGCACCCGTCCGGGCAGCAAGCCCAAGCCGCGTCGCCAGGAAATGCGCGGCGGCTCGTCCTCCGGCGGCGCCGGCGGCTTCGAGCGCCCGACCGCCCCGGTGGTGCGCGAGGTGGCGATCGGCGACGCGATCACCGTGGCCGACCTGGCGCAGAAGCTGGCGCTCAAGGGCGGCGACGTGGTCAAGGCGATGTTCAAGATGGGCGTGATGGCGACCATCACCCAGACCATCGACCACGACACCGCCGCGCTGGTCGTCGAGGAACTCGGCCACAAGGTGGTGCGTGCCGGCAACGACGATGCCGAGAGCGAACTGCTGGCGCACGTCGACCAGGCGCAGGGCGACCAGGCCCCGCGTCCGCCCGTGGTCACCATCATGGGCCACGTCGACCACGGCAAGACCTCGCTGCTGGACTACATCCGCCGCACCAAGGTCGCCACCGGCGAAGCGGGCGGCATCACCCAGCACATCGGCGCCTACCACGTGGAGACGCCGAAGGGCGTCATCAGCTTCCTCGACACGCCCGGCCACGCGGCCTTCACCTCGATGCGCGCCCGCGGCGCCAAGCTGACCGACATCGTGGTGCTGGTGGTGGCGGCCGACGACGGCGTCATGCCGCAGACCAAGGAAGCGATCCAGCATGCGAAGGCGGCCGGCGTGCCGCTGATCGTGGCGATCAACAAGATCGACAAGTCCGACGCCGACCCGCTGCGGGTCAAGAACGAGCTGCTCTCCGAGCAGGTCGTGGCCGAGGACTTCGGCGGCGATACCCAGATGGTCGAGCTCTCGGCCAAGACCGGCGCCGGCGTGGACGACCTGCTCGACGCGATCTCGCTGCAGGCCGAAGTGCTCGAGCTGAAGGCCGTGCCGGACGGCCGCGCCAGCGGCGTGGTCATCGAGTCGGCGCTGGACAAGGGCCGCGGCCCGGTCGCCACCGTGCTGGTCCAGCAGGGCCAGCTGCGCAAGGGCGACTACCTGGTCTGCGGCATCCAGTACGGCCGCGTCCGCGCGCTGTTCGACGAGACCGGCGGGCAGCCCGATTCGGCCGGTCCGTCGATCCCGGTGCAGGTGCTCGGCCTGTCGGGCGTGCCCGACGCCGGCGACGACTTCGTCGTGGTCAAGGACGAGCGTCTGGCCAAGGACGTGGCGCAGCAGCGCGATGCCAAGCGACGCGAATCGCGCCTGGTCCAGGCCGCCGGCAACCGCATGGAGGACATCCTGGCCCAGATGGGCAAGGGCGAGGGCCAGCAGGTGCTCAACCTGGTGGTGAAGGCCGACGTGCAGGGTTCGGTGGAGGCGCTGAAGCAGGCCCTGACCGCGCTGTCCAACGACCAGATCCGGATCAACGTGATCAGTTCCGGCGTGGGCGGCATCACCGAGTCCGACGCCAGCGTCGCGATGACCGCCAAGGCCACGATGATCGGCTTCAACGTCCGTGCCGATGCGTCGGCGCGCAAGGTCATCGAAGCCAACGGCGTGGACCTGCGTTACTTCTCGATCATCTACGACGTCATCGACCAGGTGAAGCAGGTCGCGTCGGGTCTGCTGGGCGTGGAAATCCGCGAGGAGATCATCGGCATCGCCCAGGTGCGCGACGTGTTCCGCAGCTCCAAGTTCGGCGCGGTGGCCGGCTGCATGGTCGTCGAGGGCGTGGTCAAGCGGAACAAGCCGATCCGCGTGCTGCGCGACAACACGGTCATCTTCGAGGGCGAGCTGGAATCGCTGCGCCGCTTCAAGGAAAACGTGGAAGAAGTGCGCAACGGCACCGAGTGCGGCATCGGCGTCAAGGAGTACAACGACGTCAAGGCCGGCGACCAGATCGAGTGCTTCGAGCGCATCGAGGTCCAGCGCACGCTGTAAGCCGGACCGCCGGCGGGCATGCCCGCCGGTCCGGTGGACGAAGGGACGGCCCGCGTGGCCGTCCCGCTGTTTCCGGGGGTGCCCGGCAGGCCCGTACGCGGGATGCCGCTCCCCGACGGCCGCAACGGCCAGACCAGGAGTCGAACCATGCCTACCAAGTCCTTCCATCGCACCGACCGGGTCTCGGCGCAGCTGCGCCGCGAGCTGGGCACGCTGGTCCACGAGGCCGTGCGCGAGCACGGGCTGCCGTCCGTCAGCGTTTCCGACGTCGAAGTCACCCGCGACTTGGCCCACGCCAAGGTGTTCGTCACCGCGCTGCTGCCCGACCGCTCGGCCGAGGCGGTCAAGGCGCTCAAGGAGCTGGCCAGGGAGCTGCGCATGGAGCTGGCCCGCCGGGTCAAGCTGCGCCACGTGCCGGAACTGCATTTCCACTACGACGATTCGGTCGATCGCGGCGAGCGCATCGAGACCCTGCTGCGCGAGAACCCGCCCAGCGCCGATCCGGCCGAGTAATCCAGGCCGGATCCGTCGCCATGCCGAGCCGTTTCTTCGCGGCATCGCCCGCGTGAGCTTCCGCGCCCGATGAATCGCCCCCGCAACCGCTTCCGCCCGCTGGACGGGATCCTGCTGCTCGACAAGCCGGGGGGCATGAGCTCCAACGCCGCGCTGCAGGTCGCCCGGCGGCTGTTCCGCGCCGAGAAGGGCGGCCATACCGGCAGCCTCGACCCGCTCGCCACCGGCCTGCTGCCGCTGTGCTTCGGCGAAGCCACCAAGCTGGCCGGGCTGCTGCTGGGCTCGGACAAGGCCTACGAGGCCGACATCGTCCTGGGCGTCACCACCGATACCGACGACGCCGACGGCCAGGTCCTGCAGCGCCGGCCGGTCCCGGCCGTGGAACGCTCCGCGCTGGCGGCGGCGCTGGCGCCGTTCACGGGCGTGCTGCAACAGCGGGCCCCTGTCTATTCGGCCCTCAAGCAGGGCGGCGAACCGCTGTACGCGCGGGCCCGCCGCGGCGAGGCGATCGAGGCGCCGGTGCGCGAGGTGGTGGTCCACGCGATCGACCTGCTCGAAGCCGCGGGCGACCGCGTGCGCCTGCGCGTGACCTGCGGCTCGGGGACCTACATCCGCAGCCTGGCCCGCGACCTGGGCGAGGCGCTGGGCTGCGGCGCCCATATCGCCGGCCTGCGCCGGCTGTGGGTCGATCCGTTCAGGGAGCCGCGGATGCATACGCTGGCGGCGCTCGAGGCGCTGGCCGGGGAGGGCGGCGAGCCGGCGCTCGAGGCCTGCCTGCTCCCGCTCGAGGCCGGGCTCGCGGGCTTCGCCCGGGTCGAGCTGGACCCGCCCGAAGCGCTCAGGTTCGGCCAGGGCCAGCGCCTGCGCGGCCCGTGGCCGCCTGCCGACCCGGCCGGTGTCTTCACGGCCGCCGGCGTCCCGCTCGGGCTGGGCAGCGTCGACCCGGACGGCCTGTTGTCGCCGCACCGGCTGTTCCGCGCCGCGGCCGGGGCGGCCTGAACCGGCCCGCGTTGCCCGCGCCTTGTCCGGCAAGGCGCCCGCGGGTACAATTTGCGCGCCTTTTTCCGGGCAAATCCCAACCGTCCCATCCGTACCCCGACCGGGGAGGGGCGGCCTTCCGCAAGCGGCGGGTCAGGCGGTGCGCGAACGCGTTCCTGCAGGCCTCGCATCCAAGAGAAAACACATGTCCATCGACACCCAGAAAGTCATCGCCGACAACGCGCGCGGCGCCAACGACACCGGTTCGCCGGAAGTCCAGGTCGCCCTGCTGACCGCCCGCATCGAGCAGCTGACCGAGCACTTCAAGACCCACAAGAAGGACCACCACAGCCGTCGTGGCCTGCTGCAGCTGGTCAACCGCCGCCGCAGCCTGCTCGACTACCTGAAGCGCAAGGACAACGAGCGCTACAAGGGCCTGATCGAGAAGCTCGGCCTGCGTCGCTGATGCAAGACCCCGCCGCGGCGCAGAGATGCGCCGCGGTTTGCATTTGAGGCTCCGCAAAGAATCCCGCAGTCAGTCCGGCTCCGGCCGGAACGCAACATCCGCCAGCGGCCGGGCTCTCCGGCCACCCGGTCGCGGCAAGGGCCGCCCCCGGTCAATCGCAAGCAGAATCCCCAAGGAATCGACGTGGCAAAAATCACCAAAACCTTCCAGTACGGCAAGCACCAGGTCACCCTGGAAACCGGCGAGATCGCCCGCCAGGCCGGCGGTGCCGTCATCGTCAAGTTCGATGACACCGTGCTGCTGGTCTCCGCCGTGGCGGCGAAGTCGGCCCGTGAAGGCCAGGACTTCTTCCCGCTGACGGTCGACTACCAGGAGAAGTTCTACGCCGGCGGCCGTATCCCGGGTGGCTTCTTCAAGCGTGAAGGCCGTGCCACGGAGAAGGAGACGCTGATCTCCCGCCTGATCGACCGCCCGCTGCGTCCGCTGTTCCCGGAAGAGTTCCGCAACGAAGTGCAGGTCATCGCCACGGTGATGTCGCTGAACCCGGAAATCGACGGCGACATCCCGGCGCTGATCGGCGCTTCCGCCGCCGTCGCCCTGACCGGCGCGCCGTTCAACGGCCCGATCGGCGCGGCCAAGGTCGGCTACATCAACGGCGAGTACGTGCTGAACCCGACCGTCAGCGAGCTGAAGAACTCCAAGCTCGAGCTGGTCGTCGCCGGTACCTCCAACGCGGTGCTGATGGTGGAATCCGAGGCGGCCGAGCTGTCCGAGGAAGTGATGCTCGGCGCGGTGATGTTCGGCCACCGCGAAATGCAGAAGGCCATCGCGGTCATCAACGAGCTGGTCGCCGAAGCCGGCAAGCCGAAGTGGGACTGGCAGCCGCCCGCCAAGAACGAAGGCCTGATCGCCGCGCTGCGCCACGCCGTGGGCGACAGCCTGGCCGGCGCCTTCCAGGTGCGCGACAAGCTCGAGCGCCGCGACACCATCTCCAGCCTGAAGAAGGCCATCCTCGGCGCGCTGGCGCCGCAGGCCGAGTCCAATGCCTGGACCGCCGGCGAGCTGTCCAAGGAGTTCAGCGAGCAGGAATACCAGACCATGCGCAACTCGGTCCTCAAGACCAAGGTGCGCATCGACGGCCGTGCGCTGGACCAGGTGCGTCCGATCAGCTCGCAGGTCAGCGTGCTGCCGCGCGTGCACGGTTCCTCGCTGTTCACCCGCGGCGAGACCCAGGCGATCGTCGCCGTCACCCTGGGCACCGCGCGCGATGGCCAGATCATCGACGCGGTGTCGGGCGAGTACAAGGATCACTTCCTGTTCCACTACAACTTCCCCCCGTACTCGGTGGGCGAAGCCGGCCGCATGATGGGCCCGAAGCGCCGCGAGATCGGCCACGGCCGCCTGGCCAAGCGCGGCGTGCTCGCCGTGATGCCGACCATGGAAGCCTTCCCGTACACCATCCGCGTGGTCTCGGAGATCACCGAGTCGAACGGTTCGTCGTCGATGGCCTCGGTCTGCGGCAGCTCGCTGGCGCTGATGGATGCCGGCGTGCCGATCAAGGCGCCGGTGGCGGGCATCGCGATGGGCCTGGTGAAGGAGGGCGACGAGTTCGTCGTGCTGTCGGACATCCTGGGTGACGAAGACCACCTGGGCGACATGGACTTCAAGGTCGCCGGCACCGCCGAGGGCGTTTCCGCCCTGCAGATGGACATCAAGATCGAAGGCATCACCGAAGAGATCATGAAGCAGGCGCTGTCGCAGGCGAAGGCCGGCCGCCTGCACATCCTCGGCGAGATGGCCCGCGCGATGACCTCGCCGCGCCAGGAGCTGAGCGAGTTCGCGCCGCGCCTGATCACCATCAAGATCCACCCCGACAAGATCCGCGAGGTGATCGGCAAGGGCGGTTCGGTGATCCAGGCCATCACCAAGGAAACCGGTACCCAGATCGACATCCAGGACGACGGCACGATCACCATCGCCTCGGTGAACGGTGCCGCCGGCCAGGCCGCCAAGGCCCGCATCGAGCAGATCACCTCGGACGTCGAGCCGGGCCGGATCTACGAGGGCAAGGTCGCCAAGATCATGGACTTCGGCGCGTTCGTGACCATCCTGCCGGGCAAGGACGGCCTGGTCCACGTCTCGCAGATCTCCAACGATCGCGTCGAGAAGGTCAGCGATGCGCTGAAGGAAGGCGACGTGGTCAAGGTCAAGGTGCTGGAAGTCGACAAGCAGGGCCGCATCCGCCTGTCGATCAAGGCGGTCGAGGAAGGCGAGGGCGTGGCGGAATAACGCCGCGTCGTCACCTGACGATGGAAGGAGCGGGCTTCGGCCCGCTCTTTTTTTTTGCGCCGGGGAATGACGATGCAACGCCGTCGGCGCGGTCCCGGCACGCCACCGGCCGCATCCGGCGGCCGTGGCCCGTCGCATGGGCGGCGGTGCGCGTGAGGTCCCGCGACGCGGGGACTCAGGCCGCCTTGAGGCTTTCCAGGCCGTTGCGGTCGAGGATGTCGACCCGGTAGGTGGCCGGCAGCGCGATGAACCCCTTGGTGCGCAGGGCGGTCAGGCAGCGGCTGACGGTTTCCACGGTCAGGCCGAGGTGGTCGGCGATGTCGGCGCGCGGCATCGGCAACACCAGCGACGGACCCGGGTCGCCGGCGCGGGCCTGGCGTTCGGCGAGGGTGAGCAGGAAGTCGGCCATGCGCTCGGTGGGGTTCATCCGCGCCAGCGACATCATCCGCTCGTGGGCGGAATCCAGTTCGATGCAGGCCCGTTCCAGCAGCTTGCCCTGCAGGTGCGGGAAGCGCTCGCCCAGCCGCTGCATGGCGTCCAGGCCGAACCGGCACAGTTCGGTCTCGCCCAGCGCCTCGATGTCATGGGGATAGCTGGACGCGCCGCTGAGGCCGACGAAGTCGCCCGGCAGGGCGAAGCCGGCCACCTGGCGGCGGCCGTCGGCGGCCAGGCGCACCAGCCGCAGCGCGCCGCGGGTCACGGTGAACACGTGGCGGCGGGGCTCGCCCTGGCGCACGAGCACGGTGCCGGGCTGCAGCACCTGCAGCCCGGCCGCCGCGTCGAGTGCGTGCATCTCCTCGCGCGACAGCACCGAGCAGACCGCCAGGTGGCGGACCTGGCAATGCAGGCAGGGACCGATCGGACCGGCGTCTTCGGTGGCGGGAGTCAGGCAGGGATTGTCGAACGGGGGCCAGGACATGCGTCGCGTCGCGGTGTCGGTGCGCACATGATACCGGTGGCGCGGCCGCGAAGCGTGAGGAGCCCACCGGCCAAGGTAGAATGGCGCCCCGCGCGTCCGCAGGAGTTTTCCGCTTGATCAGGCCCCGTACCCCGCCCGGCGTCATGGAGCTGCTGCCGCGCGAGCAGATCGCGTTCCAGCGCATGCTCGACGTCATCCGCCGCAACTACGAGCGCTTCGGCTTCCTGCCGGTGGAGACCCCGGTGTTCGAGCTCTCCGACGTGCTGCTGACCAAGTCCGGCGGCGAGACCGAGCGGCAGGTGTATTTCGTCCAGTCCACCGGCGCGCTGGCCAACGCCGCGGCAGATGCGGAAACCGGCAAGGCCGAGGGCGGCCTGCCCGAACTGGCCTTGCGCTTCGACCTGACCGTGCCGCTGGCGCGCTACGTGGCCGAGCACGAGCACGAACTGAGCTTCCCGTTCCGGCGCTACCAGATGCAGCGCGTGTACCGCGGCGAGCGCGCCCAGCGCGGCCGCTTCCGCGAGTTCTACCAGTGCGACATCGACGTGATCGGCAAGGACGCGCTGAACATCCGCTACGACGCCGAGGTGCTGGCGGTGATCCACGCGGTGTTCTCCGAACTGGGGATCGGCGCGTTCCGGGTGCAGCTCAACAACCGTAAGCTGATGCGCGGCTTCTTCGAGGCGCAGGGGGTCACCGACCCGCAGCAGCAGGCCCTGGTCCTGCGCGAGGTCGACAAGATCGACAAGCGCGGCGCCGACTACGTGCGCGACACGCTCACCGGTCCGGACTTCGGCCTGCCGGCGGAGGCCGTCGCGCGGATCCTGGCCTTCGTCGAGGTGCGCTCCTCGTCGCACGCCGACGCGCTGGCGCGGATCGACGCGGTGATGGCCGAGGCCGGCGGGGCGGCCAGCGACGTGCTGCGCGCCGGCGCCGCCGAACTCCGCGAGGTGCTGGACCTGGTCAGGGCGCTGGGCGTGCCCGAGTCCGCCTACTGCCTGAACTTCTCCATCGCCCGCGGGCTGGACTACTACACCGGCACGGTCTACGAGACCCAGCTGGTCGACCACCCGGGGATCGGCTCGATCTGCTCGGGCGGCCGCTACGAGGACCTGGCCAGCTATTACACGAAGTCGAAGCTGCCCGGGGTGGGCATCTCGATCGGCCTGACCCGCCTGTTCTGGCAGCTGCGCGAGGCCGGGCTGGTCGACGGCATCGCCGAGAGCAGCGTGCAGGCGATGGTCGCGCTGATGGACGAGGGCCAGCTGCCCGAGGCGCTGGACATCGCCCGCCACCTGCGCGCGGGCGGCATCAACACCGAAGTGCAGATGGAAGCGCGCAAGGTCGGCAAGCAGTTCCAGTACGCGTCGCGCGCGGGGATCCGCTTCGTCGTCCTGGCCGGGGACGACGAGCTCGCCCGCGGCGTGGTCGCCGTCAAGGACCTGGTCCGCGAGCAGCAGTTCGAGGTGCCCCGCGACGAGCTGGCCGGTACGCTCCGGGTCGAACTGGAACAGGCGCGCGCCCTTGCGGGGCGCTGAGCCCGCCTCGCCCCAAGCAACACGGAACACGAACATGCAGACGATCCGTCTCGACGGACAATCCCTCACCCGCGGCCGCCTGGTCGCGGTCGCGCGGGGCGCGAAGGTCGAGCTCGACCCGGCGGCGCTGGCCGCGGTCCGGCGCGCGGCCGACTTCCTGGCCGAGCAGGTCCGCCGCGAGGAGCCGATCTACGGCGTGTCCACCGGCTTCGGCAGCAACGCCGACAAGCTGCTCGGCGCGCATCCGCTGCGCGACGACCTGCCGGGCGCCACCCGCTCGGGGCGCTCGCTGCATGAGGAACTGCAGCACAACCTGATCGTCACCCATGCCGTCTGCGTGGGCGAGCCGATGGCCGCCGACGTGGTGAGGGCGTTGCTGTGCATCCGCATCAACACCCTGCTCAGGGGCCACTCCGGCATCCGCGTGGAGACCCTGCAGGCGCTCGCCGCGATGCTCAACGCGGGCATCGTTCCGGTGGTGCCGCAGCTGGGCTCGGTCGGCGCCTCCGGCGACCTGGCGCCGCTGTCGCACCTGGCCATCGTCCTGCTCGGGGGCGGCGAGGCGTTCTTCGAGGGCGCGCGCGTCGCCGGCGCCGAGGCGCTGCGCCGCGCCGGCCTGCAGCCGGTATCGCTGTCGTACAAGGAAGGCCTGGCGCTGAACAACGGCACCGCGCAGATGCTGGCGATGGGCGTGCTGGCGCTGGACCGCCTGGAGCTGATGCTCGACACCGCCGACCTGGCGGCGGCGATGACCATCGACGCGTTCGCCGGGCGGCTTGGCGCGTTCGCCGAAGAAGTGCACGCGCTGCGTCCGCATCCGGGCCAGGTGCAGGTCGCCGCGAACCTGCGGCGGCTGCTTGAAGGCTCGACCCTGGCCGACATCCCCTACCACCTGGTGCCGCGGTTCCGGCCCTGGCTGCCGGGCAGCTGGGACACCGAAGACGCGCGTTCGCTGCGCTTCGACATCGGCTGGGACTGGGTGCCGGCCGACCAGCGCCACGGCCGCGAGAAGTTCTACCTGCGCTTCCTGCCGTTCCGCGGCGGCAAGAAGCACCAGCCGCAGGACAGCTATTCGCTGCGCTGCATCCCGCAGGTGCACGGCGCGGTGCGCGACGCCGCCGCCCAGGCTGCGCGCGTGCTCGACATCGAACTCAACGCGGTGACCGACAATCCGCTGGTGTTCCCGGACAGGACCGACGCCGGGCACGTGGAAGAGCAGGTGATCTCCGCCGGCCACTTCCACGGCATGCCGCTGGCGCTGGCGCTGAGCTACCTCAAGGCCGCGATCCCGACCCTGGCCTCGATCTCCGAGCGCCGGCTCAACAAGCTGGTCGACCCGGCCACCAGCGACGGCCTGCCGGCGTTCCTGATCGGCAACGAGGACGGCACCGAGTCGGGCCACATGATCGTGCAGTACACCGCCGCGGCGATCGTGAACGACCTGGCCAGCCGCGCCCACCCGGCGTCGGTGTTCTCGGTGCCGACCAGCGCCAATGCCGAGGACCACGTGTCGATGGGCGCCAACGAGGCACGCCACGTGCTGGCGATGGTCGAGGACCTGGGCAAGGTGCTGGCGCTCGAGCTGTACACCGCCGCGCAGGCGCTGGACCTGCGCCGCGACATGATCAACGCCGCCCGCGCGCTGGCGCGCCGCGCCGACGCCGCCGCGCTGGCGCGCAAGGTGCAGGGCGGGCCGGCGCCGGACGGCGCCGGGCATGCCGGCTTCCTCGCCGAAGTGGAGGCGCTGCGCACGCAGCTCGCCCAGGCCGCGGCGTTCCATCCGGGCACCGCGGTGGCGCAGGCGCACGCACGCATCCGTGCCACGGTTCCGTTCCTCGACCGCGATCGTGCGATGGATGGCGAAGTCGCCGCGATGGTGGCGCTGGTCGCAGCGGGCGGCCTGGTGGAGGCACGCCAAGCGGGGTGATCCTGCCTGGCCGGGCGACGCATGCGAGGGCTCGCGTGCCGCTTTCTGGTGCCTGGGGCGGTCACTTGGGTGCATTCGTGCACCGCCGCGGTGCCGGTTAAAGCTCGCCGGAAATGCGGCCGATAGCCGCGGGGATCGATACGCGGACGCATGGCCGGAACGGCGACGCCGCGGTCCCCCCAGCCCCAGGAGGCGCATGAACGCGAGCGCAGCGGCCCCGGCCGTCGATGCCGGCATCGACGACCACATCCAGTCCGTGTCCGGGCTCTCCGAATCCCTGCTCATGCAGCTGCGCCAGTCGCTGCAGCGGATCGACGAGATCAACCGGATCACCCGCATCATCTCGATGAACGCCCGCATCGAGGCGGTGCGGGTCGGCGTGGCGGGCCGCAGCTTCGGCGTGATCGCCGAGGAGATGGACACGCTGTCGCGGCGGGTCAGCGACACCGCGCAGGAAATCGACCGCATGGCCGGCCGCACCAGCAGCGAGTTGCGGGGCCGGCTGGATCGCCTGCGCGACGACGTGCGCCGCACGCGCCTGACCGACCTGGCGCTGGCCAACATCGACCTGGTCGACCGCAACCTCTACGAGCGCAGCTGCGACGTGCGCTGGTGGGCGACCGATGCGGCGCTGGTGGCGGCGGCCTGCGATCCCCAGCCCGCCGTGCTTGCGCACGCCTCGCAGCGCCTGGGCCAGATCCTCGATTCGTACACGGTCTACTTCGACCTGGTGCTGGTGGACCTCAAGGGCCGGGTCCTCGCCAATGGCAGGCCGCAGCGCTACCGCTCGGCCGGCCAGTCGGTGGCCGGGCAGGAGTGGTTCGAGGCGGCGCGCACGACGCGCAACGGCGAGTGCTTCGGCTTCCAGTCGATGCACGCCAGCGCCCTGGCCGGTGGCGAGCGCGTGCTGGTCTATTCGTGCGGGGTGCGCGAAGGCGGCCGGGTCGACGGACGGATGCTCGGCGTGCTCGGAATCGTGTTCCGCTGGGATGCGCTGGCGCAGACCGTGGTCGAACAGACGCCGCTGTCGGAAGCCGAGTGGCGGCGCAGCCGGGTCTGCATCGTCGACGGGCAGGGCCGGGTGCTGGCCGACACCCGCGGCGATGCGGGGGACAGCCTCGATGTCCCGGGCCTCGCCGCGCTGTTCGCGCAGCCGCGCGGGGCGATGTCGGTCGAGCTGCAGGGCCGCAGCCACTGCGTGGTGCAGGCGGCCTCGCCCGGCTACGAGACCTACCGCACCGGCTGGCACTGCGTCATCGCCCAGGCCGACCCGGACTAGCCGGGCCGGTCGCCGGGTCAGCGGTCCGCGACGCGGACCTGGTCGCGCCCGCCCGACTTGGCCGCGTACAGGGCGTTGTCCACCACCTGCAGGGCCAGGTCGGTCGCGGCGTCCTCGTGCTCGGCGCCGGTGTCGACCGCGTGCACGCCGATGCTCGCCGTCACCGTCACCGCGGGCCCGCGGGTGCGGATCGGCTCCTCGCGCAGCCGCGTGCAGACTTCCTCCGCCAGCTCCCGTGCCTGGAAGATGTCGATCCCGGGCAGGGCGGCGATGAACTCCTCGCCGCCGTAGCGGGCCACCAGCGCGCCGTTGCCGCGCAGGATTCCCTCGATCACCCGCGCGCAGCGGCGCAGGCAGTCGTCGCCGACCAGGTGCCCGTGGCGGTCGTTGATCTGCTTGAAATGGTCCAGGTCGACCATCAGCAGGGACAGCGGCTGGCCCTGGGTGCGCGCGGCTTCCAGCAGCGATTCGAAGCGCTCGCGGAACCAGGCCCGGTTGTACAGCCCGGTCAGCGCGTCGTGGCGGCTGGCCTCGCGCAGCCGGGCGTGGGCGGTCTCGAGCTGCTCCAGCGCCGTCCGCAACTCGCTGGTCCGCTCCAGGACCTGCGATTCCAGCTGCAGCTTGGCCCGGCGCACGATGCGTTCGTTCTCGTTGCGCAGCGCCGCGTAGCGGTAGCTCAGCGCGATCGACAGCAGCAGCATCTCGAGCGCCGAGCCGATCTGCACGCCGTAGACGGTGAGGAACGACTTGGGCAGCAGGCCGAACGCCAGCGCGGTGAACATGCCGGTACCGAGCAGGAACATGCCCCACGCCAGCAGGAACAGCAGCGCCGAGCGGTCGCCGCGCCGGTAGGCGACCAGCGTCACCGTGAGGATCCAGGCGATGCTCAGGAACACGGACGCCGACGCGAGCGGGGTGGCGATCCGGTACGGCAGCCAGAACGAGGCCAGGCCCAGCACGACGTAGAAGGCGATCACGCCGAGCGAGATGACGTTGCCCGTGGTCCAGACCGCGCTCAGGCGCAGGAACACGCGCGCGAACTGCTGCATGCCGATCTGGGCCAGGCATATGGACAGCGGCACCGACAGGTCCGCCAGCCACGGCGAGCGCGGCCACAGGTACTCGAAGCCCAGGCCGTTCAGGGTCATCAGCACCAGGCCGAACGCACTCAGGTGGAACAGGTACCAGAAGTAGCTGGCATCGCGCAGCGACAGCCACAGCACCAGGTTGTAGAAGAACAGCGCCACCAGGATGCCGTAGTACAGGCCGATGCCGAACTGCGCGTCGCGCGACAGTTCGATGAACGCCTGCGGGGTGTGCAGCGTCAGCGGGACCTGCATCGAGCTCTGGCTCTGCACCCGCAGCAGCACGTCGACGCGTTCGTCGGCCGGCAGGTCGAGCATGAAGTTGGGATAGCGGTAGTCCACGCTGCGCGCGTCGAACGGCAGGTGGTCGCCGCCGCTGCGATGGACCACGCGGCCGTCGGCATAGCGCACGTACAGGTCGAGCCGGTCGCTCAGCGGATAGTCCTGCACCAGCAGCCAGTGCGGTTGCGTCCGGTCGCGGTTCTGGAGGGGGATGTGGAACCAGTAGGCGCCCTGCTGGAAGCCGAAGGCGGCGCCGGTGTGGGGCAGGGCCGAAAAGGCGCCGGCCTCGACCTCCGCCCAGGCGCGCGGCGCGTCCATCGTGCCGGCGCCGTCATGGAGGTAGCGGGTGTGGGGGGCGAGCGCCAGCTGCGGGGTGGCCGCGTCCAGCGGCACCGGTGCCTGGGGGGCGGCATGGGCGACGCCGGCCAGGGCGAGCAGGCACGGCAGGATCCAGCCCCAGCGCCAGCCACGGTGCTTCGCGTATGTCCGCAATTCCATGCGTCCCCCGGAGGTCCGTCCGCCACCTGGGCGGCGGGGTGGCCAGTGTAGCGGGACGGGGTTGACTCGGCAGGCGTGCTGTTTTAATGTATTAGCGTATTAATACATTGGCATGCGATTCGATGAAGCGGCGGGGACAGGACAACGAGGGCGACACCGATGGACCGCTGGCCGCCCTGGCGCAGGCCCTGTCCGCGCTCGAGGGTCCGGACGCGGTGAAGGCGTTCCTGCTGGACCTGTGCACGCCGGCCGAACTGGAAGCCATGACCGACCGCTGGAAGGTGGTCCCGCTGCTGCAGCAGGGCGTGCCGTACCGCGAGATCCACGACCTGACCCAGGTCAGCGTCACCACCATCGGCCGGGTCGCGCGCACGCTCGAGCGCGGCGCCGGCGGCTACGCGCTGGCCCTGCCGCGCGGCGCCACGGCCAGCACCCAGGACAGCCCATGACCCCGCCCCTCGGCACCGCCACCCGCGATCGCCTGCGCATCGCGATCCAGAAGAGCGGCCGCCTCGCCGAACCGGCACGCTCGCTCCTGGCCGCCTGCGGCCTGAGCTGGCGCGAGAGCCGCGACAAGCTGTTCTGCTACGGCGAATCGTTGCCGGTGGACCTGCTGCTGGTCCGCGACGACGACATTCCCGGTTTGATCGCCGACGGCGTCTGCGACCTGGGCATCGTCGGTCGCAACGAGCTGGACGAACAGGCCGGCGAGCGCGCGCGCAACGGCCTGCCCGAGGCCTATCGCGCACTGCGGGGCCTGGGGTTCGGCCAGTGCCGGCTGATGCTCGCCGTCCCCGAGGACTGGGAGTGGACCGGGCCAGCGCAGCTGCAGGGGATGCGCATCGCCACCAGCTATCCGGCGGTGCTGGCCAACTGGCTCGACGCGCGGGGGATCGACGCGCAGGTGGTGGAGTTGTCCGGCTCGGTCGAGATCGCGCCGCGACTGGGCACCGCCGACCTGATCTGCGACCTGGTTTCCAGCGGGGCCACGCTCGCCGCCAACCACCTCAAGCCGGTGGAGAACCTGCTCGACAGCGAAGCGGTGCTCGCCGGTCCGGCGAGTGCCTTCGACGACGCACGCGCCGGCCTGGCGCAGATGCTGCTGCGCCGGGTGGACGGGGTGCTCCAGCTGAAGGATCGCAAGCTGCTGATGTTCAATGCCGAGCGCGACGCGCTGCCGGCGCTGGAGCGGCTGTTGCAGGACGCCGGTCCGCTCGTGGTCGTGCCGGGCCAGGGTGGACCGGCCGCCAACGGCGCGCTGTCGTTGCAGACGATGTGCGAGGGCGCGGTCAGCTGGCAGCAGCTGGAGGAACTGGAGCGCGCCGGTGCACGCGGGCTGATGGTGCTGGCGGTCGAGAGGTCGCTGACATGAGCACGGCTTCGGTCGACGTCGCCGCGCGCGCCTGGACCCGGCTGGAATGGTCTGCGCTGGACCCGGCCGCCCGCGGGCGCGCGCTGACCCGCCCGGTGCAGGTCGTCGCCCAGGCCACCCGCGATGCGGTCGCCTCGGTGCTGGCGGCCGTGCGCGAACGCGGCGACGACGCCCTGCGGGAACTGACCGCGCGCTTCGACCAGGTCGAGCTTGCGCGCTTCGAGGTGTCCGACGCCGAGTTCGCCGTCGCCGAAGCGGCCGTGGCTCCGGACCTGCGCCAGGCCATGGTCGATGCCGCTTCGCGGATCGAGGCGTTCCACCGCGCCGGCATGGCCACCGGCTACGCCGTCGACACCGCCCCGGGCGTGCGCTGCGAACGGATGGTCCGGCCGGTGCCACGCGTCGGCCTCTACGTCCCGGCCGGCAGCGCGCCGCTGCCGTCGACCGCGTTGATGCTGTGCGTGCCGGCGAAACTGGCGGGCTGCCGCGAGGTGGTGCTGTGCACGCCGCCGCGCGCCGACGGCAGCGCCGACCCGGCGGTGCTGGTGGCCGCCCGGCTGGTCGGCGTGGACCGGGTGTTCAAGCTCGGCGGCGCGCAGGCGGTCGCCGCGTTGGCCTTCGGCACGGCCAGCGTGCCGCGGGTCGACAAGGTGTTCGGTCCCGGCAACAGCTACGTGGACGAGGCCAAGCGCCAGGTCGCGCAGTCCGGCGCGGCGGCGATCGACATGCCCGCCGGCCCGTCCGAAGTCCTGGTCATCGCCGACGAGGGCGCCGATCCGGCCTTCGTCGCCGCCGACCTGCTGTCGCAGGCCGAGCACGGCCCCGATTCGCAGGTGCTGCTGCTGTCCGACAGCGCCACGCTGGTCGACCGGGTCGAGGCGCAGCTCGCCGTGCAGCTGGCCGCGCTGCCGCGGGCGGACATCGCGCGCAGGGCCTTGTCCGCTTCGCGGCTGGTGCGGGTCGACTCGCTCGAGGAGGCCTTCGCGATCAGCAACGCCTACGCGCCCGAACACCTGATCCTGGCGCTGCGCGAACCGCGCGCATGGCTGGACCGGGTCGAGGCCGCCGGTTCGGTGTTCCTCGGCGACTGGACGCCCGAGGCGCTGGGCGACTACTGCAGCGGCACCAACCACGTGCTGCCGACCAACGGCGCCGCGCGCGCCTGGAGCGGGGTGAGCGTGGCCAGCTTCCAGAACTTCGTCAGCGTGCAGGCGGCCAGCCGCGAGGGCATCCGCGCGATCGGCGACTGCGCGGTGACGATGGCGCGCGCCGAACGGCTCGACGCGCACGCCAACGCGGTCGTCCTGCGGCTGCAGGCAGCGCGCGCATGAACGGCGACACGGGCAGCGACGCGCTGCTGGACCTGGTCCGCGAGGACCTGCGCGGTTTCGGAGGCTACGCATCGGCCCGCACCTACGACCTCAAGGGCGAGGTCTGGCTCAACGCCAACGAGAGCCCGTGGGCGAACCCGGCCGACGCCGGCGGCGCCAGCCGGCGCTATCCGGACCCGCAGCCGCCGGCGCTGCGCGAGGCGCTGGCCCGGCTGTACGGCTGCCGTCCCGGGCAGCTGCTGGTCGGCCGCGGCAGCGACGAGGCCATCGACCTGCTGGTGCGCGCGCTGTGCGTGCCCGGCCGCGACGCGGTGCTGGTGACGCCGCCGGTGTTCGGCATGTACGCGGTCAGTGCCCGCCTGCAGGGCGCGCCGCTGCTCGAGGTCCCGCTGGTCGACGGCGATGCGGGCTTTGCCGTGGACCTCGGCGCCGTCGCCGCCGCGGCGGAGCAGGGCGGGGCGAAGCTGGTGTTCCTGTGCTCGCCCTCCAACCCCACCGGCGGCAGCGTGCCGCTGGCCGACGTCGCCGCGCTGGCCTCGCGCCTGGCTGGACGCGCGCTGGTGGTGGTGGACGAGGCCTACGGCGAATTCTCCGACCAGCCCTCGGCGATCACGCTGATGGCCAGGCACGCCAACATCGCCGTGCTGCGCACGCTGTCGAAGGCGCATGCGCTGGCGGCGGCGCGGATCGGCAGCCTGGTGGCCGATCCGGCCCTGGTGCGCGTGTTGCGCGCCTGCCAGGCGCCGTATCCGGTGCCCACGCCCTGCGTCGAGCTGGCGGTGGCCGCGCTGTCGGACGAGGCGCTGGCGCGGACCTCGGCGCGCGTGGCCCAGGTGCGCAGCGAACGCGCGCGCCTGCGGCAGGCACTGGCCACCCTGCCCGGCGTGGTGCGCGTGTACCCCTCCGATGGCAATTACCTGCTGGTCCGCTTCGGCGACCCGGGTGCCGCATTCGACCGCCTGCTGGCGGCCGGCGTCGTCGTGCGCGACCAGCGCGCCGTGGCGCAGCTCGGCGACGCCCTTCGCATCACCATCGGCACGCCGGACCAGAACGACCGCGTGCTGGCCGCACTGGACGCCAGGGAAGCCGCCGCATGACCCCCATCCTGTTCATCGACCGCGACGGCACCCTGATCGAGGAGCCCGCGGACTTCCAGATCGACGCCTACGAGAAGCTGCGCTTCGTCCGTGGCGTGATCCCGGCGCTGCTGAAGCTGCGCGACGCCGGCTGGCAGTTCGTGATCGTCTCCAACCAGGACGGCCTGGGCAGCGAGGACTATCCGCAGGCGAACTTCGACGGCCCGCACCAGCTGATGCTGCAGGTGTTCGAAAGCCAGGGCATCAGCTTCCGCGACGTGCTGATCGATCCGAGCTGGCCGCACGAGAACAGGCCCACGCGCAAGCCGGGCATCGGCCTGGTCCTGCCCTACATCCAGGACCGCAGCATCGACTGGAAGCGCTCGGCGATGGTCGGCGACCGCCCGACCGACAACCAGTTCGCGGAGAACCTCGGCATCCGCGCCTTCCAGCTGAAGACGGCGCAGTTCGGCGGCGAGTGGGACTGGACCGGCATCGCCCACGAACTGGCCGACGCGCCACGGCGCGCGGTGGTGCAGCGGAACACGAAGGAAACCAGGATCCGGGTCGAGGTCGACCTGGACCGCGCCGCCGAGCCGCAGGTCCACACCGGCCTGCCGTTCTACGACCACATGCTCGAGCAGATCGGCAAGCACGGCGGCTTCGAGCTGAGGATCCACGCCGACGGCGACCTGCACATCGACGAGCACCACACCATCGAGGACACCGCGCTGGCACTGGGACAGGCGCTGCGCGAGGCGCTGGGCGACAAGCGCGGGATCGGACGATACGGCTTTACGTTGCCGATGGACGAGACCCGGGCCAGCGCCGCGCTCGACTTCAGCGGCCGGCCGTACCTGGTGTACGAGGGCACGTTCCAGCGCGAGCGGGTCGGCGACATGCCGACCGAGCTGGTGCCGCACTTCTTCCGCTCGCTGTGCGACGCCTCCGGCATGAACCTGCACATCACGGTCGAGGGCGACAACGACCACCACAAGATCGAGGCCAGCTTCAAGGCGCTGGCGCGGGCGCTTCGCCAGGCGATCCGGCGCGAGGGCGCGGACCTGCCCTCGACCAAGGGAGCACTGTGATGCGGCTGGCGCTGGTCGATGCAGGTGGCGCCAACCTGGGCTCGGTGCGCTACGCGCTCAACCGGCTCGGGATCGAGCCGGAGGTCACCACCGACGCGGATGCGATCCGCGCCGCCGACCGGGTGGTGCTGCCGGGCGTGAGCACCGCGGCGCAGGTGATGGGCCGCCTGCACGAACTGGAACTGGTCGAGGTACTGCGCGCGCTGCAGGCGCCGCTGCTGGGCGTGTGCGTGGGCATGCAGCTGCTGTACGAACGTTCCGAGGAGGGCGACGTGGCCTGCCTCGGCCTGCTGCCCGGGATCGTGCGCAAGCTGCCGCGGGCGCCCGGCATCCGCGTGCCGCACATGGGCTGGAACGCCTTGCGGGCGATGCGCGAATCTTCGTTGCTCGATGGCCTGGCCGATGGCGCCAGTGCCTATTTCGTGCACAGCTATGCCGCGCCGATCACCGCGGACACGGTGGCCGCGACCGACCATGGCAGCCTGTTCGCGTCGGTGGTGCAGCGCGCCCGCCTGTGCGGGGCGCAGTTCCACCCCGAGCGTTCGGCCGCCACCGGCGCGCGCATCCTCCGCAATTTCGTCGAGATGGATTTCTGATGGGCTTCACCGTCTACCCGGCGCTGGACATCCGCGAGGGCCGCGTGGTGCGGCTCGCGCAGGGCGACTACGCGCGCGAGACCCGCTACGGCGATGACCCGCTGCCGCGCGCGTTGGCCTTCGCCGCGGCCGGTGCGCGCTGGATGCACCTGGTCGACCTGGACGCGGCCAAGGCCGGCGGCTACACGCTGCTGCCGCTGCTGGCCGCCATCGCCCGCGACACCGGGCTGCAGGTGCAGACGGGCGGCGGGGTGCGTTCGCGCGCGGACGTGGCCCGGCTGCTGGACGCCGGCGCCGCGCGCGTGGTCGTCGGCTCGCTGGCCGTGCGCGACCCGGAGGCGGTGGCGGCATGGCTGGGCGAGTTCGGCGGCGACCGCGTCACCGTGGCGCTGGACACGCGGCAGCACGCCGATGGCACCTGGCGTCTCCCGGTGCACGGCTGGACCGAGGACGCCGGCGAGACCCTGGACGCGCTGCTCCCGGGCTACGTGCGGGCCGGCCTGCGCCACCTGCTGTGCACCGACATCGCCCGCGACGGCATGCTGTCGGGGCCGAACCTGGACCTCTACCAGCACCTGCGCGCGCTCGCCCCCGGGGTGGCGGTGCAGGCCTCCGGCGGCGTGCGCGACGCCGGCGACGTGCGCAATGCGCGCCTGGCCGGCTGTGCCGGCGCGGTCCTCGGGCGCGCCCTGCTCGAAGGCCGGCTGGCGCTGGCCGATGCCCTCGCCGAGGAGACGCCGCGATGCTGAGCCGTCGCCTGATTCCCTGCCTGGACGTGCGCGACGGGCGCGTGGTCAAGGGCGTGCGCTTCCGCGACCACGTGGACATGGGTGACATCGTCGAACTCGCCCTGCGCTACCGCGACGAGGGTGCCGACGAACTGGTGTTCTACGACATCGGCGCGAGCCCGGAAGGGCGTTCGGTGGACTACGCCTGGGTGGAGCGGGTGGCGAAGCTGATCGACATCCCGTTCTGCGTGGCCGGGGGCATCCGCGACGTCGGCACCGCGCGCCGGGTGCTGCACGCCGGCGCCGACAAGGTCTCGATCAATTCGCCGGCCCTGGAGCGCCCGCCGCTCATCTCCGAACTGGCCGACGCGTTCGGGGTGCAATGCGTGGTGGTGGGCATCGATTCGGTGCTCGAGGCCGACGGCCAGTGGCGGGTGCGCACCAACACCGGCGACCCGGCCAAGACCCGCGCGCTGGCCGTGCGCACCCTGGACTGGGTCGCCGAGGCGCAGCGGCTCGGCGCGGGCGAGATCGTGCTGAACTGCATGGACAGCGACGGCGTCCGCCGCGGCTACGACCTGGTCCAGCTGCGCCAGGCGCGCGAACTCTGCCACGTGCCACTGGTCGCATCCGGTGGCGCCGGCGCGCCGGAACATTTCGCCGAGGTCTTCGAGCAGGCCGACGTCGACGGCGCACTGGCGGCGAGCGTGTTCCACAGCGGCGCCATTCCCATTCCCGGACTCAAGCGCTTCCTGCGGCAGCGCCAGATCGAGGTGCGTGATGCCTGAATCCCCGACCGCCGACGCGCGCGCGCCGCGCAGCCCGGCGCTGCTGCCCGAGGCCCTGGACTGGGACAAGGGCGACGGCCTGCTGCCGGTGGTGGTGCAGGACGCCGACAGCCTGCGCGTGCTGATGCTCGGCTACATGGACCGCAATGCGCTGCGCGCGACCCTGGTCAACCGGCTGGTCACGTTCTACAGCCGCAGCCGGCAGCGGCTGTGGACCAAGGGCGAGACCTCGGGCCACGTGCTGGAACTGGTCGACGTGGGCACGGACTGCGACTCGGACGCGCTGCTGGTCCTGGCGCGGCCGCGCGGGCCGACCTGCCACCTGCAGCGGGTGAGCTGCTTCGAGGTCGCGCCGGCGATCGTGCCGGCCGTGCCCGCGCCGGCCGCCGACGTCGGGTTCCTCGGCGAGCTCGATGCGCTGGTCGCCACGCGGGCGCGCGAGCGCCCCGAAGGCAGCTACACCACGCGCCTGTTCGAGGCCGGGGTGCGACGGATCGCGCAGAAGGTCGGCGAGGAAGGCGTGGAGACGGCACTGGCCGGCGTGGCCCAGAACGACGAGCAGCTGCTGGGTGAATCGGCCGACCTGGTCTACCACCTCACCGTGCTGCTGCACGCGCGCGGGCTGTCGCTGGCCGATGCGGTCGAAGTGCTGGAACAGCGGCACCGGCGCGGCTGACTCACCGCCACCGCGCGGTGGCGGCGGGCGCGAGCGCGCTCCTACAATCGCGGGGTCCCTCCGGAAGCCACCATGCCGATCCTGCCGCGCGTCGCCCTGCTGCTGGCTGCCTGCCTGGCGCCCGCCACCCTCGCCGCCGCGCCCGACCGCGCCCCCCAGGACGTGTCCGGTCGCGTGCTGCGGGCCACCGGCACCACCACCTCCGGCGAGGGCATCCCCGGCATCGCGGTCTCCAACGGGATCGACATCGTCCGCACCGATGCGCAGGGTCGCTACCGGCTGGCGGCCGGGGCGGGACAGACGGTCTTCGTGGTGAAGCCACCCGGCTACCGCTTCGCTGAGGCCGCAGACGGCCTGCCCGCGTTCTGGCGCACGGTGCCTGCGGACCGCACGGCAGGTGCGATGGCCATCGATTTCACCCTGGTCGCGGAGGACCGGCCCGCGGTGTCCGCGCCGGAGGTGCTGCTGTTCACCGACAGCCAGGTCAAGAGCGCGCGCGACATCGACTACTACCGGCGCGACATCGTCGAGCCGATCATCGGCCGCCACCCGGCCGCGCTGGGCGTCACCCTCGGCGACCTGGTGGACGACCAGGTGCAGCTGTACGCGGCGCTCAACGCGGTGACGGTGCGGCTGGGCGTGCCATGGTTCCACGTGCCCGGCAACCACGATGTCGATCCCGGCTCGACCGGCGATGCCGCCTCGCTCGCCACCTGGGGCGCGACCTATGGCCCGGACACCTATGCCGTCGAGGAAGGCGACGCGGCATTCGTGTTCCTTGACGATGTCGTGGTGCGGCCGGGGGGCACGGGATACGTCGGCGGACTGCGCGAGGACCAGTTCCGGTTCCTCGGCAACTACCTCGCGCAGCTGCCGCGGGAGCGGCTGCTGGTGCTGGGCATGCATATCCCGGTGTTCGATACCGGGGGGCGCGAGACTTTCCGCGGTGCCGACCGGGCGCGCCTGTTCGCGCTGCTGAAGGACCGGCCGAAGGTGCTGCTGCTCAGCGGGCACAGCCATGTCCAGCAGCACTACTGGCACGCGGCGAAGGATGGCTGGCAGGGCGCGGCGCCGCTGCACGAGTACAACGTCGGCGCCGCGTGCGGCGCGTTCTGGTCGGGGGCGCCGGACGCGCAGGGCATCCCGGACGCGACCATGGCCGATGGCACGCCCAACGGCTATGCGGTGCTCTCCCTGCGCAGCGGTGGCGGTTACGCGCTCGCCTACCACCCCGCGCGCCTGGCGGCCGGCACGCAGGCGTTCACCCCGGCGATGGCGCTGCATGCGCCGCGCGTGCTGCGGCGTGGCGCGTACCCGGCCTGGGGCGTGTTCGCCAATGTCTTCATGGGGGATGCCGGCACGCGCGTCGAATACCGGGTCGATGGCGGCGACTGGCTGCCGATGCGCCGGGTGGAACGCGCCGACCCGCGCCTGCTGGTCGAGAACGTCGCCGACGATGTCGCCACCGCCTTGCGCGGCTTCGACCGTTCGCCCGAAGCGGTGCCGCCGACGCACCTGTGGCGCGGCGCGCTGCCGACCGACCTGGCCGTGGGCGAGCACCGGGTGGAGGTGCGCGCGTTCGATCGCTGGCAGGGCGAGGCGGTGGCGGCGACCACCTATTCGCTGCAGGAGGCCGGGCCCTGAAACGCGGAACGCCCCGTAAGGGGCGTCCGGCATGTCCGCGGCTGGCTGGCGAAGGGCTGGCTGGCTCGGATGGCGTGGCGGGCACGCGATGCGTGCCGGCTGCGTGGCGCGCAGTCTAGCCACCGCCCGCGGCTCGCGTTCAAACGCGAAGCGTTCTCAGCCCTCGCTGCGCGCCTGCGAGCGCGAGCGGGTGCTCAACCAGGCGCCGGCCAGCAGCAGGGCGATGGCTACCGCCTGCACCGGATGCGGCTGCGCCCGGCCCGACGCGACCAGCAGCACGGTCGAAAGCAGCGGCGCCAGATAGGACAGGCTGCCGAGCAGGGCGATGTCGCCGCGCTTGGTGCCGGTGTCCCACAGCCAGAAGGCCGCACCGGTCGGGCCGAGGCCCATCAGCAGCAGCGCGCCCCATTGCGGCGCGCTCGGGGCCACGCTGCGCTCGGAGACCAGGTGCGCGATCGCGCCGAGTCCCGCCACGCCGAGGCAGGCCACGGTGATCGCGGCGCTCGGCACCTGCGCGTGGCGGCGGTTGAGCACCGAGTACGCGGCCCAGATGACCGCCGCGGCGATCGCGGCCAGATAGCCCGGCAGGTGGCTGGCGCTCACCGTCAGCCGCTGGCCGCCGGTCACCAGCAGCACCGCCGCCGCCAGGCCCAGCACGGTCCCGATCCATTGCAGGGGGCGGATCCTCACGCCCGGCAGGAAGCCGGCGAAGACCACGATCAGCAATGGCCACAGGTAGTTGAGCAGGTTGGCTTCCACCGCCGGGGCGCGCTTGAGCGCGATGAAGTACAGCGCGTGGTAGCCGAACAGGGCCGCGGTCGACAGCGCCAGCGCGGCGGCCGGCTGCCGCAGTTCGGCCCAGCCATCGCGTCCGCGCCACGCCGCGCGCCCCAGCCCGAGCATGCCGGCGACCGCGAAGGCGATGGCCAGCACCTGGAACGGGGGCAGGCCGTCGGTGGCGACGGTCAGCAGCGCCAGCGACGACCACAGCAGGATCGCCAGCAGGCCGGCGAGGGTGGCGCGGCGGGTCGGGTCCATGCCGGTCAGAGCGGCAGCTCGACCTCGAGGAAACTGGCCACGCGGGTATGCCCGTGGGCGGCATCGCCCGAGCGCGGCTGCGGGTAGTCCTCGAGGCGGTCGACCAGCACGGTCTGCATGCCGGACGCGCGCGCCGCGTCGAGCTCCTCGACCACGTCGGACAGGAACAGGATGTCGTGGGCCTTCACCCCGATCCGGGTGGCGATGCCGGCGTAGCTGTCCGGCTCGCGCTTGCCTCCGACCTCGGTGTCGAACCATCCCGAGAACAGCCCGGTCAGGTCGCCCGCGTCGCTGTGGCCGAAAAACAGCTTCTGCGCCGGCACCGAGCCGGAGGAGTAGACGTACAGCGGCAGCCCGAGCGCGTGCCAGCGCTGCAGGGTCTGGGCCGCATCCGGGTAGATCGGCGCGGTGAAGTCGGCGTTGCGATAGCCGGCCGCCCAGACCATGCCCTGCAGCGCCTTGAGCGCGGTGTGCTTGCGGTCCTGGTCGATCCAGCCCTGCAGCGTCTCCACCACCATGTCGTCCTGGCACAGGCCGCCGGCTTCGGTGGCCACCGCGTCAAGCCACTGCCGCACCTGCGGTTCGTGCCCGTGTTCGCGGACGAAGCCCGGCAGCGCGCGTCGCGCATACGGGAACAGCACGTCGCGGACGAACGAGATGCTGCTGGTGGTGCCTTCGATGTCGGTGAGGATGGCGAGGGTCATGGCGGCTCTAAATGAAGCGCCCCTCGGCGGCGAGGGGCGCGGTGGGCTCGTGCGCGGGGATCAGGCCGCTTCGGGCGAGTAGCGCGGGAACTTCTGCGCGATGTCGGTGCCGGTGAAATGGCCGACCCAGCCGTCCGGCTCGGTGAAGAAGCGGATCGCCACGAAGCTCGGCGCCTCGCCCATGTCGAACCAGTGCTTCGTGCTGTCGGGCACGGCGATCAGGTCGTCCTTCACGCATTCGATCTCGTAGACCCTGCCGTCCACGTGCAGGGTGAACAGGCCCGAGCCGGCGACGAAGAAGCGGACCTCGTCTTCCTTGTGGAAGTGCTCGTCCAGGAACTTCCTGCGCATCTCGCCGCGGTTCGGGTTGTCCGGGGCGATGCTGACCACGTCCACGGTCTTGAAGCCGCGCTCGGCGACCAGCCGGTCGATGTCGGCACGGTAGGCGTCCATGACCTGCTCGGGCGTGGCCCCGGGAGCGATCGGCTGGCTGGCCTGCCAGCGTTCGAAGGTCACGCCGATCTTCTCCAGTTCGGCGGCGATGGCCGGCCCGTCGCTGCTGGCGAACAGGGGCTGGCCCGGGTCGTTCTCGTCGAAGATGCGCAGTCGGCTCATGGGGTGTCACCTGCGGGAAGCGGGCGGGGGCCGCGGGAAACGCAAAGCGTACCAGCTGCGGCCGGCGCGACCGACAACGCCGGCGCAACGGCCTGCCGCGCCGGGGGAACCGCTCAGCCGCGCGCGCCGAGCCGGCGCAGTTCCAGTTCGGCGGCGAACAGGAACTCGAACGCTTCCAGGTGGCGGCGCGCCTCGGCCATGGTCCGGCCCCAGGCGTACAGGCCGTGCCCATCGATCAGGTAGCCCCACAGCGGCTGGCGGTCGAGCAGGGCGTCGACCTGCGCGGCCAGCACGGCCATGTCCTGGGTGTTGGCGAAGACCGGCACGTCCACCGCCATCTCGTGGGTGCTGTTGCCCTCGAACGCCTTGAGCAGCTCGTAGCCCTCCAGGTGCACGCGGCCGGCGCCGGCGTACAGCCGCGACGCCACCGTCTGCACCAGCGAATGGGTGTGCAGCACGCAGCCCACGTCGGCGAAGCGACGGTACAGCTGCGTGTGCAGCAGCGTTTCGGCCGAGGGGCGCAGCGGCCGCCCGACCGCCTTGCCGTCGAAGTCGACGACCATGATGTCGTCCTCGACCAGCCGGCCCTTGTCCCGGCCCGACACGGTGATCGCCGCATGCCGGTCGTCCAGGCGCATCGAGAAGTTGCTGCTGGTGGCCGGGGTCCAGCCCAGCTGCGCCAGCTCGCGCACGTTGGCGATGATCGATTCGGCGCGGGTGCGCAGCAGGGCGGGGTCGTAGGGCAGGGGGGTGTTCATCGGCGCAGTTTACCGCGCCGGCGGAGGAGGCCTGCGCGCGAAGCCGCGGTAGGCCGCCCACGCCAGCAGCGCGATCACCAGGCCGCCGACCAGGGTCTTGCCCGGGGTCGAATAGACCAGCAGCCCGCATGCGACCAGCGCGCCCATGCCGAGCACGCGCTCGCGCCGCGCCGCCGGCCGTTCCGGGGTGCCCAGCAGCAGGCTCAGGCCCGCGGCCGCATAGGCCATCACCACCAGGATCACCACCATCTCGATCAGCGTCTCGAACTGCCCGGACACCGTCGGCGACAGGGTCAGCACCGCCAGCAGGGTCATCAGCACCGCGATGATGAACAGGCCGGTGCCGGCCGATCCGTTGGCACGCAGCCGCCCGAACACCTTCGGCAGGAACCCGCGCTGCGCCGCCCGTGCCCCGGACTCGCCGGTCACCAGCATCCAGCCGCCGAGCGTCCCGCTGGCCTTGAGCGCCGCGGCCGCCGCGATCACCGGCACCGCCCAGGCACCGAACATCTTGCCGGCCACCAGCGCGAAGGGCGCGCCGGACTCGGCCAGTTCCGCCGCCGGGACGATGCCCATCATCAGCACCGAGGAGACCAGGTAGACCACGCCGGCGATCGCGATGCCGCCGAGGGTGGCGCGCGGCACGTTGCGGTCCGGGTCGTCGACCACGCCGGCGACCATCGCGCCCGTCTCCAGGCCGACGAAGGCCCAGAAGATCGGCGCCAGCGAGTGCATCACCACCGACAGGTCGGACTGGCCGGAGACGTTCCACGCCGCGCGGTAGACCGCGGGGTCGAAGTAGGCCCAGCCGGCGGTGAGGATCAGCGCCACCGGCAGCAGGCCGAGCACCACGCACATCGACTGGAAGCGCGCGATCGGCCGCGGGCCGAGCAGGTTGAGCGCGAACATCAGCCAGATCAGCGCGATCTGCCCGCCCAGGCGCACGCAGGGGCTGTCCTCGATCGGCAGCAGGATCACCAGGTAGCCGAACGCGGCCACGGCAATGGCGTTGTTGCCGATCCACGAGGAGACCCAGTACATGGTCGTGGCCAGGAAGCTGACGTCGCGGCCGAGCGAGGGCCGCACGTAGTCGTCGGGCGATTCCAGGTCCGGATGGTGCCGCGCGAGCCGGGCGAAGGCGCCGCCGAGCATCATCGCCAGCACCGTGCACAGCAGCCAGCTCAGCGCGGTCACGCCGCCGGACTTGGCCAGGGTGGCCGGCAGCAGGAAGAAGCCCGAGCCGATCATGTTGTTGGCGACCACGAAGGTCGCCAGGACCGGGCCGATCTTGCGTGCGGTGGTTGCGCCCATTGCGCTGTTCCCGGGTTGGTCCGAAGGTCGAAACGAAGCGGCCGGCGCTGGGGCCGGCCGCGGTGGGTGGAGGCTCAGCGGCCGTTGCGCAGCCGGCTGTGCCGGTAGCCGTAGCCGAAGTAGACCAGCAGGCCGACCACGGTCCAGCCGACGAAGATCTTCCAGTGCTCGGTGAACGGCTGCCAGAACAGGTACAGGCAGGACAGCACGCCCAGCGGGCACAGCACGACCGCTGCCGGCACCCGGAACGGACGCGGCAGTTCGGGGCGGGTGTAGCGCAGGATCAGGACCCCGGCGCAGACCGTGGCGAACGCGAGCAGCGTGCCCATCGAGACCAGCTCGCCGAGCACGTTCAGCGGCATCAGCCCGGCCAGCACGCAGGCCACCACGCCGACGATGATCGTGCCGATGTACGGGGTCTGGTACTTGGGGTGCACCTTGCCGAACAGGCCCGGCAGCAGGCCGTCCTGCGACATCGAATAGAAGATGCGCGGCTGCGCCATCAGCATGACCAGGATCACCGAGGACAGGCCGGCGATCGCGCCGATCTCGGTGGCGGTCTTCAGCCACGCCAGCGACGGGTAGGGTTCGATCGCGGTGACCACCGGCTTGGCCGTGCCCAGCAGCGAGTAGTGGGTCATGCCGGTCAGGACCGCGCATACGGCGATGTAGATGACCGTGCAGATCGCCAGCGAGCCGAGGATGCCGATCGGCATGTCGCGCTGCGGGTTCTTGGCCTCGCCGGCGGCGGTGGAGACCGCGTCGAAGCCGATGTAGGCGAAGAACACGATCGCCGCGGCGCGGGTCACGCCCTCGAAGCCGAACTTGCCCGGACCCTGGTTCTCGGGGATGAATGGGGTCCAGTTGGCCGGGTCCACGTACTGCATGCCGAAGCCGAGGAACGCCGCGATGACCAGCACCTTGATCGCCACCACCACGGCATTGACCATCGCCGACTGGGTGATGCCGACGTAGCACAGGCCGGAGATGGCCGCGACGATGGCGATGGCCGGCAGGTTGAACAGCGCGCCGGTGCCGACGAATTCGCTGCCGTTCCAGTTGATCGGGGCCTGCGCCAGTTCGGCCGGGAAAGGCAGGTGCAGGGTGCTGGTCAGGAAGCTGACCAGGTAGCTGGACCAGCCCACGGCCACCGTGGCCGAGGCGAACAGGTATTCCAGGATCAGGCACCAGCCGATGAACCAGGCGGTGAACTCGCCGAGGGTGGCGTACGAGAACGAGTAGGCGCTGCCGGAGACCGGCAGCAGCGCCGAGAACTCGGCGTAGCACAGGCCGGCCAGGGCGCAGGCGATGCCGGCCAGGACGAAGCTGAGCATGATCGCCGGGCCGGCGTGGTTGGCCGCGGCCTGGCCGGTCAGCACGAAGATGCCGGCGCCGATCACCGCGCCGATGCCCAGCAGGACCAGGTGGCGGGCGGTCAGGGTGCGCTTGAGGGTGGCTTCGCCGCGAAGGCTGCCCTCCACCGGCTCGCCTGCGTCGACGTGGCCGGCCGGCTCGACCGGCTTGACGATGAATAGACCCTTGGACATTGCGTGTGGTATCCCCTGGAGGCGGCCGTCCGTGTGCCTGTGATGTGGTCGCCGCATCGCCCCCCGGCGCGCGGCCCAAGCGCCGTACCTTGCCAAACGGCCGGGGCGATCACAAGCTGTGCCGCGGCGAAGAAGGGCGACGGCGTCCGTGGAACGCGGACCGGCCACAGTGGGCCAGGATCGATGCAGTACGTGGACTTTTACCGGAAGTTGGAGCGATACCGGCAGGACCGGCCGGAAGAGGCGGCGACCGTGGATGCGTTCCTGGCGTTGCTGGGCGATCCGCTCGATCCCTTCGTCCGCGGCCGCCTGGCCGGGCATTTCACCGGATCGGCATGGGTCGTCAGCGCCGACGGGCGGCGCGCGTTGCTGACCCACCACCGCAAGCTGGACCGCTGGCTGCAGCCCGGGGGGCATGCCGACGGCGACGCTGACCTGGCGGCGGTCGCCCTGCGCGAGGCCGAAGAGGAAACCGGCGTGCCCGGGTTGCGGCTGGAGGATGGCGCGATCTTCGACCTGGACCGCCACTGGATCCCGGAGCGCGCCGGGGTGCCCGGCCACTGGCACTACGACGTGCGCTACGTGGTCCGCGCCGGCGAAGACGAGCGCTACGTCGTCAGCGAGGAGTCCCACGACCTGGCGTGGCGCGGCATCGACGCGCTGCTCGGGGATCCGGCCTGCGACGAGTCGATGCGGCGCATGGCCGGCAAGTGGCTGCAGCGGCAGGCCGGCTGACATCCGCCGCCGGCCCTGCGGCGCGGCGGAGAGCGGAAGGCCATGTAGCGCCGGGCAACGCCCGGACCGCCGTCGCGCGAAGCGTCGCGCGCCCCGGCGCTCAGTACAGCACGCGGGTCCGCAGCGTCCCCGGGATCGCCGCCAGTTCCTCGCGCAGCGCCGCGCCCTGCGCCTCGTCGGCGGCCACGTCGATCACCACGTAGCCGACCTTCGCGTCGGTGCGCAGGAACTGGCCGTCGATGTTGAGCGCGTGGCGGCTGAAGATCTCGTTGATCTTCGACAGCACGCCGGGCACGTTGCGGTGGATGTGCAGCAGGCGCAGGCTGTCCTCGTGCTCGGGCAGGGTGACCTCCGGGAAGTTCACCGCCGACAGCGTGCTGCCGTTGTCGCTGTAGCGCACCAGCTTGGCCGCCACTTCCACGCCGATGTTGTCCTGCGCCTCCAGGGTGCTGCCGCCGATGTGGGGGGTCAGGATCACGTTGTCGAACTTCGTCAGCGGCGAGACGAACGCGTCCGCGTTGCCCTTGGGCTCGACCGGGAACACGTCCACCGCCGCGCCGCCGACGTGGCCCGATTCCAGCGCCGCGGCCAGCGCGTCGATGTCGACCACGGTGCCGCGCGAGGCGTTGATCAGGTGCGCGCCGCGCTTCATCGCCGCGATCTGCGCGGCGCCGAACATGTTCTTGGTCGAAGGCGTCTCCGGCACGTGCAGGGTGACCACGTCCGAGCGCGCGAGCAGCTCGTCCAGGCCGCCGGCCGAGCGCGCGTTGCCGAGCGAGAGCTTGGTCTCGATGTCGTGGAAGACCACCTGCATGCCCAGCGCCTCGGCCAGCACGCCGACTTGGGTGCCGATGTGGCCATAGCCGATGATGCCCAGGGTCTTGCCGCGCACCTCGTGGCTGCCGGAGGCCGACTTGGACCAGCCGCCGCGGTGGCATTCGGCGTTCTTCTGCGGGATGCCGCGCATCAGCAGAACGGCCTGCGCGACCACCAGCTCGGCGACCGAGCGGGTGTTGGAGTAGGGGGCGTTGAACACCGGGATGCCGGCCAGCTCGGCCGCATCGAGGTCGACCTGGTTGGTGCCGATGCAGAAGCAGCCGACCGCGATCAGGCGCTTGGCCTCGGCCAGCACGTCCGCGGTCAGGTGGGTGCGCGAGCGGATGCCGACGATATGGGCCTCTGAGATCCGCCGCTTGAGCTCGTCCTCCGGCAGCGACTTCTCGTGGAACTCGATCTGGCTGTAGCCGGCGGCGCGGAAGGTCTCCACCGCGGTCTGGCTGACGCCCTCGAGCAGCAGCACGCGGATGTCCTGCTTCGGGTAGGAGGTCTTCTTGGGCGACATGCGCGACGCTTCCGGCGATCGTGGCGGGGAGCCGCAAACTATGCCAGATGCGCCGACGGTTTGCCGCACTGCGGCATGGCCGTTTTCGCCGATCCCGCGGAACACCGTGTGCGGCGTTCCGTCGCAATGGCGGCGCCTCGAAGGTTGCCCCTGAAACCGCGGCGCGGCGGCGTTTTCCGGGGGCGCCGCCGCGCTGGACGCACCGCGGCTTCGCTGGCACGCTTGCGCGCTCCGCTGCACGACCCCGCGCCCGCTCCATGACCGATTCCCGCCTCGCCGAACTGCTGCAGTCGGTCCCCGACCTGCGCCTGAAGACCGACGCCGCCGACCTGGAGCACTACGGCCGCGACTGGACCCGGCGCTGGACCCCGGCGCCGCTGGCCATCGCGCTGCCGGCGTCGGTCGAGGAGGTGCAGGCGGTGGTGCGCTGGGCCAACCGCCATGGCGTGGCCGTGGTGCCCTCGGGCGGTCGCACCGGCCTGTCCGGCGGTGCGGTGGCGGCCAACGGCGAGCTGGTGCTGAGCCTGGAGCGGATGAACAAGGTCCTCGATTTCAATGCCGTCGACCGCACCCTGACCGTGCAGGCCGGCATGGTGCTCGAAGCGGTGCACAACGCCGCCCGCGAGCACGGCCTGGTCTACCCGGTGGATTTCGGCGCCCGTGGGTCCTGCTCGATCGGCGGCAACATCGCCACCAATGCCGGCGGCATCCGCGTGATCCGCTACGGCAACACCCGTGAATGGATCGCCGGGCTGACCGTGGTCACCGGGGCCGGCGAGCTGCTCGAACTCAACCGCGCGCTGGTCAAGAATTCCAGCGGCTACGACTTCCGCCAGCTGATCGTCGGCTCGGAAGGCACCCTGGGCATCGTCGTGGAGGCGATCCTGCGCCTGACCGACCCGCCGCCGCCGACCAACGTGATGCTGCTGGCGCTGCCCTCGTTCGAGGTGCTGATGCAGGTGTTCGCCGAATTCCGCGGCCGCCTGCGCCTGGAGGCGTTCGAGTTCTTCACCGACCGCGCGCTGCGCCACGTGCTGGCGCATGGCGCGCAGAAGCCGCTGGAGGACGAGTACCCGTACTACGTGGTCACCGAGTTCGCCAGCGACGACGAGGCCACCGAGGCCGCGGCGCTGGCCGCGTTCGAGCACTGCATGGAGCAGGGCTGGGTCGCCGATGGCGTGATCAGCGCCAGCGAGGCCCAGGCCCAGCAGATCTGGCGCCTGCGCGAGGGCATCACCGAGGCGGTCGCCCGCTACAAGCCGTACAAGAACGACGTCTCGGTGCGGATCTCGGCGATGCCCGCGTTCCTCGCCCAGACCCAGGCGCTGCTGGGCGAGGCCTACCCGCATTTCGACGTGGTGTGGTTCGGACACATCGGCGACGGCAACCTGCACATCAACGTGCTCAAGCCGGACGACAGCCCGGACGCGGAGTTCGTGGCCCAGTGCGAGCAGGTGACCAAACTGCTGGCGCGGGCGCTGCAGGAACATGGCGGCAGCATCTCGGCCGAGCACGGCATAGGCCTGGTCAAGAAGCCGTACCTGTCCAGCACGCGCAGCGAAGCGGAAGTCGCGCTGATGCGCGGGGTCCGGCAGGTGTTCGATCCGAACGGGATCCTGAACCCCGGCAAGCTGTTCGACGCCTGATCCGCGATGCAGTGCCGCCGCGACCGCCGCGCCGCGGGGTAATCTTGCCGCTTCCGCCGCGGTCGCGGCACTGCCGATCCACTGCCGATGAAAGCCACCGCCATTTCCGCTTCGCTCGTCCTGCTGTGCGCACTCGCCCCGGTGGCGCTGGCGGGCAGTTTCGCCGGGACCTCCGCCGGGTCGTCCGCGGGCGCCTCGTCCGCCGGCAGCTCGGCCTCCTCCAACAGCACCTCCGGCGGCGACGACAAGTTGGTGCGCGAGGCGCGCGAGGACGCGGCCGGCTTCGTCGCCAGCGACGGCCAGGTGCGCAGCGCACGCCTGGAAGCCGCCCTGCGGGTGATGCGCGAGCGCGATGCGACCGCGCGCGACGCCAGCGACCTGGAGCTGGCCCGGGCGATCCTCGCCCGGCGTTGACCGGGTGACCCCGCGGGTCTCCGCGCAGCCGGCGCCATGACCCGCCTGTGGGCCGCCTTCGCGGCCGCCGCGTTCTGGATGGCCTGCGGTCCGGCGGACGCGCGGGCGCCCGGACTGGCGCTGGACGACCGCGGGCTGGCGCCGGCCGAACGCGCGGCCACGATCGAACTGCTCGCCCAGGGGCTGGAGTCGCTGCCGCCGGCATGGTCGTCCGCGCTGCACCGGCCGATCGCCTTCGCCTGGCGTGACGACCTGCCCGCCGGCGTCCATGGCCGGGCGAAGCGCGACGCGATCCTGCTGGACCGGCGGCTGCTCGCCGGCTGGATGGCGCGTCCAGCCGGCGCCGGCGTCGATGATCCCGCGACCCGCGCCGCGCTGGCGGCCCTGTTGCACGAACTGGCGCACCTGTACGACCGCACGCGCGCCGGCGGACTTTCCCGCGACCCCCGTTTCCTCGACCTGGCCGGCTGGCAGGTCGCGGCGCTGGGTCCGGGTCGCCGCGCGCACAACGATTTCCGCGACCGGTCGCCCGATCCGTACGAACTGGATTCGCCGAAGGAGTACCTGGCCGTCAACCTCGAGCACTACCTGCTCGACCCGGCCTACGCCTGCCGTCGACCGCAGCTGGCCGCGTTGCTCGATGCGCACTTCGGGTGGACGCCGCCACGGCGCTCGGCCTGCGCCGGTGGCTTGCTGTTCGTCGGCGACGAGGTGCGCAGCGACGATCCGCAGCGACGGCTCGACCCGGAGCGCATCTACGGGATCGACTACCTGCTGGCCGAAGGCAACGAGCGGGCGATGAGCGCATGGGGCCACAGCATGCTGCGGCTGGTGGTCTGCGCGCCTGGACGGCCGCGCGGCCCGGACTGCCGCCTCGACCTGCAGCACCACCTGGTGCTGTCGTTCCGGGCCTTCGTCGGCGACGTCCAGGTTTCCAGCTGGCGCGGGCTGACCGGGTCGTACCCGTCCCGGCTGTTCGCGCTGCCGCTGGGACAGGTGGTCGACGAATACACCCGGGTCGAGCTCCGCGGCCTGCGCTCGGTGCCGCTGGCGCTGTCGCGCGGGGAAGTCGAAGCGGTGGCCACGCGTGCGGCGCAGCTGCACTGGAGCTACGACGGGCGCTACTACTTCGTCTCCAACAACTGCGCGGTGGAGACCTGGAAGCTGCTGCACGACGCGGTGCCGCGCCTGGCCGCGCTGCCGCTGTCGAGCATCCGCCCGAACGGCCTGCTCGGGCGCCTGCGCGACGCGGGCGTCACCGCCGAGGGCGACGTGCCCATGGACGCGGACGGGCAGGCGCGGCTCGGCTACTGGTTCGAGCCGGCGAACGCGCGCTTCGACGCGATGTACGCGATCGCGCGCGACGAACTCGGACTGCCGGCCGCCGATGCGCAGGCCTGGCTGGCGTTGCCGCCGTCGGCGCGCGAACCGGCCTTGCGCCGCGCCGGCCTGAAGGGCGCCGCGGCGCTGCTGGTACTGGAGTCGGCGGCCCTGCGCCAGCAGGAGGTGCTGGCGCGCGACGAACTCAAGCGCCGCTGGCTGCGCGATGCGCGGTCGGTGGAGGTGGCGGCGGAGGTCGCCGCGCCACTGCAGGAATTCCTGCGCCTCGGCGGCGCCTTCAGCCGGCCGGCGTCCTGGCTCGAGGGCGTGCCGGGCTACGGACTGCCGCAGGCGGGCGAGCGGGCGGTGCTGGATGGACGTATCCGCGCCGACGCGGCGGCGCGCCAGGCGCAGGTCGAGACGCTGGAAGCGGCGGTCCGCCAGCTGCTGACGCCGGCGCGGCGCAAGGCGCTGGAGGGCACCGGCGCCAATGTCGTGCTGGTCGGCGAACGGCTGCGCGCGCTGGCGGCCGATTCCTAGTGCGGGTCCCGGTCGCCCCGCCGGCCAGGTCCAGCCAGGCGGGGCGCGCGCGAGGAGCGGGGCAGGACTTCGCTCCCGGTGGCGCGCGTCAGTCGGCGCGGCCGCCGAATTCGCCGGTCGTGGTGTTGACCAGGATCCGCTCGCCGGTGGTGATGTACTCCGGGACCATGATCTCGAGGCCGGTGTTGAGCGTGGCCGGCTTCGGCCGCTTGGTCGCGGTGCCGCCCTTCAGTTCCGGCGGGGTTTCGACCACTTCCAGGGTCACGTGCTGCGGCAGCTGGATCGCCACCGGCTGCTCGTCGATCACCTGCACGTAGATGCCGGTCAGGCCGTCGGTGATGTAGCCGGCCGCGTCGCCGATCGCGTCCGGGTCCAGCGTGTACGGGGTGTAGTCCTCGTCGTCCATGAACACGAACGCCTCGCCGTCCTTGTACGAGAACGTGGCCTGGCGGCGCAGCAGTTCCACTTCGACCAGGTTGTCGTCGGCGTCGAAGCTGGCGTCCAGCTTGGCGCCGCCGGGCACGCTGTACATGATGAAGCGGAAGCGGACGTTGCCGCCGCGGCCCTGCGGCGAGCTGCGCTCGATGTCGCGGACCTGGTAGACGCCGTTGTTGTATTCGACGACGTTGCCCTTCTTGATTTCGCTGGCTCTCATGGCGGTTCTTCGTTGGAGTGCGGTGCCCGCGTGCTGCGGGTGGATGGGGTGGAAAACGGGTTTACTTCGGCGCCAGCCGCGTGGCCCCGTCCAGGCGGATGGTCTCGCCGTTGAGGTAGCGGGTGCGCAGGATGAAGGCGACGGTGTCGGCGAACTCTTCCGGCCGGCCCAGCCGCGAGGGGAACGGGATGGTCGCGGCCAGCGACTCCTGCACCGACGGCGGCATGCCATCGACCATCGGCGTCCAGAACACGCCCGGGGCCACGGTCATCACCCGGATCCCGAAGCGCGACAGCTCGCGCGCCATCGGCAGGGTCATGCCGACCACGCCGCCCTTGGACGCCGAATACGCGGCCTGGCCGATCTGGCCTTCGTAGGCCGCGACCGAGGCGGTGTTGACGATGACGCCGCGCTCGCCGTCCTCGCCCGGTGCGTTGTGCTGGATCAGCGCGGCCGCGGCCTTGGCCACGTTGAAGCTGCCGACCAGGTTGACCATGACCGTGCGGGCGAAGCCGTCCAGCGGCATCGGGCCGTCCTTGCCGAGCACGCGGCCCGAGCCGAGGATGCCGGCGCAGTTGACCGCGGCATTGAGGCCGCCCAGGAAGTCGCGCGCGGCATCGAGCGTGGCGGCCACGCCGGCCTCGTCGGTGACGTCGGTGCGGAAATAGCGGGCATTGCCGGCGCCGAGCGCGGCGACGGCCTCGGCGCCCTTGTCGTCGTTGACGTCGAGCAGGGCGACCTTGCCGCCGTCGGCGACCAGGCGCTGGGCCACGGCGAAGCCGAGGCCGGAAACGCCACCGGTGACGATGGCGCGGACAGTGTCGGGCTGCATGCGCAGGCTCCGGGAAAGGGAAGGCGCCTATTGTAGGGGAGCCGGCCACCGGGCCCGTACGGTGGCCGCACCCGGCCGCCGCTGCCGGGAGCGCCACCGTCGGGGGGGGCGGGCCGGTGCATCGCGTCGGCCTTGCGCAGGGGCTACTCGGGGTCGTAGTCCAGGTTCGACGCCAGCCAGCGCTCGGCCTGGGCCAGCTCCACGCCCTTGCGCCGGGCGTAATCGGCGACCTGGTCCTTGCCCAGCCGTCCGACCACGAAGTACTGGCTCTTCGGATGGCTGAAGTAGTAGCCCGACACCGCCGCGGTCGGCAGCATCGCGAAGCTCTCGGTCAGCGACATCCCGGCATTGGCGCCGGCATCGAGCAGCCGGAACAGGGTCGCCTTCTCGCTGTGCTCCGGGCAGGCCGGATAGCCCGGCGCGGGGCGGATGCCGCGGTACTGCTCGGCGATCAGCGCCTCGTTGTCCAGCGCCTCGGCCGCGTCGTAGCCCCAGAACTCGGTGCGCACGCGCTGGTGCAGCCGTTCGGCCAGCGCCTCGGCCAGGCGGTCGGCCAGGGCCTTGAGCAGGATCGCGTTGTAGTCGTCGTGGTCGGCCTCGAAGCGCGCCACGTGCGGCTCGATGCCGATGCCGGCGGTGACCGCGAACGCGCCGATCCAGTCCTGCACGCCGCTGCCCTGCGGGGCGATGAAATCGGCCAGGCAGAAGTCCGGGCGCTCGACCGGCTTGTCGACCTGCTGGCGCAGGAAGTGCAGGGTGGCTTCGCCGCTTTCGTGCTGCAGCACGACGTCGTCGCCGCGGCTGTTCGCCGGCCAGATGCCGTAGACGGCGCGCGCGGTCAGCCACTTCCCGGCGACGATCTTCTCCAGCATCGCCTGTGCGTCGCGGTACAGCTCGCTGGCCTGCGTGCCGACGACCTCGTCGGTCAGGATCGCCGGGAACTTGCCGGCCAGCTCCCAAGCCTGGAAGAACGGGGTCCAGTCGAGCACCGGCAGCAGGTCCTGCAGCGGCCAGTCCTCGAATGCGTGCACGCCCGGGCGGGCCGGTGCGGGCGGCACATAGGCGTCCCAGCCGCCGTCGAACCGCTGCCCGCGCGCCTTCTCCAGCGACACCAGGCGCTTGGCGTCGCCGCGGTTGCGGTGGCGGGTGCGGATGTCGGCATAGTCGGCGTCGTTGGCGGCCACGAACCTCCCGCGCAGTTCCGGGCTGATCAGCGACTGGGCCACGCCGACCGCGCGCGAGGCGTCCTTCACCCACACCGTCGGCGCCTTGTAGTGCGGATCGATCTTCAGCGCGGTGTGCGCGCGCGAGGTGGTCGCCCCGCCGATCATCAGCGGGGTCTGGAACCCCTGGCGCTGCATCTCGCGGGCGACGTGGCTCATCTCCTCCAGCGAGGGCGTGATCAGCCCGGACAGGCCGACCAGGTCGGCGTTGACCTCGCGCGCGGTGTCCAGGATCTTCTGCGCCGGCACCATCACGCCCAGGTCGACGACCTCGAAGTTGTTGCAGGCCAGGACCACGCCGACGATGTTCTTGCCGATGTCGTGCACGTCGCCCTTGACCGTGGCCATCACGATCCTGCCGTTGGACTTGCCGGCGTCGCCGGTGCGGGCCTTCTCGGCCTCGATGTAGGGCAACAGGTAGGCCACCGCCTTCTTCATCACCCGCGCCGACTTGACCACCTGCGGCAGGAACATCTTGCCGGCGCCGAACAGGTCGCCGACCACGTTCATGCCGTCCATCAGCGGGCCTTCGATCACGTCCAGCGGCCGGCTGGCCTGCTGGCGCGCCTGCTCGGTGTCCTCCTCGACGAAGGCGTCGATGCCGTGCACCAGCGCATGGGCCAGGCGCTCGCGGACCGGCTTCTGCCGCCAGGCCAGGTCCTCGGTCTTCTTCTCGCCCTTTTTCCCCTTGTACTGCTCGGCGATCTCCAGCAGCCGTTCGGTGCCGTCGGCCCGGCGGTTGAGGACCACGTCCTCGACCCGCTCGCGCAGCTCGGGATCCAGGTCGTCGTACACCGGCAGCGCGCCGGCGTTGACGATGCCCATGTCCATGCCGGCCCTGATCGCGTGGTACAGGAACACCGAGTGGATCGCCGCGCGCACCGGTTCGTTGCCGCGGAACGAGAACGACACGTTCGACACGCCGCCCGACACGTGGCAGTGCGGCAGGGTCTGCCGGATGATCCGCGTGGCCTCGATGAAGTCGACCGCGTAGTTGTCGTGCTCCTCGATGCCGGTGGCGATGGCGAAGATGTTCGGGTCGAAGATGATGTCTTCGGGCGGGAAGCCGACCTGGTCGACCAGGATCCGGTAGGCGCGGGTGCAGATCTCGACCTTGCGCGCGCAGGTATCGGCCTGGCCGGTCTCGTCGAACGCCATCACCACCGCGGCGGCACCGTAGCGCAGCACCTTGCGTGCGTGTTCGACGAAGGCGTCCTCGCCTTCCTTGAGCGAGATCGAGTTGACCACGCCCTTGCCCTGCAGGCACTTCAGCCCGGCCTCGATCACCTCCCACTTGGAGGAGTCGACCATCACCGGGATCCTGGCGATGTCCGGCTCGGAGGCGATCAGGTTGAGGAAGCGGACCATCGCCTTCTCGGAATCGATCAGGCCCTCGTCCATGTTGACGTCGAGGATCTGCGCGCCGCTGTCGACCTGCTGGCGCGCCACGTCCACCGCCTCGGCGTAGCGTTCCTCCTTGATCAGCTTGCGGAACTGCGCGCTGCCGGTGACGTTGGTGCGTTCGCCGACGTTGACGAACAGCAGTTCCGGGGTGATGACCAGCGGCTCGAGGCCGGACAGGCGGGTGTGGCGGGGCAGGGGGGCGCTCACGCGGCGTCTTCCAGCAGGGTGCGCGGCTGGCGCGGCGGCAGGCCGCGCACCGCCTCGGCGATCGCGCGGATGTGGTCGGGCGAGGTGCCGCAGCAGCCGCCGACCAGGTTGAGCAGGCCGGAGGCGGCGAACTCGCGCAGCACCGTGGCCATGTCCTCCGGGGTCTCGTCGTAGCCGCCGAAGGCATTGGGCAGGCCGGCGTTGGGGTGGGCGCTGACGTAGTAGGGCGACACGTCCGACAGCGCTTCCACGTGCGGGCGCAGGTCGCTGGCGCCGAGCGCGCAGTTCAGGCCGATCGACAGCGGCCGCGCATGGGCGAGCGATGCGTGGAAGGCCTCGGCGGTCTGCCCGGAAAGGGTGCGGCCGGAGGCGTCGGTGATCGTGCCGGAGATCATCACCGGCAGCCGCCCGCCGCGGGCGTCGAACACCTCCTCGATCGCGTACAGCGCGGCCTTGGCGTTGAGGGTGTCGAAGATGGTCTCGACCATCAGCGTGTCGCTGCCGCCGTCGATCAGGCCGTCGATCGCCTCGCGGTAGGTCGCGCGCAGTTCGTCGAAGCTGGTGTTGCGGAAGCCCGGGTCGTTGACGTCCGGGCTGATCGAGGCGGTGCGGCTGGTCGGGCCGAGCACGCCGATCACGAAGCGCGGCTGGCCGGGCCGGCCGTTCCTGAGGTCCTCGGCCTCCACCGCGTCGCATTCCTCGCGGGCGACCCGGGCGCCGGCCCGGTTGAGCTCGTAGACGAGGTGTTCGAGGTGGTAGTCGGCCTGGCTGACCGAGGTCGCGTTGAAGGTGTTGGTCTCGACCAGGTCCGCGCCCGCCTCGAGGTAGGCGCGGTGGATGCCGGCGATGACCTCCGGCTTCGTCAGCAGCAGCAGGTCGTTGTTGCCCTTCAGGTCGTGGCCGCAGTGCGGGCCGTGGCCGTCGTGGTCGGGATGGTGCGCGTGGTCGTAGCCGTCGGCGAAGCGATCGCCACGGTAGTCGGCCTCCTGCAGCTCGTGGCGCTGGATCATGGTGCCCATCGCGCCGTCGATCACCAGGATGCGTTCGCGCAGCGCCTGCTCGAGCAGGGCAACGCGGTCGGGGTGCAGCCAGGGCAGGGAATGGGTCATCGTCGGCTCAGGGCTTGTGGGCGATCAGCGAGATCACCTCGAAGTGCGGCGGGCGGCGCTCGCGGGTCACCGTTTCCAGGCTGGTGACCTGCAGCCCGGCCTTCTCGGCGAAGCGGCGCAGTTCCTTGGCCGGGAAGCCGAGGTTGACGTGGCCGTAGGTCTCCACCGCCGCCTTGTGTTCGTGCCGGGCCAGGCTGCTCAGCAGCAGGCGCCCGCCCTTGCGCAGCACCCGCGCGCCTTCGGCCACGGCCTGCGCCGGCTTGGCCGAATAGGTGAGCGCATGCATCAGCACCACCAGGTCGAAGCTGCCGTCGCGGAACGGCAGCGCGTGCATGTCGCCCTCGCGGACTTCGACATTTTCCAGCCGGCGCAGGCGCTCGCTGGCCGCGGCGACCACCCGCGCGCTGGTGTCGATGCAGACGTAGCGATGCGAATGCGGCGCCAGCAGTTCGGCCAGCACGCCGTCGCCGGACGCGATGTCGAGCACGTCGCCGGTCTCCAGCAGCGGCAGCGCGCTGCGCGCCAGCGCCTCCCAGGTGCGGCCGGGGGAGTAGTGGCGCTCCATGTCGCCGGCCACGCTGTCGGCCCAGTTCTGGTCGGCGGCGCGGGCGGCCAGCACCGACGGCAGGCGCTCGGCGTCCTGGCGCAGCAGCGGATCGTCGCTGCCGGTGCTCAGCGCCTGCCACAATGCGCGCTGGGCCGGATCGAGCGCGCCTTCGTCGAACCGGTAATAGGCCGACACGCCGGCGCGGCGGTCGCGCACCAGCCCGGCCTCCTTGAGCTTGGCCAGGTGGGTGGACACGCGCGGCTGGGCCAGGCGGGTGACCGAGGACAGCTCGGCCACGGTCAACTCCTCCAGTTCTAGCAGGGCCAGCAGCCGCACCCGGGTGGCGTCGGCGAACACCTTCAGCCGGGTCGACCAGTCCTCCAGATCCATAAATATCTTCCCATCGCGATATAGAGATATTGTGGCGGCCGCGGACGGGACCGGTCAAGCTGCATACGCCTGCGAATGGCGAAGCGGTTGCACTTGATACAATCGCCGACTTGAACGTGACCGGAGGGGTCGACCGTGGATTTCAGCTTCACCGAAGAGCAACTGATGCTGCAGGACGTGGCACGCCGCATCGCCCAGGACGTGATCGCGCCCAGCGCCGAGCATTACGACCGCTCGGGCGAGTTCCCGCTGGACAACATCAGGGTGCTCGGCGAGAACGGCCTGATGGGTATCGAGGTCCCCGACCAGTACGGCGGCGCGGGCATGGACCCGGTCAGCTACGCGCTGGCGATGATCGAGATCGCCGCCGGCGACGCCGCGCATTCGACGATCATGTCGGTCAACAACTCGCTGTTCTGCGCCGGCATCCTCAAGCACGGCACCGAGGAGCAGAAGCAGACCTACGTGCGCGCGATCGCCGAAGGCCGCGAGATCGGCGCCTTCGCCCTGACCGAGCCGCAGTCCGGTTCGGACGCCACGGCCATGCGCTGCCGCGCGGTGAAGCAGGCCGACGGCAGCTTCGTGATCAACGGCAAGAAGAGTTGGATCACCTCCGGCCCGGTCGCGAAGTACATCGTGCTGTTCGCGATGACCGATCCCGAGAAGGGTGCACGCGGCATCACCGCCTTCCTGGTCGACACCGCGCGCTTCGGCTTCCATCGCGGCAAGACCGAGCCCAAGCTCGGCATCCGCGCCTCGGCCACCTGCGAGATCGAGTTCGCCGACTACCTCGCCCAGCCGGCGGACGTGCTCGGCGCCGAAGGCGAGGGCTTCAAGATCGCGATGGGCGTGCTGGACTCGGGTCGCATCGGCATCGCTTCGCAGGCGATCGGCATTGCCCGGGCCGCCTACGAGAAGACCCTGGAGTACGTGAAGGAGCGCAAGGCGTTCGGCGCGGCGATCGGCACCTTCCAGATGACCCAGGCCAAGATCGCGGACATGAAGTGCAAGCTGGACGCCTCGCTGCTGCTGACGCTGCGCGCGGCCTGGCTGAAGGGCCAGGGCAAGTCGTTCTCGGCCGAGGCGGCGATCGCCAAGCTGACCGCGTCCGAAGCGGCGATGTGGATCACCCACCAGGCCGTGCAGATCCACGGCGGCATGGGCTACTCCAAGGAGATGCCGCTGGAGCGCTATTTCCGCGACGCCAAGATCACCGAGATCTACGAGGGCACCTCCGAGATCCAGCGTCTGGTCATCGCCCGCAGCGAGACCGGCCTGCGCTGAGGCGCGGTGCGACATCGTGTCTGGAGACGGGGCCGCAAGGCCCCGTTTCCTTTTTGCACGCATGTGCGGTGCTGGACCGCAACCGCGACCGCACAAGCCATCGGGGTGGTCTCCTCCGGGCGGAGCCGCAGCAGGCCGGGGGTATCGCGGTCGGCGCGACGGCACATCCCTGTGCCGACGCGCCGACGCGGACCTCCCTGTCCGCTGCCGTGATGCCCCCGGCCTGCCACGTCTTCTGGAGGCTTGAGGTCGCGGCTTCGTTCCGTGTCCTGCACGACGCAGAACGCGGATGGTCGCGACCGGAGTCCGCCTGCTTCTGCATGATCGAAGCCACGACCTTGCCGCTGCCCGAGGACGCCGGGCCATGGGGCTATGGCGCAAGTGGCACATGGAAGTGCCACGGCCGCGAGTGAGCACAGGACGTCCGCCCGAGCGGTAAGCCATAGCCCCATGGCCCGGCGGCCCCCACCGAAGCCGATGCTCCTGCTCCTGATATCCAGGCGCACGGCCGACCCAGGCGATCGCTAGTCCAACGTCCCGCGATGCGGTGCTTTTGCTCGGGCGCGCAATCGCTTCAAATGGACCGGTCGCAGTCACCGAACGAGGGCAGTGGTGCCGGAAGGGACGACAAGGTCCGGACCCGCGCGACGGGCGCTGGCCCGCACGTGGCCCTGGCTGCGATGGGGCACCGTGGCCGGGCTGCTGGCCGTGCTCGTGCTCGACCTGGCGTTCCCGCCGCCGCTGCCCCAGGCGGGCGAGGGGGTCGCGGGCGTGGTGACCGCCGCCGACGGCACGCCGCTGCGCGCCTTCGCCGACCCGGGCGGCGTGTGGCGCTATCCGGCCTCGGCCGACACGGTGTCCCCGCTCTACGTGCAGGCGCTGCTGGGCTACGAGGACCGCTGGTTCCACCGCCATCCGGGGGTCAACCCGCTGGCGCTGGTGCGCGCGGGCTGGCAGTGGCTGCGCAGCGGCGGCATCGTCTCCGGCGGCTCGACCCTGACCATGCAGGTCGCGCGCATCCTCGACGGCCACGACACGCGCAGCGCCGGCGGCAAGCTGCGGCAGATGGCGCGCGCGGTGCAGCTGGAAGCGCGCCTGTCCAAGCGGCAGATCCTGCAGCTGTACCTGGAGCGGGCGCCCTTCGGCGGCACGATCGAGGGCGTGGAGGCGGCCAGCTGGGCCTACCTCGGCAAGCCGGCTTCGCGCCTGTCGCATGCCGAAGCGGCGCTGCTGGCGGTGCTGCCGCAGGCGCCGAGCCGGCTGCGGCCCGACCGCCATCCGCGCGCGGCGCAGGCGGCGCGCGACAAGGTGCTGGCGCGGATGCAGGCGCTGGGCACCTGGTCGGCGGACGAGGTGGCCGAGGCCCGGATCGAACCGGTGGTGGCGCGTTCGCTGCGGGTACCGGTGCACGCGGCGCTGCTGGCGCAGCGCCTGCGCCAGGCGCATCCGCGGCAGCCGACGATCGCCTCCACGCTCGACGCCGACCTGCAGCGGGCGCTGGAGGAACGCGTGGCCGCCTACTTCGCCGCGCTGCCGCCGCGCACCTCGGCCGCCCTGCTAGTGGTCGACAACGCGAGCATGGAGGCGCGCGCCTACGTCGGCTCGGTGGCGTTCGGCGACCGCGAGCGGCTCGGCCACGTCGACATGGTCCGCGCGTGGCGTTCGCCCGGCTCCACGCTCAAGCCGTTCCTGTACGGCATGGCCCTTGACGACGGCCTGGTCCACTCGGAGAGCCTGCTGGTGGATGCGCCGCAGGATTTCGGCGGCTACCGGCCGGGCAATTTCGGCGAAGCCTTCAACGGCCCGGTCGGCGCGGCCACCGCGTTGCGGCTCTCGCTCAACGTGCCGGCGGTGGACCTGCTCGACCGGGTCGGCCCGGCGCGCTTCGCCGCGCGTCTGGACCACGCCGGGCTGCCGCTGCGCTTCCCGCGCGGCGCGCGGCCGAGCCTGGCCCTGATCCTCGGCGGCACCGGCGTGCGGCTGGAGGACCTGGTCGGTGCGTTCGCCGCGTTCCAGCGCGATGGCGTGGCCGCGCAGGTGCGGTACCAGCCCGGGCAGCCGCTGGTGGAGCGGCGCGTGCTGTCGCCGGGCGCGGCCTGGATCGTGCGCGAGGTCCTGCAGTCGGCACCGCGGCCCGGCCAGGCCGCCGGCGCGTTCGCCACCGGCACGCGTCCGCCGGTGGCGTGGAAGACCGGCACCAGCTACGGCTTCCGCGACGCGTGGGCGGTCGGCGGCACCCGGCGGCATACCGTGGGCGTGTGGGTCGGGCGCCCGGATGGCACGCCGCTGCCCGGCCAGTACGGCGCGTTGACCGCATTGCCGCTGCTGCTGGAGACCGTGGACAGCCTGCCGCGGCAGCCGGGTGACGCCGATGCGCACCCGCGCCCGGCCTCGGTCGAGGCGGTGGACGTGTGCTGGCCGCTGGGCCGCGCGGCGGAGGAGACACCTGCGGCGTTGTGCCAGCGACGCCTGCAGGCCTGGCAGCTGGACGGCGCGGTGCCGCCGACGTTCCCCGAGCGCGATGCGCGCCTGTGGAGCGCCGGGGTCGAGCGCTTCCAGGTCGATGCGGCCAGCGGCCTGCGCCTGTCGGCCGAGTGCGCGCGGGCGCACGAACCCGAGCCGCGCGTGGTCGCGCGCTGGCCGGCGCTGCTGTCCCCCTGGCTGCCGGCGGAAGCGCGCCGCGCCTCGCGCCTGCCGCCGCTGGCGCCGGACTGCGTGCCCGACGGACGCGATGCGGTCGAGGCGCTGCGCATCGACGGCATCGCCGACCGGGCCACGCTGGCGCCACCGCCCGGCAGCACCCGTGGCCTGCGCCTGCAGGTGCGCGCGCTCGGCAGCGCCGCACCGGTGCAATGGCTGCTCGACGGCCGTGCGATCGCGCGGACCGAGGGCGCGCGCACGTTCGAGCACGACTACGCCGGCGCCGGGCGCGGCGAGCACGTCCTCACCGCGCTGGCCGACAGCGGCGCCTGGGCGCAGGTGCGGTTCCGGGTGCTGGACATGCAGGGCGCGGCGCCGGGCCCCGCGACGGGCGCCGGCCCCTGAGCGGTGCGCCGCGGGATCGTGGCCCCGTGCCCCCGTGACCATGCCGCGTGCCGCTATCCTGGCGCCCCGTTTCCCGCGAGCGCATGCGATGACCCCACGCCCGGCGATCGCCGCCGACCTGGCCGCCGCGATCGGCCACACGCCGCTGCTGCGCCTGCGCGGCGCCTCGGCGCTGACCGGCTGCGAGATCCTGGCCAAGGCCGAGTCGCTCAATCCCGGCGGTTCGATCAAGGACCGCACCGCGCTGGGCCTGCTGCTCGATGCCGAGGCGCGCGGCCTGCTGCGCCCCGGCGGCACGATCGTCGAAGGCACCGCCGGCAATACCGGCATCGGCCTGGCGCTGCTGGGTGCCAGCCGCGGCTACCGCACCATCATCACCATGCCGCAGACCCAGAGCCGCGAGAAGATCGAGGCGCTGCGCGTGACCGGCGCCGAGGTGCGGCTGGTGCCGGCGGTGCCGTACGCCAACCCGGAGCACTACGCCCACCAGGCGCGGCGGCTGGCCGAAGCGATGAACGCGGACGATCCCGGCAGCGCCTGGTTCGCCAACCAGTTCGACAACACCGCCAACCGCGATTTCCACCAAGCCACCACCGGGGTGGAGATCTGGGAGCAGACCGGTGGCCGCGTCGACGGCTTCGTCTGCGCCACCGGCACCGGCGGCACGCTGGCCGGCGTCGGCCGCGCGCTGAAGGCGCGCAACCCGGCCGTGGCGATCGCGCTCGCCGATCCTGCCGGTTCGGCGCTGGCCAGCTGGATCAACACCGGCGAACTGAAGGCCGAAGGCGGCTCGATCAGCGAGGGCATCGGCTCGAGCCGGGTCACCGCCAACTTCGACGGTGCGCCGGTCGACCTGGCCTGGTCGATTCCGGATACCGAGTCTGTCCCGTGGGTGCACGCGCTGATGCACGGGGAAGGCCTCAACGCGGGCGGCTCCAGCGGCGTCAATGTCGCCGGCGCGGTGCGCCTCGCGCGCCAGCTGGGCCCGGGTCATACGATCGTCACCGTGCTGGCCGATGCCGGCACGCGCTACCAGGCCAAGCTGTTCAATCCGGCGTTCCTGCGCGGCAAGGACCTGCCGGTGCCGGCGTGGCTGGATGCGGCGTTTCCGGGATAGGCATCATCGGATTTCCGTTGTGTGGCATGCCGTCACGTCGCCGCGCGCGTCTTCAGCCTTGGCCGCTGGTGTGGCCTTTGCCTTTGTCCGTGTCTTCGCTGTTGGCCTGTCCTGCCGGTAAAGCGAGCCGAGCATCGCAGGAGGACGGGGCCGAAGAGCTGCCCTTGTCTGAGCGAAGCGAGTTTGGGCAGCGTGCCCCGTCCTCCGAGAAGCGCAGGGCACCGGCCGCGTTAGCGGCCGGATCGCGTCCCCGGCTGTGCTTTCTTTTGGTTACTTTTCTTTGCACAAGCAAAGAAAAGTGACCCGCGCATGGCGCGGAAGCTTTGTACTTCTGACCTCAGAAGCTGATGTCGAACTCTCCCTGGATAGAGATCAACAGCAAGGCTTTCACTCGCCGCTTCGCGTCGAGCGAGTCACTTTTTCTTTGCTTATGCAAAGAAAAAGTAACCAAAAAGAAAGCACAGCCGGGGACGCGATCCGTCCGCTACGCGGCCGGTACCCTGCGCTTCTCGCGTCGGCGGGGGACGGCCCACAACTCGCTTCGCTCAGACATGTGGGCCTCTTCGCCCCCGCCGCCGCTGCGATGCTCGGCTCGCTTTACCGGCAGGGGTAGGGCAAGGGCAATATCAACGGCGAGATCAACGGCCAAGACCAACGGCCAAGACCAACGGCCAAGACCAACGGCCAAGACCAATGGCCAAGACCAACGGCCAAGACCAACGGCCAAGACCAACGGCCAAGACCAACGGCCAAGACCAATGGCCAAGACCAATGGCCAAGACCAATGGCCAAGACCAACGGCGAGGATCAACGGCAGCTGTTTGCCCCGCCGGAGCGCGTCAGCCGAGCTGCTCGAGCATGTGGTCGGCCGAGGAGACCCCGAACTCGCCCGGCGCCTCGACGAACAGCTGGCGCACCACGCCGTCCTCGGCGTACAGCGCGAAGCGGCGGGCGCGGATGCCCATGCCGTAGCCGCTGGCGTCCATCTCCAGGCCCAGGGCCTTGGCCAGGTCGGCGTTGCCGTCGGACACCAGCTGCAGCCCGTCCGGCGCGTCCAGCGACTTGCCCCAGGCCTGCATCACGAACGGGTCGTTGACCGCCATGCAGATCACGTCGATGCCGCGGCTGCGGAAATCCTCGAAGCGCTCGATGAAGCCGGGCAGGTGCTTCTCCGAGCAGGTCGGGGTGAACGCGCCCGGCACCGCGAACAGCACGACCTTGCGGCCGTCGAACAGGGTCGGGGTGTCCACGTTCTCCACGCCGTTGCGGATGCGCTTGAGCACGACCTCGGGGATGCGGTCGCCGGTCTGGATGGTCATCGGGGTACTCCTGCAGGGAAGGGGAACCGGGCCGTGCCCGGAGGCTGAACACAGTCTAGCCGCCGGTGCGTTGCCGCCGCGTGGCGGCGCTTGAAAGGCGGCCGGCCGCGCCTATCTCCCGGGCATCGCCGCGCGTTCCGCCGCGGCTTCCCCGAGCAAGGAGACCTCCATGGCCATCGTCCGCTACAACCCCGTTTCCGGCCGCCACCTGCAGGATGAGTTCCGCCAGGTGTTCGAGCGCTTCTTCGGCGACGCCGGCGCCGATCCCTCCGACGTGGTGACCAGCCAGTGGGCCCCGCGGGTGGACATCCGCGAGGAAGCCGACCGCTTCGTGATCTTCGCCGACATCCCCGGGGTGGACCCGAAGGAGATCGAGGTGCAGATGGACAAGGGCATCCTCACCCTCAAGGGCGAGCGCGCCGGCGAGGAGGGCGAAGGCCAGGGCTATTCGCGCCGCGAGCGCGCGTGGGGCGCGTTCCACCGCCGCTTCGCGCTGCCCGACAGCGCCGACGCCGACGGGATCACCGCCAGCGGCCGCCACGGCGTGCTGCGCATCGACATCCCCAAGCGCCCGCAGGCCACCCCGCGCCGCATCGAAGTGCAGTGATGCCACGCCCGGTGCTCCCTCGCGGGGCACCGCGGCCCGCCGCCGGTTCGCGCCGGCGCCGGGCGACCGCCTAGAATCAGGCCCGTGGCGCCCGCGCCGCGGGCCTTCCTGTTTCCGGTGCCGTGCGGCGCACGCGCGGCACCCAGCCAGTCGTGGTGAATGATGGAATTCAAGGACTACTACGCGATCCTCGGGGTCGAACCCAGCGCCGGCGAGGCGGAGATCAAGTCGGCCTACCGCCGCTTGGCGCGCAAGTACCATCCGGACGTGAGCAAGGAAGCCGACGCCGAGGACCGGTTCAAGGCGATCGGCGAGGCCTACGAGGCGCTGCGCGACCCGCAGAAGCGCGCCGCCTACGACCAGCTGCGCGCGCGCGGCTACCGTCCCGGCCAGGAGTTCCATCCGCCGCCGGGCGGCTTCGACGGCGCCGGTTTCGACTTCGACGAGATCTTCGGCGACATGGGCGGCCGCGGCGGCGCGCCCGGCGGCGGCGGCTTCAGCGACTTCTTCGAGAGCCTGTTCGCGCGCCAGCGTGGCGCCGGCGGTCCGCGGCCCGGCGCCGGCCCGCAGCCGCGCGGCGACACCCGCGCCAAGCTGGCGGTGCCGCTGGAGGCGGTCTACCGCGGCGACAGCGTGCGGATCACGCTCAACGGCCGCCAGCTGGAAGTGAAGGTGCCCAAGGGCATCCGCGCCGGCCAGTCGATCCGGCTGGGCGGGCAGGGCAACGGCGGCGGCAACCTGCTGCTGGAGATCGAGTACCTGGCCCACCCGCAGTTCGAGGTCGACGGCCGCAACGTCCTGCACACGCTGCCGCTGCCGGCGTGGCAGGCGGCGCTGGGCACCACGGTCAGCGTGCCGACCCTGGGCGGTCCGGTCGAACTGAAGATCCCGGCCGGTTCGGACGCCGGCCGCAAGCTGCGCCTGCGCGGCCGCGGCCTGCCCGGCGAGCAGCCGGGCGACCAGATCGTGGAGCTGGAAGTGCAGGCGCCGGCGCCGGCGACCGACGCGCAGCGGCAGGCCTACCGCGACCTGGCCGAGGCCTTCGGCGACTGAGGCCGGTCAGGCCTCGCCGGTCTGCAGCGCCTCGCCGCCGAGCAGGCGGCCGATGACCTCCGACAGGTCCGCCTCGGAGAACGGCTTGGTCAGGTAGGCGCGCGCGCCCTGGCGCATGCCCCACATGCGGTCGGTGTCCTGGTCCTTGGTGGTGACCAGCACCACCGGGATGTCGCGCGTGGTGCTCTCGCGGCTGAGCGTGCGCGTGGCCTGGAACCCGTTGAGGTTGGGCATGACCACGTCCATCAGGATGAGGTCGGGAAGCTCGGCCTTGGCCACTTCCACGCCAGCGGCGCCGTCTTCGGCGGTGAGAGTCTCGTGTCCCAGCTTCTCGACGATGCGCTGGATCCCCATGAGCTGGGAAGGCGAATCGTCCACGATCAGGATGCGTGCCATGGTGCGTCCCCGGTATTTCCCCTGCGCCGGAGTGTAGTGCCTGCGTGAAGCCGCCGGAAGCCTCCGCCCGCCGCGCGGCCCCGGCGGGCCCGGAACGTTGACCGGCCGCACAGTGCGCGGCGCTAGCAGGCGTCGGACTGGCCGGTGGCGTAGCGCAGGCCGCGCAGCAGGTGGGCGCGGAACACCGGGTCGGCATACAGGGCCTGGGCGTGGCCCAGCCCGGTGTACCAGGCGCGGCCGCCGGCGCCGGCGTGGCACCAGGCGATCGGATGGTCCGCGCCCATCGTGCCGCCCGCGTAGGCCGATTCGTCCACCGTGGCGATCACGTCCACGGACGGGCGCGGGTTGCGCCGGTAGTTGTACAGCTCGTCGGTGACCTGCCAGTGGGTGCGGCCGTCGGGCCCGCGGCCGGACTCGAAGCGCACGCCGCTGCGCTGCAACCCGGGCGGATGGCCCTTGAACCAGGCGCCGACCAGGTCGCCGTACCAGGGCCAGCGCTTGTGGGTGTCGGCCGCCGCGTGCACGCCCATGAAGGCGCCGCCGCCGGCGATGTAGCGCTCGAACGCGGCCTGCTGCGCGGCATCGAGCACCTCGCCGGTGGTGTTGGCGAACACCACCGCGCGGAAGCGCCGCAGCCGCGCCTCGTCGAACATCGCCGGGTCCTCGCTGTGCACGACCTCCAGCCCGGCCTGCGCGGCCAGGTCGCGCAGCGCGTCCACCGCCTGCGGGATCGAGTCGTGGCGCCAGCCGGCGGTGCGGGTGAACACCAGCAGCGCCGGCCGCGGCGCCTGCGTGGCCCCGTCCGCGGCGCGGGCGGCGGCATGGTCGGCGGCATGGACGGTGGCGGGAGCGGCGAGCGCGAGGGGGATGGCCAGTGCCAGGCAGGCCACCCGCCGCACCGCGCCCATGCGTGCGACGCGATGTCGCCGGTGATCGAAGGTCATGCGCCCAGCGTAGCGGCATCGCCATGCCGGCGCCCGCTGCGTCGCAACGCCGCGGCGCTGTCGCGCACTAGAATCGCCTGCATCGCGGTCACGGGGCAGGGGAGCAGCATGCGGATGCGCTGGAATGGGGCGGGGCGCCGGGCGTTCGCCGCCGGGGTGGTGGTTGCGGCGATGGCGTTGGTTGCGATGCAGGCGGCGATGGCGCAGGCACCGGGCACTGCCGCGCCCGCGCGCGAATGGCGCTTCGGCGACACGCCGGTGTGGCAGGACGAGTTCGACTACCAGGGCGCGCCCGACCCGGCGCGCTGGGGCTACGACCTCGGCGGCACCGGCTGGGGCAACCACGAGCTGCAGCACTACACCGACCAGCTCGGCAACGCCTTCGTCGAAGCCGGCGTGCTGGCGATCGTGGCGCGCCGCTTCAAGCGCGCCGGCCAGACCACCTACACCTCCGCGCGGCTGGTCTCGCGCGGCAAGGGCGACTTCCTCTACGGGCGGATCGAATTCCGCGCGCGCCTGCCGGTCGGCCGCGGCACCTGGGGCGCGCTGTGGATGCTGCCGACGGAGCAGCACTATGGGCGCTGGCCGCGTTCGGGCGAGATCGACATCATGGAACACGTCGGGTACGACCCCGGCCAGGTCCACGTGACCGTGCACACCCAGGCCTACAACCACACGATCAGGACCCAGCGCGGCAAGCAGGCGCGCGTCGACGACCACGCCACGAAGTTCCACCGGTACCGCGTGGACTGGACCCCCGACTGGATCCGCGGCTACATCGACGACGCCCCGGTGTTCGAGTTCGCCAACGAGGGCACCGGCCCGGACGCCTGGCCCTTCGACCGGCCGTTCCACCTGCTGATGAACCTCGCCGTCGGCGGCGACTGGGGCGGCGCGCAGGGCGTGGACCCGGACGCGTTCCCGGCGTGGATGGAGGTCGACTACGTGCGGGTGTATCCGCTGCTGCAGCCGTAGCGCGGCGCCCGCCCGCCGCGCCTTCCGGAAGGCCGGCGCGCGGCGAGCAGGCCGGCTTCCCCGCCCGGTTCAGTCCTCCCGCCGCGCGCGGCCATGCAGCCAGTGGTACAGCGCGGGCAGCACCACCAGGGTCAGCAGCGTCGAGGAGACGATGCCGCCGATCACCACGGTCGCCAGTGGCCGTTGCACCTCCGAGCCGGGCCCCACGTTCAGTGCCATCGGCAGGAAGCCCAGCGAGGCCACGAGCGCGGTCATCAGCACCGGCCGCAGGCGGCCGAGCGCGCCGTCGGACACGGCCCGGTCGAGCGGGTCGCCCTGTTCGCGCAGCTTGCGGATGAAGCTGATCATCACCAGGCCGTTGAGCACGGCCACGCCCGACAGCGCGATGAAGCCCACGCCGGCCGAGATCGACAGCGGGATGCCGCGCAGCGCCAGCGCCGCCACGCCGCCGGTCAGCGCCAGGGGCACGCCGGTGAAGACGATCGCCGCGTCCTTCATCGAGCCGAATGCCCAGTACAGCAGCGCCAGGATGACCAGCAGGGTGAGCGGCACCACGATGGCCAGCCGCTGGCCGGCCGAGATCAGCTGTTCGAACGTGCCGCCGTAGTCGATCCAGTAACCGGTGGGCAACTCGACCCGTGCACCGATCGCATCCTGCAGTTCGGCGACGAAACCGCCCAGGTCGCGTCCGCGCACGTTGGCGGTGACCACCACGCGGCGCTTGCCATCCTCGCGGTTGACCTGGTTGGGGCCGAGCACGGTCTCGATCTTCGCCACTTCGCGCAGGGGGACCGTGCGTGGTTCGCCGGCGGCCCAGCGCGCGACGCTGCGTGATTCGTCGTCGTTGCCGCCCGCGCCCAGCGGGATCGGCAGGTCCGCCAGCGCTGCCGGATCCTGGCGCAGCGGCTCGGGCAGGCGCACCACGATGTCGAAGCGACGGTCGCCCTCGAACAGCTGGCCGGCCACTTCGCCGCCGACCGCCATCGCCACCGTGTCCTGCACGTCGCCGGGATTGAGCCCGTAACGGATCAGCGCGGCACGATCGGGCGTCACGGTCAGCATCGGCAGCCCTTCGGCCTGCTCCATGCGCACGTCGGCCGCGCCGTCGATGGTCGCGGCCACCGCTTCGATCCGGCGGCCGACCTCGACCAGCGTGTCCAGGTCGTCGCCGTACACCTTGACCGCCACGTCCGCGCGCACGCCGGAGATCAGCTCGTTCATGCGCATCTGGATCGGCTGGGTGAACTCGTAGTTGTTGCCGGGCAGGCGGCGCGCGGCGGTCTCCAGTTCCTCCAGCAGGGTGGCCTTGGGCTTGCGCGGGTCGGGCCAGGCCTGGCGCGGCTTGAGCATGATGAAGGTGTCGGTCACCGAGGGTGGCATCGGATCGCTGGCCACCTCGCCGGTGCCGATCTTGCTGAACACCCGCTCCACTTCCGGGAAGGCGGCGAAGGTCTGCTCCAGGCTGGCCTGCATCGCGACCGCCTGGCTGAGGCTGGTGCCGGGAATGCGCATCGCATGGACGGTGATGTCGCCCTCGTCCAGGCTCGGCACGAACTCCGACCCCAGCCGTGTCGCCACCAGGCCGCAGGCCACCAGCAGCACGGCCGCGCCGGCGAACACGAGCGCGCGTCGGCGCAACGCCCAACCCAGCACTGGCTGGTAGGCCCTGCGCGCCCACTGCATCAGCCGGGTGTCCTGCTCCTCGACCGTGCCGCGCAGGAACAGGGCGATGGCCGCGGGCACGAAGGTCAGCGACAGCAGCATCGCGCCGGTCAACGCGAGCACCACGGTCATGGCCATCGGGTGGAACATTTTTCCTTCCACGCCGGTAAGGACGAAGATCGGCAGGTACACCGCGGTGATGATGCCCAGTCCGAACAGGCTGGGGCGGATCACCTCGGCGGTGGCCGATGCGGTGGTCGCCAGGCGCTCTCCTTCCGACAGCAGCCGGCCCAGCCGGTGCTGCAGTTCGCCGAAGCGACGCAGGCAGTTCTCGATGATGATCACCGCGCCGTCGACGATCAGGCCGAAGTCCAGCGCGCCCAGGCTCATCAGGTTGCCGGAGACGCCGCCGCGGACCATGCCGGTGAGGGTGAACAGCATCGCCAGCGGGATCACCGCCGCGGTGATCAGCGCCGCGCGGAAGTTGCCCAGCAGCAGGAACAGCACGACCACCACCAGCAGCGCGCCTTCGACCAGGTTCCTGGCCACGGTGCGGATGGTGCGGTCCACCAGCGAGGTGCGGTCGTAGACCGGCACTGCCGACACCCCGGCCGGCAGGCTGCGGTTGGCTTCCCGCAGGCGTGCGGCCGCGGCCTGCGACACGTCGCGGCTGTTGGATCCGACCAGCATGAACACCGTGCCGAGCACCACTTCGTCGCCGTCCAGCGTGGCCGCGCCGGTGCGCAGCTCCCGGCCTTCGCCGACGTCGGCCACGTCGCGTACCCGGATCGGCACGCCGTCGCGGCGGTCGAGGACGATGTCGCGGATGCCATCCAGGTCGGAGACCTGCCCCGGCGCGCGGACCAGGAATTCCTGGCCGTTGCGCTCGATGTAGCCGGCGCCGACGTTTCGGTTGTTGGCCGCCACCGCCTGGACGACATCATCGAAGGTGAAGCCCAGCGCGACCATGCGGGCCGGATCGGGGGTGATGTGGACCTGCCGGGCGAAGCCGCCCTGGGTGTTGACCTCGGTCACGCCGGGCACGTTGCGCAGCTGCGGGCGGATCACCCAGTCCTGCAGCGTGCGCAGGTCGGTGGCCGTCCATGGCGTGCCGTCGGCTTTGCGCGCCTGCGCATCGGCCTGCACGATGTACATGAAGATCTCGCCCATGCCGGTGGCGATCGGACCCATTTCCGGATCCAGGCCCCCGGGCAGCTGCGACCTGGCCTGGGCGATGCGCTCGGCCACCTGCTGGCGGGCGAAATACAGGTCGGTGCCGTCCTTGAACACCACGGTCACCTGCGACAGCCCGTAGCGCGACAGCGAGCGGGTGTAATCCAGCCCGGGCAGCCCGGCCAGCGCGGTTTCCAGCGGGAAGGTCACCCGCTGCTCGGCTTCCAGCGGCGAATAGCCGGGCGCGGCGGTGTTGACCTGGACCTGCACGTTGGTGATGTCGGGGGTGACGTCGATCGGCAGCTGGCGGAAACTCCATGCGCCGACCGCGACCAGCGCCAGCGTCAGCGCCAGCATCAGCCAGCGATGGGCGATGGCGAAGCCGATGATGCGTTCGAGCGCGCCGGCCGGTGGGGTGAGCGTGCTGGTGGGGAGCGTGCTGGTGGGGAGCGCGGGGTCAGTGCTCATGCGCGGCCCCCGCCTTCTCGATGTCGGCCTTGATCAGGTAGCTCTGCTCGACCACGACATCGTCGCCAGCCTCCAGGCCATCGAGTACCTCGACCTGGCGCGCATCGCGCTTGCCGAGCTTTACCGGGTGCGCGGTATAGCGGTCGCCCTCGCGCACGAACACGACGTCACGCTGCTCCAGCGCCTGCAGCGCGGTGAGCGGTACGACCAGCGCGGCCGGCTGCCGCTCGACGGTGATCCGCGCCCTGACCGCCGAACCCGGGCGCCACAGGCCATCGTCGTTGGCCAGGACCGCGCGTGCGACCGTGCTCTGGCTGGCGGTGGCGGTGCCCGGCAGCACGCGTTCGAGCGTGGTCTGCGCGGTGACGCCGTCGCTGAGGCGGGTCACCGCGACCGGCGCGCCGGGCACGATGTGGCCGGCGTCGGAACCGAAGATGTGCAGGTCCACCCACAGCTGCGACAGGTCGGCGACCTCGAACAACGGCGCGCCTTCGGCGGCGATGCCGCCGACGCTGGCGTTGCGCGCCAGCACGACGCCGGGGATCGGCGAGGTCACGTTGTAGCTGGACAGGCTGAGGTTGCTCTCGATGGTGGCCAGCACCTGGCCGGCGCGGACGCGGTCGCCGACGTTTACCGCCAGGCGGCGGATCGGACCGGGGTAGCGCGCGGCCACCTGGGCGAGCCGGCTTTCGACGGGCGTCAGCAGGCCCTGCACTTCGTGCTCGTCGGCGATGGTGCCCGGCGCCGCCTCGGCGACCCGGATGCCGGCCGCGTGCGCGATGTCCGGGTCGATCGTGGTGGCATCGGCATGCGCTTCGCCTGCTTCGCCTTTGCCGTGCGCATGGCCGGCTTCTTCACCGCCATGGCCTTCGTCTTCGTGGCCGGGCTCGCCGTGGCCGGCATCCGTCGGCGCGCCTCCGTCATGGCCGTGGCCGGCGTCTTCCCTGCCGGGGTCGTGGGCATCTCCGCCGCCGGCCGGGTCGCGGCCACAGGCGGAGAGCAGCGCAACCAGCAGCAGCGCGAGGGTGAGCGAACGGTTCATGGGGCGGTTCCTTGTGCGGGGGCGCCGGCGGCGGCCACGAAGGGCTGGCCGGTCAGGCGCTGGATCTCGATGAGGGCGGCCTGGGCTTCCCGCGCGGCATCCAGTTGCTGCCGCTGCGCGGCGGTGCGCTCGGACTGCAGCTGGGCCCATTCCAGGTAACTGGTGGCGCCGGCGCGATACGCGCGCTCGGCGGCGCGTTCGGCGCCGGCCAGGCGCGGCAGCACGTCCTGCGCGGTGCGCTGCACTTCCCGCTGCGCGACGCGATAGCGCCCGTGCGCCTCGACCAGGGTCGAGTACAGCGAGATGCCGCGCGACGCGCGCTCCAGGCCCAGCGCGGCCAGTTCGGCTTCGGCGATGCGGACCTGCGGCTGCGCGCGGCGGGCGCCGCCGAGCGGCAGCGAGACACGGCCGACCAGCGCGGTGTCGTCGCTTTCCTGCAACCGCCGCACGCCCAGCTGCCAGTCCAGGTCCGGCGTCGCCGCCGCACGCGCCAGTTGCAGGCGCGCTTCGCCGATGCGCTGTTCGTCGACGAACCGGGCCAGCTCGGGCGTGCGTTCGAGCCAGTCGGCGAGTTCGGGCAGGTCCGCCAGCGCCGGGAGTGCCAGTGGATCGACCGCGGCGATCCGGAACTCCGGATCGCGCTCGCCCCACAGCGCGGCCAGGTGCTGGCGCGCGGCCTGTTCCTGCTGGGCGGCGCGGTCGACGTTCATTTCCGCACGGGCCAGCGCCGCCTCGGCGGTGAGCACGATCGACTCGGGCGAGGCGCCGGCCTGGTGGCGGTGGCGCGCGGCGGCGACGGTGCGCCGGCGCTGCTCCACGTCGGTCCGGGCGATGTCGCCCTGGTCGCGCGCGAAGGCCACGGCCAGGTAGCGCCGCGCGGTCTCGGCCAGCAGGTCCAGGCGCTGCGCTTCGCGCTGGATCGCGAGGGCGTCGATCCGGCCCTGGGCCAGTGCACGGCGTGCATCCAGCTTGCCGCCGCGTTCCAACACCCCGGCCAGGCTCAGCGTGACCTCGGCGGCATCGAAGCCGCGGGTGTCGCCGCTGCCGAGTGCGTTCTCGATGTCGAGTCCGGCCCGCAGCGCGGGCTTCAGCACCGCCTGGTCGCGTTCGGCGAGCAGGAGGTCGGTCCGCGCGCCAAACAGGCGCAGGTCGGGGTGGGCCTGCGACACGCGCGAGAAGGCGTCGTCGAGGGTGAGGGGTGGCGCGGGAACGGGATCGGGATCGGCGGCCAGCGCCGGACAGGCGACGGCGCACGCGACGATCCACGCGGCAGCGGCCGCGAATCGCACAGGCATGTGGAGGCTCCGATGGGGACGGTGACGGATCGCTGGCCAAAGGCCAGCCGGGCGTCAGGCCTGGATCGGAGGACGGAACGGACCGGAAAGGTGGGCGGCCGGAATGCGCGCCGTGTCCGGCAGCATCAGCTTCGAAGCGGCCGGTGCGGGCAGCCTGTAGTCGAACGCGACCGAGGGCATACCCACTACGTGGCCGCAGCAGTGGGCGTAGTGCAGCAGCACATGCGGGATGCCGGCCTCGCCGGTCGTCGCGCCAGTCGTTTCGGCGGGCGCCGATTCGGCGTGGATATCCAGCCCGGCCGGATGGGCCGTCTCGCCGCCGCCGTGCGCCATCATCTCGTGCAGGTCGCCCAGTGGACCCAGCAGCGACTGCCAGAACAGGCCCAGCGCGAACACCAGCAGCAGGCTGGCGCGCAGTCCGGAGATCCAGCGGCGGCGGATGGAAACGGGCACGGGCGCAGGATAGGCGGGCCCGCCGCGGTTACACAATTTCGCGGGCGCGATGCACGCAAGCGCCCGTGTCCGCTCATTCGGCGGCGAGCGCGCGCCGTGCCCCGCGCAGATACCACGGCCGGGTCGCGTTGACGATCGCCACCACCGACAGCATCACCGGCACCTCGACCAGAACGCCCACCACCGTCGCCAGCGCGGCGCCGGACTGGATGCCGAACAGGCCCACGGCGGTGGCCACCGCCAGTTCGAAGAAGTTGCTGGCGCCGATCAGCGCCGACGGCCCGGCCACTTCATGGGCCACGCGCAGGCGCCGGTTGAGCAGGTAGGCCAGGCCGGCGTTGAAGTAGACCTGGACCAGGATCGGCACGGCCAGGATCGCGATGACCAGCGGCTGTTCGATGATCTGCCGGCCCTGGAAGCCGAACAGCAGCACCAGCATCGCCAGCAGCGCGCCGAGCGAGAACGGCGACAGCCGCGCCAGCACCGCGTCCAGCCGCGCCTGGCCACCGCGGGCCAGGAGCCAGCGCCGCAGCAGCACCGCGACGGCCACCGGTACCAGGATGTACAGCGCCACCGACAGCAGCAGCGTGTCCCACGGCACCACGATCGAGGACAGGCCCAGCAGCAGCGCGACCAGCGGTGCGAACGCGACCACCATGATCGCGTCGTTGAGCGCGACCTGGCTGAGGGTGAAGTTGGCGTCGCCGCGGCACAGGTGGCTCCACACGAACACCATCGCCGTGCACGGCGCGGCGGCGAGCAGGATCAGCCCGGCCATGTACGAATCGAGCTGGTCGGCGGGCAGCCAGCCGGCGAACACATGGCGCAGGAACAGCCAGCCCAGCAGCGCCATCGAGAACGGCTTGACCGCCCAGTTCACGAACACGGTCACGCCGATGCCGCGCCAGTGCCGGCGCAGCCCGCGCATCGCGCCGAAGTCGACCTTCAGCAGCATCGGCACGACCATCAGCCAGATCAGCAGCGCCACCGGCAGGTTGATCTTCGCGACCTCCACCGCGCCCAGCCGCGCGAACGCGGCGGGGAACTGGTGGCCGAGCGCGGTCCCCAGCACGATGCACAGCGCGACCCACAGCGTCAGCCAGCGCTCGAACACCGGCATGCGCCGCGCGGGCGCGGCGGCCTCATCCATGCGCGGTCGCTCCGTCGCCGTCGCCGTCCTCGTCCGCGGGCTGGACGAAGCCGATCCGGTCCAGCGCTTCCTTGAGCGCGGCGCGGTCGTTCCACGTCTGCGCCGGCAGCGCGAGCAGGGCCAGCAGCCGCGCCTTGACGATGCGGTGCGCCTGGGCGAACGCCTCGCGCCTGTCGGCGTCGCTGCCTTCGACCGCGGCCGGGTCCGGCAGGCCCCAGTGCGCGCGCAGGAAATCGCCGAACACCACCGGGCAGGTTTCCGTCGCCGCGGCATCGCAGACGGTGACGACCAGGTCCATCGGCGCCGCGTCCGCCGTGGCGAACTCGTCCCACGACTTGCTGCGCAGGCCGGTGGTCGGGATGCCTTCGGCCTCCAGCTGCGCCAGCGCGAACGGGTTGACCCGTCCGGCCGGCTGGCTGCCGGCACTGAAGACCTCGAAGCGTCCGCCAGCCCACGCGCGCAGCGTGGCTTCGGCCAGGACGCTGCGCGCGGAGTTGCCGGTGCACAGGAACAGCACGCGGTGACGATGCGGCGTCATCGCGAGCCCTCAGCAGCAGCCGGAGGCCGGCGTGCAGCAGCCGGCGGCCTTCGCCGGCGCGGCGACGGCATGGCCGGCCACCGGCGCCTGCGGCGCGCAGTCGGTCCCGCCGGTCGCGCAGCTGGCATCACCGCCGGCGTGGTAGGTGGTCGCGTCGCCGAAGGTGTGGAAGGTCTCCCAGCGAGTGCCCTGCGGGTCCTCGGTCCAGAACTTGTCCGAGCGCGCGTAGCAGCAGGTGGCCGCCTGTTCCGGCAGCACGCTGCCGCCGGCGGCGTCCAGGCGCCGGCCCAGGTCGGCCAGCGCGTCGGCGTCGCCGGCCTGGATGCCGAGGTGGGCGATGCCGGGCTCGCGGCCGGCGGCCTGGCCAGTGTGGGAGATGGCGAAGTTGACCCTCGGGTCGTCCAGCAGCCACTTGGCGTAGTCGGGCTTGAGCACGCTCGGCGGCGCGGCGAACAGCGCGGTGTAGAAGCGCAGGCTGGCGTCGAGGTCGGTGACGTTGAGGTGCACGTGGAAGCGGTTCATGCGGATCACTCCTGGTCGGGGGTGCAGCAGGGGGTCGGGTCGCAGGCGGTGGCGCCGCCGCAGCAGTTCTCGGTGAGGTAGTTGACCAGCCCGTTCATCCGCGCGTAATTCGCCCGCACCCGGATCACCCGGCCGTCGCGCCGGTCGTGGACCAGGTCGGCGGCGCGCAGGGTGTTGAGGTGGGCGGTGAGGGTGGCGGCGGGGACGGCCAGCCGCTCGCGCAGCTCGCCGACCGGCAGGCCGTCGGGGCCGGCCTGGACCAGGAAGCGGTAGGCGGCCAGCCGGGTTTCGTGGCTGAGGGCGGCGAGGGCTTTCAGGGTGAGGTTGGTTTCCATAATTCCAGAATAGTCGAAATATCGCGCCCGTCAATGGGGGAGGTCCATGTCCACCGTCCGGCCCGGGTTCTGCAAGGCCGGCGGGCCGCGCCCGGGGCGTCCGGTCCACGGCGCTGCCGGCCCGCGGTGCGGTTCCGGGCTGCGGACGGGCAACGGATGGGTGCGCGCGCAAGGCCCGGAGCACCGCGCGCAAGGTCCGGAAGCTTGCACGCAAGCCCGGAAGCGTTGCGCGCAAGGCCTGGAGCCTTGCACGCAAGCCGGAAAGCCCCGTTCGCAAGGCTCGCGCCCTTGCGCGCAAACCGTGGAGCCTTGCGGTCGCAATGCCCGGAGCCTTGCGCGCAACGCCTCAGCGGCGATCGCAAGGCTTTTTGCCTTGCGCGCAAGCCATCGAGCCTTGCGCGCGATGCTTTTTGCCTTGCGATCGCAAGGCTTTGAGGCTTGCGCACGGGCCTGGAGGCTTGCGCGCAAGGCCGGGAGCCTCGCGGCCGGGGCTTTTTGCCTTGCGCGCAGGGCTCGGAGCCTTGCGCGCAAGCCCTGGAGCCTTGCGTGCAAGCCGGGGAGCCTTGCGGCTGGTGCTTTCTGCCTTGCGCGCAGGCCTGGGAGCCTTGCGCGCAAGCCGGAAGGCATCGTCCGCGAGGAGCCGGGCGGCGATCGCAGGCCCTGGAACCTGGCGCCCGCGCGCCGTACACCGGCGCGCGGCCCGAGCCGCGCCGTGCCCGCCAGGGCCGGACCCGGCCGTCGCGGGGCGATGCCGCCGCGCCGCGTCGTGGACTCAGTCCAGCCGCACCACCGTGCGCCCCAGCGAGCCGCCGGCGAGCATCGTGGCGAACACGTCCGGCAGCTCGGCCAGGGTCGCCTCGCGGGTGCAGATCGCGTCCAGCTGCGCCGGCTTCCATTCGTCCGCCAGCAGCGCCCAGATGTCGTCGCGGATGTCGCGCGCGGTGCCGGCCGAGCCAATGCCCAGCAGCGACACCCCGCGCAGGATGAAGGGCATCACCGTCAGCGCGTCGAGCGCGGGCGTGGCGGCCAGGCCGGCGGCGGCGACGTTGCCGTAGGGCGCGGTCTGCGCGAGCAGGCTGACCAGCATCGGCCCGCCGACGTTATCCAGGCCGCCGCCGAAGCGGATCGACTCGAGCGGGCGGCTGGCCTGCAGCGCGTCGCGGCCGAGCACTTCGCGCGCGCCCAGCGACTTCAGGTACGCGGCCTGGTCGGCCTTGCCGCTGACCGCGTGCACCTCGTAGCCGGCGCGGCTGAAGATCGCCACCGCCAGCGAGCCCACGCCGCCGGTGGCGCCGGTGACCGCCAGCGGCCCCAGCTCCGGGCGCTGCCGGTTCTCGCGCATGCGGTACAGGGCGAGCGCGGCGGTGAAGCCGGCGGTGCCCAGGACCATCGCCTGGCGCAGGTCCAGCCCGCGCGGCAGCGCGACCACCCACTCGGCCGGCAGCCGTGCATAGGCCGCGTAGCCGCCATCGCGGGTCTCGCTCAGGCCGCAGCCGGTGACCAGCACCGGGTCGCCTTCGCGGAACTTCGGATCGGTGGAGGCGACCACGTGCCCGGCGACGTCGATCCCGCCGACCAGCGGGAAGCGGCGCAGGATCTTGCCCTTGCCGGTCCCGGCCAGCGCGTCCTTGTAGTTGACCGAGGACCAGGCGGCCTTGACCACCACCTCGCCGGGAGCGAGGTCGTCGAGCGACACCGGCTCGATGCCGCTGCGGTAACCGGCGTCATCGCTGTGGATGCGGAAGGCGGGGAAGGTGGCGGGCACGCTGGCCATGGTCCGGGCTCCGTCCCGGCGGGGGCCGGGTTGCATGTCGTGATTCTTGCGGCTGGGGCGGGAGATGCAAAGCTTGGTCGATGCCGAGGCGGCAGGGAGAGCGCGCCTGCCCGCATTTTTGGAGGGCGGCGAGGGGAGGGCCGTCGCCCTCTATTCCCCCCCGAAGACATGTGTCCAGCACGCCGGATAGGCCGGCGTGGGACTGGCGGCTCCCCAGTCGAGTGCGACGGGGTCGCGTCCGCACTCACGTGCATGAGGTCTTCGAGAGCGGTCGTCGGTAGAGAAATAGTAGGTGTTCGCCGCTCTGCTATCGGATATCGCGGTGGCCTGACCGCCTAATTCCCCCGGCGGCTAGCAGTTCGCGTGCAGTAACCGCCCACCTCCTTGATCGCCAAGGAGTTTCTTCGTTGACGCCATCTCAGGCCGCCGCCAGACTCCGTGCTACGCCCCTGCTGGGGGTCTACTGGTAGTTAGGCGGGTTGTGGCGTTCGTGTTTTGGGGCGGGTCGTCGGACTTCGGTAGGGGAATCGCAATGGATCGTTGGCGTGCGGCATCGCAGCGGGTCGGGCGCGGGGAAGGCGTTCGGTCGGCGCGCGTCTCGCACAATCACCAGGCTGGCGCTTCGGCTATCCAGGCTTCTTGCCTGATGGGTCGCCGGCCTAACCACTCGTTCAAGGCGATGCCGCTTCGCGGCACGCCTTAACTCCGGCGTTAGGCGCTATGGACAACGAGCAGCTTGTGGCGGACTGGCAAAGCAAGATCGGAGAACTTTGCACCGACATGCTCGGTCGCCAACTCACAATTGAAGAGTCTAAGTTCATTTATGGGCATGGCGGTTTCTTGGCGCTCGAGGCTATCCATGACCATGTGCAAGGCCTCAATGGCCAGCCCGGGGCGCTTGCGCGCTATCTCACTTCAGGAGCAGGCGATGCGAGCGCCTAACAAGTCAATCAAGCCGAACTGGCTTCGCCAGTCGGCTTATCTCAGGCGTTAGACCTGCTATGAAGCCACTAGTCATCCCACCAGAAGCGCAGCGAGACGAGAAGGCCATCCAGATGCTCAGTGCCTGGATCGCTGAGAAAGGACAGCACTGCACGATCAACGTCGGCCTATGGCAGGACAACGGCCGCGAAGAAGCACCCGCGTGGGGAATCTTCCTCGCGGATACGATCAGGCACATCGCCAACGCGCTTCAAGAGCGGTATGGGCAGCCAACTCCCGATTCCATCGCAGCTATCCTTGAGTCGCTACACGACGAGCTTAGTGGGCCGACTTCAACCGTCAAAGGCGGGTTCCATCATGGTCATGGGTAGCAGGTCTAACAATTCATTCAAGCCGAACCCGCTTCGCGGATCGGCTTAACTCAGGCGTTAGAGGGCTCATGAAAGGTCACCTCCTAGCGACGGCTCTCTTGCTTTGGGTTGCAGCTTGCGCTCCCGATCAAAATCACGACGATAAGCCGGAGACGGCAAAGGGGGAGACCCCTATTCGCTACGTAATATGCAGTGCCGGTGGCGGCAGTTGCTTTGTGTCTGCAAGATTTAAGGATCTTGATTCGTGTGAGAGTCACAAGCGCTGGTCTGGCATGCTGTGTGACAGCAATTCACAGCCGGGCAAGATGGTGTGCACTCCTGGGGACGACAGCATTGCAGTTGCTTACTGTACAAAGTGAGCCCTCTAACAACTCAATCAAGCCGAACTGGCTTCGCCAGTCGGCTTATCTCGGACGTTAGGCCACGAGAGAGAGCATGCAATTCGCCATCTACCTTGCTGGTGTTCTTCTATTCAGTGCTTTCTACTATCAGCTCAAGGCATTCTTTGGAGGCGGCATCTGGTTCGTCTTGGTCGCGGTCGCTTACTTACTGTGCCTTCGGCTGTTTGCGCGCTTCGTCAATCGGCACTTCGCCAAGGCAGCCCGCATTCGGGAGGGGAACTAGCGTGCGGGTCTTCGCAATCGGGCAGCTGCGACCAGGGCCTAACAATTCATTCAAGCCGAACTGGCTTCGCCAGTCGGCTTAACTCAGGCGTTAGGCCTCTATGGACAGGTCAGCACAATCCCTTCCCGAGCTAGAGCATGGCCCGCTACTGGGTGAGATGGGCTTTGTCCGGATCTCACGCTCAGAAGGGCCGGAGTTCGGTTGCGATGTCTTTGAGAATGACAACTGCCGTCTTGCGTTTACCATCAGTCGTCACGATGGAGATAACATCTTTGTTGCCCCGCGCGACGCCCCTCTCGATTCCGAGCGGATCATGGCGCGCACGGGCGGCTGGGCCCTAGTTCAGGAGATCTGTCAGGACTTCTATGCCGAGTACTCCGCGCTAGGACGGCCTCATGTCTTACCGCGCCGCGATTTCGCTGAGATCATTGATCGCGCACTATGGCGTAATTCTGGCAAGCTCTTTCGGCAGATGCCTAACAATTCATTCAAGCCGAAGTCGCTTCGCGGCTCGGCTTAATTCAGGCGTTAGGCGGCATGTCGGAGCTTCGTAGCTGATGAATAAAAGCGAGCTACGCAAGATTCTGGTCGACGAAGGCTTTAACGGGCGCGCGTACTCGTTGACTGACGGCTATGCGGATGAGGCGCGATGCCTGCGCCAAGAGGGAAATTCATGGCACGTGTTCTATAGCGAGCGTGGCCTTGAGACAGGGAAAGTTTCGTTCGACACTGAGGCGGAAGCCTGCCAATACTTCCTGGGCATAATGCGGTCAGACCCAACTACTCGGGCATCTTGGAGTAGCGGTTTTGGTTATCCACCAACGTCGGAGCGCTAGGCTATGCCGCCTAACAATTCATTCAAGCCGAACTTGCTTCGCAAGTCGGCTTAACTCAAGCGTTAGGCCGCTGCGTGGTCTCGCTTCATGAGACCGTTTGGCTGTACGTTTTTGGCACTCAACCGGTAAAGGCTCACCTATGGCTACCTCAGCTTGTCCCAAATGCAGCTCTAGCTCCTTTGAGATCAAGATTAACGAGCCGCGCGGCTCTCGCTTCAAGATCTACTTTATTCAGTGCACCTCATGTGGCACCGTCGTTGGCACGATGGATTACTACGACACCGCGACCATGCTTGAGAAAATCGCAAAAAAGTTGGGGTTCGATATCCACCGCTAGGGAGGCGGCGGCCTAACAGTGCGTTCAAGCCGAAACTGCATCACTATGCCGGCCACATGGCATAAAGAGCTTGCCATGTGGCCGGCTACGCGCTGCAATTCGGCTTAACTTGAGCGTTAGGCCTTTCCGGACCATCTGATGCCCGCTGACACCCAACACCCCTGCTTTCCACAGCCAGATACTCAGTCTATTAGGCTGTGGAAGTACATGGACTTCACGAAGTTTGTGGCCCTCTTAGACCATTCCAGTCTGTTCTTCTGCAGAGCAGACTTATTCCGTGATCCATTCGAGGGTTCCTACTCGAAAGCCAACGTGGCGTTGCGTCCTCAGATCTATAAGGACCTTCCCCAAGAGCAACGCGAGCGCATGCTCGAACAACAAGAACGCTTCGCCAAATGGATCCGGGAATGGACGTACATAAGTTGCTGGCACGCCAACCAGTTCGAATCTGCGGCCATGTGGGACCTCTACGCGAAAACCGACGAAGCAGTCGCGATCGAAACGACATATGAAAAGTTGGCCGCAGCGCTATCGGGGGATGCTTACCTAGGTGTGGTCCGCTACATTGACTACCAGACGGAGTGGCTCCCGGAAGGCAACACCTTCTATCCCTTTGTTCACAAGCGCAGTTCGTTCGAGCATGAACGCGAGGTGCGTGCAGTGATCCAAGACTTGCCTGTCGAGAACAATCAAATTGCAGTGGGAAGGCCGAACGACACTTCAGGCCGTAACGTTGAAGTATCGCTCGATTCGCTTATTGATACAGTGCACGTCAGCCCTACGTCACCGGCTTGGCTCATGGAGCTGGTTTCAAACGTAGCGGGCAGATACGGCTTAAAATGCACGGTAAGAAGGTCTGACCTTTACTCTTCTCCTGTCTTCTGAGCCAGGGGCTAACAAATCATTCAAGCCGATGCCGCTTCACGGCACGGCTTAGTTCTGGTGTTAGACCGCATGTCCATAGAACGCAGCGACCGCCTTTATGACACCTGGCGAACTTCTGCAGAGAAGTTCGACTACTTCGTACTTGGCATTCTTGGCGCCCTCTGTGCCTACATTGCGAATGGCTTTGAGGCGGAAGTCATTGGGGCAAATCCAAAAACCTTGGAACTTGTCGCATTGGCCGCGCTATTCGGCTCAGCGCTCTGCGGCTTCTTTCGCGTCGAGTCGACAATCCTTCTTACACGGCTCAATCATAAATACTTGAGAGCTAACGAGCAGCGCGGGCTGCTAACTCAGCAGATCTCAAGTGGCTCGACCTTCTTGAATTCGGCAACAGGACAAATCTACTCACTGCAGCACGCCCAAGCCGAGATTGCAGCAATTGAGCAGGCACTACCTAGCATCAACAAGCAAATGGAGTCCGCTGGTCGCCGAGCAGAGGCCACTTACGCCTCGCGGAACCGCCTAGTTGTTCTTGGCTTTCTTCTTCTAGTGGGCTCAAGGGTCTGGACGGCTTACTACCATGCGGTCTAACAATTCATTCAAGCCGATGCCGCTTCGCGGCTCGGCTTAATTCAGGCGTTAGACATCACTTATGCGACCGGCAACTCACCAGCGTTTCGTCGACAAAGCCGAGGCAGCGATGGTTGCGGCAGTCGAGATCTACAACAAGCCTTGCTTCCCGTACCGAGAGGAAGTTTTCTCAATCCTTGCGCTTAACGCATGGGAATTGCTTCTCAAAGCTGCCGTTCTGAAAGCCAACAACAACGACATACGCAGCATTCGTGTTTACGAACCAAAGAAGCTGAAATCTGGTCGCCCATCAAAAAAACTCTACTTGAAGAAAAATCGGACGGGCAACTATCAGACCATTAGCCTGGGGGTCTGTCTGAATGAGCTCAGCTCTGGCAAGAGTAAAATCGCGCCGGAAATCAAGACGAATCTCCTCGCGCTCGTAGCCATTCGCGACAACTCCGTTCACTATGTAACCCCTAGTTCGGTTCTTGCCTCTCAGATTCAAGAGATTGCCAGCGGATGCGTACATAACTTCCTGCTCATTGCCAAAGAGTGGTTCTCTCGTGATCTCACGACTTCACTTAGCCTAGTACTGCCACTATCTTTTGCGGCTGGAGGTGTCAGTGAGGCGATCGTTGTCTCTCCTGACGAGAGCAGAATAATTAAACACCTTTCCGCTCTCGTATCCGCTGAAGTAAAGCAACCAACCGACTTCGCCGTAGCGCTTCGCCTTAGTCTCAAGATGGAACGATCCTCTACATCTAGCACTAAAGTTCAAATATCAAAGGACCAAGATGCGCTCAAAGTCACGCTGAGCGAGGAAGACATTCGCGAGAAGTACCCATGGGACTACGACCGACTTTGCAAACACCTACGCACGCGGTATTCGGACTTCCTCGCAAACAATCACTTCCACAAGTTGCGCAAGCCTCTCCAGACGGATGAGCGTTTTTGCAAGCCACGACTACTTGACCCTGGTAATCCCAATGGGACCAGGAAGGACTTCTACAATCCGAACATCGTGGCAGAGTTTGATAAGCACTACGCGGTCAAGAAGTGATGTCTAACAATTCATTCAAACCGACGCCGCTTCGCGGCGCGGCTTAATTCTGGCGTTAGCGCCCTATGAGCATCGCTCTTCTCATTGAAATGACAGAGAAGCTCCCTCCGTCGCTGAGGGAACAGGTTCTAGGCTATGCGGAGAGCGTAAAAATGGCAGCGCCAGCCATAGCCAAAGATCAAGGCATTGAACTCACCAGAGCATTTGAAGATCACATCACCTTCTTCGCAGGGGTGAGAAAGCTCTTTTCCATCGTCTCTTCCTCCTATTGGTCTCTGGACAATTCAGCAACGCTACTTGCGCGATCTGACTCACCCGCCATAACTATTGCCGGGCGGTCATTCTCACGCGGGTCAGAGCCACATCAACAGCTTCAAGCCTTGCTTACTGATCTGGAGAACGCACTGAGGGAGTCACAAATTCTGAGCGTAGTGCAGCTCAGCTTCAGTGAAATGGCTAAGGCGGTAGCGAATGAACTTCGCTAATGTAAGAGATGCCGTAAAACGAGTAATTTCAAAGCACTCTGGTGGCTTTCGACTAATTGCTTCTAGCCAAACACAACTTCTCGAGCTTGCTTCAGTCACGGGCATTGCAGAGCACTATCGTTCTCTAGGAGCGTCGGTCAATGCCGTGAACCCCAAGGGCAAACGTGGCTTCGTCGTAAAGACATCCACAAGAGGCTACCCTTGGAATTTTTCGTACTTCGCTTGCGAACTAGCGGGTGAGAAGTTCGAGATCAGAATGAATTTGATGGTCAATGGAGCCCATGATGACGGAATCTATTGCGTAGATGTTGGTATCACAAAGAATAGTTCCGTCCCATATTCAAAGCCGGCGGTCGCTTGGATTCGCGTCGAAAACTCCGATCTCATCACGTTCGCAGAGACAAAAAAGCTGGTCGTCTATCCGATGCTGCTCGCACAGTTCGTTGGGATTGTTCACGAGATCAAGCCAGAGTTCCTAAAAGCTGGCGCTACGCAACATCTCCCTCCAACCCTAATCACTATTGGACACCTCACAGGGAATTCGCAGGCCATCGTCAGCGCGTACCCGAGCCGCAACTTCAGAATATCTATTGCCTACAGCTATGATATTCGCTTGGCCCGAGTAAGATCTGGTGCAGCCTCGCCATTTGTATAGGGTGCTAACAATTCAAGTCGACACCGCTTCGCGGCGCGGCTTAATTCATGAGTTAGGCAGCAAGTCCAATGGCTCAGCGAGCGAGATCATGGAGACAGCATCTGAGCGCTTGTTTGAGGAATTCGCCACGCGTTATTCCTTGAACTGGTGTCGCGTTCCCGAGGGCGCGTCGAAGACTCCGGACTATCACTTAACCGTAGGCGAAATTAGCGTCGCGGTCGAAATTGAGCAGATTGAAAGCACTCGGGGCTTCAATCCGGGCGGTGTGAGCTCAAGAACTGTTGGCTCGCACATCCGCCAAAAGATCGCAGATGCCCGGCCGCAGATCCGGGAAGCGGCGAAAGCGGGCATGCCGGCTATCCTGTTGGTTCACAACACGGTCGATCCGCTCCAGCTGTTCGGAACCGAACAACATGACTTTCTGAGTGCCATGTACGGCGAGCTCACTGTGCGTATTCATCGTCAGAGTCTGCAGAGAACCCCCGCCTTTCACGGCCGCAACTCAACTCTTCGGGAAGGCTTCAATACTTCGTTCAGTGGTGTCGGCCATCTCCGCCGCACAACCGCCGGCGCCAAGATAGTGATCTACGAGAATGTGTATGCAGCCAACCCATTGCCGTTTTCGCTGCTTCCGGCATCTCTGGAGGTCGTACGTGTGGAAATCGAGCATGCTGCCTAGCAATTCGTCCAAGCCGATGCCGTTTCGCGGCACGGCTTAACTCAGATCGTAGGCGGCGACGCCGTGCTTCTAGGAAGCACGGCCAGGGGTCCTCCCGACGTCGCCCCTACCGCAGCGACTTCCGCCGCTTCTCATCCATCCACTTGCTCGCCTGCGCCGGCTCGTACGCGTTCATCCATTCCAGCATCGCGTCGATGTCGCTGCCGTGCCACAGGTCGGCGCGCTGGTCCGGGTGCAGGAAGCGCTCCTCGACCATGCGGTCGATCATGCCGATCAGGGGCGCGTAGAAGCCGTCGACGTCGAGGAAGGCGCAGGGCTTGTCGCCGATGCCGAGCTGGCGCCAGGTCAGCATCTCGAACATCTCGTCCAGGGTGCCGAAGCCGCCGGGCAGGGCGACGAAGCCGTCGGACAGGTCGAACATGCGCATCTTGCGCTCGTGCATGGAGCCGACGACCTGCAGTTCGGTCAGGCCGCGGTGCGCGACCTCCCAGTCGGCCAGCTGCTGCGGGATCACGCCGGTGACCTCGCCGCCGGCCTCGAGCACGGCGTTGGCGACGATGCCCATCAGCCCGACGTTGCCGCCGCCGTAGACCAGGCGGATGCCGTCGCGGGCCAGGCGGTCGCCCAGGGCGATGGCGCGTTCGGTGTAGGCCGGCTTGCTGCCGGCGTTGGAGCCGCAATAGACGCAGATCGATTTCATGACGGGGTCCTGTGGTGCGGTGTCAGTCGCGGGATTTGCGCTGGCGCACGAGCATGGCGATGCCCAGCGCGATGAAGGCCACGCCGACGCCGCTGAAGGCGATCCGCTGGCTGGCCACGGCGCCGGCGATGAACATCACCCCGGCGGCGATGTACAGGCCGGCGGCGAGGCGTGGGGACAATCCGTTCGATGCCATGCGCTTCTACCTCGCGGGAGATCGGGTGCCTGGTTCCTGAAAGCGCGAAGCCGGGCATTGCCCGGCTTCGGTGCCGCAGCCCCCGAGCCGGGGGCGGTCCGCGCCAAGCGGCGCGTAGGGCGGGGATGGCTGCACGCGGATGCCGGTGTTTGCGCAGCAAACCCGGCCATCCATAAAGCCAACTTCCCGGGGGTTTGACCATAGCCCCCGAGTCGGGGGCGGTCCGCGCCAGAGGCGCGGAATGGTGGGGATGGCCGCACGCATGGAGGACATTCGCCGGCGAATGTCCTCCATCCACAAGGCCAACTTTCAGTTGGCCTTGTGGATGGCGCGCTTGTCCACCGCCATCGCCGCGTCGTGGATCGCCTCGGACAGCGACGGGTGGGCGTGGCAGATCCGCGCCAGGTCGTCGGCCGAGCCGCTGAACTCCATGGTCAGCACGCCCTCGTGGACCAGCTCGGACACGTTCGGGCCGACCAGGTGCAGGCCGAGCACGCGGTCGGTCTCGGCGTGGGCGATCACCTTGGCGAAGCCGACCGGCTCGGCCATGGCCACGGCGCGGCCGACGGCGGCGAACGGGAAGGTGCCGGTCTTGTACGGCACGCCCTCGGCCTTGAGCTGCTGCTCGGTCTTGCCGACCCAGGCGATTTCCGGGCCGGTGTAGATGACCCACGGGATGGTGTCGAAGTTGACGTGGCCCGGCAGGCCGGCGATCAGCTCGGCCACGGCAATGCCTTCCTCGAAGCCCTTGTGCGCCAGCATCGGTCCGCGCACGCAGTCGCCGACCGCCCAGACGCCGTCGACGCCGGTGTGGCAGTGCTCGTCGACCACGACCTGGCCGCGCTCGTTGACCTGCACGCCGGTGCCCTCGGCCAGCAGGCCCTTGGTCGCGGCGCGACGGCCGACGGCCACCAGCAGCTTGTCCACGACCAGGGACTGCTCGGCGCCCTTGTCGTCGGTGTAGGTGACGGCGACTTCCTTCTTCTTGCCCTTGGCCTTGACCTCGGCCTTGGAAACCTTGGCGCCCAGGCGGATGTCCAGCCCCTGCTTCTTGAACTCGCGCGCGGCCAGCTTGGCCACCTCGGCGTCGGCGGCGGCCAGGAAGTCGGGCATCGCCTCGAGGATGGTGACCTCGGCGCCCAGGCGCTTCCACACGCTGCCCAGCTCCAGGCCGATCACGCCGGCGCCGATCACGGCCAGGCGCTTGGGGGTCTCGGTGAAGTCCAGCGCGCCGACGTTGTCGACGATGGCCTCGCCGTCGAACTTCGCGAACGGCAGCTCGATCGAGTCCGAGCCGGCGGCGATGATGACGTTGGTGCCCTTGAGCTCGACCTCGGTGCCGTCGTGCTGCTTGACCTTGACGACGTTGCCCGGCTGGAGCTGCCCGAAGCCGTAGTACGCGGTGACCTTGTTGGCCTTGAACAGCTGGGCGATGCCGCCGGTGAACTGCTTCACGATGCCGTCCTTGCGGGCGACCATCTTCTCCACGTCGATCGACGCATCCTTGAAGCCGATGCCGTGCTGCTCGAACTTGTGCAGCATGTTCTCGTACTGGTGCGAGGAATCGAGCAGCGCCTTGGACGGGATGCAGCCCACGCGCAGGCAGGTGCCACCCAGCGCCGGCTTGCCGTCCTTGCCCAGCGCAGAGTCAATACAGGCGGTCTTCAGGCCCAGCTGCGCGGCGCGGATCGCGGCGTGGTAGCCGGCCGGGCCGGCACCGATGACGACGACGTCGAATTGTTCAGCCATTTCCAGTTCCTTTGCCTTTGCTGCCCGTCGCGGGCCGTGGCCCGGGGGCGGAAGAGTGCAGGGCGGCGAGCTGGATCGCGCTTGGCTTCCGCCGGCCCTGGCGAAAACGGCGCCGCCCTTCCGGGGAAGGGCGGCGCGGGGGTCTTACAGCCCGAACAGGATCCGGTTCGGGTTCTCGAGCTGGTTCTTGATGTCCACCAGGAACTGCACCGCGTCCTTGCCGTCGATGATGCGGTGGTCGTAGGACAGCGCGATGTACATCATCGGCGCGATCACGACCTGGCCGTTCTCGGCGATCGGGCGCTCCTTGATGGTGTGCATGCCCAGGATCGCGCTCTGCGGCGGGTTGACGATCGGGGTCGACATCAGCGAGCCGAAGGTGCCGCCGTTGGTGATGGTGAACGTGCCGCCCTGCAGGTCGTCCAGGCCGAGCTTGCCGTCGCGCGCCTTCTTGGCGTAGTCGGCGATGCCCTGCTCGATCTCGGCGAAGCCCAGGCGCTCGACATTGCGCAGCACCGGGGTGACCAGGCCCTTGTCGGTGGACACGGCGATCGAGATGTCGGCATAGCCGTGGTAGATGATGTCGTCGCCGTCGACCGAGGCGTTGACCACCGGGAAGCGCTGCAGCGCGTTGGCGGCGGCCTTCACGAAGAAGCTCATGAAGCCCAGCTTGATGCCGTGGGCCTTCTGGAAGTCCTCGCCCAGCTCCTTGCGCGCGGCCGACACCTTGGCCAGGTTGACCTCGTTGAACGAGGTCAGCATCGCGATGGAGTCCTTGGACTGCATCAGGCGCTCGGCGATGCGCTTGCGGATGCGGGTCATCGGCACGCGCTCTTCCGGACGCGCGCCACCGGCCTTGCCGGCGCCGCCGGACTTGGCGTAGTTGACGATGTCTTCCTTGGTCACCGCGCCGCGGCGGCCGGTGCCTTCGACCTGCGACGGGTCGATGCCTTCCTTGCTGGCGGTGAAGCGCGCGCCCGGCGGCAGGTCGCCCCCGGCGACGGGCGCCGGCTTGGTCGACGCCGGCGCGGCGGCTTCGGCCTTGGCGGCGGCCGGCTTGGCCTGCACTTCCTCGGCGCCGGCGGCCGGCTTGTCGTCCTTGGCGGCGGCAGCGGGAGCGGCCGCGGTGGCGCCTTCCTCGATGATCGCCAGGACCTGCGAGCTGGTGACGGTGTCGCCTTCCTGGAACTTGATCTCCTTCAGCACGCCGTCGACCGGCGAGGGGACTTCCAGGACGACCTTGTCGGTCTCCAGGTCCACCAGGTTCTCGTCGCGCTTGACCGCGTCGCCGGCCTTCTTGTGCCAGCTGGCGATGGTGGCGTCGGAGACGGATTCGGGAAGGACCGGAACTTTGACTTCGGTGGCCATGGGGCGTCCTTGATTCGTTGTGCGTGGGGCAGGAAAGGCGGGGCGGGAGCCGGGCTTATTCGGCGACGATCTGGTTGCCGGGCGCGTTGACCAGGGCGTCGGCGACCAGCTGCAGCTGCTCCTCGACGTGGTCGGCGAAGTGGCCCACGGCCGGCGACGGCGAGCGCGTGCGCCCGGCGTAGCTCAGCGCCTGGCCCTTGGCCAGGCAGGCCTGCAGGTGGTGCTTGATCTGGTACCACGCGCCCTGGTTCTGCGGCTCTTCCTGGCACCAGACCACCTCGGTGGCCTTGGCGTAGGTCTGCAGCACGGTCGACAGGGCTTCGCGCGGGAACGGGTACAGCTGCTCGACGCGGACGATGGCGACGTTGTCCTGGCCGCGCTTCTGCTGGTCTTCCAGCAGGTCGTAGTAGACCTTGCCCGAGCAGGCGACCACGCGCTTGACCTTCTTCGGGTCGGCGGCGGTGTCCGGGATCAGGTGCTGGAACTCGCCGTCGGCCAGCTCGTCCAGGGTCGACACGGCCAGCTTGTGGCGCAGCAGCGACTTGGGCGACATCACGATCAGCGGCTTGCGCGTGCTCATCTTCATCTGCCGGCGCAGCATGTGGAAGCACTGGGCCGGGGTGGTCGGCACGCAGACCAGCATGTTCTCCAGCGCGCACAGCTGCAGGAAGCGCTCCAGGCGCGCCGAGCTGTGCTCGGGGCCCTGGCCTTCGTAGCCGTGCGGCAGCAGCAGGGTCAGGCCGGAGATGCGGCCCCACTTGGCCTCGCCGGAGGCGATGAACTGGTCGATCACCACCTGGGCGCCGTTGGCGAAGTCGCCGAACTGGCCTTCCCAGATGTCCAGGGTGTTGGGGTCGGTAGTGGAGAAGCCGTACTCGAACGCCATCACCGCCTCCTCGCTGAGCAGCGAGTCGATGATGGTGGCCTGCTCGGGGGTCTCCACCAGCTGGCGCAGCGGCAGGTAGTAGCTGTCGGTCTTCTGGTCGTGCAGCACCGCGTGGCGGTGGAAGAAGGTGCCGCGGCCGGCGTCCTGGCCGACCAGGCGCAGGCCGTAGCCTTCCGACAGCAGGGTGGCGTAGGCCAGGTTCTCGGCGAAGCCCCAGTCGCCGCCGATCTCGCCGGCGGTCATCTTCAGGCGGTCCTCGTAGATCTTGGCCACGCGCGGGTGCAGCGACACGCCCTGCGGGATCGTGTTGATGATCTTCGCCAGCTGGGTCAGCGTGCCCTTCTTGACCCGGGTGTCGACCGCGTCGGCCACCGTGCCGGACAGGTACTTGGACCAGTCGATGGTCAGCTCGTAGTCCTCCGGCTTGGAGGAGGCCAGCTCGGTGGTGACCTCGCCGGCGTCGAGCTTGTTGCGGTACTCGTCCACCAGCGCCTTGCCGCCGTCGGCGGCGACCACGCCGGCCTTCTCCAGCTGCGCGGCGTACATCTCGCGGGTGGTCGGGTGCTTGCGGATGGTCTGGTACATCAGCGGCTGGGTCGCCGCCGGCTCGTCGGCCTCGTTGTGGCCGTGGCGGCGGTAGCAGACCAGGTCGATGACCACGTCCTTCTTGAACTGCTGGCGGAACTCGTAGGCCAGCTTGGCCACGAACACCACCGCTTCCGGATCGTCGCCGTTCACGTGGAACACCGGGGCGCCGACCATCTTGGCCACGTCGGTGCAGTACAGGGTCGAGCGCGAGTCTTCCTTGTTGCTGGTGGTGAAGCCGACCTGGTTGTTGACCACCACGTGCAGGGTGCCGCCGACGGCGAAGCCGCGCGCCTGCGACATCTGGAACAGCTCCATCACCACGCCCTGGCCGGCGAAGGCCGCGTCGCCGTGGATCAGGATCGGCAGCACCTGGGTGCGCTCGTTGTCGCCGCGGCGTTCCTGGCGCGAACGCACCGAGCCGGCGACCACCGGGTCGACGATCTCCAGGTGCGAGGGATTGAACGCCAGCGCCAGGTGCACCGGCGCGCCGGGGGTGGCGATGTCGGCGGAGAAGCCCATGTGGTACTTCACGTCGCCGGCGTGGGCGCGTTCGTCGTGCTCGAACTTGCCCTCGAACTCGTCGAACAGCTTGCGCGGGTTCTTGCCCAGGGTGTTGATCAGCACGTTGAGGCGGCCGCGGTGGGCCATGCCGACCACGATGTCCTTGACCTTGTCCACGCCGGACTGGCGGATCACGGTGTCCAGCAGCGGGATCAGCGAGTCGCCGCCTTCCAGCGAGAAGCGCTTCTGGCCGACGTACTTGGTGTGCAGGTAGCGCTCCAGGCCCTCGGCGGCGGTCAGCCGCTCCAGCACGCGCTGGCGGGTCTCGGTGCTGAGGTTGTAGTCGCCGCCGGCCAGCTCCAGGCGCTGGTACAGCCACTGGCGCTGCTCGACCTCGGGGATGTGCATGAACTCGGCACCGATCGGGCCGGTGTAGGTCGCCTTCAGGCGCGCGAGCAGGTCGCGCAGCTTCATCCGCGGCTGGCCGGCCAGGCCGCCGGTGCTGAAGTCGCTGTCCAGGTCGCGGTCGGACAGGTCGTGGAAGGCCAGGCCCAGGTCCGGCGGGTTCATCGGCGGGGTCAGGGCGAGCGGGTCGACCTTGGCGCCGAGGTGGCCGCGGGAGCGGTAGGCGGTGATCAGGCGGCCGACGTTGCGCTCGCGCTCGTCGCCGGCGGCCGGGGCGGTGGCATGGCCGTTGTTGGCGGCCTGGCGGGCGGCGCCGGCGACGTGGGCGATGACCGCCGAGTGGGGGACGTCACCGGCCTCGCGGCCCTTGAACCCGTCGAAGTAGGCTTTCCACTTCGGGTCTACGCTGTCGGGGGAGACCAGGTACTGCTCGTACAGGTCTTCGATGAAGGCGGCATTGCTGCCGAGCTGGGACGACTGCGCAAACTGCTTGAGTAGATTGTCCACGATGGGGTCGCGTATGGGTGGGGGATGGGCCGCATCCGGCCCAGGCCCGGCGGAGCGGGCATCTAAAGCCGCAAAAGTATAACCCCCATCGCCCGTTCAGGGACCTAGACGAACGGCCGGGCCGCCCCCGCCGCGGCCCGCGTGGTGCGCCTGTTCACACTCCTGCGGGAACGCCGCGCGGACCCGGGCGGCGCCTGTCCCGGAACAGTCCCGGGGACAGCGCGGCGATGCCCGCGCGGCTACAGCGTGCGGTACTCGGTGCAGGTGCGCGAGCGCTCCCAGACCCGGTCGAAGTCCAGCTGCAGCCGCCGCGCCACCGGCGCATCGTCGATCCCGCCTTCGCCGTCGTAGCGGTGGCCCAGCGGGCGGAAGCAGGCGCCGCCGGTGTCGTTGAAGGCGTACGCGGAGGGATAGCGCGCGTCGACCGGGTCGCGGACCTCGCGGAAGGCGAACACGCTGGGCAGGCGCTGGGCCAGCGGCAGCAGCGGCGCGCCCGCGCGTTGCGGGGTCGCCGCGTCCTGCAGCAGGATCCGGATCCTGCGCTCGCCCGGGCGCACGGCGAAGCGGCGCAGGGCGTCGAGCACGTCGCGGCGGTCGAGCAGGCCCGGATCCATGGCCCGGCTGTAGAGGCCCAGTTCGCGCCGGGCGTGCCCGGCCAGGGCGACCAGCACCGCGGCGGCGCCCTCGACGTCCTCGACCGCGCTGGAACCGGGCAGGCGGCGGTGCATCTCGCGGTGGCCGATCCCGGCTTCGACGAAGGCGGGCCCGGACGGGACGAAGCCGGCGCGGGCGTAGAACGGCAGGGCGTGCAGCTGGGCGTGCAGGGAGACCTGCGGCCAGCCGCGGCGGCGGGCTTCTGCGACCAGCGCGTCCAGCAGCGCCTCGCCGATGCCGCGGCCGCGGTGGCCGGCGAGCACCGCCATGCGGCCGATCCGTCGCTCCGGGGTCAGGCGCGCGGTGCCCAGCGGCACGCCGTCCTCGCCGGTGGCCAGGACGTGGAAGCTGAGCGGGTCCAGCGCATCGCGCTCGAGCTCGGCCGGCACCTGCTGTTCGTCGATGAACACCGTGCTGCGCACGGCATGCAGCCGCGCGTGGTCGCGGGCGTAGTCGGCGGCGGCGACGGTGTAGCCGGCGCTCATGCGTCGTCGTCGTCCGCGTCCGGATCGTCGGAGAGCAGGGCATAGAAGCCGCCCTGGTGGAGCGCGTGGACCGCGTCGCGCGCGGCCGGCGACAGCGCCTCCCAGGCGCGGCCGTCGATCAGCGGCATGTCGGCCAGCCGGCGCGCGTCGTCCAGCGGCAGGTGCAGGGTGCGTCCGCTGCAGAACAGGCTGGCGTGGCCGGCGCCGTGGTTGCGGCGCCAGGCCATCCGCGCCCACGGGTGGCGCTGCAGCGCGGCGCCGTGGGCCAGGTCCCAGTCCAGCTCGATCCGCGGGCGCTCGTCGCCGCGCGGCATCACCTCGCCGGCGGCGCGGTAGGTGGTGATGAAGCGGCCGAACCAGTCGCCGAGCCGGTCCGGGTCGTTCATGCGGATGGCGTTGAGCGCCTCGACCACGCGGTTCATCGCCGCGGTGTCGATCTCGTGCGGATCGGCCGGCACGGCCAGGTCCTCGTCGTGGTAGCGGATCGCCTCGTCGGCATCGACCAGCACCTCGTCCAGCCAGTCGCCGATCAGCTCGGAGGACGAGGGCGCGCGCATGCCGACCGAGAAGGTCAGGCACGGATCCTCGGCCACGCCGTGGTGCGGGACCAGCGGCGGCAGGTAGAGCATGTCGCCCGGGCCGAGCACCCAGTCGTGGGTCGGATGGAACCGGCGCAGCAGCTTGATCGCCACGTCGTCCTGGAAGGACAGGTCCGGTTGCGGCCGGCCCAGGGCGACGCTGGCGTCGATCTGCCAGCGGCGGTGGCCATGGCCCTGCAGCAGGAACACGTCGTAGTGGTCCACGTGCGCGCCGACCGAGCCGCCGGTGGCGGCGAAGCTGATCATGACGTCGTCGATGCGCCAGCGCGGCAGGAAGCGGAACTGCTCCAGCAGCGCGGCCACGTCCGGATCCCAGCGGTCCACGTCCTGCACCAGCAGGGTCCAGTCGTGGTCGGGCAGGCCGGGGAAGTCCTCTTCCTGGAACGGGCCAGTGCGCACGTCCCAGCGGCCGCTGGCGCGGTCCAGGCTGATCAGGCGCGCGAGCACGCCTTCCTCGCAGGCCAGGCCGGCCAGGTCCTCGGGCATCAGCGGCGCCCGGAAGCCGGGGAAGGCGTTGCGCACCAGCAGCGGACGCTTGTGCCAGTAGTCGCGCAGGAACGCGGCCGGATCCATGCCCAGCGGGGTGTTGCCGGCGGCGTCGACCTCGAACGGCAGGGACTGCGGATCGGGCGCGCGGGCGGGCTTGCGGGACGCAGGCGGGGCGGGTTTCTTGGAAGTCATCGGGAGATCTCGTCGTAGCCGCGGCCGAGGAACTGGAGCAGGCACCAGCCGTGCCCGAACGGGTCGGCCAGCGGCACGATGCGGCCCCACGCCGCCTCGCGCACCTCGCCTTCGGCGCGGGCGCCGGCGGCAAGCGCGCGGGCCAGGGCCGCGTCCAGGTCATCGACCACGACGTCCAGGTGGAGGGGCGTCCAGTGGCGGTGGTAGCCGCGCGCCGATCCGGGCGCGCCTTCGCTGCCGGCCGGCTTGCGCAGCAGGTACAGCGGCGCCTGCGCGCCGAGCATCTCCAGCATGCCGTCGCCGAAGCGGCGTCCCGCGGACAGGCCGAAGGCGTCGCGGTAGAAGGCTTCGGCGCGGGCCAGGTCGTCGACGTCGATGTTGATCAGCAGGTGCATGGCGTCGACGTCGGGGGCGGTGGATCAGCGGGGCGAGGCCTTGGCCTCGTCCGCCAGCCGCTGCTCGAGCCGGGCCCGGCCGCGGTCGGCGTAGGCGCGGCAGGCGCCGGGCGCGGCCAGCGGCGCGGTGGCGCCCGGGCCCAGCCGCGACCACAGGTCGCTGGCCGAGGGATGCGGCGTGATCAGGATATCGCAGGGCAGCGCGGCGACCTTGCGCAAGGTCAAGCGGAACGCAGCCAGGTAGCCGGCATTGGCCGCGTCGCCGTAGCGCCAGACGTCGTCGGAAATGGCGGTGAGGCTGTCGGCGTACACCACCTGCAGGCAGGCGCCGTCCTGGCAGGAGCGCCAGGTCCAGCTGGTGCCGCCGGGGGTATGGCCGGGCGTGGCCACCGCCTGCAGCCGCAGCGGGCCGACTTCGACCACGCCGTCATCGGCCAGCAGGCGCACCTCGGCCACCGGCGGGAACGGTTCGAGCACCAGCTGCTGCGGGTCGCTGCGGTCGCTGTGGCCGGTGCGCAGCGCCTGCACCGCCGGTGCCCGCGCGTAGACCGGTGCGCCGGTGGCGCGCTGCAGTTCGGCCAGGCCGCCGGCGTGGTCCATGTGCTCGTGCGAGAACACGATGGCGCGCACGTCGGCCGGGTCGAAGCCGGCGGCGCGGATGTTGTCGAGCACCTTGCCGGCCGAGCGCACGGTGACGCCGTCCACCAGCACGTGGCCCTGCGGCGAGGTCACCAGCAGGGCGCTGATGCCGCAGGTGCCCACGTACCAGGTGTCGCCATGCACGTGGCGCGGCGGCGAGGGATCGTCCCAGCCGGCGTCGGCGGCGCAGGGCACGTCAGCGGAGGCCGCCGGGGCGGGGGTGGCCGCGCCGACCGGCAACGTGGCGCCGGCCAGCACCGCTGCGAAGAGGGCCAGGGGGAAGCGGGTCATGCGCGGTCCTTGTGCGGGGCGCCGGCGCAGGCCGGCGCGGGATGCGGAACGATCAGATGCCGCGGGCCAGGCGCTCGGCCAGGCCGGTGTAGCCGGCCGGGGTCAGCGCGGCCAGGCGCGCGCGCGCGTCTTCCGGCAGGTCGAGCGAGGCGACGAACCGGCGCATCGCGTCGGCGTCGATGCCGTCCTGGCCGCGGGTCAGCGCCTTGAGCTGTTCGTACGGGTTGGGCAGGCCGTGGCGGCGCATCACCGTCTGCACGGCCTCGGCCAGCACTTCCCAGGCCGCATCGAGGTCGGCGTCCAGGCGCTGCGGGTTCACCTGCAGCTTGCCCAGGCCCTTGCCCAGCGAATCCAGCGCGACCTGGGTGTGGCCGAAGGCGGTGCCCAGCGCGCGCAGCACGGTGGAGTCGGTGAGGTCGCGCTGCCAGCGGCTGATGGGCAGCTTGGCCGAGAAGTGCTCGAACAGGGCGTTGGCGATGCCGAAGTTGCCCTCGGCGTTCTCGAAGTCGATCGGGTTGACCTTGTGCGGCATGGTCGAGGAACCGACTTCGCCTTCCCTGAGCTTCTGCTTGAAGTAGCCCAGCGAGATGTAGCCCCACACGTCGCGCGCCAGGTCGACCAGCACGGTGTTGGCGCGGCGGATCGCGTCGCCCAGCTCGGCGACGTTGTCGTGCGGCTCGATCTGGGTGGTGTAGGGGTTGAACGGCAGGCCCAGGCCCTCGACGAACGTCTGCGCGAACGCCGGCCAGTCCACGTCCGGGTAGCTGGCGACGTGGGCGTTGTAGTTGCCGACCGCGCCGTTCATCTTGCCGGTCAGCTCGACCGCGGCGATCTGCCGGCGCTGGCGCTCCAGCCGGGCCACGACGTTCGCCACCTCCTTGCCCAGGGTGGTTGGCGAGGCGGTCTGGCCGTGGGTGCGCGAGAGCATCGGCTGCCCGGCCTGGTCGTGGGCCAGCGCACGCAGCTTCGCGGTGATGCCGTCGAGCGCCGGCAGCAGCACGGTGTCGCGCGCCTCGCGCAGCATCAGCGCATAGGACAGGTTGTTGATGTCCTCGCTGGTGCAGGCGAAGTGGACGAATTCCAGTGCCGGCCCCAGCTCTTCGGCAAGCTCGCCGGCGTCGTCCTTCAGCCGCTCCTTGATCAGGTACTCGACCGCCTTGACGTCGTGGTTGGTGGTGCGTTCGATCTCCTTGACCCGCGCCGCGTCGGCCACGGAGAGGTCGCCGGCCAGCGCGCGCAGGCGCGCCGTGGCGGCGGGGGAGAACGGCGCCAGCTCGACGATCCCCGGCTCGGCGGCCAGGGCCAGCAGCCACTCGACTTCGACCTTCACCCGGGCCCGGATCAGGCCGTACTCGGAGAAGATCGGGCGCAGCGCGTCGACCTTGGAGGCGTAGCGGCCGTCGAGCGGGGACAGGGCGAGCAGGGCGGAATCCGACATGGAGGGCGTGGGCGGCGAGGGGAGCGCAACAGTTTACCGCGGCCGCCACGGCGCCCGGGCGCGGTCCGGTTCGCAGCATGCCGATCCAGGGCCCGGCATGCGGCCTGGCGTATGCTGGCCGCCCGCCAGCCATCGGCCCTGCGCCGGTCGCCCGCCGTGGTCCATCCCCGCTGGAGACGGTCATGAGCCAAGCATCACCGAGCCGCGCCAGGGCGCCGGCGTCGCCGAAAGCACCGCGCCGCGGTTCCGCCTCCAGGCCCGCCGCCGACCCCGGTCGCACCCGTATCGAACACGACAGCATGGGCGAGCTGCAGGTCCCGGCCGACGCGCTGTGGGGCGCCCAGACCCAGCGCGCGGTGCAGAACTTCCCGGTCTCCGGCCGGCCGATGCCGCGCGGCTTCATCCGCGCGCTGGGCCTGGTCAAGGCCGCCGCGGCCGAGGTCAACGCCGGCCTGGGCCTGCTGCCGAAGAACGTGGCCGGGGCGGTGCGCACCGCCGCGCTGGAGGTCGCCGCCGGCACCTGGGACGCGCACTTCCCGGTCGACATCTACCAGACCGGCTCGGGCACCTCCTCGAACATGAACGCCAACGAGGTGATCGCCGCGCTGGCCAATGGCTCGGGCAAGGCCGGCAAGGGCAAGGTCCACCCGAACGACCACGTCAACCTCGGCCAGAGCTCCAACGACGTCATCCCGACCGCGATCCGCGTGTCGGCGCAACTGGGCGTGGTGGACGACCTGCTGCCGGCGATCCGGCACCTGCGCAAGACGATCGAACGTCGCGGCCGCGAGCTGCGCCGGGTGGTCAAGACCGGCCGCACCCACCTGATGGACGCGATGCCGCTGACCTTCGAGCAGGAGTTCGGCGCCTGGGCCTCGCAGCTGAAGTCGGCCGAGGGCCGGATCGGGGACAGCCTCAAGCGCCTGCGCCGGCTGCCGCTGGGCGGCACCGCGATCGGCAGCGGCATCAACGCCGACCCGCGCTTCGGCGCGCGTGCGGCCAGGGCCCTCTCCGCGCTGGCCGGCACGAAGTTCGAGAGCGCGGACGACAAGTTCGAGGGCCTGGCCGCGCAGGACGACGCGGTCGAGCTGTCGGGCCAGTTCAACGCGCTGGCGGTGGCCCTGATCAAGATCGCCAACGACCTGCGCTGGATGAATGCCGGGCCGCTGGCCGGGCTGGGCGAGATCGAACTGCCGGCGCTGCAGCCGGGCAGCTCGATCATGCCGGGCAAGGTCAATCCGGTGATCCCGGAGGCAACGGTCATGGCCGCCGCGCAGGTGATCGGCCACCACACCGCCATTACGGTCGCCGGCCAGACCGGCAATTTCCAGCTCAACGTGACCCTGCCGCTGATCGCGGCCAACCTGCTCGAGTCGATCCAGCTGCTGTCCAGCGTGTCGCGGCTGCTGGCCGATTCGGCCATCGCCGGGCTGAAGGCGCGCCCGGAGCGGGTCAAGGAGGCGCTGGACCGCAATCCGATCCTGGTCACCGCGCTCAATCCGGTGATCGGCTACGAGCAGGGGGCGGCGATCGCCAAGCAGGCGTACAAGGAGGGCCGGCCGGTGCTGGAAGTCGCGATCGAGGTCACCGGACTGCCGGCGAAGACGCTGGCGCCGCTGCTCGACCCGGCCGTGCTGGCCCGCGGCGGGATCCACGGCAAGCCCGGCGGTGGCGGCGGCTGAGCGCGCGGTGGGCGCCGACGGCCGCTGCGGTCGTCGGGCACCGCCATCGCGGCCGTGTTGCGCGGGACCGGGGCACGCCAAGCCCCGGGATGCCGGCCGCGGCGACAGGCGCCGCGCCGGCCAGGGGTGCGCCGGCCAGGGGTGCGCCGGCTCAGTTGCCGGGGCGGGCCGCGGCGGCGTCGGCCTCGGCCGCCGCGTCCATGTGCTCGGTGTCGGCGTCGTCGCCGGAGTCGAGCTGGGCGGAGGCATGGGTGCCGCCGATGTCGACGTTGTAGTTGCCGTCCTTGCCGCAATCCTCGATGTCCGATTGATCCATCGTCGCGTAGGGGCCGAAGGCCGGCAGCGCGGCGGCGAGGGCCTGCTGCGATTCGAGCAGGGCCGGCAGGCGTGCGCAGATCTTCTGCGCTTCGACTTCGATCTCCTTGCCGCGCGCCTCCATCCTCTTCTCGAACTCGCCGGTGTCGCCCGCGAACACGCTTTTCAGCGCGCCGGTCGCCGCCTCGATGCCGAGGTCCGCGCCCTGCATGCCGACCGCGATGCCGGCCTGGGCGATGGCCACCAGGTTGGCGCGATGGGCGAGCAGCAGCTTGCGCTGGGCCTCGTCGATCGCCACCGGCCTGCCGTCCACCAGCAGGTCGCCCGCGGGGCTGATCTCGGCCCTGGGATTGGCCGACTCGTCGCCGACCCGGATGTTCTCCGTGGCCAGCTTGCGGCTGGCCTCGGCCATCGCCGACTGGATCTTGCGGCCGAGGGCGGTGTTGGCCGGCGGCGCGGTGGCGGCATCGCCGCCGGAGGGCGCGGGGTCGTTGTTGCCGCAGGCGGCCAGGGGCAGCAGGGCGGCGAGGGCGAGGGCGGGCAGCAGGCGCATGGGTCAGGACCTCTAGTTCAGGGCGAATTCGCGGCGGATCTCGTCTTCGCAGTCGTCGACGTCGTCCGCTTCCAGGGTGGCGTAGGGGCGGAACTCGGCCAGGCTGCCGGCCAGCCGCTGCTGGCTCTCCATCAGGGCCGGCAGGCGCCTGCAGATCTGGACCACGCCCGGTTCGATCGACTGCTTGATGGTCTTCTCGATATCGCGTTCCAGGCTGCCGGTCATGGCGCTGAACATCAGGCTGAACAGCCCGCGGTCCACCGCCTCCAGCGCCAGCTTCGCGCTGCGCTCGCCGATGTCGATGCCGGCCTGGGCGATGTCGATGACCTGGCCCCGGTAGGCCAGCAGCTCGCGGCGCTGGGCGGCGTCGATGGCGACCGCCTTGCCGTCGACCAGGAAATCGCCGCGCGGCGTGATCTCGGCCTTCGGCAGCGGGGCGGACGACCGGGTCGCGCGCTTGCCGGACTTGCCGAAATGCAGGCTGTCGCCCAGCTGCAGGTTTTCGGTCTCGAGTTCGAGGCGTGCGGCGGCCAGCTCGCGGCTCACCTCCTCGCGCGCCTCGGCCAGGTCGGCGCTGATTTCGGCCTCGATGCCGCCCTTGGGCGGCGCCGCCACCGCGGCCAGCGGCAGCATGGCCGCCAGCAGCAGCGGCAGGATCGGGCGTCGGATGTGCATGTGCATGGCGTTCTCCTGTCAGTGCTTCAGTCGCGGCGCGGCAGTTCGACCGCGCCGGTCACGTCGCGATGGCCCACGTCGCCGCTGCCGATCGATCCCACCGACAGGCGCGCGGCGCCGCGCACGTCGGCGCCGCCGGAACCCACCGAGTCGATGCGGACGGCGCCGCCGACGTTGCGCACCTCGGCGTCGCCGCTGCCGATCGAACCGATCCGCACGTCGCCGCGGGCGCCGTCCAGCTCGAAATCGCCGGAACCGATGCTGCCGACCTCGACCGCACCGCCCACGTTGCGCGCCTTGACGTCGCCCGAGCCGATGGACAGCACGTGCAGCGAGCCCGCGCCGTCGACTTCGATGTCGCCGGAGCCGACCTTGGCGGTGACCGCGCCGCGGATGTTGCGCAGCGTGGCGTCGCCGGAGCCCACGTCGGCGCTGGCCGACGCGGCGCCCTCGATCGAGCCGTCGCCGGAGCCGACCACCAGCTGCACCAGCACGTCCGCCGGGACGGTGCCGGTCAGCTCCATCCAGGCGTAGTTGTCGCCGAACAGGCTGGACAGGCCGGGGTCCTTCTCGCGCTGCAGGCTGACCACCAGGGTGTCGCCCTTGCGCTCCTGGGTGACGGTCAGGTCGGGCAGCCACTGCGCCTTGCTGGCGCAGGCCCGGCCCTGCAACGCGTGGGTCGGGCCGGGGGCGGCCCGCAGCGCGACGTCGAACTGGCGGGTCTCCACCCGGACCTTCTTCACCCCCGCCAGGTCCAGCTGCAGCTGGCGCGGCGCGGAATGGGTGCAGTGGTCGTCGGCCAGGGCCGAAGCGGGAACCAGGAACAGCAGGCCGAGCAGGGGCAGGCGCATGGACGTCTTCTCCGGTTGCGTGCTGGGGTCAGCCTTCGTCGCGCCAGCGGCGCAGGCGGACGGAGGCGGCGATGAAGGCGATGCCGACCACCACGCCGATCCACATGTCGGCCGTGGCGAACGCGTGCCAGCTGCGGGTCAGGTCGATGGCGCTGGCCAGGTCGTCCGGGGTGTTGATCGCGGCCGACTCGCCGACCACGCCGCCGATCACCGGGTACCAGCCACCGGGCACCACGCTCAGCAGGCCGCGGTAGACGACGGTGTACCAGACCTTGTCGTGGGCGATGTCCACGCCCGGCAGGATCGTCATCATGCTGATCACCACGCAGGCCAGCACCGGCACCAGCACCGCCCACAGGAACGGCTTGGAGCGCGCCCAGGCCGAGCAGAACATCAGCCAGCCCACCGTCGGCAGCGCCCAGGCCATGTACACGGGCAGCGAGGCGACCACGCCGAAGATGATCTTGAGCGGGTGCGACTGGGTGAACACCGCGTGGGCCGCCGGCAGCCCGTTGACGGTGATCGTCAGCGCGGAGATGACCCACAGCGCCACGCCGATCAGCAGGCCTACGCCGATCGCCCACAGCGGCGCCAGCACCAGCGCCCAGGCCGCCTTGGACAGGACCATCTGCGAATCGGAGACCGGCAGCGACTTCCAGAACAGCACGCTGCGGTCGCGGCGGTCGTCGTACAGCGAACCGAGCGCGTAGAAGAACACCACGAAGGCAAGCACCACGCAGGCCAGCAGCACGCCCGCCAGCAGCATGCCGTCGCCCATCGCGCCCAGCGCCTGGCCGACCTCGTGCGGATCGGCGTCGTCGAACACGAAGCCGCTGCTGCCCATGCTGCGCCGGGCGGCGATGGAGCCGATCACGGCCAGGATCAGGTTCAGGCCGACGATGATCGCGCCGGTGATCAGCGGCGCCCAGAAGAACCCGCCGCGGTTCTCCCAGTATTCGCGCTGCAACAGCCACTTGAACTTCGCCGTGCCGTGGGCCGGCGATGCGGTGGAGGCGGTCAGGGCATTCATGCGTAGGTCCCCTTCATGATGGCGACGAACAGGTCGGCGAGGCCGGGATTGCGGGTCTCGCCCAGTGTCGAAAGTTGCGCCCGCGGCACGCCGTCGTAGAGCAGGACGGTCTTGCCGAAGGGCAGGGAACGCTCGTCGATCGGCCGCAGCGCGCGGGCGGCCTCGGCCGCGTCGGCGCCGACCAGCACTTCGGTGTAGCGCTCGGCCACCTCTTCCATCGGCGAGGACAGCACGATCCGCCCGTCGCGGATGAACAGCACGTCGGTGAGGATGTGCTCGATCTCCTCGACCTGGTGGGTGGTGACCAGGATGGTCTTGTCCTCGTCGAAGTAGTCCTCCAGCAGGCGCTGGTAGAACTGCTTGCGGTACAGGATGTCCAGGCCCAGGGTCGGCTCGTCGAGCACCAGCAGGCGGGCGTCGATGGCCATCACCAGCGCCAGGTGCAGCTGCACGATCATGCCCTTGGACATCTCGCGCACCCGCAGCTTCGGATGCAGCTGGGTGTTGGCCAGGAAGCGCTCGCACTTGGCGCGGTCGAAGCGCGGGTGCACGCCGGCGACGAAGTCGATCGCCTCGCCGACGCGGATCCAGCGCGGCAGCACCGCCACGTCGGCGATGAAGCAGACGTCGTTCATCAGTTCGTCGCGCTCGGTGCGCGGGTCCTTGCCGAGGACCTTCAGCTGGCCCTCGAACGGGGTCAGGCCGAGGATCGCCTTCAGCGCGGTGGTCTTGCCGGCGCCGTTCGGGCCGATCAGGCCGACGATGCGCCCGGCGCCGATGTCGAAGTCGGCACCGGCGACGGCCACCTTGTTCTTGTAGGCCTTGCGCAGGCCGCGGGCGGAAACGACGGTGCCGGCGCTGGCGGTCGTCTCGGGGCCGGCGGTCGGGAATGCGGCAGCGTTCATCAGTGGTTCCCCAGGGGAGTGAGCAGGTCTTGCACGGACAGGCCCAGGCGCTGGATGCGCTCGGCCACGGCCGGCCATTCTTCCTTGAGGAAGCGTTCGCGCTCGCTGCTGCGCAGCTGCCTGGACGCTTCCTCGGTCACGAACATGCCCAGGCCGCGCCGCTTCTCCACCAGTCCCTCGTCGGCCAGTTCCTGGTAGGCGCGGGACACGGTGATCGGGTTCAGCTGGTACTCGGCGGCCACTTGGCGGACCGAGGGCAGGGCTTCTCCAGGCTTGAGGATCCCGTCGAGCATCATGGCGATGACGCGGTCCTTCAGCTGGCGGTAGATGGGAGCGCCGTCGCTCCACTGGATGTCACTCATGGTCAACCCCGTGAGCGCAGCGACTGCGCAAAGGAGAAATAGGGCATGGTCGAAGAGGCCCGCAGCCTGCGCGCCGGCCGCTCCGCGGCCGTGCCCAGGTCCGCGTCGCCGCGTTCCGCGGCGGCCCCGGCGAGTCCATAATCACCACGGCGTCCATCGTGGTCGGGCAGCCACCGGGTCGCTCCCAGGACCGCCACGGCCAGGCCCAGGGCCATGAACCAGGAGCGGTGGGCAGACAGGATGCGTTTCATGCGGGTGTCCTGCTTTGGGTGACTGGTGTTGTATTCAACTATAACACCTAAACACAGGGTGTCAACCGCCGCGGACCCAACTGATGGCCTATCCGCCCCCATTCCTTCGTAGGGAGATGTCGATGTCTGTCAAATCATTGATATTGAAGGGAATCATTCTGGCGGCCGCGGTACCGGCGCTGGCCGCGGCCCCGGCATTGCTGGACCTCGAATACCGTCCGCTGGCCGGCAAGGCCCCGGTCAACCTGAACGATCAGCAGGGCGGGAAGGTGCTGCTGGTCGTCAACACCGCCAGCAAATGCGGCTTCACCCCCCAGTACGAGGGGCTCGAGGCGCTGCAGCAGCGGTACGCGGCCCGCGGCTTCTCCGTGCTGGGCTTCCCGTCCAACGATTTCCGCGGCCAGGAACCGGGCACCGAGGCGGAAATCCAGGAGTTCTGCACCCTGACCTACGGCGTGAAGTTCCCGATGTACGAGAAGGTGCACGTCACCGGTCCGGAGACCACCGCCCTGTACCAGCGCCTGCGCGATGCCACGGGCGTTTCGCCCGGATGGAACTTCCACAAGTACCTGGTCTCGCGCGACGGCAGGGTCGTCGGCAACTGGCCCAGCAAGGTCAAGCCCGACGATCCCGCGCTGGTCGCCGCGATCGAGCGCGAGCTGAAGGCGCCGTCGCCGAAGCGCTGAAACGGACGTCGCCGTGCGCGCCGCGTGCGACAATGCCGCGGCGCCGGCGCTGCCGGTGGACCGAACAACCCTCCAGGGAATCAACGAATGAACAACCGCGTGCGCGGCGCTCTGGCGTCGCTGGTGATGGGAGCGAGCATGATGGCAGGCACGGCCGTGGCACAGGACAAGACGACGCTGGCCACCGAGAAGGAAAAGGTGAGCTACGCGATCGGCCTCGACGTCGCGCGCTCGTTCCAGCCCATCGCCCAGGACATCGACTTCGCGGCGATGAAGAAGGCGCTGGACAACGCGCTGGCCGGCGGCCAGCCGCTGCAGTCCGAAGAGCAGGCGCAGGCGACCCACAACGCGCTGCAGGTCGCGGTGGCCGCGCGTTCGGGCCAGCGCGTGCCGGGCATGCCGCCGGGCAGCGAGCCGCCGGCGCCGACCAAGGAGCAGGTCGGCCTGCTCGTCGGCGACCGCATGGTCGGCCCGTCGCTGCTGCCGCTGAAGGACGAGATCGACGCGGCGGTGCTGATGCAGGCGGTGCGTACCAGCCTGGGCAAGACCGGTACGCCGCTGATGACCGAGCAGGAGGCTGCCTCGACGCTGCAGGGCTTCATGTCCAGCAAGCAGCAGGCCGTGGCCGGCAAGAACCGCGCCGACGGCGCCGCGTTCCTGTCCAAGAACAAGGGCCAGAAGGGCGTGCTGACCACCCCGTCGGGCCTGCAGTACATGGTCCTGCGCGAAGGCAGCGGCCCGCGCCCGGTGGCGAGCGACACCGTGCGGGTGAACTACGAGGGCAAGCTGCTCGACGGCACCGTGTTCGACAGCTCCTACCAGCGCGGCGAAGCGGTCGAGTTCCCCCTGGACCGCGTGATCGCCGGCTGGACCGAAGGCGTGGGCCTGATGCCGGTGGGCGCCAAGTACCGCTTCTGGATCCCGTCCGACCTCGCCTACGGCGAAGGCGGCAGCCCGCCGAAGATCGGCCCGAACGCGACCCTGACCTTCGACGTCGAGCTGCTCGGCATCGTCCCGTAAGGGCGGCCGGGCAAGGAGGGCTGGCGTGCGCGTCGCGATATTCGGCACCGGCTACGTCGGCCTGGTCACCGGGGCCTGCCTGGCCGAGGTCGGCCATGACGTGGTCTGCGTGGACGTCGACGCGGCCAAGATCGAGGGGCTGCGCAACGGCGTGGTCCCGATCTACGAGCCCGGCCTGGAGCCGATGGTCCGGGCCAGCCATGCGGCCGGCAGGCTGCATTTCAGCACCGATGCGGCGGCGGCCCTCGCCCACGGCGAGATCGTCTTCATCGCGGTCGGCACGCCGCCGGACGAGGATGGCAGCGCCGACCTGCAGTACGTGCTGGCGGTGGCCCGCACCATCGGCCGGCACATCGAGCGGCCGGTCGTCGTGGTCGACAAGTCGACCGTGCCGGTGGGCACGGCCGACCGCGTGCGCGCGGCGATCGCGGCCGAACTCACCGCGCGCGGGGCCGACGTCGCCTTCGATGTGGTCTCCAACCCGGAGTTCCTGAAGGAAGGCGATGCGGTCGCCGACTGCATGCGGCCGGACCGGATCGTGATCGGCGCCGACAGCCCGGCGGCGATCGCGCGGATGCGCCGCCTGTACGCGCCGTTCAACCGCAACCACGACCGCTTCGTGGTGATGGACGTGCGTTCGGCCGAGCTGACCAAGTACGCCGCCAACGCGATGCTGGCCACCAAGATCAGTTTCATGAACGAGATCGCCAATATCGCCGAGCGCGTCGGCGCCGACGTGGAGGCGGTGCGCAAGGGGATCGGGTCCGATCCCCGGATCGGCTGGCATTTCATCTACCCCGGCGCCGGCTACGGCGGTTCCTGCTTTCCCAAGGACGTGCAGGCGCTGGCGCGCACCGCGCAGCAGCACGGCTACCAGGCCCAGCTGCTCGATGCGGTGGAGGCGGTCAACGACCGCCAGAAGGGCCGCCTGTTCTCGCTGGTCCAGCACCACTACGACCGCGGCGAGGACGAAGGCGTGCGCGGCAAGGTGTTCGCGGTCTGGGGCCTGGCGTTCAAGCCCAACACCGACGACATGCGCGAGGCCTCGAGCAGGCGGCTGCTGGCGCAGCTGTGGGAAGCGGGCGCCACGGTGCGGGCCTACGACCCCGAGGCGATGGACGAGGCGCGGCGGATCTTCGGCGAGCGCGACGACCTGGTGCTGTGCCGCTCGGCGCAGTCGGCGCTGGAAGGCGCCGACGCGCTAGTCGTGGTGACGGAGTGGAAGGAGTTCCGCAGCCCGGACTTCGCCAGGCTGCACGCCGCGCTCGGCGACGCCGTGGTGTTCGACGGGCGCAACCTGTACGAACCGGAGGAAGCCGAGGCCGCCGGCCTGGCCTACTACGGCATCGGCCGCGGCCGTTCGGTACGGATCCCGGGAGGCCACGCATGAGCCCCGCGCAGATGGAGATGCTCGGCATGGCCGGCGGCAGCGCGCTCGAGCAGCGCCTGATCGAACTGGAAACCCGCCTGGCCTTCCAGGAGCAGGCGCTGGCCGAGCTCGGCGAAGCGCTGGCCGAGGCGCGGCTGGAGCGCGCCCGTGGCGACGAACTGATGCGGGCGGTGCTGGCCGACCTGCGCGGACTGCGCGGTGCGCTCTACGCCGATGCGGCGAGCGAGCCGCCACCGCCGCACTACTGAACCTTCCCGGCCGCCCGCGGCCACGCACGACCCCACCCTGCAATGACCGACAGCCTCCGCGACCAGCTGCTCAACCTCGGCTTCAAGAAGTCCGCGCCCGAGCCGGCGCGCAAGCCCGCCGCGGGCAAGGGCGGGCAGGGCAGGCCGCCCCAGCGCGGCGGACGGCCCGGCGCGCAGGACGCGGCGAAGGGCAGGCCCGCCGGCGGCAACGCGCCGCGGCGCGACCCGGGCCGCAAGCCCGCGGGCGAAATGGACCTCGGCAAGGCCTGGGCGCTGCGCGCCAACCAGGAGAAGCAGCAGCGCATCGATGCCGAGCGGGTGAAGCAGGAGGAGGCGCGCGTGCGCCGCGAAGCCAAGGCCAGGCTCGAGCTGCTGCTGAAGGACAAGGCGCTGAACGATCCGGCGGCCGACATCGCGCGGCATTTCGAGTACGGCGGCAAGATCAAGCGGATCTACGTCACCGGGCCGCAGCTGAAGGCGCTCAACGGCGGCGAGCTGGGCGTGGTCCAGCTCAATGGCCGCTACCTGCTGGTGGACGCGGCGGCGCTGGCCGAGGCCGAGGCCGCCTTCGCCCCGGCCGTGGCGTTGAAGGTCGACCCGGCCGCGCCGGCGGGCGAGGACCCCTACGCGGATCCGCGTTACCAGGTTCCGGACGACCTCGTCTGGTGATCCGCGCCCCGCGCGCGGGCCGCGTCGGTTTCGACTGAAAGCGGGCTGTCGCTTGCCGGCCGGTGGCGTGGCCGCTAGCCTGCGCGGCCTATGGCCACGACTCCTCTGCGCGTCCTCATCCATGGTGCTTCCGGTCGCATGGGCCAGGCCCTGCTGCGCCTGGCGGCGGAATCCCCCTCGCACTGGCAGGTGGTCGCCGCGGTGACCCGGCGCCCGCCCGCGCAGCGGGTGATCGATGGCGTGCCGTTCTTCGCCGCCGCCGAGCTGTCCGGCGCGCCGGATTTCGACGCCGCGATCGACTTCAGCCTGCCGGAAGGCTTCGGTCCCGTGCTCGCGCTGTGCGCGGAGCGCGGCCGGGCGCTGGTGTCCGGCACCACCGGGCTGGAGCCGGCGCAGCGCCAGGCGCTGGACGCCGCGGCTCGGGCGATCCCGGTCCTGTGGGCGTCCAACTTCAGCGTCGGCGTGGCGGTGCTCGACGAGCTGGTGGAGCGCGCCGCGCGGGCGCTGCCGGGCTGGGACTGCGACATCGTCGAATCGCACCACGTGCACAAGAAGGACGCGCCGTCGGGAACCGCGCTCACCCTGGGCGAATCGGCGCAGCGGGGCGGGGCCCAGCCCCGCTACGCCAGCCTCCGCGCCGGCGACATCGTCGGCGAGCACCTGGTCCAGTTCGCCGGCCACGGCGAACGGATCGAGCTGGTGCACCGCGCCACCAGCCGCGACATCTTCGCCCGGGGCGCGCTGCAGGCCGCTGCGCGCCTGCATGGACGCGCTCCGGGCCGGTACGCGATGCGCGACCTGCTGTTCGACGGCAACTGAATAGCCACCGCCGGGCATCGCTCGCGCCGGGCACCGGCGTTCCCTTTTGCGCCCTTCGCCGGTACAATTCCCGCTCGCCTGTTACCCCCACCACGGACCGGAGAGAAACCGAGTCCGCGGTTTTCTGCAGCCCGGTTTCCACGAAGCCGGACGGCGACAGGGCTCCCCCACCTCAAGGCGAACGACGTGACCCAACCCGCAATCCTCGTCCTCGAAGACGGCACCGTGTTCGAGGGCGAATCCGTAGGCGCCAGCGGCCTGTCGGTCGGCGAAGTGGTGTTCAACACCGCCATGACCGGCTACCAGGAGATCGTCACCGATCCGTCCTATGCCCGCCAGCTGGTCACGCTGACCTACCCGCACATCGGCAACACCGGCTGCACCGGCCAGGACGACGAGGCCGCCAAGGTCTGGTCGGCCGGGCTGATCGTGCGCGACGTGCCGCGCCGCCCGAGCAACTGGCGCAGCGAAGCCTCGCTGCAGGACTGGCTGGCCGCGCGCGGCGTGGTCGCCATCGCCGGCATCGACACCCGCAAGCTCACCCGCATCCTGCGCGAGCGCGGCGCCCAGAACGGCGCGCTGATGGCCGGCACGGTCGACGTGGACCAGGCGCTGGAAGCGGCGCGCAAGTTCCCGGGCCTGAAAGGCATGGACCTGGCCAAAGTGGTCAGCACGACCGAGCGCTACCGCTGGAACGAAGGCCAGCTGGACCTGGACCGCAACGCGTTCGTCCAGGCCGAGCCCAGGTTCAAGGTCGTCGCCTACGACTTCGGGGTGAAGACCAACATCCTGCGCATGCTCGCCGAACGCGGCTGCGAGGTGACCGTGGTCCCGGCGCAGACGCCGGCGGCCGAGGTGCTGGCGCTGTCGCCGGACGGCGTGTTCATGTCCAACGGGCCGGGCGACCCGGAGCCGTGCGACTACGCCATCGAGGCGATCCGCGAGTTCGTGGCCAGGAAGGTGCCGCTGTTCGGCATCTGCCTGGGCCACCAGCTGCTGGCGCTGGCCGCCGGCGCGAAGACGGTGAAGATGGGCCATGGCCACCACGGCGCCAACCACCCGGTGATCGACCTCGACAGCGGGCGGGTGATGATCACCTCGCAGAACCACGGCTTCGCGGTCGACGAGTCGACCCTGCCGGCGAACGTGCGGGTGATCCACCGCTCGCTGTTCGACGGCACCAACCAGGGCATCGAGCTGACCGACGCCCCCGCCTTCAGCTTCCAGGGCCACCCGGAAGCCTCGCCCGGCCCGCACGACGTGGCGCCGCTGTTCGACCGTTTCGTGGCCTCGATGGCGGGTTGACCGCCGCGGTGCCGGTTCCACCCGCCAACGACAGGAGTAAGGGAATGCGACTGCTGAAGGGGATGTTCCTGCTGGCCATGCTGGTGCTCGGCTTCGATGCCGCCGCACGCGAGGTCCCGATCCGCGATTTCTTCAAGGACGCGGAGTTCACCGCGTTGCGCCTGTCGCCGGACGGCAAGCACATGGCCGTGAGCGTGCCGCGCGAGGACCGGACGCTGCTCGCCGTGCTGCGCGTCTCCGACCAGGGCATCGTCGGCAAGTGGGACTTCGGTCCGGACCGGCATTTCCGCGACGTCGTTTGGGCCAACAACGAACGCCTGCTGTTCTACGTCTCCTTCAAGACCGGGCGCTTCGACTTCGAGACCTCGAAGGGCGACCTCTACGCATCGAACATCGATGGCACCCAGCGGATCGACATCCCGAACGGCCGCTACTACACCATCGTCGACACCACGCCCGAGGACCCGCAGACCATCCTCGTCCAGCGGTCGGTCGAAAATACGTTCCTGTCCAAGCTGAACGTCTACAACGGCCGCCTGATCACCGTCGCGTCCGCGCCGGTGGAGCAGGGCACCTTCCTCGTCGACCACGAGCGGCGGCCGCGCTACGTGTCCGGCGCGATGAACGACGGCCGCAACGTCACCTATCGCCGCGACGGCGAGAACTGGACCCTGGTCCACGAGAGCGAGCGCAACGGCGCCACCTACTTCCCGCTGGGCTTCGCCGGGGACAACCGCCACGCGTACATGGCCAAGGGCGTCGATGGCAAGCCGGAGTCCATCGTCCTGCTCGACACCGAGACCCGCCAGGAGAAGGAGCTGTCGCGCAACGGCACGGTCAGCCCGTCGGCGAGGCTGTGGAGCAGCGACGAGAAGACCCTGCTCGGCGTCCTGTACGAGGATGGCGTCCCGTACTGGGACTGGATCGCCCCAGAACACCCGGAGACCAAGGTCTACGCCGGCCTCACCAAGGCGTTCCCGGGCAAGGTGGTGCGCTTCCTGCGCCCGTCCGACGATGGGCGCTACCTCGCGATGCGCGTCTATTCCGACCGCGCCCCGCCGGACGCCTACCTGTTCGACCGCGAGACCGGCCAGGCCACCTTCCTGGCCAGCAGCATGGAATGGATCAAGCCGGCCGAGATGTCGCCGATGAAGCCGGTCAGCTTCAAGGCGCGCGATGGCCTGGAGCTGCATGGCTACGTCACCATCCCGGCGGGCAGCGACGGCAAGAACCTGCCGCTGATCATCAACCCGCACGGCGGACCGCACGGCCCGCGCGACGAGTGGGGCTTCAACCCCGAGGTGCAGCTGTTCGCCAACCGCGGCTACGCGGTGCTGCAGGTCAACTACCGCGGCTCGGGCGGCTACGGCAACACATTCGAGGGGCTGGGCTACCGCAAGTGGGGCACCACGATGCAGGACGACCTGACCGATGCGGTCAAGTGGGCCATCGCCCAGGGGATCGCCGATCCGCGGCGGGTCTGCATCTACGGCGCGTCCTACGGCGGCTACGCGGCGCTGATGAGCGCGGTGCGCGAGCCCGACCTCTACCGCTGCGCGGTCGGCTACGTCGGCGTCTACGACCTCGATGCCCAGCGCGATTCGGACATCGCCGACCACGAGTCCGGGCGCAACTACCTCAGGGACGTCTATCCGCCCACCAAGGCCGAGCGCGTGGCCCAGTCGCCGGCCTATGGCGTCGACCGGCTCAGGGCGCCGGTGATGCTGGTCCACGGCGAGAAGGACGTGCGCGTGCCGATCAAGAACATGAACTTCCTGATCGGGAAGATGGAACAGGCCGGCAAGAAGCCGGAGCTCGTGGTGGTGGAGCCGAAGGAAGGCCACGGCTTCCGCGACCTCGACAACAACGTGAACCTCTACACGAAGATGCTGGCCTTCTTCGACAAGCACATCGGCCCCGGCGCGGACAACGCCCGGGCCGGCAGCCCCTGATCCCCCCGCAGGGAACGAGCAGAGAACGAAATGCCCAAGCGCAGCGACATCCAGACCATCCTCATCATCGGCGCCGGCCCGATCGTCATCGGCCAGGCCTGCGAGTTCGACTACTCCGGCGCGCAGGCCTGCAAGGCGCTGCGCGAGGAGGGCTACCGCGTGGTGCTGGTCAACAGCAACCCGGCCACGATCATGACCGACCCGGACACCGCCGACGCGGTGTACATCGAGCCGATCAACTGGCAGACGGTCGAGAAGATCATCGCCAAGGAGAAGCCCGATGCGCTGCTGCCGACCATGGGCGGCCAGACCGCGCTGAACTGCGCACTGGACCTGGCCGAGCACGGCGTGCTGGAGAAGTACGGCGTGGAGCTGATCGGCGCCAAGCGCGATGCGATCCGCATGGCCGAGGACCGCGAGCTGTTCCGCGTGGCGATGGGCGAGATCGGCCTGGAATGCCCGAAGGCGGAAGTCGCGCACACGCTCGAGGAAGCGCTGGATATCCAGACCCGCGTCGGCTACCCGACGATCATCCGCCCCAGCTTCACCCTGGGCGGCAGCGGCGGCGGCATCGCCTACAACCGCGAGGAGCTGATCGAGATCGTCAACCGCGGCCTGGAGCTTTCGCCGACCACCGAGGTTCTGGTGGAGGAGTCGGTGCTGGGCTGGAAGGAGTTCGAGATGGAGGTGGTCCGCGACACCGCGGACAACTGCATCATCGTCTGCTCGATCGAGAACCTCGACCCGATGGGCGTGCACACCGGCGACTCGATCACCGTGGCCCCGGCGCAGACCCTGACCGACAAGGAGTACCAGCGCCTGCGCGACGCCTCGATCGCGGTGCTGCGCAAGATCGGCGTGGATACCGGCGGCTCGAACGTGCAGTTCGGCATCAACGCGCAGACCGGCCGCGTGGTGGTGATCGAGATGAACCCGCGCGTGTCGCGGTCCTCGGCGCTGGCCTCCAAGGCCACCGGCTTCCCGATCGCCAAGGTCGCGGCCAAGCTGGCCGTCGGCTACACCCTGGACGAGCTGAAGAACGAGATCACCGGCGGCCTGACCCCGGCTTCGTTCGAGCCGGCGATCGACTACGTCGTCACCAAGATCCCGCGCTTCGCGTTCGAGAAGTTCCCGCAGGCCGACGCCCGCCTCACCACCCAGATGAAATCGGTGGGCGAGGTGATGGCGATGGGCCGCACCTTCCGCGAATCGGTGCAGAAGGCCCTGCGCGGCCTGGAGACCGGCAAGGTCGGCTTCGACCCGACCGGCCTGGACCTGGGCAACGAGGACGACCTAGCCACCCTGCGCCGCGAGCTGAAGGCGCCGGGGCCGGAGCGCCTGTTCTACGTCGCCGACGCCTTCCGCGCCGGGATGAGCGTGGAGGACATCCACGCGCTCTCGTTCATCGACCCGTGGTTCCTCGACCAGATCGAGGAGATCATCGAGGAGGAGAAGAAGCTGGCGGCGGAGGGCCTGGATTCGCTCGACGCCGCGCGCCTGCGCAAGCTCAAGCGCGACGGCTTCTCCGACGCGCGCCTGGCCCAGCTGGCGGGCACCAACGAGGCCGGCATCCGCGCGCTGCGCCGCGTGCTCAAGGTCAAGCCGGTGTACAAGCGGGTGGATTCCTGCGCCGCCGAGTTCGCCACCAGCACCGCGTACCTGTATTCGACCTACGAGGACGAATGCGAAGCGCAGCCCACGGGCCGCGACAAGATCATGATCCTCGGTGGCGGCCCCAACCGCATCGGCCAGGGCATCGAGTTCGACTACTGCTGCGTCCATGCCGCGCTCGCCCTACGCGAGGACGGCTACGAGACCATCATGGTCAACTGCAACCCGGAGACCGTGTCCACCGACTACGACACCTCCGACCGCCTGTACTTCGAGCCGCTCACCCTCGAGGACGTGCTGGAGATCGTGGAGCTCGAGCAGCCCAAGGGCGTGATCGTGCAGTACGGCGGCCAGACCCCGCTCAAGCTGGCGCGCGCGCTGGAGGCCAATGGCGTGCCGGTGATCGGCACCAGCCCCGATTCGATCGACCTGGCCGAGGACCGCGAGCGCTTCCAGCAGCTGGTCGACAGGCTGGGCCTGAAGCAGCCGCCGAACCGCATCGCCCGCAACGCCGAGGAAGCGCTGGTCCTGGCCCGCGAGATCGGCTATCCGCTGGTGGTGCGCCCGAGCTACGTGCTGGGCGGCCGCGCGATGGAGATCGTCTATGGCGAATCGGACCTGGCCCGCTACGTGCGCGACGCGGTCAAGGTCTCCAATGATTCGCCGGTGCTGCTGGACCGTTTCCTGGACAACGCGGTGGAGGTCGACGTCGACCTGATCGCCGATTCGACCGGCGCCACCCTCATCGGCGGGGTGATGGAGCACATCGAGGAGGCCGGCGTGCATTCGGGCGACTCGTCCTGCTCGCTGCCGCCGTACTCGCTGTCGGCCGCCACCCAGGACGAGCTGCGCCGCCAGGTGATCGAGCTGGCCAAGGCGCTGAATGTCGTCGGCCTGATGAACACCCAGTTCGCGATCCAGTCCAACGAGGACGGGAGCAGCGACACCGTCTACCTGCTGGAAGTGAACCCGCGCGCCTCGCGCACGGTGCCGTTCGTGTCCAAGGCCACCGGCGTGGCCCTGGCCAAGATCGCCGCGCGCTGCATGGCCGGCCGTTCGCTGGCCGAGCAGGGCGCGACCACGGAAGTCGTGCCGGACTACTACTCGGTGAAGGAGGCGATCTTCCCGTTCGCCAAGTTCCAGGGCGTGGACCCGATCCTCGGCCCCGAGATGCGCTCCACCGGCGAGGTGATGGGCGTGGGCCGCAGCTTCGGCGCGGCGATGGCGCGCGCGCAGGAGGCGGGCGGGATCAAGGCGCCGGCGCCGGGCAAGGCTTTCGTCTCGGTGCGCGATCCGGACAAGAAGCGCGTGCTGCCGGTGGCCCAGGCCCTGGTCGAGCGCGGTTTCAGCCTGGTCGCCACCCGCGGCACCGCGGCGTGGCTGCAGCAGAACGGACTGGAATGCGCGGTGGTGAACAAGGTGGCCGAGGGCCGCCCGCACATCGTCGATTCGATCAAGAACGGCGAGATCGCCTACATCGTCAATACCACCGAAGGCCGCGCGGCGATCGCCGACTCGTTCTCGATCCGGCGCGAGGCGCTGCAGCAGCGCGTGACCTATTCGACCACCATCGCCGGGGCCAAGGCACTGGTGCATTCGCTTGAATTCCGCGGCACCGGCCCGGTGTGGTCGCTGCAGGAGCTGCACAGGGAGCTGCAATCGTGAGGGCGCCGATGACGCTGAAGGGCGCCCAGCGCCTGCGCGACGAGCTGGACCACCTGAAGTCGGTGAAGCGCCCGGAGGTGATCGCCGCGATCGCCGAGGCCCGCGGCCACGGCGACCTCAAGGAGAACGCCGAGTACCACGCCGCGCGCGAGCAGCAGGGCTTCATCGAAGGCAGGATCAAGCAGCTGGAGGGCGAGCTGTCCCATGCCGACCTGATCGACGTGGCCAAGCTCAATGCCGGCAGCAAGGTCGTGTTCGGCGCGACGGTGACCCTGGCCGACGTGGAAACGGACGAGGAAGTCCGCTACCAGATCGTGGGCGACCTGGAGGCCGACATCAAGCAGGGCCTGATCGCGATCTCCTCTCCGGTGGCGCGCGCGCTGATCGGCAAGGAAGAGGGCGACGCGATCGTGATCGACGCGCCCGGCGGCAAGCGCGAGTACGAAATCGCCGGCGTGGCCTACGTCGGCTGACGCGCCGCGACCATGGCCACCATCACCCTGCTGCTGCCCGAACGGGCCCGGTTGCCGGGGCCGCTGCCGGCGGCGATCGGGCGGGTGCTGGGTCGCGCCGACCACGACAGCGGAGAGGCCGGCGCGCGCGCCCAGCTGCGCCGCCATTTCCGCCTGGTCCCCGACCAGTGGCCGGTGGCCGCGCTGACCCGGCTGGTCGACGACCGCGGGGGCGGGGCGGGCAACGCCGCCGACACCTGGCTGCGGGCCGATCCGGCCTATGTCGCGCCGGACCTCAACGGTGCGCGCCTGCTGGGCTGGGGCGACGGACTGGGCCTGGACCACGATGACGCGCGTGCCTTCCTGCCGGCGCTGCAGCCGCTGTTCGGCGACGCCGGCTTCCAGCTCGATGCGCCGCATCCGGCGCGCTGGTACCTGCGGCTGCCGGACGGGACGAAGCTGCCGGCGCTGTCCGGACCCGACGAGGCGCTGGGCGAGGACCTGTTCGCCGCGCTGCCACAGGGCGACGACGCCGCCGCGCGGCGCTGGCGCGCGCTGATCACCGAGGTGCAGGTCGTGCTGCACCAGCATCCGCGCAACCGCGAGCGCGCGGCGCAGGGCAGGCCGGCGATCAACGCGCTCTGGTTCTGGGGGGCCGGCCGGCTGCCCGCGTCGGTGCAGTCGCGTTACCTGCACGTGCGCAGCCCCGACACGCTGCTGCAGGGGCTCGCGCGCATGGCCGGCGCGGCGGTGGCCGCGCCCGATGGCGGCGACGGTGGGCCCGCCGGCGACAGCCTGGTCGACATGCGCCGGCTCCGCAGCCTCGACCTGCTCGGCGCCCAGGCCCTGCCGCCGCTGCTGCAGGCGATGGCGCGCCGCGAGTTCGACGTGCTCCAGCTGGATTTCGAGGACGGCGCCTGCTTCCGCCTGCACCACGGCCAGCGCCGCTGGCAGTTCTGGCGGCGACCACTGCCGGCGCTGGCCGGCTCGAACGGCTGAGATGCAGGTGCCGCGCATCGTCCGCCGCGCGGACGCGAGCCCCGGTGCGCACTGGCCGGATTCGATCCCCCCGCTGCTGCGGCGCGTGTACGCCGCCCGCGGCGCGTCCACGCCCGAACTCGCGCGGCCGCGCCTGGCCGACCTGCTCGCCCCGGACGCGATGGACGGCCTGGAAGGGGCCACGGCGCTCCTGCAGCAGGCGATCGCGGCCGACCGGCACATCGTCGTGGTCGGCGATTTCGACTGCGACGGGGCCACCGCCTGCGCGACCGGCGTGCGCGGGCTGCGCCTGCTCGGCGCCCGCCACGTCTCGCACGCGGTGCCCAACCGGATGGTCCACGGCTACGGCCTGTCGCCGGCGCTGGTCGACGAACTGGCCGCGCTGCAGCCGGACCTGCTGCTCACCGTCGACCACGGCATCGCCTGCCACGCCGGCATCGAGGCCGCGCGCGCGCGCGGCTGGCAGGTCGTGGTCAGCGACCATCACCTGCCGGGCCCGCGGTTGCCGGCCGCCGATGCGATCGTCAACCCGAACCTGCCCGGCGATGGATTCCCGAGCAAGGCGCTGGCCGGCGTGGGCGTGGTGTTCTACCTGCTGCTGGCCCTGCGCCGGCGGCTGCGCGACGCCGGAGCGCTGGTCGCCGGCGAACCCGACCTGACCGCGCTGCTCGACCTGGTCGCGGTGGGCACGGTCGCCGACCTGGTCCCCCTGGACGCGAACAACCGCCGGCTGGTCGCCGCCGGGCTGCGACGCCTTCGCGCCGGCCATGGCTGCGCCGGCCTGCGCGCGCTGATCGAAGTCTGCGGCCGTGATCCGGCACGCCTGACCGCCGCCGACATCGGCTTCGCGATCGGTCCGCGGCTCAATGCGGCCGGGCGGCTGGAAGACATGGCGATCGGCATCGAATGCCTGCTCAGCGACGACGCCGGACGGGCGCGCGAACTGGCCGGCCTGCTCAACGGGATCAACGCCGAGCGTCGCGCGGTGCAGCAGGACATGACCGACGCGGCCGAGGCCGCGCTGGCCGGCGCGGTGCTGGCCGGCACCGGGACGCCGCTGGCGCCGTGCCTGTTCGATCCGCAGTGGCACCCGGGCGTGGTCGGCCTGGTCGCCTCGAAGATGAAGGAGCGGCTGCACCGGCCGGTGCTGGCGTTTGCGCCGGCCGAGCCCGGCAGCGACCTGCTGCGCGGTTCCGCCCGTTCCATTCCCGGCTTCCATATCCGTGACGCGCTGGCGGCGGTCGACAGCCGCCATCCGGGCCTGATCCAGCGCTTCGGCGGGCATGCGATGGCGGCCGGGCTGAGCCTGGCGCGCGGCGACCTGCCGGCATTCGAGCAGGCCTGGCTCGCGCATGCGGCGGCGGTGCTGGACGACGGCCTGCTGCAGGCCGAACTGCTCAGCGACGGCGAACTGCGGCCGCAGGAGTTCGACCGGTTCCACGCCGAGGCGCTGCGCGATGGCGGACCGTGGGGGCAGGGTTTCCCCGAGCCGCTGTTCGACGGCCGCTTCGAGCTGCTGGACTGGCGCGTGGTCGCCGAGCGCCACCTCAAGCTGAGCCTGCGCCACCCGGACCGGCGCGAGCCGCTCGCGGCGATCCACTTCGGCGGCTGGCGCGGAACCGCGCCGGCGCAGCACCTGCACCTCGCCTACCGGCTGGCGCCGGACGACTACCGCGGCGGGCAATCGATCCAGCTGGTGGTCGAGCACCTGGCGCCGGCCTGACCCGGCCGCGCGCCGGCGTCAGAGCTGGGCGCCGGCGTCGCGCAGGCTCTGGTCGCGCAGCCGCGAGCGCTCGCGCGGACGGCTCGCATACACGGTGATGATGCCTTCGGCCGCCTCGGGCTGCTCGAGCACTGCCTCGGCGGTCGCGTCGTCGGGAAGCCGGGCTCCCCAGTAGCCGACCCAGCCGTTGCGGTGTTCCTTTGCCGCGTAGAGCGCGCGATCGGCCATGCGCAGGGCGTAATCCCAGCGGCGCGACGGATGGTCGTCGGGCGCGACGTCGAAGAAGGGCACCGGCGCCATGCCCAGGGAGGCGGTCACGGCGCGGTCGCCCTCGGCGGTGTGCAGGGTGTAGTCCATCGCCTGGCGCAGGCGCGACGCCACCGCCTGCGCCTGCGCGGGCTGCAGGTCGGCGCAGGCCACCAGGAATTCCTCGCCACCCCAGCGCGCGACCACGTCGCCCGGCCGGCACGCGGCCTTCAGCCGCTGCGAGACCTCCACCAGTACCGCGTCGCCGGCATGGTGCCCGTGGGTGTCGTTGATCTGCTTGAAATGGTCGATGTCGATCAGGAACAGCACGTGGCGGCTGTCGTCCTGGCCGCGCTGCACGGTCAGCGCGTTGAGCGCGGCGGTCGCCGCGCGGCGGTTGCTGAGGCCGGTCAGCGCGTCGCGGCCGCTGACTTCGCGCAGCTGCCGGTGGCGGCGCCGCTGCAGCAGGCCGAATGCCACCGCCGACGAGGCCAGCAGCAGGGTCAATGCCAGCCAGGCGATCCGCAGCATGCGCGACTTCTCGGCGTTGAGCGTGCGGATGCGGTCCTCGTAGCGCATCCGTTCCAGCTCGCGCTGGGACACGGTGTCCTGGTTGCGGGCCTGCAGGTCGGCAAGCAGGTCCAGCCGCTGCCGTCGCAGTGCTTCCAGCTTGCGCTCGTGCATCCGGTCGGCGTAGGCGAGCGCCTCGCGGGTGTTGCCGAGCGCGGCGTGGGCGTCGATCAGCGCCTGCATCGACTGGTAGGTCTCCAGCGGGTTGTGTCCCTGGCTGGCCAGGACCAGCGCTTCCTGCGCCGAGGCCAGCGCCTGCGCGTGCTGGCCGGCCTGCCGCTGCAGGGTCGAGATGCGGGCGAGGGTGGCCGCTTCGCCGGCCGGATCGGGCAGTTCGACCTGGCGGGCGCGGATGGACTGCAGTTCGGCCAGCGGCGTGGGCGCAGGTCCGTCGTGTTCGAGCATCACCTGCGCGCTGTGCACGCGCAGGCCGACCAGCTCGTTGCCGGAGGCGGCCGCGCCGGCCGCCGCCTGCTCCAGCGCCTGCAGCGCCGGTTCCCGTTCGCCCAGCCGGACCCGGTTGACGGCGAAGTTGTACAGCAGCAGCGGATCGGTCTCGCCGGTCGAGCGCGCCAGCGCCAGCGCCTGCTGGAAGTAGCCGTCGGCGACCCGCGGCGAATCGAGGTAGTCGGCGTGGACCATGCCGATGTTGTTGAGCATGGCCGCCTGGATCCGCAGCGCATCCTCGCCGCCGAGGCGCGCGCCCGCTTCCAGGGTCGCGGCGTAGGCCTGCTCGGCGCGGTAGATCTGGCCGGCGCCATGCAGGATCGCGCCGAGGTTGGAGAGCGCGCGCAGCCGGTACGCATCCGGCAGCCCGGGATTGCGCTCCAGCTCATGGGCGATGCGGTCGGCGATGGCGACCGCGCGCGCGTCCTCGCCGACCACGTTGGCGGCCACGCCCTCGCAGCTCATCGCCTTGATCCGGCGCTCGCTGTCCAGCTTCGGGTCGGCGAGCACCGCCTCGGCCAGGTCCAGCGCCTGCCGCGGACGGTTGCGGCGCAGTTCGAAGCAGCGCTCGATCAGCGCGTCGGTGGTCGTACCGCTGGTCGTGCCGCCGGTCGGCCCCGGCGCCGCCGCCGGAGCGGCGGGCACGGCCAGCACGATCGCCAGCAGCGTGGCGGACAGGCTGAAGCGGCGGGAATGGTCAGGCAGGGCGGGCATGGTGGACCGGCAGGACGGCGGTGAGCCGTGCCTGCGCATGCAAGCGGCGTGCCGCGCCTGCCGCGATCGCCGGGGGTCATCCTCCGGGGCGACCGGGCTGCGCGACAGCCTCCACCGCGTCCGGGCGGCCACGGGCCTTCAGGCCGAGCAGTGGCCGCAACCAGCCCGCCCGCCGGACCAGCGCATAGCCGACGAAACACAGCGCGAAGGTCGCGGCCACGAGCAGCGGACCCTCGACCGCCGGCGGCAGGTCGAACGGCCGCATTCCCACCGCCAGCAGCACGATCACCGTCTGGTGGAGGATGTAGACCGGGAACACCGCCTCGGCCAGCCAGCGCCGGGCCGGGCCGTCGCCGGGCGCGTGGCGGCGGGCGAAGCCGAGGATGGCCACGATCGCGCCCCACTGCTGGGCGGCCCACAGCACGCGCTGCAGCTGGCGCAGGGCCTCCGGCGGCGCGCTGCCGTCGCTGTACCGGCTGAAATACCCGACGAGGAAGATCCAGCTGGCGAGCGCCGCGCACAGCGCCGGCCAGCGCGCCCGTTCGATGCGGTCCCACAGCGGCCCCGGCCGCGCGATCGCGAAACCGAGCAGGAACAGCGGCAGGTACTGGGCGTGGTTGTACCAGTCGTCGACCAGGGCATGGGTGGACTCGAAGCGGCCAACCAGCAGCACCCGCGCCAGCGCCAGCCAGGCCAGCGGCCACAGCAGGCCTCCCGGCCGGGCCAGCCACGCGCGCACGCGCTCGCCGGCAGCCGACCCGGCGCACGGGGCGAACCGCAGCAGGCCCCACAGCACCACGGTGTAGACCCACAGGTAGGCGACGAACCAGAGGTGGTTCCAGGTCGGCAGCTCCAGGCAGTCGCCGTCGCGGCAGAAGCTGCCGTCGCCGGCCAGGTAGCGCGCCCAGAACGCCAGGTAGCCGTCGTGGTAGCCGCCGGGCAGCTTCTCCACCACCTCGAAGTAGGACTGCGGCGGCACGATCACCAGCATGCCGAACAGCAGCGGCAGCAGCAGCCGCCACGACCGTGGGCCGATGAAGCGGCCGCCGTCGCGCCGGCAGCGGTCCCAGAGGAACGCGGTCGCCGCGCCCGAGACCAGGAACAGCAGCGACAGCCGCCACGGCGCCGACAGCAGCATCAGCGGCTCCAGCGCGTGGCTGGCGTGGGGACTGTTCACGTGCCAGTCCCAGGTCACGTAATACATCCCGACGTGGTAGAGCACGAGCACGCCGAAGGCGCAGATGCGGATCCAGTCGAGGTCGTAACGGCGTTCCATGGGCAGGCGGCTTCTGCGGAAGACGCGCCCAGCGTGGCGACATCACTGCGGTGCGCGCCGTGCCCGGTGACCGGTCGCGGGCCTGGCGGGACGAATCGCGGACCGCGGTGACGGGGCGGCTGGGGCCGGCGCGGGCCGCTCCGTAGAATGCGCGGGATGTCCGCGACCCGTCCCACCCCCTACGAACGCTACCTGCCCTGGCGCCGCTGGGTCGAACCCGGGTTCTGGGTCGTCCTGACCGCCGTCAACGTGGTCGCCAACAGCTATACGGTGGTCACCGACATCCGCAAGAACGGGCTGGCGTACGCGACGTGGGAGCCGGTGGTCTGGGAGCTGTCCAGCGGCCTGCTCTGGCTGGCGCTGGTCTGGCCGGTGGTCTGGTTCAGCCGCCGCTTCCCGATCCACTGGGACAACTGGCGGCGCCAGCTGCCCCGGCACCTGCTGGCCAGCGTGGTGGTGTCCCTGATCCACGTACTGGGGATGGTCGGCCTGCGGACCCTGGCCTACGCCAGCCAGGGCGAGGTCTACGAATTCGGCCACTGGCCGCGCGAGCTGTTCTACGAATACGTCAAGGACGTGCGCAGCTACGCCTACATGGTGGTGCTGGTGAGCTTCTACCGGCTGCTGCTGCGGCGCCTGCAAGGCGAGGCCAGCCTGCTGTCCGAGCCGGACGAGGGCCCGGCGGTGGAGCCGGTCGAACGCCCCGAGCGCTTCCTGGTGCGCAAGCTCGGCCGCGAGTTCCTGGTTGCCGCCGGCGACATCGAGTGGCTGCAGGCTTCCGGCAACTACGTGAACCTGCGCGTGCGCGGCCACGACTACCCGTTGCGCAGCACCATCGCCGGGATCGAGGCGCGGCTGGACCCGCGCGCCTTCGCCCGGGTCCACCGCAGCTACATCGTCAACCTCGGCCAGGTCGCCTCGATCGAGCCGCTGGATGCCGGCGAGGCGCGCCTGCACCTGAAGGACGGCACGGTCGTGCCCTGCAGCCGTCGCTACCGGCAGGCCCTGCGCGGGCGGATCGACGGCAGCGACGGCGGCTGAGCGCCGCCGCCCGCGCCGGCGGTCAGGCCAGCTCGGGCTGCATGCCCACGCCCAGCCGGTTCCAGGCGTTGATCGCGGCCACGGCCATGGTCAGCTCGGCGATCGCCGGGTCGTCGAAGTGCCCGCGCAGGGCGTCGTAGGTCGCGTCGGCCGGGGCCCCGGAGGGCAGGGTGGTCAACTGCTCGGCCCAGGCAAGCGCGGCGCGCTCGCGCGCATCGAAGAAGCGGCTGTCGCGCCAGCCGGCGAGGGTGTCGAGCTTGCGCGGCTCGATGCCGGCCCTGCGCAGCGCGCCGGCGTGCATGTCCATGCAGTAGGCGCAGCCGTTGACCTGCGAGACGCGCAGGAACACCAGTTCGAGGAATGCCTTGCCCAGCGTGCCCTCGTGCAGGGCGGTGCTGGCGGCGTACAGGCCCTTGAAGGCGACGGGAACGTGCTTCGGGTAATCGACGCGGTGGAACTTCATGGCGGTGCGGGTCCATGGCGGCCACCCGGCCGCCTTCATCACCAGGACGCGCCAGCGGCGGCGTTCGTGACACCCAGCTTGTCGGGATTGGCGACGGTGAACAGTTCGGTGATCCGTTCGCCATCGGTGACCGCGACCATCACCGCCGCCAGCACGCCGTCGCGGTGGCGCAGGATGGCCGGTTCGCCGTTGACCCGGCCCATCCTCCACGTGATCGCCGCGTCCCGGCGCCGGTACGCCGCCCAGAACAGCCGCGCGATGCGTTCGCCGCCGGACAGCGGGCGGATCACCGCGACCGCCTTGCCGCCGCCGTCGGACACCAGGCGCGCGTCGGCGTGCAGCAGGCTTTCCAGGGCCGCACGGTCGCCCTGCCGCGCGGCGTGCATGAACTTCTCCAGCAGCACCCGATGGCGCTGCGGCGTCACCTCGAAGCGCGGCCGCGCGGCCGCCAGCCGCTGGCGGGCGCGATGCACCATCTGCCGGCAGTTGGCCTCGCCGAGGCCGAGCAGTCCGGCGATCTGCGCGTAGTCGTAGTCGAACGCCTCCTTCAGCAGGAAGGCGGCGCGCTCCTCCACGCCCAGCCGTTCCAGCACGGCGAGGAACGCGAGCGAGACCTGCTCGGCCGTCTCGGCCGCGTGGGCCGGACCGGGCGCGTGGTCGGCATGCCCGTCATGGAGGGCCTGGCCATCCTCGATCCGCGCCGGCTCCGGCAGCCACGGGCCGACGTAGTGCTCGCGCCGCGCCCTCAGCGCACGCAGGCGGTCGATGCCCAGGCGGGTGGTCGTGGTCACCAGCCAGGCCTCGGGATCGGCGATGGCCGCGCGCTCGGCCTGGTGCCAGCGCAGCCAGGCCTCCTGGACCACGTCCTCGGCATCGGCGCGGCTGCCAAGCAGCCGGTAGGCCAGCGCGAGCAGGCGCGGGCGGTGGGCCTGGAAGGGCGTGAGGGAGTCCATGGAGCCAGGACGGAACGGCGTGTGCCGGCGTGACAGCGGGGCGGGCGGACACTTTGCCCTAAAATGGGCGGGTTTCCCGCCCGCCATGAGCCAGCCGTGACCGCTTCCGCTTCCCCGATGTCCTCCGCCCCGGTGTCGATCCGCCAGGAGGACCTGATCCAGTCCGTCGCCGACGCGCTGCAGTACATCAGCTACTACCACCCGGCCGACTACATCCGGAACCTGGCCGCCGCGTACGAGCGCGAGGAATCGCCGGCGGCCAAGGACGCCATGGCGCAGATCCTGATCAACTCGCGCATGTGCGCCGAGGGCCACCGCCCGATCTGCCAGGACACCGGCATCGTCACCGTGTTCCTCGAGATCGGCATGAACGTGCGCTGGGACGACGCCACGATGGGCGTGGAGGACATGGTCCACGAGGGCGTGCGCCGCGCCTACAACGATCCCGACAACAAGCTGCGCGCCAGCGTGCTGGCCGACCCGGCCGGCAAGCGCACCAACACCAGGGACAACACCCCCGGCGTGGTCAACGTGAAGGTCGTGCCGGGCAACACCGTGGACGTGATCGTCGCGGCCAAGGGCGGCGGTTCGGAGGCCAAGTCCAAGTTCGCCATGCTCAACCCGTCGGACTCGATCGTCGACTGGGTGCTCAAGACCGTGCCGACCATGGGCGCCGGCTGGTGCCCGCCGGGCATGCTCGGCATCGGCATCGGCGGCACGGCCGAGAAGGCGATGCTGCTGGCCAAGGAAGCGCTGATGGAGCCGATCGACATCGTCGACCTCAAGGCCCGCGGCGCGTCCAACCGGGTCGAGGAGCTGCGCATCGAGCTGTACGACAAGGTCAACGCGCTGGGCATCGGCGCCCAGGGCCTGGGCGGCCTGACCACGGTGCTCGACATCAAGATCAAGGACTACCCGACCCACGCCGCCAACCTGCCGGTCGCGCTCATCCCGAACTGCGCGGCGACCCGCCATGCGCACTTCACCCTCGACGGCAGCGGCCCGGTGACGCTGGATCCCCCGTCGCTGGAAGACTGGCCGACGCTGACCTACAACCCGCAGAACGCGCGCCGCGTGAACCTGGACACGATCACCCGCGAGGAAGTGGCGACCTTCAAGCCGGGCGAGGTGGTGCTGCTCAACGGCAAGCTGCTGACCGGCCGCGACGCCGCGCACAAGCGCATGGTCGACATGCTCAACAGGGGCGAGGCGCTGCCGGTCGACTTCACCAACCGCTTCATCTACTACGTCGGCCCGGTCGATCCGGTGCGCGACGAGGTCGTCGGCCCGGCCGGCCCGACCACGGCCACGCGCATGGACAAGTTCACCCGGCAGATGCTCGAGCAGACCGGCCTGCTGGGCATGATCGGCAAGTCCGAGCGCGGCGACGCGGCGATCGATGCGATCCGCGACAACAGGGCCGTGTACCTGATGGCAGTCGGCGGCTCGGCCTACCTCGTGTCCAAGGCGATCAAGGCCAGCAAGGTGCTGGCGTTCGAGGACCTGGGCATGGAGGCGATCTACGAGTTCGAGGTGAAGGACATGCCGGTGACCGTGGCCGTGGATTCGGCCGGCGAATCGGTGCACAAGACCGGGCCGAAGGAATGGCAGGCGCGGATCGCCGGCATCCCGGTCGTGGTCGAGGCCTGAGCCATCGCATGAAACCCGAAGCCGGCCCCGTGCCGGCTTCTTCCATTCCGCCTTCCCTCCGGAGTCCCCGCCGATGTCCGTCGTCCTCTACGGTTCGCCCAGCACCGCGTCGCTCGTCGTCCACTGGCTGCTGGTCGAGCTGGGCGTCGACCACGAACTGCGCATGCTCGACTTCGACCGGCACGAGCAGAAGTCGCCGGAGTACCTGGCGATCAATCCACAGGGCCGGGTGCCGGCGCTGCTGGTCGACGGGCAGGTGCTGACCGAATCGGCCGCGATCGCCATGCACCTGGCCGACCTGCATCCGCAGGCGAGGCTGGCGCCGGACCCCGGTACGCCCGCGCGCGCCGCGTACTACCGCTGGATGTTCTTCTGCGCCTACACGCTGATGCCGGCGTACCGCAGCTGGTTCTACGCGGACGAGCCGGCCGGCGAGGCCAACATCGACGAAGTCAGGGCGCGCGCACGCCGGCAGATCGAGGCGGCCTGGCAGCAGGTGGCCGGGCACCTCGAAGCGGACGGCCCGTACCTGCTTGGCGCCGACGTGTCGGCGGCGGATTTCGTCCTGACCATGCTGATGCGCTGGTCGCGCAACATGCCCAGGCCGACGGACCGCTGGCCGGTGCTGGAAGCGTTCGCGCGACGGATGAAGGACCGCCCGTCCTTCGCCGAGGTCTACCGGCGCGAGGGCATCACCGACTGGACCTGAGCCGGTGTCAGCCGATGCGCCGCCCGGCGTCGTCGACCAGCGGCTGGCCGTCTTCCTTGCTGAAGGCGCCACGCTGCGGGAGGGGCAGGATGTCCAGCACGGTTTCGGACGGCCGGCACAGCCGCACCGCGGTACCGGTGAACACCACCGGCCGGTTGATCAGCACCGGATGGGCCAGCATCGCGTCGAGCAGGGCCGCATCGTCGGCGTGATCCAGGCCGAGCTCCGCGTAGAGCGCCTCCTTCCGCCGGACCAGGTCGCGCAGCGGGATGTCCATCCGCGTGATCGCGGCCTCGAGCGTGGCCCGGTCGGGAGGCGCGTGCAGGTATTCGACGATCGCCGGCTCGATCCCCGCGTTGCGGATCAGGCCCAGCACGTTGCGCGAGGTGCCGCACGCCGGGTTGTGCCAGATCGTCACCTGCGCCATCAGAACCACTCCAGCAGGGCGAAGCCGACGCCGACGTAGGTGGCGCGGTGGTTGTAGTCGATCAGGCTCTCGCCGTAACCGTCGAACACCTGGATGTGGCCGCGCAGCAGGTTGGTGATCGGGAAGCCGTAGTCCAGCTGCAGCGAGCCGTGCGAGCGGTCGCCGCCACGCAGCGAGTGGCGAGCGGTCAGCGACAGCTCGTGGCCGTCGCGGTTGTAGACGAGCATCGCGTCGCCGCGGCCGATGTAGTCCTCGATGTCCGCGTTGTTGTCGTCGGCCGCGTCCTCCTCGATCCGGTACCAGGGGCGCACGACGAAGGCCCAGTTCTCGCGGTCCAGTCCCACGTTGAGGATCACCCGGTTCCAGCTGCGCGAGAGCGGGTCGCTGCGGCCGTTGGACTGGTGGTTGAAGCTGATCCCGGTCATCCGCCCGTTCCAGCCGAGCAGGCTGTAGTTGTTGCGGAACAGCAGCATGATTTCGGGTTCGTAGTTGGTCTCGCGGAACGGCCGCGAGATTTCCGAGTTGTAGACCTGCCAGCGCGAGCTCTGGGTGTAGCCGGCCCAGATGTCGCCGTTGTCGCCGAACACGTTCTCGGCCAGCTTGGTCTTGAAGCTGATCTGGAACTTGGCCTCGACGCTGTCCAGGTCTTCCGGCTCGGTCACGGTGTTGTTGGGGTTGGGTGAGCTCGGGCTGTCGTTGGTGCTGCTGGTCCAGAACGCCGGCAGCAGGTACACGGGCTTGTAGGCGCGGAACTGGAAGATCCCCAGCTTGGAGTCCTTGGCCAGTTCCCAGCGGCTGTCGAGCAGGGAGCCGCGGCCGGCGTTGGCGATCGCGTCCAGCGCGGCGGGATCCACGGCGGCGAGGTCGCGACCGAACAGTTCGCTGGTGCGCTGCCGCGCCCGGTCGCCGGCGGTGGCGTCGGCCGGCAGCGCGGCCGCCCGCTGTTCGGCCTTCTCCTGCTTGACCTGCTCCTGCGCCTGGCGCGCGACTTCGTCGGCCTGGACGGTGGGCTGCGCGGCGTAACCGTGCACGGCGTCGTAGCAGGCCAGGCGCGCGGCGTCGGACGCGATCGCCCGGCAGGCCTCCGCGGTGGCCGCGCGCGGGGCGGCCTCCTGTGCGGCAGCAGGGGAGGCGGCGATACCGGCGAGGAGGGCGCAGGTCAGCAGGTCCAGGGCGGGATGGCGGCTCAAATCGGGTCTCCCGGGGCGGGGGTGGAGGCGGGGGTCAGACGAACCAGGCCAGCACGAACAGGCCGACCATGGCGAAAGCGAGAGCCAGCTTCAAGACGGTGCCCAGGAGCAGGCCCAGCCAGGTCGCCATGCCCACGTGGGCGGCGCGGCGCAGGGTCCGGGTATGCCAGAGTTCGCCGAGCAGCGCGCCCAGGAACGGGCCCAGCAGCAGCCCGAACGGGCCGAAGAACAGCCCCCCCAGCGTGCCCAGGGCGGCCCCCCAGACGGCCATCGGGCCGGCACCGACGCGCTTGGCGCCGGCCGCGGTGGCGACGAAGTCGGCCACGACCGACAGCACGGTCAGCAGGCCGAGCACCACCAGCGGGACCGCGCCGATCCGCTCGAAATCCCCCGCCCAGGCCGCCAGCAGCATGCCGGCGAAAACCAGTGGCAGGCCGGGCAGGGCGGGCAGCACCACCCCGGCCAGGCCGACCAGTACCAGGACCACGGCGAGGGTGTACCAGAACAGGGCGGGATCCATTGGAATCGGGGCCTTTCGAGGGGTATCCGGCAAGTCCTTGCCATGATTGCATTTCCCCTGAACGAGGGGTAACTTTGGGGTCGCTGCGCTTGGCAAGGTCACCGGGAACCGTGGCCTGAGCGGTAGGTCCTGAGTGTGATGGTGATGGTCCGCTCCATCGATGCACCTCGCGTACTCCTTGCAACCAGCCGCCGTGGCAACGGCGTAACCACCACCCAGCAAAGTTCGAGGAGTTGCAGTAATGGCAGATCGCGAGACGGGCACCGTGAAGTGGTTCAACGATGCCAAAGGATTCGGTTTCATCAGCCGCGAGAATGGCGAGGACGTGTTCGTCCATTTCCGCGCCATCCAGATGCAGGGCTTCAAGAGCCTGAAGGAAGGCCAGAAGGTCAGCTTCACCGTCGTGCAGGGCCAGAAGGGCCTGCAGGCGGACGCCGTCCAGGCCGCCTGACTGACGCACTGCTCCAAACCCGTGTACACCGGAACGGCCCGCCAGTAGCGGGCCGTTCCTTTTTTCCCCTGGTGGATCCGCTCAGCGGATCACGACCTTGCCGTTGACCACGCGCACGTAGGTGTTCTCGCGCACGCCACCCAGGTCGCGCTGGTTGATCACGACGGTGCGGCCGTCGTCCATGCGCACGTGCACGTTGTAGGTGTCCGACGTCGCGCGGTTCTGGATCGCGTTGCCCGCCGCTGCGCCCGCGACCGCGCCGGCCACCGCCGCCACGTTCTGGTTGCCCTTGCTGCCGCCGGTCTTGTCGGAGATCTCGTGGCCGGCGACCGCACCGACGATGCCACCCAGTACCGCGCCGGTCGCCGACGGCGCGCTGCGGCCGGACGGCACCACGTCGATCCGGGTGACCAGGCCGCAGTCGGCGCAGGTGGTGCGCGACGGATAGGACGAGGAGCCCGGATAGGACGACGCAGGATAGGACGAGCCGTAATTGGGCGAGGTGGTGCTGCAGCCGGCGAGGGCGAGCATGCCCACCGCGGCCACGCCGAGCATTCGATAGGAAACGGGGCGCTTCTGCATCATCGTGACTTCTCCTGGGACGGGTGACGGACCGGATCGTGGAATGCCTGCGCGTTGCATCGCGCTGGGACCAATCGTCGGTGTGTCCGCGTGAATGCCGCGCCAATCCGGTTGCGACCCGCGTCGTGGAGGCGTGAGGTTCTCAGGATCGGTTCAGCGGAAATCGCGGTGGCAGGCCTTGCAGTCCTCGCCCACCTGGCGGGTCAGCGCCGCGAGCGCCGCGCAGTCGGCGGGCGGCTGCGCGACCGCCTTGTCCAGGGTCGCCCTCAGGCCGCTGGCCGCGGCGGCGAAGCGGGTGTCGTCGCGCAGGCCGGGAAAGGCCGCTTCGATGTCGTTGGCCAGCATGCGCAGCGACTGCACCCGCGGCAGCGTGTCGCTGGTGGTGCAGCGGTTGGCCTTGGCGGCGCGGTCCAGTTCGCCGGACTGGCGGGCCATCACCTGCATCAGCGCATCGGGGAACGGGTCCTGCCTCGCCTGCAGCGCGCGGAGCGCCATGACCGTGCATACCGCGCCGACGACCAGGCCGAGCAGGAACAGGAACAGGTAGCGCCCGGCATTGCCGGTGCGGCGGGGCGGCGGGCTGGCCATGCGGCGGGCATCCGTAGGGGTGTGGCGCGATCATAGGTCGGCTGTGGCCGCCTGCGTACCCCCGCTAGAATGGCGCGCATGGATGCATCCGTTTTCGAGCGCTTCGCCGGCGTGGACCGGCTGTACGGCCGCGGGTCGGTGGCATGGCTGGCCGGCCGGCGCGTGGCGGTGGTCGGACTGGGTGGCGTGGGTTGCTGGGTGGTCGAGGCGCTGGCGCGCTCGGCGGTCGGTGCGATCGACCTCATCGACGCCGACGACCTGTGCGTATCCAACACCAACCGGCAGCTGCCCGCGATCGCCGGCCAGTACGGCCGCAACAAGGCCGAGGCGATGGCCGAGCGCTGCCGCGCGATCAACCCCGCGATCGACGCGCGGCCGGTGCCCGCGTTCCTGACCGGCGCCAACCTCGAAGCCCTTCTGGGCGGCGGTTTCGACCTGGTGATCGATGCCTGCGACAGCTTCCGCACCAAGGTCGAGGCGATCGCCTGGTGCCGGCGCCGCAAGCAACCGGTCCTGACCGTCGGTTCGGCGGGTGGCCGGACCGACCCGACCCTGGTCCGCGTCCGCGACCTCTCCCGCACCGAGCACGACGCGATGCTGGCGCTGGTGCGCAAGAAGCTGCGCGGCGAGTTCAACTTCCCGAAAAGCCCGCAGCGCTATTTCGGCGTCGCGGCGGTCTATTCGCTGGAGAACGTGAAGTACCCGCAGCCGGACGGCAGCGTGTGCGGCGTGCGCCCGCAGGTCGGCGCGGATGCGGCGCTCAGGCTCGACTGCGGCGCCGGACTGGGGGCGGCGACCCACATCACCGGCGCGTTCGCGTTCGCGGCGGCCGGCAAGGCGCTCGAGCTCCTGCTCAAGCGGCGCGACGCGGCCTGATCGCCGGCCGGCTCAGGGCGGCGGCAGGGCGAACAGCCGCGAGGCGTTCGCGCTCGTGGCCTCGGCGATTTCCGCGGGATCCTGGCCGCGCAACCCGGCGATGACCTCCAGCACCCGGGGCAGGCGCGCGGGCTCGTTGCGTTGCCCGCGGATCGCCGCGTCGGGCTGGTCGGGCGCATCGGTTTCCAGCAGCAGGAACTCCAGTGGCATCCGCGCGGCCAGCCGCCGCAGCCGCTGGGCGCGGTCGTAGGTCACCGGTCCACCCAGGCCGATCATGAAGCCCAGGTCCCACAGCTGCCGCGCCTGTTCCGGGCTGCCGGAAAAACTGTGGACCACGCCGCGCAGCGAACCCGTGCCGATCCTGCGGATGGCCGCGATCACCGCATCGACCGCCCGCCGTGCATGCACGACCAGCGGCAGGTCGTGGTCGCGGGCCAGTCGGAGCTGCCCGTCGAAGTAGCGCGCCTGCGCGGTGCGGTCCAGTCCTTCAACGAAGAAATCCAGGCCGCATTCGCCGATCGCCAGCGGACGTTCGCGGACGATCCATTCGCCCAGCGCATCCAGGTCGCCGGGCCGGTGCTCGGCGAGGAAGGTCGGATGCAGTCCGTAGGCCGGAAACAGCCCCGGTGCCGCGCCGCACACCTCGCGCAGTTTCGGCCAGCTGGCCGCCGTGACCGCGGGCACGATCTGGCGGTGCACGCCCGCCGCCCGCGCCCGGGCGACTACCGCGGCCCGGTCCGGATCGAATTCGGTGGCATCGAGGTGGCAATGGCTGTCGACGAGCAGCATCCGGCGGGCTCAGCGACGCCCGGGATCGGGCAGGGAGGGCGGATCCTTGCGCCGCTTCCAGTTGGCCAGCAGCAGCGTCCCCAGGCCGAACACCAGCTCGTCCAGCAGCGGGATCGGGTCGAACGGCCACAGCAGGCTGATCGCGAAGGCCGCCGCGGTGACCTTGAACAGCGTCGGATACCGCAGGCCGCGCGCCCACTCCAGGAACGGAAGCATCAGGGGACTGGGCATCTGGCAGGCTCGGTCGGGCGATGTGTGAAAGCTATCACGCGACTGCGCGGCCGCACCCGGCCCGCCGCGCGAACCCGTTCCGGTTCCTGTTCAGCTTTGCCATGATGGAATCCGCATCGAACGCCGCGGGGACCGCCCGCGAGGAGCCAAGGCCATGAAGCAAGCCACTACCGTTTTGATCGCTGCCGGTGCCCTGCTGGTCGGAGGCATCGCCACCGCGGCCTTCATGAACAATCGCGGCACCCAGCCCGACGCCATCGTCGCGCCTGCCGACCCGGCGCTGGCCGCCGACGACGCGGCCGGTGCGGGCGAGGACGAACTGCAGGCCGCCGCGCTGCAGTACGCCGACATCATCAGGGTCGAACCGGTCACCCAGAAGGAAAAGGTGTATGCCACCGTGATCGGCACCGAGCCGGTGCGCGAAACCACGCAGACCACCACCCCGCAGGAAGTGTGCGAGGACGTGGTGGTGCAGGAACGCCTGCCGGAGAGGGACGGCAACGTCGGCGGCACGGTGGCCGGTGCGGTCATCGGTGGCCTGCTGGGCAACCAGGTCGGCGGCGGCAGCGGCAAGAAGGCCGCCACCGCGGCCGGCGCGGTCGCCGGCGGCGTGATCGGCAACCAGGTCGACAAGCGCCATGTCGGCGGCAAGGTCGTGACCCGCACCGAGCGCCAGTGCCACACCGAGAACGCCGTTTCCGAGTCGAGCAAGGTCACCGGCTACAACGTGACCTACCGCAACGCCGACGGCACGACTGGCACCATGCGCATGGCGAGCAAGCCCGGCACCCGCGTGGCGATGGGCAACAGCGACGCGGTCATCGGCTACGACGTGACCTACCGCTACAACGACCAGGAAGGCACGCTGCGCCTGGACGAGAAGCCGGAAGGCGACCGCCTGCCGGTGGTGGACGGCAAGATCGTCACCTCCACCGCCGTGGTCGAGGTGCCGGAAGGCGCCACCCGCCAGTAGGCGTCCCCTGTCGACCGATGGACAGAAGGCCGGCCCAGCGCCGGCCTTCTTTTTTTGCGGCATTTTGCGCCGCGCATTGCCCGGCTCGAGGGGTGGGCCGATACAATCGCAACCATTCCCGTCCGAGAACCGTACCGCCATGGCACTGTCCCCGTATGACCTGCTCGACGTGCGTTCCCTGCTCAGCGAAGAGGAGCGCGCCGTCCAGGACGCGGTGGCGCGCTTCACCGACGAGCGGGTGATCCCGATCATCGGCGACGCCTTCGACCAGGGTCGCTTCCCCAGCGAGCTGGTGCCTGAGGTGGCGTCGCTGGGGCTGCTGGGTTCGTCGCTGCCCGAGGAGTACGGCTGCGCCGGGCTCAACGCGGTCAGCTACGGCCTGATCTGCCAGGAACTGGAGCGCGGCGACAGCGGCCTGCGCAGTTTCGTCAGCGTGCAGTCCTCGCTGTGCATGTACCCGATCTACGCCTACGGCAGCGAGGAACAGCGCCGCCGCTGGCTGCCGGAGATGGCCGCCGGCAAGGTGATCGGCTGCTTCGGCCTGACCGAGCCGCACGGCGGTTCAGATCCGGCCAACATGAAGACCCACGCGCGCCGGGACGGCGGCGACTGGGTGATCAACGGCTCCAAGATGTGGATCACCAACGGCAACCTGGCCGACATCGCCATCGTCTGGGCGCAGACCGACGAGGGCATCCAGGGCTTTATCGTGGAGAAGGGCACGCCCGGCTTCACCGCCCAGGAAATCAAGCACAAGATGAGCCTGCGCGCGTCGGTGACCTCGTCGCTGTTCTTCGACAACGTGCGCGTGCCCGATGCCAGCCGCCTGCCCAACGTCAAGGGCCTCAAGGGGCCGCTGGGCTGCCTGACCCAGGCCCGCTACGGCATCACCTGGGGCCCGATCGGAGCGGCCATCGCCTGCCTGGACGAGGCGCTGGGCTACACCAAGGAGCGCATCCTGTTCGGCCGCCCGGTCGCGGCGACGCAAAGCGCGCAGATCAAGCTGGCCGAAATGGCCCGCCGGATCACCCTGGCGCAGCTGCTCGTGCTGCAGCTGGGCCGGCTCAAGGATGCCGGCACCATGCAGCCGCAGCAGGTGTCGCTGGCCAAGTGGAACAACTGCCGCATGGCCATCGACATCGCCCGCGAATGCCGCGACCTGCTGGGCGGCGCCGGCATCACCACCGAGCATGCGGCGATCCGCCACGCGCTGAACCTGGAATCGGTGATCACCTACGAGGGCACCGAGACCGTGCACCAGCTGGTGATCGGGCGCGAGCTGACCGGGATCAACGCGTTCTGACTGCCGCATCCCCGCCTGGCGCGGGGCAGCGGTGGACGGCGCCGCGCGCGGCTCGGGTCCGGCGCGCGCGGCACGTCCGCTCCGGTGTTCTCCAACAGGATGGTGGCGCGCGATGGACCTGGCCGCACTGCAACTGGAAACCCCGCGCCTGCTGCTGCGGCTGCCGCGGCAGGAGGATTTCGACGCATGGGCCGCCTTCCTGGCCGACGAGGAGGCGACCCGCCACATCGGCGGGCTGCAGCCGCGGCCGATGGCCTGGCGCAGCCTGGCGGCGATGGTCGGTGCGTGGCACCTGAAGGGCTTCGCGATGTTCTCGGTGATCGAGAAGGCGACCGGGCAGTGGATCGGTCGGGTCGGTCCGTGGCAACCGGAAGGGTGGCCGGGCACCGAGGTCGGCTGGAGCATCGCGCGCGCGCGCTGGGGCCGCGGCTATGCGTCGGAGGCCGCCGCCGCCAGCACCGCCTGGGCGTTCGATACCCTGGGCTGGGACGAGGTGATCCACACCATCGCGCCGGACAACGCCGGCTCGAAGGCGGTCGCCGCCAGGCTCGGCTCCCGTTACCGCGGCATGGGCCGCTTGCCCGAGCCGCATCACGAGCACCCGGTGGAAATCTGGGGGCAGACGCGCGGCGAATGGCTGGCGAACAGGGAGCGGAAGGCATGATCACCGTGTACGGCATGGCCATGTCGGGCAACTGCTACAAGCTGCGCCTGCTGCTGGAGCAGCTCGGCCGCGATTACCGCTGGATCGAGGTCGACAGCGCCCGCGGTGGCACCCGCACCCCGGAATTCCTGGCGAAGAATCCCAACGGCAAGGTGCCGCTGATCGAACTGGACGACGGCCGCGTGCTGGTCGAGTCCAACGCGATCCTGTGCTGGCTCGCCGAGGGCACCGGCTACCTGCCGGCCGACGCCTGGCAGAAGGCGCAGGCGCTGTCGTGGATGTTCTTCGAGCAGTACAGCCACGAGCCGTACATCGCCGTGGCCCGCTTCATCCGCGGCTGGACCCCGGCCGACTCGCCGCGCCGCGCCGACCTGCCGCGCCTGCGCGAGCGCGGCCACCAGGCGCTGGCGGTGATGGAGCGGCACCTGCAGGCGGCCGACTGGTTCAGCGGCCCGGCCTACGGCATCGCCGACACGGCGCTGTTCGCCTATACCCATTGTGCCGCCGACGGCGGTTTCGACCTGGCCGCCTATCCATGCACCGGCGCCTGGCTGGACCGCGTGCGCGCCACGCCCGGCTTCGTGCCGATGCCCGACCTGGATGACGAGGCCCGCGCCCTGCTGGCCCTCCCGCACTGACGACGAGCGAATGAACGCTGCCACCCATACCCCCCCGGCCATCCCCGCCTGGAAGCGCGGCATCAACCGCGCCGAGATCTGCGACCGGAATTTCAGTGAATTCGTCCGCGCCTGGGCCGGCACGCCGGCGCCGCGCCCGCGCAAGGGCGACCCGGTCCTGCCGGGCAGCGCGCTGGACGCGCGCGGCTTCCGCGAACTGTTGGAATCGCAGCTGGTCAGCCGCCACCTGGACCTGATGGCGCGCGTGCTGCGCGTGCAGAACAAGGTCTTCTACACGATCGGCAGCAGCGGCCACGAAGGCAACGCGATGGTGGCCCGGCTGGCCCGGCACACCGACCCGGCGTTCCTGCACTACCGCAGCGGCGGCTTCATGGCCGAGCGTTTCCGCAAGCTGCCGGGCATGGACCCGGTGACGGACTCGGCGCTCAGCTTCGCCGCCAGCGCCGAGGACCCGGCGTCCGGCGGCCGGCACAAGGTCTGGGGCAGCAAGCCGCTGTGGGTGCTGCCGCAGACCTCGACGATCGCCTCGCACCTGCCCAAGGCATTGGGCACCGCGGTGGCGATCGAGCAGGCGCGCCGCATCGGCCATGAACTGCCGGTGCCGGCCGACAGCATCGCGATCTGTTCCTTCGGCGATGCCTCCAGCAACCACGCCACCGCGCAGACCGCCTTCAACGCGGCGGCCTGGACCGCCTACCAGGGCCTGCCGGCGCCGGTGCTGTTCGTGTGCGAGGACAACGGCATCGGCATCTCGGTGAAGACCCCGGATGGCTGGATCGGCCGCAATTTCCGCGACCGCGCCGACCTCGACTATTTCCACGCCGACGGGCTGGACCTCGCGCTGGGCTACGGCCAGGTGCAGGCGGCGGTGGACCACTGCCGGCGCACGCGCCGGCCGACCTTCCTGCACCTGCGCACGACCCGGATCATGGGCCACGCCGGGACCGACTTCGAGATCGAGTGGCGCAGCATCGAGGAACTGTGCGCGGTGGAAGCCACCGACCCGCTGCTGCGCAGCGCGGCCATCGCGCTGGAATCGGGCCTGATGTCGGCCGACGAGCTGCTGGCGCTGTACGAGGCCACCCGCGCGCGCTGCTTCGCCGCGGCCGAAGACGCCGACCGCCGGCCCCGTCTGGCTTCGCTGGCCGCGGTGGTCGCACCGCTGGCGCCGTACACGCCCGACGCGGTGGCGAAGGAAGCCGCGCGGCCGGCGCCGCCGGCCGCGCGCATGGCCGCGTTCGGCAGCGAGGAGAAGCTTCCGGAGAAGCAGGCCCCGCGGCACCTGGCGATCCAGATCAACCAGGCCCTGCATGACCTGATGGCCAAGTACCCGGAGACGCTGCTGTTCGGCGAGGACGTGGCCCAGAAGGGCGGCGTCTATACCGTGACCAAGGGCCTGCAGAAGGCGTTCAAGGGCGCGCGCGTGTTCAACACGCTGCTGGACGAGACCATGATCCTCGGCCTGGCCCAGGGCTACGCCAACATGGGCATGCTGCCGCTGCCGGAGATCCAGTACCTGGCCTACTTCCACAACGCCTGCGACCAGATCCGCGGCGAGGCGGCCAGCCTGCAGTTCTTCAGCAACGACCAGTACCGCAACCCGATGCTGGTGCGCATCGCCGGCCTCGGCTACCAGCGCGGCTTCGGCGGGCACTTCCACAACGACAACTCGATCACCGCGCTGCGCGACATCCCCGGCCTGGTGGTCGGCTGCCCCTCGCGCGGCGACGATGCGGCGACGATGCTGCGCACGCTGGCCGCGCTGGCGAAGGTGGACGGACGCGTGGCGGTGTTCCTGGAGCCGATCGCGCTGTACATGACCAAGGACCTGCACGATCCCGGCGACGGCCAGTGGCTGTTCCCGTACCCGGAGCAGGGCGAGGCGATGGTGCTGGGCGAAGGCCGGGTCTACGCCCCGGAGGCCGATGACCTGGTGGTGTTCACCTACGGCAACGGCGTACCGATGAGCCTGCGCGCCGCGCGCCGGATCGAGGCCGAGCGCGGCTGGAAGGTCCGCGTGGTCGACCTGCGCTGGCTGGTGCCGCTCAACGAGGCCTTCATCGCCGGCCAGGCGCGCAGCGCCAGGCGGATCCTGGTGGTGGACGAGGGGCGGCGCAGCGCCGGGGTGGGCGAGGGCGTGCTCACCGCGATCGCCGAGGGCGGCTACGCGGGACGGCCCTTCGGCCGGGTGGTCGGTGCCGACACCTACACGCCGCTGGCCGGCGCCGCGTTCCTGGTGATCCCCGGCGACGACGACATCGTCGCCGCGGCGGCCGCCCTGGACGCCTGATCGTCCCGGCACGGCGCGGCCGGCGGTTCTTCACTCCGCCGCCGCGCCGGCCTGCCTAGCATCGGCTCCTGTCCAAGCAGGAGCACGGCCATGGAGAAGCGGAAGGTCGCGGTGTTCGTCGGCAGCCTCCGCGAGGGCTCGTTCAACCGCCAGCTGGCGCGTGCGATCGGGCGCCTGCGCGAGGACCGGCTCGAATTCGAGGCGGTCGAGATCGGCCAGCTGCCCCTCTACAACCAGGATTTCGACGACGACTATCCGGCCGCCGGCGTGGCGCTCAAGGAGCAGGTCCGCGGCGTGGACGCCGTGCTGTTCGTCACCCCCGAATACAACCGCTCGGTGCCGGGCGTGCTGAAGAACGCGATCGACCTGGCCTCGCGTCCCTACGGCGACAGCGCCTTCGCCGGCCTCCCGGCGGCGGTGACCGGCGCCTCGGTCGGCGCCATCGGCACGGCCATGGCCCAGCAGCACCTGCGCAACATCCTCTCCTACCTGGACATGGCGGTGATGCCGCAGCCGGAGGCCTACATCCACTTCAAGGAAGGACTGGTGGACGAGGATGGCCGGATCACCCGGCAGGACACGCGCGAGTTCCTCGAGGATTTCGTCGATCGCTTCGTCGAGTGGATCGACCAGCACCGGCCCTGAGCCGGGTCAGTCCGGCCGCAGCCGCGCCAGGCCATCGCGCAGGCGCTGCGCCGGGGTGGGGTCCACCGGGCCGGCGTCGGTGAGCGCCGCCGCCAGCAGGCGGCGGAACGGAGGCAGACCGGCGCCGGCCCGCAGCGCCGCGCCACGGATCCAGCGGGCCGCCGGCCGCCCGTCGTTGTACAGCCCCACGATCATGCGCGTGGCCTGGAACAGCGGCCAGCTGCCACGGCGGTGCCGGCGCTGGTAGCGCGCCAGCAGCGCCGGATCCCCCAGGTCGCGGCCCTGCCGCAGCGCGGTGGCGGCGAGGTCGGCCAGCCGCTCCACGCTGGCCAGGCCGAGGTTGAAGCCGTGCGCGGTTACCGGGTGCATGCCCACCGCCGCATCGCCGGCCAAGGCCAGGCGCGGACCGGTGAATCGTCGCGCCCAGGTCGCCACCAGCGGATAGACGTGGCGGCTGCCGTCCAGTTCCATGCGCCCGAGCCGGCCGCCGTAGCGGCGCTCGAGGTCGGCAGCGAAGGTGGCCTCGTCCAGCGCCGCCAGCGCGCGCGCCTGTTCGCCGGGGAGGGTGACCACCGCGCCGGCCTGGTATTCGTCCAGCGGCAGCAAGGCCAGGGTCTGGCCCAGGCCGAACCATTCCCAGGCGGCGTGGCCGTGCGGCAGCTCGTGGCGCACGCGGCAGACCAGCATGCTCTTGCCGAAGTCGTGCAGGTCCGCGTCGATCCCCAGCGCACGCCGGGTCTCGGAAAACCGGCTGTCGGCGGCGACCAGCAGCTTCGCGTCGATCCTGGGGCCGTCGCGCAGCTGCAGGCAGGCCGAGCCGGCATCGGCATGCACCGCCTCGATCGCGGCCCCTGCATGCAGGTCGATGCCGGGCGTGGCCTGCACCGCTTCCCAGGCCGCGCGCCGGATCAGGTGGTTGGCGACCAGGCTGCCGAGGCGATCGCCGTCGGCCGCCACCCGAAGCTCCTGGGGCAGGTCGCGGTCCATCACCCGGGCCGTGCGCAGCGGGTAGACCCCGGCAGCGGGAATGCGCTGCCACACGCCCAGTTCGCGCAGCAGCCGGATCGAGGCGTGGGTCAGGGCGATCTCGCGGCCGTCGAAGGCGGGCCCGGCCAGAGCCTCCCGCGGCTGGCGCTCGACCAGCGCGATCCGCAGGCCCTGCGCGGCCAGGGCCCGGGCCAGGCACAGCCCGACGGGGCCGGCGCCGACGATGGCGATGTCATGCTGCATGTCCGTTCTCCACTGGAGTCCGGGCCAGTCTCGCGCCGCCGGGCCGGGCGCGCCCTGATCGCAGTCAAGCGCACCCGCGTGGCGGCAGGCGCATGCCATGCGGAGGGCGGCGCCGCGCCGGCTATACTGCACGGTCCGAACACGTTTGACGGGTGCTGCAGCCTTTGTGATTCAATCACTTGGGCGACGTTTCTGGCAAACGACATCACACCGCGCGCGCCCAGCGCCGCGATAGCCCGGAAACCGACCGCCGCATGCGCCTGTCCACGATCAAGCTGTCCGGCTTCAAGTCCTTCGTCGACCCGACCACGCTGCACCTGCCGACCAACATGACCGGCGTGGTCGGCCCCAACGGCTGCGGCAAGTCCAACATCATCGACGCCGTGCGCTGGGTGATGGGCGAGAGCTCGGCCAGCCGCCTGCGCGGCGACTCGCTGACCGACGTGATCTTCTCCGGTTCGGCCGCGCGCAAGCCGGTGTCGATGGCCCAGGTCGAACTGATCTTCGACAACTCCGACCACGCCATCGCCGGCGAATTCGCCGCGTTCAACGAGATCTCGGTCAAGCGCACGGTCAGCCGCGACGGCCAGAGCCAGTACTACCTCAACGGCACCAAGTGCCGGCGCAAGGACATCACCGACCTGTTCCTCGGGACCGGCCTGGGTCCGCGCAGCTACTCGATCATCGAGCAGGGCATGATCAGCCAGATCATCGAGGCCCGGCCCGAGGACCTGCGCGTCTACCTGGAGGAGGCCGCCGGCATCTCCAAGTACAAGGAGCGGCGCAAGGAGACCGAGACCCGGATCCGCCACACCCGCGAGAACCTGGACCGCCTCAACGACCTGCGCGAGGAGGTCGACAAGCAGCTCGAGCACCTGCGCCGCCAGGCCCGCCAGGCCGAGCAGTACCAGGCGCTGGCCGCCGAGCGCAAGGTCAAGGACGCCGAGTGGAAGGCGCTGCAGTTCCGCGCCCTGGACCTGCAGCTGCAGGGCCTGCGCGAGAAGCTGGCGCAGGAGGAGACGAAGCTCGAGCAGATCGTCGCCGGCCAGCGCGAGGCCGAGCGCGAGATCGAGACCGGCCGCGTCCGCCGCGAGGAGGCCGCCGAGGTGCTCAACCGCGCCCAGGCCGAGGTCTACCAGGTCGGCGGCGTGCTGGCGCGGATCGAGCAGCAGATCCAGCACCAGCGCGAACTGGCCACGCGCCTGAACCAGGCCCGCGACGAGGCGGCCACCGCGCTGGGCGAGCTGGACCGGCACATCGACGATGACCGGCAGAAGCTCGAGGTGCTGCGCGCGGCGGTCGAGGAGGCCGAGCCGCGCCTGGAGCAGCTGCGCGAGGACGACGTGTTCCGGCAGGAAGCGCTGCGCGAGGCCGAGGCCGCGCTGTCCGACTGGCAGCAGCGCTGGGAAAGCCACGGCCGCGAGGCGGCGGAGGCTTCGCGCGCCGGCGAAGTCGAACGCACCCGGGTGGACTACCTGGACCGCCAGGCGCTGGAGGCGGACCGTCGCCGCGAGGCGCTGTCGGGCGAGCGCGCCGGGCTTGACCTGGAGTCGCTGGCCGAGGCGTTCGAGCAGGCGCAGATCCAGCACGAGACGCAGAAGACGGCGCTGGATGGACTCAACGAGCAGCTCGAGGCGCGCAAGCAGGGCGTGTCGGCGCTGCAGGAACAGCAGCGCACCGCGCAGGCCGAGATCGCCGAGGTGCGCAAGCAGGCCCAGGCCGCGCGCGGCCGGCTGTCCTCGCTGGAAACCCTGCAGCAGGCCGCGCTCGGCCAGGAGCAGGGCGCGGCGGTAGCCTGGCTGAAGGCGCGCGGGCTGGATTCGGCCGCGCGCGTGGGCGAGACGCTCGCCGTCGACGAGGGCTGGGAAAACGCGGTCGAAAGCGCGCTGGGCCAGCTGATCGAAGGCGTGCTGGTGGAGGCGCCGGAACAGCTCGTCGAGGCGCTGGCCGACCTTGGCGAGGGCCGGATCGCGCTGGTGTCCGCGGAGGCGGGCGATGCGTCGTTCGCGCCGACCTCGCTGGCGGCCAGGGTGCGCGGCCCGCTGGCGGTGCGCCGGCTGCTCGCACGCCTGCACGCGGCCGACGACCTGGCCGACGCCCGCGCGCTGATGGCGCGGCTGGGCGAGGGCGATTCGGTCATCACCCGCGCCGGCGAACGCCTGGGCGAGGGCTGGGTGCGGGTGTCGCGCTCCGGCGCGGCCAAGCAGGGCGCGCTGCTGCGCGAGCGCGAGATCCAGTCGCTGCGCGCCGGCATCGAGGAGTTGCAGCAGCGGGAAACCGCGCTGGAGGACCGCCTGGTCCACCTGCGCGACCAGCTGCTGGCCGCCGAACAGCAGCGCGAGGATGCGCAGCGCCAGCTGTACATGGCCCACCGCAGCGTGTCCGAACTGGCCGGCCAGCTGCAGAGCCAGCAGGGCCGGATGGACAGCGCCCGGCAGCGCATCGAGCGCATCGAGAACGAGCTGGCGCAGCTGGTCCAGACCCTGGACGGCAGCCGCGAACAGGCCCGCGAAGCGCGTTCGCGGCTGGAGGATGCGGTCGCCTCGATGGGCGACCTGGAAACCGCGCGGCAGGCACTGGAAGCCGAACGTCGCCAGCGCACCGAAGCGCGCGACCTGGCCCGCGACGCCGCCCGGGGCAGCCGCGACGCCAGCCATGCGCTGGCGCTGGCGCTGGAATCCCAGCGGACCCAGATCGCCTCGCTGACCCAGGCCCTGCAGCGCATGGACGCCCAGCGCGGCCAGCTCGATTCGCGCCTGGGTGAACTCAGCGCGCAGCTGAGCACCGGCGATTCCCCGGTGCAGGCGCTGGAAGCCGAGCACCAGACCGCGCTGGCCGAGCGCGTGCGCGTGGAGCGCGCGCTGGGCGAGGCCCGCGCGGTGCTGGAAGCCATCGACCACGAGCTGCGCGGCTTCGAGCAGTCGCGCCACCAGCGCGACGAGCAGTCGCTGGCCCAGCGCGAGCGCATCGCCCAGCGCCGGCTCGACCAGCAGGCGCTGGCGCTCAGGGCCGAGCAGCTGGTCCAGGCGATCACCGCCGACGGGCTGGTGCTGGAGGACGTCGTCAACACGCTGCCGGAGGTGGCCGACGTGCGCGACTGGGAGCAGTCGGTCGGCCAGATCGACGCGCGCATGCGCCGGCTGGAGCCGGTCAACCTGGCGGCGATCCACGAGTGCGGCGAGGCCGAGCAGCGCAAGCAGTACCTGGACTCGCAGAACACCGACCTGACCACCGCGCTGGAGACGCTCGAGGAAGCGATCCGCAAGATCGACCGCGAGACCCGCGGCCGCTTCAAGGACACCTTCGACCGGGTCAATTCCGGCATCCAGCAGCTGTATCCGCGCCTGTTCGGCGGCGGCCATGCCTACCTGGAGCTGACCGGCGAGGACCTGCTCGACACCGGCGTGGCGATCATGGCCCGGCCGCCCGGCAAGCGCGTGTCCAACATCTCGCTGCTGTCCGGCGGCGAGAAGGCGATGACCGCGGTGGCGCTGGTGTTCGCGATCTTCCAGCTCAACCCGGCGCCGTTCTGCCTGCTCGACGAGGTCGACGCGCCGCTGGACGAGGCCAACGTCGGCCGCTTCACCAACATGGTCAAGGAAATGAGCGAGAAGGTGCAGTTCCTGTTCGTCAGCCACAACAAGGCGACGATGGAGGCCGCGCACCAGCTTTCCGGCGTGACCATGCGCGAGCCGGGCGTGTCGCGCCTGGTGAGCGTGGACCTGGACGAGGCCGCGCGCCTGGCCGGCGCGGCGTGACCGGCGGGACAGGGCGGCCCCGGGGTTTTTCCGTGGCCGCTCCTCGTGACATCCTTGCAGCCCACTGACCCCGGCGGAGACGCGTTCCATGTCCGACAAAGACCTGCTGCGCATCGGCATCCTGGTCGCCGGCCTGCTGCTGCTGGCCGCGATCTGGTTCTTCGGCCGCCCGCGCAGGGAGGAACAGGGACGGCGCCGCGAGTCGCGTGGCTCCCCGGCGATGAGCCCCGAGTACGGCCGTGCGCGCCACGAGCCCTCGCTGGGTGATGCCGCCGACGAGGCCGGTGCCGGCGGCGACTACAGCGGCGAGGCGGTGAGCCAGCCCGAGCTGGGCCTGCCCGCCGAGCCGGCGCCCTCCAGCAACCTGGGCCGCCGCGAGACCCAGGACTTCGACAAGATCGTGTCGCTGTACGTGGCCGCGCGCGCCGGCGCCGTGCTGCGCGGCGAGGACATCGTGGTCGCCGCGGAAAAGACCGGCATGGTCTTCGGCCACATGAGCGTGTTCCACCGCCTGCTGGAAGGCCATCCGGAACGCGGCCCGGTCTTCAGCATGGCCAGCATCATCAAGCCCGGCAGCTTCGACATGGCCACCATCCGCGAGCTCGAGACGCCGGCGATCGCCTTCTTCCTGACCCTGCCGGCGCCGGTGCCGGCCCTCGATGCCTGGGAGAAGATGCTGCCGACCGTGCAGCGCATGGCCGAACTGCTCGAGGGCGTGGTCCTGGACGACAGCCGCAATGCGCTGGGTCGCCAGCGCATCGCGCACATCCGCGACGAGCTGCGCGCCTACGACCGCCAGCACGAGGCGCCGCCGCTGACCCGCGCCCCGCGCTGGTAGGGCGGAGGCCGCCGGTGCCGGTGCGCGGCATCAGCCACGTGACCTTCGTGGTCGCCGACCTGGAGCGCACTGCGCGCTTGCTGTGCGAGGGCCTGGGCGCGCGCGAGGTCTACGACAGCGCCGGCCGCGAGCATTCGCTCTCGCGCGAGAAGTTCTTCCTGCTCGGCGACCTGTGGCTGGTCGCGATGCAGGGCGAGCCGCTGGCCGGGCGCAGTTACCGGCATGTCGCCTTCGCGGTCGATGCCGCCGACCTGCCCGGGTGCCTGCACCGCCTGCGGGCGCTGGGCGTGGAGGTGCTGGCGGGCCGCAGCCGGATCGAAGGCGAGGGCGCGTCGATCTACTTCCACGACGACGACAACCACCTGTTCGAACTGCATGCCGGCACGCTGGAGGACCGGCTGGCCGCCTATGCCGCCGCCGATGCGGGGCAGGCGCCGGACGGGCCGCGCTGAGCATCGCCGTGGCGAGGCCGCGGGGCGCCTGCCGGTATCGTCCTAGGCCATCACTTGGGCGAACGCTTCGCGGAAGCGTCGCATCTCCTCCGCCGTCCCGACCGTGACCCGCACATGCCGTGGCATCGCCGGCCAGCTGCGGCCGACGAACACCTTGTGCCGGGCCATCGCCGCGCTGAACGCGCGCCCGTCGCCGTTCACGTCGACCATGAAGCAGTTGGCCTGGCTGGGGAGGCAGGCATGGCCGCGCGCGGCCAGCCAGGCGACGGTCTCCTCGCGCAGGCGCGTGTTCTCCGCCTTGCGCGTGGCCAGGTGCTGCGGGTTGCCCAGGCTGGCGATGCCGGCGGCCACGCTCGGGACCGGCAGGCTGTTCATGCCGAACAGCACCAGCTTCTGCAGCAGGTCCGGCCGCGCCGCCGCCAGGCCCAGGCGCAGGCCGGCCATGCCGTAGATCTTGGAGAAGGTGCGCAGCACCACCACGTCGGCGCCGGCCCTGACCAGGTCCAGCGTGTCCGGCTCGTCGCTGTAGTGGATGTAGGCCTCGTCCACCAGCAGCAGGCTGCCGGCCGGCTTGTTCGCGAGCAGCCAGTCGATGTCCGCGCGCGGGGTGACCGAGCCGGTGGGGTTGTTCGGATTGCACACGTACACCAGGCCCGCGGCGACCTCGCGCGCGGCGGCCGCCATGGCGCGCACGTCATGCGCGCCGTCGGCGCGCAGCGGCACGCGCGCGATGCGCGCGCCGTGGGCGCCCGCCATCTGCGCCAGCGATTCGAAGGTCGGGTCGGCGGTTACCAGGCCGTGCTGCGCGGAGGTGAATGCCAGTGCCGACGCATCCAGGGCGACGCCGGACCCGCAGTAGCCGGCCACCTGGTCCTCGCGCAGGCCGTTCTGCGCGGCGAACACCCCGACCAGTTCGCGCTGCGGGCCGAACAGGTAGCGGTTGGCCTGCGCCATTCCGTCCAGCGCCGCCTGCCGTGCTTCGGGGAACGGACCGTGCGGGTTCTCGTTGAAGTTGAGCAGCACCGCGTCGGGGTCATCCATGCCGGGGATCGCCGGGGGCAGTTGCGCGGCCGCGCGGCCGCTCGCCCCCAGCAGCGGCCCCAGACCCGCGGTCGCCAGGCTGCAGGCGGACAGTCCGAGGAAATGGCGGCGGCTGAGTGGCGATGTCATGGGCGCGTGACGAAGGAGGCTTCCGGCACGCTACGTGAGCAGGTGGCACCCGGCAAGCGGCACCGGGCGGCCGGTAGAATCGGCGCATGGACACCGCAGACCCCGCACGCCGCGTCGCCGAGCTCCGCCAGCGCATCGAGGATGCCAACCGGCGCTACCACGGACTGGATGCGCCCGACATCACCGACGCGCAGTACGACGCGCTGGTCCGCGAACTGGAGGCGCTGGAAGCCGAGCACCCCGAACTGGCGGTGGCCGATTCGCCGACCCGCAAGGTCGGCGCGGTGCCGTCGGGCCGCTTTCCGCAGGTCACCCATGCGGTGCCGATGCTGTCGCTGGGCAACGCGTTCGAGGAGGGCGAGGTGGCCGACTTCGTGCGCCGCATCCGCGAGCGCCTCGACCGCGACGACCTGGCGTTTTCCGCCGAGCCGAAACTCGACGGGCTGGCGATCAGCCTGCGTTACGAGGACGGCCTGTTCGTGCAGGGGGCCACGCGCGGCGACGGCGCCACCGGCGAGGACGTGACCGCCAACCTGCGCACCATCGCGGTGATCCCGCAGCGGCTGCAGGGCCGGGGCTGGCCGCGGGTGCTGGAGGTGCGGGGCGAGGTCTACATGGCCCGCGCGGACTTCGAGCGCTACAACGAGCGCGCGCGGCTGCATGGCGGCAAGGTGCTGGCCAACCCGCGCAATGGCGCCGCCGGCTCGCTGCGCCAGATCGACCCGAACCTCACCGCGCAGCGGCCGCTGAGCTTCTATGCGTATGGCACCGGCCTGGTCGAGGGCGGGACGCTGCCGGACACGCATTCCGGCACCCTGGCCCGGTTGCGCGAATGGGGTTTTCCGGTCAGCGAACTGGCCACCGTCGTCCATGACGTCGAAGGCCTGCTCGGCTATTACGCGGGCGTCGGCGAGGCCCGCGACGGGTTGCCGTTCGACATCGACGGCGTGGTCTACAAGCTCGACGACTACGCCGGCCAGCGCGAGATGGGCTTCGTCTCGCGCGCGCCGCGCTGGGCGATCGCGCACAAGTTCCCCGCCCAGGAGCAGACCACGGTGGTCGAGTCGGTCGAGGTCAACGTCGGCCGCACGGGCGCGGTGACGCCGTGGGCGCTGATGCAGCCGGTGCAGGTGGGTGGGGTCACCGTGACCCGCGCGACCCTGCACAACGCCGACCACGTGGCCCGGCTGGACGTGCGCGCGGGCGACACGGTGATCGTGCGCCGCGCCGGCGACGTGATCCCGGAGGTGGTGCAGGTGGTGGTCGACCGCCGGCCGCCCGATGCCACGCCCTGGTCGATGCCGATGGCTTGCCCGGTCTGCGGCTCGGAAGTCGTGCGCGAGGAAGGCGCCGCGGTGTGGCGCTGCTCCGGCGAGCTGAGCTGCCCGGCGCAGCGCGTCCAGGCGGTGTTCCACTTCGCCAGCCGGCGGGCGATGGACATCGACGGGCTGGGCGAGCGCTACATCGAGTCGCTGTCCGAGTTCGGCTACCTGCAGGACGTGTCCGACCTGTACCGGCTGGGCGTGGACGACCTGCTGGAAATGAAGCGCCGGGCGGACGAGCGCGACGGCACCACGCCCGATACCGTGAAGGCGGGCAAGGTCGCCACCAAGTGGGCCGACAACCTGATCGTGGCGATCGACCGCAGCCGCGACACGACCCTGGCGCGCTTCCTCTACGCACTGGGCATCGAACACGTGGGCGAGAGCACGGCCAAGGCGCTGGCGCAGTGGTTCGGCGACCTGGAGCTGATCCGCCGCCTGCCGTGGCCGCTGTTCAAGCGGGTGCCGGACATCGGCGGCGAGGTGGCGCGCGCGATCGGCCATTTCCTCGACCAGCCCGGCAACCAGCAGGTGATCGACCGCCTCCTCGCGCGCGGCGTGCGGATCGGCGACAGCCACGCCCCGAACCCGAAGCTCGGCGAAGGCCTGGACCTGGCCACGCTGCTGGTCGACCTGGAGATTCCCAAGGTCACGGCGGTGCGCGCGGCGCAGCTGGGTTCGGCCTTCGCCGGTGCCCAGGCCCTGCTCGACGCGCCCGTGCACAACCTGGTCACCGCCGGGCTGCCGGTCGAGAGCGCGAACGCGCTGGTGGCATGGCTGGACGAGGCGGCCAATGCCGCGCTGCTGCTGCGCAGTGCGCAGGCGCAGGACGCGCTGCGGGCACGGCTGCCGGCGCGCGGTGACCAGGCGGCCGGCCCGCTGGAAGGCAAGACGGTGGTGCTGACCGGGACGCTCAGCGCGATGGGCCGCGACGAAGCCAAGGACCGGCTGGAGGCGCTGGGCGCGAAGGCGGCCGGCAGCGTGTCGAAGAAGACCAGTTTCGTGGTGGCCGGCGAGGCGGCGGGTTCGAAGCTGGCCAAGGCCGAGGAGCTGGGGATCGAGGTCTGGGACGAGGCGCGGCTGCTGGCGTTCCTGGAGCAGCACCGGTGAACGCCGGGGCCGACTGGCGGCCCAGCGCGGGCCTGGACGCACTGCGCCTGCGCGCGCGGGTCTACGCGCTGGTGCGGGGCTTTTTCGCCGATCGCGGCGTGCTCGAAGTGGAGACCCCGGTGCTGTCGGAGGCCGGCAACACCGAGCCGAACATCGAGAGTTTCACCGCCGAGTTCAGCGGGCACCGCGATGCCGGCTCGCCGCGGCGCTGGCTGCGCACCTCGCCCGAGTACCCGCTCAAGCGCCTGCTCGCCGCGGGCATCGGCGACTGCTACGAGCTGGGCCGGGTGTTCCGCAATGGCGAAGCCGGTGGCCGCCACAACCCCGAGTTCACCATGCTCGAGTGGTACCGGGTGGGCTGGGACCACCTGCGCCTGGCGGAGGAGACCGTGGCGCTGGTGCAGCTGGCCCTGGCCCTGGCCGGGCGACAGGCCGAGGTGGTGACCACCACGTACCGCGAGCTGTTCCTGGAGGCGGTCGGGCTCGATCCCTTCGCCGCCAGCGATGCGCAGCTGCGGGTGCCGCTGGCCGGGACCGGCATCGATGGCGCGGGGCTGGGGCGCGACGACTGGCTGGACCTGCTGGTGACGCATCGGATCCAGCCGCGATTCCCCGTCGACCGGATCACCGTCGTGCACGACTGGCCGGCCACCCAGTGCGCGCTGGCGAAGATCCGCCCGGGCGATCCGCCGGTGGCGGAGCGGTTCGAGCTGTACCTGGGGCCGTTCGAACTCGCCAACGGTTACCACGAGCTCACCGACGCGGCCGAGCAGCGGCAGCGCTTCGAGCGCGACCGTGCGGTGCGCGCGGCCCGCGGCGCGCCTTGCCCGCCCCTGGACCGGCGCCTGCTCGACGCCCTGCAGGCCGGTCTTCCCGAATGCGCGGGGGTCGCCCTGGGGATGGAGCGGCTGCTGATGGCGCTCGCCGGCACCGGGCGCATCGGCGAGGTCCTGGCGTTCGATTTCGGGCGGGCCTAGCGGAATGTTCACCGGCCCTTCCGCGGCCGGCGCGAAAATCGGGTGACTGACGAGTCGAGGGGGCGGCACGGATGAGGGCGGTTGGCGGCAACCTGAAGGTCCGCGGCTGGTCCGCGGCGTTCGCGCTGGCGGCGGCATGGATGGCCGCCGCGCTGCCGGCGGCCGCGGGCGCGGCCGCCCCCCCGGGCCGGGGGGGGGGGGGGGGGGGCGGGGGGGGCCGCGGCGCGGCCGGCGGCCGCGCGCGCGGACGACGCCATGGACGTGGTGCGGTGCGAATCGGACGACATGCGCCGCGTGCACTGCCCGATGGACACCGGCGGTGGCGTCGACCTGGTCCGCCAGCTGTCCGGCAACACCTGCATCCGCGAATCCGACTGGGGGGTCGATGGCGACGGGGTATGGGTCGCTCGCGGTTGCCGCGCCGAATTCCGGGCCCGCGGCGAGCCGGCGGCGGTCAAGCGCCGGATGATCCGCTGCGAATCCGAAGGCGGGCGCACCGAGAGCTGCGCGGTCAGCCTGCGCGGGGCGCCGGTCCGCCTGCTGCGCCAGCGCTCGGCCCTGCCGTGCCGCCGCGACGAGAGCTGGGGCGTCGGGCGCAACGAGGTCTGGGTATCGCGCGGCTGCAAGGGCGAATTCGAGATCGGCGAACGCGACGGCGGGTTTCCACCCGGCGCGCGGCTGGTCACCTGCGAATCCAAGGACCGGATCAAGCGCAGCTGCGGGACCACCATCGAGCACCGGGCGAGCCTGCTCCGGCAGCTGTCCGGGATGGCATGCGAGGAAGGCCGCACCTGGGGCTGGGATGCCGAACGGATCTGGGTCGACAAGGGCTGCCGCGGCGAGTTCAGCGTCGAATAGCCGCGTAGAACGCTAGAATCCACGCATGGAAACCGCCTTCGACTTCGACCGCTACGACCACATCCGCCCGATCCTGTGGACCGGCGATGCGCTTGAACTGCTCGACCAGCGGCGCCTGCCGTTCGCGGTGGAGCACGTCACCTGCCGCGACAGCGACGAGGTCGCCCGCGCGATCCACGAGCTGGCGGTGCGCGGCGCCCCGGCGATCGGCATCGCCGCCGCCTGGGGCGTGGTCCTGGCCGCGCGCGCGGTCGATGCGAGCGATGGCGTGGAGGCGGCCGCCCGGCTGGAGCCGGCGCTGCAGCGGCTCAACGCGGCCCGTCCGACCGCGGTCAACCTGGCCTGGGCGTTGTCGCGGATGCGCCGTGCCCTGGCGGGTGCCGGCAGCGACTGGCGCGACGTGCTCGAGCGCGAGGCCCGCGCGATCGCCGACGAGGACCTGGCCGCCAACCGCCACATGGGGGCGCTGGGCGCGGGCCTGGTCGCCCCTGGCAGCGGCGTGCTGACCCACTGCAACACCGGCTCGCTGGCGACCGCCGGGTTCGGCACCGCGCTCGGGGTCATCCGCGCCGGCGTGGCCGAGGGCCGCATCGCCAAGGTGTTCGCCGGCGAGACCCGGCCCTGGCTGCAGGGCGCGCGCCTGACCGTGTGGGAACTGCAGCAGGACGGCATCGACGCCACCCTGATCGCCGATTCGGCCGCCGCGCACCTGATGAAGACCGGCGCGGTGCAGTGGGTGGTGGTCGGGGCGGACCGGATCTGCGCCAATGGCGACACCGCCAACAAGATCGGCACCTACCAGCTGGCCATCGCCGCCCGCCACCACGGGGTGAAGTTCATGGTGGTGGCCCCGTCCTCCACGGTCGACCTGGAGACCGCGGACGGTGCGGCGATCGAGATCGAGCAGCGCGACCCTGGCGAGTTGCACGGCCTCGGCGGAGTGCGCACCGTGGCCGAGGGCATCGCCGCGTGGAACCCGGTGTTCGACGTCACGCCCGCCGCGCTGATCGATGCCATCGTCACCGAGAAGGGCGTGGTGGAGCGTCCCGACACGGCACGGATGCGGGCGATGTTCGCCGGCTGACGCCGCGCGCGGACCGGGTTTCTTCCCGGTCCCGACATCGCGGTCCTGCTGCCGGGCCCGCCGCCCTGGCCGCCCGGCAACGTGGTGCGGGAGCGGGTTGGACCGCTGTCCGGGAAGTTCCGCGCCCCGGGCCGCCCGCGGCTCTCGCGAAGGGTCGCAAGTGCTTGTTTCTGCGTGGAAATAGTGGCCTTTTCGGCGGTCGGCTGTGCTAGAATCGACCGGTTGCGCGAAGTCCTTCCGCAACGCCGCGCCGGCGCCGTTGGACGGCACGCCGCGCGCACCTGACCACGACCCGCCGAAGAGTCCTGATGACCGACCTCGCGAAAGAAATCATCCCGGTCAACCTCGAAGACGAAATGCGCCGCAGCTACCTCGATTACGCGATGAGCGTGATCGTCGGGCGCGCGCTTCCCGACGTGCGCGACGGCCTCAAGCCGGTGCACCGCCGGGTGCTCTTCGCGATGAACGAACTGGGCGCGCACAGCAACAAGCCGTACTACAAGTCCGCGCGCATCGTCGGTGACGTCATCGGTAAGTACCACCCGCACGGCGACCAGTCGGTGTACGACACCCTGGTGCGCATGGCGCAGCCGTTCTCGCTGCGCTACCTGCTGGTGGACGGGCAGGGCAACTTCGGTTCGGTCGACGGCGACTCCGCCGCGGCGATGCGCTACACCGAGGCGCGCATGTCCCGCCTCACCCACGAGCTGATGGCCGACATCGACAAGGAAACCGTCGATTTCCAGCCCAACTACGACGAGAAGGAACTGGAGCCGACGGTCATGCCGACCCGGTTCCCGAACCTGTTGGTGAATGGTTCGGCCGGTATTGCCGTGGGCATGGCCACGAATATTCCTCCGCACAACCTGACCGAGGTGGTGGACGGCCTGCTCGCGCTGATCGCCGACCCCGAGCTCGACGTCGACGGCCTGATGCAGTACATCCCCGGCCCGGACTTCCCGACCGCGGGCATCATCAACGGCGTCGGCGGCATCCAGCTGGCGTACCGCACCGGGCGTGGCCGCGTGCGCATGCGCGCCAAGGCCGACGTGGAAGTGGCCGACAACGGCCGCGAATCGATCATCGTCACCGAGATCCCCTACCAGGTGAACAAGGCGCGGCTGATCGAGAAGATCGCCGAGCTGGTCAAGGAAAAGAAGATCGAGGGCATCTCCGAGCTGCGCGACGAGTCCGACAAGGACGGCATGCGCATCTACATCGAGGTCAAGCGCGGCGAATCGGCCGAGGTGGTGCTCAACAACCTCTACCAGCAGACCCAGCTGGAGTCGGTGTTCGGCATCAACATGGTCGCCCTGGTCGACGGCCGCCCGCAGCTGGTCAACCTCAAGCAGATCCTCGAGGCGTTCCTGCGCCACCGCCGCGAAGTGGTGACCCGCCGGACCATCTTCGAGCTTCGCAAGGCGCGCGCCCGGGCCCACGTGCTGGAAGGCCTGACCGTCGCGCTGGCGAACATCGACGAGATGATCGAGCTGATCAAGACCTCCGAAAGCCCGCAGGTGGCCAAGGAGCGCATGCTCGGCCGGACCTGGGAGCCCGGCCTGGTCGGCGCGCTGCTGGCCGCGGCCGGTGCCGAGGCTTCGCGCCCGGACGACCTGCCGGACGGCGTCGGCTTCATCGAGGGCAAGTACCACCTGACCGAGGTCCAGGCCCAGCAGATCCTGGAAATGCGCCTGCACCGCCTGACCGGGCTGGAGCAGGACAAGCTGACCGACGAGTACCGCCAGCTGCTCGAGACCATCCGCGGCCTGATCGAGATCCTCGAGAACCCGGACGTGCTGCGCGAGGTGATCCGCACCGAGCTGAACAACCTCAAGGAAGAGTTCGGCGACGCCCGCCGCAGCGAGATCCGCGCCAGCGAGGAAGACCTGGACATCCTGGACCTGATCGCGCCGGAAGACGTGGTGGTCACCTTGTCGCACGCCGGCTACGCCAAGCGCCAGCCGGTGTCGGCGTATCGCGCGCAGAAGCGCGGCGGCCGCGGCCGCAGCGCGGCGGCGACCAAGGAAGAGGATTTCATCGACCAGCTGTGGCTGGTCAACACGCACGACACGCTGCTGACGTTCACCAGCAACGGCAAGGTGTTCTGGCTACCGGTGCACCAGCTGCCGGAGGCCGGTTCCAACGCGCGCGGCCGGCCGATCATCAACTGGATCCCGCTGGAGGAAGGCGAGAAGGTCCAGGCCGTGCTGCCGGTGCGCGAGTACGCCGAAGGCTGGTACGTGTTCTTCGCCACCCGCGACGGCACGGTCAAGAAGACCCCGCTGACCGAGTTTGCCTTCCGCCTGGCGCGCGGCAAGATCGCGATCAGCCTGGACGACGGCGATGCGCTGGTCGGCGTGGCCCTGACCCACGGCGGCAGCGACATCATGCTGTTCGCCTCCAACGGCAAGGCGGTGCGCTTCGACGAATCGGAGGTGCGTTCGATGGGCCGCACCGCCACCGGCGTGCGCGGCATCCGCCTGGCCCAGGGCGAGGAGGTGGTGAGCCTGGTGGTGCCGGACGGCGAGGGCGACATCCTTACCGCCAGCGAGCGCGGCTACGGCAAGCGCACGCCTCTGGAGGAGTACCCGAAGAAGGGCCGTGGCACCCAGGGCGTGATCGCGATCCAGACCACCGCGCGCAACGGCAAGCTGGTCGGCGCGATCCAGCTGTCCGAGCAGCACGAGGTGCTGCTGATCTCCGATGGCGGCACGCTGGTGCGTACCCGCGCCTCCGAGATCTCGCAGGTCGGCCGAAACACCCAGGGCGTGACCCTGATCCGGCTGTCCGAAGGCGAGTCGCTGCAGGCGGTCGAACGGGTGGACGCTTCGCTGGACGACGAGGACGAACCGGTGGTCGCAAGGGGCGACGATGCCGTTACCGGGGACGTCGCGCCCCAGGCCTGACCGCGTTCCACTTCCGCAGGAACGGAAACGCCGGCCATGCGCCGGCGTTTCTGCTTGCGTACGCCACGCGGCGCCGTCAGACGGTGCGGCACTGCCTCCAGCGGACCACTTCGTCGCTTCCGGGCCGTGGATTGAGCTGCACCCGGGACGTGCGCAGCGCGGGATAGCGTTCCAGTTCGCTGCAGATCAGCGGCCAGACCATCTGGTCGGCGGCGTCGCGGTCGATCACCAGCGTCGCCCGGGTCAGCCAGTACGCCCGGGTAATGCCCGGCACCGTGGTCAGCGTGCGTGCCACATCGCCCTGGTAGCGCGCGAGGGTGGCGTCATCGGGGTTGTCCAGGATCACGTCCTCGGCGGCCGCAGCGGGTTCCGCCGCCGGCGGCGAGGTCTGCGCAGCGGGTGCCGCAGCGGTGGCGGGCGGCGGCGACGCACGCTCGGCGGACGGCGCCTGCAGCCGTGGCAGCAGGACGGCGACGGCCAGGCCGAGCGCCAGCGCACCGGCCACCGCCAGCCCGGTCTGCCGCTTGGCCTGCGCCCGCGCCGCCACCTCGATACCGCTGGTGGTCTCGGCCTGCAGGAACGGCTTGAGCAGCGGCCACAGGCGGCGCCCGTCGATCACTTCGATGCCATGCATGCTCGCGGCGGCAAGGGCATCGCGTTCGGCGTGGCCCTGGGTGAGCAGGATCCCGTTGCGGGCGCCCGCCAGGTCCATCGCGCCGACCAGCTCGTCCACGCTCGACGCGCCCAGGCGGTAGGCCAGCCCGTGCTTGCACGACAGCAGCCAGCGGCCGTCGCCATCGGTCATCAGCAACTGGCTGCTGGTGGAGTCGCCGCCCTGTTCGGGACCGAGGCTGGCATCACGAAGGCCGCGTTGCTGCATCGCCTGGCCGATGATGGTGGCGAATTCCCGCCAGCGCAGGTTGGCCAGTGCGCGCAGGCCCGCCGACGTTTCCGCCAGCGGCCGCCGGACCAGCCATACGTACAGGACCGCCAGCACGGCGACCAGCGCCGCCAGGCCCAGTCCCAGAATCCAGGAAGACATGCCGATCCCTGCGAGATAACCCCTGTCCGGGGCGAGATGTTACCCGGTTTCGCGCTGCGTCCCGCGGACCGGCGTGGAGCGAACGGACACGAGAAGGCCCGCCAGTCCGGTAGCCGAGAGGGGAGGGGAGCAAACGGCGGTTGGACTGGCGGGCCGGTTCCGATTCTGCCGCAGCGTCTTGTGCTGTGCAACAAAACGCGCGCCGGCGCGCGTCATCAGACGGTGGGCGGTACGCCTGGCGTGGCTGCTGCGGAACCGTCAGCCGGAGCCTGGGCACGCGACCGCTGCAACTCCAGCGTCAGCGCATCGATCCGTGCACCGAGCGCATCGAGGTCGTCGCGGGTCGGCACGTCGAGCTGGCGCAATGCCTGCTGCACGCGCTGTTCGAACATGCGGCCCATGCTGTCCCAGGCCTCGCCTGCGCGTGCCTGGGCGCGGCCCATCGCCGCGTCCAGGCTCTGCCGCAGGCCGTCGAGGCGGTTCGCCGCGCCACCGGCCGGCGCCTCGCCATCCTCGACCTGCCGTCCTTCCTCGGCGAGCTGTTCGAACAGGCGGCTGCCCTCGCTCTGCGCGCGGGCAAGCGCGCCGATCCCGGCGAGCCATACCTGGTGGGCGTTCTCGCCCATCTCACGGGCGATGCGCGAGGCCTGCGCCTGGAAGTCGGCGACGCTGCCACGGCCTGAAGCGTGATGCGGGTCGGCACTCATGTCCGGGTCCTGACGTGTGGGGAAGACCGGGTCAGTGTCCGCAAGCGGGCGATAAGGGCGCGTGAGCCGCGCTCAGTCCAGCCGCTCCCCAAGCACGCGGCGGATCTCGGCTTCGACCTGCCCGCGCAGGGCCGACAGCAGGAAGCCGAGTTCGGCGGTCACCCGGACCTGCTGCGGCAGAAGCTGCACCTGGCCGGTCAGCCCCGGGCCGGAAAGCATCACCGCATCGCCCTCCCATGCGCCGGACACCCCGAAGCGCTCGCGCAGCTGGGCGGCGATGCCGTCGACGATGGAACGCGCCTCGTCGGCGCTGCGGGTGTGCGGATGGAGGATGTCGATGCGTGACATGGCGGGCGGAGGGGAACGGGCGGGCAAGAGTAGCGCCGGGGCACCGGCGGCGACAGGGGGGCGTGATTTGCTAGGCTCTGTTCCGAATGACCGACCTGCAACTCCATTTCAGCAATCGCCAGCAGGTCGACCACCCGCTGTCCCCTGGAATCCACCGGCTGGTGCGGCAGGCCAACGGGCTGCTCGGGATCGGCGACGCGCCGGGCGCGGCCCTGATGGCCCAGTTCTGCCTGGACCAGCGCGGGCTCTGGCTGCAGGTGCCCGCCGGGGCACGCCCCGTGCACGTCAATGGCCGGCCCGTGCGGCGGATGGCGCTGCTGCGTGCCGGCGATGCGGTGTACGCGGACGGGGTCGAACTGCTGGTCCGCGCGCCGTTGCGCGCGGCCGGCCCGCTGGATCCGGGCGAGCACGCCGGTGATCCACGCGTGCTCCTGCGCGGCGTCGGCGGCCAGCACCACGGCCGCAGCTATACCCTGGGGCCGACCCGCCTGGTCGGCGCATCGCGCGAGGCCGACATCCGCATCGACGATCCCGCGTTCCCGGCGCGGCACGCGCTCCTGGAGCGCCACGGCGACGTGGTCCTGCTGCGCAACCTGGGGCAGGAGCCGAGCGTGGTGAACGGCATGCCCGTGCGCGAGGCGGTGCTCGGCCCGGGTGACCAGGTGGTGTTCGACGGCCAGCACCGCTTCGTGGTCGAGTTTCCGGCGGTCCCGGCCACCCCCGCGCCGGGCGGCGCGGCGGCGGACGCACCGCTGCCGGCGACGCCGTCGGCGCACGTTCCGGCGGGGTCGACCCGGCGCCTGCCCTGGCTGCTGCTGGCGGCGCTGCTGTCCGGCCTGGCGCTCAGCGCGCTGCTGTGGTTCGGCGCACGCTGAACCGGCGCACGACCCGCCAGCCCAGCAGGATGCAGACGATGCCGGCGTACAGCGCGGGCTCCCGCAGGTCGGACTTGACCAGCCACCAGAAGTGCAGCACCGCGAGCACCGCAACCGCATACACCAGGCGGTGCAGCTGGCCCCAGCGCCTGCCCAGGCGGCGCATCCAGCCGGCCGTCGAGGTCACGGCCAGCGGCAGCAGCAGCACCCATGCGGCGAAGCCCACGGTGATGTACGGCCGCTTGGCGATCTCCTCGAAGATCTGCGTCCAGTAGCCACCCAGGTCCAGCGCGAGGTAGGCCGCCAGGTGCAGGCAGGCGTAGAAGAACGCATACAGCCCGAGCAGGCGCCGGAAGCGCAGCAGCACCGACCGGCCCGTGAGTTGCCGCAGCGGGGTTATGGCCAGCGTCAGCAGCAGGAAGCGCAGCGCCCACAGGCCGGTGAAGTGCTCGATCTCGGCGACGGGATCCGCTCCCAGCGCATCGCTTCCGGTCCTCCAGACCTGGTAGACCCGCCACGCAAGCCAGGCCGCGGGCAGCAGCGACAGCACGTGGACGAGCGCTTTCGCCCAGGCAAGCGCGGGCGTCGATGCCGGGCGCGCGGGCCGGTTCATGCGCATGATGCGCGCGCGTGCGGGGCCAACCTTCCGCTCAGTACCACTTGCGCAGGTCCATGCCCGCGTACATCGGCGCGACCTGTTCGGCATAGCCGTTGAACGGCCGGGTCGGGATGCGCTCGGCGAACAGCTTGCTCTTGGTCCCGGCGATGCGGCGTTCGGTCTTCTGGCTCCAGCGCGGGTGGTCGACGGCCGGGTTGACGTTGGAGAAGAAGCCGTACTCGGACGGCTGCAACTCGTGCCACGCGGTCTCCGGCATGCGCTCGCTGAAGCGGATCGCCACGATCGACTTGATCGACTTGAAGCCGTACTTCCATGGCACCACCAGGCGCAGCGGCGCCCCGTTCTGCTGCGGCAGGGGCTTGCCATACAGGCCGGTCGCCAGCAGGGTCAGCGGGTGCATCGCCTCGTCGATGCGCAGGCCTTCCTTGTACGGCCAGTCGATCGAGCGGTAGCGCATGCCCGGCATCTGGCGTGGATCGGCCAGGGTGGTGAAGGCGACGAACTTCGCCTTCGACGTCGGCTCGAAGCGCCTGAGTACCTCGCCCAGCGGCGCCCCCAGCCAGGGCACGACCATCGACCAGCCTTCGACGCATCGCAGGCGGTAGATGCGCTCCTGCGGGGCGAGCCCGCGCAGCAGGTCGTCCAGCGCGATGCGGCCCGGCCTGGCGCACTCGCCATCAACCGTCACCGACCACGGCGAGGTGCGCAGCGTCTTCGCCGCCCGCGACGGGTCGCCCTTGTCGGTGCCGAATTCGTAGAAATTGTTGTAGGTGGTGACATCCTCGTAACGGGTCAGCGGCTCGTCCGTGCGGAATCCGGCCCGGGCATCCGCGGCGCTGATCGCGACTTTCGGCGCAGGCGGGGGTTCGGCCTCGGCGCAGCCGGGCAGGGTGGCCAGCAGCGGGCTGGCGGCGAAGGCGGCCAGCACCCTGCGCCGGTCGCGGTAGACCGCCTCGTCGGTGATTTCGCTGGCGGGAATCCGGGGCAGGCGCGGGGGGCGCATCGGTCGACTCCATCGGCGGACAACGGCTGGGACCACGGCACCGGTCGCCGGGTTCCCGGGGCGCGTGCAGCCGCCGGCACGCAAGCCTTGGTTGCGCCCGCAACCGCTGCACTGCGGCATACTACGGGGCCTTTCGTGACGGGTGGTTCATGACGCGCGCCTACAACTTCAGTGCCGGCCCTGCGACATTGCCGGAACCGGTGCTGCGCCAGGCGCAGGCCGAGATGCTGGACTGGAACGGGGTGGGCGCGTCGATCGTCGAGCTGAGCCACCGCGGGGCCGAATTCATGGGCGTGGCCGCCCAGGCCGAAGCAGACCTGCGCACCTTGCTGTCCGTGCCCGACGACTATGCGGTGCTGTTCCAGGCCGGTGGCGCCACTACCCAGCAGGCCCTGCTAGCGCTGAACTTCGCCGCACCCGGCCAGACCGTCGACTACGTGGTCACCGGGCACTGGGGCAAGACCGCGATCAGGCAGGTGAGGCCCTACGTCAACGTGCACGTGGCCGCCGATGGCGAGCCCGGCGGGTTCCACGACATCCCGCCCCGCGCGGGCTGGTCGCTCAGCCAGGACGCGGCGTACGTGCACATCACCGCGAACGAGACCATCCACGGCGTCGAGTTCCGCGACACGCCCGACGTGGGTGCGGTGCCGCTGTTCGCCGACTTCAGTTCGTCCATCGCCTCGGAGCCGCTGGACGTGTCCAGGTACGGGCTGATCTACGCCGGCGCGCAGAAGAACCTCGGTCCGGTCGGCGTGTCGGTGATGATCGTCCGGCGCGAGCTGCTCGAGCGCCAGGGCCAGCCCCGCGCCGATATCTTCACCTACGCCTCGCACGCGGCCCGCGACTCGATGCTCAACACGCCGCCGACCTGGAACTGGTACCTGCTCGGCCTGACCGTGAAATGGATGCTGGACGAAGGCGGGGTGGAGGAGTTCGCCCGCCGCAACGCGGCCAAGGCGGCGCTGGTCTACGGCGCCATCGACGCGTCCGGCGGCTTCTACCGCAACGACGTCGCTGCGGCTGCGCGCTCGCGCATGAACATCCCGTTCTTCCTGCCCGATGAAACCCTGACCGCCCGGTTCGTGGCCGAATCGAAAGCCGCCGGCCTGCTGGCGCTGAAGGGCCACAAGGCGGTCGGCGGCCTGCGTGCATCGCTCTACAACGCCATGCCGGTGGCCGGGGCGCAGGCCCTGGTCGATTTCATGCGCGATTTCCAGCAGCGTCAGGGCTGAGCGGAGCATCGCCGCCCGCGACGCACACCCGCCGCTTCGCGGCCGGCCTCCCCGAACACGGACCCACCCATGGCAGCACCGAGAAAACCCGCGACCGGCACGCCGGTTCCCCGCAAGAAGCCGGTGGCCGGGCGTGCCGCCCCGCCGGCCAATGCGCCGCCCGCGCTCTCCGACGTGCGCGCGCAGATCGACGGCATCGACCGCCGGATCCAGGAACTGATCGCCGAACGCGCACGCTTCGCGCTGCAGGTCGGCAAGGCCAAGGGCAAGCTGGCCGCGGCGGTCGACTATTACCGGCCCGAACGCGAGGCCCAGGTCCTGCGCATGGTGGTGGACCGCAACGAGGGTCCGCTGTCGGACGAAGTGCTGGTGCACGTGTTCCGCGAGATCATGTCCGCGTGCCTGGCCCAGCAGGAACCGCTGAAGATCGGCTACCTCGGCCCGGAGGGAACCTTCAGCCAGCAGGCGGTGCTCAAGCACTTCGGCCGCTCCGCGCACGGCCTGCCGCTGGGCAGCATCGAGGAGGTGTTCCAGGAGGTGGAGGCGGGCAATGCCGACTTCGGCGTGGTGCCGGTCGAGAATTCGGGCCAGGGCACCATCCAGGTCACCCTCGACATGTTCCTGACCTCGCCGCTGAAGATCTGCGGGGAAGTGGAGCTGCTGGTGCACCAGTACCTGCTCTCGCGCAGCGGGCGGATCGAGGACATCGAGCGCATCTACGCGCACCCCCAGGCGTTCGCGCAGACCGCCGGCTGGCTGCGGACCAACCTGCCCAAGGCCGAGAAGGTCCCGGTGTCGAGCAACGCCGAGGGCGCGCGCCGCGCGCGCGGCGCCGACGACGCGGCCGCCATCGCCGGCGAGAGCGCGGCGCACGTGTATGGCCTGAAGAAGGTCATCATGCGCCCGATCCAGGACGACAAGGACAACACCACGCGGTTCCTGGTGATCGGCCGCAAGATCTTCCCGCCTTCCGGCCATGACCGCACTTCGATCCTGGTGTTCATCCACGACAAGCCCGGCGCGCTGTTCGACGTGCTCAGCCCGTTCGCGCGCCATGGCGTGAGCATGAACCGGATCGAGTCGCGGCCTTCGCACCAGGCCCGCTGGGAATACGCGTTCTTCATCGACCTGGCCGGCCATGTCGAGGACGAAGCGATGAAGCAGGCGCTGGCCGAACTGGAAAAGCACGTGGCCCAGGTGAAGGTGCTGGGCTCGTACCCGGTGGCGGTTCCCTAGGACGCCCGCGGGCCGCAATGAAACGAGGCCGTCGGCGACGGCCTTCCCCCATCGCATGGAGTAGAGATGTCGCAGTCGCAGCATTGGGTCGCAACCGCCGGGCAGCCGCTGCGCGGCACGCTGGACATCCCGGGCGACAAATCGGTCTCGCATCGTTCGGTGATGCTCGCCGCCCTGGCCGATGGCGTGTCGACGGTAGACGGGTTCCTGGAGGGCGAGGACACGCGCGCCACCGCCGCGATCTTCTCGCGCCTGGGCGTGCGCATCGAGACGCCATCGCCGTCGAGGCGGATCGTGCACGGGGTCGGCGTCGACGGATTGAAGGCGGCCGACGGTCCGCTCGACTGCGGCAACGCCGGCACCGGCATGCGCCTGCTGGCAGGACTGCTGGCGGCGCAGCCGTTCGACAGCGTGCTGGTCGGCGACGAATCGCTGTCGAAGCGGCCGATGCGCCGCGTCACCGGGCCCCTGGCGCAGATGGGCGCCAGGATCGACACGCGGGAGGATGGCACCCCGCCGCTGCGCATCCACGGCGGCCAGGCCCTGGCCGGTATCGACTACACGCTGCCGGTGGCCTCGGCCCAGGTGAAGTCCGCCCTGTTGCTGGCGGGCCTGTACGCCCGGGGCGAAACCGCGATCACCGAACCGCATCCGACCCGCGACTACACCGAGCGCATGCTGTCGGCGTTCGGCGTGGAGATCGAATTTTCGCCGGGGCATGCGCGCCTGCGCGGCGGCCAGCGCCTGCGCGCGACCGACATCGCCGTGCCCGCGGATTTCTCCTCGGCCGCGTTCTTCCTGGTCGCGGGCAGCATCGTCCCCGGTTCCGAACTGCGCCTGCGGGCGGTGGGCCTGAATCCGCGCCGCACCGGCCTGCTGCAGGCGTTGCGCCTGATGGGCGCTGATATCCGCGAGGAAAACCCGGCCACGCATGGTGGCGAACCGGTCGCCGACCTGGTCGTGCGGCATGCACCATTGCGTGGGATCGACGTGCCCGAAGCGCTGGTCCCCGACATGATCGACGAGTTCCCGGCGCTGTTCGTCGCAGCCGCCTGCGCCGAAGGCGCGACCGTGGTCCGTGGGGCCGCCGAACTGCGGGTCAAGGAATCCGATCGCCTCGCGGCGATGGCGACAGGCTTGCGTACCCTGGGCCTGCGGGTGGACGAAACGCCCGATGGCGCCACCATCCAACCGGGGGCGCTGGGCGCCGGAACGATCGAAAGCCATGGCGACCACCGGATCGCCATGGCCTTCGCAGTGGCCGCGCAACGGGCCACCGGAGAGGTCAGGGTGGACGACGTAGCCAACGTGGCGACGTCGTTCCCGGGCTTCGACGCCCTGGCGCGCGGCTGCGGGTTCGGCCTGCGCGCCTGAGGCCTGACGACCTCAGCCCTGGCGGAAATCCACGGGCAGCTGCACCGTGGCCGGCACCGCCTTGCCATCACGGATCGCGGGCTCGAAGCGCCACTGGCGCGCCGCCTGGATTGCCGCGCGATCGAAGCTGCGGTCCCGGGTGCCGTTGCGCTGGATGACGTTCACGTCGGTGGGTACGCCGCGGGCGTCGAGCGCGATGCTCAGCAGCACGCTGCCTTCCTCGCCGCTGCGCAACGCGGCGCGCGGATACTCGGGCATGGGGTTGCCCGCCAGCGGGCGGGCGGGCCGATCGGCCACGACCGGCGCGCGACGGCCCGGGGCGTCCGTGGCCGGCCGGGCGTCACGGGTCGCGACCGTCGACGGCGGCGCTACCGGCTCGGAGGGAAGGGTGGTGGCGGCCGGGGCGGGCGCATCCGCGGCCCGGTTGTCGCGCTGCGTGTACCACCACGCGCCGAGGGCGACGAGCGCCACGCCCAGCGCGGCGACCAGCACGGGCGAGGTGCGCTGGCGCGGGGCGGCGTGTTCGTCGTGGGCTACGTGGGCGGCATCGTGATGGTGCGTGGTGTACGTGGCCATGCGAATTCCTCGGTGGGGTGACGCGACCGAGTCTCGGCAGATAGATGTCTTCGCCAGGTCGAGATTGGCTGAACGTTTCCCGGCTGAAGCGCCTCCGTTCAGCGACTTGCAGGCGCGGTGAGCGAGTCGGTTACTCGAGCTTGAAGTCGATCGGCACCGACAGGCTGCCGGCGACCGCGGCTCCCGCCGCGTCGCGCGCCGGCGCGAAGTGCCAGCGCGAAACAGCCTCGACGGCTGCACGATCGAGCTCGCGCGAGCCGCTGCGCTCCACCACCTCCACCGATACCGGCCGGCCCTCGGCATCCACCGCGACCTGGACCACGACGGTACCGGTATCGCCACGGCGCAGCGCCCCGACCGGATAGCGGGGCGACGGGGACTGGTCCGGCAGCGGAACCGGAGGCTGCGCAGGAGCGGCGACCGCGGGGGCGTTCTCCTCGAGGCTGGGCGGCAGCGGAGCGGGCTCGGCGGGAGCGGGCGCCGGCGGCGCGGCCTCGACCAGGCGCGGCGCCTCGTCGGAAGGGGGCGGCAGCGGCGTGGCGGCATCGCCTGCGGGCATCGGCCGCGGAAGGGGCTCGAACGCCGCGGGCGCCGCCACCGGCTGCATCGGCACGGGCGCGGCCACGTCGTCGCGTCGCGCGACCAGCCACACCAGCACGAACAGCAGCCATCCGCCGAGGAAAGCGGCGCCGACGAGCACCCAGCGTCCGGGCAGGCGCTGGAGGAAACCGGGCAGGGCGGGGGTGTGGGCCATGGGCGCTACGGTGGGTCGTCGGCCGGATTCTGTCACAGCCCCGGTGAACCGCGGCGCGGCCCGCCGCGATTGGGGATAATGGACGACCGAATCCGCCTGCTGCCCGCCATGCTCGATCCCGCGCTGCTCCGCAACCAGACCGCCGTCCTGGCAGAACGCCTGGCCACCCGTGGCTACCTGCTCGACATTCCCGCCATCGAAGCGCTGGAATCGGAGCGCAAGGCGATCCAGGTGCGCACCCAGGAGCTGCAGAACCTGCGCAACACCCGCTCCAAGGCGATCGGGCAGGCCAAGGCCAAGGGCGCGGACGTGTCGGCGCTGATGGCCGAGGTCGCAGGCTTCGGCGAGGAGCTCAAGTCGTCCGAGCTGCGGCTGGACGAGATCCGCGGGCGGATCGACGCGATCTCGCTGGGCATTCCGAACATCCCGGCCGATGACGTGCCCCAGGGGGCGGACGAGTCCGGCAACGTCGAGAAGCACCGCTGGGGAACGCCGCGCGGCTTCGACTTCCAGGTCAAGGACCACGTCGAGCTCGGCGCGCGCCACGGCTGGCTGGACGCCGACACCGCCGCCAAGCTCTCGGGCGCGCGCTTCACCGTGCTGCGCGGCCAGCTGGCCCGGCTGCACCGCGCGCTGGCGCAGTTCATGCTCGACCTGCACACCGGCGAGCACGGCTACGAGGAGACCAGCGTGCCGCTGATCGTCAATGCCGACTCGCTGCAGGGCACCGGCCAGCTGCCGAAGTTCGAGGAGGACCTGTTCTCGACCGAACTGGGCGAGCACCGGCGCTACCTGATCCCGACTTCGGAGGTTCCGCTCACCAACATCGTGCGCGAGGAGATCGTCGAAGCCGAGCGACTGCCGCTGCGGATGAGCGCGCATTCGCTGTGTTTCCGTTCGGAAGCCGGCAGCGGTGGCCGCGACACCCGCGGCATGATCCGCCAGCACCAGTTCGAGAAGGTGGAGCTGGTGTCGATCACCAGGCCGGAGGACAGCGACGCCGAGCACGAGCGCATGACCCGCGCGGCGGAGACCGTGCTCGAGAAGCTGGGGCTGCCGTACCGCAAGGTGCTGCTGTGCACCGGCGACATGGGGTTTTCCGCGCGCCGCACCTATGACCTGGAGGTGTGGCTGCCCTCGCAGGCCACCTACCGCGAGATCTCGTCCTGCTCGACCTGCGGCGATTTCCAGGCTCGACGCATGCAGGCGCGCTGGCGCAATCCGGCCACCGGCAAGCCCGAGCTCGTGCATACGCTCAATGGCTCGGGCGTGGCGGTGGGCCGTGCGCTGATCGCGGTGATGGAGAACTACCAGAACGACGACGGCTCGATCACCGTGCCCGAGGTGCTGCGCCCGTACATGGGCGGGGCCGAACGCATCGCCTGATCCCCCGGCTCAACGTCGCCACCGCCCCCGCTACGGCAGCGTCAGGCGGCAGCGCGCAGGCGGCTCGGCTGCGGGATCGTGGCCTTGGCGCCGGCGATCGCCTCGCTGCGGTGCTGCGCCGAATAGGCCACGCCCTCGGCGCGGACGAACTCGACGTCGTCGATGCCCAGGAAGGCGAATACCTGGCGCAGGTACGGCTCCTGGAAGTCGGTCGGCGCGCCGCTGTGCACGCCACCGCGACCACTGGCGATGATCACCTTCTTGCCGCCGGCCAGGCCCTCCGGGCCGCTGTCGGTATAGCGGAACGTGCGTCCGGCCACCGCCACCCGGTCGATCCAGGCCTTGAGCGTCGAGGGGATGCTGAAGTTGTACATCGGTGCGCCGATGACCACGACGTCCGCGTCCAGGAACTGCTGCAGCGTGCGTTCGGCATCGGCCGCCTCGCCAGGGTCGGCCTTGGCCAGGCTTGCGCCGGTCAGGTGGGGAAGGGGACTGGCATCGAGGTCGCGGTATTCCACGCGCACGCCCTCCGGAGCGGCGGTCCACTGTGCGACGATGGCTGCGCTCAGCTCCCGGGTCACCGAGTTCGGGCCGAGGGCGCTGGAGTCGAGGTGCAGGAGTTTCATGGCGTGTCCTTGTCGGGGCGGCGGGTCGCCGCGTCGGAGGCCACTATCCGTTGTTGCAAAAGTAGGATAAAGGTGGTTAGATGCCACCATCCGTTCCGCACATGGAAATATAGCCCATGCAGGACCTCAACGACCTCTACTATTTCGCCATGGTGGTCGAGCATGGCGGCTTCGCGGCCGCCGAGCGCGCCCTGGGCATCCCCAAGTCGCGGCTGAGCCGGCGCATCAGCCAGCTGGAGACCGACATGGGCGTGCGCCTGCTGCAGCGCTCGACGCGCCGCTTCGCGGTGACGGATGTCGGCATGAGCGTGTATCGCCACGCGCAGACGATGCTCACCGAGGCGCAGGCCGCGCGCGAGGTCGTCGACCGGCTCAGCGCCGAGCCGCGGGGCGTGGTCCGGGTCAGCGTGCCGGTTGCCCTGGCGCAGCAGCAGCTGCCCAGGCTGCTGCCGAGGTTCCTCGAGCAGTACCCGAAGGTGCGGCTGCAGCTGCACATCGGCAACCGGCGTGTGGACCTCATCAACGAAGGTTTCGACGTCGCCTTGCGCGTGCGTGCGCGACTGGACGACGACGGCAGCCTGGTGATGCGCAGCTTCGGCCAGATCCAGGAGCTGCTGGTGGCCAGCCCGAAGTACCTCGACCGCGCCGGCCGCCCGCGGGATCCTTCCGACCTCGCTTCGCACCTGACCCTGAGCATCCACGAGGACGAGGCGCACCAGCGCTGGGAGCTGCACGGCCCGGGCGGCGAGGTCCGCCGCGTCGACCTGCAGCCGCGCGTGGCCGGTTTCGATTTCCCGCTGCTGCAGGCCATGGTCAAGGACGGGTTCGGCATCACCATGCTGCCGGAAACCGTGTGCGCCGAAGCGGTGCGCCGCGGCGAACTGGAAGTGGTGCTGCCGGAGTGGTCGTTGCCGCAGGGCATCTGCCACGCGGTGTTCGCCTCGCGGCGCGGCCTGCTGCCGGCGGTGCGGGTCTTCATCGACTTCCTGGCCGAGCACCTGCCGCAGCAGATCGAGGCGTCGCGCCTGGACTGCGGAAACTGCGGCGGCAAGGCCGGCGCGAAACAGGCGGAAGGCGCCGAGGCGGGCTGATCGCTTCCGCGACCCGTGCGACAATCCCGCCGCGGTGCGGCACGGCGTGCGCTCCGCGGCGGCGGCGCCCCGGCACGCGGATGGACCCGGCCGAGGTGGAGCACCCCGACGGCGCGATGCCGATGCATCGCCAGCCTGCATCCACACGGAGAGATGGCCGAGCGGTTTAAGGCACCGGTCTTGAAAACCGGCGTAGTGGCGACACTACCGTGGGTTCGAATCCCACTCTCTCCGCCACACCCCTCCCGCTAGGGCGCGCGCGGCGCTGCCGGCCCGGCGTCCAGCGACCGCAGGCCCGCTTCCAGCACGTGCAATGCCTTCGGCACGTTGCCGGCATCGAGCTGGCTGTCGTCGTCCTGCGGGCTGTGGATCACCTGCATCACCCTGGGTGCGGGATCCGGCGTCTGCCCGGCGAAGACCTGCAGGATCGCCGGGATCTCGTCGGCGCCGACCAGCGAGAAGGAAACCGCCGGCCAGCCCACCTTGAGGAAGGCGAGGTGATCGGTGGGCGGGTACCGGTCGCCCGGCTGGAAGCCCAGGCCTTCACCCTTGCTGGCGGCCTGCAAGGCCGCGACCAGCGGGGTGCCGTCCTGCGGCGTCATCATCCACAGCGTGTCGCCCCAGCCGAACACGTCGAAGTTGACGTACAAGGCAGGCTGTTCCTGGCCGGCGGCGGCGACCCAGGCGCGCGAGCCGAGCAGGCCATGCTCCTCCAGGTCCCAGAACCCCAGCTTGACCCGGTGGGAGCGCAGCGGCCGTGCCTGCAGGGCACGGGCGAGTTCGAGCACGGTCGCCACGCCGGAGGCGTTGTCGGTGGCGCCGTGGCCGACGTCGACCCGGTCGTAGTGCGCGCCGATCAGCAGCAGCGGCGCATCCGCGGGACCGCCGAGGTCGGCGACGAGGTTGCGGCCCTGCCTTCCCTCCTGCTCGAACGCCTGCTCCTGCCATGGCACGCCCATCGCGTCCAGGCGCGCGGTGATCGCGGCGGCGCGTGCCGCACTGTCCTCGCCGGCGCTGATCCCGGCCACCTGCGCCAGCCAGCGGTTGGCGACGGCTTCGTGCGGCGCTTCGGCCGCCGCGGGTGCCGCCAGGCTCGCGGCGAGCAGGACGAGGAACAACCGCGCGGACAGGGCCGGGCGTCGGGCCCGGTGGAGCAGGGTGTGCTGGTGCATGAAGGTTTCCCCGGAAACAGGGGCACAGTATGCCCGGGCGGGCGCTTGCCGGGCGGCAGTACGGGGGATAGTCTGCGCACGGGGCATACCGAGGGAGCGGCATGACCATCCGTGTTTTCCTGGTGGACGACCATGCACTGGTCAGGACCGGCCTGCGCATGATCCTGTCGGCGGAGACCGACATCGTGATCGTCGGCGAAGCCGAAAGCGGCGAGGACGCGCTGCCGCTGATCCGCAAGCATCGCCCCGACGTCGTGCTGTGCGACCTGCACCTGCCGGGCATCAGCGGCCTCGAAGTCACCGAACGCATCATCCGCGGACGCGTGGGTTGCCGCGTGGTGATCGTCTCGGTACTGGAAGACGGGCCATTGCCCAAGCGCCTGCTGGATGTCGGCGCCTCCGGGTACGTCGGCAAGGGCGGCGACGCCCGTGAACTGCTCAACGCGGTTCGCGACGCCGCCCGCGGCAAGCGCTACCTGGGCAGCAGCATCGCGCAGAACATGGCCTTGGCCAGCGTGGCTGGCGACGTGTCGCCGTTCGATGCGCTGTCGCCACGCGAACTCGAAGTGGCGATGCTGCTGGTGCAGGGCATCCGCCAGGATGCGATCGCCCAGCGCCTGAGCCTGAGCCCCAAGACCGTCAACACGCACAAGTCGCGCCTGTTCGAGAAGGTCGGCGTCGAGGACAGCATCGCCCTGGCCCGCCTGGCGGCGCGCTACGGGCTGATGGATCCGGTCAGCACGATCTGATACTGGCGGAGTTGCCGCCCATCCTCCCGGAGACGGGAGGATGGGTCGCAGGCGATCAGCGCGGCGTGCGCTCCGGCGCGTCCTCGTCGGCCACGTCGTCGGACACGGTGCCAGTGCCCTCCACCGCGGCTTCGGTGCCGTTCGCCGGGACGTCGTCCGCGGCCGGCAGCGGCGCTTCCGGCGGGGCATCGAACAGGCCGCCGGTGGTGGGCACAGGGGCCTGCGCCACCGGTTCGGCCGCCGGTTCCGCGGACGCCGCGACGGGCGCTTCCCATTGGACCGGCTCGCCGGCGGGCGCGACTGCGGTATCGGCCTGCGGGGCAGCCGCCGGGACCTGCGCGACCGCGTCGGCATCCGCCACCAGCGCCGCGGCTTCGGCGGGTGCGGCGACCTCGATGGCGGGAGCCGGATCGATGCTTGCCGCCTCGACCGCGGCACGCGCGGGCTCGGCCGCCACCGGGCGCGGCTCGTCGGCCACCTGCACCACGACCGCGGCGGGCTCGGCAGCGCGCTCGGCCGGAGCCGGCTCGGCGGCGGTCACCGCCGCTTCGACGGGCGCGGCCGGCGGGGTGATGTCGTCGAAGTCGAACTCGGGCTGGCCCGCGGAAGCCGGGCTCACCGGTGCGTCGCCGACGGACGGCTCGCCCGCGTCGGTGTCATCGTTGCCGTCGTCCAGTTCGTCGGCGATCTCGGCGCCGCCCTCGGCCAGCGCCCCCGCGGCTTCGCCGCCACGGCGACGACGACGGCCACCACGGCGGCCGCGACGGCGGCGGCTGCCGCCTTCGCCGGTTGCGGCGTCGGCGCCAGGTTCGGTGCCTTCGATACCTTCCGCCACCGTCACTGCCGCCTGCGTGGCCGACGCGTCGGCCGCCGCGATGGCCGCCGGCGCCGCGACCGCGAGCCCGGCCACGACCGCGTCGGTGGTGACGGTCTCGGGCGAGGGAGCGGCCACCGGGCGCGGAGCGTCCTCGGGACGGGGACGCGGGGCCGGCGACGACTGCGCTGGCCGGGCGGCGTCCTGGGGTTCGACCGGCGGCTTCGGCGCCTTGGGCTGCTTCTGCTGCTGCGGCTGCGGCGGGCGGTTGCCCGCCTGGCCGCCTTGCGCCGGCTGCGCGCCCTTCTGCGGCTGCTGGCGTTCCTGCTTCTGTCCGGACGGCTGCGGGGCGTTGCCGGCCTTGCCCTGCTGCTGGCCGCGCTGCTTCTGCTGGTTGCCGCGGTTGCCCTGCTGCTGGCCGTTGCCGCCGTCGCGACGGCCGCGATCACCGCGATCGCCACGCTCACCACGCTCGGTGCGGTTGCCGCGGCCTTCGTTCTGGCCCTGGCGCTCGCGGCTGGGGGCCGCGGGCGCAGGCTCGGCGCCGAACAGGCGCTTGAAGAAGCCGACGACGCCGCCGGTGGCGGGGGCGGGGGCCGGCGCCCTGGGTGCCGGTGCCGCGGCGACCGGAGCGGGGGCTTCCTCGCGCTCCTCGCGCACCGGGGCCGGGCGCGGCGGGGCGACGCGGGTCACCGCCGGCGGCGGCGGGATGTTGAGCTGGGCCTTGGTCAGCGCATGCACGGGCAGCTTGCGCGGGGTGCCGCGCTGGTAGCTGGGCCTGGTGCTTTCCTCGCCGAGCTCGTTCTCGCGCAGGCGGGTGACTTCGTAATGGGGCGTGTGCAGCTGCTCGTCGGCGACGATGATGATCGGCGCGTCGTGGCGGGTCTCGATCTCGCGCAGCGCGCCGCGCTTCTCGTTGAGCAGGAAGTTGGCGATCTCCACCGGGGCCTGGACCAGCACCTGCCCGGTGTTCTCCTTCATCGCGTGCTCCTCGGCGACGCGGATGATCGACAGCGACAGCGATTCGACGCTGCGCATGCGGCCATGGCCCTCGCAGCGCGGGCAGACGATCTGGCTGGATTCGCCCAGGCTGGCGCGCAGGCGCTGGCGGCTCATCTCCATCAGTCCGAAGCGCGAGATGCGGCCCAGCTGCACGCGGGCGCGGTCGTACTTGAGCGAACCCTGCAGGCGGTCCTCGACCGCGCGCTGGTGCTTGGACGAGGACATGTCGATGAAGTCGATCACCACCAGGCCGCCCAGGTCGCGCAGGCGCAGCTGGCGCGCCACTTCCTCGGCCGCTTCCAGGTTGGTGTGGAACGCGGTCTCCTCGATGTCGCCACCCTTGGTCGCGCGCGCGGAGTTGACGTCGATCGCGGTCAGCGCCTCGGTCTGGTCGATCACCAACGCGCCGCCGGAGGGCAGGCGGATGGTCCGCTCGTACGCGTTCTCGATCTGCGATTCGATCTGGAAGCGGTTGAACAGCGGGATGTCGTCCTTGTAGTGCTTGAGCTTGCGCAGGTTCTGCGGCATCACCTGCTGCACGAACTCGCGCGCGTCGTTGTACATCTCCTCGGTGTCGACCAGGATCTCGCCGATGTCGTTGCGCAGGTAGTCGCGCAGCGCGCGGATGATCAGCCGGCTTTCCTGGTAGATCAGGAACGGCGCGGGCTTGCTCAGCGCGGCCTCGGCGATGGCGCGCCAGACCGCCAGCAAATAGTCCAGGTCCCACTGCAGCTCTTCCGCGTCGCGGCCGACGCCGGCGGTGCGGATGATCACGCCCATGTCGTCGGGGATCTGCAGGGCGTCCATCGCCTTCTTCAGCTCGGCGCGGTCGTCGCCCTCGATCCGGCGCGAGACCCCTCCGGCGGACGGCGAGTTGGGCATCAGCACCATGTAGCGGCCGGCGAGCGAGATGAACGTGGTCAGCGCCGCGCCCTTGTTGCCGCGCTCGTCCTTGTCGACCTGGACGACCACTTCCTGGCCTTCGCGCAGCAGTTCGCGGATGGAGCCCTTGTTCGGGTCCACGCCGCTCTGGAAGTAGTCGCGGGAGATTTCCTTCAGCGGCAGGAAGCCGTGGCGTTCGGCGCCGTACTCGACGAAGGCCGCCTCGAGGGAGGGCTCGAGCCGGGTGATGCGGCCCTTGTAGATGTTGGACTTCTTCTGTTCCTTCGACGGCTGTTCGATGTCGATGTCGTACAGGTTCTGGCCGTCGACGATGGCCACGCGCAGTTCTTCCGCCTGCGTGGCATTGATCAGCATTCGCTTCATGGTGCGTTCCTCGCGCGCTCTACCGCGCGGAACGCCGGGCGTTCGCCGACTGGAATCCCGCCGTTCCCGCGGGGGCGGGTGGGGCGGGTTTCGCCGACCGTCGCGCATGGCGCGTCCGGACGGATCCTGGTTTCCAGCGCTGCAACACCACGGCGGGCCGCGGGAGCGCTCTTGCTAATGGCTTATGGGTACAGCGGGCCGGCGGCGCGGACGCCACGCGGGACATGTTCAGCTACCGGTGCTCTGACCCACCGGGCCATGGCCGGGTCTGCCTGCAAGCCGCTAACATGGCCGCCCCGGGGGCGGTGGTCGCGCACTGTGCCGGGATCGCGGGAAGCCCGGGCTTCTGGCCCTGCAGCTTCTTCCAGCGGAATCAAACCCTTACATCGCCCCCCGAGTCTAACAGAATTAACAAGCCGATGACCGACCCCGAAGCTCCGCGGGCCGGCGCCCGCACCGTGAAGGTGCCGGACGACCGTGAAGGCCAGCGCCTGGACAACTTCCTGCTGGGCCAGCTCAAGGGCGCCCCGCGCAGCCTGGTCTACAAGCTGGTCCGCAGCGGCCAGGTCCGGGTCAACGGTGGCCGGGCCAAGGCCGAGCGCAAGCTCGAGGCCGGCGACGAGGTCAGGATCCCCCCCGTGCGGCTGGAGGGGGAGGCCGAACGCGGCACCCCGGCGCCGGGGCTGCTGCAGCGGATCGAGGCATCCATCGTGTTCGAGGACGCCCGCCTGCTGGCCCTGGACAAGCCCTCGGGCGTGGCCAGCCATGGCGGCAGCGGCATCTCCTTCGGCGCGATCGAGACCCTGCGCGCGCTGCGCCCGGGCCAGACCCTGGAACTGGCCCACCGCCTGGACCGCGACACCTCCGGGGTGCTGGTCGTGGCCAAGAAGCGGTCCGCGCTGGCCGAGTTGCAGGCACTGATGCGCGAGGGCGGCGCCGGTGGCGGCATCCGCAAGCGCTACCTGACCCTGCTCACCGGGCGCATGCCCGACGGCACCATGAGCGTGGACGCGCCGCTGCACGTGGGCCTGCGCCAGGGCGGGGAGCGCCATGTCCAGGTCGATCCGGCCGGCAAGCCATCGCTGAGCCACTTCCGGCTGCTGGAGCGGCGCGGGGGCCAGTCCTACTGCGAGGTGCGGATCGACACCGGCCGCACCCACCAGATCCGCGTCCATGCGCAGCACCTGGGGCATCCGGTCGCCGGCGACGACAAGTACGGCGAGGTCGAGGCCAACCGCCGGCTGAGGGACAAGGCCGGGCTGCGGCGCCTGTTCCTGCACGCGGCCTCGCTCGAGTTCGCCCTCGACGACGGGCGCGCGTCCTACACCATCAATGCGCCGCTGGCGCCGGAACTGGCCGACGTGCTGGACCGGCTGGCCTGAGCAGGCCGGGCGGGACGCACCGGCGGCCCGGCGCGCGTGCCCCTACCACTTGAACAGGACCAGGCTCAGCGCGAGCACGCCCATGCCGCTGACCAGCCCATAGACCGTCTCGTGGCCCTGCGCGTAGCGCTTGGCCGCCGGCAGCAGTTCGTCGATGGCCAGGAACACCATGATCCCCGCGATCAGGCCGAACACCATGCCGAACACCGCGTCGGTCAGGACGCTGGAGAGCAGGGTGTAGCCGATCACGGCGCCGACCGGCTCGGCCAGTCCCGACAGCAGGCTGGCGACGAAGGCATAGCCCTTGTTGCCGGTCGCGTAGTAGACCGGCACCGCGATCGCGATGCCTTCGGGGATGTTGTGGATGGCGATGGCGAAGGCCAGCGGCAAGCCGACCGCGGGGTTGTTCAGGGTGGCGAAGAACGTCGCCAGCCCCTCGGGGAAGTTGTGCGCGGTGATCGCCACCGCGGTCATCAGCCCGACCCGGCGGATGTAGTCGCGGTTGTGCTCGCGCAGGGTCGGATCGTCCGTCGTCAGTGTGTCGTGCGGATTGGGCACGAGCATGTCGATGCCCATGATCAGCAGCACGCCGGCGAGGAACGCGAACGTCGCGTAGGTGAAGCCCAGCTTCGGATCGTAGGCCAGCGTGAACGAGGCCACCGACTTGCTGAAGATCTCGGTCAGCGACACGTACACCATGGCGCCGCCGGCGAAGGCCAGGCCGAAGGCGAGCAGGCGCGGGTTGGGGCCGCGCGCGAAGATCACCAGCAGGCTGCCCAGGCCGGTGGCCAGGCCGGCCGCCAGGGTCACCGCGAGCGCGATCAGGACCGCGGAAGTGGTGGGGTCGTACATGCGTGCGCTCGTCCCTGAGTCGCCGTGGTCAGGCGCCCGGCGCGCGGCCGGCGTCGAGCGCGAAGCAGGCGTCCGGGCGCACGGTCGGCGGGGTGAAATTGACCGGGACCTGGATGGTCTGCGCCACCGGCGCGCCGGCGCGGGTGGCCGGGCGGAACCTCCATCCCTGCACCGATTCCTTCGCCAGCCGGTCGAGGTCGTCGTTGCCGCTGCCGCGGACCAGCTCGATCCGGGTCGGGGTGCCGGCCGTGCCCACCTCCACCTGGAGCAGGGTCTGGCCGCCGGCACCGGCGCAAGCCAGCGCGAGCGGGTACTCCGGCGGTGGCGTATCGATCGCGGCCACGGGCGTGGGGGCGGGCACCGGCTCGGGCGGCGGGGTGCTGCCGCCGCAGCCTGCCAGCCAGGCGGCGAGGGCCGGGACGGCCAGGAGCGGGCGGGATGTCCGGCGCATGGGTCAGTCCTCCAGCAGGGTCGCGGCGCGCGCCGCGCAGATGAAGTCGTTCTCGCTCAGGCCGCCAACGTCGTGGGTCGAGAAGCGCACGACGCAGCGGTCGTAGTGCACGCCCAGGTCCGGATGATGGTCCTCCCGGTGGGCGATCCAGGCCAACGCATTCACGAAGGCCATGGTCCGGTGGTAGTCCTTGAAGCGGAAGGTGCGCACCAGCGCACGGCCTTCCTCGGCCAGCTCCCAGCCCGGCACCTGCGGCATCAGCTCGGCCACCCGCGCCTGGCCCAGCCGGTGTTCATGGCCGCTGCGCGGGATGCAGTGGGCCTGCGCCAGCGGAATGAGGTCGGACATCGGGGGCCTCCGTCGTGCGTTGCTGAACGATCCGCGCGGCGCTGCAGGCGGCCGCCGGGACAAGGCTAGAATACCCGCATGATCAATATCTCCGACAGCGCGCAGGCGCACTTCCGCAAGCTGGTCGAACGCGAGGCCATCCCGGGCCTGGGCGTGCGACTGAGCGCGGTGCACCCGGGTACCCCGGACGCGGACGCACGGCTGGAGTTCGCCGAACCGTCCGAGCTGGCCGGCGACGAATGGGCGGTGGACTGCGAGGGCTTCACCCTCTACGTGGCGGCCGACAGCGTGGCATGGCTGGATGGCGCGCAGATCGACTACGTCTACCAGGGCACCGCGGCGCAGCTGACCATCCGCGCGCCGAAGATCAAGGGCGAGGCCCCGGCCGATTCGGCCTCGCTGGTCGAGCGCGTGCGCTGGGTGATGGAGAACGAGATCAACCCGCAGCTGGCTTCGCACGGTGGCCGCGCGACGGTGCAGGAAGTGTCGGGCGAGGGCGTCGTGCTGCTGCGCTTCGGCGGCGGCTGCCACGGCTGCGGCATGGCCGACGTGACCCTCAAGCAGGGCATCGAGAAGACGCTCATGGCACGCGTGCCGGGAGTGACCGCGGTGCGTGACGCCACCGACCACGACAGTGGGCAGGCGCCGTACATGCCGCGCGGAAACGCGGCCTGAGCCGGCGGCGCCTGTGACGCGGGCGGCCGAGATCGTCCAGGCGCTGGTCGAGCGCGCGCCGCCCCGTCCTCCCGTCGAACGCACCACCGGCATGCCCTACGGGTGGGCGCTGTGGCTGCGCGCCCTGCCGCCGATGCCGGCCCGGCCCCACGCCCGGCAGGACGAGGTGGTCGGCCTCCTGCAGGCGAGACCGCAGGCGCCGCCCGCACGTGGACGGGAGCTGGCGACCTGGCCGGCGTTCTTCTCGCTGTTCCACCAGGGGTGGCTGCCGCCTCCGCGCGACGAACTCGGCCTGCGCTGGGGGTCGCGGCTGGGCAGCGGCGCCCTGCACGTGCTGTTCGTGGTGTTCCTGGCCTGGATGGCCTACCTGCAGGCGCTGCTGCCACCACCGCCGGAACAGGGCGGGGGCGGCGAACGGGTGGCGATCGGCTTCATCGGCGCCGGCGACCCGGGCAGCCCGCAGGCCGAGGCCGGCGAGGCGGCCGGCTCGCCGCCCGGCGGCGGGGCACCGGCGGAGCCGGCGACCGCATCGCCGGCCTCCGCGCAGGCCAGTGAACCGCCGCAACCGGTCCCGCCTCCGATGCCGCAGGTCGACACCGGCGTGCCCGTGCCAGCGGTCGAGGCGCCGGCCCTGCCGGAAGTGGCCGTGCGCGAGGTCCCCGAGCCCCAGCCGCCCCCCAGCATCGAGCAGCCGGTGCAGGTGACCGAGGTCGAACGGCCCACCATCGAATACGTGCTGCCGCCGACCACGCCGCGGGAGGTCCCGGTGCGTGCGCCGGTGCAGCCGCAGGTCCGGGAGCGCGAGGTCGCCGTGGTCCAGGCGCCTGCGGTGCAGGCCGCACGGGTCCGTCCCGTCGACGTGCCGGTACGGCAACCGCGCGCGGCGGAGCTGCGGGTGCGGGAGGTGGACGAACCGGTGGCCCCGGTGGCGGTGCGGCCGGTGGAGGTGCAGGGACCCCGGGTCGAGGCACGGCTGCCGCAGGCACCCGAGGCCACGCTCCGCCAGCGCGAGGTGGCGATGCCCTCGCCGCCGGCGCCCTCACCGGCCGCCGCACCGGCACCGGCGCCGAGTGCCACCCCGGCGCCAGCCGTGGTGCCTGGTGCCGCCACCACCGGCGCCGAAGCCCCCCGCGCCGCCACGGGCCGCGCGCCCGGGAGCACCGCGCCGTCCGGCGGTACCTCCCCGTCAGGCGCCAGCAGCGGCTGGCAGAGCCCGCGTGCCGGCGACGACTGGGGCCAGGCGCGCAGCGGCCCGGCGCGCCCGGGCGGCGCACCCGGCCTCTTCGACGGCGAGGGGCGGGTTCGCCTGCCGGGCGACGGCGCAGGGCAGGGGCCCGCCGCCGGGACGGGCCAGGGCGAGGGCGTGGCCGACCGCGGCGCCCCCGGCGGCGACAACGACAACTGGACGCGCGACCGCATCGACCAGTCCGGCACCTGGCTCAAGCGCCCGCCCTACGATTACGAGCCCACCAGCTTCGACCGCTACTGGGTGCCCAACGAATCGCTGCTGGCGGACTGGGTGCGCAAGGGCATCAAGTCGGTGGCGATCCCCATTCCCGGCACCGGCAAGAAGATCAGCTGCGTGGTCTCCGTGCTGCAGCTCGGCGGTGGCTGCGGCATCACCGACCCGGACCTCAACGAGCAGCCCAGCGACGGGCGCCCGCCGCCGGACGTGCCATTCAAGCCGGAGCTGCAGGAAGACAACGGCAGCGTGCGCCCGCAGGGCTAGCGCGGCGGGCACCGCGCTGGCGGCACCTGCTAGAATCTGCGGCCGTTTTCCAGCCGCGTCCCCCGCCATGATCGAGCTCAATCCCGTCCGCCAGCGCATCGCCGACCTGACCGGTCGCGTGGTCTCGCTTCGGGGGTATCTTTGACTACGACGCCAAGAAGGAGCGTCTGGAAGAGGTAAACCGCGAGCTCGAGCTGCCCAACGTCTGGGACGACCCGGAACGCGCCCAGGGCCTGGGGCGCGAGCGCTCCCTGCTCGAGAAGACCGTCGGCGGCATCGCCTCGGTGCTGGAGGGCCTGGAAGGCTCGACCGAACTGCTGGAGCTGGCCGAAAGCGAACAGGACGAGGACACCGCGCTGGCGGTGGTCGCCGACGTCGACCGTTTCGAAAAGCACATCGAGGCGCTGGAATTCCAGCGCATGTTCTCCGGCAAGATGGATGCGTCCAACGCCTTCGTCGACATCCAGGCCGGCGCCGGCGGCACCGAGGCCCAGGACTGGGCCGAGATCCTGCTGCGCATGTACCTGCGCTGGTGCGAGTCGCGCGGCTGGAAGACCGAGCTGATGGAAGCCAGCGGCGGCGACGTCGCCGGGATCAAGTCGGCCACGCTGCGCGTGGAGGGCGACTTCGCCTACGGCTGGCTGAAGACCGAGACCGGCGTGCACCGCCTGGTGCGCAAGTCGCCGTTCGATTCGGACAACCGCCGCCACACCAGCTTCACCTCGGTGTTCGTGTCGCCGGAAGTCGACGACAACATCGACATCGAGATCAACCCGGCCGACCTGAAGACCGACGTGTACCGCTCGTCCGGCGCCGGCGGCCAGCACGTCAACAAGACCGAGTCGGCGGTGCGCATCACCCACGTGCCCACCGGGATAGTGGTCGCCTGCCAGACCGGCCGCAGCCAGCACCAGAACCGCGACAACGCGATGAAGATGCTGGCGGCCAAGCTGTACGAGCTGGAGATCCAGAAGCGCAACGCCGAGCGCGACGCGGTCGAGGCGACCAAGTCCGACATCGGCTGGGGCAGCCAGATCCGCAACTACGTGCTCGACCAGAGCCGGATCAAGGACCTGCGCACCGGCATCGAGCGCAGCGACACCCAGAAGGTGCTGGACGGCGACCTGGACGAGTTCGTCGAGGCCAGCCTGAAGGCCGGCCTGGAGGCCGGCGCGAAACGGTCCGACGCGGCCTGACCTGGCCGCCCGCGAGGGCGAGCCCGGCACCGCGTCCGCATCCCTACTGAAGCGATGCCCGGTGCCGTCGAAGCGGACGCCGGGCGGCCCCGAATCCCCAACGCGGTCCCCGCGTCCGACCGACACCATGACCCAGCCCAACGAAACCGCCGCCCCGACCGCGCCCGTCGACGAGAACCACCTGATCGCCGAGCGCCGCGCCAAGCTTGCCGCGCTGCGCGCGCAGGGCATCGCCTTCCCCAACGACTTCAAGCGCGCCGACTACGCCGGCGACCTGCAGGCCGAGTATGCGGACGGCGAGGCGTGGACCGCCGAGGCGCTCGAGGCGCTGCCGCGCAGCGTGGCCATCGCCGGCCGGCTGATGGCCAAGCGGGTGATGGGCAAGGCCAGCTTCGCCCAGGTCATGGACGAGTCGGGCAGGATCCAGCTGTTCCTGCAAGGCAACGTGCTGGGCGAGGCCTACGAGGCGTTCAAGTCGTTCGACGTGGGCGACATCGTCGCGGTCGAGGGCGGGTTGACCCGCACCCGCACCGGCGAGCTGTCGGTCAAGGCATCTTCGCTGCGCCTGCTGGTCAAGTCGCTGCGCCCGCTGCCGGACAAGTGGCACGGCCTGAGCGACGTCGAGCAGCGCTACCGCCAGCGCTACGTCGACCTGATCGTGACGCCCGAGGCGCGCGAGGTGTTCGTCAAGCGCAGCAAGATCATCCGCGCCATGCGCGAATGGCTCGATACGCGCCGCTTCCTGGAAGTAGAGACGCCGATGATGCATTACATCCCCGGCGGCGCCACGGCCAAGCCCTTCACCACGCACCACAACGCGCTGGACCTGCAGCTGTACCTGCGCGTGGCGCCGGAGCTGTACCTCAAGCGGCTGGTGGTGGGTGGCCTCGAGCGCGTCTACGAGATCAACCGCAACTTCCGCAACGAGGGCGTGTCCACCCGGCACAACCCCGAGTTCACGATGCTCGAGCTGTACGAGGCCTACGCCACGTACCACGAGGTCATGGACCTGACCGAGAACGTGATCCGCGACACCGCGCAGTCCGTGCTCGGCACCACCCGGGTCGAATGGGACGGGCAGGCGATCGACCTGGGACCGAAGTTCCGCCGCTGGCGCATGGATGAAGCCGTGCGCCACTACAACCCGGAGATCAGCGCCGCCGACTGCACCGATCGCGCCGCACTGCTGGGCCACTGCGAGCGGCTGAAGATCAAGGTCAAGCCGTCGTACGGCTGGGGCAAGCTGTTGCTGGAGATCTTCGAGGCCACCGTCGAGCACACCCTGGTCCAGCCGACCTTCATCACCGACCACCCGGTGGAGGTTTCGCCGCTGGCCCGCGCCAGCGATACCGAGCCGGGGTACACCGACCGCTTCGAGCTGTTCATCAACGGCAAGGAGATCGCCAACGGTTTTTCCGAGCTCAACGACCCGGAGGACCAGGCGGCGCGCTTCCAGGCGCAGGTCGAGGCCAAGGACGGCGGGGACGACGAGGCCATGCACTTCGACGCCGACTACATCCGTGCCCTGGAGTACGGCCTGGCGCCGACCGGCGGCCTGGGCATCGGCATCGACCGGCTGGTCATGCTCCTGACCGGCAGCACCTCGATCCGCGACGTGCTGCTGTTCCCGTACATGCGTCCCGGACAGCCGGGCTGAGCGGCCGGAGAGGGCGGGTGTAACGGCTCGCCCGGCGCGCGTTTTCCGGCACTCGGTCACTTTTCCGGGCCGCGCCAGGCCGTCCAGTGGCACGGTTCCTGCGTCATTTACCTGCAGACGGGCCGCCGGCGCGGCCCGCGTCGCCGGGATGACGGGAGCGGACCATGGGTGCGGGCAAGGCCGATACCGCGGTATTCTGGGATGCCAGAGCGGGGTGGAACGGGGCGGAGCGGGACTTGGATATCGTCATCGTCGACGATCAGGCATCTGCGCGCACGATGCTGCGCCACATCATCGAGGACATCACCTCGGAGTTGGCCGTGCACGACTTCGGCGACGCGCGCCAGGCGCTCGACTGGTGCGACAGCCATCCGACCGACCTGCTGCTGCTCGACTACCGCATGCCAGGCATGGACGGACTGGAGTTCGCGCGGCGCTTCCGCCGGCTGCCCAAGCACCGCGACATCCCGGTCATCCTGATCACGGTCGTCGGCGACGAGCCGGTCCGCCAGGCCGCCCTCGAGGCCGGCGTGATCGACTTCCTGGTGAAACCCGTCCGCCCGCGCGAGCTGCGCGCGCGCTGCCACAACCTGCTGCAGCTGCGCCAGCAGTCGGAGACGGTCAAGCAGCGCGCGCTGTCGCTCGAGCAGCGCCTGCTGTCGAGCATGCACGAGGTCGAGGAGCGCGAACGCGAGACCCTGTCGCGGCTGGCGCGTGCGATCGAGTTCCGCGACGCCGGCACCAGCGCCTACCTGGAGCGGATGTCGCGCATCGCCGGGCTGGTGGCCGAGGGCCTCGGCCTGCCCGAGGACGACGTGCGCACCATCGAGATGGCCGCGCCGTTGCACGACATGGGCAAGATCGCCATTCCCGATGCGGTACTGATGAAGGCCGGCAAGCTCGACGAGTCGGAGATGGCGGTGATGCGCCGGCACCCGCGGATCGGCCACGAACTGCTCAGCGGCAGCCAGAACCGCTTCATCCAGGTCGGGGCGATGATCGCCCTGCGCCACCACGAACGCTACGACGGCAGCGGCTATCCCGACGGGCTGGCCGGCGAGGCGATCCCGCTCGAGGCGCGGATCGTGGCGGTGGCCGACGTGTTCGACGCGCTGATCTCGCCGCGGCCGTACAAGGACGCCTGGACCCTCGACGCCGCCCTGGCCTACCTCTACGCCCAGCGCGGCCGGCTGTTCGACCCGGATTGCGTCGACGCGCTGATGCGCGGGCGCGAGCGCCTCCAGCAGATCTGCGAGCAGTACTCCACCGCCTCGGCGCGGCCGGGGGGGCTCGACCATGCCTGACCTGCTGGGATGGTTCCGGCGCCGGCTGTCGAACCGGCCCGACAGCGAGCACGGGCAGGCGCTGGTCCGCATCGTCCTGATCCTGCTGATCCTGTGCTACGTGCTGCTGCCCTCGTCGCGGCAGGGCTTGGACCCGGACAAGTACAGCGACGTGTTGCTGATCGTGCTCACCGGCCTGACCCTGAGCCTGGGGATCTTCGCCGCGCTGCTGGCCAGGCCCGGGCGCTCGGACGCGCGCCGCTTCATCGGCATGCTGGCCGACTACGGGCTGATGGCCGCCGGCATGATCGCGATGGGCGAGCCGCTGGCCTGGGTCTACGTGGTGGTGATGTGGGTCACCGTCGGCAACGGCCTGCGTTACGGCAACCGCTACCTGTACCTCGCGGTGGCGATGGCGCTGGCCAGCTTCGGCACCGTGCTGCTGTCCAACGACTTCTGGGCGCAGATCCGCGGCCTGGGCATCGGCCTGCTGGTCGGCCTGGCGGCGGTCCCGCTGTACCTCTCCAGCCTGCTCAAGCAGCTGACCCGGGCCACCGAGGAAGCGCGTCGCGCCAGCGAGGCCAAGAGCCGCTTCCTGGCCAACATGAGCCACGAGTTCCGCACGCCGCTCAACGGCCTGGGCGGCATGTCCGAACTGCTCGCCACCACCCGACTGGACGACGAGCAGCGCGAGTGCGTGCGCACGATCCAGGCGTCCACCCGCACCCTGATGGCGCTGGTGGAGGACGTGCTCGACATCTCGGCGATCGAGGCGGGCAAGCTGAAGCTCAACCTGCAGGACTTCTCGCCGCGCGAAGTGGTCGGCAGCATCGGCCTGATCCTCCACCCGCAGGCCCGGGCCAAGAATCTCGACTACCTCGTGGTGGTCGGCGACGACGTGCCGGAGGTGGTCAACGGCGATGCCGGCCACGTGCGCCAGGTGCTGCTCAACCTGGTCGGCAACGCGGTCAAGTTCACCGACCAGGGCCGGGTCCGGCTCGACGTCGAGGCGGTGCCGGGCGCGCCGGGCGACGCCCGCACCCGCCTGCGGTTCTCGGTGACCGACACGGGCATCGGCATTCCCGCGGCGATGCGCGGGCGGCTGTTCGAGGCGTTCGAACAGGCCGACGCCGGGCTCGCACGCCGTTACGGTGGCACCGGCCTGGGCACCACGATCGCCAAGGGCCTGGCCGAGGCGATGGGCGGACGGATCGGCTTCGAAAGCATGGAAGGCCGCGGCAGCCGGTTCTGGGTCGAGATCCCGTTCGCGCCGCCGCTGGAGCGCTCGGCGAGGCCGCTGGCGGCGCCGGTGGCCGAGGTCGAGAGCGAGACCGCGCTGCGCGACGCGGGCGGCAACGTCATCGCGTTCGCCGACCCGTTCCTGCGCCACCGCGCGCGCGTGCGCAGCATGCAGCTGCTGGTCGCCGACGACTACGAGGCCAACCGCATGGTCCTGCAGCGCCTGCTGCAGAAGGCGGGGCACCGGGTCACCTCGGTCGAGGGCGGCGAGGAAGTGCTCGACGCCATGGCCGCCAGCGACTACGACGCGGTGATCGTCGACCTGCACATGCCCGGCGTCAGCGGCCTGGACCTGCTCAAGCAGCTGCGGGTGATGCAGGCCGGCGGCGGCGCCCGCACGCCGGTGATCGTGCTCAGCGCCGACGTCACCCCCGAATCGATCCAGCGCTGCGAACAGGCCGGCGCCTACGCCTTCCTGGCCAAGCCGGTGGCGGCGGGCCGCCTGCTGGAGACGCTGTCGGACATCGCGGCCCAGCGCGGCCGCCGCAGCCCGGCGCTGGCGACGCGCCAGGGCAGCCCGCTCGAGGCGGCCGCCGGCGTGCTGGACAGTTCGGTGCTCGACGAGCTCGCGGCCATGGGGATGGGCGAGGAGTTCGAGCGCGAGTTCATCGCCCACTGCCTGGCCGATGCCGACGGTTGCATCGGCGCGATGTCGCATGCGGCCGAGGCGGCGGACTGGGCGCGCCTGCGCGACCACGCCCACGCGATCAAGGGCGTGGCTGCCAACCTGGGCCTGGTCAGGGTGGCCGAGCAGGGCAGCGAACTGATGCGACTGGCCGACTGGCAGATCCGCAACGAATGGCGGCAGCGGATCGCGATGCTCAATGCCGCGCTCACCCAGGGGCGGGATGCGCTGGCGGCGCGCCAGCAGGGACATGGCGTGCGCGACGGCGGCGGCGAGCCGGGCTAGCCCGCGAGCGGTGCAGGAGCCCATAAAAGCGAAGGCCCGGCATCCTGCCGGGCCCGATCTTTCCCCCTGTGGCCTGCGGCCGGGAAAGGACGCTTTGGCAAATGATCAGGCGGCTTCCGAGCTGGCCCTGCGGGTCTGCGCGCGCACGATGCGTTCCATGGTCCGCAGCGACTTGTCGCCCAGGGCCAGGGCCGTGTCGACCCACACCTCGGTGATCCCCATCAGTTCCTCGCGGGTGACCGGCTGCCCGATCTTGCGGACCGCGTTCATCGCCAGGTAGGAGTGGGGCGCACGCTGCTGCTGCCGGATCAGGTCCTGCACGGCCGATTCGCCCTGGCCCTTCGGGACCAGCACGTCGACCACGCCGAGGCGGTACATCTCCTCGCTGCTGTAGACCTCGCCGCTGAGGATCATCTTCTCGGCCTGGCGCGCGCTGACGCGCTTGCACAGGAACGAGTACGCGCCCATGCCCGGGAACAGGCCGAACAGCACTTCGGGCAGGCCCATGCCGACGCCTTCCTCGGCCACGATGGTGTGGCAGGCCAGCGCCATCTCCAGGCCGCCGCCCAGCGCGTCGCCCTGGATCAGGGCCACGGTGTGCATGTCGCCGCCGAAGCCGGTGTGCACGTGGTGCACGCCCTCGATGCAGCGCTGCGCGTAGGCGAGCAGGCGTTCGCGGTTGCCTTCGCGGATCAGCCGCCCGAACAGTTCGAGGTCGCCGCCGAGGTTGTAGGCCGAGGCGGCCGAGGCCAGGACGAAGTGGCGCAGGCGGCCCTGGTGGCGCTGCGATTCGCGCAGGGTGATGGAGCTCATGTAGCTCCACATGTCCTCCAGCATCTCGAACCGGCAGCACGGGCGCACGCCCGACCGGCCGGCGTCGGCGTGCATGTACAGCCAGTGCGCGCTGCCGTCCGGCGGCGTCTGCACGCGGATGGTGGGGAAGTGGTGGGTGCGCTGCAGCTTCTCGATGCTCATGGTCGTCTCCGGGGGCGGCGTGGCCTGCCGGCGAGACGGCAGGCGGGGGGTGTTCCGGCCATGCTACACCTGAACGGTAAATTAAACGTGCGTGGCCGGCCCGCCCGGATTCCCCCGTGGCGGAACGTTAAGAATGCGATAGGGGACGGGCGATCCGGGGGGGGAAAGCCCCGGGGCCCGGATGCGGGCCGGAAACGAAGCGCCCCGGTCGGACCGGGGCGCGATGCAGGTCAGTGGCCGGCGGGCTGCGCCGCGGCGGCGGGGGCAGGGTCGCGCAGCTCCTTGCGCAGGATCTTGCCGACATTGGTCTTCGGCAGCTCGGTCCGGAACTCGATCTGGCGCGGCTGCTTGTAGCCGGTCAGCGTCTCCCGGCAGTACGCTTTGATCTGCTCGGCGGTCAGCGACGGATCCTTGCGGACCACGAACAGCTTCACCGCCTCGCCCGAGCGCTCGTCCGGCACGCCGATCGCCGCCACCTCGAGCACGCCCGGCATCGCCGCGACCACGTCTTCCACTTCGTTCGGGTAAACGTTGAAACCCGAGACGAGGATCATGTCCTTCTTGCGGTCGACGATGTAGACGAAACCCTTTTCGTCGATCCGGGCCATGTCGCCGGTGTGCAGCCAGCCGTCGCCGTCGATGACCTTGGCCGTTTCCTCCGGGCGCTGCCAGTAGCCCTTCATGACCTGCGGGCCCTTCACGCACAGCTCGCCGACCTGGCCGCTGGGCAGGATGTTGCCGTCGTCGTCCTTGACGCAGACGTCGGTCGACGGGATCGGCAGGCCGATCGAGCCGTTGAATTCCTTGATGTCGAGCGGGTTGATGCAGGCGGCCGGCGACGTCTCCGTCAGGCCGTAGGCCTCGACCAGGGTCACGCCGGTGACCTTCTTCCATTTCTCCGCCACGGCGCGCTGCACCGCCATGCCGCCGCCGAGGGTCACCTTCAGCGACGAGAAGTCCACTTCGTCGAAGCCGGGCGTGTTGAGCAGCCCGTTGAACAGCGTGTTGACGCCGGTGATCGCGGTGAAGCGCGTGCCCTTGAGCTCCTTGACGAAGCCCGGCATGTCGCGCGGGTTGGTGATCAGGTGGTTGAGCCCGCCGAGCTCCATGAAGACCAGGCCGTTCGCCGTCAACGCGAAGATGTGGTACAGCGGCAGCGCGGTGATGATGATTTCCTTGCCGCGCTCGAGCTGGTTGGCGCCCAGCCAGGCCGAGGCCTGCTGCATGTTCGCCACCAGGTTGCGGTGGGTCAGCATCGCGCCCTTGGCCACGCCGGTGGTGCCGCCGGTGTACTGCAGGAAGGCGATGTCGCCCGGATCGATGTCCACCTGCGGCAGGGTGTGCCGCTTGCCCACCGCCAGCGCCTCGCGGAAACGCACCGAGCCGGGGATGTCGTAGTCCGGCACCATCTTCTTCACGTACTTCAGCACGAAGTTGACGATGGCGCCCTTGGGGAAGCCGATCATGTCGCCCAGGCCGGTGGTGATCACCTGCTTGAGCGGGGTGTCGGCCAGCACGTCCTGCACGGTATGGCCGAAGTTGTCGACGACCACGATCGCCGCGGCACCCGAGTCCACCAGCTGGTGCTTGAGTTCGCGGGCGGTGTAGAGCGGATTGACGTTGACCACGGTCAGTCCGGCGCGCAGCACGCCGAAGGTCGCGATCGGATACTGCAGGCAGTTGGGCATCATGATCGCGACGCGATCACCCTTCTTCAGTCCCAGCTCGCCGAGCAGGTACGCGGCGAACTGCCGGCTGAGCTCGTCCACCTGCGCGTAGGTCAGCTGCTTGCCGAAGTTGCTGTAGGCGGGGCGGTCGGCATACCGGGAGGCCGACGCGGCGAACACCGCGGCGATGGACCGATACTCGTCCGGATCGATTTCAGCAGGTACGCCCTGCGGATAGCTTTGCAGCCATGGACGATCCGGATTCATTGCGCCTCCCTCCCGAGGTGTTGTGCTGCTCTTCAAGCCGTCGGCGGACTCGCTTTCGGCCGCCTTGGATGGGAGCATACCGTCCCGGATGGAAAAGGCGAAGCTGCGATGCACCGAAACGTATACATGCGGCTCGTGCTGCGGCTGGCCGCGCTCGCCCTGGCGTGCGCGCTGGCCGCATGCGACCGCGGTTCGCCGGAACAGCGCCTGCGCGGGCAGATGGCGGGCATGCAACAGGCGCTGGAGGAGCGGCGAAGCGCGGACTTCATGGACGGCGTCGCCGCGGATTTCGCCGGTCCAGGTGGCATCGATCGTGCTGCATTGCAGCAGGTCGTCCGTGCACAGGTGCTCGCCAACGCCAACGTGGGCCTGACGCTGGGGCCGGCACAGGTCGAGTTGCAGGGGGACCGGGCCACGGTGCGCTTCAGCGCGCTGTCGACCGGCGGCAGCGGCCGTTTCCTGCCGGAACGTGCCCGGGCCTGGGACGTCACCAGCGGCTGGCGGGAAGAAGACGGGCAATGGCGCCTGTACTACGCGGAGTGGCGGCCGAAATAGCCGCCATCGGTTGGCCGCGCCCCGTTGCCTCCCGCGCTCGGGCATACGCGGATGCGATAGCCGCCGTGGCGGGGAGGGCGTCGCGGCGCCGGCCGGGCATTGCCCGTGCGACCTGCCCGGACGCCCCGCGCGCTGCGCGGGGCCCGGTCTGCACCGCCCGGGCAGCTAGGCGGCCTTTTTCGCAGCGAGCTGGCGCAGCACGTACTGCAGCAGGCCGCCGTGGCGGAAGTAGTCCACTTCCTTCGGCGTCAGCAGCAGCACGTGCACCGGGAACACCACCGCGGTGCCGTCGCTGCGGCGGGCGGTGACCTGGGCGGTCTTGCTGCCGCCGTCGGCCAGCCCGGTCACGTCGAAGACCTCGGTGCCGTCCAGGCCGAAGGTCTGCGCGTTGTGGCCGTCCATGAACTGCAGCGGCAGCACGCCCATGCCCACCAGGTTGGAGCGGTGGATGCGCTCGAAGCTCTCGGCGATGACCGCCTTGACCCCCAGCAGGTTGGTGCCCTTGGCCGCCCAGTCGCGCGACGAGCCCGTGCCGTACTCCTTGCCGGCGATCACCACCAGCGGCGTGCCATCGGCCTTGTAGCGCATCGCCGCGTCGTAGATCGACATCTTCTCGGGCTGCGCGCCGGATGCCGGCGCGCCGAAGTACAGCGTGTTGCCGCCTTCCTCGCCGCCGAAGAACAGGTTCTTGATGCGGATGTTGGCGAAGGTGCCGCGGACCATCACGTCGTCGTTGCCGCGGCGGCTGCCGTAGCTGTTGAAGTCGGCCGGCTGCACGCCGCGCGACTGCAGGAAGCGCCCGGCCGGCGAGTCCTTCTTGATGTTGCCGGCCGGCGAGATGTGGTCGGTGGTGATCGAGTCGCCGAACAGGCCGAGCACGCGCGCGCCGTGGACGTCGTCGATGCGGCCGACCTGCATGGTCATGCCGTCGAAGTAGGGCGGGTTCTTGATGTAGGTGGACGCGTCGTCCCAGGCATACAGCTCGCCGTCGGGCGAGGCGATCGTGTTCCAGCGGGTATCGCCCTTGAACACGTCGGCGTAGTTCTGCTTGAACATGTCCGGGCCGATGGTGGCGGCGATGACGTCCCCGATCTCCTTGCTGCTCGGCCAGATGTCCTTGAGGTAGACGGGCTGGCCGTCGCTGCCGGTGCCCAGCGGTTCGCTGGTGAGGTCGATGTCGGTGGTGCCGGCCAGCGCATAGGCCACCACCAGCGGCGGGCTGGCCAGGTAGTTCATCTTCACCTCGGGGTGGACGCGACCCTCGAAGTTGCGGTTGCCCGACAGCACCGAGCTGACCACCAGGTCGCCGGCGGCGATGCCCGCGCTGATCTCGGTCGGCAGTGGGCCCGAGTTGCCGATGCAGGTGGTGCAGCCGTAGCCGACGATGTAGAAGCCGACCTTCTCCAGTTCCTTCAGCAGCCCGGCCTTCTCCAGGTAGTCGGTGACCACGCGCGAGCCCGGGCCGAGCGAGGTCTTGACCCACGGCTTGCGGTCCAGGCCGCGCGCGGCGGCATTGCGCGCCAGCAGGCCGGCGCCGACCATCACCGCGGGGTTGGAGGTGTTGGTGCAGGAGGTGATCGCGGCGATCACCACCGCGCCGTCCCGCAGCTTGTGCGGCTGGCCGTCGATCTCGACATGGGCCACGCCCTTGTGCAGCGCCTCGTTGCCGACCGCGGCGGTGCCGCCTTCGGCGATGAAGTCGGACACTTCCGGGCTGCGCTTGTCGCGGCTGGCGGTCAGCAGGGCCACGTTGTCGTGGTAGTTGCGCTTCATGTCACCCAGCAGCACGCGGTCCTGCGGGCGCTTGGGGCCGGCCAGCGAGGGCTTCACGTCGGCCATGTCCAGCTCGAGCGTGGCGCTGTAGCGGGCGGGCGGGTTGCCGGGCTCGTGCCACAGGCCCTGGGCCCGGGCATACGCCTCGACCAGCGCGATTTGCGCTTCGCTGCGTCCGGACAGGCGCAGGTAGTTCAGCGACTCGGCGTCGATCGGGAAGATGCCGCAGGTCGCGCCATATTCGGGTGCCATGTTGCCGATGGTGGCGCGGTCGGCCAGCGGCAGGTGCTGCAGGCCGTCGCCGTAGAACTCGACGAACTTGCCGACGACCCCGAGCTTGCGCAGCATCTGGGTGACCGTCAGCACCAGGTCGGTGGCGGTGGCGCCTTCCGGCAGCCTGCCGGTGAGCTTGAAGCCGACCACCTGCGGGATCAGCATCGACGAGGGCTGGCCGAGCATCGCCGCCTCGGCCTCGATCCCGCCCACGCCCCAGCCCAGCACGCCGATGCCGTTGATCATGGTGGTATGCGAGTCGGTGCCGAACACGGTGTCCGGGTAGGCCCAGGCCTCGCCGTCCTTCTCGGTGGTCATGACCACCCGGGCGAGGTTTTCCAGGTTCACCTGGTGGACGATGCCGGTGTTGGGCGGCACCACCTTGAAGTCGGCGAAGGCCTTCTGCCCCCAGCGCAGGAACGCGTAGCGCTCCTGGTTGCGTTCGAACTCGATGCGGCCGTTGATGTCGAGCGCGTCGGGCTTGCCGAACACGTCGACCTGGATCGAATGGTCGATCACCAGTTCCGAGGGGATCTGCGGGTTGATCTGCTCGGGCCGCCCGCCCAGCCTGACCACCGCGTCGCGCATCGCCGCCAGGTCGACCACGCAGGGCACGCCGGTGAAGTCCTGCAGGACCACGCGCGCGGGCATGAAGGCGATCTCGGTGTCGGGCTCGGCCCCGGGGTCCCAGCGCGCCACCGCCTCGATGTGCTCGGGCAGCACGGTGACCCCGTCCTCGTGCCGGAGCAGGTTCTCCAGCAGGATCTTCATCGAGTAGGGCAGGTGGGCCAGGTCGAAGCGCTGGCCGAGGCGCGGCAGGCTCGCGTAGGCGTAGGTCTGGCCGCCGACGTCCAGGCGGCTGAGGGTGGCGAAGGAATCGCGCATGGGGCGGGCTCCTGTAGCTGGCGCCACCATCCGGGTGGCGGAAGGGTTCACGGCATTATCCATGCCATTGGATGACGGGTCCGTGCGCTGCGGCAATCGTCCATTCCGGGGATGGCGGGCCCGGCGGATCCGTGCCTGCATTGTCCGCGAGGATCGCCATGCAGGTTTGAGTATGCATGGAATGGTATGTATCATGGCGGCATACCCCGTCGGCGGAGGAATGCCCGTGGAAGCCATCGTCGCCGAGCGCGGCCAGATCACCCTGCCCAAGGCCGTGCGCGATGCGCTGGGCCTGACCAAGGGCAGCGTGCTCAAGGTGGAGCTGGAAGGCAGCCGCATCGTCCTGCGCAAGAGCGTGGACGACGCCATTTCGCGCGTGCGCGGCAAGTTCGCGCTGGACCCCGCCGCCGGCGGGCGACAGGACCCGGGCTGAGCATCCGATGATCGCGATCGACGCCCCCGTCCTGGTCCAGCTGCTGACCGACGGCCCGCAGGCCGATGCCGCCGAGGCCTGCCTGCGCCAGTGCCTGACCAGCGGGCGCGTGGTGGTCAGCGACGCGGCCCTGGCCCAGCTCTGCGCCAGCCTGCGCAACGGCGCCGAAGCGCTGGGCGCGCTGGAGGAAATGGGCATCCACTTCAACGCGCTGGAGGCCAAGTCGGCCCTGCGCGCCGGCGAGATGCTGCGGCGCCAGCGCCAGCGCGAGGATGCCGCGCCACGGCCGATGGCCGACTTCCTGGTCGGCGCGCACGCGCTGCTGCAATGCGATGCGCTGATCACCACCGACGCGGCGTTCTACCGCGACTACTTCAAGGGCCTGAAGCTGGTCGTGCCGCAGGCCTGACCGTCGCCGCCCCCGTACCGAACCCGAACCTGCAATCCCCCGGAGAGTTCCCATGTTGGAAGCCTATCGCCACCACGCCGCCGAACGCGCCGCCCTCGGCATCCCGCCGCTGCCGCTGAGCGCACAGCAGACCGCGCAGGTCATCGAGCTGCTGAAGAACCCGCCGGCCGGCGAAGAACAGTTCCTGGTCGACCTGATCACGAACCGCGTGCCCGCCGGCGTGGACGACGCCGCCAAGGTCAAGGCCTCGTACCTGGCCGCGCTGGCGTTCGGCAGCGAGAAGAACGCGCTGCTGTCGCGCGAGCGCGCCACGGAGCTGCTGGGCACCATGCTGGGTGGCTACAACGTGCAGCCGCTGATCGAGCTGCTCGACGACGCGGTTGTCGGTGCGATCGCCGCTGACGGGCTGAAGAAGACGCTGCTGGTGTTCGACCAGTTCCACGACGTGGAGGAGAAGGCGCGCGCCGGCAACGCCAACGCCCAGGCCGTGCTGCGCAGCTGGGCCGACGCGGAGTGGTTCACCAGCCGCCCGGAAGTACCGCAGAGCCTGACCATCACCGTGTTCAAGGTGCCGGGCGAGACCAACACCGACGACCTGTCGCCAGCGCCGGACGCCACCACCCGCCCGGACATCCCGCTGCACGCGCTGGCGATGCTGAAGAACAAGCGCGAAGGCGCGCCGTTCGTGCCGGAAGAGGACGGCAAGCGCGGCCCCATCGCCGAGATCCTGTCGCTGAAGGACAAGGGCCACCTGGTCGCCTACGTCGGCGACGTGGTCGGTACGGGCTCGTCTCGCAAGTCGGCCACCAACTCGGTGCTGTGGTTCACCGGCGAGGACATCCCGTTCATCCCGAACAAGCGCTTCGGCGGCGTCTGCCTCGGCAGCAAGATCGCCCCGATCTTCTACAACACCATGGAAGACGCCGGCGCGCTGCCGATCGAGCTGGACGTGTCGAAGATGGAGCACGGCGACGTCGTCGAGCTGCAGCCGTACGCGGGCAAGGCGATCAAGAACGGCGAGGTGATCGCCGAGTTCCAGGTCAAGTCCGAGGTACTGTTCGACGAGGTGCGCGCCGGTGGCCGCATCCCGCTGATCGTCGGCCGCGGCCTGACCGCCAAGGCGCGCGAGTCGCTGGGCCTGCCGGCCTCGGACCTGTTCCGCCTGCCGCAGCAGCCGGCCGACAGCGGCAAGGGCTTCTCGCTGGCGCAGAAGATGGTCGGTCGCGCCTGCGGCCTGCCGGAAGGCCAGGGCGTGCGCCCGGGCACCTACTGCGAGCCGAAGATGACCTCGGTCGGTTCGCAGGACACCACCGGCCCGATGACCCGCGACGAGCTGAAGGACCTGGCCTGCCTGGGCTTCTCGGCCGACCTGGTGATGCAGTCGTTCTGCCACACCGCCGCCTATCCGAAGCCGGTGGACGTGAAGACCCACCACACCCTGCCGGAGTTCATCTCCACCCGCGGCGGCATCTCGCTGCGCCCGGGCGATGGCGTCATCCACAGCTGGCTCAACCGCATGCTGTTGCCCGACACCGTCGGCACCGGCGGCGACTCGCACACCCGCTTCCCGGTCGGCATCTCGTTCCCGGCCGGCTCGGGCCTGGTCGCCTTCGCCGCGGCCACCGGCGTCATGCCGCTGGACATGCCGGAATCGGTGCTGGTGCGCTTCAAGGGCCAGATGCAGCCGGGCGTGACCCTGCGCGACCTGGTCAACGCGATCCCGCTGTACGCGATCAAGCAGGGCCTGCTGACCGTGGCCAAGGCCGGCAAGAAGAACATCTTCTCCGGGCGCATCCTGGAAATCGAAGGCCTGCCGCAGCTCAAGGTCGAGCAGGCGTTCGAGCTGTCCGACGCCTCGGCCGAACGCTCGGCCGCCGGTTGCACCGTGCGCCTGGACAAGGAACCGATCATCGAATACCTCACCAGCAACATCACCCTGCTGAAGTGGATGATCGCCGAGGGCTACGCCGACGCCCGTTCGCTGGCGCGCCGCATCGCCAAGATGGAAGCCTGGCTGGCCGATCCGCAGCTGCTCGAGCCGGATGCCGATGCCGAGTACGCGGCGGTGATCGAGATCGACCTGGCCGACGTGCACGAGCCGATCGTGGCCTGCCCGAACGACCCGGATGACGTGAAGACCCTGTCCGACGTGGCCGGCGCGACCATCGATGAAGTGTTCATCGGTTCGTGCATGACCAACATCGGCCACTTCCGCGCCGCGGCCAAGCTGCTGGAAGGCAAGCGCGACATCCCCACGCGCCTGTGGGTCGCCCCGCCGACCAAGATGGATGCGTCCGAGCTGACCAAGGAAGGCCACTACGGCACCTTCGGCACGGCCGGTGCGCGCATGGAGATGCCGGGCTGCTCGCTGTGCATGGGCAACCAGGCGCAGGTGCGCGAGGGTGCGACGGTGTTCTCCACCTCGACCCGCAACTTCCCCAACCGCCTGGGCCGCAACTCGAACGTGTACCTGGGCTCGGCGGAACTGGCCGCGATCTGCTCGCGCCTGGGCCGGATCCCGACCAAGGCCGAGTACATGGCCGACATCGGCGTGATCAACGAGAAGGGCGCGGAGATCTACCGCTACATGAACTTCGACCAGATCGAGGAATACCAGGACGTGGCGAAGACCGTCGCGGCCTGAGTCCCCGTCCGCGGTGACGCGCGAAGCCCGGCCCCGTGCCGGGCTTCGCCGTTTCCGGCGGCGGCTCAGATCCGCAGCACGCCGACCAGGTTCTGCAGCCATTCGCCCAGGTTGGGCGTGAGCGTGGCGGCGAGCATCAGCAACAGCAGCAGCAGGCGCGTGCCCATGGTCCGCAGCACGTCCATCAGCGACACGTGGTGCGGGTCCTTGGTGAACATCTGGCCGATCAGCGGCGCCCGTTCCAGCGCGATGGACAGCCACACCCCGACCGCGAACGCCACCGTCATCAGTCCCAGCGACACCGCGCTCTGTTCCAGCTCCAGCGCGAACGGGAACACCTCCTGCATCGCCAGCAGCACCACCGGCGCGGCGAAAGCCGCCCACAGGCAGCTGCGCACGCAGGTGAGGCCGAAGCGCATCTCGGCCACGGTCTGGTCGCGCCAGCGCGCCAGCCGCGCCCGCGGATCGGTGCCGCCGACCGCGGCCTGCACCTCGACCGGGTCGGGCATGGGCCAGTGCGGATCACCGCGGTCCAGCGCCAGCCAGTCCTCGTCGTCGAACACGCTGGCCAGCGGCGAACGCGGGGGTATCCCCAGCCAGTGCGGATTGGGCCAGTCGGCGGGCAGCGCGCCCTCGGGCAGGCGCTCGATCACGTGGTCCTGCAGGTCGCGGCCCAGGCGCACCAGCCGGCCGTGCTGCAACAGCGCCTGCGACAGGAAGAACACGCCCAGGCCGAGCAGCGCCAGCGCCAGCAGGCCCGGCATCAGCGCGCCGTCGACCGCATCGGGCATGCGGCTGCCCCAGTACGCCAGCGGCGGCAATACCGCGGCCGCGGCGAGCAGCAGCGAGCTGAGGCTGTAGCGCCGCCCGAGATAGCGGCCAGCCTCGAATTCGGCCGGCGCCTGCAGCAGGTGGGTCGCGCACCGCCGGTTCCAGGCCCGCAGCCGGGTCATCACCAGTCCGGCGAACCACAGGTACAGGCCGAACATCGCCCACAGCATGACCCGGTCGCGGCCATGGATCAGGTCGAGCGCGCCGCGCATCGCCGCGCGGAACGGCTCGGCCAGCAGCAGGTGGCTCCAGCGCAGCGCGAGCAGGACCAGGGTTGCCAGTGCGAGCAGCCCGAGCAGCATGCAGGCCAGCGCGCTGGCGCTGTGACGGCGCCGGCCCAGGCGGGCCGACGCGCGCGTCGGCTGCCCGCCGGACGGGACGTTGCCCGGCCGCAGCGCGCGGTCCAGCCGCCAGCCGCCCTCGCGCAGGGCATAGCGCACCGGCGGCAGGATGCTGCGGCCCGGGCGCGAGGACAGCAGCAGCCAGCCGCTGGCCAGCAGCGCCAGGGCCGCCGCGGCGACCAGCATCGGCAATACCAGGTTGAGCGAGAGGATGCGGAAATCGGCGGCGATCAGCGTGCTGCGCGGCCCCGACCTGCGTGGCGCCGCGCTTTCGGCAGGGACGGCCGGCGCGGCCGTGTCGAGGTCGCGCGCCTCCGGCTGGTAGCTCGTCGCGTCGATCGCCTGGAGGCCCGCCAGGGTGACCACGCTCAGCGGCGAACGGTTGCGGCGCGGTGGCGGGAGCGGTGCTTCGGCGCCGGCGCCGGCCGGGGCCGGGGGCATGGACGCGGCGGCGGGCGGAGCCAGCAGCTCCTGCGTGGCGCGGAACAGGTTGGCGGCGTAATCGGTGGGGAAGGCGAACACCTTGCGCGTGCCGCGCACGCTCGCCGGCCCGCCCTCGCCGCGGGGGCGGCATTCGGCCTGGTAGCGGCGGTCGCCATCGGTGACCTGCACGTAGCACGCCTGCATCCGCCCGTTGGCGACCATGAGCGTGCCGCGGTTGGCGCGCCGGTACTCCGGATGGGTGAGCAGGTGGTCGCCTTCGAGCGCGACCGGAATCGCTCCGGGAACCGCGCGCCGCACCACCGCCAGCATGAACAGCCGGTCGCGCACGTCGGTGGCCACCACCATCACCGCCCGCGGCCTCACGTACACGTTGAGGGTGTCCATCAGCTGCTGCAGGCTCAGCTCGTCGGAGCGCGTGCTCAGCTGCGGCTGGTAGACCGGCGGCAGGTCCAGGCTCGCCCCGGCGTCGCGCATGTCCAGTTCGAGGAAGCGTCGCGGCACCAGCTGCGGATTCTTGGCCGCCTCGCGCGCCAGGCTGGCGTGTTCGGCGCGGATGGCGGCGATGTTCTGCGGGAACTGCAGGTAGGTCGGTTGCGGCCGCTCCACGCAGGCCGGGCGCTCGACGCCCATCGCCTCGGCCGCGGCCTGCTCGCCGGCGAGCTGGGTCCGTGATTCCTGGCTGCCCTGGCCGAATGCGGACTCCTCGGTGAGGACCACGACCTCGCCGGGACAGATCCCGTGCGCATGCTCCAGGTAGGCGAACAGGTGCGACATCTGCTGCAGCTGGTCCCACTGGGCGAAGGTGCGGTAGCGCAGCGAGTGGCGGCCCTCAGGATCCCGTGCGGCGATGAGCCGGTTGCTGGCGACCGTGGCCGACGGGCTCATCAGGTCCAGGTGCAGCCCGGCCTGCCGGGTGATCGCGGCGATCGAGGCGAGCGAGCCGGAGAAGGTGGGGCCGAGCACCGCGACCGGCGCGGTGCCGCCGTGCGTGCCCGCACCTGCCACCGTTGGACACTGGCGGCCGCGGTCGTCGCGCAGCGGCGTGCGTCCGCCGGCGTTCAGGGCCGCGGCCTGCCGCACCGCGCGGCAGAACGCCAGCGGCTGCACGCCGAACGTGGGCGACTCGCCGACCAGGTACAGCACGAAGTAACGGGTGCGCGGCCCGGTGTTGGCCGCGTCGCGCCAGGCATCCTGGCGGAACACCAGCACCCCCGGCAGGCTGCGGTACGGATGCGGCATTCCGGCATCCTCGTCCTTGCCGCCGGCCGCCGGCCATGGCATCGCGTGGCCCTGGAGCACGTAGCCGCTGAACTGGAAGCTGCGCACCAGCGTGGCGACCTCGATGTCGAACGAGCGCGCCAGCCGCGATTCGACCGGGTCGGGGAGGGTGGCGACCGCCGCGCGCCATTCGGCCCCGGCGCCGGCGCTCACGCCCGGCAGCGGATCGAACACGTCGCGCACGGTCGCCGAATCCACCCGCACGCCCGCGGCGGCCACGCCGGGGTCCGGGACGTCCGTCGCCTCCACCGCCACGAGTGGCGGCGCCGCCAGCGGCACCGGTGCCGTCGCCAGGGCAGGGGGGACCCCCGCCAGCGCTAGCAGCAGCCCCGCATGCCACCGCCATGCGCGCCGACGGGCGCGCGGCCCCGCTGCCGTTTCCATGGCCGCTCCTCCCTGGCCCGCGCGGGCCTCAGGACTTCCGGATCAGGTCGAACACAAGCCGCTGCAGCGCCTTGTCGTCGTCGAGGCTGCCATGGGTCGTGGCCTCGGTCTGGCGGCTGCTGCTGCCGTCCAGGGTGGTCGCGCTGGGCAGCCGCGCGATGCCCGAGCCCGGGCTGGCCACGGCCATCATCTGCGCACCCCAGGGCAGGGTCGCGCGCGCTGGCACCAGGTCGCGTTCCAGGCCCAGGATCGGCGTTTCCTTCTTGTCCTCGAACGAACGCGAGACCAGGTACAGCAGCGAATGCCCGTAGGGCTTGCAGGTCGGATCGGCGCGCTCGGCGGCGTCGGTCAGGTGCGCGACCAGCAGCTTGGTGCCGGTCTTGAGCACCGCCTTGCCGAGCGTGCGGTCGAACTCGTCGACGCGCACCGCAGGTGCGATCAGGCTGACCGAACGCAGGTCGAAGCCGGCGGCGATCGCCGCCGTGCCCAAGTGCGAGTGCAGGATGCCGCCGGCGGAGTGGCCGACCAGGTGCAGGCGGATCTTCGGCAGCGCGTATTCTTTGCCCTTGGCCTTGTACAGGTCGAACAGCATGCGCACGCCCGAAGCGGGGTTGGCGCTGATCCTGGCCGCGTTCTCCTTCATCTCGCCCCACAGCGGGCGGCCGAGCGGGCGGGCGATGCCTTCCACGCGCTGGTTCCACCATTCCTTCCAGCCGTCCTTGATCTTCTGCCAGCCCCCGGCTGCGCGCGCCTCCTCGGGCGCGATCTTGTCCTCGATCATGTTGGTGACGGTCTTGATCGCGCCGGTCTCCCACATCAGGAACACCGGGAAGATCTTCTCGTCGTACAGGGCCGGCACCCACAGCCGCGCCGAAGCCGCGGCCGCGTCCTCGTTGTTGAGCCCGCCGTGCGCGTAGATCGCCACGTCCACCGCCTGGTTGGCGCGCACGCCCCACTTGCGGCAGGCCTCCTTGAGGTGGATGCGCAGCAGCGCATCGACGTCGGCCTCCTGGGTGCGGAACTGCCCGCGCTGGCTGAGGCGGCCGTTGTTCTCCATGTTGATGATGAACGGGCTCAGCTCGTGCGCGGCCAGGATCGGGTTGCTCGAGACCACGCCCTTGCCCGACGCGTCGGTGCGCAGCGAGGTGGCGTCGGCGATCGCCTCGTGCTCGGCGGTGACCACGCCCAGCTGCGCCACCCAGCAGTCCATCGCGTTCTCCAGCCAGTCGCTGTAGCGCAGCACGGCCAGCCCGCCCTTGCCCCACACGCCGCCCCAGGAGTTGTGCACGATGAAGCCGTCGCGGGTGTAGCCGACGATGGCGAAGGCGTGGCCACCGTCGGGACTGCCGGTCCGGCGGCGGATGACCGGCAGGTCGGCCGGGTTCTCCGGGCGTGGCACGGCCTCCTCGACCAGCAGTTCCTCCCAGCCGGCGTGGGTGAAGGCGCTGGCGTACAGCGCGCCGACCTGGTCGATCGCCACGTGCATGTCGCGCAGCGAGCGCGGGTCGATCCGGTAGTACGCGCCGAGCGGACGCTTGATCGCGTCCGTCCACCAGTCCTCGCTGGCCGCGGCCTTGGGCTTGGGCATCTCGGTCTTCGGCCACAGCCGCGCGCTGCTGGCGCCATGCCGGAGCCAGCCCTTCAGGGCGCCGCGCAGCGACGAACCGGTGTCGGCCTCCGGCCCGCCGTCGTCGTTCTCGGCCCATTCGTCGTAGCGGCGGGCCATGCTGTAGAGCATGTGCGGCGAGATCGCCTCGACGTGGCGGCCGGCGCGGACCAGCAGGTATTCGATCACCACCGACAACGCGTAGCCGGTGCAGGCGCTGGTCAGGCCCTGGTCGAGCATCGGCCGCACGTCCGGCGGATAACGCACGTCGGCCGGGGCCGAGGCGACGGTCGGCTGGAACTCCCAGTCGCGCAGGTCCACCGCATCCGGGCGCACGTTGAACACCCTGCTGGTGCGCTTGCGCGCGGCGCCGGTGGCGGTCATCTCCAGCATTTCCAGCGGCGCCAGCTCCGGGCGTCCGGGGGCGACCAGCGCGCGGGCCGGGGCCGGGCGCGCGGCGGCGGCGCGGCGTCCGCCGCGCGCGGCGGGTGCAGCGGCCGCGTGGCGCGCGTAGGCGGCGGCCATCTTCTCGTCGTAGCGGTTCTGGCGGTATCCGGGGCCGTTGTAGAGGCTGGCGAACTTGGCCCAGTCCTTGCGCCTCAGCGGCTGGATCAGCGGCGAGCCCGGGCGGGAGAGCAGGTTGGCGAAGGACTCGAGCTGGCCGTCGGCGCCACGTGCCTGGCACTCGACGAAGCGGCCCACGGTGTCCGATCCGCACAACGCGTAGTTGAAGCCCATGATCTGGAACGCGCCCCAGCTGGCCGACTGCATCGCCGCTTCCGGGTCCAGCGCGGCGGCCCGGTCCAGCCGCTTCCATTCGCCGGCCAGCGAGCCCGAATACTGGCGCCGGTCCCATTTCGGATAGCTGATGTTGGGATGGGTGGCGCTGTACCGGCCCGCGGTGAGGCGGTGGAAGATATGGCCCTCGAACAGGATCTTCGGCCGGCGGTCCGGTGCCGGTAGGAAGCCCGAACCGCTCGATTCCACTTCGGCGATCGCCTTGAGGGCGGGCAGTTCGACCTGCAGCCTGGCCGCCAGCTGCTTCCACATCGCGTCGCTGACGGTGCGCTTGAGATCCGTGTCCATGCGGGCTCCGCTCCTGTGCGGGTGGCAACAACGAGGACAACGCAGACGGGCCGCGGCGCAGGCCATGCCATCGCCGTCGATCGGCGCGCTCAGCGCAGGTAGGTCGACAGGTCTTCCGGCAGGCGGATGTCGACCAGGCGCCAGCGCAGGCCCTGGCGCTGCAGCACGAACACGGTGCGGGTGCCGTCGGCGTGCTCGACGGTGCCGGTGAAGCGCGACAGCGATTCGTAGCGCAGGCGCGCGCCGGCCAGCGGCCGGGCCGGTTCGGCCGGCGCCCAGGCATCGCCGCCCACGGTGCGCCCGCCGGCCCGCTGCCAGAGCACGTGCCCCTGCAGCAGCGCGGCGATGCCCAGCGGCGTGGCCAGCGTGTCGACCGCCATGCCGGTGGCGCTGCCGGCCACGGCCAGGGCCATCGCGCCGAGCAGGTTGCCGGCGACGTCCTCGCCGGCGGCGCGGACCATGCGGTCGTCGAGCTGCGCCTTGAGGTTCGCGCGCAGGCGCGGGAAATCGACGTGGCGTTCGAGCGCGCTCGTATCCCGCTGCTCGATGGCCCGCTCGATGCCGCGGACCGCCAGCCATGGCCCGGCCGCGACCCAGGCCGCCAGCGCCAGCAGCGCCAGCACCAGGGCGCCGGCGATCCAGCGCAGCGGGCGGCGGGCGTCCGGGGCGGCGGGGTGGGGGTCCATGGTCAGAACTCCAGGTCCAGGGCAGCGCAGAGATAGTCGATGAACGGCCCGAGCGAGGCGAGGTCCGCTTCCAGCGTCCGTCGCAGGCGTGGCCCGGTCATCGTCGCATCGTCCAGCGGTCGCAGGAACACCCAGTTGCGGTGCTTGAGGTCGTCGATGAATTCGAAGTCGGCCGGGAAGCCCCTCGGCACCCGGGTCAGCACCTCGCTGTCGTCCAGGTCGAAGCGCCTGCGCAGTGCCGGCGCGTGCGCGGCGGCCTTCCATGCCCCGGGGTTGTCGAGGATGAACTGCCGCACGCGTCGCTGGGTGTCCGGCTCGGGATGCCACAGCCCGCCGCCGACGAAGCTGCCGCCGGGCTGCAGGTGGATGTAGAACGATGGCGCGGGAACCTCGCGCCGGCGTTCGTGGAACAGGCGTGCGCCCTGCCATGGCTTGTACGGCGACTTGTCGCTGGAGAAGCGCGCGTCGCGGTGGATGCGGAACAGCGAGCCGCCGACGGTGCGCGGGTCGGCGCGGAAGTGCGTGCTGATGCCGGCCAGTGGCGGCTGCAGGTCGGTGATCAGGCGCAGGAACGGCTGGCGCACGTGCGCTTCGTAGTCGGCCCGGTGTGCCTCGAACCAGGCCTTGTCGTTGTGCCGGGCCAGGCCGCGCAGGAAGCGCAGGCTGGCGTCGCTGAAATAGGTCGTCATAGTCCCGATCGGAGTTCGTGGCCCCAGTGTTCGAGCTGGTCGAGCAGCACCAGCTTGCCGCCATCGCCGGCGTGCGCCGCGCGCAGTGCCGCGATCTCGGCGAAGTAGCCGGGGAAGTCGTATTCGGACAGGCCGCCGGCTTCGAGCAGGCGCCGCCGCCGGTAGCCGTCCCAGCGCTCGCGTTCGCCGCCGGACAGGGTGTGCGGCCAGTTGCGCGCGCGGTAGCGGAACAGCAGTTCCGGCAGGCGCGGGTCGCGGAAGTCGAACGCGCGCGTGCCGAGCTCGGACGGCGACGTCGACCGGACCTGGGCGCACAGGCGCCGGTCGCCGTCGCCGCAGAAGCCGGCGTAGAGCGAGCCGTCGACGTCGGCTTCGGCGTGGTCGCGGCTGCCGGCGAAGACCTGCCTCGCCTTTTCGGCCAGCGCGGGCCCATGGGCGCGCAGCCGCGCCACGCGGTCGAGCACGGCGTCCGGATCTATGCCCAGGCGCTGGAAGTCGTCCGCGCGCAGGTGCGCCCACGGCACCAGCATCGGCGAACGGTTCAGGTGCACTTCCTTCAGCGGCACCCGGGCCACGCCCGGCGGCAGGTCGGCGACCGGGGTGTACAGCCGGTCCGCGATCCCGCCGGCATCCTGTTCCAGCAGCGCGTCGACGTCGCCGTCCAGGTCGAACACGATCACCCGGTTGGAGACCGAAGGATGGGTGGCGAGCGGCAGCACCGCCGCCGCGCACAGGCGGCTGGCGGGGTAGCGCTGCGACACGTGCAGCACCGGCTGCATGGCGAAGGCGTCGAGCAGGCTGGCGGCATGGCGCTTGTCGCGCAGCTTCAGCGCGTAGTCCCACAGGCGAGGCTGGTGGCGCCTGAGCAGCCGGGCGAGGCCGATGGTGGCGAACACGTCCGACAGCGCCTCGTGGGCGTCGCCCTCGCGGACGCCGTTGGCCAGCGCCAGGTGCTCGAGCCGGAAGGAGGTGGCGCCGTCGTCGCGCTTCGGCCACGCGATCCCGTCCGGCCGCAGCGCATGGGCCAGGCGCAGCACGTCGAGCAGGTCCCAGCGCGAGTTTCCGCCGCGCCACTCGCGCTCGTACGGGTCGAAGAAGTTGCGGAACAGGGTGTGGCGCACGAACTCGTCGTCGAAGCGCAGCGAGTTGTAGCCCAGCGTGCAGGTGCCGGGCCGGCCCAGTTCGTCGAGGATGCGCGCGGCGGCCTCCGCTTCCGGCAATCCATCGCGCAGCGCCTGCTGCGGCGTGATCCCGGTGATCAGGGTGGCGACGGGCGAGGGCAGCAGGTCCTCGGCCGGTCGCACGAACAGGCTGACCGGCTCCTCCACCACCTCCAGGCCGGTGTCGGTGCGCACGGCGGCGAACTGCGCGATGCGGCTGCGGCGCGGGTCGGCGCCGAATGTCTCCAGGTCGTAGAACAGGAAGCTGTCGGCCATGGGAATCCGCGCCTCAGCGCGCGTCCTCCAGCACGTCGAGGCGCTCGTGCACCACCTGCGCCAGCGCGTCCCAGTCGACGCCGGCCAGGTCGGTGCGCCCGCGCGTGGCCTCCACCAGGATCCCGCGCTGGATCTCGCTGCGTTCCAGCGCCACCGCGTAGGGAATGCGCATGAACGTGACCATCGTGTAGTGCGGGACGAAGCGCTGCGGATGGCGCTGCTGCAGGGCGCGCTCGAGCTCGCGCTGGAGCAGGAACGCCGGATCGTCCACGCGGTCGCGCATCTCGACGTAGTTTTCCAGGGCCATCGCCTGGATCGCCGCGGCGTCGGGCTTGCGCTGGGCCTCGAACGCGGCGAAGGCGGACGCCAGCGAAGGCTGCCGGTCCATCGCGTCGGCCAGGGCCACGCAGTCCTCGAACGCGCAGTTCATGCCCTGGCCGTGGAACGGAACCATCGCATGCGCGGCATCGCCCAGCACCAGCGCGCGCCCGCCGAGGTGCCAGCGGTCCAGGTACAGCGTGCCGAGCAGGCCGGGCGGATGGTGCTCCCAGTCCTGTTCCAGGTCCGGGATCAGCGGCAGCGCGTCCGGGAAGTCCCGGGCGAACAGCGCGCGCACCTCCGCCCCGCTGCGCACGCTGGCGAAGCTCGGGTCGCCCGTGCCGCCGGCGGCGTGGTTGGGCAGGAACAGGGTGACGGTGAATGTGCGCTCGTCGTTCGGCAGTGCGATGCACATGTAGCGCCCGCGCGGCCAGATGTGCAGCGCGTTCGGTTCGATCCGGAACTCCCCGTCCGGCCCGGGCGGGATGGTGAGTTCCTTGTAGGAGTGGTCGAGGAATTCGGTGCGCTCGCCGAAACCGGCCTTGCGCACCATTTCCCCCCGCAGCGCCGAACCGGCGCCGTCGGTGCCGATCAGGGTCTCGAAGCGGATGTCGTGCGGCTGGTCGTCGCGGTCGTCGATCAGCCGCGCGTAGCCCGCGTCGAAGTCCACGGTGTGCAGCCGGCGGTGGAAGTGGATGGTCGCGCCCGCCTGCTCGGCGGCGCGCAGCAGGGTGATGTTGAGGTCGGCGCGATGCACCGACCAGATCACCTCGGTGTCGTCGCGGCCGTAGCGCTGCAGCTGCAGCCCGCCATCCGCGGCGTGGACCATGCGGCCGCGCATCATCACCGCCTGGCCCATGACCGCGTCCTCGACGCCGGCGGCGCGCAGCGCGTGGCGCCCGCGTTCGGCCAGGGCCAGGTTGATCGAACGGCCGGACTCGTAGCCCTTGATCCGCGGGTCGCCGCGGCGCTCGTAGACGGTGACCTTCCAGCCGCGCTGCGACAGCAGGATGGCCAGCAGCGAGCCGGCCAGGCCGGCGCCGATCAGGGTCAGTTCGCGGCGGCGCGGCGAGCCGGTGTCAGACCCCACGCCAATGCTCCACTTCCTCGACGAAACGCAGCACGTCGCCGAAGCGGTTGTAGAGCGGGGCCGGCGAGATCCGGATCACGTCCGGTTCGCGCCAGTCGCCGAGGATCCCGGTCTCGCGCAGATACTCGAACAGCTCCCGGCCCCGGCCCCTGGACGATTCGTCGCAGCCGCCGGCCACGCGCAGGGAGAGCTGCGCGCCGCGGCGCGCAGGCTCGGCTGGCGTGATGATCTCGAGCGTGCCGGACAAACGCTCGCGGATCAGCGCCTCGAGGAAGCCGGTCAGCTTCTCGGACTTGGCCCGCAGCGCCGGCATGCCGCCGGCCCGGTCGAACTGCTCGAGCGCCGCGCGCAGCGGCGCCAGCGCCAGCACCGGCGGATTGGACAGCTGCCAGCCTTCCGCCCCTGCGGCTGGCACGAATTCCGGCGCCATGCGGAAGCGGGTGGCGGGGTCATGCCCCCACCAGCCCGCCATGCGCGGCAGCCCGGCCTGGCCGTGGCGCTCGTGCACGAAGCAGCCGGCGACCGCGCCCGGCCCGGCATTGACGTACTTGTAGTGGCACCACACGGCGAAGTCGGCGCCGCTGTCATGCAGGGCCAGCGGCAGGTTGCCCACGGCATGCGCCAGATCGAAGCCGGCGACCGCCCCCTGGGCCTGCGCCAGCCGGGCGATGGCGGACAGGTCGAACGCCTGGCCGGTGCGGTACTGGATGCCGGGCCACAGCACCAGCGCCAGGCGCGGGCCGTGGTCGGCGATGGCCTGCCCGATGGCGGCCATCGAGATCGTGCCGTTGGCTTCGTCGGGCTGGACTTCCACCAGGTCGACGGAAGGATCGAATCCGTGCAGCCGGATCTGCGATTCCACCGCGTGGCGGTCGGACGGGAACGCGCCGGCCTCGATCAGGATCGCGGAGCGGCCCGCGGCCGGCCGGTAGAAGCTGGCCAGCATCAGGTGCAGGTTCACGGTGAGCGTGTTCATCGCCACCACTTCCTGCGGCAGCGCGCCGACCAGCCGCGCCAGCGGCTCGCGCACCAGCGCGTGGTAGGTCATCCACGCGGTGTCGCCGCTGAAGTGGCCCTCGACGGCTTCGCCGGCCCACTTGTCCAGCACCTCCAGCACGTGCGCACGGGCGCCCCGCGGCTGCAGGCCCAGCGAGTTGCCGACGAAGTAGGTCTGCTCGCGGTCGCGGTGCTTCGGGATCAGGAACTCGTTGCGGAACGGACGCAGCGGGTCGGCGGCGTCCATGGCGAGGGCATAGGTGCGGGCGTTGGTCATGGAATCTCGGCGGGCGCGGGCGCCTCAGGTGAGGTCGGCCAGCGATTCGGGTTGCGGGTCGTAGCGCGCCGGGCGCGGGTTGAGGTGCCCGCAGTGGCGGCAGGTGCGGCGCTCCTGCGAACCGTAGAAGCGGTCGAACACCGGCGGGAAGTCCTGCTCGATGTCGCGCAGGTGGAAGAATTCCTCGTACAGCTTGTGGTTGCACTGCTGGCAGTACCAGAGCAGCCCGTCGTGCTCATGCGCCAGCCGGCGGCGCTCGACCACCAGGCCGACGCTGCCGGGCAGGCGCTGCGGCGAGTGCGGCACGCGCGGCGGCAGCAGGAAGATCTCGCCGGCGCGGATCGGGATGTCGCGCAGCGTGCCCGGGCCGCCGTCCGGGTGCTCCTGCACCCGCAGCACCATCTCGCCCTCGAGCTGGTAGAACCACTCCGGGCCCTCGTCCCAGTGGAAATCGGTGCGCGCGTTGGGACCGCCGACGACCATGACGATGAACTCGCCGTCGTAGATGCACTTGTTGCCGACCGGCGGCTTGAGCAGGTGGCGGTGTTCCTCGATCCAGGCCTGCAGGTTGAGCGGGGCGGGCAGCATGCGGACTCCTGCGTGGGCCTGGCGGCCGTTCAGCGGTTTTCCCGGTCCTCGCGGATGCGGGCCAGGGCGGCGTCGTACTTCGAGGACAGGCAATCGATGCTGTCGATGTCCATCCCCAGGTGGTGCACGCGGCCGTCCTTGAGGCTGTAGACCCAGCCGTGCACGGTCAGTTCCTGGCCTCGTGCCCAGGCGTCGCGGACGATGGTGGTCTGGCAGACGTTGACCACCTGCTCGAGCACGTTGAGCTCGCACAGCCGGTCGTGCTGCAGTTCCAGCGCGCCGACGTGGTGCAGGCATTCGGCGTGGCGCTCGGCCACGTCGGTGACGTGGCGGATCCAGTTGTCGACCAGGCCCAGGCGCAGCTTGGTCAGGCCGGCATAGACGCCGCCGCAGCCATAGTGGCCGACCACCAGGATGTGCTTGACCTTGAGCACGTCCACGGCGAACTGGATCACCGACAGGCAGTTGAGGTCGGTGTGGACCACGACGTTGGCCACGTTGCGGTGGACGAAGACCTCGCCCGGCGCCATGTCGATGATCTGGTTGGCCGGCACCCGTGAATCGGAACAGCCGATCCAGAGGAACTCCGGCGCCTGCTGTTGCGAGAGCCGCGAGAAGAATTCCGGGTCCTCCGCGCGCACGCGCTCGGACCAGGCATGGTTGCGGCGGATCAGTTCGTTGAGTTCGTCGGCCATGCCGGCATTATCACAGACATCGACGGCGCCGCGCCGCCCCCGGGGCGGTCAGCGGGCGCGCCGGGCCAGCCGGTCGGCCATCAGCCCGGCGACCGCGGCCGGTGCCTCGCCCGGCAGCTGGCGCAGGCCGGCGATCGCGCCCTCCACATTCGCGACCGGATGGTTCTGGTTGAGCTTGAACTTGAGTTCGATCCGCGTGGCGCGCACGCGGAAGCCGACGATGCCGCGCAGCTGCCGGCGCTCGCGCTCGTCGGCCGGGTCGTAGCGCCAGTCGCCACCGACCTGCGTCTCGAAGCGCTCGCCCAGGCGCGCGACGATCGAGGCCAGCTCGTCCTCGGCGTGCAGCGCCTCGAGCATCCCGTGGAGGTGGGCGGCGGCATAGTTCCAGGTCGGCACGCGCGCGGCCTCGGCCTTGTCCGGGTACCAGCCGGGCGAGATGTAGTGGTGCGGGCCGTGCACGATGATCAGTGCGGGGCCGGCGTGCGATGCCTGCGGGTTGGGCCTGGCCCAGTGGCCTTCGACGATCACGTCGCCACCGTGGCGGGCGTACAGGACCGGCAGGTGGGTGGCCAGCGGCAGGCCATCCTCGCCGGTGGTCACCAGGGTGACGAACGGATCGCGCGCCAGCAGCCAGTCCAGTCCGGCCAGGTCGTCCTCGGCGAAGGCGCGAGGCGTGTACACGCGTTCAGGCCCGGCGGCCGAGGTTCACGCTCATCAGGGGCACCAGCTCCTCGTCGCCGGGCGCACGCGGCGGGGCGACCTCGTCCAGCGAGAAGCCGTGCTCCAGCGCGTCGTCCTCGTCCAGGCCGTCGAACTCGACGTAGCTGGCGTCCAGCAGCATCGAGCGGGCGGTGTCCACGCTGTCGTACGCATGCAGCGCGCCTTCGTGGTCGAGGACCTCGGCGGTGCCGGCCTCGCGTTCGCGCAGGCGGGCCCAGTGCAGGGTGCGGCCGAGGGTGGCGATCCACCAGGTGTCATGGGTCATGCGAGCGTCTCCGCGGCCAGCCACAGCAGGCCGGCCATGGCCAGGGAAGCGATGATGGTCAGCAGCGCGATCCGCGCCGGCGTGGCCAGCCCGCTGAGCGAACGGTCGCCGGCGCTGCGGTAGCCGCCGGCCAGCAGCCAGCGCAGCGCGGCGGGGTTGAGGAACGCGCCGGCGCCGAAATCGGCCGCGGTCCCGGCATGGCGGTCGCGCACGTGGACCAGGGTCAGCGGCCAGAAGATCACGAACGCGCTGGCGCCGGCGATGGCCACGCCGATGAAGCACAGGGCGAAGAACAGGATCACGTCCGCCGGCGCCTCAGAACTCGGCGCTGCCGGGCGCGCGCGGGTAGGCGATCGCGTCGCGGATGTTGGACAGCCCGCAGACGTAGACCACCAGGCGCTCGAAGCCCAGCCCGAAGCCGGCGTGCGGCACGCCGCCGTAGCGGCGGAAGTCGCGGTACCACTGGTAGTGCTCCGGATCGAGGCCGAACTGGGCCATGCGCGCGTCGAGCACGTCCAGGCGCTCCTCGCGCTGGCTGCCGCCGATGATCTCGCCGATGCCCGGGGCCAGCACGTCCATCGCCGCGACGGTTCTCCCGTCGTCGTTCAGGCGCATGTAGAACGCCTTGATGTGCTCGGGGTAGTTCATCACCACCACCGGGCGGCCGACGTGTTCCTCGGTCAGCCAGCGCTCGTGCTCGGTCTGCAGGTCCAGGCCCCATTCGACCGGGAACTCGAACTTCTTCTGCGACTTCTGCAGCAGGCCGATCGCGTCGGTGTAGTCGATCCGCTCGAACGGGGCGTTGATGAACGATTCCAGACGGGTGATCGCGTCAGGCTGCACGCGCTCGGCGATGAACGCCATGTCGTCGGCGCGCTCCTCGAGCACGGCGCGGAACAGGTACTTGAGGAAGTCCTCGGCCAGGTCGGCGTCGGCGGCCAGGTCGGCGAAGGCGATCTCCGGCTCGATCATCCAGAACTCGGCCAGGTGCCGGGTGGTGTTGCTGTTCTCGGCGCGGAAGGTGGGACCGAAGGTGTAGACCTTGCTCAGCGCCAGGCAGTAGGCCTCGACGTTGAGCTGGCCGGACACGGTCAGGAAGGTCTCCTTGCCGAAGAAGTCGCGCGAGAAGTCCACCGCGCCGTCCTTGCCGCGCGGCAGGTTGGCCAGGTCCAGGGTCGAGACGCGGAACATCTGCCCGGCGCCCTCGGCGTCGGAGGTGGTGATGATTGGCGTGCTGATCCAGTAGAAGCCGCGCTCGTGGAAGAAGCGGTGCACGGCCTGCGACAGGCAGTGGCGGATGCGGGTGACCGCGCCGAACAGGTTGGTGCGCGGGCGCAGGTGGGCGAATTCGCGCAGGTACTCGAGCGAATGCTGCTTGGGCTGCATCGGGTAGGTGAGCGGGTCCTCGACCCAGCCGACGACCTCGACCTTCGAGGCCTGGATCTCGAAGCTCTGGCCCTGGCCCTGCGAGGCCACCAGGGTGCCGGTGGCGATCACCGAGCAGCCGGTGGTGAGGTGCTTCACCTCGGTCTCGTAGTTGGGCAGGGCCGCGGGGGCCACGACCTGGATCGGCGCGAAGCAGGAGCCGTCGCTGACATTGACAAAGCTCAGGCCGGCCTTGGAGTCGCGCCGGGTCCGCACCCAGCCGCGGACGGTGACCTCGCCGCCGGCGGGGATCTTGCCCGCGAGCGCATGTTCGACGCTGACCACCGTCATGGCTTGAATCCTTGTGTCGTGGAGCCCATCTGGAAGGGCGGAAGTGTAGCGGCTGCGGCCGCGCCGGTGCGAGGCGCCGGTGCCCGCGTACGCCGCTGCGTCCCGGAACCAACGCCAATCGCGGCGGCGGCGGGACGCGTCCAACGCCTATAATCGAGGCGCAAACCGGAGATCCCCATGGCCGTGACCCTGACCCCCCTTGCGCTGGAACGCGTGCAGCGCTTCCTGCAGCGCGATCCGACCGCCCTGGGCCTGCGCTTCGGCGTGGAGCGCACCGGCTGTTCGGGCTGGGGCCACGTGGCCGACCTGGCACGGGACCGGCGCGAGGGCGACGCGGTCTTCGAGCAGGAGGGCGTCCGCATCTTCGTCGACGCGCAGAGCCTGCCGCTGGTCGACGGCACCCGGATCGACTTCGCCCGGCAGGGGCTCAGCGAGGCGTTCGTGTTCGAGAACCCCAACGCCCAGGCCGAATGCGGCTGCGGCGAGAGCTTCACCACCGGTCCGGGCTGAGGGGGCGCGGCGCTCGCAGCGCAGGATCCACGCCGGCGGCGGGTCGCGGGGCGCCATGCCCCCGCCGCGCCGCCATGGCGTGCGGCGAACGGGGACTTCCGGCACGGCCGCGCCCAGGCCGGCCGCGTTAGGCTTGGCGCTTTCCGCCTCCGGACTTCCCATGCGCCGCACCCTCCTGCTCGTCGCCCTGGCTGCCTGCCTTCCCGTCGTGCCGGCCATCGCGGCCGATGCCCCGGCGGCGGCCCCGCGCAACGCCGCCGCCGCCGCGCTGCACCGCCTGTTCGAGTCGGAGTGGGAGCGCGGCCTGCGCGAATCGCCCGAGAGCGCGGCCTACCAGGGTGATCGCCGCTATGACGACCGCTGGAGCGATGTCAGCCTCGCGGCCGTGGCCCGCCGCGAAGCGGCCGACCGCGACGCGCTGGCAGCATTGAAGCGGATCGACCGCGCCGCGCTGTCGCCGGCCGACCAGCTCAACTACGACACCTTCGCCTGGTTGCAGGAGCGGGCGGTGGCGCGGCAGCAGTTCCGCGAGTACCTGCAGCCCGTCGGCCACCAGGGCGGGGTGCAGACCGCCGACGGGCTGGCCGAGCTGCTGCCGTTCGCCAGCGCGCAGGACTACCGCAACTGGATCGCGCGGCTGGACGCGCTGCCGGTGCTGGTCGACCAGACCACCGCCCTGATGCGGGCCGGCATGGAGGCGGGCAGCATGCCGCCGAAGGTGCTGATGCAGCGCGTGCCGGGCCAGATCCGCGCGCAGGTGGTCGAGGATCCGGCGAAGAGTCCGTTCTACAAGCCGTTCCTGAAGATGCCGGAGTCGATCCCGGGGGCCGAGCAGGAGGCGTTGCGCAGGCAGGCGCGCGAGGCGATCGCGGGCAAGGTGGTGCCGGCCTACCGCGCGTTCGGCCGTTTCTTCGAACAGGACTACCTGCCGCGCGCGCGCGACACCATCGCCGCCACCGCGCTGCCGGACGGACCGGCCTACTACGACTTCCTCGCCGGCTGGTACACCACCACCGGGCTGACCGCCGACCAGATCCACGAAATCGGCCTGGGGGAAGTGGCGCGGATCCGCGCGGAGATGGAGAAGATCCGCGAGGAGGTCGGCTTCAAGGGCGACCTGCGTGCGTTCTTCCAGCACCTGCGTACCGACCCGAAGTTCTTCCACAAGGACCCGGCCGACCTGCTCGAGGCCTACCAGGCCCTGTCCAAGCGGATCGACCCTGAGCTGGTGAAGGTGTTCCGCACCATCCCGCGCCTGCCGTACGGGGTGCGCCCGATCCCGGACAACATCGCCCCCGACACCACCACGGCTTACTACCAGCCGGGCGCGGTGGATGGCAGCCGCGCCGGCTTCTATTACGTCAACCTGTACAAGCCGGAGGTCCGGCCCAAGTGGGAGATGCTGGCGCTGTCGCTGCACGAGGCGGTGCCGGGCCACCACTTCCAGTTCGCCCGCGGCGCCGAACTGCCGGACATGCCGATGTTCCGGCGGACCGCCTACTTCGTCGCCTACGGCGAGGGCTGGGGCCTGTACGCCGAGCGCCTGGGTTACGACATGGGCCTGTACGACGACCCCTACGACCGCATGGGCCAGCTGGCCTACGACATGTGGCGCGCGGTGCGGCTGGTGGTCGACACCGGCATGCACGCCAAGGGCTGGAGCCGGCAGCAGGCGATCGACTTCTTCATGGACAACTCTCCGAAGACCGAGCAGGACGTGGTCAACGAGATCGACCGCTACATCGCCTGGCCGGGCCAGGCCCTGGCCTACAAGATCGGCCAGCTGCGGATCTCGGCCCTGCGCGAGGAGGCCGCGCGCGAGCTCGGGCCGGCGTTCGACGTCCGCGACTTCCACGATGCGGTGCTGGAAACCGGTTCGGTACCGCTGGAAACGCTGGAGACCCATGTCCGGGCGTGGATCGCGGCGCGGAAGAAGGCGGCGGGAGCCAAGGCAGGCTAGCCCTTACGAAACAGTCGGTTACGTGGTATTCCTGTCCCGGCCGTCACCACGCCAGGCGGCCCATGCCGGCCGCCTGGCGGGCCCGCACCGGTCGGCCGTGCCGTGTCAGGAGGCCTCGGCAGCGGCGGCGCGGCACCGGCCAAGGCTCCCGCGTTTGCGCCCAAGTGCCTGAACCTGCATAATTTCCGGCTCCCTGCGCCACTCCGTGCCGGGAGACCTTGCCCCACCGCGTCCGTTCCGGATCGACGGGGGGCTGCCAGGCCCGCGAGGGCCGCATCCACGAGGAAGACACCATGCGTCATTACGAAGTCGTGTTCCTGGTCCATCCGGACCAGAGCGAGCAGGTGCCGGCGATGATCGAGCGCTACAAGTCGCTCATCGAGAACGCCAGCGGCACCATCCACCGCCTGGAAGACTGGGGCCGCCGCCAGCTGGCGTACCCGATCCAGAACCTGGTCAAGGCCCACTACGTGCTGTTCAACATCGAGGCCAACCAGGCCACGATCGACGAGCTGGTCGAGACCTTCCGCTTCAACGACGCGATCCTGCGCCACCTGGTCATCCGCCGCGACGGCCCGGACACCGAGCAGTCGCTGATCATGAAGAGCAAGGACGAGAAGGGCGACAAGCCCGAGCGTGGCGAGCGCCGCCGCCGTGACGAGGAAGGCGAGGGCACTGCCGCCGCCGCCGACAACGACGGCGACAACGCCGAAGCCGCCTAAGGAGCCCAGCCATGTCCAAGTTCTTCCGCCGCCGCAAGTTCTGCAAGTTCACTGCCGAGGGTGTCAAGGAGATCGATTACAAGGATCTCAACACCCTGCGCCAGTACCTGACCGAGAACGGCAAGATCGTCCCGAGCCGCGTCACCGGCACCAAGTCGCGTTACCAGCGCCAGCTGTCGACCGCGATCAAGCGCGCCCGTTTCCTGGCCCTGATCCCGTACACCGACAACCACGACGTGTAAATCCGGGTCCTCGGAAGAGCCCGCACATCCATGTGCGGACTTTTCACGAAAGGCCGCGGATTGACGAACCGGCTGTTGAATCCAAACGTCCGATCCGGACAGCAATCGTTGCGGCGCCCGCCCGGGCGTCGCTAACGGATAGAGGAGCAATACGATGGAACTGATCCTTCTGCAGAAGGTCACCAACCTGGGCGGCCTGGGCGACAAGGTCAAGGTGAAGCCGGGCTACGGCCGCAACTTCCTGGTGCCGCAGGGCAAGGCCGTGCCGGCCACCGCCGCCAACCTGGCCGAGTTCGAGGCCAAGCGCGCCGAGTACGAAGCCAAGGCGAAGGCCAGCCTCGACGGTGCCCAGTCCCGCCTGGCGCAGCTGGAAGGCGCCAGCGTGACCCTGAAGGCCAACGCCTCGACCGAAGGCAAGCTGTACGGCTCGGTCGGCCCGCGCGACATCGCCGAGGCGTTCACCGCCGCCGGCCTGCCGCTGGAGAAGAGCGAAGTCATCCTGGGCGAGGGCCCGATCCGCAACATCGGCGAGTTCGACGTGCTCGTGCACCTGCACGCCGACGTCGAGACCACGGTCAAGGTCGTGGTCGAGGCCGAAGCCGCCTGACCTCCGGGTTGGCGTGCTGCAGGGGAAGGGCGCCTCCGGGCGCCCTTCTCTTTTGTGAAGCCACCGTTCGTCGCAACCGGCGAGATCCACCGGTTATACACAGGCCGTGCACAGGGATGTCTGCAACCCCCGTGGCATGGAGGCGACTAGGATGGCCGACCGGTTCCCGTCGTGCCCGGGGCGCTTGTCGCCCGACCCAGGAGTCCTGCATCCCGATGTCCGCCCGTCCAGGCTTCCGCAACGACCGCAACGACCGCAACGATCGCGGCGACGCCCGCATCGACCAGCTTCGCGTCCCGCCGCATTCGGTCGAGGCCGAGCAGGCGGTCCTTGGCGGCCTCATGCTCGCGCCCGAATCCTACGATTCGGTCGGCGACGTGCTGGTCGAGAAGGACTTCTACCGGCGCGACCACCAGCTGGTCTACCGTGCGATCCGCGAGCTGGCCGAGAAGAGCCGGCCGTTCGACGCGGTGACCCTGGGCGAGTGGTTCGATTCGCAGGGCCTGGCCGAGCAGGTCGGCGGCGGCGCCTACCTGGTCGAGCTGGCCACCACCACGCCGTCGGCGGCCAACATCCGCGCCTACGCCGAGATCGTCCGCGACAAGGCCGTGCTGCGGCAGCTGATCGAGGTCGGCACCGAGATCGTCAACGACGGCTTCCAGCCCGAGGGGCGCGACAGCTCGGCGCTGCTCGCGAAGGCCGAGCAGGAGGTGTTCGCGATCGCCGAGGCCGGCGCCCGCGGCCGCACCGATTTCACCGGCCTCAACACCGCGCTGCGCGACGCCTTCGAGGTGCTGCAGAAGCGCTTCGAGAGCGGCGGCAACATCACCGGCCTGCCGACCGGCTACACCGAGTTCGACAACATGACCGCCGGCCTGCAGCCGACGGACCTGATCATCCTGGCCGCGCGCCCGGCGATGGGCAAGACCACCTTCGCCCTGAACATCGCCGAGTTCGCGGCGATCAAGTCGAAGAAGGCCGTGGCGGTGTTCTCGATGGAAATGTCGGCCGCGCAGCTCGCCTTGCGCCTGATCTCGTCCAACGGCCGGGTCAACGCCCAGCGCCTGCGCACCGGCCAGCTCGAGGACGAGGACTGGAGCCGGGTCACCAGCGCGATCCGGATGCTCAAGGAAACCAAGATCTTCATCGACGACACCCCGGCGCTGTCGCCGGACGTGCTGCGTTCCAAGTGCCGCCGGCTCAAGCGCGAGCACGGCCTGGGCCTGATCGTGATCGACTACCTGCAGCTGATGCAGGTGCCCGGCAACAGCGAGAACCGCGCCACCGAGATCTCCGAGATCTCGCGTTCGCTCAAGGCGCTGGCCAAGGAGCTCAACGTGCCGGTGATCGCGCTGTCCCAGCTCAACCGCTCGCTGGAGACGCGCACCGACAAGCGCCCGGTGATGGCCGACCTGCGCGAATCGGGCGCCATCGAGCAGGACGCGGACATCATCACCTTCATCTACCGCGACGAGTACTACAACAAGGAAAACTCGCCGGACAAGGGCCTGGCCGAGATCATCATCGGCAAGCACCGCAGCGGCCCGACCGGCTCGCTGAAGCTGAAGTTCTTCGGCGAGTACACGCGCTTCGACAACCTCGCCAACGACGCGGTGGGCGTGTTCGAGTAGGCCGGGCGCTTACCCGGCGCTCACGGAACCGGACATACCATGCGCCCGCCACGGCCGGCTGGCCGTGCTTCCCATGCACAGGAGCGTGTCCATGATCCGCAAGCAGACCTATTCCGTCCTCGCCACCGCCGCGCTGGTCGCGGTGCTGGCCGCGGGCTGCCAGACCACCGACCCCTACACCGGCCAGCAGCAGGCCAACCGCACCGGGACGGGCGCGCTGATCGGCGCGGGCATCGGCATCGCCGCCGGCCTGCTCACCGGTGACAGCGCGGTCGAGCGCCGCCAGCACGCCATGATCGGCGCGGGCATCGGCGCGCTGAGCGGCGGGGCGATCGGCAACTACCAGGACCGCCAGCAGGCCGCGCTCAACGAGAAGCTGCGCGGCACCGGCGTCGACGTGGCGCGCAAGGGCGACAACATCACCCTGAACATGCCGGGCAACGTCACCTTCGCGTTCAACAGCGCCAACATCGACCCGAGCTTCTATCCGGTACTCAACGATGTCGCCGGCGTGCTGCGCGAATACAACCAGACCGTTGTCGAGGTCGCCGGCCATACCGACAACATCGGCAGCGACGAGGTCAACCAGCGGCTGTCCGAGCAGCGCGCCGGCGCCGTCGCCCAGTACCTGCAGGCGCAGGGCGTGCAGCAGCAGCGCCTGATCACGGTCGGTGGCGGCAAGCGCTATCCGATCGCCAGCAACGACACCGAGGCGGGCCGCGCCGCCAACCGCCGGGTCGAGATCACCCTGGTGCCGGTGGAGTCGTAACCGCTCCCCTGCGTGCAGGAAACGGGCCGCGTCGCGGCCCGTTTCCGTTCTTGCGGGGCGGAGCGGCGGGCCGGGTCAGCCCAGCACCTGCTCCAGGATCCGCTTGCCCTCCCATTCGGCCGCGTCTTCCGCGTCGGCGGTTTCAGTGCCGTCGGCCGTGCCCTTGCCGGCAAGGCACTTGGCCGGGCACTGGGCCATCATGTAGTCGGCGTTGCTGCTGAGCCGCTCGACCAGGAAGTCCACGAAGGCGCGCACCTTCGGCGACATCGTCCGGCCACGCGGGAACACCGCGTTGAGGTCGACCTCCGGGCCGGTCCAGCCCGCCAGCACCCGGCGCAGCGCGCCCGCCTCGACATAGGGCTTGGCGGTGACGTCGCTGGCGAGGGTCAGGCCCTCGCCGCACAGCACCGCGCCGAGCAGCGCCGAAGGGTCGTTGGCGACCATCAGCGGCTGGATCGGATATTCGACGGTGCGCGTGCCGTCGCTCAGCGGCCAGGTGATCCGCGAGGGATGGTGGTGGTGCGGCTTGCGCACGGCGACGATGCGGTGGTGCTGCAGTTCATCAGGATGCAGCGGCTCGCCGTGGCGCTCGATGTAGCGCGGGCTGGCGAACACCTGGGTACGGAAGCCGGCCAGCCGGCGGGCGACCATGGTCGAGTCGGCCAGGCTGCCCACGCGCAACGCGACGTCGATCTCGTTGCCGATCAGGTGCACCGGGTCGTTGCTCATGTGCATGTCCAGGCGGATGTCGGGATAGAGCTCGTGGAACTGGCCCAGCAGCGGCGAGATCCAGGCGATGCCGATCGAATAGGACACGGTGAAGCGCAGCCAGCCGCGCGGGCCGCCCTGCAGCTGGCCGACCGCGCTCTCCGCCTCGGCCAGTTCGTGGGCGATGCGCTGGCAGTGTTCGTAATAGACGTTGCCGGCCTCGGTCAGGCCGAGGCGGCGCGTGGTCCGGTGCAGCAGTTGCGCGCCCAGGCGCGTCTCCAGTTCCTGCACCTTGCGGCTGACGGTGGTCTTGGGCAGGCCGAGCGACTTGGCCGCGGCGATGAAACTGCCCTGTTCGATGACTTTGACGAAGACCAGGGTGTCGTTGAGGTCGTGTGCCATGGGAAGAGTCCGGGGGAGGGGATTGGACCGGTTGTGGGATGATTATTCCCTTTAATCCGGACTAATCAAGTCCGGATTGGAGGCGTAACTTGGCCGCCACTTCCCCACGCCAGGGCCGCCGCCATGAAATTACGGGACCTGATCGCCCGCCTCCTGACGCCCTCGGGCCCACGCCATGACAATGACTTGGCGCTGCCCAGCCTCGGTGAAAGCCGGCCTCGCGGGCATTTTCGCGAATTCACCGTGCCACGCCGGTTGCAGCGGGGCGGGGTGGGCGTTCCGGCCCCGCGCCGGTCCGCGGCAGGATGCATCGGCGGGATTGTCCCTTGTGCGGGAGAAAATATCCCGTGAGTGGGATGCTCGCTCCCGAAGTCCTGGTCCTGGGCGCCAGCGGCAAGGTCGGCAGCGGCATCGTGTCCGCCCTGCTCGAGGCCGGCAGCCCGGTGCTTGCGGTCGGCCGGGACGCAGGACGGCTGCGGCAGCTCGCCGCCGCCCACGCCGACGAGCCGGGCCTGGAGCTGCTGCCCGGCTCGGTGGCCAACGACCGCCAGGCCGCGCGCCTGGCCGCACAGGTCGCCAGGCGCCCGCGCCCGCTGCGCGCCATCGTCGACGCGGTCGGCGGCACCCACCGCAGCGGGCGCCTGCTCGACCGGCCGGCGTCTTCGCTGCGGCGGATCCTGGACGCCGACGTGCTGCCGCACCTGGCCGCGGCGCGCCACCTGCTGCCGCTGCTGGCCGGCCACGAGGACGTGGTCGGCCGCTACATCCTGATCGGCGGGCCGCAGACCGAGTGCGGGTGGTCCGGCTACGGCCACGCATCGGTCACCGTCGCCGCCTCGCGCATGCTCGCCAAGGTCCTGCACGAGGAAGCCCACGGGCTGGGCGTGCGCCTGCAGCTGCTGGCCGTGGACTCGCCGGTGTGGACGCTGGAGAACGCCGCCCATGCCTGCGCCGGCTGGCCCAGCGCGCTGGCGGTGGGCCGCAACGTGGTGTCCCTGCTGTGCGGGGAGGGCGACACCGGCCGCTGCATCGTTCCGTATTCCTCTCCCCGCGCCGCACCGCCCCGCCGACTGCTCGCGACCGACGTCACCCGTCCGCTGCACACCCTGGCATCGCCCGACAGCGGCCAGGCCGCCTGATTCCTCTTCCTCCCCCAAGGAGCATTCCCATGACGTTCCAATCATCGTTCTCCGGACGTGCGCCGCGCACGCTCGCGTTCGCCGCGGCCAGCGTCCTGGCGCTGGCCGTGATCGCCGGCTGCAGCGGCCAGGCCAGCGAAGGCCCGCCCCCGGCGCCGCAGGTGGGCGTGGCCACCGTCGCGGTCAAGCCGGTCCAGCAGTGGGACGAATACAGCGGCCGCATCGAGGCCGTCGAAAGCGTCGACCTGCGCCCGCGCGTGTCCGGCTACATCGAGCAGGTGAACTACCGCGAAGGCCAGGACGTGAAGAAGGGCGACGTCCTTTTCACCATCGATGCGCGCAGCTACCGGGCCGAGCTGGCCCGCGCCCAGGCCGAGCTGGCCCGCGCCCGTACCCGCGCCGAGCTCGGCCGCAGCGAGGCCGACCGCGCCCGCCGGCTGAGCGAGCAGCAGGTGATCTCGACCGAAACCTGGGAGCAGCGCCGCTCTGCCGCCGAGCAGGCCCAGGCCGATGTCGCCGCCGCACAGGCCGCGGTGGAGTCGGCGAGGCTGGCGGTGGAATGGACCCAGGTGCGGTCGCCGATCGACGGCCGCGCCGGGCGTGCGCTGGTCACCGCCGGCAACCTGGTCGGCGCCGGCGATGCGGCCAGCGTGCTGACCACGGTGGTGTCGCTGGACACCGTCCACGTGCACTTCGACGCCGACGAGCGCAGTTTCCTGCGCTATGCCGAAATGGCCCGCAACGGCCAGCGTCCGAGCGAGCGCGACGGCCGCGTGCCGGTCCAGGTCGCACTGGCCGACGAAGCCGGGTTCCCGCACGCCGGCACCGTCGATTTCCTCGACAACCAGGTCGACAGCGGCACCGGCACCATCCGCGCGCGCGCGGTGCTCGACAACGCCGACCGCCGCTTCACGCCCGGCCTGTACGCACGCGTCCGGGTCCTCGGCAGCGGCGAACTCAAGGCCGCGCTGGTCGACGACAAGGCGGTGCTCACCGACCAGGACCGCAAGTACGTCTACGTGGTCGACGGCGAAGGCAAGGCCCAGCGACGCGACGTGCAGGTCGGCCGCAAGGCCGGCGACCTGCGCATCGTCGAGCAGGGCCTGGCTGCCGGCGACAAGGTGATCGTCAGCGGCGTGCAGAAGGTGTTCTTCCCCGGCATGCCGGTGGACGCGCGCCCGGTGGCGGATGCGGCAAAGCCGGCCGCCGCGCCGGCCGTCGCCGCCAACTGACCCCGCACTGATCCAGCGGCCCGGGCTGCGCCTGGCCGCGATGTCCGAAGCCCACCCTGCCGCGCATGCGGGAGGGACAGGGCGTTCTTTCCGACTTCCAAGGAAATCCACCCATGGACTTCTCCCGATTCTTCATCGACCGGCCGATCTTCGCCGCGGTGCTGTCGATCGTGATCTTCGCCGCCGGCCTGATCGCGATCCCGCTGCTGCCGGTCGGCGAGTACCCCGAAGTGGTGCCGCCCTCGGTGGTGGTGCGCACCGTCTATCCGGGCGCCAACCCCAAGGTCATCGCCGAAACCGTGGCCACACCGCTGGAAGAAGCGATCAACGGCGTCGAGGACATGATGTACCTCAAGTCCGTCGCCGGCTCCGACGGCGTGCTGCAGCTGACCGCGACCTTCAAGCCGGGCACCGACCCGGACGAGGCCGCCGTGCGCGTGCAGAACCGCGTGGCGCAGGCGCAGGCACGCCTGCCCGAGGACGTGCGCCGGCAGGGCATCACCACCCAGAAGCAGTCCCCGGTGTTCCTGATGGTGGTGCACCTGGTGTCCAAGGACGGGCGGTACGATTCGCTTTACCTGCGCAATTACATGCGGCTGCACGTCAAGGACGAGATGGCGCGGATTCCAGGCGTAGGCGACGCGCAGCAGTTCGGCGGCGGCGACTACGCCATGCGCATCTGGCTCGATCCGGACAAGGTCGCCGCCCGCGGCATGACCGCCGGCGACGTGCTGGCCGCGGTGCGCGAGCAGAACGTACAGGTGTCCGCCGGCCAGCTCGGTGCCGAACCCATGCCCAACGGCAGCGACTTCCTGCTGCCGATCAACGCCAAGGGCCGCCTGGAGACCGCCGAGGAGTTCGGCAACATCGTGCTCAAGAGCGGCGCGGACGGGCAGGTCGTGCGCCTGTCCGACGTGGCCCGGGTCGAACTGGCGGCCGGCGACTACACGTTGCGGGCGCGCCTGAACGGCATGAACGCCTCGGCGATCGGCATCTTCCAGGCGCCCGGCGCCAACGCACTCGATATCCGCGACGCGGTCACCGAAAAGATGGAGCAGATCCGCAAGACCCTGCCGCCGGGCGTGGAAATCACCTCGGTGTACGACACCACGGTGTTCGTCCGCGATTCGATCAAGTCGGTGGTGACCACGCTGCTGGAAGCCACGCTGCTGGTGGTGCTGGTGGTGATCCTGTTCCTGCAGACCTGGCGCGCCTCGATCATCCCGCTGCTGGCCGTGCCGGTGTCGGTGGTGGGCACGTTCGCGGTGCTGTACCTGCTGGGCTATTCGATCAACACCCTGACCCTGTTCGGCCTGGTGCTGGCGATCGGTATCGTGGTCGACGACGCCATCGTGGTGGTGGAGAACGTCGAGCGCCATATCGAGCACGGCGCCACGCCGCTGGAGGCGGCGCACCTGGCCATGCGCGAGGTGTCCGGCCCGATCATCGCGATCGCGCTGGTGCTGTGCGCGGTATTCGTGCCGATGGCGTTCCTGACCGGGGTCACCGGCCAGTTCTACAAGCAGTTCGCCGTCACCATCGCCATCTCCACGGTGATCTCGGCGATCAATTCGCTGACCCTGTCGCCGGCGCTGGCGGCCAAGCTGCTGCGGCCGCACGACGCGCCCAAGGATCCGCTGTCGCGCCTGCTGGACCGGCTGTTCGGTGGCGTGTTCCGCCCGTTCAACCGCTTCTTCAAGCGCAGTTCCGAGCGCTACGAGGGGGCCGTTTCCAGGGCCCTGGGCCGGCGCGGCGCGGTGTTCGCGGTGTACGTCGTGCTGCTGCTGGGCGCGGGCGTGATGTTCAAGGCGGTGCCGGCCGGCTTCATCCCGGTGCAGGACAAGCTGTACCTGATCGCCGGCGTGAAGATGCCCGAAGGCGCCTCGATCGAGCGCACCGACGCGGTGCTGAAGAAGATGGCGGCCATGGCCATGGAAGTGGAGGGCGTGCAGGACGAGATCGCGTTCCCCGGCCTGAACCCGCTGCAGTTCACCAATACGCCCAACAGCGGCGTGGTGTTCTTCAACCTCAAGCCGTTCGGAGAGCGCAAGAACAGCGCCGAGCAGATCACCGCCGAGCTCAACAAGCGCTTTGCCAGCATCGAGGAGGGCTTCACTTTCGCCTTCATGCCGCCGCCGATCCAGGGCCTGGGCAATGGTTCGGGCTGGTCGCTGTTCGTCGAGGACCGCACCCGGCTGGGCTATGGCGAACTGCAGGCGGCGGTGCAGGCGTTCCAGGGCGCGGCGGCGCAGACGCCCGGCCTGGGCTTCCCGATCAGCAGCTACCAGGCCAACGTGCCCCAGCTGGACGCCGAGGTCGACCGGGTCAAGGCCAAGGCGCAGGGCGTGCCGCTGACCGAGCTGTTCGACACGCTCCAGACCTACCTCGGGTCGGCCTACGTCAACGACTTCAACATGTTCGGCCGCACCTGGCAGGTCATCGCGCAGGCCGACGGACAGTTCCGCGACAATGTCGAGGACATCGCCAACCTGCGTACCCGCAACGCCAACGGCGAGATGGTGCCGGTCGGATCCATGGTCGACATCCGCCAGACCTACGGGCCGGACCCGGTGATCCGCTTCAATGGCTACCCGGCCGCCGACCTGCTCGGCGAGGCCGACCCGCGCGTGCTGTCCTCGGGCGAGGCGATGGCCAAGGTCGTCGAACTGGCGCAGCAGGCGCTGCCGCCGGGTATGGGCATCGACTGGAGCGACCTGAGCTACCAGCAGGCGACGCAGGGCAAGGCCGCGCTGGTGGTGTTCCCGCTGGCGGTGCTGCTGGCCTTCCTGGTGCTGGCCGCGCTATACGAGAGCTGGACCCTGCCGCTGGCGGTGATCCTGATCGTGCCGATGACGCTGCTGTCGGCGCTGCTGGGCGTGTGGCTGGCCGGCGGCGACAACAACGTGTTCGTGCAGGTGGGCCTGGTGGTGCTGATGGGCCTGGCCTGCAAGAACGCGATCCTGATCGTCGAATTCGCCCGCGAGCTCGAACTCCAGGGCAAGGACATCGTGACGGCGGCGCTTGAAGCCTGCCGCCTGCGCCTGCGCCCGATCGTGATGACCTCGGTGGCCTTCATCGCCGGCACGGTGCCGCTGGTGCTGTCCACCGGCGCCGGCGCCGAAGTGCGTTCGATCACCGGCATCACCGTGTTCGCCGGCATGCTCGGCGTGACCGTGTTCGGCCTGTTCCTGACCCCCGTGTTCTACGTGGCGCTGCGCAAGCTCGCCAACCGCCCGCTGGTGTCGCATGCACCGCCGGCCGGGACGGCTGGAGTGCACGCCTAGCCGCTGCGATGTCCGGATCCGGCGAGCCCGTTGCGCCGCCGGATGCGATGTTCCGTTCCCTCCGGCACCGGCATTCCGCCGTGCGCCGGGAACACCACCCCCGAGGAAACCCAGTCATGACCACCCCAATCCGAATCGCCCTGGTCACCGGCGCCACCCGCGGCATCGGCCTCGAAACCGTCCGCCAGCTGGCGGCCAGCGGCGTGCGCACGTTGCTGGCCGGTCGCGACCTCGGCCGCGCCTCGGCCGCGGCCTCCGCGCTCGAAGCCGAAGGCCTGCCGGTCGAAGCCATCGCCCTGGACGTCACCGACGAAGCCAGCATCGCCGAAGCCGTGCGCACGGTGCAGTCGCGCCACGGCCGCCTCGACATCCTGGTCAACAACGCCGGCATCCTCGCCGACGATCCGGCGCTGAAGCCGTCGCAGCAGACGCTGCAGGCCTGGCGCACCACCTTCGACACCAACCTGTTCGGACTGGTCGCGGTGACCAACGCCTTCCTGCCGCTGCTGCACGCATCGGATTCGGCGCGCATCGTCAACGTGTCCAGCGTACTGGGCTCCATCTCCGAGCACCTCAACCCGAAATCCTTCATCTACGACTTCAAGATCCCGGCCTACAACGTGTCCAAGACCGCGGTGAATGCCTGGACGGTGCAGCTGGCCCACGAGCTGAAGGGCTCGCGGATCAAGGTCAACACCATCCATCCCGGCTACGTGCGGACCGACATGAACCGCAGCGGCGACCAGCAGAACGGCGAGCTCGAGGTCGCAGACGGCGCGCGGACCAGCGTGCGCCTGGCGCTGGTCGGCGATGACGGCCCCAACGGCGGCTTCTTCTACATGGACGACGAACTGCCATGGTGACCCGTCCGCTGCTGATCGCCATGGCCACCGCGCTGCTTGCCGGCTGCGCGGTCGGCCCCGACTACCGCGCGGCGGCGCCGCAGCCGGTGCACCTCCACCATGCCCGGGCACCCGGCACCTACGTGGGCGACTCGCCGGTCGCCGACTGGTGGCGGCAGTTCGAGGACCCGGTGCTGGACCGGCTGGTCGGCGACGCGCTCGCGGCCAATCCCGACCTACGCATCGCGGTGACGCGCGTGCGCGCGGCACGCGCGGTGTTCGTCGAGCGTCGCCTCGATCCCTGGCCGCACGTCGGCGCCAGCGCCGGCCAGCTGCGGACCGGCCAGGCGGACCCGGTCGTGGACGCGCGCACCACCAGCGAGAGCTACAGCCTGGGCTTCGATGCGGCCTGGGAGCTGGACCTGTTCGGCCGCCTGCGCCGCGGGGCCGAGGCGGCCCGCGCCGACCTCGAGGCCGAACAGGCGGGGCTGGAGGACGTGCAGGTCAGCGTCGCGGCCGAGGTGGCGCGCAACTACTTCCTCCTCCGTGGCGTGCAGAAGCGCCTCGAGGTCGCGGCCCGCACCCTGGACAACCTGCGCGAGACCCAGCACCTGACCGAAGTGCGGCAGGAACTGGGCGCGGGCAGCGAACTGGACGTGCAGAGCAGCCGGACCCGGATCAAGGCGATCGAGGCCGACATCCCGCTGCTGGAAACCGCCGCGGCCCGCGCCCGGCACCGGCTCGCGGTGCTGCTCGGACTGGCCCCCGGCTCGCTGGACGCCATGCTCGTCCCGCGCCAGACGCCGGCCTACGCCAGGGCATTGCCGCTGGGCGACACGCGCGAGCTGCTGCGCCAGCGGGCCGACGTGCGCTCGGCCGAGCGGCGGCTGGCCGCGGCGACGGCGCGCGTGGGCGTGGCCACCGCCGACCTGTTCCCGCGGATCAGCATCACCGGGTTCGCCGGCTTCATATCCGGTGACCTGGGCGGGCTGGTTTCCGGGAGCAACAAGGCATGGTCGGTGAACCCCGCGATCAGCTGGGCCGCGTTCGACATGGGCAGCGTGCGCGCCCGTCTGCGGGCGGCCGAGGCCGGCGCCGACGGCGTGGCCGTCGAGTACGAGAAAGCGGTGCTGGCCGCGCTGGAGGATGCCGAGAACTCGCTGCTGGACTACACCCGCCGCCAGGAACGGTTGCGCATCGTCGTCGAGCAGGCCGCGGCCGCGCACCGCGCCGAGCAGCTGGCGCGGGCCGGGTACCGCGAGGGCGCGGCGGACTTCCTGGCCCTGCTCGATGCCCAGCGCACCCAGCTGGCGGCCGACGACGCGCTGGCCGATGCCGAGGCGGCGGTGAACATCGCCGCCGTGGCGGTCTACAAGGCGCTGGGCGGGGCAGGGCGGGCGCCGGAGCGGGAAGGCGACGGCCTGGCCGCGGTCGAACTGCGCGCGCCAGGACGCTGAGCGGGTCGCCGGGGCGCCTTCACGGCGCCTCCGCGGCGCCTTGGCCATCGTGCGCGCCATGGACTGGATCGAGGAACTGCGGGTACTGCCCGGCGTGCTCTATGCGATGGCGCTCGGCGGCGCGATCGGCTTCGAGCGCGAGTTGAAGGATCGCCCGGCCGGCTTCCGCACGCACATGCTGGTGGCCGGCACCGCGGCCCTGCTGCTCGGCCTGAGCCGGATGGTGCTCGAGGACGGCCAGTACGGCGGCAAGGGCCTGCAGATCGATCCCCTGCGCCTGGTGGAGGCGGTGATCGCGGGCGTGTCCTTCATCGGCGCGGGCACGATCTTCGCCAGCCGCAGCGGCGAAAGCGTGCAGGGCATCACCACCGCAGCCTCGCTACTGGCGGTCGCCGCGATCGGGATCACCGTCGGCTTCCGCTACTACGTGCTGGCCCTGGCGATCACCGCGTTGACCCTGGCGGTGCTGACCGTCCTGCGCGCGCTCGAACGCCGTGCGGTGCGGTCGATCGAAGGCGACCAGGGTCGGGGCGGCTGAGCCGGGCTCAGACCCGGTCCTCGATGCCGCGCACGCCGGCGTGTCCGGCGCAGTGGGCGCAGCAGAAGAACCGTCCGTCGTGCTCGGCGCCATGGCCGACGATCCTGCAGCCACAATGCTCGCAGGTCGGGGCCACCGCGTGGATGGCGCATTCGAACGAATCGTAGGTACCGCGGGTGCCGTCGGCCTGCACCAGCTGGAAAGCCTTGTCGTAGTCGTTCCCGCAGACGTCGCAGCGTGCCATGGGCATGTCCTCGCACGGAGAGTCCGCATTCGACCGCGACCCATGTGAAAGGCGGGCGATCATCCCTTGCACGGCGTGCACGCTTTCACCGGTGGCGCATCACCGTGCGGCATCCGCTGCGCTGGTGAGGTCCGCCAGCAGCTGGGCGCGTGCCTGCGCGCGCTGCGGCGCCCGCATCCGCAGGATCGCCGACGGATGCCATGTCGCCAGCGCGCGGGTCTGCGGTCCCAGGGCCTGCCATAGGCCGCGGTCGCGGGTGACGCTGAAGCCGTTGCCGAACAGGGTCTGCGCCGCCATCGCGCCGAGCGCCACGACGACCCCGGGACGCAGGCGGTCCAGTTCGGCGGCGAGCCAGGGGCGGCATGCCGCCTGTTCGGACGCCGACGCGCGGCTGTGCACGCGTCGCTTGCCGCGCGGCACGAACTTGAAGTGCTTGACCGTGTTGGTGAGATAGAGCGTGCGTGGATCCAGGCCGGCTTCCTCCAGCAACCCACGCAGCAGGCGCCCGGCCGGGCCGACGAAAGGCCGGCCACCGAGGTCTTCCTCCGACCCCGGCTGCTCGCCGACGAGCATGAGCCGCGCCCGCGCCGGTCCGTACCCGAAGACCGTCTGCGTCGCCGGGCGCCAGAGCGGGCATCGGCGGCACCCGGCGGCCTTGCGCCGCAGGCGGCCGAGCGAACCGGCGGGTATTTCCGCGACGGGCTTGGCCAGTCGCGGCGGGTCCTCATGGCCGTTGCGGGCGCTCATGGACCGAGCGTGCACCGCCTGCCGTCGGTTCGCGGTGAACCGCATGCCGGCCTGAATGGTGGCATCCCGCGCGCGGGCAGGCCGCTTGAAGCGGCCGGGAGCCATCCCTACACTGGCTGCGTCTGGCGATGTCTTCGCCCGAAGTTTCCGGGGGTGTCCTGGTTTCGACGGGGGTTGCGAAATCGACTGGCGCATGCCGAGGGGGCAGCTTTCCTCGTTAATCCAGCGGCAAAACTCATAGTTGCCAACGACGACAACTACGCTCTCGCCGCTTAAGGCGTAGCCCCGAACCCACTTGTGCCTGTGCTCGTGGATGTAGGGTCATTATCACGGGATCGCCGGGGGTGGTTGCCTGTCAGCCTCCGTCCAAAACAAAGCAGGCTTGTCCTAGGGTGCGCTTAGCACGCCGTGCTGCCACGGGACGAGAACCAACGGTGAGCTAAGCATGTAGTGCCGGAGATGGAGTGCCTTCGGACGGCGGTTCAACTCCGCCCACCTCCACCAATGCGCCGCCGCTGGCGGCAGGAACGCAGAAGGCCGGGATCGCTCCCGGCCTTTTGCGTTCCGCGATGCGGTCGATCAGGGGAAGGAGGCGACCAGCTCCAGCTCGCCGTCGTCGTTCTCCGCCTCGATCCGGGTGGGGATGAAGCGGAGCCCGGCGCGGGAATCGGCGATGACCCGGGCGATCTGCATGGCCTGCTCGCGTTCGAGGAACCAGAACGAGGGCGTGCCGTTGTCGATCAACCGCCAACCACCATGGGATCCGACCAGTTGCAGGGTGCTGGCGTCCATCGGAAGGCCTTTCGCGAGAAGGGTCCCCGGCCCGGCATCCTGCCGGCGACCTTGTCCATTGCAGAGCGGTTCCGTTGCTGGCGGTGCAAGCCGTTCTGCCGGGGCGGTCACAGATTGCCCGGTGAAGGCGGTATCACGCAGTCAGACTGAACCCCGACGTGGTGTAGGAATTTTCCTACCCGCGCTGGGCGGGGCCGCGAAGCCGGGTCAGGCGTCCTTGTTGTGGCGGCGCATGGCGCGCTGCTTCTCGCGCTGCCAGTCCCGCTCCTTGGCGGTGTCGCGTTTGTCGTGCTCCTGCTTGCCCTTGGCCAGCGCGATCTCGAGCTTGACCTTGTTCCGGCTCCAGTACATCGCGGTGGGCACCAGGGTGTAGCCGTCGCGCTGGACGCGGCCGACGAGCTTGTCGATCTCGTGCCGGTGCAGCAGGAGCTTGCGCGTGCGCCGGTCGTTGGCGACCACGTGCGTGGAGGCCTGGATCAGCGGCGTGATCTGGGCCCCGATCAGGTAGATCTCGCCATCCTGGATGTAGGCGTAGCCGTCGGTCAGGTTCGCCCGGCCGGCGCGGATCGCCTTGACCTCCCAGCCCTGCAGCGCCAGCCCGGCCTCGACCCGGTCGACCAGGTGGTACTCGTGGCGCGCCCGCTTGTTCAGGGCGATGGTGCGGTTGGCCGGCTCGGCCTTCGCCTTGGCCTTTGCCTTATCATTGGCCGGATTCTTGCTCATCCCGCCATTGTCGCCCAAATCGGGTGGCCGCAGACGCCCCGCCGCATGCCGAGCATCCAACGCAGCGCCCTGGTCGAACACTCGGCCGCCCGCATGTTCGACCTGGTCAACGACGTGGCCGCCTATCCGCGACGGTTCGCTTGGTGCGAGCAGGCGCAGGTGCTGGAGCAGGACGAGGGGCGGATGCTGGCCCGGCTGGACCTGGGGCTGGGATCGCTGCGGACCTGGTTCACGACCGAGAACCGGCTCGAGCGGCCGCACCGGATCGACATGCAGCTGCGTGATGGCCCGTTCCGCAGCTTGCACGGGGTATGGACGTTCCACGTGCTGGACGAATCGTCGTGCAAGGTGTCGCTGGCCCTGGATTTCGAACCGCATTCCAGGCTGCTGGGACCGGTGTTCACCCTCGGCTTCCAGGCGCTCGCCGACCGCATGGTCGACGATTTCGTGCGCGTCGCCGATCGCGGGGAATGACGATGCTGCGCGTGCAGGTCATCGCCGCGCGACCCCATGTCTGCCTGGCGCGCGAGCTGCAGCTGGAGGAGGGCGCCACCGTGGCTGACGCGGCACGGCTGGCGGCACTCGATGCCGGAGAGGTGGCCGGCTACGCCGTATTCGGGCTGCGCGTCGAGCCTTCGACCGTGCTCCGCGACGGCGACCGCGTGGAAGTGCTCAGGCCCCTGCAGGCCGATCCGAAGGAGGCCAGGCGCCAGCGCGCCCGTCGCCAGCGCGGCGGCTGATCAGCGCCGGCCCTTCTTGCCCTTGTCCTTCGCCAGGTTGGGTCCGAACTGCCGATAGGCGTTCCGGGACAGCTCCAGGTCCTGCTCGGGGAAGTAGTCGCCGTCCCAGCGCACGAGGCTGTCGTTCTCGAAGTACAGGGTCAGCGTCTTGGATTCGACCGTGCCGCGGCGGTTGGTGCGCTCGGTGGCGATGTAGTCCCAGCGCTGGGCGTGGAACGGGTCCTGGACCGAGGGCGTGCCCAGCAAACCGGCGACCTGCTGCTTGCTCAACCCCGGCTTGAGCTGGTCGACCGACTCCTTCTCCATCAGGTTGCCCTGGTAGATCGGCTGCTTGTAGAGCGCGCCACAGCCGGCGACGGCAAGCGAGAGGGGAGCGATCAGCAGCAGGCGACGGAAGCTGGGCATTGCGGGCACGCGGGGCGGAGATGGGCCGATGATACACTCCCGGCGCGCCCGCGGGCCGCCGTGCCAAGTCCGGCGGTAAACAGGCAGTGAACGGACCGGAACAACGGAGTGAGGCCATGGAATCGAACGACCTGCGCCGCGTCGGGCTGAAGGTGACCCATCCGCGCATGCGCATCCTCGAACTGCTGGAGGAGAAGCAGCCCCAGCACCACCTCACCGCCGAGGACATCTACCGCCGCCTGCTCGAACACGGCGACGAGATCGGCCTGGCGACCGTGTACCGGGTGCTGACCCAGTTCGAGGCGGCCGGCCTGGTCATCAAGCACAACTTCGAGGGCGGCCAGGCGATCTACGAACTGGACCGCGGCGGCCACCACGACCACATGGTCGACGTGGACACCGGCAAGATCATCGAGTTCGAAAGCCCGGAAATCGAGAAACTCCAGCGCGAGATCGCGGCCAAGCACGGCTACGAGCTGGAGGAGCACTCGCTGGTGCTGTACGTCCGCAAGAAGCGTCGCTGACCGGCGGCGGTCGGCCAGCGGGCCTCAGCGTCCCCGCGACGCCGCCCGCCGGGCGCGGACCGGTACGTCCGCCGTGTCTTCCGGTGCATCGGCGGCGACCGCCTCGTCGAGCAGCCGCCTCGCGGCGGCATGGGCCTCCGGGCCGATCTCGACGCCGCCCAGCATCCGCGCCAGTTCGTGTTCGCGCCCGCCGTCGTCGAGCAGCTCGACCGCGCTCCGGGTGATGCCTTCGACCGGCGCCTTGCTGACCCGGTAATGCGCATGGCCCTGCGCGGCCACCTGCGGCAGGTGGGTCACGCACAGCACCTGGCGTGCGCGGCCCAGGGCGCGCAACTTGCGGCCGACGATCTCGGCTACCGCGCCGCCGATGCCCGAATCGACCTCGTCGAAGACCATCGTCGGCACCGCGTCCGAGCCGAGCGCGGCGACCTCGATGGCCAGCGAGATCCGCGACAGCTCGCCGCCGGAGGCGACCTTGCGGAGCGGCCGCGGCGGCTGGCCGGCATTGGCGGCGACCATGAACTCCACGCGTTCGGCGCCGTTGGGGTCGGGGCGGTGGCCGGCACCGCCTTCCGGTTCGACCAGCTCGACCAGGAAGCGTCCGCCACCCATGCCCAGCTCGGCGATCAGGTCGCTGGTCGCGGTCGCCAAGGACTCGGCGGTGCTGCGCCGGGTCGCGGTAAGCGCCGCGGCGGCATCGCGCCACGCCTGCGTGGCCGCGGCGATTTCGCCGTCTAGACGCTGGAGGCGTTCGCCCGCGCCGCGCAGGGTGGCCAGTTCGGCGGCGATCCGGTCGCGGTGCGCCGCCAGTTCGGCCGGGGCCAGGCGGTGCTTGCGGGCCAGGTCATGGATGCGGCCCAGGCGGCGTTCGAGCTGGTCGAACCGGGCCGGATCCACCTCCAGGTCGTCGCGGATGCGGCCGACCAGGGCCAGCGCTTCCTCGACCTGCACGCTGGCGCCCTCAAGCATGCCGTCGACCTCGGCCAGGCGCGGCTCGTGCTCGGCGGCGCGGGCCAGCGCGCTGCGGGTCTGCTGCAGCTGGCGCGCAAGCGAAGGCGACTCCTCGCCGCCGAGGCGGGCCAGCGCGTCGTCGCAGGCCGCGATCAGCCCGGTCGCGTTGGCCTGGCGGCGATGGGCAAGGTCGAGCGCTTCCAGCGCGGCCGGGTCGAGGTCTTCGCGTTCCAGCTCGCCCAGCTGGTGTTCGAGCCAGCCGATGCGGTCGGACACGTCGCCCTGGGCCTGCAGGTGCTCGCGTTCGGCCAGCAGCGCCTGCCACGCCGCGGCGGCGGCGCGCACCGCGGCGCGTTCGGATTCGTTGCGCGCATGGCCGTCGAGCAGCGCCAGCTGGCTGGCGCGCGCCAGCAGGGACTGGTGCTCGTGCTGGCCATGGATCTCGACCAGCAGGCCGGCGAGATCGGCCAGCTGGGCCAGCGTCACCGGACGGCCATTGACCCAGGCGCGCGAGCCACCGTCGGCGCGGATCACCCGTCGCAGCTGGCACTGGCCGTCCTCGTCCAGCTCGTGCTCCAGCAGCCACTCGCGGGCGGCCGGACTGCCCGCCAGGTCGAAGTCGGCCGAAAGCTCGGCACGCTCGCTGCCGTGGCGGACCACGCCGCTGTCGGCACGCAGGCCCGACAGGAAGCCGAGCGCATCCACCAGCAGCGACTTGCCGGCCCCGGTCTCGCCCGAGATGACGGTCATGCCCGGGCCGAACTCCAGCTCCGTGGCGCGGACGACGGCGAAATCCTTGAGGGCGAGGTGGCTGAGCATGGCCGTATTGTAGGGGCGGGCAGGGGCGGACCACGGACGGTCGAAGCGTGTCGTGGCCGCATCGCACCGGCTGAGACGGAGGGCGGCACGGGTGCTTGCGGCCGCCCCGCCGCTGGCGCTATCTATCGCCCATGAATGCCACGCCCCCCCCGGCTGCCCCGCTCCACCCGCGCGCGCGCCAGTTGCTGCGCACCCTGATCGGGCGCTACATCCGCGACGGCGAGCCGGTGGGCTCGCAGACCCTGGCCCGCCATGCCGGGCTGGACGTCAGCCCGGCCACGATCCGCAACATCCTGGCCGACCTGGAGGACAGCGGCCTGCTCAGCTCGCCGCACACGTCCGCCGGGCGCGTGCCGACGGTGCAGGGCTACCGGGTGTTCGTCGACAGCCTGCTGCAGGTCAAGTCGCTGGGCGAGCGCGAGGTGGCGCGGCTGCGCGCGGAGATGACCGCCGGTGCCGGCACCCAGGCCCTGCTCGGGAACGCCTCGGAGCTGCTGTCGGCGATGACCCACTTCGTCGGCGTGGTCGGCGCCCCCAGGCGCGAACAGTTCGCCTTCCGCCAGATCGACTTCGTTCCGCTGGGCGGGCGGCGGGTGCTGGCGATCGTCGTGTTCGCCGACGGCGAGGTGCAGAACCGGGTGGTCGAGCCGCAGCGCGCGTTCCAGCCGGCGGAGCTGGAGAAAGTCGCCAACTACCTCAATGCCCACTGTGCCGGCCGTCCGCTGGCGCAGATCCGGGCGACCCTGCTGCACGAGCTGCGCCAGGCCCGCGACGAGATGGAGCTGCTGCTGGCCCAGTCGGTCGAACTGGCCGAGCAGGCGCTGGAGCCGCCGGGCGACGACATGGTGCTGGCCGGGCAGACCCGGCTGATGGGCCTGCAGGACCTGTCGGACGTGGAGCGGCTGCGCGAGCTGTTCGAGGCCTTCGCCCGCAAGCGCGAGATCCTGCAGCTGCTGGAGCGGACCCAGCGCGCGCCCGGGGTGCGGATCTTCATCGGCGAGGAAACCGGCCTGGCGCCGCTGGAGGGCATGTCGCTGGTGACCGCCCCCTACGGCGCCGGCGGGCAGGTGCTGGGCGTCCTGGGGGTGATCGGTCCGACCCGGATGGCCTACGACCGGGTGATCCCGGTGGTCCAGGCCGCCGCCGACGTGCTGGGGACGGCGCTGCAGGGTCCCGGGGAGCGTCCGTCGCCCTGAGCGGCGGGCCGGTGACTTGAATCGGCCCGGTCCAGTCCCCATTGGGGCCGGGTAGGGCGGCCAGGAGCGCCGCCAGGGAGCCTTTGCATGACCGAACACCCCAACCCGACCCCCGGCGACCAGAACGACGCCCCCCTCGAATCGCAGCTGCGCGACGAGATCGAGGCCCTGCGCGGCGAGATCGAGCAGCTGCGCGCCGATTCGCTGCGCGAGCGCGCCGACCTGGAGAACCAGCGCAAGCGCGTGGCCCGGGACGTCGAACAGGCTCGCCGCTTCGCCAACGAGCGCCTGCTGGGCGAGCTGCTGCCGGTGTTCGACAGCCTCGATGCCGGCCTGGCCGCGGCGGGCGACCAGACCGGCCCGCTCAAGGACGGCATGGAACTGACCTACCGCCAGCTGCTCAAGGTCGCCGGCGACAACGGGCTGGTGGTGGTCGACCCCGCGGGGCAGCCGTTCAATCCGGACCACCACCAGGCCATCAGCCAGGCCGACCCGGGCGATGCCGCGCCGGGCAGCGTGCTGCAGGTGTTCCAGAAGGGCTACGTGCTCAACGACCGCCTGCTGCGTCCGGCGCTGGTCGTGGTGGCGCGCCACGACTGAATCCGTCCCATCGCCGCTGCGACGCCTACTTGAAGCGCGTCCGCGCGGCCCTATCTAGCGATCAAGGCCCGGTGGCACGGGGCCGCACCATTCCCGAGGGAGCACCTACACAATGAGCAAGATCATCGGCATCGACCTGGGCACCACCAATTCCTGCGTGGCGATCATGGAGGGCGGCAAGGCCCGCGTGATCGAGAACGCGGAGGGCGATCGCACCACGCCGTCGATCGTGGCCTACACCAAGGACGGCGAGGTGCTGGTCGGCGCGCCGGCCAAGCGCCAGGCGGTCACCAATCCCAAGAACACCTTCTATGCGGTGAAGCGGCTGATCGGCCGCAAGTTCACCGACGCGGAGGTCAAGAAGGACCTGGACCTGGTGCCGTACGGCATCCTCGCCCACGACAACGGCGACGCCTGGGTGCAGACCAGCGACGGCCGCAAGATGGCCCCGCAGGAAATCTCGGCCAAGGTCCTCGAGAAGATGAAGAAGACCGCCGAGGCCTTCCTCGGCGAGACGGTCAGCGCCGCGGTGATCACCGTGCCGGCGTACTTCAACGACAGCCAGCGCCAGGCGACCAAGGACGCTGGCCGCATCGCCGGCCTGGACGTCAAGCGCATCATCAACGAGCCGACCGCCGCGGCGCTGGCCTATGGCCTGGACAAGGCCGGCGGCGACCGCAAGATCGTCGTGTACGACCTGGGCGGCGGCACCTTCGACGTGTCGATCATCGAAATCGCCGAGGTCGACGGCGAGAAGCAGTTCGAGGTGCTGGCCACCAACGGCGACACCTTCCTCGGCGGCGAGGACTTCGACGCGCGCGTCATCGACTACCTGGTCGAGGAGTTCCAGAAGGACCAGGGCATCGACCTGCGCAAGGACCCGCTGGCGCTGCAGCGCCTGAAGGACGCGGCCGAGCGCGCCAAGATCGAGCTGTCCAGCGCGCAGCAGACCGAGGTCAACCTGCCGTACATCACCGCCGACGCGTCGGGCCCCAAGCACCTGACCATCAAGCTGACCCGGGCCAAGCTCGAGGCGCTGGTCGACGACCTGGTCAAGAAGACGATCGAGCCGTGCCGCACCGCGCTGAAGGACGCTGGCCTGCGCGCCAGCGACATCGGCGAGGTGATCCTGGTCGGCGGCCAGACCCGCATGCCCAAGGTGCAGGCGGCGGTGGCCGAGTTCTTCGGCAAGGAGCCGCGCAAGGACGTCAACCCGGACGAGGCCGTGGCCCTGGGCGCTGCGGTGCAGGGCGGCGTGCTGGCCGGCGACGTCAAGGACGTGCTGCTGCTGGACGTGACCCCGCTGTCGCTGGGCATCGAGACCCTGGGCGGGGTGTTCACCAAGATCATCGAGAAGAACACCACGATCCCGACCAAGGCCTCGCAGGTTTTCTCCACCGCCGAGGACAACCAGTCGGCCGTGACCGTGCACGTGCTGCAGGGCGAGCGCGAACAGGCCCGCTTCAACAAGTCGCTGGCCAAGTTCGACCTGACCGGGATCGACGCGGCCCCGCGCGGCATGCCGCAGGTCGAGGTGTCGTTCGACATCGACGCCAACGGCATCGTCCACGTCACCGCCAAGGACAAGAAGACCGGCAAGGAACAGAAGGTCGAGATCAAGGCCGGTTCGGGCCTGTCGGACGAGGAGATCCAGCGGATGGTCGCCGACGCCGAGGCGCACCGCGAGGAGGACAAGAAGTTCCACGAGCTGGTGCAGGCGCGCAACCAGGCCGACGGCCTGATCCACGCCACCCGCAGCGCGATCACCGAGCACGGCGACAAGGTGCCGGGCGACGTCATCGGCCGCGTGGAGGGCGCCATCGCCGAGCTGGAAACGGCGATGAAGAACGACGACAAGGCGCAGATCGACGCCAAGAGCAAGGCGCTTGAGGAGGCCGGGCAGTCGCTGTACGCGGCGGCCGCGGCCCAGCAGCAGGGTGGCGATGCCGGCGCGGCCGGTGGCGCCCCCGGCGGCGCCCAGGACGACGTGGTCGACGCCGAGTTCACCGAGGTCAAGGACGACGACAAGAAGTAAGCCGCGCCGGGCGCCCTGCGCCGGCGGCAACGCAGCCCGCGCCGTCGACGACGGCGCGGGCTGTTCCATGAGGGTGAGCCGATGATGGACTGCGATCCGAGATGAGCAAGCGCGACTACTACGAAGTGCTGGGCGTGGCCCGCAACGCCAGCGACGAGGAGCTGAAGAAGGCCTATCGCCGCTGCGCGATGAAGCACCATCCGGACCGCAATCCCGGCGACGCCGCCGCCGAAGCCGCGTTCAAGGAGTGCAAGGAGGCCTACGAAGTCCTGTCCGACGGGGCCAAGCGCCGCGCGTACGACGCCCACGGCCACGCCGCGTTCGAGCACGGCATGGGCGGCGGCGGTGGCCAGGGCCCGGACATGGGCGACATCTTCGGCGACATCTTCGGCACGATCTTCGGCGGCGCCGGCGGTGGCGCGCGCGCGGCGCGACGGGGTGCCGACATCGGTTACGTGATGGAGCTGGACCTGGAGGAAGCGGTCGCCGGCATCGAGAAGCGCATCGAGATCCCGACCCTGTCCGAATGCGGGCTGTGCAAGGGCAGCGGCTCGGAGGACGGCAAGGTCGAGACCTGCAACACCTGCCACGGGCGCGGGCAGGTCAGGTTCCAGCGCGGCATCTTCACCATGCAGCAGGCCTGCCCCGAGTGCGGCGGCCGCGGCCAGGTGGTGCGCAACCCGTGCAAGGAATGCCATGGTGCGGGCCGGATCGAGGACGAAAAGGTCCTGTCGGTGAAGATCCCGGCCGGCGTGGACAGCGGCGACCGCATCCGCCTGACCGGCGAGGGCGAGGCCGGACCGCCGGGCACGCCGCCGGGCGACCTGTACGTGGAAGTGCGCGTGCGCGAGCACGAGATCTTCCGCCGCGACGGCGACGACCTGCACTGCGAAGTGCCGATCCGCATTTCCCAGGCCGCGCTCGGCGACGTGGTCAACGTGCCCACGCTGGACGGCGAGGCGGAGATCCGCATCCCGGCCGAAACCCAGGCCGGCAAGGTGTTCCGCCTGCGCGGCAAGGGCGTCAAGTCGGTGCGCAGCCGCAACCCCGGCGACCTGTACTGCCGCGTCGTCGTCGAGACGCCGATCAACCTCACCGCCGAGCAGCGCGAGCTGCTGGAGAAGTTCGAGGCGACGTTCACCGGCGACGAGGGGCGCCGCCACTCGCCGCGCTCGGCCACCTTCCTCGACGGGGTCAAGTCGTTCTTCGGGCGCATCACCTCGCCCTGAGCGCGGCGTCGCGCCGCCATGCGCGGCGGCGCCTTGCGCCGCGCGGCCGGGCGAAGCCGTTTCTGCCGCGCCACGCAAACAACCCGACGGAATCAGCCTATTTCCGTTGCAGCTGAAACGCAGCGCGCCGCCTGCGATTCGAAGCGCTAGCATGCGTGGCCCGGAACACGGCCACCCCGAATGAGCGACGCGCTGGAAAGCCACCTGGTCCACGAACGCGGAAACCGCCCGCAGGGGCCTTCGCCGGTGGACCTGGTTTCGGTGCAGTCGCAACTGGCCTACGGCTACGCCGGCAACAGCGCCGCGGTGCCGGTGCTGCGCATGCTCGGCGTGCGGGTGGCCGAAGTGCCGACCACGCTGCTCAGCAACACGCCCTTCTACGCCACCCTGCGCGGCCGCGTGCTGCCGGCCGACTGGCTGGCCGACCTGCTGCGCGGGCTGGACGAGCGCGGGGTCACCTCGCGCGCGCGGCTGCTTGCCTCCGGATATTTCGGTAGCGTCGCCAACGGCGAGGCGTTCGCCGACTGGCTGGAGCGGCATGGCGCGAGCGCGCCGCGCTACGTGCTCGACCCGGTGATCGGCGACACCCACACCGGCGCCTACGTTGAGCCGGGCCTGGAGGAGGTCTTCGCCCGGCGGCTGCTGCCACGGGCGTGGATGGTCACCCCCAATGCGTTCGAGCTGGCCAGGCTGGCCGGGCGTCCGGCCTTGCAGGAAGCCGATGCGCTCGCCGCGGCGCGCGCGTTGCTCCTGCGCGGGCCCGAGTGGGTGCTGGCCCACAGCGTCGTCGGCGCCGACGGAGCGCTGGTGACGCTGCTGGTGGGCCGCGATGCCGCCTGGCGCCTGCAGTCGCCGCGGCTGGACGTGGACGTGGCCGGCACCGGGGACGTCCTCGTGGCGCTGCTAGCCGCCTTCCTGCTGCGCGGCGAGGCGCCGGAACGGGCCGTCGAGCGCGCCCTGGCCGGCGTGCACGCGGCGCTGGAATCGACCCTGGCCCACGACTGGGAGGAACTGGACGTGCAGGCTGCGCCGGCCGCGGCGCTCGCCCCCGGTCCGGCGCGGTTCGCGGCGGTCGCCCTTTGAACACGGCAGCCCGGCCGACGATGGCGCCGGTGGTCGGCCTGGTCGGGAGCGCCGGCGCCTACGGCCTCTGGCTGCGCCGCTTCTTCGAACAGCGGATGGGCCTCGCGGTGCTCGGGCACGATCCGGCCGATCCGGCCAGCGACGCCCCGGAACGCCTGCTCTCCGCCGCGGACGTGTTGGTGTTCGCGACCCCCATCCGCCAGACGCCGGCGCTGATCGCGCAGTACGTGGCGGCGTCGGCCGGCCGCGAGCGTGGCCGCCTGTGGCTGGACATCACCTCGCTCAAGCAGGCGCCGGTGGCGGCGATGCTCGCGTCCCAGGCCGAAGTGGTCGGCCTGCATCCGATGACCGCGCCCCTGAAGACGCCCACCCTCAAGGGAAGGGTGGTGGTGGTCTGCGAGGCGCGGCTGGACGCGTGGCGTCCCTGGCTGCAGCAACTGCTCGACGCGTTGCAGGGCGAGTACGTGCGCAGCAGCCCCGACCACCACGACCGGGTGATGGCACTGGTGCAGGCGATGGTGCATGCCGCCCACCTGGGCCAGGCGGGAGTGCTGCGCAGCTTCGCCGAAGACCTGGGCGACCCGGCGGCGCTGATGCCGTACCGCTCGATCGGCTTCGAGATGGACGCGGCGGTGACGGCGAGGATCCTTGCCCTCAACCCGGAGATCTACGAGGACATCCAGTTCGGCAACCCCCATACCGGCGAGGTGCTCGAGCGGCTGGCGGGCGAGATCGCCCGGCTGCGCGCGCTGGTCGGGCGGGGCGACGACGCGGCGCGGCACGAATTCCGCTGCCGCTTCCTCGAACAGAACCGCCAGGCATGGGGGGACGAGGCGGTCGCGGACGGCAGCTACACCTTCGAGCGCGTCGGCTACCTGCTCGCGGACCTGACCGAGACGCGACGCCTGAGCGTACACCTGCCGCAGGACCGTCCCGGATCCCTGCGCGCGCTGCTGAACGTGTTCGAGCGACAGGGGATCAGCCTGTCGTCGATCCATTCCTCGCGGACCCCGGCCGGCGAAGTGCATTTCCGGATCGGCTTCGACCCGGGAACCGATGTCGATGCACTGCGCGGCGCGGCCGCCGAGATCGACCGCAGCGGGCTCGGCCGCGTCCTGGAACGGCCCTGATCGCCTAGTCGGCGGTCAGTACCAGCGTGCGGTCGTCGTTGGCGAAGCGGTCGTCCCGCCGCTGCAGGCGCTGGCCGTCGGCGAGCTCGTAGCGCAGCGAGGGCGTGCCGTCGGGACCCGGCTGGCCGTCGCTGAACTCGAGGATGATGTAGGCGTTGCCGTCGCTGCCGGTGGCGGGGAACTGGCGGAAGGACATGGGGGCCTCCTCGAAAGGGTGCGCGTGTGCACCGTGGACAGCCGGATTATTGCGCCGCCGCCTTAATCCGCCGTGGCCGGCGCGTGAACACCCCGTATGCCGGCGACCCGGCAGGGGTCCGGCCCGAGCCGCTACAATGCCGGGATGACGACCACCTATACCCTGTCGCGCCGCGCCCAGGCGCTTACCAGTTCGGCGATCCGCGAGATCCTCAAGGTCACCGAGCGTCCCGAAGTCATTTCCTTCGCCGGCGGGCTGCCGTCCCCGGCCACCTTCCCGGTCGAACGCATGCGCGAGGCGACCGAAAAGGTCCTGCGCGAGGCGCCGCAGGCTGCACTGCAGTACGGGCCGACCGAGGGCTTCACCCCGCTGCGCGAGTGGATTGCCGCGCGCCTGAGCCATGGCGGCGCGGTGGTCCCGGCCTCGCGCGTGCTGATCACCACCGGCTCGCAGCAGGGCCTGGACCTGCTGGGCAAAGTGCTGATCGACGAGGGCAGCAAGGTCCTGGTCGAGACCCCGAGCTACCTGGGCGCGCTGCAGGCGTTCTCGCTGTTCGCGCCGCAGTTCGCCTCGCTGCCGAGCGACGAGCAGGGCATCGTCACCGACGGCCTGACCGTCGAGCAGCTGGCCGGCGCGCGCTTCCTGTACTGCCTGCCCAACTTCCAGAACCCGACCGGCCGGCGCATGCCGCTGGAGCGGCGCCAGGCGCTGGTCGCGCTGGCGGCCGCGGCCGGGGTGCCGCTGGTCGAGGACGACCCCTACGGCGAGCTGTCCTACGGCGGCGAAGCCTTGCCCAGCCTGCTGTCGATGAATCCGGACGGCGTGATCTACATGGGCTCGTTCTCCAAGGTGCTGGCCCCCGGGCTGCGCCTGGGCTATGTGGTCGCCCCGGAACCGGTGTTCGGCAAGATGGTCCAGGCCAAGCAGGCCGCCGACCTGCACACCCCGTCGTTCTCGCAGCGGGTGGTGTACGAGTCCGTGCAGGACGGGTTCCTCGATGCCCACATCCCGTCGATCCGCACGCTCTACGGGCACCAGTGCGAGCGCATGCTGGCCGCGCTGGAGCGCGAGTTCCCGGCCCAGGTCACCTGGAACCGCCCCGAGGGAGGCATGTTCATCTGGGTCGACCTGCCCGAAGGGATCGACAGCGGCGCGTTGCTGGCCAAGGCGATCGAGCGCAACGTGGCCTTCGTGCCGGGCGCGCCGTTCTATGCGGTCGAGCCGAAGAAGAACACCTTGCGCCTGTCGTTCGTGACGGTGCCGGGCGAGAAGATCGACGCGGGCGTGAAGATCCTCGGCGAGCTGCTCAAGGCCGAGATCGCCGCGCTGCCGGCGGCGGCCTGAGCGGGCAGCCGCCACGCGGGCCCCGGCGGTGAGCACGCGCCCGGCGGCCATCGTCGACTCGGTGCTGACCGGCCGGGCCGTGGAGTACACGCGGCCCGGCAGCCGCAGTGCGATCGCCAAGCGACCGGTCGACGGTGCGCTGCGGGTCGGGACCGAGGGCCTTGCCGGCGACGAGCAGGGCGACCGCCGGGTGCACGGCGGGCCCGACAAGGCGATCCACCACTACCCGCGGGACCATTACGCGCGCTGGCGGGAAGAGGTCGGCCCGCACCCGCTGCTGCAGGTACCCGGCGCCTTCGGCGAGAACATCAGCACCACCGGCATCACCGAAGCCGACGTGTGCCTCGGTGATCGCCTGCGCCTGGGCAGCGCGCTGGTGGAGGTGTCGCAGGCGCGGCAGCCGTGCTGGAAGCTGTCGGACCGCTTCGGCGTGCCCGACATGGCGCGGCGCGTGCAGGACAGCGGCCGCAGCGGCTGGTACTACCGGGTGCTCGAGGAGGGCGTCGTGCAGGCCGGCGACAGCGTGGTGCTGCTGGATCGGCCCCACGCGGACTGGCCGCTGCCGCGGCTGGCCGAGCTGCTCTACCGGCGCACGCTGGACCGCGACGAGCTGCGGAGCGCGCTGGCCCTGCCACTGGTGCCTTCGTGGCGGAAGCTGCTGGAGCGCCGCCTGGAGCAGGGCGCGACCGAGAGCTGGGATTCCCGGCTCGGTGGCCCCTCCGGCTGAGGGCGCGCGCGGACGCACGCCGCCCGCCGCACCGGGGCGGCTCGCCGTTCCCACTCCAAGCCGTGCGCCGATGCGAAGGTGGGCCGGCAGGCCAAACCACGGCCGGCGTGCGTGGTCAGCGGTTGCCGGCGGCGGCCAGGCGGCGCGCCAGTTCGTCGGGCGGCAGCCCGGGGGCGAACAGGAACCCCTGTCCGACCGGCACGCCCAGCTCCAGCAGGTAGCGCCGCTGCGATTCCTGTTCCACGCCCTCGGCGACCAGGCCCAGGCCCAGGCTGCGGGCGATGGCGCTGACCGCCTCGCACACCGCCACGTCCGAGCGGTTGCCGGGCACGCCTTCGACGAACAGCTGGCTCAGCTTGAGCCCGTGGATCGGCAGTCGCCGCAGGTAGTTGAGCGCGCTGTAGCCCTCGCCGAAGTCGTCGATCGTCAGCACCACGCCCATGCGCCGCAGTTCAGCGAAGGTCCGCAACGTGGCCGGGGCGTCTTCGATCAGCACGCGCTCGGTGAACTCCAGTTCCAGCGCCGAACCGGGCAGCGAGAACTCGCGCAGGGTCTCGGCGACCTTGACTGCCAGGTCCTCGGCGACGAACTGGCGGTAGGAGACGTTGATCGCCACCCGGACGATGCCCAGCCCCTGCTCGTGCCATTCGCGCACCTGGCGGCACGCTTCCCGCAGCACCCAGTCGCCGATCCGGACGATGTCGCCGGTGGTCTCGGCGTGGCTGATGAACAGGTCCGGGCGCAGCTCGCCCAGCTGGTGGCTCTGCCAGCGGATCAGCGCCTCGGCGGCGACGATGTGGCCGTGGCGCAGGTCCACCTGGGGCTGGAACACCAGGCGGAACTCGGCGTTGTCCAGCGCGCGGCGCAGCTGGGTCTCGATCTGCAGCCGGTCCTGCTGCTTCTGCGCCAGGTCCGGGGTGAACACCTGCCAGCCGTTGCGGCTGCGGCGCTTGCAGTCGTACATGGCGATGTCGGCGCTCTGGATCAGCTGCTGCGGCCGCGTGCCGTCGGCGGGCGCGTAGGCGATGCCGATGCTGGCGCTGATCGAGAATTCGTCCTCGCCGAACATGAACGGCCGCGTCAGCGCGCGCAGGATCGCGTCGGCCAGCTGCGGGGCCTGCGCCGGGTCGGCACCGTCGCACAGCACCAGGAACTCGTCGCCGCCGAAGCGCGCGAGCAGGCCTTCGGTGCCGATCGCGCGGGCGATGCGCTGCCCGGTGCGGACCAGCAGGTCGTCGCCGGCGGCGTGCCCCAGCACGTCGTTGACCGTCTTGAAGCGGTCCAGGTCGATGTAGAGCACGGCGACCGACGCATGCGCCGGCTCGGCCAGGCGCTCGTCGAGCTCGCCGAGGATCGCGTCGCGGTTGAGGATGCCGGTGAGCGGATCGGTGCGGGCCTGGATGCGCAGCGTCTCTTCGGCCTGCTTGCGCTCGGTGATGTCCTGCAGCGTGCCCGCGACCCGAGGCGAGGCATGGTTGCCGGGTTCGACCTCGCCGATCATGCGGATCCAGAAGGCGTGGCCGTCGCCACGCTGGCCCTGCAGTTCCAGGTCGAAGCCCGCGCGCTGGCCGAACGCACGCTCGAGAGCGCCTTCCAGGCGCGCGCGATCGCCCGGGCGCAGGTGCGCGAGCAGGTCCTCCATGCCGTGCGCGTCGGCCTGCAGGTCGATGATGCGCAGCGCCTCGCCGGTCAGGTACAGGCGTTGCCGGCCGCGGTCCCATTCCCAGCCGCCGATGTGGGCCAGCGACTGCGCGCGGTCGAACAGGGCGCTGTCGCGCTTGAGGTCGGTGATGTCGCTGAACAGCACGAACACGTGGTCGGCCTCGGCGCGGCCGGAGGAGAACACCGGCACCGTCGTCGCCGAGATCCACACCATGCGGTCGCTGGTGCGATGGTGCAGGCCGATGGTGGTGCTGGGGATGATCTGGCCGCTGCGCAGCGATCGCTGCGCGGGCCATTGGTCCTCCGGCAGCACCCGGCCGTGTTCGTCGAGGATGTTCCATTCGTGCGTGTGCGTGCCGAGGTCCGCCTCCAGCCCGTGGCCGAGGATGCGGTGCGCGGCGGGATTGGCGCTGAGCAGGTTGAACTGGCGGTCCAGCAGCAGCACGCCCTTGTCGATCGACTCCATCAGCAGCCGGTAGCGCGATTCGGCCTGCCAGCGGCTGCTGAGGTCGCGCGCCACGGCGACGATGCAGCGTCGCCCGCCGTGCTCGAACCCGGCCGAGTGCACCTCCACCGGGAAGCGGCTGCCGTCGCCGCGCATGTTGGTGACCTCGATCACGTAGGTCTCGCCGCGGTTGAGCGTTTCCCAGACCGGCTTGAGGTGGTCGGGCGGCAGGTCCGGGTTGAGCATCTCGATCGGCTGGCCGACGATGTCCTCGCGCCGCCGGTGGTAGGCGCGGATGCCGGCCTTGTTGAGGTCCAGGACGATGCCGGTTTCGCTGAGCACGCTGACCGGGTCGGGCACCGCGTCGAACAGCGCGTGGTAGCGCAGGCGCGCCGATTCGCCCTCGGCCAGCGCGTGGTGCAGCGCGTCGCGTGCCTGCTCCAGGAGCAGCCGGGTGGGGGCGGGCAGCGCGCGGTCGCGCAGGGCCTGTTCCAGTGCGGCCAAAACCGCCTCCGGTTCCGCCAGGTGCGCGGACTCGGAGACGGCCTGGCCGGCAGCGTTCATGCGGCCGCCAGCGCCCGTCCGACCTTGCTGCCGGTCTGTCGGCCCAGCCGCGAGGCCAGCCAGCGGCCGGTCTCGGCCAGCGCGTCGAGGTCGATGCCCGTATCGATGCCCATGCCCCGCAGCATATACACCAGGTCCTCGCTGGCAACATTGCCGCTGGCGCCGCGCGCGTACGGACAGCCGCCGGTCCCGGCCACGGCCGAGTCGGCCACGCGCACGCCGGCCTCGATGCAGGCCGCCACGTTGGCCAGGGCCTGCCCGTAGGTGTCGTGGAAATGCACCGCCAGCGCGGTCATCGGCACCTCGGCCGCGACCGCGCGGAGCATCTCCCGCGCCCGGTGCGGGGTGCCCACGCCGATCGTGTCGCCGAGCGAGATCTCGTAGCAGCCCAGTGCGTACAGGCGGCGGGCGACGCGGACCACGTCGGCCAGCGGAACCTCGCCCTGGTAAGGGCAGCCGAGCACGGTGGAGACGTAGCCGCGGACCTTCACCCCGTCCTGCCGCGCGCGCGCCAGCACCGGTGCGAAGCGCTCCAGCGACTCGTCGATCGACGCGTTGGTATTGCGCCGGTTGAACGCCTCCGACGCGGCGGTGAAGACCGCCACCTCGCTGGCCCCGGCGTCGCGGGCGCGCGCGTAGCCCTGCTCGTTGGGCACCAGGACAGGGTAGGACACGCCCGGGCGCCGCTGGATGCCGGCCATCACCTCGGCCGCGTCCGCCAGTTGCGGGACCCACTTCGGGCTGACGAAGCTGGTCGCCTCGATGCTGCGCAGGCCGGTGGCCGAGAGGCGGTCGACCAAGGCGATCTTGTCGGCGGTGGCCACCATCGCCGCTTCGTTCTGCAACCCGTCGCGCGGGGCGACCTCGACGATGCGGACGAAGTCGCTCATGCCGGCTCCGTGGCGGCGTAGCCCGCGTCGCCGACCACGGCCAGCAGCACGTCGGCTTCGACGAAATCGCCGGAGCCGACGCGCAGTTCGGAAAGCACGCCGTCGCGAGGGGCCCGCACGGTCAGCTCCATCTTCATCGCCTCCATCACCAGCAGCTCGGTCCCGACAGCCACCGCCTGGCCCGCAGTGGCCTTGACCAGCACGACGCGGCCCGGCATCGGCGCCAGCACCCGGCCGTCCCCCCCGCCGTCGCCGCGGCCCTCGCCGCGCTCGGCAGGCAGCAGCCGCAGCGGCAGGCGGCGATGGCCGTCGTGCAGTTCCAGCGTGTCCCCGTCGAAGCGGGCCACCAGCCGGTGTCCCTGTCCGTCGATACGCAGGTCGAGGACACCATCGGCCAGGCGCGCAGCGGACACGTCCAGGGTCGCGTCCGCGAGCGCGATGCGCCAGTCGCCGCCGTGCCCGGTGGCCACGGCGTTGTGGACCTGGCCGCCGGCATGCAGGCGCAGGCGGCGGCCGGCGCGCCCATGCAGGCGCCAGCCATCGCCCCGGCTCCAGGGGGAATGCGCGTCGGTCGCGGAACGCAGCGCGGCCGGACCGGCGTCCTCCGGCCGCAGCAGGAAGGCCGCGCAGGCGGCGGCCAGCAGGGCCGGGGTGGGCGGTGCCTGGCCGGCGACGAATTCGTCCAGGTGCCGGTCCAAGTAGCCGGTGTCGATGCGGCCTTCGACCACCGCCGGGTGCCGGGCCAGTGCCTCGAGGAAGGCGAGGTTGGTCTTGGGCCCGGCCACGTGGCATTGCGCGAGGGCCGTGCGCAGCCGCGCCAGCGCGCGCGGCCGGTCGGCGTCGTGGACGATCAGCTTGGCGATCATCGGGTCGTAGAACACGGTGACGGTGTCGCCGGCCTCCACGCCCGCGTCGATGCGGACCTGCGGCGTCGGCGGCGGCAGGTCCAGCGCACGCAGGGTGCCGGAGGCGGGCAGGAAGCCGGTGTCCGGATCCTCCGCGTACAGCCGCACCTCGATGGCATGGCCGTGCCGGGGCACCTGTTCCTGCGCCAGCGGCAGCGGTTCGCCGGCGGCCACGCGCAGCTGCCATTCGACCAGGTCCAGGCCGCTGACCATCTCCGTGACCGGATGCTCGACCTGCAGCCGGGTGTTGATCTCCATGAAATAGAAGCCGCCGTCGGGGTCGACGATGAACTCGACCGTGCCGGCATTGACGTAGTCGATGGCGCGGGCCGCGGCCACGGCCGCCTCGCCCATGGCCTGGCGCAGCGCCGGGGTGAGGAACGGGGACGGGGATTCCTCCAGCACCTTCTGGTAGCGGCGCTGGGCCGAGCACTCGCGCTCGTTGAGGTGGATCACGTTGCCGTGCGCATCGCCGAATACCTGGATCTCGATGTGCCGCGGCGAGGCCACGTAGCGCTCCAGCAGCACCCGGTCGCGGCCGAACGCGTTGCGGGCCTCGCGCTGGCAGCTCTCCAGCGCGGGCGCGAAGTCCTCCAGCCGGTGGACCACGCGCATGCCCTTGCCGCCGCCGCCATGGGCGGCCTTGAGCATCAGCGGAAAGCCGGTGCGCGCGGCCTCGCGCGAAAGCGTGGCCAGCGACTGGTCCTCGCCGTTGTAGCCGGGCACCACCGGCACGCCGGCTCCGGCCATCAGCTGCTTGGCGCCGGCCTTGCTGCCCATGCGCCGCATCGAGGCCGCGCGCGGGCCGATGAACACCAGCCCGGCGGCGGCCACCGCCTCGGCGAACTCCGCGTTCTCCGACAGGAAACCGTAGCCGGGATGGATCGCCTGCGCGCCGCTGCGCAGCGCCGCATCGATCACCGCCGCGCCGCGCAGGTAGCTGTCGGCCGGGGCCGGGCCACCGATGCCGCACGCCTCGTCGGCCAGGCGCACGTGCAGCGCGCCGGCGTCGGCGTCCGAATACACCGCCACGCTGGCGATGCCCAGCCGGCGGCAGGTGCGGATCACGCGGCAGGCGATCTCGCCGCGGTTGGCGATCAGGATCTTGGTGAACATGCAGTCCTCAGGCGTCCGCCCGGTGGCAGACGGCTTCGATGTTGTGGCCGTCCGGATCGAGCACGAACGCCCCGTAGTAGTTCTCGTGGTAATGCGGGCGCAGGCCCGGCGCGCCGTTGTCGCGGCCGCCGGCCTGCAGCGCGGCATGATGGAACGCGTCCACCTGCGCGCGCGAGTCGGCGACGATGGCGACATGGGTGCCGCCGTGGGCGGGCCCGCCATCGCCGATCCAGAAGAATGGCTTGCCCGCGCGCCCGAAACCGGCGTGCGCGGTGCCACCGGTCGATTCCGGCCCCACCTCCATCACCACCGCGATGCCCAGCGGCGCCAGCGCCTGCGTGTAGAACGCGCGGCTGCGGGCGAAATCCGATACCGCCAGGCCGACATGGTCGAGCATGCTCACTCCCCGGGCGCCCAGGCGGGCGCGCGCTTTTCCAGGAAGGCGCCGATGCCTTCCTGGCCCTCGGCCGACACCCTCAGCCGCGCGATGAGCGCGGCGTTGGCACGGTCCTGCGCCGCCGGGTCGCCCCCGGCAGCGGCCTGCCGGACCAGCGCCTTGGCGGTGCCTGCGGCCAGCGGCGCGGCCCGGCACAGCAGCGCGACCTGCGCGGCGACCGCGGCGTCCAGCGCCTGGGTTTCGACCACCTGGTGCAGCAGGCCGTGGCGCAGCGCCGCTTCCGCGTCGAAGGTTTCGGCGGTGGCGAACCAGCGCCGTGCCTGGCGCGGACCGATCGCCGCGACCACATAGGGCGAAATGACCGCCGGCAGCAGGCCGAGCCGGCTTTCGGTGAGGCCGAAGCGTGCCTGCGGCGTGCCGATGGCGATGTCGCAGCATGCGACCAGGCCGACCCCGCCGCCGAACGCCGGCCCGTGGACCCGGGCGATGGTCGGGCGGGGCAGTTCGTCCAGCGTGCGCATCAGGCGGGCGAGGGCCAGCGCGTCCTCGCGGTTTACCTCCTCGCTGGCGGCGGCCATGCCGCGCATCCACTGCAGGTCCGCGCCGGCGGAAAACGATGCGCCTTCACCCTCCAGCACCACCACCCTGGCCTCGGGGTCGGCGCCGGCCTCGTCCAGGGCGGCGGTCAGCGCGGCGATCAGCGTGGCATCGAAGGCGTTGTGCAGCTGCGGGCGGTTCAGGCGCAGGCGCAGCACGGGGCCTGCGCGGGCGATCAGCAGCGGTGGCGCCATCGTCGTTCCCGGATCGTTGCGGCCTTCGATGATAGCCGCGAGGCCCCGAGCGGCCATGACGCAGCGCGGCGGGGCGGGGCCGGCGGTGGTAGAATTGAGAACAGTTCTTGATAACCGGATGTCACGTGACGCTGTCCGAACTGCTGCCCCGCACCCCCGTCCTCGTCGAATCCGTGGAAGACCGCCACCCGCATGACCCGATCGCGCGGCGCCTGCGCGAGCTGGGCTTCGTCGCCGGCGAGCAGGTCCAGGTCGTCGCCCGGGGTCCGTTCGGCGCCGAGCCGCTGCTGGTCCAGGTCGGCTACACCCGTTTCGCCCTGCGCCGCGCCGAAGCCGCCCGCGTGCGGGTCGCGGCGCCCGTCGCCGGAGCGCCCGCATGAGCGCGCCCGCCGTCCCGCTCCGCCTGGCCCTGCTGGGCAATCCCAATTCCGGCAAGACCGCGCTGTTCAACCAGCTCACCGGCAGCCGGCAGAAGGTCGCCAACTACGCCGGCGTCACCGTCGAGCGCAAGGAAGGCCGGCTGCAGTCGCCCGCGGGCCGGTCCTACGCGGTCCTCGACCTCCCCGGCGCGTACAGCCTGACCCCGGCCAGCCTGGACGAGGCGATCACCCGCGACCTGTGCCGCGGCTTCTATCCCGGCGAACCGGCGCCGGACGTGCTCGTGTGCGTGGTCGATGCGACCAACCTGCGCCTGCACCTGCGCTTCGTGCTCGAGGTCCGGCAGATGGGGCGGCCGATGATCGTGGCCCTGAACATGAGCGACGCCGCCGAGCGCCGTGGCATCGCCATCGACCGCGCCACGCTGGAGCGCGAGCTGGGCGTGCCGGTGGTGGAGACGGTGGCCGTGCGCCACCACGGCGCGCGCGCGCTGGTCGAGCGCATCGACCAGGTCGCCGCCCACCCGCATCCACCGGCCGCGCAGCTGGCCGACGATGCCGACCTGCATGCCGAAACCCGGCGCCTGCTGGCCGCGGCCGTGTCGATGCCGACCCGCACCGCCAGGATCGACGACGCGCTGGACCGCTGGCTGCTGCACCCGCTGTTCGGGCTGCTGACCCTGGCGGTGATCATGTTCCTGATCTTCCAGGCGGTCTACGCCTGGGCCACGCCGGTGATGGACCTGATCGAGGCCGGCACCGCCGCGCTGGGCGAATGGGTCGGCGCGCGCATGGCCGAAGGCCCGCTGGCCAGCCTGCTGGTGGACGGGATCATCGCCGGCCTGGGCGGGGTGATCGTGTTCCTGCCGCAGATCCTGGTGCTGTTCGCCTTCATCCTGGCGCTGGAGGAATCCGGCTACCTGCCGCGCGCGGCGTTCCTGCTCGACCGGATGATGGCCGGCGCCGGCCTGTCCGGGCGCTCGTTCATCCCGCTGCTGTCCAGCTTCGCCTGCGCGATCCCCGGGATCATGGCCACGCGCAGCATCCAGGACCCGCGCGACCGCCTGGCCACGATCCTGGTCGCGCCGCTGATGACCTGCTCGGCGCGGTTGCCGGTGTACGCGCTGCTGATCGGTGCGTTCATCCCGGCGCGCGAGGTGTGGGGCGGCTTCAACCTGCAAGGCCTGGTCCTGTTCGGCCTGTACATGGCCGGCATCCTCAGCGCGCTGGCGGTGTCGTTCGTGATGAAGAAGTGGCGCCGCGACAAGGGCGAGCATCCGCTGATGCTGGAGCTGCCGTCCTACCGGCTGCCCAATCCGCGGGACCTGCTGATCGGCCTGTACGAGCGCGGCATGATCTTCCTCAAGCGCGTGGGCGGGATCATCTTCGCCCTGACCGTGCTGCTGTGGGTGCTGCTCTCGTTCCCGGCCGCGCCGGCCGACGCGACGATGCCGGCGATCGACTACAGCTTCGCCGGCCGGATCGGCCATGCCATGGCCGTGGTGTTCGCACCGCTCGGCTTCAACTGGCAGATCTGCATCGCGCTGATCCCGGGGCTGGCCGCACGCGAGGTCGCGGTGTCGTCGCTGGCCACGGTGTACGCGCTGTCGGCCGCCGACGACGAGGCCGCGGCGCAGGCGCTGACCCCACTGATCACCGACGGCTGGTCGCTGGCCACGGGCCTGTCGCTGCTGGTGTGGTTCATCTACGCCCCGCAGTGCCTGGCCACCTGGGCGGCGATCAAGCGCGAGACCGGCTCGTGGAAGACGATGGCGATCGCCGCCGGCTACCTCTTCGCGCTGGCCTACCTGGCGTCGCTGCTGACCTACCAGGTCGCGGTGCGGCTGGGCGCGGGCTAGGGCAGGGCGACGGCCATGGACCTGCCGCTGTGGCTGCAGTACCTGCTGGTCGGTGCGATCGTGCTGGTCGCGCTGTGGATCTTCGCCAGGAAGCAGCTGCCCGGAACCGTGCGGCGGGTGCGGCTGGCCGCTGCCGCGCCGCTCGTGCGCGAGGGACGGCCGCCCTGGATGCGCGGGCTGGCGCGATGGATCGCGCCGCCCTCCCGGGGCGGTGCGGCCGCCTGCGGGGGCTGCACCGACTGCGGCCCCGAGGGGCCCAAACGCTGAGGCCTCCGGCACGCGCGCCGGAGCCTGGCGGAGGCCGGCGTCAGCGTCGCTCCGGAGCCGCCCGGGCGGCGGGCGGTCCGGGCGGCAGCCACGCGCGGAAATCGCCGCTGCAGTGGAGCAGCGCCATCAGGTACAGCATGCCGTCGTAGTAGCGATGCTGCCCGCTCGGTACCGGCAGCTCCCACAGCGCGCGCACGAACGCCAGCCGGCGGGGGTGGTCGGCCGCCAGGCTGGCCACGGCATTGGTCGCGACCAGCCCGGTGGTCTGGCCGCCGCCCAGCGGCGTGCCGTCCAGGGTGTACAGGCTCTGGTAGCCGGCCATGCCCTGCGACTCGAAGAACGCCTGCAGGCGGTTGCTCATCTCGACCTGGCGCGGGTCGACGGCCCACCACGACCAGTCCACCGACCAGTTCATGGCGCTGCGCCAGGCGTCGTAGCGGAAATCGGCCGACTCCGGTCGCCACGACGCCGCCCACGGCGTGCCGTCGAAGTTGCCGTAATCGGGCGTGAGCGCGGTCCGCGGGTGCGCGGCCTTGGCGAAATAGTCGCGGCTGACCCGTGCGGCCTCGCTCCAGAACGCCCGGTCCGCCTGCGGACCGACCCGCGCCCAGACCTCGTAGAACGCCGGCAGGTGGTAGGACGCATCGGTATGCGCCGCGTTGGCCTGGTCCGGGGTGAAGCGCACCATCTTCGCCTCATGGTCGAACAGGTTGACCGCCGTCATCGGGCCGCGCGAGGTGGCGCCGGTGATGGGTGCGCGGTGCAGCACGTCGGCCAGCAGGCGGTCGGCGTGGGCGCGGTAGTCGTACAAGTCCTCGCCATCGCCCCAGCGCTGGGCCGCGAAGTACAGGGCGGTGATGAAGTACTCCTCGCCGTCGGGCGCGGGCATCTCGTCGTTGGGTACCCCATCGGTGCGCACCGACCAGGCGAAGTAGCCGTAGGCGGGGTGCTTCGGATCGTCCTGGTACATGTGGGTCATCGCCCAGTTCCAGATCGCGTCGAACTCGGCCTTCCGGTCCAGTTGCACGGCGATCATCATCCCGTAGGACATGCCCTCCGAGCGGACGTCGCCGCTGTTGACGTCGTGGATGTAGGCCATCGGGCCGTGCTCGTTGCCGCCGTCCTCGTAGTAGACGGCCTGTTGTGCCTGGTCGCCGTGGAACAGCTGCTGGAACGCGGCCTGGATCCGGGCGTCGACCTCGGCGCGCGCATAGCCGGCCTCCGCGAACAGGTCCGGATGGGTGCCGCGCGCCACCGCACCGGCCGGCGCGGCCGTGGCGGGCGTATCCGCGGAAACCGTGGCCGCCGCTTCGGTGGCGGCGGGACGCGTGCACGCGGCGAACAGCAGGATCGAGAGGAGGCCGCCCGCGGCGCGGGCATGGACGGCGAAGCGGCGGACGGTCATGCGGTTCCAGTGCAGGCGTCGGGGAACCGGAGAAGCTAGCAGACCGCATGCGCCATGCGTACCTGCACGCAGTCAGGCGTCGGGAATCTCCGGCTCAACCAGTTGCGCCAGCTGTTGCAGCGACTCCTGCCAGCCCAGGTAGCACATCTCCACCGGGATCGCTTCCGGAATGCCCTCCTGCACGACCTGCAGTTCGGTGCCGCACAGCACCGGCGCCAGGCTGACCGTCACCTGGATTTCGCCGGGCAGGCCGGGGTCGTCGAAGCGGTCCACGTAGCGGATGGTGCGGTCCTGGACCAGTTCCAGGTACTCGCCGCCGAAGGCATGGCGGTGGCCGGTGCCGAAGTTGGTGAACGCCATCCGGAAGCGGCCGCCGACCCGGGGCTCGAACTGTTCGACGTGGCAGGTGAAGCCATGCGGCGGCAGCCACTTGGCCATGGCGGCGGCCTCGAGGAATGCGCGGTAGAGGCGCTCGGGCGGGCAGCGCAGGACGCGGTGCAGGCGGACGGTTCCGGTAGCCATGACGATCTCCTTGCGTTGGGAATATGCACCCGACGTGCGGCCGGGCACGGGATCGACACAGGCACCCGCGGGCGCCGCCGCGTCAGCGCATGCCCTTGTGCTGCCCGCCGTCGATCGGCACGCAGGCACCGGTGACCCACTGCGCCCGCGGCGAGGCGAGGAACACGGCGACGTCGGCCACTTCCTGCAGCGTGCCCATCCGGCCCCAGGGGATGCCGGCGCGCACCGCCTCGTAGCGCGGCGGATCCTGCCGCCGGACCTGGTCCCACAGGCCACCCTCGAACTCGATCGACCCGGGCGCGATCGCGTTGGCGCGGATCCGGTCCGGCCCGTGGAAGATCGACAGCTTCTTGGCGTAGGCGATCAGCGCGGCCTTGGCCGAGGCATAGCCGAAGTCCGGGCCGGGGCTGGCCTCCAGCCCGGAGATCGATGCCACCAGGACGATGCTGCCGCCGCCGGCCGCCTTCATCCACGGGATCACCTGCTCGCAGGCGCGTGCGGCCGCCAGCACGTCCACGCGCAGGCTGGCCTCGAAGTCCGCCACCGACGGTCCCAGCGCGAGCGCCGAGGCGTTGTGGACCAGCACGTCCACGCCGCCGAAGGCCTGCCGTGCGCCGTCCAAGAACGCGGCCAGCGAAGCGGCGTCGGCGAGGTCGCACGGGCGTACGTGGATGCGCCGGCCGTAAGTCCGCAGCGAGGTTTCCACCTCCTGCAGCGCGTTCCTGCCGCGCGCGCCGGCGCCCCGCGCGCAGACCGCGACATCCGCGCCCTCGGCGGCCAGGCCCAGGGCGACCGCGCGGCCGATGCCGCGGCTGCCGCCCAGCACCACGCAGCGCTTGCCTTGCAGTTGCAGGTCCATGGTGGCCTCCGGAGAAGAACGAAGGTCGGCGGATCCGGTCAGCGGCCGCCGGCCACGTCGATGAAGCCGCCGGTACTGTAGGAAGCCTCGTCCGAGAGCAGCCACAGGATCGCCTGCGCGACCTCTTCGGGCTGGCCGCCGCGCCGCATCGGCACGAACGCCTTGACCCGGTCGACCCGGCCGGGCTCGCCGCCGCTGGCGTGCATGTCGGTGTAGATGAAGCCCGGCCGCACGCCGTTGACGCGGATGCCTTCCTGCGCCACTTCCTGCGACAGGCCGCGGGTCAGCGTGTCCAGCGCGCCCTTGGAGGCGGCGTAGTCGACGTACTCGCCCGGCGAACCGGTCAATGCGGCCACCGACGAGACGTTGACGATGGCGCCGCCGCGGCCGCCGTGCCGCGTCGACATGCGGCGGACCGCCTCGCGGCAGCAGAGCAGGGGCCCGACCACGTTGGCGTCGAGCACGCGGCGCACGCGCGCCGCGTCCATCCCGTCCACGCGCACCTGGGTTTCGAGGATGCCGGCGTTGTTGACCAGGGCATCGAGGCGTCCGTAGCGCGCATCGACCTGCGAGAACAGCCCGGCGACCTCGCCTTCGACCGCCACGTCCGCGCGCAGCGCGACCGCATCGCCGCCCGCGTCGCGGATGCGGGCCACGACCGCCTCCGCGGCGTCGGCGTCGCGCCGGTAGTTGACCGCCACGGCGTAGCCGCGCTCCGCGGCGAGCACCGCGGTGGCCGCGCCGATGCCGCGCCCGGCGCCCGTGACCAGCACCACCTTGCGCTGCATCGCGCTCACATCCGGAACACGCCGAAGCGCGCGGGTTCGATCGGCGCGTTGAGCGAGGCCGACAGGGCCAGGCCGAGCACCCGGCGGGTATCGACCGGATCGATGATGCCGTCGTCCCACAGCCGGGCCGTGGCGTACCAGGGGCTGCCCTGCTGCTCGTACTGCTCGCGCACCGGCGCCTTGAACGCTTCTTCCTCGTCGGCGCTCCACTGGCCGCCGCCGGCCTCGATGGCGTCGCGGCGCACCGTGGCCAGCACGCTGGCGGCCTGCTCGCCGCCCATCACGCTGATCCGCGCATTGGGCCACATCCACAGGAAGCGGGCGCCGTAGGCCCGCCCGCACATCGCGTAGTTGCCGGCGCCGAAGCTGCCGCCGATCACGACGGTGAACTTCGGCACGGAGGAGCAGGCCACCGCGGTCACCATCTTGGCCCCGTCCTTGGCGATGCCGGCGTTCTCGTACTTGCGGCCGACCATGAAGCCGGTGATGTTCTGCAGGAACACCAGCGGGATGCCGCGCTGGTTGCACAGTTCGATGAAATGCGCGCCCTTCAGCGCGCTCTCGGCGAACAGGATGCCGTTGTTGGCGACGATGCCGACCGGACAGCCGTGGATGTGGGCGAAGCCGGTGATCAGGGTCTTGCCGTAGCGCGCCTTGAACTCGTCGAACTCGCTGCCGTCGACCAGGCGGGCGATGACCTCGCGGATGTCGAACGGGCGCCGCGTATCCGCCGGCACGATGCCGTACAGCTCCTCGGCCGGGTACAGCGGTTCGCGCGGTTCGCGCAGCGCCACCGGCGGTGCCTTGCTCCGGTTGAGGTGGCCGACGATGGCGCGCGCGATCTGCAGCGCGTGCGCGTCGTCTTCGGCGTAGTGGTCGGCCACGCCCGATACCGCCGTATGCACGTCGGCGCCGCCCAGCGCCTCGGCATCGACCACCTCGCCGGTGGCGGCCTTCACCAGCGGCGGCCCGCCCAGGAAGATCGTGCCCTGGTCGCGCACGATCACCGACTCGTCGCACATCGCCGGCACGTAGGCGCCGCCGGCGGTGCAGCTGCCCATCACCACCGCGACCTGCGGGATGTTCTCCGCGCTCAGCCGCGCCTGGTTGTAGAAGATGCGGCCGAAATGCTCGCGGTCGGGGAAGACCTCGTCCTGCAGCGGCAGGAACGCGCCGCCGGAGTCGACCAGGTAGACGCAGGGCAGGCGGTTCTCGCGGGCGATCTCCTGCGCGCGCAGGTGCTTCTTGACCGTCATCGGGAAGTAGGTGCCGCCCTTGACCGTGGCGTCGTTGGCCACGACCACCACCTCGGTGCCCATGACCCGGCCTATGCCGCAGACCATGCCGGCGGCGGGCGCCGCGCCCTCGTACATGTCCTCGGCGGCGAGCGGGGCGATCTCGAGGAAGGGCGAGCCGGGATCGAGCAGGGCGTCGATGCGGTCGCGTGCGAGCAGCTTGCCGCGTTCGGTGTGGCGTTGCCGGGCCTTGTCGCCGCCACCGGCGGCGGCGCGCTCCAGGCGGCGGTGGAGTTCGGCCGCCAGCGCACGGTGGTGCTCGGCGTGCGCGGCGAATTCGGGGGACCGGGCGTCGATCTGGCTGCGGAGGGCGGGCATGGGCGTCCTGGCGTGCGGATGCCCGAAGGATACGTGAGCCCGCGCGCGGGGCCTTCTGGCGGCGCAGCACGCCGGCAGCAGACCGGCCCGCCGGCGGGTGCCGGCGGACCGGGAGGGCTCAGTTCTGCTCGGCCTTGCGCTCGGCGGCGTCGGCCGCCTCGCGGGCTTCGATCGCCGCGCGCTCGGCGGCGTCGGCCGTGGCATCGGCGGCGCGCGCGGTGGCGTCGGCCGTCGCGTCGGCGGCACGGCTGGCCGCGTCGCGGGTGGCGACCGCGGCGTCGTCGAGCGCCGCCTCGGTCTTCGCGGCGGCCTGCTCGGCCTGGGCTTCGGCCTTGGCACCCGCTTCCTGGGCGGCGTCCACCGCGTTGGCGGCGGCATGCTCGGTCGCCGCGGCGGCGTGGTCGGCCGCGGCGGCGGCGTGGTCGGCAGCCTGTTCTGCCTCGCGCTCGGCCGGCGGGGTGCAGGCGGCCAGCGGGACGAGCAGGACGCTGAGGGCAAGCACGGACATGCGGTTCATCGGGCACTCCTCTGGTGGATGGGGGTCAAGCGGGCGCAGCTTGCCCGGACCCGCTTCATCGTCCCGTGAACCGCCCCGGCCACGCGCCGAAGCGGCGTCGGACCGCGCTATGCCACGCGCAAAAAAAAGCCGCCGGTTTCCCGGCGGCTTCGGTACAGCAGGAAGGTCAGCAGATTACTGCTTGACTTCTTCCTTGGCCTCTTCGGCAGCGTCCTTGGCCTGGTCGGCAACGTCGGCAGCGGCTTCGGCGGTGTCGGCAGCGGCTTCGGCGGTCGCGTCGGTCGCGGCGCCAGCGGTGGCGGCAGCAGCGTCGGCGGCGGTGTCGGCAGCGGCGGCAGCGGCGTCAGCAGCGCCCTGGGCGGCGTCGGCGGTGGCGGCGCCGGCGGCAGCGGCCGAATCGGCAGCAGCCTGGGCCTCGGCGGCGGCGGCGTCAGCAGCGGCGGCGGCGTCCTGGGCCTGCTCCTGCTTCGAGCACGCGGCCAGGGCCAGACCCAGAGCCAGGGCGATCAGCAGCTTGTTGATGCTCATGTTGGATATTCCTCGTCGTTAGTTTGGGCAACGCGCGGTTGCGCGCCGGCAACATGATGACAAGCCCGTTTCCACTGTCAAGCGGCCACGGGTCATTTTCGTCGAAAAGGCGTGAAAAACGATTACAGCACTTCCAGGGCGATCGCGGTAGCCTCGCCGCCGCCGATGCACAGCGCGGCGACGCCCTTCTTGAGGCCGCGGGTGCGCAGGGCGTTGACCAAGGTCACGACCAGGCGCGCGCCGGACGCGCCGATCGGATGGCCCAGCGCGCAGGCGCCGCCGTTGACGTTGACCTTGGCATGCGGGATGCCCAGCTCCTTGATCGGCGCCATGGCCACGACCGCGAACGCCTCGTTGATCTCGAACAGGTCGACGTCCACGGCGTTCCAGCCGGCCCTGTCGAGCACGGCGGTGATGGCGCCGACCGGTGCGGTGGTGAACCACTCCGGCTGGTGGGAGAAGGTGGCGTGGGCGGCGATCCGCGCGAGCGGCTGCAGGCCGCGGCGGGCGGCCTCGTCGGCCGACAGCAGCACCGTCGCCGCGGCGCCGTCGGAGATGGACGAGGAGCTGGCGGCGGTCACGCTGCCGTCCTTCTTGAACGCCGGCTTGAGCGTCGGGATCTTGGCGATGTCCGACTTGCCGGGCTGCTCGTCGCTGGCGAACTCCACCTCGCCCTTGCGGGTGGCGACCTTGACCGGGACGATCTCGCCGTCGAACGCGCCCGAAGCCTGCGCGGCCTGCGAGCGCTTGACCGATTCGATGGCGAACGCATCCTGCTCCTCGCGGGTGAAGCCGTACTTGGCCACGGTCGCCTCGGCGAACACGCCCATCGCCTGTCCGTCGTACGGGTTGGTCAGGCCGTCCCACGCCATGTGGTCGACCGCCTGGAAGCCGCCGTAGCGGTTGCCGGTGCGCGAGTTGGGGATCAGGTGCGGGGCATTGGTCATCGATTCCATGCCGCCGGCGACCACGACCGTGGCCGAGCCGGCCTTGATCAGGTCGTGCCCCAGCATGATCGCCTTCATGCCGGAACCGCACACCTTGTTGATGGTGGTCGCGCCGGTGCCGGTCGGCAGGCCGGCGGCCAGGGCGGCCTGCCGGGCCGGCGCCTGGCCGAGGTTGGCCGGCAGCACGCAGCCCATGATCACTTCGGAAACATCCGCGGCCGGCACGCCGGACTGCTCCAGCGCGGCGGAAATCGCGGCGGCGCCCAGGGTCGGCGTGGGCACCCCGGTGAACTGGCCCAGGAACGAGCCGATGGCGGTGCGCTTGGCGGCGGCGATGACGATGTCGGACATGGGGGCGGGCCTGTGGGAAAGAGGGCTGATTATCGGCGCAGGCGATGACACCTGCCACCGTCCGCCCGGGCAGGCGACAGTCGGCGGGCTTTGCGGTATAGAACCTCCATGTGCGGGGGTGGCCGGCGCAAGCCGGTCAAGATCAACAATTCAGGTGATGAAATGCGAATCCTCTTGAACCAAGGCGCATGCGGCGGCGTGGCGCGGACGGTGCTGGCCGTGGCGATCGCGACCACGCTCGCGGGCGGGCTGGCGGCGTGCGGCGGGGGAGGCGGCGGCAACCTGCGCTCGGGCAGCCCGACCTCGCCTCCGGTGTCACCACCCCCGCCGCCGCCGCCGACCTCGCCACCGCCGCCGATCGCCAAGCCGCCGATCGACGCGCACCTGACCCTGACCCACGCCACCGCCGCCGAGCGCCAGGGTTACACCGGTGCCGGTTACCGGATCGGCGTGATCGATACCGGCGTCAACCACAACCACCCGGCCCTCGCCGGGCGGGTGGCGGCCAACCTGGTCTATGTCAGCCGGACCGGCAACGACATGACGGTGGACGACAAGGTAGGCCATGGCACCACCGTCGCCATGCTCGCCGCCGGCGCGGCCTATGGCAGCTGGCCAGGCGGCATCGCGCCGGGAGCCTCGATCCTGTCGGCGCGGATCATCAACGACGAGCGGCCCAAGGACGACGGTTCGGGTCAAGGCAACGAGGTCACCGGCGCGCTGGGCCTCAAGCCGATCCACCAGGACCTGGTCGCGCGTGGCATGCGGATCATGAACAACTCGTGGGGTGGCCTGTACTGGACCCAGGCCAGCGCGACCGCGCCGATCGCCGACGAGTACCGGTTCTTCATCAACGACCACGACGGACTCGTGGTGTTCGCCACCGGCAACGAAGGCCGCGCCAATCCCACCGACATGTCGTCGTTGCCCAGCAAGGCGGGCAGCAACGGCACCATGCCGGCCGCCGACCTCGAGAAGGGCTGGCTGGCGGTCGCGGCGCTGGATACGTCCAGCCCCGGCCGGCTGATGTACTACTCCAACGCCTGCGGCCTGGCGAAGAACTACTGCCTGGTCGCGCCGGGCACTGCCCAGTTCCCCTCCCATACCGACACGGGCGCCACGCCCAGCGTGCCGTTGCCATACGGCAGCGGTACCTCGTACGCCGCGCCGCTGGTGTCCGGCGCCGCGGCCGTGGTCTGGGAGAAGTTCCCCTACTTCAACAACGACCTGGTGCGCCAGACGCTGCTCGGCACCGCCGCCGACCTGGGTGCCGCCGGGCCGGACGATGTGTTCGGCTACGGCCTGCTCGACGTCGCCAGGGCACTCGGCGGGCCGGGCAAGTTCGACTGGGGCACGGTCACCGCCAACGTCACCGGCGATTCGGCGTGGACCAACCCGATCACGGGCAGCGGCGGCCTGGTCAAGCAGGGCCAGGGCACCTTGAGCATCGGCGGCCCCTCGGCGGGGCTGGCCTACACCGGCGACACGCGCGTGCAGGCGGGCATCCTGCGGGTGCTGGGCAACGTGCAGGCGTCGGACGTGTTCGTGGAGGCGGGAGGCCGGCTGGAAGGCGCCGCGCAGCTCGGCGGCGACCTGACCAACGCGGGCGTGGTGCACATCGGCCCGGCCACGACCGGGACCACCGGCATCAATGTCGACGGCAACTACGTGCAGCGCGCCGGCAGCCAGCTGTCCATGGTGCTTGGCCACGGGCACCTGCAGGTGGACGGCACCGCCACGCTGGAGGGCGGCAACGTGCACGTGGCCGGCGTGCGCAGCGGCTACGTCACCCAGTCCCGCGAGGACGTGCTGACGGCCACCGGCGGGATCAGTGGCCGGTTCGCCGGCCTCACCAGCGCCTCGACGGTGTTCCTCGATGCCTCGCTGCTGTACACCAGCAACGCGGCCTGGCTCGACGTGCGCCGCCTGGACGTGACCGCGGCGGCGGCGAGCCTGGCCGACATCACCCCCGCGGCGCTGGGTGCGGCGCAGCGCGTGGAAGCGGCCTTCGACGGGATCGACGGGCAGCAGGGCACCGGCGCCGGCGTCGTTTCCGACGGCTTCATCCGCACGGCCGGCGAGTTCCAGCACACCACCGACGCGGGCCTGGCGGCCCGCTCGCTGCGCAGCCTGTCCGGCGAGGTGCACGCCTCGGCCGCGGCGGCGACGTACGACACCCTCGACCTCGGCCGGCGGGCGCTGTCGTCGCGGTTCGCCGAACTGGCCGGCGGAAGCAGCCGCGCCGGGAGCTGGCTGCGGGCCCTGGGTGGAACGGCATCGAGCGGCGATGGCACCGACGCGCAGGTCAACGGCTGGATGGCCGGCCACGACCTGTCGATGGGCGGCGCGGCCGTGGCCGGCCTGGCCTTCGGCGAAAGCCGCAGCGACAGCCGGCTCGACGGACTGGCGGACCGAGCCCGCGAGCGCCAGGCGCAGGCCCAGGCCTACCTGGGCCGGCAATGGAACCAGGCCTACGTGATGGGCCAGTTCGGCGCCGGCCAGTGGCAGCGGCAGATCGATCGCGAGCTGCTGCTGGGCGCCAGCCGCTACGGCCTGCACAGCGACTATGACGGCGACTTCGCCGTCGCCGGCGTGGAGACCGGCTACCGCTTCGAAGGCGCGGCCGGCACCCTGGTGCCGTACCTGGCCACCGAACATGCGCGCGTGCGCAGCGACGGCTTCCACGAGGACGGCGCCGCCGGCTTCGGGCTGCGGACCGGGGCGAGCACCTCGTCGCGCACCCAGGCCATCGCCGGCCTGCGCGCGGGGCGGGACTGGCAGCGCGTCCGCCTGGACGGCTACGTCGAATGGCAGCAGACGCTGGCCAGCGAGGGGCTGGCGCTGTCGGCCAGCTTCGTCGGCGTGGAGGCGTGGTCGCCGCTGGCAGCGTCCAACCCGGCGCTGTCGGGTGGCATGTTCGGCCTGTCCGCCTCGGCCTGGCTGACGCCGGCCTCGAGCCTGTCCCTCGGTTACGACCAGCGCTTCGGCCCGCGCGGGGACGCGAGCATGGTGTCGTTGAGGTATGCGTTCGGGTTCTGATCCGCGCGGACGCGCCGAAGGGATGGGGTGATACGGAAGAGCCGGGCCATGCCCGGCTCTTCCGTTGTGGTCCCGGTCGCGCGGAGCCGGGTTTCGTACCGGTAGGCACGCGGGGCGCGTGCGGCGTGCCGCGCGGACGGGCATCCAGTTCGGCCCTGCGGCGCGCCATGCATTCGGCTGATGCACGGGGCAGTGCCGCGCAAGCTCGGTCAGTGTGGGTCCTGCCGGGCGCAGCGTGGCCGGGGCAGAGATGGAATCACGCGGCTGGCCGCGCAGCGGATCAGCGTGGGTCCAGTATGGCGCAGCGCGCCGTGCGCTCGGCTGATCCACGCGGCATGCCGCTCAAGCGGGTCGGCCTCGTTCCGGCCCGGCCCAGCGCGCCGTGCGCTCGGCTGATCCACGCGGCAGTGCCGCGTAAGCCGGATCAGCCTCGTTCCGGCCCGCCGCAGCGCGGCGGGCGCTCGGCTGACCCGCGCGGCATGCCGCGCAAGCGGATCAGCCTCGCCCCTCGAACAGCTCTCGGCCGATCAGCATCCGCCGGATCTCGTTGGTGCCGGCGCCGATCGCGTAGAGCTTGGCGTCGCGCAGGATGCGGCCGGTGGCGAACTCGTTGATGTAGCCGTTGCCGCCCAGCGCCTGGATCGCCTCCAGCGCGACCTGCACCGCCGCCTCCGACGCGTGCAGCAGGCAGCCGGCCGCGGCGGCGCGCGAGGAGACGCCGGCGTCGAACTCGCGCGCGACCTGGTAGGCGAACGCGCGGCTGGACTGCAGCGCGGTGTACATGTCGGCCAGCTTGCCCTGCATCAGGCTGAAGGTGCCGATCGCCTGGTCGAACTGCCTGCGCTCGCGCACGTAGGGCAGGGCGATGTCCAGCGCCGCCTGCATCAGCCCGATCGGGCCGCCGGTCAGCACCAGCCGCTCGGTGTTCAGGCCGCTCATCAGCACGCGCACGCCCTGGTTGACCTCGCCCAGCACGTTCTCCGCGGGGATCCGGCAGTCCTCGAACACCAGCTCGCAGGTGTTGGAGCCGCGCATGCCGAGCTTGTCCAGCTTCTGCGCGGTCGAGAACCCCTTCATGCCGCGCTCGACGATGAAGGCGGTCATGCAGCGGCTGCCCGCGTCCTTGCCGGCGGTGCGCATGTACACCACCAGCACGTCGGCCTCCGGGCCGTTGGTGATCCACATCTTGTTGCCGTTGGCGACCCACGCGCCGTCCTTGAGTTCGGCGCGGCAGCTCATCGAGCCGACCACGTCCGAGCCCGCGCCCGGTTCGCTCATCGCCAGCGCGCCCTTCCACTCGCCGCTGCACAGTTTCGGCAGGTACTTCGTGCGCTGCGCCTCGTTGCCGTTGAGGTACAGGTTGGACACGCACAGGTTGGAGTGCGCGCCGTAGCTCAGCCCGACCGAGCCGGAGGCGCGCGAGATCTCTTCCATCGCCACCAGGTGGGCCAGGTAGCCCATCTCGCTGCCGCCATATTCGCCCGGTACGGTCATGCCGAGCAGGCCGAGCTCGCCGAGCTTGGGCCACAGGTCCTGGGGGAACGCGTTGTCTTCGTCGATCGCCGCCGCGCGCGGCGCGATCTCGGCCTCGGCGAAGCGGCGGACGGCCTCGCGCAGCGCGTCGATCTCCTCGCCGAGCTGGAAAATCCGCATTGCGCCCCCTGATGGTTTCGTTTGTACCTAGTGTAGGCCGCGGCCCGCCGGACCACACGTGCGGGTGCACAAAAAAGCCCCGCGAATGCGCTTCGCGGGGCCGTTGCAGCGACGCGGGGCGGGGCAGGTCAGCCGCCGGCCAGCGCCTCAGTGCTCGCCGCGCAGGTGCCCCATCCGCGGCCGGGTCCGGCCCATCGGCAGCTTGAGCTTGCCGATCGAGGACAGGCGCGCCTCGGCGATGCGGTCGGCCGCGTACTGCGGGCTGATCTTCTCCTTCTCGGAGAGGTCGAAGATCCGGCCGACGTTGTAGTAGATGCTGCGGATCAGCCGCATCGCCCGCTCGCGGTTGTAGCCGTCGATCTCCAGCGACACGTTCATGACCCCGCCCGCGTTGACCGCGTAGTCGGGCGCGAACAGGATGCCGCGCCGGTACAGCTCGTCGCCGATCGCGTGGCTGGCCAACTGGTTGTTGGCCGAGCCGCAGACGATCTTGACCTTCAGCCGCTCCAGCGTCTTCGCGTCGATGCTGCCTTCCATCGCGCAGGGCGCGAACACGTCGGCGGCCACGTCGTAGATCTCGTCGGGTTTCACCGCCTCGGCGCCGTACTCGGACACCGCGCGGTCCACCAGCTTCGGATCCAGGTCGCTCACGTACAGCTTGGCGCCGCGCTCGCGCAGCAGCTTCACCAGCTCCATGCCGATGTGGCCCAGGCCCTGCACGGCGATGCTGGTCTTGCCCACTTCCTCGTGGCCGAGCTTGCGCTGCAGCGAGGCCATCAGCCCCTGCAGGGTGCCGTAGGCGGTGAACGGGGCCGGGTCGCCGGAACCGCCGTGCACCTGGTGCACGCCGGTGACGAACTCGGTCTCCAGGTAGATCTGTTCCATGTCGTTGACGTCGGTGCCGACGTCCTCGGCGGTGATGTAGCGCCCGCCCAGCGCCTCGACCGCGCGGCCGAAGGCGCGGAACAGCACCTCGGTCTTGTCGGTCTTCGGGTCGCCCAGGATCACCGCCTTGCCGCCGCCGATGTTCAGCCCGGCCAGCGCGTTCTTGTAGGTCATCGTGCGGCTCAACCGCAGCACGTCGCGCACCGCATCGGCCTCGTTGGCGTAGTGGCGCATGCGCGCGCCGCCGACCGCCGGCCCGAGCACCGTGTTGTGCACCGCGATGATCGCCTTCAGGCCTGCGTCCGGGTTGTTGCAGAAGACCACCTGCTCGTGGCCTGAGGTGGCGAGGGTTTCGAAAAGCATCATGGGCTCCGCGTCGTGTCGCGCGTGGCGGGTGGGGCGCGACCGTGGCCGTGTGGCTGAAGGTGGCGGGTCAACGCCCGGCAAACACCGGGTCCAGAAAACAAAAATGCGACGGAGCCAGGGGGAGGGGCGGTCGTCGCAGGGCGCATTCTAACTCCAGCCTTGTGACACTGGTCGCGTCCGGGCTTGAAAGATACGAACGGTCGTGCTATTCAAGCCGCCATGACCCCGTCCGCCGCCATCGCCGCCGCCACCGCCAAGGGCGCCAGCACCCGTGGGATGCTGCTGGAACGCGCCTGCGGCATGGCCGCCAGGGTCGGCCTGGAAGGGGTGACCATCGGCGAGCTGGCCAGCGCGGCCGGCATGTCCAAGAGCGGCGTGTTCGCCCACTTCGGCTCGCGCGAGGACCTGGTCCGGCAGACCCTGGACTGGGCCGCCGAGCAGTTCATCGCCCAGGTCATGGCGCCCTCGATGCGCCAGCCGCGCGGCTTGCCGCGCCTGCACGCGATCGTCGAAGCCTGGATCGGCTGGATCATGGCCCACCCGGACGGCTGCGTGTTCCTCGGCGCCTCGTTCGAGTACGACGGCCGTCCCGGGCCGATGCGCGACCACGTGGCCACGATGATGCAGTCCTGGCGCACCGCGCTCGAACGCGCGGTCGCCCTGGCGGTCGAGCAGGGCCACCTGCGCGCCGGCACCGATCCGGCGCTGGTCGCGTTCCAGCTCGATGCGCTGATGCAAGGCCTGCACCACGCCCGCCTGCACCAGCCGCAGGCCGCGCAGGACCTCGCGCGCCGCGCGGTCGCCGACCTGTTCGCGCGCTATACCGCCGACGCCCCCGCGCCGGCCCATCCCCCCCAGCCGTAAGCCCCGCAGGAGCCCCGCCATGGCCGCCGTCGCGCCCGTCACTTCGCCGCAAAAAAGCACGACCGTTCGGTCTCCGTCGGTGCCCCGGCTGCTGCGCGCCGCGTTCGCCGTCGGTGGCTGGCTGATGCCCGAGGCCACCGTGCGCCGCGCCTCGCGCCTGTTCGGCACGCCGATGGCGTCCTCGCGCAGCCGGGCGCTGGCGGCCGAGGCTGACGACGCGGTCGTGGGCCAGGTCATGAGCGACGGCCATTCCATCGCTACCTACACCTGGGGCGATCCAGCGACGCAGCCATACGTGCTGTTCTCGCACGGCTGGTCCAGCTTCGGCCTGCGCTGCCGGCCGTGGATCGCGCCGCTGCGCGAGGCCGGCTACGCGGTGGTCGCGTTCGACCATCCCGGCCACGGCCGCAACGACGGCGGCCGCGCGATCCTGCCGGCGTTCGCCGCCGCGATTGCCGCGGTCGCGCGCCGGCATGGCGCGCCGGCGGTGCTGGTTGCCCATTCGATGGGCGGCGCGGCCGCGCTGCTCGCGCTCAGCGCCGGCCTGCGCGCCGGGCACGTGGTGCTGGTCGCGCCGGCCGCCGACCTGCGCGCGGCCGGCGGCCGCTTCGGCCGGATGATCGGGCTGGCGCCGCCGCTGGTGGCGCGCATGTTCGAAGGCTTCGAGCGCCAGATCGGCCTGCCGGTCGACAGCTTCGCCGCCCAGCACCACGCGCCGCGCATGGCCGCCCCGGCGCTGGTCGTGCACGACCTGGAAGACGACGACGTGCCGTGGGAGGAGGGCGAGCGCTACGCCCGCCTGTGGCCCGACGCGCGCCTGCTCACCACCACCGGCCTGGGCCACCACCGCATCGCCGGCGACGCCACGGTGATCGAAGCGGCGCTGCGGTTCGTCCGCGGCGAAGCGGTCGGCGAGCGCGTGGTGTCCTCGCCGAACCTGCCGTTCGGGTTCGCCTGAGCCTGGCGGCCGGCCGCGCCGGTCGCCTGTGCCAGGCCTGCAGGGCAGGCGCGATCCATCGCCCGCACCGCCGGCAAGCCCGCCCCCTCGACGGGGCGGTTCCTCCCCAGGGCGCCTGATGGCCGGGTGGGGCGGGCTTGCCGGCGGCGTGGCCGGGGATGCGCTGCCGCACTGCCCGGCATCGACCCGCAGGCCGCCCGCACGCGAGGGCCACCGGGCAGTACGCGGCCGCAGGTTCGGCACACACGGGCAACCCCGTCGCCTGCGACCAAAGTCACGCTGCAGCGCACCCATCGGTTTCGCGTGCAAGCACTAGAATCGGGCCCAAGTCCTTGATTCAAGCAGCCCGCGCATGAGCACGCCCGCCAGCCAGATTCCTGCACCGCACGCCGACACCACGCCGTTGCGCTTCGTCACCGCCGCCAGCCTGTTCGACGGCCACGACGCGGCGATCAACATCATGCGCCGGCTGATCCAGGCGCAGGGCGCCGAGGTCATCCACCTGGGCCACAACCGCAGCGTCGAGGACGTGGTCCGCGCCGCGCTGCAGGAGGACGCCGACGCGATCGCGCTGTCCAGCTACCAGGGCGGCCACGTCGAGTACTTCAAGTACATGGTCGACATGCTCAGGGAGCGCGGCGCCGCGCACATCCGCGTGTTCGGCGGCGGCGGCGGCACGATCACCCCCGAGGAAATCCGCGAACTCGAAGCCTACGGCGTCGAGCGCATCTACCACCCCAACGACGGCATGAAGATGGGGCTGGTGGAGATGATCGAGGACGTCGTCGCCCGCGCCACTGCCGCGCGCGAGGGGAAAAACCGGGGTCAGAGTGCACTTTCCTCCGGGGCCTCCGATACGGTGAGCGGCGTGACGGGGAAAGTGCACTCTGACCCCGGTTTCTCTTCCCCCGACGAAATCACCATCGGCCGCGCCCTCAGCGCGATCGAGGACGGCGAACACGGCGAGGCCGAGCTGGCGAAGTTGCGCAAGCAGTGGCAGCTGGCCGCCGGCCGCACGCCGGTCATCGGCATCACCGGCACCGGCGGCGCCGGCAAGTCCTCGGTCACCGACGAACTGCTCAACCGCTTCCTGTCCAGCTTCCCGGCCATGCGCATGGCGGTGATCTCGGTCGACCCGACTCGTCGTCGTAGTGGTGGAGCATTGCTCGGCGACCGCATCCGCATGAATTCGCTGCGCAACCACCGCGTCTACATGCGCTCGATGGCCACCCGCCGGCAGAACGTGGCCACCAACGCGGTGCTCAAGGACTGCATCGGCTACCTCAAGTCGCTGGGCTTCGACCTGGTGATCGTGGAGACCGCCGGCATCGGCCAGTCGGATTCGGAGATCGTCGACCTGGTCGACTTCCCGATGTACGTGATGACTTCCGACTACGGCGCGGCCAGCCAGCTCGAGAAGATCGACATGCTCGACTACGCCGAGCTGATCGTGCTCAACAAGTACGACCGCCGCGGCGCCGAGGACGCGCTGCGCGACGTGCGCAAGCAGTGGAAGCGCAACCGCACCGCCTTCAGCACCGCCGATGCCGACGTGCCGGTCTATCCGACCATTGCCAGCCAGTTCAACGACCCCGGCATCAGCTGGATGTTCGCCAACCTGTGCCGGCTGCTGTCCACCAGGCTGTCGCTGCCGGCCGAGAAGTGGACCCCGCAGATCGACACCACGCTCAAGGAGCCGCGCGCGACCGTGCTGATCCCCGGCGCGCGCGTGCGCTACCTGGCCGAGATCGCCGAGCAGGGCCGCGGCATCAACCGCCGCATCGAGAGCGAAGCCGAGACCGCCAGCCGCGCCCAGTCCTACTGGGAATCCCTGCGCGACCTGGGCGACGCCAGGCTGCCCGCCGCGCTCGCCCTGTACGACAGCGCCGACCTGCAAGGGGAGGGCGACCGCTCCCTGCTCACCCTGCGCCAGCGCTACAACGACGCCGTCCAATCGCTCTCCAGCGACTCCCTGCGCAACCTGCGCGAATGGCCGGCCCGCCTCAAGTCCATCACCGACGAAGCCACCGAATACCAGGTCCGCAACAAGACCATCCGCGTCGAGAACTACCGCGAATCCCTCAGCCACCAGAAGGTCCCCAAGATCGCCGCGCCCACCTACAAGTCCTGGGGCGAGCTGCTGACCTTCCTCGGCAAGGAGAACCTGCCCGGCAGCTACCCCTACACCGGCGGCGTCTACCCGTACCGCCGCACCGGCGAAGACCCGATCCGCATGTTCGCCGGCGAGGGCATGCCCGAGCGCACCAACCGCCGCTTCCACTACCTGTCCGCCGGCCAGCCGGCCGCGCGCTTGTCCACCGCGTTCGACTCGGTCACCCTGTACGGCGAAGACCCGGCGCCGCGCCCGGACATCTACGGCAAGATCGGCAACTCCGGCGTCAACGTGCCCACGCTGGACGACATGAAGAAGCTGTACTCCGGCTTCGACCTGTGCGCGCCGACCACCAGCGTGTCGATGACCATCAACGGCCCGGCGCCGATCATCCTGGCGATGTTCATGAACACCGCCATCGACCAGCAGGTCGAGAAGTACCTCAAGGCCGACCCGCAGCGCTGGGCCGACGCACAGCAGAAGATCGACGCGTTCTTCGAAGGTCGCCCGCGCCCGCGCTACCACGGCGACCTGCCGGCCGGGAACGACGGCCTGGGCCTGAGCCTGCTCGGCATCACCGGCGAGCAGCTGCTCGACGCCGACACCTACGCCGCGATCAAGGCCGAAACGCTTAGGACCGTGCGCGGCACCGTGCAGGCCGACATCCTCAAGGAAGACCAGGCCCAGAACACCTGCATCTTCAGCACCGAGTTCGCCCTGCGCATGATGGGCGACATCCAGCAGTACTTCGTCGACCACCAGGTCCGCAATTTCTATTCGGTGTCCATCTCCGGTTACCACATCGCCGAGGCCGGGGCGAACCCGATCAGCCAGCTCGCCTTCACCCTGAGTAATGGTTTTACGATCGTCGAGTACTACCTGGCGCGCGGCATGCACATCGACGACTTCGCGCCCAACCTGAGCTTCTTCTTCAGCAACGGCATGGATCCGGAGTACACCGTCATCGGCCGCGTCGCCCGCCGGATCTGGGCCCGCGCCATGCGCGAGCGCTACCAAGGCAACGAGCGCAGCCAGATGATGAAGTACCACATCCAGACCAGCGGCCGCTCCCTGCACGCGCAGGAGATCCAGTTCAACGACATCCGCACCACGCTGCAGGCCCTGTACGCACTGTTCGACAACTGCAACAGCCTGCACACCAACGCCTACGACGAGGCCATCACCACGCCCACCGAAGAGAGCGTGCGCCGCGCGGTGGCCATCCAGATGATCATCAACAAGGAGCTGGGGCTGAACTTCTGCGAGAACCCGTGGCAGGGCAGCTTCGCGGTTGAGTACCTGACCGACCTGGTCGAGGAAGCCGTCTACAAGGAGTTCGAGGCCATCAGCGAGCGCGGCGGCGTGCTCGGCGCCATGGACACCATGTACCAGCGCGGCAAGATCCAGGAAGAGTCCCTCTATTACGAACACAGGAAGCACGACGGCTCGCTGCCCCTGGTGGGCGTCAACACCTTCCTGCCCAAGGAACACGCCGGCGAGGTGGCCACCGAGATCGAGCTGATCCGCTCGACCGAGGGCGAGAAGGCCCAGCAGATCGAGAACGTGCGCGGCTGGCAGGCCTCACGTAATGGGCTTGCCCCGGAAGGGGAAACCGGCCACGGCCACGTGGTGGCGGAAGAGGGCGGGGAGAGCGCGGCCGAGGTGCACGACGGCCACGGCCTGGCGTATCTTCAAGACACGGCGCGCAGGCGGGGGAACGTCTTCGCGGCGCTGGTGGAAGCGGTCAAGACCCACAGCCTCGGTCAGATCAGCCATGCGCTGTATGACGTGGGTGGGGAATATCGGCGGAATATGTGAGTTCGCCGAAAATCTTGCGGAAATACTAGGGGGTAGGAATTAGATGGCGATCGTTACGCTCTACAATCACAAGGGTGGTGTATCTAAAACCACCACTACTTTTAACTTGGCCTGGTATTTGGCTGGGCAGGGAAAGCGGGTTCTGCTCGTAGATGCCGACCCGCAGTGCAATATCACTGAGATCGCTCTCGCGGATCTAATTGAGCGGCAAGACGAAGCCGCTGCAGATGCGGGTGGCGCTGTGCACGAATTGCCAGGAAACACTCTCAAAGAGATCCTTCAGCCGCGCCTACAGGGTGAAGTAGCTCAGATCGATACAGCGTCTGTAGAAGTTGTTGGAGTTCGTCCAGGCATAGACATTATCCGGGGTAGCGTCGATCTGTCTGAGTTGGAAGACGACTTCGCAGAGGCGCATGTCCAGCGGTTTGCCACCAAGACGCATCTTCGCAGGAACTACGTTGCTCTCGGGGATCTTCTTCGAAGATTGGAGCGTGAGCGCGGTTACGACTACATCTTTATTGATGTTGGGCCGAGTTCGGGGGCATTGACAAGGTCGTGTTTTCTGGCGTGTGACAGCTTCTTTGTTCCCGTTGCCCCTGACCGCTTCAGTGTGCAAGCGATTGGCACCGTCTCATCCATCGTCTCGCGGTGGATTAGAGAGCATCAAGACATCTACGACGATTACCTGGGTATCAGTCTTCCTATCTCTGAGGGGAAGCCGCTATTTCTGGGTGCGATTGTTCAATCATTTAAGAGGTATCGAGGTAGGGCCAAGAAAGCGTATCAGCTATGGATCGATAAAATTCCAGATAAGATTGAGCAGTGTCTGGTACCAGCACTTGCTCCGTTCTCGCGCAACGGGCACCCCCTGATTACCTGTCCTAACGATTACCTGGCTGCCGAAATTCCGGATTTCGGAACCCTCGCTCCGCTGGCTCAGCGCCTGGGAAAGGCTGTGTTTGCCATTGAGCAGGCTGATACAGCATATGCAACAGAGAATGGTCAGGCTTGGCAGGGCGGCACTTGGACGGATGCACAGATGAGAATGCGCGAGTATAAGCAGACCTTTGCTGCGCTGGCAGCTCGCTTGGAAGGGGTTGCTGGCCGGTGACAGATAAGCCCATGGCAATTAGCTTCTTAAACCATTTCGTTGCATTTATTGATGTCCTCGGCTTTGCGGAGATGGTTAAGCACGATACAGAAGCTGGCGATGGGGATCTGTTATTTGTAGAGCGCCTATATGAGGTTCATGCGGCAATCATTGATTTGGTGGGTAAATCGGGGCTTCCCATCAAGTTGACCCAGTTCTCTGATTCAATCGTTTTGAGTGTGCCTATAAGTCTGTCGTCGTTACGCCCTTTTCTAGAGGTAGTTGCGGAACTGCAGGTCATGCTGTTTGAGAAAGGGCTGTTATGCCGTGGTGGCATTGCGTATGGCAAACACTACTCGGAAGCAAGCTTCATGTTCTCCGATGCGATGATATCGGCATATCGACTCGAATCGGAAAGTGCAAAGTATCCACGCATTTTAATCTCGCAAGACATACTTGATCTTTATAGCCCAGGTGACGTTGGATTCTCTCATATGATCGTACTAGAAGACGACGGTGCAGTATTCGTCGATTATTTTCATTACGCTGCGCGTAATGGCCGAAATCTTTCTAGCCGGGTGATGGAGTTGGCTGAATCCATCCGATCTATCTCGTCGTCTTCTGTGCGGGAGAAGATTCGATGGGTGCTCCAGTACTGGGATCATGCGATGGGCACTGCAGTGGCAAAGCCCCGATTCTCTAAGCTTTCCTTGGAGTAGAGCATCCTTCCAGCGCCAAAAGTGACCGGGCCGAACCGGGTTCAAGGTGCACTTTCTTATGGAGGATGAAACATGGCGCAGCCAAAGCGCCATTTCAGATAGTTGAGTGGGCTAGTGAGGACTAGGAATGCTAAGGAGGCCGCATGTGGGGTGAAGCACTAAAGCTATCTAACTCAAGAGCGCTTGTTGCTGGCGCTGTTGTGATCGATACCTTGTGCTTCGGCACGCTTGCTGTGCTGCTGATATCCCCGGGTCTGTTGGCCTCGGTCTCGACGGGTGTGCTGGTGCTTGCCGCTCTCGCGATAACCGCGCCCGTCTTCGGTCTAGCTGTTTCGATGTCGTCTCTTATAGTGCCCCCTTGGTTAAACGTAGAGGAGCGCGCGAGACGATGCATCCTGGCGGGTGCCACTATGCATGCGGGCGTGCAAGCAGCAACTTTGCTCGGTGCTTTTTGCGGACGGAGGGTCGAATCGTTGGGGCGCTATTTCGTGGAAACGTTCGCTCTCACGTTCATTCTTGCATTCTTTCTCTTGGCTGCTGGTTTCTTTCTCCGAAGAGCAGTATCGAGAAGGCGCGCAGGTGTTTGGCCCTCATCCGGCGACGCTGACGGGCAATGAGAACGAGATCTCCGAGTCCGGCAGCCGCGAGAGGTCTTCTGGCCTAGCGCGCCGTCCCAGTCGACGGGCAGGCCAGCTAACGGGGGTCAGATTCACTTCCTGAGTGAGCGTCAGGGCCGCGAGTGCGCGATTTTGTTCGCGCGCCATGGGTCAGTCTGGGGCGCGGGCACGTAAGCGCTAAGGCAGCTGTCCAAGCGCCTTGATGATTGCTTCCTGCGGATTACTTGATTGCTTGTAGCGCTTCTGGAAGATCGCGTTACGGTGATATTCAAGGTACGGAAGCTGCTTAGCGTTGAAGCTTCCAACAGAGCGTCCATTGGTTAGGTCCAAGCCGAGGCGATCCAGTACCTCGCTCGGCAAGTCGTCGGTGCGCAGCAATCGTCCGTCGTGACCAAACGATATCCAGCCAGAGTCGAACAGGTGGTCCGCTGTGGGGCTGAGTAGCAGGCCATTGTGTCCGTCTGTTCGTTCGTTTCCGGTGGCGCAAGCGGACCAAGGTTTTATATGGCTGGCGCGGACGAACCGAAGGTCTCGAATTCCGGTGATTCGACATTCCTTCTCTACGCCGATCAGTCTGCGCCGGAAGAGACTTTGCTTGGTGCGAACCTCAACCGTTTGGGCGCTGACCGTCTTGTCTAATCCGGTATCGCTGTCGCCATCATTGACATAGATGGCGGTCCCAATATCCGCGATCGGCTGCAATCGAAAAACAAGTGCTTTGCGCGGCGAGCCGTTCGTATCGAGGATGCCTTCCTTCTCGTAATAGCTGAGGCATTCGAACTCACCGAGGTACCTATACGGACGACTCTTGCCCATCATCTGGAAGAGTAGGAGGTGCTTACCGTCCTGTTGGTGCCTGAGGATGGCTCGATTGCCGCCTGCCATCCGCATGTCGCCGCTCTGACCTTCCCCAAAGTAGTGGAAGATTCCATAGTCGTCCCAGTAGTCGTGATACCCGTGGGTCTTACCGGCCTCACCGGTGAAGATCACAACCATCGGCGCCCGAGTAGGGGTCGAGATGCCACCGCGCTGTTGACCGCCAAATGGCGCGTGGATGTCCAACTGGCGGCTATAGAGCGCGCCCGCCTCGTAAGGAATCTCAAACATTCCGCTCCACTCCCCCGCGGAGGCGAAACCCGCTCCGGCCCGGCTATTATCCTACCTGCGAATAGGAAAATTCCTACACGAATCCCAGCCCCTTCCTACACGCCAGCGAGGCGTGTACCGACTACGCCCGCGGCGCCTTTCCGTTGACCCTGCGTCCGTCCAGCCATGGTGGCTGGCGCACCGGAAAAGGAGAACCGCCGTGTCGCAGAACCTGGTGTCCCTGGAAATTAGCAACGAGCAGCTGGCGCAGGCCGAGCAGGCCGTCACCGCGCTGGAGCAGGCCCTGGCCGGGCTGGTGTCGCTGTCGATCGCCGAGCGCCGGCGGCTGACCAAGATGGGGCAGAAGTCGGAGGTGTTCTGCCGGCAGACCCTGCGCGTGCTAGCGCAGAACCCGCAGATCGTGCCGCCGGGGCTGGCGCTGGCCGAGGCGCAGGCCGACCTGCAGGCGCTGGACCAGCTGGCGCCGCTGCTGGACCGGGTGCAGCGCCTGGCCGAGCGCGGCCGCGACACCGAGATGGCGTTGGGCGCCGACGTGATGGACGCCGCGCTGGAGGGCTACGCGCTGCTGCGGGTGTCGGGCAAGCAGCAGGGCCTGGACGGCCTACGCAAGGAGCTGTCCAGCCGCTGGGCCCGCCGCAGCAGCGCGGAGGCTGAACCGGCCGAGGCCTGAGCCGCGCCGCCTGACCCGTTTGCATCGATTTCCCCCGCCGGCGCTGCCTCTCCCCCGCGCCGGGGTGCAGCGGAGCCCGACCCGGGCCACACCCCTCGCTGCACCTTCCACGGCCGCCCCGCCCCCTGGCGCGCGCGGCCGTTTCTTTTGCAACCATCAGGGTCCGGAACTCGGTCGATGGAGTTCCGGACTCGGCGTGCCGAGTTCTGGACTCGGCGCGTGAGGATCGGAACTCGGCGCGCCGAGCTTCGAACTCGGTCGATGGAGTCCTGGACTCGGCGGGTGGAGTTCCGGACTCGGCGGACCGAGCCTCGGACTCGGCGTGTCGAGTCGCCGACTCCATCGGCCGAGCCTTGGACTCGGTGCGCCGAGTCTGGAGCTCGGTGGATCGAGCCTTGAACCCGGACGCGGCGGCCGCGCGGGCCGCCCGCCGTCAGCGGCGGGGATTGCCGGTACCGGCACGTCCGGCCGCGCGGTCACGGTCGCCGGGCATCCACCCGGCAGCCAGGGTCGCGACAGGAGGCCTTGACGCCGGCCGGGCCATCAAATAGATTGAAGTCAATATAGACAAATATCTAATTATGGACCTCAACCACGCCTTGCTGGCCCTGGCCGATCCCACCCGCCGCGCCATCGTCGAACGGCTGGCCGAAGGCGAGCGCAGCGCGTCCGAACTGGCCGCGCCGTTCGGGCTCAGCCAGCCAACCATTTCCCATCACCTGAAGGTGCTTCTGGAAGGAGGGATCGTCGTCAAGCGCAATGAAGGCACCCGGCGGATCTACAACCTGGACCGGGGCGCCGTCGGCAACCTGGATGCCTGGCTCGCCAGGTTGAAGGCCACGATGGAACTGAACTACCAACGTCTCGACACCCTATTGGCCGATATGGAGAAGAACCAGTGAACACACTCAAGCTGGAAACGCGTGGCGACAACCAGGTCGTCGTGACCCGCAGGTTTAAGGCGAGCCCCGAGTTCCTGTACCGGGCCCACACCGAAGCCGACCTGATCCGGAAGTGGATGCTCGGCCCGCCCGGGTACACGATGCCGGTGTGCATCAGCGAGAACCGGCCGGGCGGGAAGATCCGGTTCGAGTGGGCGCACGCCGAGCACGGCGGGTTCTACCTGACCGGCGAGTACGTGGCGCTGGACCCGTACACCAAGATCAAGCACGTCGAACGCATGCATCTTCCGGACCCGACCCCGGACAACCACGTGACCACCACCTTCGAGAAGGACGGCGACCACACGGTGCTGAAGGTGGTCATGTCGTTGCCTTCCAGCGAGGCGCGCGAGGCGATGCTTGCCTCCGGAATGGACGAAGGCATGGAAGCGTCGTACCGCAACCTGGACGAGCTGGCCGCCGCCTGAGCCGAAGCCCTGCCGCCTGGTCGGAGCACAGGCGGCAGCGACGCGCAGGACCGGTGCCAGGGACATGCCGTCGACCGGCGCGGAGTGTCCCTGGCACTGCACGGGTCCGGAACAGGGGGCAGGGTGCACGTGCCCGGCGGGAGTGGCGCGGGCGGAAGGCCTGCGGAGCAGACAGGCTGTTTCCACCCGGAATCCCCCGCGTCGCCGCACGAATCCCGCCTGCTATCCTCCGCCGAAACATAGCTGTGCCATGCAACGGTCGGGGAGGGCCAAGGCATGAGTGATCGAGCGATACGCCGCATCGTCATCGTGGGCGGGGGCACCGCCGGCTGGATGGCGGCGGCGCCGTTGTCGCAGCGGCTGCCGCGGCAGGGGCCGATGGGCTGCGAGATCGTGCTGGTGGAGTCGCCGGAGATCGCCACGGTGGGGGTCGGCGAGGCGACCATTCCGCCCATCCGCTGGTACAACCGCTCGCTGGGACTGGACGAGGCCGAGTTCACCCGGCGCACGCAGGGCACCTACAAGCTGGGGATCGAGTTCCGCAACTGGGGCCGCATCGGCCACCGCTTCTTCCACGGGTTCGGCGACTTCGGCCCGGAGATCGAGGGGCGCTCGCCCTACTGGCACTGGCTGCGGCTGAAGGCGCGTGATCCGGGCTTCCCGGACTACGAGGACTGGTCCACCTCCAGCGTGATGGCGCGGCACATGAAGTTCACGCCGCCGCGGGAGGGCGGGCCGAAGTCGGCCCACAACGCCTACGCGTTCGCCTACCAGTTCGACGCCTGGCTGTATGCCGGCTACCTGCGCGAGTACGCGATGGCGCGCGGGGTGCAGCGCGAGCTGGGCATGATCGTGGATGTCGAGTTGCGGCCGGAGGACGGCTTCGTCTCCGCCGTGCGCCTGGCCGACGGGCGCCGCATCGAGGGCGACCTGTTCGTCGACTGCTCCGGCTTCCGCGGCCTGCTGATCGAGGGTGCGCTCAAGGCCGGCTACGAGGACTGGCGCCACTGGCTGCCCTGCGACCGGGCGCTGGCGGTGTCCAGCGAACGCACCGCGCCGCTGCGGCCGTACACCAGCTCGACCGCGCATGCGCCGGGCTGGCAGTGGACGATCCCGCTGCAGCACCGCACCGGCAGTGGCCTGGTCTACCACAGCGATTCCATCGGCGACGACGAGGCCAGCGCATTGCTGCTGGCCAACCTCGAGGGCAAGCCGCAGGGCACGCCCAAGCCGCTGCGCTTCGTGACCGGCCGGCGCAAGCGCGCGTGGGTCAAGAACGTGGTGGCCGTGGGCCTGGCGGGCGGCTTCCTGGAGCCGCTGGAGTCCACCAGCATCCACCTGATCATGGATGGCGTGGGCCGGCTGCTGCAGTACTTCCCGGACCGCGACTTCCATCCCTCGCTGGCGGACGAGTTCAACCGCCGGCAGGAGATCCAGTACCAGGCCATCCGCGACTTCATCGTGCTGCACTACCACCTGACCGAACGCGACGACTCGGAACTGTGGCGCTACTGCCGGAGCATGAAGGTGCCCGACACGCTGGCGCACCAGATCGAGCTGTTCCGCGCCACCGGGCACGTGGTCGTGAGTGATCCGGAGAGCTTCCTGGAACCGTCATGGGTGTCGCTCTACCTGGGCCTGGGCCTGCGCCCCGAACGCCTGGACCGCTTCGTCCAGCAGGTGGACGAGCAGGCGCTGCTCACCCACTTCTCGCGCCTGCGCCAGGCCATTGCCGGCACGGTGGCGGGGATGCCGGACCATGCGGCGTATATCGAGCAGAACGTTAGGGCCGAGCCGCCGGTGGCGTGAGGCCGGAGCCGGGACCAGATACGCGTTTACGCGAGGATCGGAATCCGGTGTGCCGGGCCGCGGCTTCGGTCGATGAGATATTGAAAGGGTGCACCGGCGCTGTGACGCCGGCGGCGGGGCGGATGCGCCGGGGATGCCGGATACCTCCCCGCCGGGTGTGGCCGGGAGGCATCCTTCAAGACGGTGGCCTTACTGCGCGCGGCGCGTCACCTTACGCACGGTGGCAGCGGCTTCGGTCTTGAGTGCCGCCATGCCCGACACCAGGGTCGAGGCGGCCGACGCCTTCCATTCCTCGTAGGCCTCGTCGAGCTCGGCCAGCTCCGCCGGAGTGAACAACTTGCGCGCCATGACGAACATCTCGGTCTCCTCGTCCTTGGCGTGGTGGTCGATCAGCTCGCCGAACACCTTCACCCGGCCGGCGAACTGCGGCGAGGTGATGTCGGCGGCGTGCACGTCGGGCATGATCGTTTTCTCGACCGCGCGATGTTCTTCCACCGCCTCGGCGTGCAGCTTGAGGCCGTCGCGGTCCGCCCGCTCGGCGAAGCTGGGATAGAACACGGTCTCTTCCCACTTGGCGTGCGGCAGCAGGTTGGCCTCGATCCTGGCCAGCAGTTCCGTGCGCCGTTTCTCGGCCCGGTCCGTGGTGGATTCCATTTCCTCGAACAGGGCGCGGAGCAGGTCGTGTTCGGTCTTGAGGGTCTTGAGGATGTCGCGCGACGCCATGGCTCGGCTCCTGATGGGGGATGTCGACCTTGCGGCAACCATCGTCGTGGCGCCGTGACCAAGGCCCTGGTTGGAATGCACGTTCCGCTGACCCCGCTTCACGCGCGCATACTCGCCGGTACCCGCCGCACCGGAGAACCCGCCATGCCTTCCGGGTCGAACGACGACAACCGGCGTGCCGTGGCCGAGTACGAACAGACGGCGCAGGACTACGTGGCCACGGTGGACGGCCGGCCGTCGGCGAGTGTGGAGGCCATGCAGCGGCTGGCCCGCGTCGTGGGACCGGGTGCGCGCGTGCTGGAGATCGGCTCCGGACCGGGATGGGATGCAGACGCACTGGAGGCATTGGGCGTGGAGGTCCATCGCACCGAGGCGGCGGTCGCGTTCTGCGCGTTCCAGGCGCAGCGAGGCAAGCGCTGCGACCGGCTCGACGTGCTGGAGGATCCGATCGACGCGCGCTACGACGGGGCGATGATGCTCTGCGTGCTGCAGCACTTCGAACGCGCGGCGCTCGACACCGTCCTGCGTCGACTGGCCGATGCGGTGGACGCGTCCGGCGCGCTGCTGCTGATGTATCCCGAAGGCGAGGGCGACACAGAGGAGCACGGCGCGGCCGGCGACTACCGCGTGGTCCACTGGACCGCCGCGGCTTTGGATGCGCGCCTCGCGCAGGCCGGCTTCGCGGTCGCATGGGACGAGGCGCGGGAGGGCAGGGGCGGCGCCTGGCGCACCGTGCTGGCGCGCAGGGCGGGGTAAACGAGGCGGGGTCGGATGCGCTTTCCGACCCGATTCCGTTCCTGCGCTTGGGTCCGGCCGACGCCTCATCGCGCTATCGACGCATCGGCCTTCTCTTCGCCGTCCGCTGGCTATCATTCGCATGCAACGGCCATCGTGGATGGGTCTGCGGTGGAGAACCCCACAGGAGGACTGGGCATGGCCCGCAACGATTTCGACCCGGCCACGGTGCCCCCGGATGGACGGCCGGCGGCGAAGGCGACGCTGTTCGATCCGGCCGTCGAAGGGCCGTGGCGCGGTTCGATCGAGGGTGTCGCCGTGGGTGGCGCGGTCACCGTGCTGGCCTACGGTAACGACACGCCGGGCACGGGTCCGCGCTTGCACGTCCATCCCTATGACGAGACCTTCATCGTGGTCGAGGGGCGGGCCCGGTTCTTCGTCGGCGAGACGACGATCGAGGCGAGCGCGGGCGAGACGGTGTTCGGTCCGGCAGGCGTGCCGCACCGCTTCGAGAACCTCGGGCCGGGCCGCCTGCAGACGATCGACATCCATCACTCTCCGCGATGGATCCAGACCGACCTGGACTAGGACGGCGCGCGGAACCAGGGCGTGCGGAAACAGCGGCCGCAGCGGGAACGGGGTCGGCGTGCACGTTCCCGCGCGGGGTGCTTACGACATTCGTCGGGCGTGAACATTCCCGTGGTCGATGGTAGGGTCGTCCTCCCCGTGCAAAAAACCAAGGTTTGCGACGCCCCCTCATGAACTACCGCCTCACGACCTCGCTCCTGACCTCCGCGCTGATCCTCGGCATCGCCGGCTGCGCCAAGCCCCCGGCCGCGGACGCGCCGTCTCCCCAGGCCGCGGCGACGCATGCGGCGGCGCTCCCCGCCAAGCCGCCGATCAGCAAGTTCAAGGCCTACACCCAGCGCTTCGACGGCCAGACGCTGCTCACCCAGGGCCATGCGACCGGCCACGTGGGCGATGTGTTCTTCACCCACTGGAAGGACGGCGGCGAAGCCTCGTTCAAGCTGGACGAGCAGGGGAACTTCATGATCGACTGGATCGGCGGCGACTACAACTACGTCGGCGGCCCGGGCTGGGAAAGCGGCGACCGCAACCGCGTGATCGGCTACCGCCTCGACGAGGATTCCGGCGCCAGCTACGCCACCCTCTACGGCTGGGGCTACGACAAGACGATGGACCCGGCCGATCCGGCCCACCTGGTCGAGTACTACATCGTCCAGCGCTGGGCCCGCGAGCCGGGCCAGGGCGGCGAGCAGGGCGTGACCTTCACCAGCAACGGCGTGGAGTACACCACCTACCGCACCGTGCGCACGCAGAAGCCCTCGATCAACAACACCGCCACGTTCTACCAGTACTGGAGCAGGCCCAAGGAACAGATGCCGCTCGGCGTCGACCACAAGATCATCTTCGCCGACCACGTGAAAGCCTGGGAAGCCAGCGGCTGGAAGCTCCCCGACCTGGACAACTTCGACGCCAGCGACGACCCGACCTATCAGGTGTTCGCGATCGAGGTGTTCCTGGTGGAGAACAGCGGCACCGCGGCGGGGCGGGTGTGGGATGCCGGGAAGTAGGCGCACCCGGTAACGGCGTCAGACGCGGCACGGCCCTGGGGAATGCGTGGATCGCCACGGGCGATTCACCTACGCTTGCGCGACTGTCCAGCCCCGGTGGTTCGATGGCTTCCGCACCCCGCATCAACGCCCTGATCTTCGCGCTGGCCATGGCCGTTGTCGGCTGCGCCAGCGCGTCATCGCCCGCCGCGGCCCGCGACGGGCGCGGTGCATCGCCGCCGGACGCCACCCAGGCGCTCCCGCGCTCGGTCGTCCAGCCCAGCAAGACCGCCCGCACCGGCGGCCCGGCGTTCCAGTTCGCCTACACCCCGCCGCAGTCGCGCGAGCTGAGGGACATCTACCGCCGCGTCGTCGAAGCCGACCTGTGGCGGCAGCTGCCGGAGGTGCAGGCGATCGATGGCATGTTCATGCTGCCGCGCCCGCTGCGCTTCGTCACCGCCGAGTGCGGCGAGTTCGGCGCGTTCTACCACCCGGAGGACACCGAGGTGGTGCTGTGCTACGAGACCCTGCGCACGCTCTACGAGCAGGGCCGCTCGCACCAGCAGGCGCTGGGCCTGGGCGACGACCATCCGCTGCGCTACCTGCGGGCCAACGTGCGCTTCATCGTGCTGCACGAGACCGGCCACGCGCTGGTGGACCTGCTCGACCTGCCGGTCACGGGTCGCCAGGAGGATGCGGTGGACCAGCTGGCGGCGATCCTGATGCTGCGCTTCGCCGGCCTGGACGAGACCCCGGAGCAGGTGATCGGCAACCTGCGCCTGGCCGCCAACTGGATGCTCTCGCGCAGCACCGGCGCCTACGACCTGGACGCCTACGCCGACGAGCACGCGCTGGGCGAGCAGCGCTTCTTCAACCTGCAGTGCCTGATCTACGGCACCGACCCCGAGGGCTTCGCCGGCATGGTCGCCGCCGGCGACCTCACCGCCGCCCGCGCCGCGGTCTGCCCGCGCGACACCCGCAGCGCCAGCCGCGCCTGGATCCGGCTGCTGGTGCCGCACCTGGCCCCGGGGTACGAGGTCTACGGCGAGGAGGCGCAGCGCTTCCTGGACGGCAAGGGCTGGGTGGGGCCGGGCGGGCATCGCTGAGCGCGCCTGCGCTCACGGCACCGGCCACCACATCAGCGCCGCCGCCGCGGCGGCGCCGGCCTGGGTCAGCGGTGCCAGCACCGCCAGCCCTGCGCCCATGGCGAGTTTCAGCCGGGCCGTGGCGAGCGGGCGGCGGTCAATGTTCCGTCGCGCCTGGGGCAGGCGATCACCTCGACGCGTGCGGCTCATTGGGGCGGGCATGCCGTGCCCTGTCGTCCGATACATCTGCGCCCGCGTCCATCGCCACCGGCGTCGCGCGTGACCGGCACGCGCGACGCACCTCATCACGCAGCGATCGCCTACGCGCCCTGCGAGGGCTTCCAGTCCGGCCCGGCGTTGGTGTTGACCATCCACGGGATGCCGAAGCGGTCGATGAACGAGCCGTAGCCGGGGGACCAGAAGGTCTCGCCGAACGGCATGACCTCCTTGCCGCCGGCGGACAGTTCGTCGAACCAGCGCCGGGCCTGGCCGATGTCGTCGGTGTGCAGGGTGACGTCGAAGCCGTTCTTGGGCTTGTCGATGTTCGGCGCCCAGGCCAGATCCATGTCCGCGCCCATCAGCGCCTGGTCGCCGACCTCCAGCCAGGCATGCATCAGCCATTCCTTCTGCTTGGGGTCGGTGATCTCCATGCCCGGCATGCCGTCGCCGTAGGGGAAGGCGGCGGTGAGGCGGCCACCCAGGACCTTGGCGTAGAACTCGAACGCTTCGCGGCACTGGCCGCGGAAACTCAGGCTGGTCACGATCTTCATGCGGTCTCCTTGCTCATGGACGGGTGGGGCTCCTGCGTACACCCCGGTGGGTTAGGGGAGGGCGAACGCGCGATGGCGCGTCGATGACGGTGCGAGGCTCAGGCGACGCCCAGGCGGCCGCGCTCGCCGTCGCGCGGGGTTTCGCGTTCTTCCGGGCTGGGCAGGTCGGCCAGGTCCTTCACTTCCAGGAACGGGCGCAGTTCGAGCACGCCGGTGCACGAGCCCGGCGGGCAGCGCTGCGCCCAGGCCACGGCCTCGTCCATGTCCCTGACCTCCCAGATGGAGAAGCCGGCGATCAGCTCGCGGGTCTCGGTGAACGGGCCGTCGGTGACCAGGTAGCGCTGGCCGTCGTAGGCCAGCCGCTTGCCCTCGCGCGAGGGCTTGAGCCCGGCGCCGGCGACCAGGATGCCGGCGGCGACCAGTTCGTCGGTATAGCGGTCCATCGCCGCGAACGCCTCGGGCGTGGGCAGCACGCCTTCCTCGCTGGTGGCGGTGGCCTTGGCGATCACCATGACGCGCATGTCGGTCTCCGGTCGTGCTGCGGGTTCATGGGGACGACGGACGGGCAGGGCCCGGATCGACATCGCCGTGGCGACGTCACGTGGCCGGCGCCGGCCGCGCTATCCTCGCCCGCACCGGACCCCGTGGAGCAGGCCATGCATCGCACGAACGGCAGGACGTTGTGGGTCGCCGCGGTCCTCGCGGCCGGGGTGGCCGCACTGGGCGGGTGCGCGTCATCGGCGCCCGTGGCGGGCGCACCGATGGCACCGGCGGCGCCTGCCGGCACGGCGCCGGTCCCGGAGATCCGGCCCGGGGTGATGGCCGGCTACCTGGCCGCGGGCAAGGGCGTGGACAGCCTGGCGCTGCTGCCGCCGCCGCCGGCACCGGGCACCGCGGCGATGGCCAACGACGAGGCCGTGCACGCGGCCGCGCGCCGGCTGCGCGGCACGCCGCGCTGGCAGGTGGCCGCGGTCGACGCCGAACTGATGAAGCCCAGCGCGCTGGAGACGTTCAGCTGCGCGCTCGGGGTGCCGGTCAACGACACCGATACGCCCGACCTGGCGCGGCTGCTCAAGCGCACCCTGGTGGACGGCGGCCTGTCCACCTACGGGGCCAAGAACACGTACCGGCGCACGCGGCCGTTCGTGGTCCACGGCGAGGACACCTGCCTGCCCAAGGACGAGGCGGCGCTGCGCACCGACGGCTCGTATCCGTCCGGCCACACCGCCATCGGCTGGACCCAGGCGCTGGTGCTGGCGCAGGTCGATCCGGCGCGCGCCGATGCGCTGTTCCAGCGCGGCCGCGCGTTCGGCGAAAGCCGGCTGGTGTGCAATGCGCACTGGCAGAGCGACGTGCTGCAGGGACGGGTGGTGGCCGCGGCCACCTACGCGCTGCTGCAGTCCGATGCGACCTACCGCCAGGACGTGCAGCTGGCGGCCGCCGACCTCGCCCGCGCCCGCGCGGCCGGGAAGCGCCCGGGCCGCGACTGCGCGGCGGAGGCGGCAGCGCTGGCGATGCCGATCGAGGGCGTGCTGTAGCGGAACCGTGGGCGGTGGAGGGGAGCGCGCCGCCCGCGGGCAACGCGCGCCTCAGCGCGCTTCGGGCTCGCCGCCGGCGGGCTTGGCCGCCTCGCGGCTGGCGCGCTTCTTGGCGTCCTTCTCGTCCTGCTTCTTCTTCTTGGCGAGTTCGCGCTGCTTCTTCTCGAACGAATAATTGGGCTTGGCCATGGGTGTCTCGCACTGGGGAAGGCCCATTGTAGGGGCCATCCGCCGTCCCGGCCCGGCCAGCCGGGCCGATGGGCGGCGCCGGTACAGCCAGCGGGCGTCCGCGCGTCGGAGGGGGCGCGAGCGGGGATTCGACCGCGCAGGCCCGGATGACGCCCACACCCGCGGCGGTGCGGTGGTGGCCCGGAGGAATCCCGGTCGGACCCAGCTTCGCAGCGCCGGCGCCGGGCACGCCCGTCGCCCGAAGGGTGCGGCGGCGTAGCATCGGGACGTCCGGCACCGTGCCGGGCCGAGGCACGGAGGACGGCGTGGCAGGACACAGGATCTTCGGGACCGCGTTCGCGCAGGTCTATCCGATGTACGTGCAGAAGGCCGAGCGCAAGGGCCGCACGCGCGAGGAGGTGGACGCGGTGATCCGCTGGCTCACCGGCTACGCGCAGCCGGACCTGGAGCGGCAGCTCGCCGCACGGGTCGACTTCGCCGGCTTCTTCGCCCAGGCGCCGGCCCTGAACCCGCGCCGCGACCGGGTCACCGGCGTGGTCTGCGGCGTGCGCGTGGAGGACGTGGACGATCCGCTGATGCGCGAGATCCGCATCCTCGACAAGCTGGTCGACGAGCTTGCCAAGGGCAAGGCGCTGGAGAAGGTGCTGCGCTGAGGCGGCGCGATCGGCCGTCGTCGCCTGATTTACGATACGGCGGGCACGCGGACAGGGGAAACGCATGGGTGGTGAGGTTGAAGCGGGTGGTTGCTGGGTCGATGCACTGGACAATCCGGAGGCGGTCCGGCCCCTGCTCGAGGGCGGGCGCGATGCCGGCGCGATCGACCTGCACGAGGTGCTGCTGGAGCGCGACGGGCCGCTGCTGAGGCTGCGCTTCGCGCTGCCGTTCGCACCGCCGGTGCCGGCCCGCCGCGGACGCGAGGCCACCGGCACCAGCGGGGTCCAGCTGGCCGCCTGGGAAGTGGAGGACGTGCGCATCGAAGGCTGGGCGCGGCAGCTGCCGGGGCGGCTGGTCGTGCGCGCCGGCGCAGGCCTGCGCACGCTGGTGTTCGAGGGCGAAGGCTGCTCCGTGCAGGCGCGCTTCGCCCGCCTGCGGGCCGAAGAGGCGCGGCCGTCGATGGCCCCGCGGATCCTCGGCCCGGACGCGATGTTCCAGGCCGAGGCGCGGCCGATGGACCTGTACGAGGTGGTGCGCTGGGGCAACGACTCGGACGACCCGGTGACCGGTGGAGGCAACGGGCCGGACACCTGTTTCCTGGTGCACGCCACCTCGGTGGAGGAAGCGGCCGCGGTGGTGGACTACCAGCTCTCGCGCAAGGACGCGCCCGACGAGGCCGACTGCGCCAGCCTGGTGCAGCTGCTCGGCAGCGGCCACCGCGCGCCGCGCGCGCAGGTCGTGCGCGGTCCCTACGTGCAGAGCGCGTACGGCTTCGGCCTGCGGCGCTGGTCGCGGATCGAGCGCGGCGATCCGTGGGTCGAGGTGGATCCGGCACCATGAAGTGCGGCGGCTGCGGTGGCCAGATGCGCATTCCCGACACGGCACCCGGCACGTTCTTCGCCATCGGCATGGGCGCACTGCTGCTGGCCGCCGGCGTAGCCGCGTGGGCGGTGGCGGCGCCGCCCGTGCCGACGTGGGCGCTGGTGCTGGGCGTCACCGCTGCCGGCGCGGCGGCATACAGCGCCGCGGCGACGTGGACCGCCACGATCGATGCGCGTTCGATGGCACGCGACGGCACGGCCGAGGGCGGACGTCGCTGCGAGGCCTGCGGGCACGTCTCGCCCTTGCGGCCGTGGTCGCGCTGAAGCGGCGCTCCGCCGGGCACGACCGCCAGACTCGATGACCTAGACTGTCGGCCCGCCTCCTGCCGGTGACCGCGCATGTTCCGATCCATCGCCCTTTGCCTGTTGCTCGTGGTCGCCGCGCCAGCCGCCGGGCAGGCGGTGTTCGACACGCATGTCCACCTGCGCGAGGGCGAGGCGTCGCTGGCGACGTACGAGCGCGAGGTGGCGGCCTCCGGCCTCGAGCTGGCCGGAGTGGCGGCGATGTGGTTCGGCGGGCCGCAGCAGGCGCGCGCCGGCGACCCGGCGGCGATCCGCGCCGGCAACGACGGGATCATCGCCCTGGCGCGCGCGCATCCGTCGGTGGTGCCGGTGGCCACGGTCCATCCCTACGACGACCAGGCCGCGCTGGACGAGCTGGCGCGGGTCGCCGCCGCCGGCGTGCGCGTGCTCAAGCTGCATCCGCACACCCAGCGCTTCGACCTTGGCGATGCGCGCGTGCTGCCGCTGGTGCGCCGCGCCGGCGAGCTGGGGATGGTGGTGCTGCTGGACAACGCCGGGATCGTCGCCGGCGACAGCCAGGCCCTGTTCGAGCTGGCGGTGCGCGCGCCGAAGACGCGCTTCATCTTCGCCCACATGGGCGGGCTGGATTTCCGCTTCTGGAACATCCTGGCGCTGGCGCGCACGGCCGAGGACTTCTTCGCCGAGAACATCCATTTCGACATCTCCGGCACGGTGCTGCTGGCGCCGGGTTCGCCGCTGGAGGCCGAGTTCGTCTGGACCCTGCGCAACGTCGGCATCGAGCGGATCCTGATCGGCTCGGACCATCCGCAGATCAGCCTGGCACGGACGGTGCAGGCGCTGGAGCGGCTGGACCTCACCGACGAGGAGAAGGCGAAGATCCGTTCGGGCAACGCCCGGCGGCTGTTCGGCCGCTAGGCCAACGCGCTGCGGTCCGCCAACGCATACAGCGGGCCGCTGCCTACGGGGCCGCCGGCCGCGACCAGTCCGCCGCCTCCAGCACCTCGTCCTCGTATTCGGTGAAGCGCTGCAGCTCGAACGAATCCAGCCGCAGCGACTGCGCGGCGGTGGAGAAGGCCAGGGTCGCCAGCACGCGCTCCAGGTGCCGGGCCCACGGCGGCACGTAGTGGGGTGCGGCGATCAGGCCGCTGTCGCGGTACGCGGCCAGCGTCACCAGGTCGCCCAGCGCGACCCGGCCGCAGAACAGCAGGCGCAGGGTGTCGCCGCGGTTCTCGTGCAGGGCGCGCTTGATGAAGGCGGTCACCAGCAGCAGGCCTTCGACGTAGGCGCCGTCCTTGGTGAAGCAGACCCGGCCATGGACGTCGCCGCCGCGGAAGATGCGCGCGGCGCTGCGGTAGGCGTCCACCTCCGACTGCCCGGCGGCGAGGAAGGCGCGGAACACCTCGATGAAGTCGGCGCCTTCCAGCGCCTCCTGCAGGCGCAGCACGCGCAGCGCCAGCCGCCGCAGGCGGTTGATGTCCATCGCCCCGGTGATGATCTCGGCGAAGGTCGCCAGCCCTTCCTGGGTGCGGGTGGTGCGTGGCGAGCCGGTGCCCAGGCAGCGCAGCCACGGCTGGCGCTTGCCGTTGAGCATGGTCAGCGAATGGATGAAGGCCTCGTGCTCGACCAGCTGGTCCAGGTCCAGCTCGGAGAACAGCGCGTCGGCGCGGATGCGGATCGCCTTGCTGCCGGCGGCGGCCTTCGAGGCGAGCTGCGGGTCGAGCGTGACCTTGACCGGGTCGTCGCCGAAGAACGGTTCGATCCGCGCGCGCAGGCGGTCGGCGAACAGCGGCGCGGGGATGTCGTAGGGCACCTCGGGGACGTAGCGCGCGTCGATCAGCTGGTCGGTGATCGCGAGCATGTGCGCGGCCGACTGCGCGATGGTGGTGTCCTGCGAGCGGTAGTGCGTGGTCGGATGGCCGTAGAGCAGGGCCGAGCATTCGGTGAAGCGCGGCGTGCCGATGCTGGACAGCATCAGCGCGGCGACCCGGTAGCTCCAGGCGGTCTTGTACAGCCAGTCGCCGATGGGATGGCCACGGTCGATGCGGCGCATGATGTCGTCCAGCGCTTCGATCGTGGTCGCGTGGTCCTCCGCCTGCGTCGGCGGCCGTGGCATCTCGGGCTGGCCGGCGCGCCAGCGCTCGAGGAAGCGCGCTTCCATCTCCACCGGCCAGGCCAGCCCGGAAAGGATGCGGATCCTGCCGCCGATCTTCGCCAGGCGCGCGTCGAGTTCGAGCAGCGGCGCCAGCGCCGGATCGGCGCTGGCGGGATGGGCGGGCCCGGATTCGACGGCATGCATGGCGGCTCTCCCGGGCCCCGGCGCCGGGGTGCGCGGAGCGGTGGTGGTGCGGCGGGCGCATCGGCGCACGATGGTCCAGCCTTGCGCGCAGCCGGGGGAGCTTCAATTGGCCATTGGCCCCACGCCGGGACGTCGCCGCGGCGGTGCATCGCGAGCGAGGGCGGGCGCGGCAATGCACGCGGGCCGTCCTCATGCCGGCGACGGCTGTGACAGCCCGCCGACACCGGCCGGGCTAGGGTGGCGCCATGCCGACCCCAGACCCCGCGCGCGTCCGCCTGGCCGACATCAACCTCGAGTCCTACATCTACTTCGGCGCCGGCGCCGCGGTCGCCTGGCAGCTGGCCGATCCCGGCGTGGGCCGCGGCGTGGCCCGGCACAGCGAGACGATCCGCCGGCCTCTGTCGCGCCTGCGCGCGACCATGGCCTACGTCTACGCGGTGTCGCTGGGCACCGATGCCGACCGCGCGGCCATCGCCCGCCACGTGAACCGCGCGCACGCGCCGGTCCGCGGCGAGGGTTACAGCGCGTTCGACCGCGACCTGCAGCTGTGGGTCGCGGCCACGCTGTACCGCGGCGGCGTGCAGATGTACGAACTGTTCGTCGGCCCGGTGCCGGAGGCCAGCCGCGAGTCGCTGTACCGCGAGGCCTGGGCGTTCGGCCGCACGCTGCAGGTGGACGACGCGCAGTGGCCGCCGACGGCCGATGCGTTCGACGCGTGGTGGGACGCGCGCCAGCGGCACCTGCACGTGGACGCGGAAGTGCGCGCGTATTTCGCGTCGGTGCTGGCCGCCGGCGCGCCCTGGTACCTGCGGCCGGCGCTGCCGCTGCAGGCGTTCGTCACCCGCGCCCTGCTGCCGCCGCACCTGCGGAAGATGTTCGACCTGCCGTGGACGGCCGCCGACGAGCGCCGCTGGCGGCGTTTCCGCCACTGGGCGCCGCGCCTGTACTGGACGCTGCCGGCGTGGGTGCGGCACTGGCCGGCGCGGTTCTTCCTGCGCCAGCTGCGCACGCCGGAATGAGCCCGCCGGCGCGCCGCGACCGGCGGATGCCGGTCGCGGGCGCGGTCGGTCGGATGTCAGCCCCTGGCCTGCGGCTCGGGGAACTTCCAGGTGCCGTCGAGGATTTCGGCGCGGGGGCGGTACAGGCGCACCAGGTAGTTCCAGCCCGGGGTGACCGGCAGGCAGTTGGGCACCTTGCCGTCGCAGCCGCCGAACTGCACGGTGACCGAGCCGTCGTCGGCCTTCGTCGCGGTGAGGTTGTTGACCGAATAGGCGTCCAGCTCGTTGCGCTGGAAGTAGCCCTTGGCGTCGTACACGGTGACCGACCAGAAGCCGTCCACCGGCACGTCCTTCACCGTCAGCGTATGCACGGTGCGTCCGTCGTTCCTGGCCGGGGTGAAGTTGAGGTAGGTCGCGTCCTTCTCCGGGTTGCCGCCCCAGGCAGTCACCGCGCCGATCACGCGCCGCACCGGATCGACCTCGGCCTTGCTGCCGAACATGCGGTTCTTGTCCGGCAGGCTGTCGCCGAGCACGGCGAAGGCGTCGCGCAGCTTGCCGAGGCTGGCCATGTCCCAGCGCGGCACCTCGAACGTGCCCGGGCCGCCGGGCTGGCTGACCTGGATCTGGTCCTGCAGCGCGTGCACGGCCTGCAGGTCGGCCGGGTCGGACGGGTTGGCGAGGATGCGCACGGCCGCCGCCGCGTAGCGCGTGCCGATGTCCTCGCGCCGCAGGGTATAGGCGCCGGGCCGGTAGCCGACCTGGTGGGTGTACTGGTCCTGGTCGAAGACCTGCATCGACATGAAGCGGGTCCCGGCGTCGGGCAGCGTGATCGTCACCGGTCCGGCGTCCAGGTCGAACACCGCGCCCGAGTACAGCGTGTCGCGGTTCTGGCGCAGGACGGTCTGCTGGTCGAGCGGGGTCATCCCGCGGTTGTGCGTGAACGTGCCCAGGGTGCCCTGGGTGACCATGCCGGCGAACGCCACGTCGGTCTCGGCGCGGACGATGTTGTCGGCATCGACCAGCTGCGCGCCGTCGGCGGTGGTCCGCGGCGGTGGCAGCGGCAGCGTCGGCGAGGCCGTGGCGGCGGGAGCGGCGGCAGGCGCGGGGGATGCTTCGGCGGCCGCGGGCGAGGCCGCGGCGGGAGCGGGGTCGGCGGCAGGCTCGGAGCGGTTGCACGCGGCGACCAGCAGCGGGATCAGCGCGGCCAGGCAGGCGGACTTCGGGGAAAGGCGGTTCGACGACGGCATGTGCATGTCCGGTTCCTTGTCGAAGAGTGCCGGCCGTGCCGGCGGGAGCAGGGCGCGGACGCACGGGCGCCCGCGCGGGTGGCCAGGTGGCCGGCGGTCAGTCGACCTTCTCGACCACGGGCGCCTTCCAGGTGCCGTCGAGCGCCTCCGGCTTGGGCCAGTACAGGCGCATGGCCATCTGGAACGGTCCGGCCGGCGCCGGCAGCCAGTTCGATTCCAGCGTCTCGCCGGGGGACTCGTGCTGGACGTGCAGGGTCAGCCCGCCATCCGGGTCCTTCTTCAGGGAGGGCAGCATCGACGAGTTGACCAGGTAGCGGTCGATCGGGTTGTCGACCAGCAGGCTCGCGGGCAGCTCGTACATCGTCACCGACCAGAACGCATTGGCCGGTGGCAGCTGCCCCGGGGCGAAGCGCACCACGTAGCGGTGGCGGCCATCCAGCGGCTGGCCCTGGCTGTCCTGCACCAGGCCCGGGTACATCGCCTCCTCGCGGGCGTTGCCGTAGATCCCGGCCGACGCGGCCAGCATGCGCTTGAGGTAGTCGTTCTTGAGGAACTCGCGGGTGCCGAACAGGTCGCCGCTGTCGAGCTCGCCCTGCGCCAGCCGCAGCTTCAGCGCGTCATGCTCCTTCCAGGCATCGGCCATCCCGTCCTTGACCGCCTGCAGCAGCTCGGGCGACAGGTCCGCCGCGCGATAGCTGCCGCCCGCGCCGATGCCCAACCTGGCGAAGCGTTCCATCAGCGCGGTTTCCGACGGGTGCGTGGGCGCGTACTGCAGGACGAAGTCGAGCACCTCGAAGAACTCCGGCGCGGTCCGTTCCTGCTCGGCGGTGAGCGGCCTCACGAAATCGATCGGGGACGGCGCCGGCGGTGCCGGCTGGCCGAGGAACGCCGACAGCGGCTTGACCTGGTAGCCGGCCTGGATCTTCTTCACGTTCTCCAGGTCGTCCGGCGAGAACAGCTGGGTGCGGTAGAGCACCAGGCCCAGCTCGGTCTCGCTGCGGATCACCGAGGTGATCCCCGGCGGCGTCGCGCCCTCCCAGCCGGGGCCGGCGAGCAGGAACGCCCCGCCGTCGTTGCCGGTGGCGCGGCTGCCGACGTAGGCGAAGTCATGGGTGTAGACGTCGATGAACTGCAGCGAGAAATACCGGTCCTTGTCGACCTTGGGAACGATGAACACCAGCGGCTCGGCCCGCAGGTCATAGGACACGAACGAATAGGGCGTGTCCGAGTTGGGCGTCTGGATCGCCTTGTCGGCCGGGGTATAGACGCGTGCGGTGTTGTGCACGGTGTTCCAGTCGCCCTTGTATTCCGGGTCGTCCTTGTTGACCGCGTAGGCGTACTGGATGCGGTAGCTGTCGACGATCGGGAAGCCGTACACGTAGGCGTCGCGGGCGATGGCGCGGGCTTCCTCCGGCGCCAGCGCCGCCCCCGGGGCGCTGGGTGGCGCATCGGCAGAAGCGGCCGGGGCCGGCGTGCGATCGCATGCGGCGAGCAGGAAGGCGGCCAGGACGGGGGCGATCAACATCCGTGTTGCATGGATCATGTCGGCAATCCTCGATGGCGGGGCTCCATCACATGGCCTTCACCGTTAGGCGGCCGTGACGGGCTTCGCCGACCGGACCGCCCCGGGTGGCACCGGGGCAGGGCGGCTCCCCGGCGGCCGCTGAACGGGTACGATGCGCCACCCCCGCCGCATTCCCGACGCCCGCCCATGCGGCCCCGCATCCACGACCGTCCCCCGGTGGCATGAGCGATTCCGCCCCTCGCCCGGACGCTGCCGCCGACCCCCGGATCCACCGTCTCCAGCCCTGGATCGCCGCGCTGCTCAGCGCGGCGCTGCACCTGCTGTTCCTGCTGGTCCTGCTGTGGTCGTCCAAGCCCATCGTGACCACCCCGCAGGGCACCTCCAGCAGCGGCCGGATGCGGGTCAACTTCGTCGGCGAGCCGGCCGGGGAGGCCACGCCGGCGCCGGTGTCGCCGCGTCCGTCGCCGGCCCAGGCGACTCCGCCGTCCCCGGCGGTGGCCCGCCAGCGCGCCGAACCGCGCAAGCCGGTGATGGAAGCGACCTTCGTCGAACCGCCTGGCGAGCCGGAGCCCGAGTCGCGGCAGAACGAGGCGCCGCCGGCGGAGTCCCGCGCGCAGGCGCCGGCCAGCAGCTCGCCGGCCCCGGCCCAGCGCCGGCCGGAGACCTGGACCGGGCGCCCGCCCGGGATGCTGGACGAGGACGTGTCCCACGACGATGGGCGCTCGCGCGGGCCGTCCAACCAGGACGGCAACGAACGCGACATGGCCGCCGGCGAGCCGAACATGCAGGTCGGCGGCTACCAGATCATCTACGACCTGCTGGCCGAGGAGCGGCTGCGGCTGTGGATGGCGCAGGGACTGGAGGAGCTGTCGATCCCGCTGCCCGGCACCCGCTACCTGATGGTCTGCCCGGCCGAGGTCGCGCTCAAGCGCGAGTCGAGCAAGTGCCGGCTGCTCGACCCGAACGATCCGGAGATGGAGAAGATCCGCGACGCCCGCCAGGTGATCACGGTGATGTACGTGTACCACCGCGGCGAGCTGGTCTGGCGCGGGCCGGGACCTTACCGCTGAGGGCGGGTCCGGTCGCTCGCCACCGGCACCCGCGCGATGGCGGCCGTGGTGCTCAGCCGGGAGCGGCGCCGCCGCGCGCCGCCTCGCCCGCGGCGAACACCGCCCGTTGCGCGGCGAACGCCCGCTGGTAGGCGGGCCGCGCCTCGCCGCGCGCCAGGTAGCGGGCCAGGCTGGGAAAGGCGTCCAGCAGGCCGGACGTTTTCAGCCGCAGCAGCACGCTGACCACCAGCAGGTCCCCGGCGCTGAACGCGCCCTCCAGCCAGTCGGCGTCGCCCAGGTGGGCCGCGAGCCGGTGCAGGCGGTCGTGGATGCGTTCCTCCAGCATCGCCAGGCGCGCGGCGTGCCACGGCCGCGCGCGCTCCAGCACCAGGGCCATCGCCCGTTCGAACACCGGCGGCTCCACCGTGTTGAGCGCGCAGAACATCCACGCGATCGCCCGGGCCCGCGCATCGGCGGCGGCGGGGAGCAGGACCCCGGGATGCCGCTCGGCCACGTGCAGCACGATCGCGCCGGACTCGAACAGGACCAGCCCGCCGTCCTCGTAGGTCGGGATCTGACCGAACGGGTGCAGGGCCAGGTGGGCGGGCTGCTTCAGCGCCTCGAACGACAGCAGCCGTACGTCGTAGGGCTGGCCGGCTTCCTCCAGCGCCCAGCGCACGCGCATGTCGCGGGCCAGGCCCTGGCCGCGGTCGGGGGAGTGTTCGAAGGCGGTCAGGGTGGGCGGCATGGCGTGGCTCCGGGGTTCTGCAGGTTCGACGGATGGAAGTCCCGGCGTTCGACCCGGGACCGTACTGCGGGGGCGGGCACACGCCGCGCGGTCCCGCAGCTGGCACGGGGCTTGCGTACCATCGGGGCATGAACAACGCCACGCTGCGCGCCACCCGCGATCCCGACCCGCACGCCCTGCCCGAAAGCCCGGACGTGTACCGGACCCTGCTCGAATCCACCCGGGCGATCCCGTGGAAGATCGACTGGGCCAGCATGCGCTTCGCCTACATCGGGCCGCAGATCGAGTCGCTGCTGGGCTGGACGCAGGACAGCTGGCAGACGGTCGATGACTGGGTCGCGCGCATGCATCCGGACGATCGCGACCGCGTGGTCGGCTTCTGCGTCTCGCAGTCGCGCGCCGGGGTGGACCACGAGGCCGACTACCGGGCCCTGACCTCCGACGGTGGCTACGTCTGGATCCGCGACGTGGTCCACGTGGTCCGCGATGCCGCCGGCGAGGTCGACTGCCTGGTCGGCTTCATGTTCGACATCAGCCAGCGCAAGCGCGACGAGGAAGAGCTGATGCGGTTGCACCGCGAGCTGGAGCAGCAGTCGATGACCGACGGCCTGACCGGCATCGCCAACCGCCGCCGCTTCGACCAGTGCCTGGAGACGGAGTGGGGCGCGGCCCGGCGCAGCGGGCAGCCGCTGTCGCTGATCGTGCTCGACATCGACCACTTCAAGCAGTTCAACGACGCCCATGGCCACGTCGCCGGCGACGAATGCCTGCGGCATATCGCCGGCGAGCTGGCCGGCGTCGCCCGCCGGCCGCGCGACGTGGTGGCGCGGTTCGGCGGCGAGGAGTTCATCCTGCTGCTGCCCGAGACCGATGCCGCCGCCGCGCGTGCGCTGGCCGACGAATGCGTCGCCCGGATCGCCGCGCTCGGGATCGCCCACGGTGCGCCGCGCACCGGTGCGCTGGTCACCGCCAGCCTGGGCATGGGCACCGCCCTGGTCGATGCGATGGCCACCTCGCAGGACTTCCTCAGGGCCGTCGACGGCCGCCTGTACGCGGCCAAGCGCGGCGGCCGGAACCGGATCGAGCGGCTGTAGGGTCCGGCGCCGCGCCGGCGCCACCCTTGCGCGGCGGGTCATGCCCGGCGGGGGGCGTCGGCGGAAAGCCGCCGGCGCGGAGCGGTGCCGCCACGGCCGCGATGCCCGCCGGGTAGCGGTGGAGCGGCCCGGGGCCGCGCTCAGCCGCGGCGCGCAGCCTCGATCGCGGCCACGTCGATCTTGCGCATCGTCATCATCGCCTCGAATGCGCGCCGGGCCGCGGCCTGGTCCGGGTCGGCGATCGCTTCGGTCAGCACGCGCGGGGTGATCTGCCACGACAGGCCCCACTTGTCCTTGCACCAGCCACAGGCGCTTTCCTGACCGCCGTTGCCGACGATGGCGTTCCACAGGCGGTCGGTCTCCGCCTGGTCGCGGGTGGCCACCTGGAACGAGAAGGCCTCGCTGTGGGTGAAGGTCGGGCCGCCGTTGAGGCCGATGCAGGGAATGCCGAGCACGGTGAACTCCACGGTGAGCACGTCGCCCTCCTTGCCGGAGGGATAGTCGGCGGGCGCGCGGCGCACGGCGGTCACCGCGCTGTCGTCGAAGGTCTCCGCGTAGAAGGTGGCCGCCTCCAGGGCGGTGCCGTCGTACCACAGGCAGATCGTGTTGCGGGCGGTCATCGGGGTCTCCTGGTTCGGGGGGCATGCAAGCGACGACCGGCGGTCGTGCGGATCGACACGCGGGGGGCGTCCGTCCGGGAGTAGAGCGGAGGGGCGATTAAGCGCGGGCGAAGCGGCGCCTTGCGACCGGGCGGGCCTGCGTGGATCCGGGCCGGGCATGGCCCCGGGCGGCGATGGCCTGCGTTGGATCGCATGACAACTCCAGCGGAGCGCAGGCATGGCCACGAAAGCGACGAAGAAGACCGCGCGCGGTACCACGCCGGCGCGCCGGGGCGACGTCACCACGACGCCCACCCATCGCCCGACCCTCGCCGGCGGACCGCTGCGGGTGACCGCGCAGGGCGCCACGCTCAAGGATGACGAACGGCTGATCGTCGTCGTCCACGTCGCCGACCAGGAGGGCGCGCCGGTGGCCGGCCTGAAGAAGGCCAACTTCAGGCTGTGGCAGATGGGCCACCACTTCAGCGAGCTCGGCGGGTGCTTCGTGGTCGAGGTCGCGGGCATCGCCGGCCTGGAAGGCACCTACCAGCTGGTGCGCGAGCCCTGGTCGCTCGTCGGCAACGGCACCATTCCCTTCATCGTGCGCGTGCAGAAGGGCGCCGCCCGCAGCGGCATGGCCATGACCTCGATCGTCAAGGTGCGCGAGGGGCTGGACCTGTAGTGCGAGGCGCCGGCATCACGCGCGCCGGAGGGCGCGGTTTGTTGCATGCAAGGCGGGTTGTTACCCTGCGGCGGGTCCTCCACGCAGGCAGCTCCATGCATCGACGACACTTCATCGGCAGCGCCGCCCTCGCCACGGCGGGCTTGCTGTTGCCCGCCTTCGCCGCGCCCGCGACGGCCGCGATACGGCGGGTCCTGCCGGTGCCGCTCAACCCGGGCGACACGGTCGGCCTGGTCGCTCCGTCGGCGGCCACCGACGATCCCCTCGACCTGCAGCTCGCGGCCGAAGCGATGCAGGCGCTGGGGTTCCAGGTGAAGGCAGGCCCGCACCTGGGCTCGCGCCGCGGACACCTGGCCGGGACCGATGCCGAGCGGGCCGGCGACATCAACGCGATGTTCGCCGACCCGCAGGTGCGGGCGATCGTCTGCGTGCGCGGCGGCTCCGGGGCGGCGCGCGTGCTGCCGCTGCTGGACTACCCGATGATCCGGCGCAACCCGAAGGCGCTGCTCGGCTATTCCGACATCACCGCGCTGCACAACGCGCTGCTGAGCCAGGCCGGGCTGGTCAGCTTCCATGGCCCGATCGGGTCGGGCAGCTGGAACGCCTTCAACGCCGACCAGTTCCGGCGCGTGCTCCTCGAACGGCAGCTGGTGGAGTTCCGCAACGTGGCCGACCGCGGCGACGAACTGGTGCAGCGCCGGAACCGCACGGTCACGATTGCCCCTGGCCGCGCCCGCGGCGAGCTGGTCGGCGGCAACCTCAGCGTGCTGGTCGCACTGGCCGGCTCCCGCTACCTGCCGGATTTCCGCGGCAAGATCCTGTTCCTGGAAGACGTGGGCGAAGCGCCCTACCGTGTCGACCGCATGCTCAGCACGCTCAGGCTGATGGGCGCGCTGGACCAGGTGGCCGGGGTGGTGTTCGGCGAGTGCACCGACTGCGATCCGGGCGAGGGCTACGGCTCGCTGACCGTGCCGCAGATCCTCGACGACTACCTGCTGCCGCTGAAGGTGCCCGCCTACCGCGGGGCGATGATCGGCCACATCCGCCAGCAGTTCATCCTGCCGGTGGGCGGCCAGGTGGAGCTGGACGCGGATGCGGGGACGCTGCGCATGCTGGAGCCCGTCTTCCAGCACTGAAGCGCCGCGCCGGGCGCCGCCTCAGCGGTTGCTGAAGCTGGCGTTGCCCAGGCCGGTGCCGATGGTCAGCACCGCCCAGCGCGAGGCCTTGCGCATGCGCTGGCGCTCGCTCAGCGCCTGGACCACCGCGTCGTTGTGCAGGACCACGCGCGGGGCCTTGCCGCCGATGTCGTCGAGCAGCGCGCCGAGCGCGTCGGGCAGGTGGAACGGCCGCTCCCAGTCGCCGGGCAGGTTCTGCGCGCCCTGCGAGATGCCGCCGTCGACCTCGATCCGGCCGGGGCAGGCGATGCCCACGAACGGCGCCAGGGAAAGCCCGAGCGTGCGCGCCTGCGCGGCGAGCCCGTTGAGCATGGCCGCCATGCGCCGGACCGCTTCGGCGCGATCGGGCGCATCGTCGGCGTGCCGCCACTTCAGGCGTTCGAGCACCCGCGCGCGGCTGCCGTCGTCGGCCTTGCCCAGGCGGTGCTCGACGATGCCGCAACGGATGTTGGTGCCGCCCACGTCCACGGCGAGAAAGGCGTCGGCGCGTCGCGCGGCCGCCGGCAGCAGGGGCACCCAGCCGAGCAGGCCGGCTTCGTCGGCGTGGTGTCCGACCTGGTCCAGTTTCACGTCCACCCGCGCGAGCTGCAGCAGCCGCAGGGCCCGGCGCACCGCCAGACCGCCGGTGGCGTGGTCAGGAAAGCCGCCACCGAGCAGGATCCGCTCCACGCCATGCCATTCCGGCTGGGCCAGGAACACCTGCACCACGTGCACCAGCCGGCGCGCGTATTCCTCCACCGCCAGGTGCACCAGGTGCGCGGCGTCGGCATCGCCGCCGACCAGCACCAGGTCGATCGCCTTCTTGTCGATATCGGCGGTGGGCATCTTGCCGAACGGGTCCTTGCCGGTGCGATGGTGGCGACGCGCGGTGTCGACCAGTTCGCGGAACGCGGTCTGGCTGGCGCGATCGCCGAGGAAGCCTTCGCCATCGGGATCGCGCACCAGCAGGTTGTAGTGCTCGATCTCCAGCCCGGGCAGGCGCATGGCGCCATGCAGGCCACGGGCATCCTTGCTCGCGGCGCGGGAACGGGAAGGCTTGGCCATGTCGACGCCTGCGGTGCGGACGGGGCTTCAGGCTAGGCAGGGCCGGGTGAGCGCCGGGTGTGCGGCGACGCCGGGTGTCAGTCCGGGAACTGTTCGACGTGGGTCTCGCCGCGGCGACCGTAGTAGGTGACGTGGCGCCCGGCGATCCACACGGTGTAGCCGACGCAGCCGGCGGCCATCGACAACCGCTTGAACTGCGGGTACATCACCTGGCCCCGCTGCGAGCCGGCGATGGCGGAGCGCAGCGCGGCGACATCGAAGGCCTCGGGAATCGGCATCGGCGGGGTGGCCAGTGGCAGGTCCAGCGGCGCGGCCTCGCGCGGGTAGTAGGTGGTGCGCGCGCTGCGGTAATCGACGGTGTACGCATCCACCCCGGCCACGACCATCAGGCCGATCACCTGGCCGAAATGCAGCCGGCCCTCGGCCGAGCCGGCGGCCGCTTCGCGGATGATGTCGTACAGGGTGGACATGGAGCCGGCTCGGGTCGCGTGGCGGACGCATGCACCGGAGCGGACGCGGGCATGCGGGGCGGTCGGCAGATGATGCCGCCTTCGCGGGAGGGATGGGTGAACGCCGGCGCGGCGCCGCTCAGCGGGGCACGGCCAGGCGCAGGTCGCTCTCGCGCATCGCCAGTTCCGAGAACACCAGCTGGCGCTGGTCCGGCGACAGGTCGAACCCCCAGCCCTGGAAGTCGGCCGGCAGCGCGAGCAGGTCGCGGGTGGCGCCATCCTCCAGGCCCAGCCGTGCCAGCTGCGGCGCCTGGCCGGGCGCGCGCCGCACGAAGTAGATGCCGTCGGTGCCGGGAGCCCAGTTGCCGCCGTCCTGGGGCTCCAGCCCGGCGATCACCGGCGTGCCGCTCCCGGCGCCGGCGCGATGCCAGTCGCGCCGCGGCAGCTGCCACAGGCCGGGGTGGTCGGGCCGGGTGTACAGGAGCTGGCGGCCGTCGGCCGATTCGCGCGGATGCGCGGCCGGGCCGTCGGTGACCGCGACCGGGCGGCCGCCGGCCGCCGGTACGGCATGGATCCGCCATTGCCCGTCGCGGTTGGATTCGAAGTACAGCCATTGGCCATCGCGCGACCACGACGGATTGCGGCTGTCGCCAGGCCCGTGCACCAGCCGCTCCGGCGTGCCGCCCTCGGGCGTGACCGCGTAGATCGCGGTGGTGCCGTCGGGGCTGCCGTCGAAAGCGATCACGCGGCCATCCGGCGACCAGGCCGGGTTGTCGATGAACGCACCATCGAACCCGGCGACCTGCACGGCGTTGCCGCCATCGCGGTCGCTGACCCAGATCCCGTGCGGTCCACCGCGGTTGGAGGTGAACGCGATCCGCCGGCCATCCGGCGACCAGGCCGGATTGGAATCCCAGCGGGTGGACTGGATGCGCAGGTCGGGTCCGCTCGCGTCCGGACGCGCCAGGTCGACCTGGCGCAGGCGCGAGCGGTGCGTCCATTGCTCGAATGCGATCGCCGGGATGCCGGCCGCGGTGGCCGGCTGGTGCACGTCCTCGTTGCCCAGCGGCACCGGGCGCAGGTCGCCGCCATCGGCGTCGGCCGACCACAGCGCGTACATGCCCGAGCGGGTGGAGGTGAACAGCAGGCGCGAGCCGTCCGGCGACCAGGCCAGGCCGTTGATCTTGCGGTTGTCGCGGGTCAGGCGCCGTGGCGGCGTTTCCGCCGGCGCGTCGAGTTCGATGCGGTGCAGGTCCTTGGTGACCTCGTTGACCGCGCGCACGAAGACCAGCGCCTGGCCATCCGGCGTGAACCGCGGATCGAGGTCGCCGAGGGTCCCGGCGGGCGGGGTGGTGGCCACCCGCCGGCCGGCGCCGTTGGACGTGGCCAGGACGATGCGGTAGGGCGAGGCAGGGTCGCTGCGGGCGGCGTAGGCCAGGCCGGCGCCATCGGGCGACAGTGCCAGCCCGCGAACCTGGCGCGCGGTGTCGTCGCGCAGCACCCGCGTCTCGCCGCCGCCCAGCGCGGACACGCGCATGATCGAGACGCCGTCTTGGTCGAGGCGCGCGAACAGCAGGCTGCGGCCATCCGCCGCCCACACCGGATGGTGTTCATGGGCCGCGGTGCGGGTCAGCGGCAGCAGGTCCTCGCTGCCGAGCGTCTTCACCTGCACGTCGAAGCCGCCGCCCTCGCCGCCGTCCCAGATGAAGGCCACGCGGCTGCCGTCCGGCGACAGCGCCGGTTCGAACTCGCGGCCGACCAGGCTGGTCAACGGACGCACTTCGTAGCCCTCCGCCAGGCCGCCGTCGCGTGGGAGCAGGCGCGGGGCCAGCACGGTGGCGACGACGGCCGGCACCAGCGCCGCGCCGGCCAGCCACCGGCGCCGGCGATGCGTCGTCGCCGGTGACGCATGCCCGCCGACGGTCGCTTCGGGCGGGGTCGCGGCAGGGGCCGCCGCCGCGTCCGGCGTCGGCGCGGCGACCGCCGCGGCGACCCGGGCCGGCGCGATCGGCGCGACCAGCCGGTAGCCGCCCTTGCGGATCGTCTCGATGTAGCGGGGGGCCTGCGGGTCGTCGTCGAACACCTTGCGCAGCTCGGACACGGCGCGGTTGAGCAGGTAGTCGTCGGCGATGGTGCCGGCCCACACCGTGTCGAGGAACGTTTCGCGCGAAATCACCGCGCCCGGGCGCTGCGCCATCAGCACCAGCACCTGCATGACCTTGGGCTCGACCTGGACGACGCGGCCGTGGATCGCGATCCGGTTGAGCGGGGGCTGGACCAGCGCCTCGCCGGCCGTGAAGTTCGACGGGCCGCCACGGGGGGCGCCGGGATCGTCGATCCTGCCGATGGCCGGCTGTTCGCTCATGCGGGGGCGTCGCCTCAGGAGGGCCGCGGGCGTCGTGGTGCCGCGGCTGCAGCGAATCTATAGCAAAACTCCAGCATTCCTCCATCCAGTGCGGCGGGGCGACGGGGTGGGATGGGCGCGGGAACGATCCCATGCAAGGAGCCATGCCGATGCGCGCTACCCGTGCACGCCCCGCACGCCGTCCGTCCTTCCAGGCCGCCCTCGTCCTGCTGGCGGGGATGCTGTCCGCAGCCGCCGCCACGCAGGCGCCGGGTGCCGTGGACGCCGCCGATGGCGCGGCGCTGTTCCGCGACAACTGCGCCGCCTGCCATGGCGCCGGCCGGCAGGGCACCGGCCTGGGCCCGCCGCTGTCGCCGCGGGACTACCGCTACGGCGGCACCCGCGGCGACCTGGCCCGGATCATCCGCAACGGCATCCCCTCGCAGGGCATGCCGGCGTTCGGCGACACGCTTTCCGCGGCGCAGATCGAGGCGATCGCCGCGTTCCTCCCGGCCCGCGAAGGCGCGGTCCCCGCGGAGGACGACAGCACCCGGGCCGAGCCGCCGCGCACCTTCGATCCGGTGCCCGGCGTGGTCGACACCCTCGATTACGCCGTGCGCACCGAACGTTTCGCCGAGGGCCTGCAGACGGTCTGGGCGCTGGCGTTCGTCGATGCGGACACGATCCTGGTGAGCGAGCGCCCGGGGCGGCTGCGGGTGATCCGCCACGGCGTGCTGCAGCCGCCGGTCGCCGGCACGCCCGCGGTGTACGTCCACGAGCACCGCTGGAACCAGGGCGGCCTGCTCGACATCGCGCTGGACCCGGCGCATGCCCGCAACGGCTGGATCTACCTCAGCTACAGCCACCGCCTCGAGCGCCCCGGGCCCGACGGCAAGCCGCTGGCGATGACCCGGGTCGTGCGCGGCCGCCTGCGCGGCAACGCCTGGGTCGACCAGCAGGTGGTGTTCGAAGCGGACCCGGCGACCTATGGCGATCCGTTCTGGCACTACGGCGGACGCATGGCGTTCGACCGCGAGGGGCGGCTGCTGTTTTCGGTGGGCGACCGCGGCGTGCAGGAGCTGGCGCGCGAGCCGGGTCGCCCGAGCGGCAAGATCCATCGGCTGCAGCCGGACGGCACGATTCCGGCGGACAATCCCTATCGCGGCCGCGCGGGCGCGTTGCCGTCGGTGTACAGCCTGGGCCACCGCAATCCGCAGGGCCTGGCCTTCGAACCGTCCAGCGGCCGCCTGTGGGAAACCGAGCACGGACCGCGCGGCGGCGACGAGCTCAATATCGTCGAGCGCGGCGGCGACTACGGCTGGCCGGTGGTATCGCACGGCATCAACTACGACGGCACCGTGCTGACCCCGCACACGCGCGCCGAGGGGGTGAGGCAGCCGGCGCATTACTGGCGGCCGTCGATCGGCGTGTCCGGCCTGGCCTTCTACGACGGCCGGCAGTTCCCGCTGTGGCAGGGCAAACTGCTGGTCACCGCGCTGTCGCCGCGCGAACTGCGCCTGCTCACGCTCGATGGCGAGCGCGTGCAGCACGAGGAAGTCCTGCTGCGCACCGAAGGCCGGCCGTACGAACCGGTGGTCGGCCCCGATGGCGCCATCTACATTGTCACCGACGCACCCGGGCAGGTCCTGCGCCTCACCGCGCAGGAACAGCGCCGCCGTTGACGCGCATCCCATCCGTCCGCCACCCACGAGGAGCTCCGATGAAGCACACGAACCTGGCCGCGCTGGCCGCCGTCGCCTGCCTGCTTGCCAACGCCGCGCATGCGCAGACCCTGAAGCCCGCGCTCGACCCATCCACCGCCGATGCCGTGCGCGACCATTGCCTGGCCCATGCGAAGCGGTCCAACCACGCCGTCGCGGTGGCGGTGTTCGACCAGGGCGGGCAGCTGCTGAGCTTCGCCAACCACGGCGCCTCGCCGGCGGCCGGCGAGGTCGCACTGTGGAAGGGGCGCTCGGCGGCGATGTACCGCTTCGCCACCCGCGAGACCGCCAACTGGAACATGTCCGCGGCGCCGCACATCTCCACCGCCGAAGGCGGGGTGCCGCTGTTCACCCGCGAAGGCGCCAGCCTCGGCGGGGTCGGCGTGTCCGGCGCGCCGTCGGCGTTCGACGCCGAATGCGGTGCGCGCGGCGCGGCCGCGGCCGGCCTGGTGGTGTCGCCGCCGGGCCACTAGCCCGCGCCACGGGCCCGGTACACGCGACCGGGCCCGTGGCTTTGCACCGGCCATGCGGCAACGCGACGTGCGTTTAACGGAATTCTTCCTATCCTCCGTGACGGGGGAAGCAATGACATCAGTACGCGCGCCGCAGTTTCCGTTCAATGCCGAGCACCTGTTGCTGCAGGGAGTCACCGATTACGCGATCTACATGCTGGATCCGGCCGGGCACATCCTCAGCTGGAACACCGGCGGCGAGCGGATCAAGGGCTATACCGACGCCGAGGTGATCGGCCAGCATTTCTCCCGCTTCTATCCCGACGAGGACGTCGCGCGGGGCACCCCGGGCGAGGGCCTGGCCATCGCCGCGCGCGAAGGCCGCTACGAGACCGAAGGCTGGCGCGTGCGCAAGGATGGCACGCGCTTCCGCGCCAACATCGTCATCGACGCCATCCACCACGAGGGCGCGCTGGTCGGCTTCGCCAAGATCACCAAGGACATCACCGACCGCTACCAGGCCGCCGAGCACCTGCGCGACGCGGAGCGTTCGCTCGCCCAGGCCCAGAAGATCAGCGCGATCGGCCAGCTGACCCTGGGCATCGCCCACGATTTCAACAACCTGCTGGCGGTGATCACCGCCAGCCTCGACCTGCTGCCCACCGCCAACGAGTCGCGCAAGGAGCGGCTGGTCGATGCCGCGCGCCAGGCGGCCGAGCGCGGCACCCGGCTGACCCGGCAGATGCTGGCCTTCGCGCGAGGGCAGACGCTGGAGCCGGCGCTGCACGACGTCAACGCCCTGGTGCGCGATGCGGTCGAGGTCTATCGCCGCGCGGCGGGACCGATCACGCAGTGCACACTGGAACTGACCGACGCTGACACGCGGGTCATGATCGACGCCGAGCAGCTCCAGGCCGCGCTGGTGAACCTGGTGGCCAACGCCCGCGACGCGATGCTTGCGCCCGGCACCATCCGCATGCTCACCTGCGTGACCCGTCCCCACCTGCTGCTGCATCCCGAGGCCATGCCCGACCGCGACTATCTATACGTTTCCGTCGCCGACGACGGGCCGGGCATGGAGGAGGAGGTGCGCCTGCGGGCGATGGAACCCTTCTTCACCACCAAGGACGTCGGCCGCGGCAGTGGGCTGGGGCTGAGCCAGGTGTTCGGTTTCGCCAGCCAGTCCGGCGGGTTCGCCTTCATCCAGAGCGCGCCGGGCGAGGGCACCTGCGTGACCATCGCCATTCCACTGCCGGAGCCCGCCGGTGGCTAGGCTGCTCTACGTGGAGGACGATGCGCTGCTGCGCACGGTCACGACGATGGCCCTGGACGATGCGGGCTACGAGGTGGTCGAGGCGCATGACGGGCGCCAGGCCCTGGACCTGCTCGGCCAGGGCGGCTTCGACTACGTGATCAGCGACATCAGCATGCCCGGCGGGATCAGCGGGCTGGAGGTGGCGCGCGCGGCGCAGAGCGTGCGGCCGGGCTGCCGCACGATCCTGGTCTCCGGCTATGCCAGTGCGCAGCTGCCGGCGCTGCCGGAGTCGGTCGCCTACCTGGGCAAGCCGTTCCGGGTCCGGGAGCTGATCGACAAGCTGGCCGACGATGCGGCCTGGCCGGGCGATCCGGGCTGAGCCGCCACGCGCGCCGCAGGCCGGCGCGCTCAGCCGCCATGGCGGTGGAAGTAGACCTGTTCGGCGGCCCAGCGCAGCGGCGGCGTCTGCAGGAGCAGGTCGAACGGCCAGTCGAACGGCAACCGGTCGTAGGCCCAGCGCAGTGCCCGCTTGAAGCGGAAGCGGGGCGCGGCGGCGATGGCGGCCTGTTCCGGCGCCGGGCCGCCATCGCGCAGCCGCGCGGCGATGGCGCAGCCCACCGCCCAGCCGTGTTCCCAGGCCGAATGGATGCCGCCGGCGGTGACCGGCGAGACCACGCCCGCGGCGTCGCCGACCAGGATCGCGCCGTCGCGCGCCAGGTCGAACACCGGCCCGCTGCAGGGGATCAGCCCGGCACGGGTGGTGCCGGGGCGTAGCAAACGGGGCAGGCCGCCTGCATGGCCGACGCGCAGCAGGAACGCGTCGATGTCCGGGATGCGCGCGCGCGCCGGGTCGTGGCGCAGCGCCAGCCCGGCCTGGATCCCGGTGGGGTTCTGCGCGATCCAGCCGATGTAGCCGGGTGCGTGGCGCCGGCTGATGAAGCAGTGCAGCGCGTCCGGATGGGCCAGCGTCGCGCCGGGAAACTCGTACTCGATGCCGTACAGGAACTGGCGCACCTGCCCGAGCCCGCAATGCCGCGCCACCCGCGAACGGGCACCGTCGGCCCCGACCAGGTAGCGGGCATGGCCCACGCCGTCCACGTCCCAGCCCTCGCCGCGGCGGGTACAGGACGTGAACGCGCAGCCCAGCCTCAGGTCGACGCCGTTGCCGCGCATCTGCGCGGCCAGCCAGCGCATCACGGCCGGGGTGTCGGTGGTGAGGAAGTAGTAGCCCGGAGCGGCGAGGGCGACCTGCTTCAGGCTCGGCGCATACAACCGCACCTGGTCGACGCGGCGGGTCATGGCCGGCGGCAGGCGGCCGAGCAGGGTCTGTTCAGCGGCCTCCTTCACGATGATCCCGGTGGTGTGCAGCTTCTCTCCCGGGTCGTGCTTGCGCTCGAGCACGCACACGTGCAGTCCGCGCTGGGCGGCGGCGATGGCACAGGCGGCACCGGCGAAGCTGGCGCCGACGACGATCAGGTCGGGCTGGGACACGGGCATGGGGCCAGGAATGCGGGACGGCCCATGCTGGCGCCATCACGCGGGGCGAAGATGGCGCCAGTGTGAAGTGGGCGCGCGATGCGTCGCCGGGCGCCACGCCCCGGAGGCGACGCGCGCGACGCCGAACCCGCTGGCGAAACAGGCTGCTTACACGGCGTTTCCGCGCCATTAACGCTACGGCCCGAAGGCCTGAACCGCACCCGCATATCGGCGCCGCGGGCTCACGCGTCCATGATCGTGGCGGTGCCAGCCTGCGGGCCATCTCCACTACCGGCCCACAACCATGGACATCCTGTCTTCGGTGACCGGCGAGCTTTCCGACAGCAAGGTCGCCGCGGTCTTCGACACCGAGCCCGAGGCGCGCGCGATCGCGCGCCAGGTGCAGCACATGCTGGGCGTCCCGCCCGGCCACGTGCAGGTGGTGACGCCTGGCGATGCGCGGCCGGGGCGCAAGCTCGAGCCGGAGGGCCGCGGCATCTTCCGCACGCTGCTCGTGGCCCATTACCGGCTTGGCCTGGTGGGACTCGGACTGGGTGCGCTGCTGTTCGCGGTGCTGTTCGCGCTCGGACTCGAAGCCGTCGTGCTCTCGCCCGGCCTGGCGGCCGCGCTCATCATCGGGTACGGCGGCGTGTTCGGCCTGATGTGCGGCGGCCTGGTGACGCTGCGCCCGGACCACAGCCCGTACGTCAGCAAGGTCCGCACCGCGCTGGAGGAGGGCCGCTGCGCGGTCGTCGTGCATGCGGTCGACGATGGCGAGCGCGACCGCGCCCGCGACCTGCTGTCCGCACACGGCGGCGAGACCATCCGCACGCTGTAGCGCGCCTTCCCATGCCGGCGACCGGGCCGGCATTCCATTGGCCCAGAGGCCTACATCACCGCCGACCCCGAACCGCTAGGCTGCCTCGCGTCCACGGTGCCGAAAAGGGGAGAGGGTGATGTCGAAAACGGGTGCATGGGTGTTGCTCGGCCTGCTGTGGCTGGGCGGTCCGCTGGCCGCGGCCGAGCCGGCCGCCGGCGACCAGGCGGGCGGGAAGACGACGAAGGAGGTGCTGGCCGAGTTCAGGACCGAGCTCCAGGCGATCGAGACGGAAGTGGTGTCCAAGTCGATCTCGCTGACCGCCGACGAGCAGACCCGGTTCTGGCCGGTGTTCAAGCGTTTCCAGGCCGAGCAGGGCGCGATCATCGATTCGCAGATCGGCGCGGTGCGCGAGTACGCCAGCGATTACGCCGACATGAACGACCAGGACGCGATGGAGTACGTGCAGGCGCTGCTCGATCGCGACCAGCGCGTGCACGACCTGCGCGAGAAATACCTGGCCGAGTACGCCAAGGTCATCGATCCGGGCAAGGCCGCGCGCGTGATCCACATCAGCCGTCGCCTGGGCCTGGCCAGCCAGGCGCGCCTGGCGCAGTCGATCCCGCTGGTGCACTGACGCGGGGTCGGGTGTCCGCGGTGGCCGCGACGCGGCCGCGAGCGGAACCGGATGCAGCACGACGGCCGCCCCGGGGCGGCCGTCGTGCGTTGCGGCGGCACCCGGGCGCCGGGCCGGGCGGGGCGATTTGCTAGGCTTGCGCCCCCCTCCCGACAGGTCGACCCGTGTCCCCCATCCGCTGGTTGCGCGTCGCGCTGATCATTCCGCTGGTCGTGGTCAACACGCTGGTCCACGCCTTGCCCCTGCTGGCCGTGGGCGTGCTGAAGGCGATCGTTCCGCTGGCGCCGGTGCGGCGCGCATGCAACGCCGTGCTTGTCGCGCTGGCCGAGAGCTGGATCGCGGTGAACAGCGGCATGATCGACGCGTTCACCCCGACCGCGTTCAAGGTCGAGGAGGAGGGCGCGCTGCATCGCGGCGGCCACTACCTGGTCCTGGCCAACCATCAGAGCTGGGTCGACATCCTGGTGCTGCAGAAGGTGTTCAACCGGCGGGCGCCGTTCCTGCGCTTCTTCCTGAAGCGGCAACTGTTCTGGGTGCCGGTGCTCGGCCTGGCCTGGTGGGCGCTGGACTTCCCGTTCATGGGCCGCTACACGCGCAAGCAGATCGCACGCAACCCCGAGCTGGGCCGCCGCGACATGGAAGCCACCCGCCGTGCCTGCGGGAAATTCCGCGACATCCCGGTGTCGGTGATGAATTTCGTCGAGGGCACCCGGTTCACCCCGCAGAAGCAGGCCTCGCAGGCCTCGCCGTACCGCCACCTGCTCAAACCCAAATCCGGTGGCGTGGCCTTCGTCCTGGACGCGATGGGCGAGGGCCTGCATGCGCTGCTGGACGTGACCATCGCCTACCCGGGCGGGCGGCCTTCGATGGTCGACCTGATCGCCGGGCGGGTGCCCGCGATCCGCGTGCACGTGCGCCAGCGCCCGATCCCGCCCGAGCTGGTTGCCGGCGACTACCAGGACGACCGCGCGTTCCGTGCCCGCTTCCAGCAATGGATGAACGCGCTGTGGCAGGAGAAGGATGCGCAGCTGGGACGGCTGCTGGACGGGGCGGCCTGAACCGCCGCCGCCGGCGGCTCATTCTTTCTCGATCGCGCCCAGCACCCGCGTGACCACGCCGGCGAGGTCCGGCGTCCAGCGCAGCACGATCACCAGGTCGTGCTCGCGGTCGACGTAGACGTGGTTGCCGCCGAAGCCCGAGGCCCAGTACGCGCTCTCCGGCGCGGCGGGAATGGCCTTGCGCCCGGTGTTGAGCCACCACAGGTAGCCGTAGTCGGGCTTGACCGGCGAGGGCGCGGTGGCCGCCGCGATCCACTCGCGCGACAGCAGGCGATTGCCATCCCAGTCGCCGTCGCGCTCCATCAACAGGCCGAAGCGGGCCAGGTCGGCGGTGCTGACGAACATGCCGCCGCCGAAATGGCCGCCGCCGGACACCGACTGCATGCGCAGGCCGTCGAGGGTCACCCACGAGGTGTCGTAACCGTGCCAGCGCCACGACGGCGAGGCGCCGACCGGATCCATCAGCCGGCGCCGCAGCAGCTGCGGCAGCGGTTCGCGCGCGACTTCCAGCAGCGACAGGGCGAGCAGGTTCACCCGCACGTCGTTGTACTTGTAGCGGGTGCCGGGCGCGTGCAGCGGCCGACGTTGCGGGTCGTCGCCCTCGGGCCGGTCGGCCCAGTCGTGCACTTCCCAGAGCGTGCCGCTCCAGTCGGACGTCTGCTGCAGCAGGTGCGCCCAGGTGATGGCGCCGTTGTGGGGACCTTCGAACCACGGACCGGGCACGTCGAGCGCGACGCGGCGGCCGGTGTCCGCCAGCAGGCCATCGTCGTGGAGCAGGCCGGCAACGCTGGCCAGCACGCTCTTGGCCACGCTGAACGTCATTTCCGGGCGGGTGGTGTCGCCCCATTCGGCGACGATGCGGCCGCCCCGCAGGACCATGCCGTTGGCGGTCCCACGTGTGGCCACCGGGCCGAGGATCCGGTAGCCGGGCTCGTGGGCGCCGAAGGAGGCGAGCAGCGTGTCGCGCAGGTCGGCGGGCGCCTGCTCGCCGTTGGCCCGGGCCCACGCCACCGCGGCGTCCAGCCGTGCCGGATCGAAACCGGCCGCCGCCGGTGCCTGGCGCGCCCACGCGTGGCGGGTCGGCACGTAGTCGGCGGCCAGGGCGCTGGCCGCCGACAGGCACAGGGCGAACAGGACGGGGGCGCGCAGCGATCGCAGCATGGCGGTGGACCGGTGGGACGGGGCCAGCATTGCAGCGCAGTTGCGGCGCGGCGTCGATGCCCGGGTGCATGGGGCGGCGACCGGGGACTATGATCCCCGCCACCCTAAGGAGAGCCGGCATGAAGCGCCTGTCCGCCCATACCCACGCCGCGCTCCTCGCCGTGGCCTTCGCCATCCCCTCGCTGACGGCCCTGCCGGCCGTGGCGGCGGCGACGCCCGTGGCCGCGCCCGCCTACGACGCCGCGCTGGCCAGGCGCACCGGCGCCGACGAACACGGCATGCGCCCCTATGTGCTGGTGGTGCTGAAGACCGGCCCCAGGCGGATGCCCGACGGCGAAGCACGCAACGCGATGTTCGCCGGCCACTTCGCCAACATGGAACGGCTGGCGGAGCAGGGCAAGCTGGTCCTCGCCGGACCCTTCATGAAGGATCCCGCGGGCTGGCGCGGGCTGTTCGTGTTCGCCGTGGCCGACCTCGAGGAGGCGCGCCGGCTCACCGAAAGCGATCCGGTGATCGTCAGCGGCGAGATGGTCGCCGAGTACCATCCCTGGTACGGAAGCGCGGCCAACATGCTGGTCCCGGAGCTGCACAAGCAGCTGGTGCCGCCGTCGCCACCCGCCAGTTCGCCCTGAGGCGACACGCCGGACCGGTCAGCGGCGACGGGCCAGCCAGCCGTCGAGCACGTTGGCGAACGCCTGCCGGTCGCGGGCATGGAAGGCGGCCGGCCCGCCGGTCTGGACGCCCGCGCCACGCAGCTCGTCCATGAAATTGCGCATCGACAGGCGCTGGGCGATGTTGTCGGCGGTGAAGCGTTCGCCGCGCGGATTGACCGCCTCGGCCCCCCGCTCGAGCACGCGGGCCGCCAGCGGGATGTCCTGGGTCACCACCAGGTCGCCCGGCCCGGCACGCCCGGCGATCGCGTCGTCGGCGACGTCGTAGCCGCCCTGCACCTGCAGCGCGCGGATGTAGCGCGAAGGCGGCGTGCGCAGCCACTGGTTGGCGACCAGCGTGAGCGGAACGCGCGCGCGCTCGGCGGCCCGGAACAGGATGTCGCGGACCACGGCCGGACAGGCGTCCGCGTCGACCCAGATCTGGGTGGCGCGCGCAGCGCCGGGGGCGTCGTCCTGGTTCATCGCGGGGCCCGGCACGGGCGCGCTCGGTTGCGCGCGCGGGCGTGCCCGCCGAAGGGGATCCTGCCGCCGCCGCGCAGCCGCGCCAAAGGCGCGCAGGCGTGCCGGGAGGCCGCGGCCTGGTGGCCGGGCGTGGTCATGCGCGGTCCGCTCAGCGCGGCGATTTCTTGTCGTCGCCGTCGATCTTGGTGAGCACGCGGGTGTTGCCGAGCACTTCGATCCGGCCGCCCGCCTTGCGGAACGCGTCGAGGTCGTCGGAAATGCGCTCGCTGGTCAGCGAGCCGGCGCCCTTTCCGGATTCGGCGGCCGGCTTGCGTGGTGCGGTCGGGACGGGCTTGATCGGCTTGCGTGTGGCCATGGGTCGGGCTGCTCCGGTTCAATACAGGGTCAACGGGATGCCGCGGCGGCGTTCTTCGCGGTAGGTGGCGCGGATGTCCAGGCAGTACGGCGCGCCCATGGCGAAACGCCTGCAGATCACCGGCCTGTCCTCGTAGATCGAACAGCGCATGTGCAGCGGGTCGACGGCCGCGCACCAGCCCTCTTCGTCGCGTGCCATCACCTCCACGCCGTGGTCGTTGCGTGCGACCAGGTGGCGGGGCACGCGATCCTCGGGCATCAATACCACCGTCAGCCGGCAGCAGACCGCGTCGCAGCGGCTGCACAGCGGCTCGTCGCGTGGCGTGGTGGCCGGTTCGGCGCGGATGGCGTGGCCTCGCACGTGGGCTCCCGGTAATCCGTGCGCCAGGGCGCACGGGACGGCGGTGGCGGAGCGAAGCGGGCCGTGGATGCGGACTGCGACAGCTGCGTGGGTGGTACGGGGACATCCTATCCTACGCCCGGTGAACGCGGGCGGTGCCGCGGTCCCGGCGCGGCCGGCGGGGGCGGGGCGCCGGACCGGGGCTGATAGAGTGGGGCGACACCATCCCGGACCCAGGCATGAGCCTCGAACGCTTCTATCCCGTCGGCACGCCCGGCCAGCCCTGGGGCGAGGCCGAACGCACCCGGTGGCGGGCCGCGCAGGTGCGCCGGCGCAGCTACGCCGACGACGTGCTCGATGCCATCGGCCGCCTGCACGGGCACTGGGACGCGCAGGCCTACGGCGAGCTGGACTACGCGCCGCACTTCTATCCGCTGCTCGCCCTGCACGGCGCCGACTGGGACCATTCCCGGCCGATCGCGCTGGTGACCGGCGGGGTGCACGGCTACGAGACCAGCGGCGTGCATGGCGCGCTGCAGTTCGCGGCGGCGCATGGCAGTACCTACGAAGGCCGGATCAACGTGCTGGTGGTGCCCTGCGTGAGTCCGTGGGGGTACGAACACGTCCAGCGCTGGAACCCGGTCGCGGTCGATCCGAACCGCTCCTTCCGGGAGCACAGCCAGGCGCTGGAATCGATCGCGCTGATGCGCCTGCTTGAGCCGCTGCGCGGGCGCGTGCTGGTCCACATCGACCTGCACGAGACCACCGACACCGACGAGTCCGAGTTCCGTCCGGCGCTGGCCGCGCGCGATGGCAAGCCGTTCGAACCCGGCGGGATTCCGGACGGCTTCTACCTGGTCGGCGACAGCGAAAACCCGCAGCCGGAATTCCAGCAGGCGGTGGTCGCCGCGGTGGAACGGGTCACCCACATCGCACCGGCGGATGCGGACGGGAAGATGATCGGCTCGCCGGTCGTGGCCCACGGCGTCATCAACTATCCGGTGAAGGCGCTCGGGCTGTGCGCCGGCGTCACCGATGCGGCGTACGTGACGACCACCGAGGTCTACCCGGACAGCCCGTCGGCGACGCCGGCGCAATGCAACGAGGCGCAGGTAGCCGCCGTGTGCGCGGCGATCGATTACGCCCTGGCGCACGCCCGCGACTGATCGGCGGCGGTGCGGCACGCCGGCGCCGGGCGCCGCATGCGGCGTGGATCCGTTGCTACCATTGCGCCACGCATGGGGGGCGCTGCGCCCTGGGGAACGATGGCACTATCGGGTGGTTTGGGGCTGCTGGCCCTGGCAGCGTTGGTCGGCGCGTGCGCCTGGTTCTGGCGTGCCCGTCCGCCGCGCGCGCCGGCATCGCAGGGGGCGCGTCCGTCACCGGTTCCGCCGGCCGGCGCGGACGGCCACGCGGCCGGGGACCTGGATGACTGGACGGCGCCGCTGTTCGACCCGGCGCCGGATCGCCCGGCGGCGGCGGCCGGGGACGCCACCGCGGTGGAAGACGCCGAACGCCGCCTGGCCCGCTTCGCCTCCGAACCCGGGCGCCTGCCGCGCCGGCCGCAGCTGTTGCCGCAGCTGCTCGGCACGCTCAATGACGAAGACGCGTCGGGGCGAGAGATTTCGGCCCTGATCGCGCGCGATCCGGCCCTGGCCGCGACCCTGCTCAAGCTCGCCAACAGCCCGCTCTACCGGCTGCAGCAGGCGCCGGTGGAGAGCGTCGAACGGGCGGTCACGCTGGTCGGTACCGAGGGCCTGCGCCGGCTGGTCGCGGTGGCCCTGATGCAGCCGGTCATGCGCACCGAAGGCGGCGTGTTCGGCGACCTGCCGGGCCGGATCTGGGACCAGACCCAGCGCGCCACCGTGGCGGCGGCGCGGGGTGCCGCGGGCGAGGGCGTGGATGCCTTTGCCGCGCAGCTGCTGGTGCTGCTGCACGGACTGGGCGCGATCGTGGTGGTGCAGGCCCTGCGCGAGGCGTGCGAGCGCACCGGCCGCCCGCCGCCGGCCACCGGCGACAGCGCGGGCCTGCTGCGGCGCTGGTCGCCACGCATCGGCCGGCTGGTCGCCGACCAGTGGCATCTTTCGCCGGCGCTGCTGCAGGCGCTGGACGATCCGGGCAAGGAACGCGCCGCCGGCACGCCGCTCGCGCGGGTGCTGGCCGCCAGCCTGGCGGAAGCCTCGCGGACCATGCGGGTCGACGCAGGGACGACCGTCGCGGGCTGAGCCGCCGCCGCGGGTCCGGCGACGGCAGCGCGGTTTCGGTCAGCAGCTGCTTGGCGAACAGCAGCCGCCGCGTGCCGTGCACGCCCACCGACGGGCCTGGCGACCGGTCGAAGGGCCGGCGCCGGAGCGGGGCCGCATCCCACCCATCCGCCGCGCGGACCATGACTTTCGACCTAGACAGAATTGTCTAGACAAGATTGTCTGGAAGGTGCACGATGCCGCCATCGTTCCCCGATGGCCCCGCCGATGCCGCGTTCCGCTCCCCGTCCGCCCAAGCCCACCGCCGCCGAACTGGACCTGCTGCGGGTGATCTGGAAGCAGGGGGCATCGACCGCGCGCGAAGTGCACCAGGCGCTGCAGGCCGAGCGACCGGACGTCCAGCCGGCCACCGTGCTGCGCCTGCTGCAGGTGATGCACGGCAAGGGCCTGGTGGTGCGCGACGAAAGCCAGCGCTCGCATGTCTACGCCGCCGCCCACGCGCGCGACGCGCTGCAGACCAACCTGCTGGACGAGCTGATCCAGAAGGTGTTCGCCGGTTCCGGCAAGGCGCTGGTGCTGGCCGCGCTGGACGGGCACGTGAGCGACGGCGAGCGCGACGAGATCCGCCGCCTGCTCGAGGAAAGCGAAACCCCGGCCACCGGCAAGGGAGGCAAGCGCCATGCATGAGCCGTTCGCGGAACTGGTTCCGGTACTCGGCCGGGCCCTGTTGCATTTCCTCTGGCAAGGCACGCTGATCGGCCTGCTGGCGGCCCTCGCCCTGCAGCTCCTGCGCGACGCACGGCCGCAGCTGCGCTACCTCGTCGCCTGCATGGCGATGCTGGCATGCGTGCTCGCGCCGCTGTGCACCATGGCCTGGGCGTGGACTGGCTCAATGGCCGGCGGTGGACCCGCGCTGCCGGCGTCCGGCGCGCTCGACGCGGGCGCGCAGCCCTCGGCCGTCGCCGTCATCGCCGCGCCGTTGCGCCATGCCGGCGCCGCGGTGCGCGGGATCGAACCGTTCCTGCCGGCGATCGTGCTGGCCTGGGCGGCGGGTGCCTGCACGTTGTCGCTGCGCCTGGCGGCGGGCGTCTGGTGGCTGGGGCGCCTGCCGCAGGTGGGGCCGGCATCGCTGCGCCACGCCTGGCAGGCGCGGCTGGACGCACTCGGGCGCCGCGCCGGCCTGCACCGCATGGTGGAGCTGCGCTTGGTCGCCGCGCTCGATTCACCGGTCGTGGTCGGCTGGTGGCGGCCGATGGTGCTGCTGCCGGCCTCGCTGCTTGCGCGGCTGCCGGCGGACTACCTGGAGGCGCTGCTGGCCCATGAGCTGGCGCATGTCCGCCGCCACGACTACCTGGTCAACCTGCTGCAGGGCATGGCCGAGGCGCTGCTGTTCTACCACCCGGTGACCTGGTGGCTGTCGCGCCGCATCCGCATCGAGCGCGAACACGTCGCCGACCGGCTGGCGGCCGAGGCCACCGGCGACCCGCGGCGGCTTGCGCGGGCCCTGGCCGCGCTCGCCGACGAACAGGCGGCGCGCCGCGCCGCGCCGCAACCCGCACTTGCCGCCCTGGCTCCCACTGGAGGATCCCTCATGAAGCGCATCGAACAGCTCGTCCGGCCCGGCCGCGCCACCAGCGGCGGCCGCGTGGTCTTCCCGCTCCTGGGACTGGCCGTCGCCAGCCTGGCCTTCTACGCCCAGGCGCACCGCGACCCCTCGGCCTCGCCGGCCGGCATCAACGTGTTCACCACCACGCCGGCCCCGGCGGGCGGCGGCGCGCGACCGGTCGTGGCGCTGGCCACTCCGAAGGCGGCCGCGACGGCGACGGTCGCGGCGGCGGCCACCCCGGCCGCCACGCCGGCGCCCGCATCCACCGCGCGGCCCGCCGCGACCGCCAGTGCCGCGGCGGCCCCGTCGCCGGCGGCCGCGCCGCAGGCGGCCACCGCGGTGCGCGCATCGTCGGTGCCGGCGCCGCCCGCACCGCCGGCCCCGCCGGCCGCCCCTGCACACAAGGCGCCCCCGGCCCCTCCGGCGCCGCCCGCCCTGCCCAGCGCAGGCGCGATCGCGGCCCCGCCGGCGCCTCCCGCACCGCCTGCACCGCCCCGGGTTAGCGTGCGCCAGCATGGCGACGGCGGCGGCGAGCCCTACGCGCTGGTGCGCAAGGGCGGCGACGGCTACCTGATGTCGGGCTCCAGCGACGACATGCCGCAGATCGAATCGGCGAAGCGCTCGCTGGACGGCGACTTCCTGTGGTTCCGCCGCGGCGGCAAGGCCTATGTCGTGACCGATCCGGCCACGCTGGCGGGCGTGCGCAGGTCATGGGCCGAGGCCGACGCGCTGGGTGAGCGGATGCGCGTGCTCGGCGAGGAGATGGAAGGACACGGCCGCAGGATGGAGGCGCTCGGCCAGCAGATGGAGCGCGTTTCCGCGGAGGCCATGCCGGCCGGGATCGAAGCGTACTCGCGGCGGATGGAGGACCTGGGGCGCCAGCAGGGCGACCTGGGCGAGCGCCAGGCGCGGCTGTCGATGGCGATGGCCCGCGCCGACGGCACGCGCCAGGCCGAACTGGAGCGGCAGATGCAGGCCCTGGAACGCGAACAGCTGGCGCTGTCGGCGAAGATGGAGGCGCAGTCCGAGCAGCTCGAAGCGGAGGCGGCGCGCCACCAGCAGCGCATGCAGCCGATGGAGGCGCTGTCGCGCAAGATGGAGGAGGCCTCCAGGCCGATGGAGGCGCTCGGCCGGCAGATGGACGGGCTCGGCCGGCAGATGGACCAGGTCAGCCAGCGCGCCGAGCGCGAGACCCGGCGGCAGATCGCCGAGGCGATGGACAAGGGCCTGGCCAGGCCGCTGCCGCAGCAGCGGCAGTAGGATCCGGCGGCGGTGCGTCCGCGAGGGCGCATCGCCATGCCGCGGCGCTTCAGCCCGACGCGCGCAGGCCGTCGACGTCTAGGATCAGCGCCAGGCGGCCATCGCCGATGAGCGTGGCACCGGCGTAGCCGGGCAGGCCGCGCAGCGCGCGCGGCAGCGGCTTGATCACCACTTCCTCGCGGCCACGGACCTGGTCGACGATCAGGCCGAAGCGCGAATCGCCCATCTGCAGCACCACCACCGTCAGCAGCGGCGCCTCGCGCGAGTCGATCCCCAGCCAGCGGCGCAGGTCGAGCAGCGGCAGGGTATGGGACTGGCGGTCGAGCACCGGCCGCCCGTCGAACCAGCCGAGCGAACCGGGCGCGGCATGCAGCACTTCCTGCACCCGCGCCAGCGGCAGCGCGTACACGTCGTCGCCGGCCTGCACGAGCAGGGTCGGCAGGATCGCCAGGGTCAACGGCACCCGGATCAGGAAGCGGGTACCGCGTCCCAGCTCGGACTGGATCTGGATCTGCCCGCCCAGTTCGCGGATGCGCGACTGGACCACGTCCATGCCGACGCCGCGCCCGGAAATGTCCGTGACTTCGGTCTTGGTCGAGAAGCCGGGCAGGAACACCAGGTGCAGGCATTCCTCCGGACCCAGGCGCGCGGCGGCCTCCGGGTCCAGCAGGCCCTTTTCGCGGGCCTTGGCGCGCAACCGTTCCGGGTCGATGCCGGCGCCGTCGTCCTGCACCTCGATGCCGACGTAGTCGCCTTCCTGCTGCGCCGACAGGCGCAGGCGCCCGACCCGCGGCTTGCCCGCGGCCTCGCGCAGCACCGGCGACTCGACGCCATGGTCGATGCCGTTGCGGACCAGGTGCACCAGCGGATCGGCCAGGGCCTCGACCAGGTTGCGGTCCAGCTCGGTCTCGGCGCCGACCATTTCCAGCTCGACTTCCTTCTGCAGCGAGCGGGCGACGTCGCGGGCGACCTTGGGGAAGCGCGAGAACACCTTGCCCACCGGCTGCATGCGCGTGCGCATCACCGCCGACTGCAGGCGCGCGGTGGCCACGTCGAGGCTGCCGACGGCGCGGTCGAGCTCTTCGTCCTTGATGCGCGAGCGCAGGGTCTTGAGCCGGTTGCGCGCCAGCACCAGCTCGCCGATCAGGTTGACGATCGCGTCGAGCCGGCGCGTGTCCACGCGCACGGTCTGTTCGGCCTCGGCCGCCGCGGCCTTGGGCGGGGCGGCGGCAGGCCTGGGCGCGGCCGGCGGGGCCTGGGTGCGCGGAGGCGCAGGCGGTGCCGGCGGCGCCGCGACGGCCGAGGCGCCGGGCGCGGCGGCGCCGTGCAGCTGGTCGAGCAGGGCCTCGAATTCGTCGTCGTCGATCATGTCCGGCGCCGCTTTCGCCGGGGCCGGGGGAGCGGCCTGCACGGCGCCGGGCGCGGCGCCGCCATGCAGCTGGTCGAGCAGGGCCTCGAACTCGTCGTCGTCGATCATGCCGGGCGTGGCCGGCGCCGCCACCGGCGCCTTCGCGGCCGCGGCCGCGGCCGGCGCGGGTGCGGCGACCGTGTCCAGGCTGAACTGCGCGATCAGTTCGGCCGGTGCGTGGGCCGGTTCGCTGCCGCCGGCGACCGCGTCGAGCATCGACTGCAGCCAGTCCAGCGAACGCTGCGCGGCGTCGAAATGCTGCGCCTCGAGCGCGGCCTGGCCGGCACGCACGGTGCCGAGGGTTTCCTCGGCGGCGTGGCACAGCTCGACCATCGCGTGGATGCCGAGGAAGCCGGCGCCACCCTTGAGGGTATGGAAGCCGCGGAACACGGCATTGAGCTGGTCGCGGTCGTCCGGCGCATGTTCCAGCGCGACCAGCTGCTCGCCGAGGCGGTCCAGGATCTCCTGTGCCTCGATGATGAAATCCGCCGCGATCTCCGGCGTCACCCCGCTCATGCCACGACTCCCATGGTGTTACAGGCCCAGGTCCGCCAGCAGGGCGTCGGCGTCGTCCTGCGAGACCGCATGCCGGTCCAGGCCGCTGACCGCCGGCCCGGCCAGCGCGGGGCCGGCCGGCTCCTCGCGCGGCGGCAGCCCGAGCGCGGTGAAGCCTTCGTGGACCTTGCGCACGATGCCGGCGACGCGGCGGATGATCTGCCCGGTCAGGTCCTGGTAGCTCTGGGTCAGCCCGATCTCGGTGAGGTTCTGGCGCACGCGGTCCAGCACTTCGTCCTGGCGTGCCGACACGCCCTCGATGCGCACGTCCTCGAGCAGGTCGCGGCACTGGTCCGACAGGTCCAGGGTGCGGTGGGTGGCCTGCTCGGTCATCGCCACCACGTGGTCCAGGCGCGCGCAGGCGTCGTCCAGCTCGGCGGCCTGGCCGTCGTCGCCGGGCAGCCGCGGCAGTTCGCCCAGCGCCTGGCTCAGTTCGCGGGCCAGCCGCCCCAGGCCCTGCACCAGCGGGCGGGTGCGGGCCGAGGCGAGCGCGTCGATCACCGCGCGCATGGCGCTCTCGTCGCCGCGCTCGAGTGCGTCCAGGGCCTCGTGCAGGCGCTGGATCAGCGCGGTCCGCTCGGGCGACACGGCGGCATTGCAGGCCACGGCGCTCATGCGGTGGCCGCCAGGCGCTCGAAGATCTTGCCGAGCTTCTCTTCCAGGGTCTGCGCGGTGAACGGCTTGATGATGTAGCCGTTCACGCCGTTCTGCGCCGCCTCGATGATCTGCTCGCGCTTGGCCTCGGCGGTCACCATCAGCACCGGCAGGGTCTTGAGCTTCTCGTCGGCGCGGATCGCGCGCAGCAGGTCGATGCCGGTCATCCCGGGCATGTTCCAGTCGGTGACCACGAAGTCGAACGGGGCCGCGCGCAGCGCCGCCAGCGCGGTGTGGCCGTCGTCGGCCTCGGCGGTGTTGCTGTAGCCCAGGTCGTTGAGCAGGTTCTTGACGATGCGGCGCATCGTCGAGAAATCGTCAACGATCAGGATGCGCATGTTCTTGTTCACTACGTGCTCCGGTTCTGTGGCTCTGCGGTGGTGCGGGGTGGGGCGGCGGGTGCGCGGCCGGCTATTCGTCTTCCAGGCCGGCGTCGCGCGATTCGTACTGGGACAGGCGGCCGCGCAGGCGCAGCACGGCCTGGCCGTGGATCTGGCAGACCCGCGACTCGCTGACCCCGAGCACGGCGCCGATCTCCTTGAGGTTGAGCTCCTGCTCGTAGTACAGCGACAGCACCAGCTGCTCGCGCTCCGGCAGCAGGCCGATCGCGGCCGCCAGCTCGCGGCCGAAGTCGCTGCGTTCCAGGGTCTGCTGCGGGCTCATGCCGCCGCTGTGGATGGTCACTTCGCCGTGGTCCTCCACGTGCGAGTCCAGGCTCAGGACCTGGCCGCGCGAGGCGTCCTCGAGCAGGCGCATGTACTCCGGCAGCGGCATGTCCAGGTGCGCGGCCACCTCCTGAGGGGTGGCGGCGCGGCCGGTGGACTGCTCGACCTGGCGCATGGCGGAGGCGGCGTCGCGGGCGCGGCGGTGGACCGAGCGCGGCACCCAGTCGCCGCGGCGGATCTCGTCGATCATCGAACCGCGGATGCGGATCGAGGCGTAGGTCTCGAACGAGGCGCCCTGGTCGGGGTCGTAGCTGCGCGAGGCCTCGATCAGGCCGATCATGCCGGCCTGGATCAGGTCGTCGACCTCCACGCTCGCCGGCAGGCGCGCCGCCAGGTGGTGGGCGATGCGGCGCACCAGGTCGGCGTGGCGGGTGACGGCGTCGTCGGCGGCGCTGCGCTGGACGGCGCGGTATTCGGCCAAGGCGTTCATGCCACCGCTCCCTGCCGCGCACCCTGTGCGAGCATCCGGTCGACGAAGAATTCGATGTTGCCGCGCGGGGCGAGCGGCGCTTCCCAGCGCGCCGCGCGCCGCGCGATCTCGGCGATGGCGCGGGCCGAGGGACTGGCGGGGTAGGCGGTGGCGACGGCCTGCTGGCGCTGCACCGCCAGGCGCAGCCAGTCGCACTGCGGCACCGCGCCGAGGAAGTTGAGCGAGACGTCGCCGAGGAAGCGCTCGCACACGCGCGAGAGCTTCTCGTACAGGCCGCGGCCTTCGGCCGGGCTGCGCACCATGTTCGCCACCACCTGGACCCGGTCCACGCCGCGCTCGCGCGACAGGACCTTGATCAGGGCGTAGGCGTCGGTGATCGAGGCCGGTTCGTCGCAGACCACCACCACCGCGTCCTGCGCGGCCTGGCAGAAGGTCAGCACGCTGTCGGTGATGCCGGCGGCGGTGTCGACGATGAGGATGTCCAGGTCGCGCTGCAGGTCGTTGAACACGTTGACCAGGCCCACGTGCTGGGCCGGCTGCAGCTCGGCCATGTGCCGGCGGCCGGAGGCGGCGGGCACCACCAGCATGCCGTTGGGCCCTTCGAGGATGACCTCGTCCAGTTCGCAGCGGCCGGAGACCAGGTCGGCCAGGGTGTGCTGCGGGGACAGGCCCAGCAGCACGTCGACGTTGGCCAGGCCCAGGTCGGCGTCCAGCAGCAGGGTGCGCTTGCCCAGGCCCGCCAGCGAGGCGGCCAGGTTCACCGACAGGTTGGTCTTGCCCACGCCGCCCTTGCCGCCGGTCACGGCGATGCTGCGCACGGCGCGGCCCGGCGTGGCGGTGTTCGGGTTGGCGGGGGCGGGGTTCAAGGCGGCGTGCTCACGCGACGGCATGGTCGTGCTCCGGGATGTTCGGCTTATCGGCCGCGCGCCGCAGATCTTCAAGGCGGAGGACCAGGCTGGCGGCATTGGCGCGGTGGAGGTCGTCGGGGACCCGCTGGCCATCGGTCACCCAGGTCAGCGGCAGCTGGTGGTCGACCACCACCGACAGGGCGCTGCCCAGGCGGCCGGTCTCGTCCAGCTTGGTCAGGACCACGCCCTGCGGGCGGGCGGCGCCGAAGCGGCGCACGACCTCGTCCAGGTCGGCGTAGTGCGAGTTGGCCGGCAGCACCAGCAGGGTCCGCACCTCGCGGGCGGCGCGCAGCCAGTTGAGCTGGTTGGCCAGGGCGCGGTCGCGCTGGCCCAGGCCGGCGGTGTCCACCAGCACCAGCTTGTAGTCCTGCAGGCGCTGCAGCAGCTGGATCAGCGCGGCGTCGCTGTCGGCCTCGTGCACGGCCACGCCCAGCTGGCGGCCGTAGCTGTGCAGCTGTTCGCGGCCGCCGATGCGGGCGGTGTCGGTGGTGACCAGGGCCACGTTGCGCGCGCCGTGTTCGGCGGCGTAGCGGGCGGCGAGCTTGGCGATCGTGGTGGTCTTGCCGGCGCCGGTCGGCCCGACCAGGGCGATCACGCCGCCCTGCTCGAGCGGGTCGACCGGGCACACCGGCAGCCGCCGCGAGACCAGGCCCAGCATCAGGCCGCGGCCGCGGTGGGCGGGGGTGTCGGCGGGCAGTTCCAGCACGGTATCGCGGGTGATGCCGGCGTCGAAGCCGTAGTCCTCCATCAGCTCCATCGCCTGCAGCCGCACCGGCGAGCCGCGCAGGCGCTCGTCGGTCAGGCGGTGCATCTCGCGCTCGATCATCTGCCGCATCTGCGCCAGCTCCTCGCGCATGGCCAGCAGCTGCTCGTCGTTGGCGGGGGTGGCGGGTACCGGCACGGCGGCCAGCGGCGACGGCGCGGGCGCGGCGGCGGGTGCCGGCTCGGCGGGCGCGGGCGCGACCATGGCCGGGGCGTCGGCGATCGGCGCGGGCGCTTCCGGGATGGCGGCGCGTTCGGCCGGCGGCGCGGAGACCGCCAGCGCGGTCGGGGTCGTCAGGGCGGCGGCCATCGCCGCGGCGAAATCCGGTGCCGGGCGGGCCGGTGCCTGCACCTGTACCGGCGGGGCCGGCGGCAGGGCGTCGAGGAACGGATTCGGCCGCGCCGCGATCCGGGCCTCGGCCTGCGCCGCCGCCCGTGCGGCCGCGGCGGTGGCTTCGGCTTCGGCGGCGCGCTGCGCGTCGAGCAGCGCCTTCTGCACCGCGTTCTCGTCGTAGTTGCTGGCGGCGACGATCTCCACGCCCTCGTCGGTGCGGCGGTTGGACAGGATCACCGCGTCCGGGCCGTGCTCGGCGCGGACCATGCGCAGCGCGGTGCGCATGTCGGCGGCGACGAATCGTTTGATCTTCATGACTGCTCCTTACCCGCTACCTGTTCCGTCATCGCTTCAGCTGATCGTGCCGACCAGCTTGAGCCGCTTGTCTTCCGGCACCTCGGTGTAGGCCAGCACCGACAGCGAGGGCACGCTGTGGCGGACCAGCCGCGCAAGCGCGGCGCGCACCGTCGCCGGCACCAGCACCACCGCCGGCTCGCCGCGCGCCTCCTGGCGGCCGGCGCAATCGGCCAGGCTCTGCTGCAACCGCTCGGCCAGGCCGGGCTCCAGCGCGGCGCCGGAAGCGCCTTGCGCGGAATCCTGCAAGACCCGTTCCAGCGGCGCGGCCAGGGTGAACACCGGCAGCTCCGGCGAGGCGCCGGCGATCTCCTGGACGATGAAACGGCCCAGCGTGTTGCGCACCGCGGCGGTCAGCACCGCCGGGTCCTGGCTGTGCGCGCCGTGTTCGACCAGCGATTCGGCGATCTTGCGCAGCTGGCGCACGGGGATGCGCTCGACCAGCAGGTTCTGCAGCACCCGCACCACCACCGACAGCGGCAGCGCCTTGGGCGTGAGGTCCTCGGCCAGCTTCGGCGCGCTCTTGGCCAGGGTCGCCAGCAGCTGCTGCACCTCCTCGTGGCCGAGCAGCTCGGGGGCGTGCTCGCGGACCAGGTGCGAGAGGTGGGTGGCGACCACGGTGGCCGGGTCGACCACCGTGTAGCCCATCGATTCGGCCTGGGCGCGCTGGTGCGGCAGGATCCACACCGCGTCCAGGCCGAAGGCCGGGTCCTTGCCCTTGATGCCCTCGATGCTGCCCAGCGCGCCGCCGGGGTCCAGCGCCAGTTCGCGTTCGGGATGGATCTCGGCGGTGGCCACCGGCACGCCGTGCACCAGCAGGCGGTAATGGTTGGACGGCAGTTCCAGGTTGTCGCGGATGTGAACCGGCGGCACCAGGAAGCCGATCTCCTGGGTCAGCTTGCGGCGCACGGCCTTGATCCGCGCCATCAGCTCGCCGCCCTGCGCCTTGTCCACCAGCGGGATCAGCCGGTAGCCGACCTCCAGGTCGAGCGGGTCGACCGGGCGCAGTTCGTCCCAGTCCAGGTCGGCGCCGGACTGGCCCGGCGCCGGCAGTGCGCCGGCGATGGTCCCGTCGCCATCGGCGTCGCCGGCCAGCTCGCTGCGCTTCCACAGCTTCCAGGCGCCGAAGCCCAGCGCGGCGCCCAGCGTCAAAAAGGCGACATTGGGCATGCCCGGGACCAGGCCGACCACGACCAGGATGCCGGCGGCGATCGCCAGCGCCTTGTGCTGGCCGAAGGCCTGGCCGACCATCGCCTGGCCCATGTCCTGGGCGCGAGAGGCGCGGGTGACCAGCATGGCCACCGCGGTCGACACCAGCAGCGCCGGCAGCTGCGCGACGAGGCCGTCGCCGATCGACAGCAGGGTGTAGGTCGACGCCGCGTCGGCCGCGGCCATGCCGTGCTGGAACATGCCGACCGCGAAGCCGCCGACCAGGTTGATGAACAGGATCAGGATGCCGGCGATCGCGTCGCCGCGGATGAACTTGCTGGCGCCGTCCATCGAGCCGTAGAAGTCGGCTTCCTCGCGGACTTCCTCGCGGCGGGCCTTGGCTTCCTCGCGGGTCAGCAGGCCGGCGTTGAGGTCGGCGTCGATCGCCATCTGCTTGCCGGGCATCGCGTCGAGGATGAAGCGCGCGGTGACCTCGGAGATGCGCCCCGAGCCCTTGGTGATGACCACGAAGTTGATGATGGTCAGGATCGCGAAGACCACGATTCCGACCGCGTAGTTGCCGCCGACCACGAACTCGCCGAACGCGGCGATCACCTTGCCGGCGGCCTCGTGGCCGTCCTGCCCGTGGAGCAGGATCACGCGGGTCGACGCCACGTTCAGCGCCAGCCGCAGCATCGTGGTGACCAGCAGGATGATCGGGAAGATGGTGAAGTCCAGCGGCCGCTGCACGTAGACCACCGCCAGCAGGACCACCAGCGAGATCGCGATGTTGAAGCTGAACAGCGCGTCCAGCAGCATCGGCGGCAGCGGCACCACGATCATCGCCAGCAGCGCCATCACCACCAGCGGCGCGCCGAGGCCGTTGCGGGCCAGTTCGACCAGGCGGCGCGACATCGGCGGGGCGGGCAGCGCGCTCACCGGCGGTCACCCGCGGACTTGTCTGTGCCAGGGAACTCGTCCACCGCCACCGCGCCCAGCTGCGGGTGCGCGGGGGCCGTGCCGGCGCGCCAGGCGCGCAGCTGGTAGACGTAGGACAGGATCTGGGCGACGGCCGCGTACAGTCTCACGGGGATTTCCTTGCCGAGCTGGCCTTCCCGATACAAGGCGCGTGCCAGAGGCGGGGCGGAGACGATCGCGACCCGGTGGCGGTCGGCGACCTCGCGGATCCGGTGGGCGACCTCGTCCACGCCGCGGGCGACCACGGTCGGCGCGCGCATGCTGCCGCCGTCGTACTTGAGCGCGACCGCGTAATGGGTCGGGTTGACCACGATCACGTCGGCGGTCGGCACCGCCTCCATCATGCGGCGCTGCGACAGCTGGAACTGCATCTGCCGGATCTTGCCCTTGACCTGCGGGTTGCCGTCGCTTTCCTTGGCCTCGTCGCGCAGCTCCTGGCGGGTCATCTTCAGCTTCCGCAGCCAGTTCCACTTCTGGTACGGCGCGTCGATCGCGGCCAGCAGCGCCAGCGCGCCGGCGGTGGACAGCAGCAGCCGCCCGGCGAAGTGCAGGCCGGTGCGGGCCGCCTCCTCCAGGCTCTGGTTGGGCATCGAACGCAGCACGTCCATGCCGTGGGCCAGGGTCAGGCCCGCGGCGCCGCCGACCAGGGCCACGCGCAGCAGCGACTTGGCCAGTTCGGCCAGGCTCTCCGGTCCCCAGGTGCGCTTGATCCCCGACAGCGGGTTGAGCCGGCCGAAGTCCGGCATCAGCGACTTGCTGGAAAAGCTCAGCGTGCCCATCGCCAGCGGCGCCACGAACGAGGCCAGCAGCGACACCGCCACCAGCGGCAGCATCACCCAGGCCAGTTCCAGCACCAGGGTGCCCATGTGCCCGAACAGGCGCCCGGGGGCGTGCAGCAGTGCGCGGTCGGGGCTGAGCGCGTCGCGCAGCCAGTCCTGGGCGCCGTGGGCGAGCGACGGCCCGGTGGCCATCAGCGCGACCACGCCGGCGCCGAACACCGCCGCCGTCGCCAGCTCGCGCGAGCGCGGCAGGTTGCCGTTCTCCCGCGCCTCGCGCAGGCGCTTGGCACTGGGTTGTTCGGTGCGTTCCTGGCCGTCCTCGTTCTCGGCCATCGCCGGCTCCTGCGCCCGGGGGCGACCGGGATCGGGCAGGTCGATGCAAGGCCCGTTCCAGAACCGGTGCGGCCGCGGCGGCCGACCGGCCAGGCCAGCTCAGCTCAGGCCAGGTCAGGCCAGGTTGGCGGGCGCCGGGGCGGCTGCGGCCAGGTCGGACAACGGGGCCGGGCGACCGATGTGGTAGCCCTGGATCCAGTCGACCTGCAGCTCCTCGAGGACCGCCAGGATCCCGGCGTCCTCCACGTACTCGGCCACGGTTTCGGCGTGGTAGGCGCGGGCGATGGTCACCATGGCCCTGACCAGGTCGCGGTCGCGCGGGTTGCCGGCGACGTTGCGGACGAAGGTGCCGTCGATCTTGACCAGGTCGATCGGCAGCTGCTGCAGGCGCTCGAAACTCTGCATGCCGGTGCCGAAGTCGTCCAGCGCGACCAGGCAGCCGCGCTGGCTCAGGCCGTCGAGCAGCGGCCGCACCTGGGCCAGGCCGCCGGTGATGGCCCGTTCGGTGATCTCGAAGCACAGGCGCTGGGCGCAGCCCGGGAACAGGTCGAGCTGGTACAGCAGCCAGTTGCGGAAGTTCTCCGAGACCAGGCTGCGTCCGGTGAGGTTCACCGTCAGCCGCTGGTAGGGCAGGTGCTGCGCGTTGTCGCGCATCCACTGCAGCAGCACCTCGATCACGGCCCGGTCGAGCTCGACCACGCCGCGGCTGGCGTCCAGCTCGTCCATGTAGTCGCGCGGCATCAGCAGGCGGCCATCGTCCGTGCGCAGGCGGCACAGGATCTCGCCCATGCGCGCGCCGCCGGACAGGCGCTGGATCGGCTGCACGTGCAGTTCGAGCTGGCGCCGCCTCAGGAGGGAAAGGGCCAGGGAATGGGTTTCCAGCATCGCGCGCAGCGCGGCCGGGTCGCTGAGTCCGGGCGTGGCGAACACGGGCGCGGTCTCCCCGCGCTGCCGCGCGGCCTGCATCGCCCCGTACGAGGCATCGAGCGCCAGGTCGAGCGACTGCGCGCTCGCATCGCGCAGCGGGCACACGCCCAGGTGCGGCTCGATCCTGACCTGGGCCTCGGCGTAGTTGAACTCGAACTGTTCGACCCTGGCGAGCACCGCCTTCCACGAGACCTCGCCGACCGGCACCAGGGCGAAGCAGCCCATGCCCAGGGTGTAGGCCTGGACCTCCGGCTGCAGGTAGTGGTGGATCGCCGCGGTCAGCGCCTCCTGCGCCGGCAGGCCGTAGCCGGCCATCAGGTTGTCCATGTGCTCGATGCCGAGGCAGGCGATCTCGGTCGGCGGCTTCGCCGCGCCGGCCAGGTCATGGCGCAGGGCGTTGACGTTGGGGACCCCGGACAGGCCGTCGCGGCGGCTCTCCCCGGCCATCCGGGCGATGGCGCGGCGGTTGTCGCGCGCGATCACCTGGGTCAGGGCCAGCAGCTGCTGCAGCACGCTCATCTCGAAGCCGATCTGCAGCAGGTGGAGCGCGTCGCTGCGCAGGCCGCTGCGGGTGCCGACCCCGACCAGGTAGACCAGCAGCAGGGTCACGGCCGCCATCAGCGGCGTCGACCAGCGCCACGGCAGGCGCAGCGCGGCCCAGACCATCAGCGCGGCGAGCATGAAGCGCTGGTCGAGCAGTCCACCGAGCGGGTGTTCGCCGCGGGCGGGCAGGGCCCAGAGCAGGGCGGTGAGCAGCATCGAGTAGCCGCCCAGCAGGACCCACTCCCACCACGGCATGCGGCTGGGCATCGGCGCCGGTTCGTTGCGGCCGGTGACGAACAGCACGATCGGCAGGGTCAGGCACAGCACGCCGAAGAAGCGGGCGAAGCCCACCTGCAGGGTCTGGTGCAGCAGGTCGGCCTCGCTCGCCGCCGAGAACAGGCCGTTGACCAGGGCATGGCCCAGCGCCCATCCGAGCGGGTAGAGCACCAGCGCGACCGCGCCGAACGGCACGATGTCGCGCTGCCGTACCCGTGCATGCTCCGGCGGCCGCGGCCAGCCCATCCAGTGCGCGCACAGCACCGTCCAGCCGTACATCGCCGCGTACAGCGGCAGCGAGCGCAACAGCAGGGAGATCGCGGTGCCTTCGGGCGCCCGCAGCAACAGCTGCACGCACCAGGCCAGGAACAGCGACAGGTAGCCGATGCGGAAATAGAGCTTGTGCGGCGAGAGCATCGCCAGCGCGAGCAGCAGGCCCCATTGCAGGTGGGCGAGCGAGGCGGTCGCGCCGCTGCCGAACCCCGGCCAGTAGGGAATGCTGAGCAGCGGCAGGACGAAGCAGGCCACCGCGATGAGCATCGCGTCGCGGGTATGGCGCCGTGTCCATCGCTGCATGACGCCCCCTGCGCCATCGCCCCGGCCTACTATGCGTCCGGACGTGGCCGATGGAAAGTGGCCACCGGTCCGGCGGCCGCCGTCGGCGGGATGCCCGTTGCCGCGCCTGGCTGGAAGATGCATCGACGGTGTCCCGCGCCACCGGGGCGGCGGGCCTGCCCGGGTTATCGGCGCCTGCCCCGGGCTTCTTGACCGCCGCTCAGGGGGCGGCCACCCGCATCCCCGTGTCGAAGGCGGCGTCGAACAGTCCCTGCACCGGGGCGGCGAGTTCGCCGGCCAGTACCGCCAGCAGGAACAGGCCCATCAGCACCGCCACCGGCAGGCCCAGCTGGATCGGGTTGAGGGCCGGCGCGGCCCGCGCCAGCACGCCGAACGCCAGGTTGGTGGCCAGCAGCGCGACCATGACCGGCAGCGCCAGGGTCAGCCCGCCGCGCAGGACCACGCCGAACAGCTCGACCACGGTGCCGAGGCTGGCGGTGGCGTCCGACCACGGGGCGGCCACCGGCAGCGCCTGGTAGCTGCGCACCAGCAGGGCGACCATCGCCAGGTGGCCGTCGGCGGCGAAGAACAGCAGGCCGAAGGCCAGGTAGAACCAGTGCGCGACCACGCCGGAGCTGGTGCCGCGCAGCGGATCGTTCATCTGCGCGAAGGCCAGGCCCATGCCCTGCGAGACCAGCTCGCCGGCCAGCGCGCCGGCCTCGAACACCAGGCGCAGGACGAAGCCCATCGCCACGCCCAGCGCCAGTTCGCGGGCGACCCCGAGCACGGTGGCCGCGTCGATGCCGCCGGTGGCGGGAGGCGGAGGCAGCAGCGGCGCGATCGCCATCGCCAGCGCGCCGGCCAGCAGCACGCGCACGCGTACCGGCACCGCGCGGGTGCCGATCAGCGGCATCGCCATCAGCATCGCGCCGGTGCGCAGCATGGTCCACAGGATCGTGCCGATCATGCCGAAGGCCTGCTGGCCGTCGATCATCATCGCGGTGGCCGCGTCCATCGCCCGGCGCTCCGGTCAGCCGATCAGGTGCGGGATGCGCTGGAACAGCGCGATGGTGTAGTCCACCAGGTAGGCGAGCAGGAAGCTGCCGAGCGCGAACAGCGAGGCGGTCAGGGCCACGGCCTTGGCGATGAAGGCGATGGTGGGCTCGTTGAGCTGGGTCGCGGCCTGGACGATGCCGACCACCACGCCGACCACGAGCACGGCGACCAGCAGCGGGCCGCCGACCCAGAGGGCGACTTCGAGGCCGCGGCGCAGTTCGGTGAGGGCGAGTTCGGGGGTCATGGCCAGGCAGATGCAAGGACGGTGCCAGCGACGCGCCGGCATCCCGCCGAGGGCTGCTCGTGCGTTGGTTTTCGCTGTTGCGCTTCGTTGGTGCCCTTTGCTCCTGCGCTTCGCTCTTGACCTTCCCTGCCGGTAAAGCGAGCCGAGCATCGCAGCGGCGGCGGGGGCGAAGAGGCCCACATGTCTGAGCGAAGCGAGTTGTGGGCCGTCCCCCGCCGACGCGAGAAGCGCAGGGTGCCGTCCGCTTCGCGGACGGATCGCGTCCCCGGCTGTGCTTTCTTTTTGGTTACTTTTTCTTTGCACAAGCAAAGAAAAAGTGACGCGCTCGACGCGAAGCGACGAGTGAAAGCCTTGCTGTTGATCTCTGGTTAGAGGGGCGCGCCAGGGAACCGGGTGACAGGTTCGGATGCCGAAGTCCGAAGCTTCCGCGCTTTGCGCGGGTCACTTTTCTTTGCTTGTGCAAAGAAAAGTAAACAAAAGAAAGCACAACCGGGGACGCGAGCCGATCGGCTGCGCCGATCGGTTCCCTGCGCTCCTCGGCAGTCGGGGCATTTATCCCCTCTTGGGACGCTGCCCAAACTCGCTTCGCTCAGACAAGGGCAGCTCTTCGGCCCCGTCATCCTGCGATGCTCGGCTCGCTTTACCGGCAGGGAAAGCCGAGCCAAGATCAACGGCAACGGCAACGGCAACGGCAACGGCGATGCGGCGGGGTCAGACGCCGTTGAAGCTGGCCGCCAGCGTGCCCACCGTAAGCACCCAGCCGTCGACCAGCACGAACAGCAGGATCTTGAACGGCGCCGAGATCAGCATCGGCGAGAGCATCATCATGCCCATCGACATCAGCACGCTGGCCACCACCAGGTCGATGATCACGAACGGGATGAAGATCAGGAAGCCGATCTCGAACGCGGTCTTCAGCTCGGACGTCACGAACGAGGCGACCAGCACCGGGAACGGCACGTCGTCCGGACCGGCATAGGTGCCATGCCCGGCCAGCCCGGCGAAGGTCATCAGGTCGGTCTCGCGCACCTGGGCCAGCATGAAGCCGCGCAATGGCGCGGTGCCCAGGTCCCAGGCGCTGCGGAAATCGATGTCGCCGTTGAGGTACGGCGCGAAGCCGCCGTCCCAGGCCTTCTGCCAGACCGGCATCATGATCATCGCGGTGAGGAACAGGGCCAGCCCGACCAGGATCTGGTTGGACGGCGTCTGCCCGGTGCCCAGCGCCTGGCGCAGCAGCGCCAGCACGATGATGATCCGGGTGAAGGCGGTCATCACCAGCAGCAGCGACGGCAGCAGGGTGATCGCCGTCATCAGCAGCAGGGTCTGCAGCGGCACGCTGACCGGCGCATCGCCGATCCGGCCGACGGTCAGGTTGGGCAGCGACGGCACCTGCGGCGCGCCGGCCGGCGCGGCCAGCGCCAGCATCGGCGCGCAGGCCAGCAGCAGGAGCACGATGACGAGGAATACGGAACGGCGCGACATGTCAGGCGTCCTTGCGCAGCCGCTGCGACAGCAGCTGGGCGAAGTTGGGCAGGTCTTTGAGGTTGGGCAGCTTCGGCGGCTCGGCCGGCGGGAGCGGCTGCGGCAGTTCGTGCAGGCGCGAGATGCCGGCGGCGGTGACGCCGAGCAGTAGCTGCTGGCCGCCCACCTCGACCACCACCGCGCGCTCCTTGGCGCCCAGCTGCAGGCTGGCGACCACGCGCAGGCCCTCGACCGGACGGAAGCCGGCACCGGGCAGCCGCCGCAGCAGCCAGGCCAGGCCCAGGATCAGGCCGAGCACCAGCAGCAGGGCGAAGAACGCGCCGAACAGGCCTGGCGAGGACGCCGCCTGGGCGGCGGGCCGCGCGGCCTGCGCGGCCGGTGCCGCGGCGACGGCGAGGGCGGACAGTGCGCTCAACGCAGTCTCCGGATCCGCTCGCTGGGGCTGACCACGTCGGTCAGGCGCACGCCGAAGCGGTCGTTGATCACGACCACCTCGCCATGCGCGATCAGGGTGCCGTTGACGTAGACGTCCAGCGGTTCGCCGGCGCCGCGCTCGAGCTCGATCACCGAGCCCTGGTTGAGCTGCAGCAGGTTGCGGATCGGCATGCGCGAACGGCCGACTTCCAGCGACAGCGTCACCGGCACGTCCAGGATCACGTCCAGGTTGAGGTCGCGCGCGTCCAGCGCGGCGTCCGACTGGAGCGCGTCGAACTGCGCCAGGCTCGCGCCCGGTTCTTCGTTGGGGTTCATGCGGAAGTTTCCTCGGTGAGGGCGGGCGTGCGCGGCATCGGCGCGCCGGGCGCGCGGGTCTGGGTGATCTTCACCGCGTTGCGGCCGTTGGCCAGGCCGAACTCGCCGGTGAACACGGGGATGTCCTCGACGCAGACCGGCACGCTGGACGGCAGTTCGATGGGCAGGATGTCGCCGACCTTCAGCCGGGTCAGCTGGCGCAGGTCGATGCGCTTCTGCGCCAGCACGCTGGACACGGTGACCTCGGCCAGCATCAGCTGCTCGCGCAGGGTGGTGTTCCAGCTCTCGTCGCGGTCGATGCGGTCGCTCTGGATGCCGGCGTCGAGCAGTTCGCGGATCGGCTCGAGCATCGAGTACGGCAGGGTGACGTGGATCTCGCCGCCACCGCCTTCCAGCTCGACGTGGAAGCGGCTGACCACCACGTACTCGCGCGGGGTGACGATGTTGGCGAAGTGCGGGTTGATCTCGGAATTGATGTACTCGAACTCCACGTCCATCACCGGCGCCCAGGCCTCGACCAGGTCGGTGAAGGTCTGCTTGAGCAGCAGCTGGATCACCCGCATCTCGGTCGGGGTGAACTCGCGGCCCTCGATCCGGGTGGGGTAGCGGCCGTCGCCGCCGAAGAAGTTGTCGACCACGGTGAAGACCAGCTTGGGCTCGAACACGATCAGGCCCATGCCGCGCAGCGGCTTGAAGCGGACCAGGTTGAGGTTGGTCGGCACGTAGAGCGAATGCATGTAGTCGCCGAACTTGACCAGGTCGATGCCGCGCACCGACAGGTCGGCCGAGCGCCGGATCAGGTTGAACAGGCCGATCCGCCACAGCCGCACGAAGCGCTCGTTGACCATCTCCAGGGTCGGCATCCGGCCGCGGATGATCCGGTCCTGGCTGGCGAAGTCGTACTGGCGCGCGACGCCGGGATCGACCGGTTCCGGCTCGGTGCTGACCGCGCCGGAGTCCACGCCGTGCAGCAGCGCGTCGATCTCGTCCTGGGACAGCAGGTCGTTGATGCTCATGGGCGCGGGCCGCTCCGGTTACTGGGTCACGAAGCTGGTGAACAGCAGGTCTTCCACGCCCGGCGAGCCGGTCTCGGCGCGCATCAGCTTGCGCACCTCGGCCAGCGCCTGCGCCTGCAGCTTCTCCTTGCCGGTGCGGTCGGCGATCCCCTGCGCGTCCTGCTGGGCGAGCAGCATCAGCAGGCGGGCGCGGATGGCCGGGGCGTGCCGCTCGAGGTCGGCCAGGGCCACCGGATCGCGCGTCATCAGCTGGATCTCGACCTGCAGGTACTGCGGGCCGGCGGTGGCGCCGTTGAGGTTGACCACGAACGGAGGCTCGAGCGCCAAGTACTGGGCCGGCGCGGGCAGCTTGGGCTTGGCGGCCTCGGCGGCGGCGTGCTCGGCAGCGGCGGCCTGGCGCGAACTCCAGTACCAGCCACCGCCGGCGCCGGCGGCGGCCAGCAGCGCGACCACGCTGACGATCAGCGGCAGCTTGCTGCCGCCCTTGGCGGGGGCGGCGCCTTTCTGGGCCTGTTTGGGGGCGTTCTTGTCGGCAGCGGCGGCCACGCGTCGTCTCCTGGAGGGTGCCCCGGTCAGGATGCAAGCAGCGTGCCGCGCGCGCGGCGGGGATTTGACGGCCCCGGACGGGGCCGGGGATCAGGCGTAGGCGTCGAGCAGGCCGCGCGCGGCCAGTCGCGCCGGCGCGGCCGCCGGGATCTCGCCCGTGCCGTCGCCGCCTTCGCGGCCGCCGCGGGCGGGGCCATGGCCGCCGCCGTCCTGCCGCGACTGCTGGCCGACCCCGGCGTGCGCCAGCTGGAAGCCGTTCTGTCCCAGCATTTCGCGCAGGCGGGGCAGGCCGTTCTCCAGCGCCTGGCGGACTTCGGGCTGGGCGCTGGTGAAGTCGGCGCTGATCCTGTCGCCGTCCAGCTGCAGGCGGATCTCCACCGGGCCCAGCTCCTGCGGCGAGATGCGGATGTGGGCGTGGCCGATCTTCTGCTCGGCCAGCCACTGCACATGGGTGCCGACCTCGTCGGCGAAGGCGTCGCCGTGCAGGTCGGGGACCGGCGCGTGCGGTGCGGAGACCGCCGCCGCGGCCGGGGCGGCGGCGGGCGCCGGGCCTGCGGTGGCGGGCAGCGCGAACGTCGCCTGCGTGGGTGACGGTTCGGTGGCCGCGACCGGCTCGCCGCGGCCCGCGCCGGCGACCAGGCCGGTCGCCGCGTCCGCGACAGGTGGCAGCGGCGCGTTCTCCGGGGCGGCGGTCGTGGCCCGCCCCGCCGATGCGGCCGGCGCGGGCATCGGCAGGATGCCGCCGGCGGTGCCGGCCCGGGCTGCCGGAAGGCGCGAGTCCTGCGGCGGTGCGCCGGCGTCGGCGAGCGTGCCGGGGGTCGCGGTCGCGTTCACCGGAGCCATCGCGGCGACCGGTGCGGGGGGCGAGGCGAGGGCGGCCGGATCGAGCAGGCTGGCCAGGCCCGGGGGCGGCCAGTCGCTGCCGGCCGGCGCCGCCGGCTCCTGCAGTGCGGTCGCCTCCGTCGTCGTCGTGGCGGCGGCGTCGGGAGCCGTGCTGTCCGCATCCGCCGACGCCTTCGATCCCGGGGGGCCGCCCGCCGGTTTGCGCCCGCCATCGCGCGGTGCGGCCTCGGTGCGGCGCGACGTTTCCGTGGCCGGCGGCGGCTCGGCCGTGGCCTTGGCCTGGGTCGCCGGGTCCGGCTCGGCCTGGAGCATGCGCGAGAACCCGTCGTCGCCGTTGGCGCCGGGGCCGGCGCCGCCCGCCGGTGGAGCGGGGGTGGTGGGGGGCGACGGGCTGCCGGTGATCGCCAGGCTCATCGTCCCTCTCCCTCTTCGCCCTGCTGGGCGGCACGCACGCGGCGCGCGCCGAGATCGTCCATCTCGCGCTGGCTGCGGCGTTCGTCGACCTTGCGCTCCTGCGCGCGGTAGCTGGCGGCGAGCTGCTCGAGCACCTGCTTGTCGCGGCTGGCCAGCAGCAGCCGGGTGCGCTCGGCCTCCACGCTCTCGCGGCTGTGGTCGACGTTGCGGCTCTGCTGTTCCACCGCGCTTTCCAGCCGGTCGAGGAAGGCGCGGCGGTTGGCCAGCTGCGCCGGGCTGACCGCGGCCATCTGGCTGGAAGCGTACTCCTCCGCATAGCGGCGCAGTTCGGCCAGCCGGGATTCCTGCAGTTCGTGCGCACGCTGGCGCTCGGCCAGGTCGCGGGCCACGGCGTCCTCGTGCTCCTGCGCGCGGCGCAGCAGCGGGTCGATGCGGCGGGACTGCATCATGCGGCGTTCTCCTTGTGGTGCAGCAGCGCGGCGAGGGCGTCGCGGCTGTGGTGCAGGTCGGCGGCGTGGGCCACGTCCTGGCCGAGGAACTCGACGATCTCGGGCCAGCGCTCCAGCGCCTCGTCCACGACCGGGTCGTTGCCGCGCTGGTAGGCGCCGATCGCGATCAGGTCGCGGTTGCTGTTGTACGCGGCGACCAGTCGCTTGAGCGCGCGGATGCGCGCGCGCCAGGTGTCGTCGGCGATGTCCTGGACCACGCGGCTGACCGAGGATTCCACGTCGATGGCCGGGTACAGGCCAGCGTCGGCGATCCGCCGCGAGAGCAGGATGTGGCCGTCCAGGATCGCGCGCGCCGCATCGGCGATCGGGTCCTGCGGATCGTCGCCCTCGGTCAGCACGGTGTAGAAGGCGGTGATCGAGCCGCGGCCGGCCGCGCCGTTGCCGGCGCGCTCGACCAGCGCCGGCAGCTTGGCGAACACCGACGGCGGATAGCCGCGGGTCGTCGGCGGCTCGCCCACCGACAGGCCGATCTCGCGCTGCGCCTGGGCGAAGCGGGTCAGCGAGTCCATCAGCAGCAGCACGTTCAGGCCCTGGTCGCGGAACCATTCGGCGATGGCGGTGGCGCGGTAGGCGCCGTGCAGGCGCGCCAGCGGCGGCCGGTCGGCCGGCGCGGCCACCACGACCGCGCGGCGCAGGCCTTCCTCGCCCAGGGTGGTCTCGACGAAATCGCGCACTTCGCGGCCGCGCTCGCCGATCAGGCCGACGACGATGACGTCGGCCGAGGTGAAGCGGGTCATCATCCCCAGCAGCGTGGACTTGCCCACGCCCGAGCCGGCGAACAGGCCCACGCGCTGGCCGCGGCCGATCGGCAGCAGCGCGTTGATCGCGCGCACGCCCACGTCCAGCGGCTGGATGATCGGTTCGCGCGCCAGCGGGTTGATCGAGACGCCGGCCATGCCGACATTGCCCTCGGCGCGGATGGGGCCGCGCCCGTCCAGCGGCACGCCATCCGAGTCGATGACCCGGCCCAGCAGGCCTTCGCCCACTTCCACGCCGCCGCGGCGGTGCAGCGGCACCACCCGCGCGTTCGGCAGCAGCCCGTGCAGCTCGGCGCTGGGCATCAGCGAGGTGCGTTCGCCGGCGAAGCCGACCACCTCGGCCTCGACCCAGCCGCCGCCGACGACTTCGACCTTGCACGTTGCGCCCATGGGGGCCTCGCAGCCGACCGCTTCCAGGGTCAGGCCGACCGCGCGGCGCAGGATGCCTTCGCGGATCAGGCCGCGGCCGGCGGAGCTGTCCAGCGCGATCGCGTCCAGCCGGGTGGCCAGGCGCAGGTTGCGCGCGGCCAGCCAGTCGGCCGGCACCGCGCCGGGGATCGCGGGCGCGGCGGCGGAGGTTGGGGGAGGGGTCATGCGCCGGCCCCCGCCTTGCGGATCACCGATTCGAGCGCGCCGCGCAGGCGCGCCTCCAGGGTGCCGTCGATGCGCACGCTCTCAGCGTGCACGCGCAGGTCGCCGCGGCCCAGGCTCGGGTCGGGCACCAGGCGCGCGCCGCTGACCAGCGCCAGCAGCGGGGCCAGCGACTGGATGTCGTCCGGGTGCAACCGCACCTCGACCTCGCGGCTGGCGCCGCCGACCGCGTCCAGCGCCTCGGCGACCAGGTCCGACAGCAGCACCGGGTCGGCGTCGTAGGCGCGGCCGACCAGGCTGCCGGCGATGCGCACGGCCAGTTCGCCCAGCGCGGCGGTGACCTCGTCCTCGAGCCGGGCGAGGGGGCGGGAGAAGTTGTCGAGGATGCCTTCGATCTGCGCGGTCAGCCGGCGCACTTCGGCCTGGCCGAGGGCGAAGCCTTCCTGGTGGCCCTGCGCCAGCCCGGCCTCGTAGCCGTCGCGGTGCGCGGCCCCCTCGATCGCCTGGATCTCCTCCAGGCTCGGCGGGCGCGGCAGCGGCAGGTCGGCGGGGGCGTCTACCGCCGAAGCGGAGGGCGCGTCCAGCTCCGGCGCCAGCCAGCGGACGACCGCGTGGCTCATACCAGCTCCTCGCCGCCGCCACCGCCCAGGGTGACCACGCCTTCATCGGCCAGCCGGCGGACGATGGTCAGGATCTCCTTCTGCGCGGCCTCCACGTCGGACAGGCGCACCGGACCGCGTGCCTCCATGTCCTCCAGCAGGATCTCGGCGGCGCGCTGGGACATGTTGCGGGTGATCTTTTCGCGCACCTTGGTGTCGGCGCCGCGCAACGCGATGCCCAGGCGCTCGCCGGACACCTCGCGCAGCAGGGTCTGCAGCTCGCGGTCCTCCAGCTCGACCAGGTCGTCGAACACGAACATCAGGTCCTGGATGCGCTGGCACAGCTCCTGGTCGACCTGGGCGATGGCGCCGAGGATCGACTGGTCCTGGCCGGTCTCCAGGAAGTTGAGGATGTTGGCGGCGACCTTGACCCCGCCGATGTTCGACGACTTCAGGTTCTGGTTGCCGGCGAACTGGCGCTCCATGATCTCGTTGAGCTCGTTGAGCGCGTTCGGCGGGATGCCGTCGAGGGTGGCGATCCGCAGCAGCACGTCGGCGCGGGTGCGCTCGGGCAGCAGCTTGAGCGTGTCGGCGGCGTGGTCGCCGTCCAGGTGCGACAGCACGATGGCGATGATCTGCGGGTGCTCGTTGCGGACCAGGTCGGCGATGGCGCGCGAGTCCATCCACTTGAGCGTGTCCAGGCCGGTCGTGTTGCGGCCGAGCAGGATCCGGTCGATCAGGCCGCCGGCCTTCTCCGCGCCCAGCGCCTGGATCAGCACGTTGCGGATGTAGTCGTCGGCGCCGACGCCCAGCGAGGTCTGCTTGTCCAGCGCGCCGTTGAAGTCGTCCATCACCCGGATGACCTGGTCGCGGCTGACGCCGCTCATGGTCGCCATCGCCAGGCCGAGCTTCTGCACTTCCTTGGCGCCCATGTGCTTGAGCACCTCGGCCGCGTCGGCCTCGCCGAGCGAGAGCAGCAGCACGGCGGCGCGCTGGACGCCGGTCAGTTCTTCATTAGGCTGCTTCATTGCCCAACCAGTCCTTCACCACCTGGGCGACCCGCTTGGAGTCGGTCTTGACCGCCTCGCGCGCGTTGCGCAGGCGGTCTTCGTAGGCGTCCGACGCCAGGGCGATGGCGTGGGGGCGCGGCGCGCCGATCTGGGCGACGTCGTCGGCCAGCGCCGGCAGCTCGTCCTCGACCAGCGAGACCTCGGCGGTCTGTTCGCCCGCGTCGTGGCGGGCCTTGGCCCTGGGCGCCGGCCCCGCGATCTGGCGCAGCGCCGGGCGCAGCACGCCGAACAGCAGCGCCAGCACCACCAGCGCGCCGAGCAGCAGGCGGGCCACGTCGCGCACGCGCGGGTCTTCCCACCACTTGGCCGGTTCGACCGCCTCGCCGTCCTCGCGGACGAACGCGGCGTTGACCACCGAGACCACGTCGCCGCGCGCGGCGTCGAAGCCCACCGCCTGGCGGACCAGGTCCTCCACGCGCTTGACCTCCTCGGCACTCAGCGCCTGCAGCGCCGGCTTGCCATCCTTGCCCGGGCGCGGCACGTGGTCGACCAGCACCGCGGCGGTGATGCGGCGGATGCGGCCGGCTGGCTGGCGGGTGTGCTGCAGGGTGCGGTCGAGCTCGAAGTTGCGGGTCGCGCTGCGCGAGGTCTCGGTCGGCGCGGCGGGTGCCGCGGCGGTGGCGGGCGCGGCGGCGGCCGCGGCGGTGGCCTGGGCCGGGTCGTTCGCGGCCTGCGCGGCCGCGCCCGGCGGGGTGTTGCTGGTGGCGCCGGGGATGCCCTGCGGGCCGTCGCCGGTGTGGCTGTTCTCGCTGACCTGCTCGCTGCGCAGCTTGGCCGGTTCGCCGTTGAACAGCTCGCGCGCCTCCTCGGTGACCGAGAAGTCCATGTCCACCGTGACTTCGGCGTTGACCCGGCCGGGGCCGGTCAACGGCTCGAGCAGTTCGCGGATGCGCTGGTTGTAGGAGGTCTCCTGGCGGCGGACCTGCTCGAACTGGGCGGCGCTCAGCGCCGAGGCGCTGTCGGCGCCGGCGCTGCTGAGCAGGCGGCCGTTCTGGTCGACCACGGTGACGCGCTCGGGCGCCAGGTCGGGAATCGAGGAGGAGACCAGGTGGACGATCGCGTCGACCTGGTTGCGCTCGAGCATCGCGCCGGAACGCAGTTCCAGCACCACCGAGGCGCTGGCCGCCTCGCGCTGGCGGGTGAACGCCGACGGCTTGGGGATGGCTAGGTGCACGCGCGCGTCGCGCACCGGGCGCAGGGTGGCGATGGTGCGGACCAGCTCGGTCTCCAGCGCGTGCTGGTAGCGGGCGTTCTCGACGAACTGGCTGACGCCGAAGCCCGGGTCGCGCTCCATCAGCTCGAAGCCCAGGCGTCCGCTCTCGGTCAGCCCGGAGCCGGCGAGCTTGAGCCGCGCGTCGTGCAGGCTGGCCTCGGGCACCGAGATCGCGCCGGTGGCCTGGTCGAGCTTGAACGGGATCTGCGCGGCGCGCAGCAGGTCGGCGGCCTCGGCGGTGGCCTTCGGGTCCAGGCCGGTGTAGAGCGGGCTGTACTCGGGCTTCTGCGACCAGAAGAACACGTACAGGCCGGCGGCCACCGCCAGCGCGATCAGCAGCAGGGTGCCGGCCTTGCGGCCCAGCTGCATTTCCTGCAGCCGGACCACGGCGGAGGCGGCCTTCTCGGCGGCCTGCTCGCGGTTGAACGAATCCTTGGTGATCGACAGCGCCATCGCGTTCGTGTCCCTGCGGTCAGAGCGGCATGTTCATGACGTCCTGGTACGCCTGTACCAGTCGGTTGCGTACTTCGACGGTGGCGCGGAACGCCACCTGCGACTGCTGCGAGGCGACCATCACCCGCGCCAGGTCGGCGCCGGGTTCGCCCAGTTCGAAGGCGCGCTGCAGCGCACCGGACTTCTCCTGGGCCGCGCTGACGCCGTTGATCGCGCCGCGCAGGGTCTCGCTGAAGCTGGGGCCGGATGCCGCGCCGGCCTGGCCGGGGGCCTGGATCGCGCCCTGCAGGCCCTGGATCGCATCGCTGCGCGCCACGTCGCCGCCGATCCCGGTCGCCTGGCCCAGCTGGCTCTGGTAGGCGCGGATCTGCGACAGGACGGATGTGATCGAATCGGTCATGGGACCCCCGGGCGGTGCACGCCGGGTCCGATGCAAGCGGCGTGCCGGACGCGCCGGCGGCTTTCCGCCGCGGCGGTGGCCGGCGTCCGGTCGGCGGGGGCGGGGGGCGGTCACGGCGCTGCCGGCCGCGGCCGGCTCAGTCCGGCAGCCAGGCCCGGCGCCAGGCCTCCAGGCCGGCGCCTTCCAGCATCCAGTCGCGATGGACCGCCTCGCGCAGGGCCTTGCCGGCGGCCTGGCTGGCGGCGCGGTCGGCCAGGTGCATGCGGATCGCCTCGACCCAGTCGCGGGTCCGGTTGCGGACCCGGGTGGCGGGCAGGGCGCCGCGGTAGGGTTCCAGGTCGCTGCACACCACCGGGTAGCCGCAGGCGCCGTACTCCAGCAGGCGCAGGTTGCTCTTGCAGGTGTTGAACGGGTGGTCTTCCAGCGGCGCGATGGCCAGGTCCAGCCCGAGCGCGGCCAGCACGCGCGGGTACTGGCCGATCGGCACGCCGGGATGGAACTCGGCCACGTGCGGCCGCAGCCGCTCCGGGCACAGGCCGAAGAACACCCAGTCGACCTCGCCGGCCAGCGTGCGCACCACCTCGGCGACCAGCGCCAGGTCGCCGTCATGGCTGACACCGCCGGCCCAGCCGACCCGGGGCTTGCCGCCGGGCCTGCGCGCGCCGGTGGGCAGGGCGGTCCACAGGTGCGGATCCAGCCGGTTCCCGGCGACCACGATGTCCGCATGCCAGCCCGCGCAGGCCTCGGCCAGCGCGGGCGTGGAGACCACGAAGCGGTCGGCATGGGCGAGGCCGCGCCGCAACCGTTCGCCGACGTCGCGCGGCATGTGCCGGCGATGGATGTTGCGCGCCGGCAGCCGGGGCAGCCAGTCGTCCAGCTCGTACACCTTGAACGCGCCGGAGAAGCGCTGCAGGCGCGCCATCCTCGCGATGTCCGCGTCGCCGACCCGGCGCTGCATCACGATGACGTCAGGCGCGAAGCGCTCGACCTCGACGACGTCCAGCGGCCGCGCGCAGGTGGCGCCCTCCACGTGCGCGGCCGCGTGCAGCGCCGCGAACGGTTGCAGGATCCGGTAGTGGCCGCTGCCGTGGCCGTCGCTGGGCAGGGCCAGCACGCGCGGCAGCGGGCGTCCGGGCAGCGGCTGCCACGACAGCGCGGTGTCGTCCAGCTCGAAGCCGCCGGGCACGTCCAGGCGCATGGCCGGGTGGTAGGCGGGGTCGCGTGCCAGCGCCGGCAGCCAGCGCGCATGCAGCGCCTCCCGCACCGCGCCGTCGCAGGCGGCCTCCACGGGCGCGTGCAGCAGCACCGCCTCGGGCGTCCACACTACGAGCCGGCCGGCGGCGCCGACGCGCAGGCACAGGTCGATGTCCGCGCCGGCATCCGGGAAGGCGGCGGCGTCGAAGCCGCCGACCGCTTCGAACAGCGTCCGTTCGACCAGCAGGCAGCTGCCGGCGACGGCGGCGTAGTCCTGCGCGACCTGCAGCCGGCCCATGTAGCCACCGGCATCCATCGGCCGGCCCGCGAACACGCGCCCGCCACCGGCGTCCAGTCCCGGCACCAGCCCGGCGTGGGTGATGCTGCCGTCGGCGGCCACGGTCTTGGCGCCGACCACGCCCACTTCCGGGCGCTGGCCGTGGTTGAGCAGGGCATGCAGCCAGCGGCCTTCCAGCACCGCCGCGCCGGCATCGAGGAAGACCAGGTATTCGCCGGCCGCGGCCTGCGCGGCGTGGTTGCGCGCCACCGCCGGCGCGACCGGGCCGGCGTCGACCACGCGCACGCGGCCGCCGGCCAGGCCTGCGACCTGGTCCATCCAGGCCCGCAGCGCGGCGGGAACGCCGTGGTCCACCAGCAGCAGTTCGTAGGCGGGCCATGCGGTGTGCTCGAGTACCGACAGCACGCAGCGCTCCAGCGGCGCGGGCGCGTCGCCGGCCAGCACCACGATCGACACCGGGGGCTGTCCGGGATGGCCATAGTCGATGCGCTGCAGGCCCGGCCCGGCGCCGTGCACGGTCGCGTCGGGATAGCCGCGCTCGTGCAGGTGGCGGAGCAGGGCGCCACGCTGGGCCTCGTCGGCCAGCCGCGGCGGGGCGCAGGCCAGCAGCGGCTCGGGCAGGTGGCCGAACGCGCCCAGGCCGTGGGCCAGGAGCAGGCGCAGGACCAGGTCGAAACCGGCGGCGCCGTCGTGCGCCGGGTCGAAGCCCCCGGCCTCGAGTACCGCGCTCCGGCGCAGGATCCAGTGCCCGGCCATCGCGCCGGGATTGCCCAGCAGCAGGTCCAGGTTGAGGTCCGGGCGCAGGACCGGGGCGATGTTGCCGTCGCCGTCGCGGTACCACTCGTCCGCATACAGCGCCTGCAGGCCGCCGGCCATGGCCAGCTCCGGCAGCAGGCGCAGCAGGCCGCCACCGGTGAACTCGGCGCCGGCCTCGACCACCAGCACCCAGTTCACGTCCCATCCGGCGACTGCGGCATTGAGCGAGGCCGCGGGCGCGTCCTGCTCCCAGGCCACCGTTCCGGCCGGGAAGGCGCCGGACGCTTCGCCCGCCACGCGCACCTCGATGCGGGCACCTGGCGGCGCGTGCGCGGCCAGGCTGTCCAGCGTCGCGCACGCCCCGGCGGGTGCACGCTCGTCGGGGATCACCAGGACGCCGAGCCGCGGCGTCTCGGGCAGCTGCGCGAGCTGCGCCTCGTACAGCGGAACATGGGTGGCCGGCAGGCGCCGGCGCGCCTGCCAGTCGAGCTTGTGCCAGCGCGCGAGCGCCACGGCATGCGCCTCGGCCAGCGCCTGGGCCAGGTCCAGCGGTTCGGGGGCGGCGGCCGCGCCCAGCGGCGTGGCGTGCACCTGCGTGGTCTCGCGGCCGGCGCGGTACCAGCCGAGCGCGCGGATGCCGCTGCGGAAGGCCTCGTGGCCGGGCGTGCCGATGCCGGGGCGGTCGCGCCCGAGCTGGCTGTACTGCTCGCGCGAGACGCGGAAATCGACCAGCGGCGCGGCCAGCATCGCCACCGGGCCATGGCGCAGCAGCTTGGCGTACAGCGCCAGGTCGGCGACCCAGGTGACCCGCACGCCGTCCAGCACGGTCAGGCCGTCGCCCATCGCCAGCAGCGGCGCGCGCCGGCCCATGACCGCGCTCGGCTCGCCGAGGAAGTTGAGCGTGCGATCGGCCAGGAAATCGACCACGTCATGGCCGTCGAGGAGCAGGTCGCGGGTGGGGAACGCGGTCGCCGGCGTGTCCGCCAGCGGCGTGCCCGCCTCGTCCACCAGCCGTCGCCGGGCGGTGGCGAGCACCGCGCTGGGCGCGCGGGCGAAGGCATCGACCAGCGCGGCGATGCAGCCGTCGTGCAGCACGTCGTCGTCGTGCAGGAACTTGATGTACTCGCCCGAGGCCAGCGCGATCGCGCGGGCGGTGCTGCGCGTTTCCCACAGGCGCGAGGGGTTGCGCGAGTAGTGCACCGGGAAGCCGGCGGTGGCGGCGAACGCCTCCACCAGCGCCTGGATCCGGCCGTCGCGCGAATCGTCGCAGACCACCAGCTCGAGCGGCCGGTGGGTCTGCCTGCGCACGCTCTCCAGCGCCTGGGCCAGCCAGGTGGCCTTGTAGGCGGGGATCACCACGCTCACCAGCGGCGCGGCGGCCGCTTGCCGGCTGCCGTCGCTCACCGGCCGCCCCGCGTGGCCACCGCGTGCCTGATGCGTTCCACGACCCGCCGCGAGTTGTGGCCGTCGTCGTGCTGGAAGAACATCCGCCGGGTCGCGCGGTAGCGCTCGTCCGGCGGCGGCGCCGGTCCGGCCAGCACCGCCCCGAGCGCCGCCAGCAGCGCCTCGAAGCTGCGCGTCACCGGGCCCGGGAAGGCCAGTTCCATGTCGTAGAGCAGGCCGTTCTGGCGCCGGTCGTAGTGCTCCAGGTCCCAGGCGAAGCTCACCACCGGCAGGTCCAGGCACAGCGCATCGATGTACACCGACGAATAGTCGGTGACCACCGCCGCGCTCTCGCGCAGGATCGGTGCGATCTCGTGGAAGGCGTCGTGCTCGAGCTCGACGATCAGGCGCCCGTCGACATGGCGCCGGCGGTCGAACGGCGACGGGGCGTTGGCCAGGTAGTGCCCGCGCACGCCCAGCACCGCCCCGTGCGCGTCCAGCAGCTGCTTGAGCCTGTGCACCTCGACGTCGCTGAAGCGGTAGCACAGCTCGGGCGCGACGCTGGCGTCGCGGTAGGTCGGCGCGTAGAGGACCAGGCGGCGGCCGTCGCGCAGCGTGCGCACGCGCAGCAGTTCCTCGCGCAGGCACGGCGGCAGCCTGGCCTCGGGCATGCGCAGGAAGTCGTTGCGCGGCAGCCCGGTGACCCAGACCCGCGAAGGCGGCAGCGGGTGGAAGATCGCCGCCATCGCATGGCCGTCGACCGCCGAGGAGGCGACCAGGCCGTCGTAGTGGCGTCGTTCGCGGCGGCGGAAGCGGTTGCGGTCGCCATGCCGGCGCTGCTCGGGGTTGGCGAGGGCGAACAGCCGCTTGAGCGGGATCCCGTGCCACAGGTTCACCACCACCCGCCGGCGCAGCCACGGCCGCGGCGCGCCGAAGCCGCCGCCGCGCCAGCCCAGGGCCATGTCCATGGCGGTGGAATTGGTCAGCAGCAGCACGCCGCAGCGGGCCAGCGCCCACAGCCCGGCCACGGTGTCCAGGTCGACGACCCGGGTGCCCGGGCTGTCTTCCAGTCCCGGCGGGCGGTGGCCGCCGCGGACGAAGATCCGGCATTCGATCGAGCGGTCGTGCCGGACCTGCTCGTGCACCGCGCGCGCGTTCTCGATGAACTGGCCGGGCTTGAGCGGGTGGGCGAAGAAGCCCCAGCGGTCCATCCGCTTGGGCAGCAGCAGGTCGAGCAAGCGCCACAGGCCCAGCAGCGGCACGCCCAGCCAGGCGTGCACGATCCGCCGCCGCCATGGCGGCAGCCGGGCCCGCGCCGTGCTCACGCCGCGCGGACCCGCGCCGGCGACGCCACCAGGGCGCAGATGCGCTCGACGTCGGCGTCGGACAGGTCGGGGTGGATCGGCAGGCACAGCACGCGCCGCGCCGCGCCGCTGGCCACGGGCAGGTTCTGCGCGGCGGCCGACGGCAGGCCGCGGTACATCGGGAACTCGCTGATCAGCGGGTAGAAGTAGCGGCGGACCAGCACCTGGTTGTCGCGCATGAGCTGGTAGAGCTCGTCGCGCTGCATCGGGAACTCGTCGCCGACCATCACCGGGAAGTAGGCGTAGTTGCCGGTCACGCCCGCGGCCGGGCGCAGGCAGCGCAGCCCGGGGACCCCGGCCAGCAGCCGCCGGTAGAGCGCGTCGATCTCGCCGCGGCGGGCCAGCGCGCGGTCGATGTGCCTGAGCTGGAGCAGGCCGAACGCGGCGCAGACCTCGTTCATCTTGCCGTTGATGCCCGGCGCGACCACGGTGGTCTCGTTGACGAAGCCGAAGTTCTTCAGGTGGTCGATGCGCTGCTTGGTGCGCGCGTCCGGGCAGATGATCGCGCCGCCCTCGAAGGTGTTGAACACCTTGGTGGCGTGGAAGCTGAGCACCGACAGGTCGCCGTGGCGCAGCACGCTGCCGCGCGCGTCGCTGACGCCGAAGGCGTGGGCGGCGTCGTAGATCACCTTCAGGTTGTAGTTCTCGGCGATGCGGTCGATGCCGTCGACGTCGCACGGGGTGCCGTAGCAGTGCACCGGCAGGATCGCGGTGGTCTGCGGGGTGATCGCGGCCTCGACCTTGGCCGGGTCGAGGTTGTAGGTCACCGGGTCGACGTCGACGAACACCGGCTTGATCCCGTTCCACAGCAGCGAATGGGCGGTGGCCACGAACGAGTAGGGCGTGGTGATCACCTCGCCGGTGATGCGCAGCGCCTGCAGCGCGGTCACCAGCGCCAGGGTGCCGTTGGCGAACAGGGCGATGTGCTCGACCCCGAGGTAGGCGCACAGCGCCTTCTCCAGCGCCTGGTGCATGCTCCCGCCGTTGGTCAGGATCCGGCTGTCCCAGATCCGTTCCAGGTAGGGGACGAATTCCTCCAGCGGCGGCAGCAGCGGGCTGGTGACGGGAATGGGCTTGCTGGTCTTCATCCGGGCCCTCCGGGGCGCGAGGCCGGCAACCAGCCGGCGTCCCGGACGATGCAAGCGGCGTGCCGCGGCCGGGCCGCCGGTCAGTTGGCGGCGAAGCCCATCCCCCCGGCCTCGGGCGAATGCAGCAGGCACCCGTGCGCGTTGGCCAGCGGCAGCCGCGGCAGCCATTCGGCCGGGACCATCTTCTGGCCGACGCGATAGCGGCCGCGGGTCCCGTCCGGGGTGGTGTAGTGCATGACCAGGCCGTACATCCCGCCCGGCTCCCAAGCCCTGTCCCCGAGCGCGAGCGCGTAGCGCCAGCGGTGTTCGTCGACCCGCCCCAGCGGCTCGAACCACCAGCCGCCCTCGCCGTGCACCGAGTGCAGCTCGAAGCGCACCTCGCAGCGCTCCATGATCCGGTCGTGCAGGTTCAAGGTCAGCGACAGGCGCTCGTCGTCCAGCTCCACGTCCAGCAACTGGAAGAAGCCGATGTTGGGGAAATCCAGCCGCATCGCCTCGCGCGGCAGCGGGATCTCCGGGTTGTCCAGCAATGGCTGCTGCCAGTAGCAGGCGCCGTCGATCTCGGCGATCCAGCCGCGCTCGGTGGTCACTCCGAGCAGGAAGCACAGGGCCTCCACTTCTCCACGGCGGATGAGCTCCAGGTACAGGCAGCGGCGCGCCCCCAGCGAACGCCAGTCCAGGTCGCCGTACAGCTCGAGCAGTGCCTGCATCGCCCCGATGAACACCTTGCGGAACACCGGCGAGGCGACGATGCCGTTGGCCGCGTGCAGGGCGCGCTGCAGGTTGCTGACGGCGATCGCGTCGCGCCATCGGCGCGCATGGGGCAGGTCGCGGTACTGCTCCCATTCGATCCGCACCGAACGCATGCGGTCGAGGAAGTTGTCGGCCTGGCGGATGTTCTGGGTGATCGAGCGCGCCTGGCCCTCGCCGCGCACGCGCCACAGGTAGACGAGGTCGGGGATGATCGCCGTGCGGCGGCTGCACCAGTACGCGCGGTGCACGAACGGGCGGTCGGCATACAGCAGCCCGGGCTCCATCCCCAACCCGTGCTCGCGCAGGAACGCGGTGCGGAAGACCTTGTTCCAGTAGAAGCCGTCGTGGAGCACATCGGGGAATTCGTCGACCGAATCGACCTGCTGGCGCCTGGACCACACGTAGGGCTCGTACAGGAACGCCACCGAGGACAGGCCCTTGCTGGTCAACCGGGCCGCGCGGCCGATGGCGATGTCCGCGCCGGTGCGCAGCGCCTCGTCCATCAGCAGGCGGTAGCCGGCCGGGGTGACCATGTCGTCGGAATCGACCAGCGCCACGTATTCGCCGCGCGCCAGCGACACGCCGAGGTTGCCGGAGACCGCGCCACCCTCGTTGGCCTTGCCGATGCAGCGGAAGTTGGGGTGCGCGGCCTCGTACTCGCGGCAGATCGCCAGGCTGTCGTCGGTGCTGGCGTCGTCGATCGCGATCACCTCGACGTTGCGGTACTGCTGCCCCAGCAGCGAATCGAAGCACTCACGCAGGTAGGGCGCGGTGTTGTAGACCAGCACCACGATCGACAGCAGCGGTCCGCCGGCTTCGGCGGCGGGCGCGGCGTCGGCGGCGCCGGGGGCGGGAAGGGCAGGGTTCATGCGCGCAGATCCAGCAGTTGCTCCACCGCGTCCAGGTCGAACACCGGAATCCCGCAGGAATCCAGCACGTCGCGGCGCTCGCGGAAGGAATCGTCGATGAAGATGGCCGACGGGTCGCGGCCGATGGCCGCGCTCTTGGGCGAGCCGTCCTCGATGTGCACCACCCGCTCGAACAGCCCGGCGCTGATATGCAGCCGCTCAAGCGTCTCCAGCGGGCGCCGCGCGTGCCGGGTGACCAGCACCACCGGTACCTTGCGCGCGCTCCACTGGTAGAGCAGCGCCATCATCAGCGGGTTGGGGGCGTCGTCCACCACCAGGGTGTCGTCCAGGTCCAGGTAGACGCGCTGGTACTGCAGGCCGGCGCGGTAGCGGTTGCCCAGGGCCCGGTCCAGCACCAGCGGGTAGTCCTGGGCCAGCACCGAGAACGGCCGGCCCAGGTGGGCGTAGATGCCCAGCAGCGGGTAGTTGATCCCGCGCGCGCGCGACAGGCCCATCGAGCCGGCGATCCGCGGCGCGACCTCCAGCAGCTTCGGGACGCCGGCGCGGTCGCGGCGCGCCTGGAAGAACCAGGCGCCGCGCAGGCGCAGTTCGCCGGCGATCGCCGCGGCCATCGCCGCCAGTTCCGGATCGGCCGGCACCGGCTCGGTGCGCACGCTGATCCCGGACTTGACCCGGGCCCGACGCCGCGGCGCCAGGTGCAGCAGGGCGCCGCCCGCGTCGGAGATGCAGTCGACCGTGTACTCCTCGCCGGGCAGGTACTCGTTGACGACATGGTCGACGCCGCTGTCCAGCAGCTGGCGGTGGCGCTGCGGGTCGTCCACGCGCTCGGCGCCCTGGCTGCCCTGGCCGACCGCCGGCTTGGCGAACACCGGGTACGCGGGTGCCGGCCACGCCACCGCCGGCGGCACGATGCCCAGCGTCTCCAGGCGCGCGTAGGTCAGGCGCTTGTCGCGGCAGACCCGCGCCGTTTCGGCATCGGGCACCATCGCCGGCGCGCGCAGCCGCGTTCCGGCCTGCGCCAGCACCGGGATCACGCTGTCGTGCGCCGGCACCACCAGGTCGATGGCCCATTCCGCGATCAGCGCGTTGAGCTGGTCGACCAGGTCCTCCGAGCCGGCCTGCGCGGCGATCTGGCGGTAACGCGCATAGGCGAACTCGCCGTGGTCGGAGACCGAGGAGGCGCCATGCAGGCGGATGTCCTTGGCGTAGCGCAGCGCGGCGTGGATCTCCAGGCCGATCTCCGATCCACACGGGAATACCAGGATGTTCAGGCGAGACATGCGCGCGCCTCCGCCGTGTCCCGCCCGCCGGCGCGGCCGGCATCGGACGCCGGCGCCGGACCGAACACCGCGTCCACCACCCGCCGCGCGCAGCGGCCGTCGGCCAGGGCGCAGTAGCGCTCGCGGAACTGCCGGTAGCGTCCGGCGTGGCGCGCGGCCACCGCGGGCAGGTCGGCGAGCAGGGCCAGCAGCTCCTCGCCATTGCGGGCGATCGGGCCGGGCAGGTCGCGTTCGACATCCAGGTAGAAGCCGCGCACCTGGCTGGCGTACAGCTCCAGGTCGTAGCAGTAGAACAGGATCGGCCGCCCGGTCACGGCGAAGTCGAAGAACACCGAGGAGTAGTCGGTCACCAGCACGTCGGCCAGCGCGCACAGTTCGGTGATGTCCTCCAGGTGGGAGACATCGCGCACGTTGCCCGGCAGGGCCGTGGCGTCGATGCCGGCGGCGACCAGGTGGTGGGCCTTGATCAGCAGCATCTGGTCCGGGGCCAGCGCGGCCGAGACCGCGTCCAGGTCCAGGTGCAGGTCGAAGTCGAAGCGCCACGCACCCACCGGCCGGTGGTCGCGCCAGGTGGGCGCGTACAGCACGAAGCGGCGATCCGCCGGCAGGCCCAGGCGCGCGGCCACCGCATCGCGGTCAAGCGTGCGGTCCAGCAGCGGGTCGGTCAGCGGGTAGCCGGCTTCCAGCACCGGGCCGTCGTGGCGGAAGGCGCGGCGCAGGGTGGCCGTGGAGTAGGGGTTGGCGCTGAGCAGCACGCTCCAGCCGCGCGATTCGCCGTGGAAGTTGCCGCGCGCCGCCGCCTCCGGGCCGTCGACCTCGATGTCCCAGCCCAGGCGCTTGAGCGGGGTGCCATGCCAGGTCTGCAGGTACACGGTTTCCGGCTTGCGCCCGTGCGCGGCGAAGACCACGTTGTTGACCCGGTAGCCGGCCTGGGCCAGCACGCGGAAGTATTCGGGCGAGCCGCGGCGCACGCGCGGCGGGTCGCCGGGGATCGCCTGCGGGCCGTCGTAGGCCCAGACGCAGCGCAGGTCCGGGCGCAGCTCGCGCAGCGCCTCGTAGACGTAGCGCGGATTGCCGGCGTACTGCTTGCCCAGGAAGCTCTCGAACAGCACCAGGTCGCGCTCCAGCGGCAGCGTGCGCAGGTCGCGGGCGAAGGCGGCCTTCGCGTCCTCGGCGTCGGCCAGGCGCGCGTGCTGCGCCAGCGGCGCGGTCATCAGCACCAGCGAGGCGGCGCTGTCGCTGAGGTAGGCCGACAGGCCATGGCCGTCGACGGTGGCGCGGAAGAAGTGGCGCGGCGCGGGCGCGGGCGGCTCCGGCACGAGGGGCGGGCCCGCATCGTCCTGCAGGCGCACGTCCAGGCGCACGACGGCAGGCCCGGTCAGGTCGGCCAGCGGGAGCTGCGCCAGGGCGCCGCCGTCCGGCTGGTCGAGCAACGGCACCTGCAGCCCCCGGCTGCCGTCGCGCGTGCCCAGCCACAGGCCGCGCGTATGGGCGGGCAGTCCGTTCAGCCGCAGGTGCAGGTGGTCGCCGTGGACGTCGAGCCGGAGCCGCGGTCGCATCAGCGTGGCCCCGCATGCGCGAGCCGGGGCAGGCGCGGCAGTGGCGCGGCGTCCACCGCGGCGGTCGGCGGGCCGCGGCGGATCTCCGCCTTCAGCTGCGAGCTGGAGATGTTCTCCGTGCGCGGCAGGTAACGGACGTGGCAATGGCCGGACAGGTGGTCGAAATGGCCCTCCCAGTCCGAACCCATCACCAGGATCGCCGCGCCCAGGCGCCGGATGTCGGCGGCCTTCTGTTCCCAGGTGTCCTCCGGGAAGACCTCGTCGACGTAGCGGATCGCGCGCAGCACCGCTTCGCGGTCGGCATAGGACTGGGTGGCGTGCTTGCGCTTGAGCGCGTTGAAGGCGTCGCTGGACAGCCCCACCGCCAGGCGGTCGCCCAGTGCCCGGGCACGGCGCAGCAGGTTGACGTGGCCGACATGCAGCAGGTCGAAGGTGCCGTAGGTCAGGACGAGGGCCATCGGGCGGATTCCGGTCGCGGACGATGCCCGTGCCATGCAAGACCCGTGCCCCGCACGGCGCCGGCGCTCAGTCGCAGGTGGCCTGCCAGTAGCGCGAACGCACGACGCTGCCGGCGTCGGGCTTGTAGGCGGGCGGATCCATCGACAGGTGCGGCCGCTCCCAGGCGACGTCGCGGCGGACCACCCGTGCCGGGGTGCCGACGGCGATGCAGTTGTTCGGCACCGGGCCGTTCACCAGGCTGCCCATGCCGATCACGCTGCCGTCCCCGATCCGTGCGCCGCCCAGGCAGCGCACGCCGTAGGCCAGCCACACGTGCGCGCCGATCACCACGTCCTGCGCCGGATTGATCCGCTGGCCGGTATGGACGTCGAAGATCGGGTGCGCGTCGTCGGTGCGCAGCTGGATGTCCGAGGCCAGCATGCAATCCTCGCCCAGCAGCAGGCGCGTGCCCTCGCTGGCGGCCAGGAACGCACGGGCCGTGGTGGTGACCCCGGCGCCGACCTCGACCCGGCAGTCCTGGCCGAGCCGGATCAGCGCGGCGAAGCTGCCGGCCGGGCCGCCCGGGCCGATCCGGCAGTGCGCGTTGGAGCCGCGGAACTCGACCGTGACCGCGCCCAGGCGCGCGCGCGGGTCGATCTCCAGGCTGCAGTCGCGTCCCTCGAAGACGGTGGTGAGCGTGGCCAGGCCGGCCGGGGCGAGCACGCGGTTGCCCGCGCCGTCGCGCCACTCGGCCAGTGCCGGCGCAGGCACCTGCGACGCGGCGCTCATTCGGCCAGCTCGACCTGTTCGCGGTCGATGCCGTACTTGCGCAGCTTCTCCACCAGGGTGGTGCGGCGCAGGCCCAGCAGCTGGGCGGCGTGGGCGACCACGCCCTGGCTGCGCTCCAGCGCCTCGCGGATCAGCTGCAGCTCGATCCGCGCGATGTGCTCGCGCAGGTCCAGGCCATCCTCCGGCAGGCCCGCCGGGACCGGGGCGGCGGCGGGCGCGGCAGCCGCAGCCACCTGCTCCGGGGCGGCCGCCGGCATGGCCGGCAGCGCCTCGGGCTGGGTTCCGGCCGGGACGTGCGCGCGGTAGCGCGCGGGCAGGTCGTCCAGCCGCACCAGCCCGCCGGGGCTGAGCACGGCCAGGCGCTCGACCAGGTTGGTCAGCTCGCGCACGTTGCCCGGCCAGGCGTAGCCGGCCAGCGCGGCCAGCGCATCGCTGGCGAAGCGGATCTCGCCGCGGCCGGTCCGCGCCAGCTGCGCGGCGATGGTCTCCACCAGCGCCGGCAGGTCGGCGGTGCGCTCGCGCAGCGCCGGCATCTCGATCGGGAACACGTTGAGCCGGTAGAACAGGTCCTCGCGGAAATGCCCGTCGGCGATCCGGTCCTCGAGGTTGCGGTGGGTGGCGGCCACCACGCGCACGTTGCACTTGATGGTCTGGTTGCCGCCCACGCGCTCGAAGCTGCGTTCCTGCAGCACGCGCAGCAGCTTGACCTGCATCGGCATGCTCATGTCGCCGATCTCGTCCAGCAGCAGGGTGCCGCCCTCGGCCATCTCGAAGCGGCCCTTGCGCGCGGTCAGCGCGCCGGTGAAGGCGCCCTTCTCGTGGCCGAACAGCTCGCTCTCCAGCAGGTCCGGCGGGATCGCGCCGCAGTTGATCGCCACGAACGGGCCGTCGCGGCGCGCCGACTGCTGGTGGATCGCGCGCGCGGCCACTTCCTTGCCGGTGCCCGATTCGCCCAGCACCAGCACGGTGGTATCGAACGGGGCGACCTGGCCGATCATCCGGCGCAGGCGCTGCACCGCCGGGCTGTTGCCGGTGGGGCCGCTGTCCGGCGCGACCGCGCCCGCCTGGGCCTCGGCGTCCAGGCGCTTGAGGCTGGCCCGGCGCAGGCAGGCTTCGAGCTGGGCGTGGCGGATCGGCGACTCCAGCGGCCACACGCCGGCCTCGTGCAGGCCGTGGCCCGCCGCGAAGGTAGCGGTATCACCCTGGAGCAGCAGAACGGGCGGCGGCAACGGCGTGTCGCCGAGCCAGGCGAAGAAGCCGCGCGCGGCCTCGGCGTCGTCCAGTTCGCCGACCACCACCGCCATCCAGTCGGTCGGGCGCTGGCGCGTCGTGTTCACCTCGCCCGGCGAGGCCGCCCAGCGCGGGTTGAGGTCCATGAACTCGAGCAGGCCGCACAGGCGCTCGGCGCGCTCGGCCTGGCCGTCGATGACGAGGATGCGCGATTCGCTCACGGCGCGTCCTCCGCGGCCAGCCGCTCCAGGATCGGCATGACCTCCTGCAGGTAGGACAGCTTGCTGACGAAGTTGTCGGCGCCGGCGCGCATGGCGTGCTCGCGGTGCTCGGCGTCGTCGAAGTGGCTGGCGATGACGATGTACGGCGGTTCGTCCTGGGCCTTGATCAGGCGCGTGGCCTGCAGCCCGCCCATCTCCGGCATGGCCAGGTCCATCAGGATCGCGTCCGGGCGCAGCGCCTCGGAACGCTCGATCGCCTCCAGGCCGTTGCCGGCGGTGCCGGCGATCTCCAGCCATTCGACCTTGCGGAAGTGGCGCATGGCGGCGTTGATGAAGCCGTCGTGGTCGTCCACGAGCAGGACACGGAGGTTGCGCATGGTGTTCTCCTCAGCCCGCGCGGGCCAGCAGCGGGGCGGTGCCGCGGCGGCGCTCGCGCGCCGGGGCGATGGACATCTGTTCACGGTACTTGGCGACCGTGCGCCGGGCAATGTGCACGCCCTGGCGGGCGAGCAGGGCGGCGATGGCGTCGTCGGCCAGCGGCCGGGCCGCCGGTTCGGCCTCGATCAGCCGCCGCACCATCGCCTTGACCGCCGCGCCGGAGACATTGGCCCCTTCCAGGCGCACGGCGAAGAACTGCTTGAGCTCGAGCGTGCCGCGCGGCGTCTGCACGTACTTGCCGCTGGTGATGCGCGAGACGGTGGACTCGTGCATGCCGATCTCGTCGGCCACTTCCTTCAGGGTCAGCGGCGCCATCGCTTCCTCGCCGCGCTCGAGGAACGCGGCCTGGCGCTCGACGATGACCCGGGTGGTGCGCAGCAGGGTGTCGTAGCGCATCGACAGGCCGCGGGTCAGCCAGCGGGCTTCCTGCAGCAGCTCGCGCAGGCGGCTGGCGCCTTCGCCCTCGCCGGACTGGGACAGCGCGCGCTCGTAGCCGCCGTGCACCGCCAGCTTCGGCGCGGTGGCCGGATTCAGCGCCACGCGCCACTGGCCGTCCGCGTTCCAGACCACCACGTCGGGGATCACGTAGCCGGATTCGCCGGGCATCGCCTCGGCCTGGGCCGGGCGCGGCTGCAGCGACAGCACCAGGCGCACGGCCTCGGTGACGTCGCCGGCCTCGACCTGCAGGCGGCGGGCGATGGCGGCATGGTCGTGCGCGGCCAGTTCGGCCATGCACTGGCCGAGGATGCGCGCGGCCAGCGGGCGGCCGGCGCAGGGCGCCGGCAACGCGGCCAGCTGGGCCAGCAGGCATTCGGACAGGTCGCGTGCGGCCAGCCCGGCCGGCTCGCCGTGGAGCAGGCGCTGGCGCACCGCTTCGATCCGAGCGGCGGCGACGTCGAAACGGGCGCACGCGCGCAGCAGCAGCGCCTCGTGGTCGCCGTCCAGGTAACCGGCATCGTCGCAGTGCTCCAGCCAGAAGCCGGCGATCTCCAGCTGCTGCGCATCCAGCTCGAGCGCCAGCCGCTGCAGGGCGCGCACGCAGGGGTCGCTGGAGCCCGGCTCGGCGATGCGCTGCAGGCGGTCCTCGCCTTCGCCGCTCCAGCTGGCGCCGGCGACGTCCCACATCGAGGATTCGGGCAGCTCGTCGAAGGCCGCGGTCTCGATCGAGGCGCGGTCCAGCGCGGCGGCGCCGGCCGGGTCGATCTCCTCGCCGTCGGCGGTGGTGGCCACCGCGTCCTCGTCGAGTTCCAGCATCGGGTTCTGCTCGAGCACCCGGGCCACTTCCATCTGCAGCTGCTGCGCGTCGAGCTGCAACAGGCGGATCGACTGCAGCAGCTGCGGCGTCAGGTTCAGCTGCTGGCCCATCTGGACCGACGTTGTGGCCTTCATCTTGCATTCCCCGGTGCGCGCCGGACCTCCGGCGCCGATGGAGTGCATCGTGCGCGCAATGCGTCGGGAACTTAATCAGGGCTAACCCCAGCGGGCTCGTCCATTTCCCGACAGCGTGTCGGGGTTTCCCCTACAACCGCGGCCGGTACCGGCGGATCGCCGCCACCTCGCGCCGCCCCGGCGGAAAGCCGTCGCCGGGGGCGTCAGCCCAGCTCGCGCTGGTGCTTGACCGCCAGCAGCACCAGTTCGTTGGCGCGCCGGCAGCCCAGCGCCTCCATCATCCGCGCCCGGTGGGTCTCCACGGTCTTGACGCTGATCCCCAGTGCGGCGGCGATCTCCTTGCTGCTGAGGCCACGCCCGATCTGGGCCAGGATCTCGCGCTGCCGCGGCGGCAGCGCGGCCACGCCGGCGGGCTTGGCCTTGCCCAGCAGCGGGGCGATCATCCGCGAGGAGATGCGCGGGCTGAGGAACACCTCGCCGCCGGCGGCCGAGCGCAGCGCCAGTTCCAGCTCCAGCGGGGCGGCGTCCTTGACCACGAAGCCGGCCGCGCCGCGGTCGAGCGCATCGCGCACGTGCAGCGGGTCGTCGTGCATGGACATCATCACCACCCGGGTGCCGGGGGCCTTCTCGAGGATGCCGCTGAGCGCCTCCAGCCCGGTGCGCCCGGGCAGCGAGAGGTCGAGCAGGACCACGTCGGGCCGGTGGATCGCGGCCAGGTCGATGGCCTGGTCCGCATTCATGGCCTCGGCGACCACGTCCATCCCGGCGAAGCCCTGCAGCAGCCGGCTCAGGCCGGCGCGCACCAGGGTGTGGTCGTCAACGATCAGGACACGCACGGGCGGAAGGGATCTCCCCGGAACCTGCGCGCACCTTAGCCGAGTGCGCCGGCCCGGGAAAGGACGCCCGTCTCAACGCCGGCGGGCGGCGACTTCCCGGCGGTGCATCCGGAACAGGTGGCGCTCGAGCGCGTCCTCCAGGGCCGCCGGCAGCAGGCCGAAGCGCAGCCAGAGCAGGAACTGGCCGTCGACCGCGGCGCTGGCCGAGACCGTCGCCGGCAGCTCCAGCGCGTCGGGCAGCCATTCGGACGGCTGCAGGCGGACCACGCCGCCGGTCCCGGCGGCCAGGCCGGGGTCGGCCGGCAGCGTGAGCCGCAGGCCGCGCGCCGACCAGCGCAGCGGCAGCGCCGGCAGCACCGGCGCCGACTGGCGCACCAGCCGGCCCAGCAGGGCCAGCACCAGGTCGAGCTTGGCGTCCATGCGCTGGGCCAGGGCCGGCAGTTCGCCGCGCTTCTCTTCGCCGCCGTCCTCGCCGCGCAGGTCCTCGACCTGGGCCAGGCCGCGCAGCAGGGCCTCGGCCTGGAGCGGCTGGCCATGGCCCGGGCCCGGGGCGAAGGCCGCCGGCAGGACCGCCTCGCAGACCAGGGTCTCGTCGAACAGCGCGGCGTCCGCCGCGCCCGCCGCCGCCGGCCACGACCCGGTCATGGCAGGCTCGTCCCGCCCGGCACCCGCAGCTGCAGCTGCAGCAGGCCGCGCAGGGCCAGCAGCGGCGCCTGCAGGCCGACGGTGTCGATGTAGTCGCGCATGCGGCGGTCGTGCAGCGCGAGCACGTCGCCGGCCCGGCCGAAGTCCTCCTCGCCGAGGGCGTCTCGCAGGCTGAGCAGGTCCTCGTGCAGGGCGTCGAGCGTGGCGGGGTCCATGGCGGTTCCGGTGGGCGGGCGGGGCTCAGCCCAGCCCGGCTTGGGCGTAGCTGCTGGCCACGCGCGAGGACTGGCGCTGCTGGCGGATGAGGCCGAGCAGGCGCGCGTTGCGCTCGCGCATGCATTCGATGGTGTCCAGCTGCAGGTCGCGCAGCGCCCGGACCTGCTCGCCGAAGGCGTTGGCGCCGGGCAGGGCGCAGAATTCGCGGACCCGGGCGTCGTAGCCGTCGATCATTGCCGGCAGTGCGCCGAGGTCCTCGTGGTCCAGCGCGGCGCGGATGGCGTCCATGTCCGCGCGCAGCGCGTCGAGGCGGGCCGCGGTCCCGGCGTTCACGACTCGACCGCCATGGCGCGCTGCGCCTGCGGGATCGCGTTCCAGGCCGATTCGATCTCGCCGAGCAGGTCCAGCGATTCGGACAGCGCGGTGCGGTCGTTGTGCAGGTTGGCCTCGGTCAGGCGGCGCACGATGTAGTCGTAGAGCGCCGACAGGTTGGAGGCCACCTCGCCGCCGGCTTCGTGGTCGAGCGAGCCGTTGAGGTGGCCGACGATCGCGCAGGCCTCGCCGATCGCCTTGCCCTTGAGCGCAGGGTCCCCCTGCGCCAGGCAGGCCTGGGCGGTGCGGATGCGCTGGCTGGCGCCTTCGAACAGCAGCGAGATCAGGCGGTGGGGATCGGCCTCGTTCACCTTGGCCGAGATGCCGGTCTTGCGGTACTGCTCGGCGAAATGGCGGCTGGAACCGTACATGGGGTCATTCCTCGGAGAACGTGGCCATCGGGTGGAGCGTGCCCCGGCCCGCCGGGGCGGAAACCGGAACACCGGACACCGTACCTATCGGCGGGAGGGACGGTCGTCTTGAGCGTCGGATCCTCAATCGGAGCTGGACAGCAGGTTGTTGAGCGAACTGGCGCTGCCCTGCATCTGCACGATCATGGTTTCCATCGCGGTGAACTGGGCGGTGTACATGTCCGACAGCTTGCTCATGCGCGCGTCGAGCTTGTCCAGCTGGTCCTCCAGCCCGGAAATCTGCTTGTTGATGCTCTCGGTGCGCAGCACCAGGGTGCCGTCGATCGAGTCGAGGTGCCCGTCCAGCAGCTTGTCCACGCTGGCGCCGTAGAGCCCCTCCTTGCCGAGCAGCCTCTTCACCGATTCGGGGTCGGCGGCGACCGCCTCGTCGAAGGCGGCCGCGTCGAAGCTCATCACGCCGTTCTTGTCGACCGCGATCCCCAGGTCCTTCAGCCCGGTGACGTTGGCGCTGACCTGGCCGCGCAGCGTCTGCTGCAGGGTGCGGACCAGCGAGTCGCCGGTCAGGGCCGAGGCGGTGCGGGTGGTGCTGTTGTACGCGCTGGTCGCCTTCAGCGTGCCCATCACGCTGTTGTACGCCGACACGTACGCGGTGATGGTGCTCTTGAGGCCGGAGTTGTCGCCGGCGATGTTGAGCGTGTACGAGCTGCCCGGGGCCGCCTTGGTCAGGGCCAGGCTGACGCCGGGGACCAGGTCGGACACGGTGTTGCTGCTGGAGGTCCGCTCGAATCCGTCGACCCGGACCAGTGCGTCGGTGGCGGCCACGGTCTGGGTGAGGCCGCCGCCGGCGCCGTTGGTCAGCGCGACCAGGCCGCCGTCGCCGCCGCTGGCGCCGATGGCCAGGGTGGCGGCGCTGCCGGTGGCGGTGGCGCTGAACACCAGGTGCTGGCCGTCGTCGGCGGTGACCACGCTCGCGGTCACGCCCTTGCCCCCCGCGGCGGCGTTCACCGCCGCGGCGATGTCCGTCAGCGTCGCGCCGGTGCCGAGGGTGACCTTGACCGAGTCGTCCTTGCCGGCGCCCCAGGCGATGGAGAGCGTGCCGCTGCCGACCTTGGCGTCCTTGGCGTAGGCGGCCGAGGACAGCTTCTGCGCGGTCGCCAGGCGCACCACCTCCACGCTGTAGTCGCCGGCCACGGCCTTGGACGTGGCGCTGGCGGTGAAGCCGGCCGCCGACGGGACGGTGGCCTTGAACGAAGGCGCGTCGGCGCCCGCGGACATCTTCTCCAGCGCGCCCTGCAGGGTGGTCATCGCGCTCTTGATCTGGCCGATGGCCGACAGCTTGGCGTTGGCGGTGGTGCCGGCGGTGTTGATCCGCTTCTCGGTGGGGGTGCGTGCCGCCGACACCAGCTGGGAGACCAGGGTGGGGATGTCCAGGCCGGAGCCGGAGGCGGAAATCGAATTGGCCATCGTGGTGTCGTTCCTCGCCGGACGCGCGCCGGCTGGCGGGGGTTCCCTGGAACGCTATCGGCCGCGATGCGGCGGCCTTGAGCGCGGGAACCGGTCACCGGTGCAGGCAAGTTCCGTGCCGCGGCAGGGCGCTGCCGTCCCCGCGCAAACAAAAACAGGCCCCTCCGGGGAGGGGCCTGCTCGCACCGCCAGCGTGCGTCTTGCGGGATTACTGCAGCAGGCTCAGCACGTTCTGCGGGACCGACTTGGCCTGGGCCAGCATCGCCGTACCGGCCTGCTGGAGGATCTGCGTGCGGGTCAGCTCCGCGGTTTCCTTGGCGTAGTCGGTGTCCTGGATGCGGCTGCGCGCGGCCGACAGGTTCTCCGAGCTGTTCTGCAGGTTGGAGATCACCGAGCTGAAGCGGTTCTGGATCGCACCGAGGTCGGCGCGGGCGGTGTTGACGGCCTGCAGCTGGGTGTCGATCGCGGTCAGCGCGGCGGTGGCGCCGGAGGCCGAGGAGATGTCCAGGGCGGCGACGGCGGTGGCCGTGGCGCTCATGTCGACCGTGCTGATGCTGATCTGGTTGTCCGTGCCGGCGTCGGCGCCGACCTGGATGGTGAAGCTGGTGGCCGAACCGTTCAGCAGCTTGGTGCCGTTGAAGCTCGAGTTGTCCTTGACGCGGGTGATTTCCGCGGACAGCTGGGTGACTTCCTTCTGCAGCGCGGCGCGGTCGGTGGCGCTGTTGGTACCGTTGGCGGCCTGCACGGCCAGCTCGCGGATGCGCTGCATGTTCTCGCCGATCGAGCTCAGGCCGCCTTCGGCGGTCTGCGCCAGCGAGATGCCGTCGTTCGCGTTGCGGGCGGCCACGTCCATGCCGCGGACCTGGGTGGTCATGCGCTGCGAGATGGCCAGGCCGGCCGCGTCGTCCTTGGCGCTGTTGATGCGCAGGCCCGAGGACAGGCGCTGGATGGTGGTCGCCAGGCTCGCGCTGTTGGTGGACAGGTTGCGCTGCGCGTTCAGCGACATCACGTTGGTGTTGATGACTTGTGCCATTTTGATTCTCCTAAGCGATTTATCCCGGCGGGAAGGTTTCAGAGCCTTGGCCGGAGCCTCCGCAGGGGGGTCATCAAGTTGACCGATGCCGCTGCTGGTATGGATAACGGCGCCTTGTCAAGAAGCTTTAGCGGGTCGCCGGGAAATTTCGCTGTATTCCCGTGTTTTCCGCCGCCGCCTGCCGCCGCGCCACCGTGGCGGTTCGCCCGCCGGTAGCAATAACGGCGGCAGGCGGCGGGAATTTAGGGGCGCCCGCGGCGCGCGCGGGACGCAGGCGCGCCCCAACGAAAAAGGCGCCCTTGGGGGGCGCCGTGTCGAAGGCCGGGCCGCTGTCGCGGCCACCGTGCGGCCGCCTAGCGCAGCAGGTTGAACAGCGACAGCCCCTGCATGCGGGTGAACACCGTCTGCGCGGTCTGCAGCGCGGTGCTTTCCATCTGGAAGCGGGTGATGGCCTCGGCGTAGTCCAGGTCGCGAAGTTCCGAGAGCGTGCCCTTGATGGTCACGCCGTTGGCCTCGCGTACCGCGCCGGCGTCGTCGATCGCGGCCAGCTGCGCGCCACCGGCGGCGCGCGCATCGATCACCCGTTCGGAGGCGCGCGCCACGTCGCGCATGGATGCCTGCAGCGCATTCTGGCGCGCGGCCTGCTCGGCCGGGGTGGCCGCGCTGGATTCCAGCGCGCCGATCAGGTTCTGCAACGTCGAGAACACGTCGCGCGTCGCGGCCGGGCCGACCTCGAACGCATCGCCCGTCGCCGGCTGGCCGCTGACCGAGAGCCGCAGGCCGCCATGGGTGATGTCCTGGCCGCTCGCCCAGGTGCCGCCGCCGACGGTGGCGCCGCCGCCGTCGAGCACGTCGTAGGTGGTGGCTCCGGTGAACACCACCCGGTACGTCTCGCCGTTCCACGCACCGCCGCTCGCGCGGCCGTAGCCGCCGATCACGCCGGTGCCGCCGTTGCCCGCGTCCGCGCGCGCTTCGAGGGTGCCATCGCCGGTGCGCACGCGCATGAACACCTCGCTGCCGGGGGTGGCGTCGGCGACGAAGGTTTCGGGCGCGATCTCCACCCGGCGCTGGGTCTGGTCGCCGCTGTAGGCCACGCCGCCTGCGGTGCGGGCGAAGGGCGCCGCGTCGTCGGCGCTGCCGCCGAACAGGTAGCGCCCGCTGCCGTCGGTGCTGTTGGCCACGCTCAGCATGCCGTCGTGGATCGCGCGCAGCTCGGCGGCGATGGCCTGGCGGTCCTCGTCGGACAGCGCGCCGTTGTTGGCCTGGATCGCCAGTTCGTTGACCCGGGTCATGTAGTCGCCAGCCTGGGCCAGCAGGTTCTCCTGCAGGCCGAGCCGGTTGGCGACCATGTTGGCGTTCTTGCCGAAGCGTTCGAGCTCGGCCAGCGTGCGGTCGAGCCCGACCGCGGTGCCCGCGGCGACCGGGTCGTCCTTGGCGGTGACCAGCTTCTGCCCGGTGGCCAGCTGTTCCTGCAGCGTGTTGAGCTGCTTCTGCCGCGCGAGCATGCTCGACAGCGACTGGGTGTACATCATTCCGGTGGAGATGCGATCGGTCATCAGCGCACCGCGTTGAGGATGGACTGAAACATGGTGTCGGCGGTGGAGATGATCTGCGCCGCCGCCTGGTAGGCCTGCTGCAGCTTGAGCATGTTGGCCGCCTCCTCGTCGAGGTTGACCCCGGAGATCGAGTCGCGTGCGGCCTGGGCGTCGTCGTGGATCACCTGCTGCGCGTCGGCCGAGTACTGCGCCTGGCGCGCGGCCGAGCCGACCATCGTGGTCAGGCCGCCCAGCGCGCCGTTGAGGCTGATGGTGCCGCCGTTGAGCACCCGCGCGTCGTCCAGGTTGGCCAGCAGCGCGGCGTTGCCGTTGTTGCCCGAGCGCGGGCCGGTGCGGACGATGCGGAACTGGTCGCCGGCGGCGGGCGCGCCGTCCAGGGTCACGCTCCAGCCGTTGGCGCTGATCGTCTGCCCGGGGGCGAACGCGAACGGGCCCGCGCCGTCGATGGTGAACTGGCCGGCGTCGAGGAACTCGATCACCGCATCGTCGAGCAGCGCCGCATCGGCGGCGTCGACGACCTTGATCGCGCCGAGCACGCCGCTGCCGGTGTTGTCCAGGTCGGCGCTGCCGGACACCGGGCTGGCGGCCGCGATGCGCGACGGGTCGCTGATCGCCACGGCGATGCCGGCGGCGGCCGCGGCGGTGGGCTGCAGCAGGAAGCGGTCGCCGGCCACCGGGGGCGGCGCGGTCGAGGTCACCAGCGCGATGCCGCCGGCGACGAGCGGGTCGGCGGCGGTGCCGGTGCCGCTGAGCGGCACGGCGACGCCGGTGTCGGCGCGGGTCGCGGTCCAGCCGGTGCCGTCGAAGCGCAGCACCAGGTCCTGGCCGGTGATCGCCCCGGCGTCGGCCACGCTGGCCTGCAGGCTGGCGCCGCTGGCATTGCCGGCGTGGGCATTGACCCGCGGCGCGGGCAGGGTGAAGAAGTCCACGCCCATGTCGCCGTACAGGTCCATGCCGGCGCGGTGCGAGGCATTGAACGTGTCGGCCATCGTGACCGCGACGCGGCCGAGCTCGGCCATCGCCGGGTCGAGCATGGTGGCGCGGAACTCGGCCAGGCCGCCCATGCGCCCGCCCAGCGAGCGCTGGTCCAGCGGCACCGTCGTGCCCTGGCTGCTGAGCGCCAGCTGCAGGCGCTGGGGCCGGTAGGGGTCGGCGGTGGTGGTCAGGGTGGATGGCTGGTTGCCCACCACCAGCGGCTGGCCGCCGGCGGTGAAGACATTGAGCATGCCGCCGTCCTGGGTGACCGCGGTGCCGCCGGTATAGCCGACCAGCTCGCTCACCAGCTGGTCGCGGCGGTCGAGCAGGTCGGGCGATGCCCCGGCCAGGTTGCCGCCGATGGTGCCGTTGATGCGGGCGATCTCGGCGGCCAGCCGGTTGATCTCCTGCGCGCCGGCCACCAAGCCGCTGTTGACCTCGCCGTCCAGCGCCTGCAGCTGCCCGTCGAGCTGGCGGAAGCGGGTGGCCAGCGCCCCGGCCTGGGCCAGCATGTCCTGGCGCTCGGCGGTGCCGGCGGCATTGGAGGACAGCGCGCTCACCGAATCGAAGAAGCTCGACCACAGCCCGGACACGTTGGTGGCGGTGTCCGAGAACAGCGCATCGACCCGGTTGGACAGTCCGGACAGCTGCTGCAGCCGCGCCAGCTCGCCGCCGCTGTCGAGCAGGCGCGAGGTCGCCAGCTGGTCGGCGATGCGCTGGATGTCGGTGATCTTGACGCCGTTGCCGACGTAGCCGTAGCCGTAGTCGGTCGGGCTGCGCGTGGCGAACTCGGCGCGCTGCCGGCTGTAGCCCTCGGTGTTGACGTTGGCGACGTTGTGGCTGACCGTGCTCAGGGCGCGCTGGAACGCGATCAGCGCGCCGGTACCGGTGGACAGGACGGACATCGGGTTACCTCCTGAGGGCGCCGGCGGCAGTCGCGGCGCTGGCCATCACGCTGCCGGCGGCGGACGTCGCGCCGCTGCCGGCGCGCGCGGCGATGGTGGCGATCGCATCGACCGCGCGGCCGATGGTCGGGCCGTGGGCGATCGCCGAGATCTTGGCGGCGTAGGACGGATCGGTGGCGTAGCCCGCGCTCTGCAGCGCCTGGGCGAAGCGGCGGACGTCGCCGCCGGACTGCAGCGCCTTCTGGTAGCGCGGGTTGTTCTTCAGCATGCGCACGTAATCGGCGAAGCTTTCGGCGGGCGAGGCATAGGCGCGGAAGTCGGCGCGCTCGCTGACGCGCACGCCGCCGACGTACTCGTGGGTACCGCTGTTCACGCGATCGCCCTTCCAGCCGGTGGCCTTGATCCCGAACAGGTTGTGCGCGCTGGCGCCGTCGCCGCGCTGGATCTGCTTGCGGCCCCAGCCGGTTTCCAGCGCGGCCTGGGCGACCAGCGCGCGTGCGTCCACGCCCAGTTCGCGCGCCGCGGCCTGGGCGTGGTGCCAGATCCCCGCCACGAAGCGTTCCGGGCTGCGCAGGTCGAAGCCGGCGGCCGCCTGCGCGGCGGCCGAGGCGTCGACGGCGGGCGCCGCCGGCGGCGCGCCGGGCTCGTGCCCGCCGGTGGAGGGCATGGCCATCAGCCGGGCCACCAGCGCGTCCATCGGGGATGCGGCCGTTTCGCCGGGGCTGGCGTCGCCGGTGCGGCCGGCGATCAGGTCCAGGGCGCGGTCCGCCTCGACCGGGACAGGTGCGCTGCCGCCCTCGCGTGCATAGGCGAGCGCGGCCGCGGCGGCGCGCGTGGGGCCGGGGCGGCCGGCTGCGTCCAGGCGGGTGTCGAGGGGCGTGGCCGCTTCCCCGATGCCGGACTGGCGTCCGAGCTGGCGCGCGATCATCGGCGCCAGGCCCAGTCCCTTGCCCTCGGTCAGCGCCTTGGACAGCTGCTGGTCGTAGAGGTCGCGGAAGGTCTGGTTCTCGCCGGGAAACAGCGAATCGCCGAAGCTGGCGTCGCGCATGCTCTTGACCAGCATCTGCGCGAACTGGCCCTCGAGCTGGCGCGCGACCTGGTCGATGCGCGCGGCATCGGCCCGGGGCGCGGCGGCGAGGTCCATCGAGGGCGCGGCGATGCGCATCAGATCACTTCCAGCTCCGCGCGCAGCGCGCCGGCCTGGCGCAGCGCTTCCAGGATCGCGATCAGGTCGCCGGGCGCGGCCCCGACCTCGTTCACCGCGCGCACGATCTCGTCCAGGGTGGTGCCACCCTCGAACTTGAACATGCGGCTGCCTTCCTGCGAGGTGCTCACGGTGGAGGAGGGCGTCACCACGGTCTGGCCGCTGGCGAAGCCTCCGGGCTGGCTGACCTCCATCGATTCGTTGATGGTCACCGTCAGCGCGCCGTGCGCCACGGCGGCCGGCATCACCCGCACCTGCGATCCGATCACGACCGTGCCGGTGCGGGCGTTGACGATGACCTTGGCCGGCGCCGCGCCGGGGGTCAGCTCCAGGTTCTCGACCCGCGACAGGAAGCCGATCCGCGAGCCGGGGTCGGCCGGCGCGGCCACCGCCACGGTGACGCCGTCGACCGCGCGGGCGACGTTGCCGCCGAAGGCGCCGTTGAGCGCGTCGACCATGCGCGAGATCGTGGTGAAGTCGGTCCGGTGCAGGTTGAGGGTGATCTCGCCGCCGCCATCCAGCGCGCTGGGCACGGCACGTTCGACGGTCGCGCCGTTGGGGATGCGGCCGACGCTGGGGATGTTCACCGACACGCGCGAACCGTCGCTGCCCTGCGCGCCGAAGCCGCCGACCACCAGGTTGCCCTGGGCGATCGCGTAGACCTGGCCATCGGCGCCCTTCAGCGGCGCCATCAGCAGCGAACCGCCGCGCAGCGAGACCGCGTTGCCGATCGAGGAGACGGTGATGTCGATGGTCTGGCCGGGCTTGGCGAACGGCGGCAGCTCGGCGTGGATCGCCACCGCGGCCACGTTCTTCAGCTGCGGATTGACGTTGGGCGGCACGTTGACGCCGAGCTCGCCGAGCATGTTCTTCAGGCTCTGCACCGTGAAGGGCGCCTGACTGGTGCGGTCGCCGCTGTTGTCGAGGCCGACCACCAGGCCGTACCCGACCAGCGCGTTGCCGCGCACGCCGCCGACCTGGGCCAGGTCCTTGATCCGCTCGGCGTGGGCCAGCGGCATGAATCCGGCCAGCAGCGCGAGGGCGCAGAGCATCCCGTGGGCCGTCCTGATGAATCCCCGCACGCGGATGCGCGGGCTCTTGCGAAGGGCTCGCATATGCGCCACCTCAGTACGGATACAGGCGCGAATTGAAGAACCGGCCGAGCCAGCCCATCGCGTTGGACTGCGCCAGCGCGCCGCGGCCGCCGTAGACGATCCGCGCCTCGCCGACCTTGCTGGACGGCACGCTGTTGTCGCGGCCGATGTCGGCGGGGCGGACGATGCCCTGGATCTGGACCATCTCGTCGCCCTGGTTCAGACGCATGTTCTTCTGTCCCTGCACGACCAGGTTGCCGTTGGGCAGGCGCTGGATCACGCTGACGGTGACGCTGCCCTGCAGGCGGTTGCTCTGGCTGCTCTTGCCCTGGCCGTCGAAGTCGCGTTCGCCGCTGACCGTGGCCGAGAGGATGTCGCGGCCGTTCCAGGTCACCGGCGCGCCGGCGATCTCCGGCGCGGCGATGCCGATCTCGCTGTTCTTGCCGACCTGGGTCGTCGCGCTGGTCTGCGCGGTGGTCGATTCGACCAGGGTGATGGTCAGCAGGTCGCCGACGTCGCGGGCGACGCGGTCGGCGTACAGCGACAGGCCGGGGCCCGCCTGGTAGATCGCGCCCGGCGTGGCCGGCGCGCTGGCGGCGACCACCGGCACGATCGGCGCCATCGCCGGATACGGGCGCACGTCGCCGGCGGCGACGCAGCCGCCGAGCAGCAGCAAGGCCGGCAGGGCGGCGAGGGCGTAGGTCGGGCGCTTCATGGCATGTACTCCCGCGGCGCTGGCGCGCGCGTCAGATGTTGTTGTTCAGGTAGCCGAGCATCGAGTCGGTGGTGGAGATGGCCTTGGCGTTCATCTCGTAGGCGCGCTGGGTCTCGATCATGCTGACCAGCTCCTCCACCACGTTGACGTTGCTGCCTTCCAGCGCGCCCTGCTCGAGCAGGCCCAGGCCGTTCAGGCCCGGCGTGCCGTTCTGCGCGGGGCCGGAGGCGGTGGTTTCCACGTACAGGTTCTCGCCGCGGGCCTGCAGGCCGGCCGGGTTGATGAAGTCGGTGACGGTGAGCGAGCCCACTTCCAGCGCCTGGCCTTCGCCGGCCATCTGCACGGTCACGGTGCCGTCGTTGCCGATGGTCAGCGACTGCGCGCCCTCCGGGATCTGGATGCCCGGCTGCACCGGGTAGCCGCTGCTGGTGACCAGCTCGCCCTGCGCGTTGACCTGGAAGCTGCCGTCGCGGGTGTAGGCCGAGCTGCCGTCGGGCATCAGCACCTCGAAGAAGCCGCGGCCGTTGATCATCACGTCCAGCGAGCGCCCGGTCTGCTGCGGGTTGCCCTGCTGGAAGTCCTTGGACGTCGACACCACCCGCACGCCGGTGCCCAGCTGCAGGCCGGACGGGAGCTGGGTCTGGGCCGAGGTCGAGCCGCCGGGCTGGCGCAGCTGCTGGTACAGCAGGTCCTCGAAGTTGGCGCGGTCGCGCTTGAACCCGGTGGTATTGGTGTTGGCCAGGTTGTTGGAGACCACCGACATGCGCGTCTGCTGCGCATCCAGTCCGGTCTTGGCGACCCAGAGTGCCTGATTCATGACGCATCACCTCGCGGCGCGGATTGACGCCGGGGTAGATGCATGCGGCGTGCCAGAACCGGGGGCGGCGGAGGACGTGGCGTTCCCGGAGGTACGGGAAGGCAGGCGCGGGCCCCTCCGGGCGCCGCCTCCGGGCCGGGTGCGGCGGAAGGCGGGACGGGGAGGTCCCGCGACCCCGGGTGCAGGGCAGGGCGCCCGCCGGGGGATGAGCGACCCGGCCGCGCACGAGCCCGCCCGCAGCGGTGGGGCGTCGCGGTCCGCCTTGCCGTGTTTCGATTCGTGCGGCGGCGTACCGTCCCGCCGGCGGCAGGCGGGCGCGCGCCCGGTCAGCCGCCGCCGAGGCGCAGCAGCGAGTTGGCCGCCTGCGCGTTGTCGTCGCCGCGGCTGATCACCTTGACCTGCATCTCGAACTGGCGCTGCAGCTGGATCATCTGCACCAGCGCGCCGGCGGCGTCGACGTTGCTCTGCTCCAGCGCGCCGGTGGCCATCACCGCGCCGGTGGCCTGGGCCAGCGGTTGCTGCGGATCGTTGTTGCGCATCAGGCCATCCAGGCCGCGGGCCAGCCGCTGCGGCGGCGCCTCCACGACCTTCAGCCGGCCGACCATGGCCATGGTGTCGGCGCCTTCGCCCAGCGGCTGGATCGAGATCGTGCCGTCCTGGCCGATCTCCAGCGCCTGGTGCGGCGGCAGCGTCAGCGGATTGCCGGCCTGGTCCAGCAGCGGACGGCCGCCGGCGGTGACCAGCTGGCCGTTCGGGGTGAGCGACAGGTTTCCGGCGCGGGTGTAGGCCTCGCTGCCGTCGGGGGCCTGCACCGCCAGCCAGCGGTCGGCCTGCAGCGAGACGTCGAGCGGGTTGCCGGTCACCTGCTGCGCGCCGGCCAGGGCGTTGAAGCCCTGGTCGATGTGCATGGCGGCGGTGCGCGAGCCGAAGCCGGCGCCGCGGACCGGGAAGGCCTCGGTGTTGGCCAACGCCGCCTTGAAGCCGGCGGTATCGGCGTTGGCCAGGTTGTGCGAGACCGTGCCCTGCGCCTGCAGGGTGGCGCGCGCGCCGGTCATGGCGACGTAAAGGGCCTTGTCCATCGGTCAGCTCCGTGCGGCGGGTGCCGCGTCAGCGGATGTTGATCACCGTCTGGGTGGCCTGGTCCTGGGTGGAGATCATCTGCGCGTTGGCCTGGAAGTTGCGCTGCGCCACGATCATGTTCACCAGCTGCTCGGTCAGGTCGACGGTCGAGGATTCCAGCGCGCCGGCCTGGATCTGGCCGAAGTCCGAGCTGTCCGGCGCGCCGGTGCGCGGGGTGCCGGAGGCGTGGGTCGCGCCCCACATGTTGTTGCCCTGCGACTGCAGGCCCTGCGGGTTGACGAAGTTGGTCAGCGCCACCTGGCCCAGGGCGACGTCGTCGCCGTTGGTGTAGCGGGCGAACACCACGCCGTCCTCGGCCACGCTGATCTCGCTGAGCTTGCCGGCGGCGTAGCCGTCCTGGCGCACGTCGCGCAGGGCGAAGGTGTTGCCGTACTGGGTGCTGCCGGCCAGGTCCAGGGTCATGTTCAGCACGCCCGCGCCGGTGGCCGGGGTGTAGGGGTCCATCGCCACCTGGCCGCTGGCCGGCGACACCAGGGTCCCGGTGCCGGAGAACTGCAGCGTGGCCGGGGCGCCGACCGAGGTGCCGTCGACGTAGTTGTGCACCTGCCATTCGTTCGGGTTGGCGGTCTTGACGAAGTACGAGGTCTGCACGTGGCCCACGCCCAGCGAGTCGTACACGGTCACGCCGCCGCTGGAGGAGGTGTAGCTGTTCGGGTCGGCCGGGTCGAACGGCGAGGTCACCGGCACCGTCGCGTTGCCGGGCAGGGTCACCATCAGGTTGACCATGCCGGTCTGCGCCGGCGGGCTGTCGGTGGTCAGCAGCTGCAGGTCGGACAGGCGGCCGACGTCGAAGCCGTTGCCGCCGGCGTTGGGCGCGAACACCTGCAGGCGCGCGCCGTCGGGGGTGACGACGTACCCCTGGTTGTCGGTCTGGAAGTTGCCGGCGCGGGTGTACAGCGTGTTGCCGTTCTTGTTGACCGTGAAGAAGCCTTCGCCGTCGACCGCGAAGTCCAGGCTGCGCCCGGTCGGGTCGATGTTGCCCTGCGAGAACTGCTGGGCGACGTTGCTGACCTTCACGCCGGCGCCGATCGCGTTCCGCGACAGGCCGTAGGTGGTGTACGAGAACAGGTCGGCGAATTCCGCGCGCGATTCCTTGAAGCCGGTCGTGTTGACGTTGGCGATGTTGTTCGCGGTGACGTTGAGGTCGGAATTGGCCGCGTTGATGCCGGACAGCGAGGTGTTGAAGCTCATGGCGGACTCCTGCGTGAAGTCGTGCGTGGTGCGTTCGTGGGAAGGCTCAGCTGACGCGGAGCACGTAGTCGAGCGGGACGGTGCCCAGGCCGGGCAGGTCGAGGTAGAGCCCGTCGCTGCCGACGGTGACGCTGTCCACGGTGCCGCGGACGTAGGTGTCGACCTTGCTGGCGGTGCCGTCGCCGGCGGTATGGCTGGCGCTCACGCCGTAGCTGCCGGCGGGAAGCCGGTTGCCGAGCGCGTCGCTGCCGTCCCAGTTGAAGGCCACTTCGCCGGCCTTGGCGGCGGCCACGGTGAACTCGTGGACCTTGCTGCCGTTGGCGTCGGTGATGGTGAAGGTGACGTTGCCGGCCGACGGCGCCGCGACCGCGCCGCTGACGCCGCCGTCCGCGCCGAGCGCCAGCTTGGACGAGGGCACCAGCACCTGGTGGCCGACCAGCGCGGCGCCGCGCAGGACCTGGTCGTTGCCCAGCGCGCTGGAGAAGTTGCCGACCTGGGTGTTGAGGTCCTGGATGCCCTGCACGGTCGAGAACTGCGCCAGCTGGCCGAGGAACGCGCTGTTCTCCATCGGCTTGAGCGGGTCCTGGTGCTGCAGCTGTTCGGTCATCAGCCGCAGGAAGTCCGCCTGGCCGAGCGACTCCTCCTTCTTTTTGGCGGAGGTGGCGCCGTTGCCGGCGAGCCCGAGGCTGGAATAGATGTCGGAAGCGATGCTGCTCATGCGCGGGTTCCTCAGCGGCCCATGGTCAGGGTGGCCAGGGCGAGTTCCTTGGCGGTGGTGATCATTTCCACGCCGGCCTGGTAATTGCGCGAGGCGGAGATCAGGTTGACCATCTGCGCCACCGGATCGACGTCGGGCGAGAACACGTAGCCCTCGGCGTCGGCCAGCGGATGGCCGGGTTCGTAGCGGCGCACCGGCGGGGCCTCGCTCTGCGCGATCTCGCGCACGCGGACCCCTGTCAGGCTCGGGTCGCCGGCGCTGGCCTGGGCCTGGAACACCGGCTCCAGCGGCTTGTAGACCGCCTCGGCCGAGCCGGCCACCGAGTCGGCGTTGGCCAGGTTGCTGGCGATGGTGCTCAGGCGCACCGACTGCGCCTGCAGCGCGGAGCCGGCGACGTCGAAGATCGGCAGGTTGCTCATGGCGGTTCCCCTTGCGTGCGGTCTTACTGGCCGGTGATCGCGGTGAGCAGGGTGCGCACCTTGGATTCGACGAAGCTCAGCGAGGCGCGGTACTCCAGCGCGGCGCGGCCATAGGCGGCGCGCTCGGCGTCCGGGTCGACGGTGTTGCCGTCGAGGCTGGGCTGGCTGGCCTGGCGGGTGAGCTGGAACGGCAGGCGACCGGCGGCGATCGCGTCGGACAGGTGGCCCTCGTGGGTGGCCGAGAGCACGCCACCGGGTGCGGCCGCGCCTTCCCGCTGCATCCGTGCCGCGTCCAGCGCGGCGTTGAAGTCGATGTCCTGGGCCTGGTAGCCGGGCGTGTCGGCATTGGCCAGGTTGCTCGCGATCAGCTTCATGCGCTGTTCGCGCAGGGGCAGGGCGTCGGCGTGGACGCCCATGTAGGACGAGATCGGATTGGACATGCCGCCTCCGGACGGACTGGTGCCGTCACTGAGGCAAGCGGCGTGCCAGAACGCCGGTGGCGGGGCGCGCGCCGGGGCCTGGCCGGCCGCTCAGGCGGCGCGGGCGACCTGGTTCAGCCGCGCCAGCACGTGCTCGGCCAGCTCGTGCGGGCTGTACTTGGCGACGAAGGCGTTGGCCCCGACCCGCTCGACCATGGCGTTGTTGAACACCCCCGACAGCGAGGTGTGCAGCAGCACGTAGAGGCCGGCCAGCCCCGGATGGCGACGGATTTCCGTCGTCAGGGTGTAGCCGTCCATGGCCGGCATCTCGATGTCGGAGATGACCATGGCGTAGCGCTCGGCCGGGTTCTCGCCGCCGGCGTGCACCTGCAAGAGGTGGTCCAGCGCCTGGCGGCCGTCCGACAGCAGGGTGACGCCCACCCCCAGCTGGTCCAGCACGCTGCGGATCTGTTGCCGGGCCACGCGCGAGTCGTCCACCACCAGTACCTGCAGCGGCGGGGCGTCGGCGGGCAGGGCCATTTCGGGGGCCAGGGTGGCGTCCATCCGCGCCTGGGTGATGTCGGCCAGCACGCTTTCCACGTCGATCACCTGGATCAGCGCGTCCTGGAAGCGGGTGACCGCGGTCAGGTAGCTGCTCTGCGCGCCCAGGTCCGGCGGCGGGTGGATGTCCTCCACCGCGATGTTGACGATCCGCTCCACCCCGCTCACCAGGAAGCCCTGGACCGAGCGGTTGAACTCGGTCACCACCAGGTAGTGGGTGTCCGGGTCGGCGGCGCCGGCGTCGTGCTCGGGATGGCCGATGGCCAGGCCCAGGTCCAGCACCGGGACCGAGCGGCCGCGCACGTCCGCCACGCCGGCGAACTGGGGCGGCAGCCCGGGCAGCTGGAACAGCGGCGGCCGGCGCAGCACCTCCTGCACCTTGAAGACGTTGACGCCGAACAGCTGCCGCCCGCCGAGGCGGAACAGGAGCAGGGCCAGCCGGTTGTGGCCGGCGAGGCGGGTGCGCTGGTCGATGCGGTTGAGCAGGTTGTGCGCCATGTGCCCGGTATCGGCGCCATCGCCGGCGGCTTGAGCCACCGCCGCGGCACGCCGCTTGCATCGCCCTGGCCGACGTTTTCCGTGCCGAGGCCGCCATGTCCCTGCCGCGCTCCCTGCTCATGTTCCTGCTGGCGTTGCCGATGACGGTGGCGCAGGCCGCCGGCGGCTTCCAGCCGGTGGAATCGATCCGCGCCGCGGCGCTGGGCGCCGTGCCCGGGGGCCAGGCCGAGGCCAGCCTGGACCCCGCGCTGCGCATGCCCGCCTGCGGCCAGCCGCTGCAGGCGCAGCAGGCCTCGGCAGGGACGGTCGAGGTGAGCTGCGCGGATGGCTGGCGTCTGTACGTGCCGGTGAAGGTCCGGCGCACGCAGCCGGTGCTGGTGCTGGCGCGCGGCATCGCCGCGGGCGAGGCCGTCACCGCCGACGCGCTGGCCACCGAGACCCGCGACGCGTCGCGCCTGGCCGGTGCGGCACTGTCCGATCCGGCCCAGGCCAACGGCCGGGTGGCGCGGCGCACCCTGCCGGCCGGCACGGTCCTGTCCGCCGGCGACCTGGTCGCGCCGCGGCTGGTGCGGCGCGGCGACCAGGTGGCGCTGGTGTCGCGGCGGGGCGGGGTCGAGGTCCGGGTCGCCGGGCGCGCCCTGGGCGATGCCGGCGAGGACGAGCGGGTCGCGGTGGAGAACCTGTCCTCCCGGCGCGTGCTGCAGGGGCGGGTCGGCCCCGGCGGCGAGGTCCTGGTCACCCGCTGAGGCGGCCGGCGCCGCCCGCGAAAAAAAACCGCGCACCCCCTAAAGTTTCCCGCAGCCCCCGCCGATACCCCCGGCGTACCCCGTAAAGGACTCACCACCATGAGCCACAAGATCGAAGGCACCCCGCCCCCCGTCGTGCGCAGCACCGGCCCGGTCGGAGGTCGCGTGGCCGCGGCCGGCGCCGACCGTTCCGCGCCCGTGGAAGCCAGCCAGGGCGGCGACAGCCTGCGCCTGACCGGCGAAGCCACCAGCCTGCAGGCCCTCCAGCGCGAGCTCTCCGTGGCCCCGGCGATCGACCAGGCCCGCGTGGCCGAGGTCCGCCAGGCGCTGGAGTCGGGCAGCTACCGCATCGACCCGGCGCGGATCGCCGACCGCATGATCGACCTGGACCGGCAGCTGGGCGGCTGACCCGTGCACGCCGCGGACCTGCCCAGCGACGACGCCCTGGAACGGCTGGCCTCCGCGCTGGCCGACGAGCGCCGCGCGCTGCTCGGCCACGACATCGAACTGCTGGTCCGCTCCACCCACGACAAGCTGGACGCCCTGCGCCGGCTGGAAGCGGAGCTGCCGGACGGACGCGGCGAGCGCCTGTCCGAGCTGGCCGAAGCCAACCGCAGTAATGGCGCGCTGCTGGCGCGCCGCCGGCGCGAGGTCAACTGGGCGCTGCGCCACCTCGGCCGCGCCGAGAGCGCCCCGGCGTACGACGCCCAGGGCCAGGCGCAGCAGCTGCAGGCCCGGCGCGAACTCGCTGTGGTGTGAACGGCGACCGCGGCCGCGCCGGCGCGGCCGGCTAGAATCGTGCGCTGCGAACCCAGGCGCGATGCCGTGAACGACACCCCTGACGCGGGCCGCGTGCCCGACGTGACCACGCTGCAGGCCCTGGGCGACAAGATGCTCGAGGGCATCCTGCTGTACGACGCCGGCAGCCGGCTGCTCTACGCCAATCCGTCCGCGCACGCGCTGTGCCGCGACTGCTACCCGCGCGAACTGTCCACCGGCCTCACCCTGGAGCAGCTGCTGCCGCGCGACGCGCTGGCCCAGGCGCGCGCCGGCGGTCGCTGGAGCGGCCACCTGGCGTTCGGCGAAGACGCGATCCTGATGGTGCACCTGTACTTCGACGGCGCCGGCGCCGGCCACTTCCTGGTGGTGATGCAGGACCTGCGGCAACTGCGCTTCTACGAGCAGGACCTGCTGCGCCGCCACGCGGAACTGAACGTGCGCCTGACCGCCGCGCAGGAAAAGCTGCTGCAATCCGAGAAGCTGGCCTCGATCGGCCAGCTCGCCGCCGGCGTGGCGCACGAGATCAACAACCCGATCGGCTACGTCCACTCCAACCTGGGCAGCCTCCAGGAATACCTGCACAGCCTGTTCGTGCTGATCGACGCCTACGAGCGCGCCCTGCGCTCGCCCGACCCGCGGGCGATGATCCCGGAGATCGACCAGACCCGCTCGCGGCTGGACATCGACTTCATCAGCCGCGACCTGCCGCAGCTGATGACCGAGTCGCGCGAGGGGATCGAGCGGGTCACCCGGATCGTCAAGGACCTCAAGGACTTCTCGCGCAGCGAGCGCGACGAATCGTGGAAGCTCGTCGACCTGCATGCCGGCCTGGAGTCGACGCTCAACATCATCTGGAACGAGCTCAAGTACAACACCACGCTGGAGAAGCACTACGGCACGCTGCCGCCGGTGGAATGCCTGCCGTCGGAGCTCAACCAGGTGTTCATGAACATCCTGATCAACGCCGGACAGGCGATCGGCGAGCGCGGTTCGATCCGGGTCGAGACCGGCCACGACGGCGACGAGGTCTGGGTGGAGATCGCCGACAGCGGCCCGGGCATCCCGCCGGAGGCGCAGCAGCGCATCTTCGACCCGTTCTTCACCACCAAGCCGGTCGGCAAGGGCACCGGCCTGGGCCTGTCGATCTCCTACGGCATCGTCGCCAAGCACCACGGCCGGATCGACGTGGACAGCCGGATGGGCGAGGGGTCGCGCTTCCGCATCGTGCTGCCGGTGCGCCAGCCCCAGCCGGCCGGCTGAGGCGCGCGGCCCTCAGCCGGCGCCGCGCGCCGGCGGCCGGTGCTGGTGGGTGCGGAAGGCCTGGCGGATGTGCTCGCGCAGCTCGTCGTCGTTCCACGGCTTGGTCAGGAAGCGGTAGATCGCGCCGCGGTTGATCGCATCGGTGACCGTGGCCAGGTCGGTGTAGCCGGACAGGACCATGCGCACGGTGTCGGGGTAGAGCATCTTCACCCGGCCCAGGAACTCGGTGCCGCTCATGTCGGACATGCGCTGGTCCGACAGGATCACTTGCACGTCGTTGGTGGCGAGCAGGTCGAAGGCGTCGCGCACGTTGCCAGCGGCCAGGATCCGGTAGCCGTCGCGCCGGAACAGGCGCACCAGCGAGCGCAGCACGTTCTCCTCGTCGTCCACCAGCAGCAGGGTCTGGTCCTGCTTGCTGGCGGCGAACAGTTCCGGGCGCAGGTAGCGGCGGCGCAGCGCCACCCCGGCGGCGTCGGCCGGCATCGGCTCGCCGAACAGGTAGCCCTGGAACACGTCGCAGTCGCTGCGCCGCAGCCAGCCCAGCTGCGCCTCGGTCTCGACCCCGTTGGCGATCACCTTCATGTTCAGCTGGTGGCCCATGGCGATGATCGCGCGCACGATCGCGGTCTCGCGCTCGCCGGCCGGCGAGCTGCGGATGAAGCTGCGGTCGATCTTCAGCTTGTCCACCGGATAGCGCACCAGCGCGCTGAGGCTCGAATCGCCGGTGCCGAAGTTGTCGAGGGCCAGCCCGACGCCCTCGCGCCGCAGCGCGATCAGGCCCTCGTACACCGGAGTGACGTTGGCGGTCAGCGCGCTCTCGTTGATCTCCAGGACCAGGCACTCCGGCGGCACGCCGGCGTGCCGCAGCAGGGCGAGCACCTCGTCCGGGAAGGCCGGGCGCTGCAGCTGCACCGTGGAGACGTTGACGGTGACGAACAGGTCGTCGAACCCCGATTCGCGCCATTGCCGGACCTGGCCGATCGCGTGCTCCAGCACCCACCGGCCGATCTGGACGATCACGCCCAGGCGCTCGGCGGTGGGCATGAAGCGCTCGGGCACCAGCAGGCCAAGGCTGGGCGACTGCCAGCGCAGCAGGGCTTCCATGCCGATCACGCGCCCGTCGCGCGCGCTGATTTCCGGCTGGAAGCGCAGGCGCAGCTCGCCGTTGGGGATCGCATCGACGATCTGGCGCGCGATCACGCTTTCGTTGTGGACGTTCTGCAGGCTCTGGCCGCCGTAGAACTGGATCCGGTCGCCGCCGTGGCTCGACTGGCGCGCCGCGATCTCGGCCATCCGCAGCAGGCCGTCGGCGTCCTGGGCGTGGCCCGGGCACAGGCTCACGCCCAGCTTCACGGTCAGGAACAGGGTGTAGGGCAGCACGCTCAGCGGCAGTTCCGCCTCGCGTTGCAGCTCCCAGGCCATGTCGGTGGCGTCCGGGCTGCCCGGCACCAGCGGGATGGCGGCGATGAACTCGTCGCTGCCGTGACGCCAGAGCCGGCCGCGGCCCTCGAGCGTCTCCTCCAGGCGCCGCGCCAGCAGCTCCAGCGCGAGGTCGCCCACCGCCACGCTCATGTTCTCGTTGACCGAGGCGAAATGGTCGATGTCCAGGTGCACCAGCATCAGCGGCGGCCCGCCGGCCATGGCCGCCTGGACCATGGCCTGGAGCTCGGGATTGGCGGCGCCCAGCCGGGGTGGCGCGGGCCGGGTACCGTCGTCGTAGGGCAGGTGGTTCGGCATCGTGCTCAGGCGGCGGGCTGCTGCGAGTACGGCAGCTGGAGGTGGATGCGGGTGCCGCGGCCGGGCAGGGCGTCGATCCGGAGCTGGCCGCCCACGCTCTGCGCGCGCTCGCGCATGATCACCAGGCCGAGCCCGCTGGCGTCGGCCGGCTCGAAGCCGCGGCCGTCGTCCTCGATCCGCAGCCGCAGCCCGTCCTCGCCGTCGGCCAGCGACAGGCTCACGGCGCGGGCCCGCGCGTGGCGCAGGACGTTGGTGAGCGCTTCCTGCGCGATCCGGAAGCAGGCCTGTTCGACCTCGCGTTCCGGCCGCCGCGGCAGGTCGCGGATGTCCAGGTCGAGCAGCACCGGCGAGTTGCGCAGCAGGATCCCGGCGTGCCAGCGCAGCGCCGCTTCCAGGCCGAGCGCGTCCAGCTGGGGCGGGCGCAGCAGGGTGGACAGGTTGCGCAGCTTGTCCAGGGTGTCGTCGGCGGTGTCGGCCAGCAGCTGCAGGTCTTCCTGGCGCCGCTCCGGGTCCTGCTCGCCCATCGCCGCGTGCGCCGACAGCTTCATCGCGGTGATCGCCTGGCCGATGTCGTCGTGCAGTTCGCGCGAGATCGCCCGGCGTTCGTCCTCCTGGGCGGTGAACAGCTGCCGGCCCATGGCCTGCAGCTCCTGGTTGCTCGCGGCCAGCGCGTAGCGCATCCGCTCCGGTTCGCTCAGGTCGCGCACCACCAGCAGCTTGCACGCCTGCCCGCCGTACCGGGCGTTGCTGCACGACAGCGAGACCCGGAACATGCTGCCGTCGGCGCGGCGCATCAGCGGGGAAGGATCCGCGCCCTGGCCGCCGCCCTGGAGGTAGTCGCGCAGCGGCGCCAGGTCGGAGTCCTCCACCAGGGCCGACAGCGGCTCGCCCAGCAGGCGCTCGCTCTGCCGCCCGAACATGCCCGCGCACGCGGGGTTGGCGTAGATCACGTGGTCGCCGGACAGGATCATCACCGCGTCCGGCAGGATCCGCATGAGCTCGGAGAACTGCTGTTCGCGCTCGCCGAGCAGGCGCCGGGTCTGCTGTTCCTCGGTGACGTCCTGGGCCGTGCCGCGCAGTAACCGCTGGCGGCCCTCGTCCACGGACTGCACGCGCAGGCGCAGCAGCCGCTCCTGGCCGCCGCCGCCGAGGAACGGCAGCAGCACGTCCATCTTGCGCTGCTGGCCGCCGGCCAGTTCGTCCAGCATCTGGTCGAGCTTGGCCTGGTTGACCGGGTCGGCCGCGACGAGCACCTCGTGCAGGGCGCGCGCGCGGTCCTCGGCCGGCGGCTGGCCCAGCAGGTGCTGCAGGATCGGGCTGAAGTGGCCGCGCCGGGTGCGCGCGTCGACCTCGAACGAGCCCAGCCGCGCCAGCCGCTGCGCCTCCTGCAGGCGCGACATGGCCTGCTCGCGCGAGCGCTGCGACTGCAGTTCCACGGTGCGGTCCGACACCACGATCAGGCGGGTCCGCGGACCGCCGGCGGAGGCCAGCTCCGAACTGCGCATCTCCACGTCGCGGTGGCTGCCGTCGGCGATCCGCAGGCGCTCGAGCCTGGCGTAGGGCTGGTCGGGCGCGGCGCGGATGGCGGCCACGCCGGCGTCGTAGTACTCGCGGCTCTCGGCCGGCCAGAGCACGTGCATTTCCATGCCGCGCAGCTCGCCGCGCGACCAGCCCAGGAAGGCGCTGGCGGCCGGGTTGCAATCGAGGATCCGCATGGTGGCCAGGTCGTAGGTCCACATCGGGCTCGGGTTGGCCTCGAACATCTCGCGATAGCGGGCCTCCGAGTCGACGGTCCGCTGCTGGGCGTCGATCATCCGCTCCACCAGCGGCCGCAGCAGCAGGTACAGCACCGCGCCGGTGCCGACCATGTAGCCGATGCCCTTCCAGCTCTGCACGCGGGTGATGGCGTCCGGGTCGCGGAACAGCGCGGCGATGACCTGGTCGCTGAACAGGATCCAGCACACGCCGAGCACCACGTAGAACAGGGCGATCCGCCAGACCATGCCGCGCGCCCTGGTCGCCACCGACGGCGGCGCGGGGGAAGCGGATGGTGCGGGCATGTCCTGTCGAAGCATCGGCTCCCCCATGGCTGACCCGGCAAGCATATCAGCGCCTTCCCGGCGGGCCGCGCCGCGGCGCGCTCAACAATCGTCCGCGGCGGCCGTTACCTGCATGACGGCCCGTTCGGGCGATGCATGGAGTGCATGGGTGGACGCGGGCGCGATCGCAAGCCTGATGCAGCACCCGATCGACAGCGCGCTGCTCGTGCTGGACCGGGACGGCATGCCGCTGGCCGCCAATCCCGCGGCGCAGGCCCTGGGCCTGCAGCACGCGGCCGCGCGCTACGCGCCGCTGCTGCAGGACCTGCGCCGGATCCTCGCCAGCGACGGCCTGCAGGCGGTCGCCTGCAGCCTGCCGGGTCCGCAGCGGCGACTGGACGGCTGGCTGCGCGCGGTGCGCGCACCCGGGGGCGGCGTGCTCGCCTACACCCTGGGCATCCCCGATCCGGAAGGCGCCTCGCGCTGGCAGGTCGCGCTCGACAGCGCCGGCCATGGCCTGTGGGACTGGGACATCGCCGCCAACCGCATCTTCCGCTCCGAAAGCTGGCTGGCGATGCTCGGCTACACCGCCGACGATGCGCCCGATGCCAGCCTGGAGTCGGCGCTGGCGCTGGTCCACCCCGACGACATCGAGCGCGTGCGCCGCAGCGTGCGCGCGCACCTGGACGGCCACGCCGGGGTGTACGCCGGCGAGCACCGCGTGCGCCACCGCGACGGCAGCTGGCGCTGGGTCCGCGACAGCGGCCGGGTGGTCGCATGGTCGGCCGACGGCCAGCCCCTGCGCATGGTCGGCACGCACACCGCGATCGACGAGCAGAAGCAGCTCGAGGGCGAGCTGCGGCGCCAGCAGGCGCTGCTAGAGGAGATCCAGCGGATCGCGGCGATGGTGCCCTGGTCGTGGGATCCGCGACTCGACGCCGGCTGGTGGCCGGCCGACCTGTACCACCTCACCGGCCATCCCTACCGTCCGCGCGATTCGGCCCGCGCATGGCTGCGGCGGCTGCCGCGGCCGGCCGCGGCCGCCCTGCGCGCGGCGTGGCGGCGGATGCGCCGCGACGGCCAGCCGGTCCACTTCGACATGGACCTGCACGACGTGCACGGTGCGCCGCTGCAGCTGCACGCCTGGGCGCGGCCGGAGCTCGACGCCGCCGGCCATATCGTCCGCGTACTGGGCCAGGTCCAGGACGTCACCGCCCAGCGCAGCGCCGATGCGCTGCTGCGCTGGCGCACCGAGCTGCTGGACCGGGTCTCGGCGCTGGGCCACATCGGCGGCTGCGAGATCGAACCGGTCAGCCGCCGCGTGCAGTGGACCGAGGAGTGCTGCCGGATCCACGGCTTGCCGCCGGGGCCGCTGGCGCTGGACGACGCGCTGGCGCTGTACACCCGCGATTCGCGCCAGGCGTTCGAGGCGGCGCTGTCGCGGCTGGCCGCCGGCGGCCCCCCCGAGCAGCTGGAGCTGTGCTTCTACCGCGGCAGCGGGCAGCGGGTGTGGGTCCAGGTGCTGGTCGAGACCGACGGCCGCCGCGGGCTCGCCCCGCGCCTGGTCGCGCTGTTCCGCGACATCACCCGCGAACGCGAGACCAGCGAACGCATCGAACTGCTCTCGCACTACGACCTGCTCACCGGCCTGCCGAACCGTTCGCTGCTGCGCGCCCAGGCCGAAGAGGCGATCGCCGCCGCCCAGGACGGCGGCGGGGCCGAGGCGCTGGGGCTGCTGCTGTTCGACCTCGACGGGTTCAAGAACATCAACGATTCCTTCGGCCATGCGGCCGGCGACGCGATGCTCAAGGCCGCCGCCGGGCGCATGCACCACGCGCTGGGCAACGGCGAGCTGTTCGGCCGCCTGGGCGGCGACGAGTTCCTGGTGGTCCTGCGCGGCGCCGACCCGGCCGCCGCCGAGGCGCTCGCCGGCCGCCTGATCGACGTGCTCTCCGAGCCCCTGGCCTTCGGCAGCGAGCAGCTCAAGGTCGGCGCCAGCGCCGGCATCGCGCTGCTCGGCCGCGACGGCGGCGCCTTCGACGACCTGCTGCGCGCGGCCCACGCGGCGCTGAGGGTCGCGCGCGAGCGCGGCCGCAACAGCTGGCAGCTGCACAACGAGGACATCCACCGCCAGACCCGGCGCCGGCTCGAGATCGAGCATTCGCTGCGCGGCGCGCTGGAGCGCGAGGAATTCAGCCTGGTGTACCAGCCGCAGGTCAGCCTGCGCGATGGGCAGGCCCCGGGCGTGGAGGCGCTGCTGCGCTGGCACCGTCCGGCGGGGCTCTGCCATCCCGGCGAGTTCATCCCGGTGGCCGAGCAGTGCGGGGAGATCGTGCGCCTCGGCGAATGGGTCATCGCCGAGGCCTGCCGCCAGGCGGTGGCCTGGCACGCGGCGGGCCTGGATTTCGGGCGAATCGCGGTGAACGTGTCCGGCGTGCAGCTGCGCGACCGCGGCTTCGCCGAGCGGGTGGTGGCCCTGTGCCAGCGCGCCGGCTGGCCGCCCGGCCGGCTCGAGCTCGAGCTCACCGAATCGGCGCTGATCGTCGACAGCGACAGCCTGCGCCACTGCTTCCAGGTGTTCGAGCGCCATGGCGTCCAGCTGGCGGTCGACGACTTCGGCACCGGCTTCTCCAACCTGCAGTACCTCAACCGGTTCCCGGTCCAGCGCCTGAAGATCGACCGCAGCTTCGTCACCGACATGCTGCGCGATCCCAATGCCGGCGAGGTGACCCAGGCCATCATCCACCTCGGCCATGCGCTTGGCATGCGCGTGGTGGCCGAGGGCGTGGAGACGCTCGAGGAGCAGGCCCAGCTGGCCCGCTGGGGCTGCGACGAGATCCAGGGCTACCTCTACACGCGCCCGCTGCCGCCACGCGAACTGGCGCAGTGGCTGCGCCAGCTGTCCGGCGAACCCGGGCCTGCCGCCTGGGCCGCCGGGGTGGCCTCGCACGGCCGCTGATCCGCGGCCATCGCCACGGTCGGCGCTGCGCGCCGCGGCGCACGGGTGCGCGGCTCCATTGCCGCCTACGTTCCGATCTGCCGACCCCGCTCGCGGCTCGACGCCGTGACGCGCCGAGCCGGATGCAGGCGCGCCCGCCCCGGCAAGCAGGCATTGCAGTGCACGACGGCGCCCGGGCAGCTACCAGTCCGTTCGCTGTGCGTCGATGCGCCCCCGCGCCCGCCTGCATCGCCGCCACGTTCCGTGTCCCGCGCCGCGCGTCCATGCAGGCGGCGGCTCCGACCCGCGCGCTCACCTCCTGCGCTTGGCCGAAGGCGGTCCCCGTACGTGGATGGCGTGGCGTGACGCCGCACGCGGAAGGCCGCTGCGGGTCGGGCGCTTGCGGTACGGCAAGGCGACCGGATCGCCCGCCTGCGACATGCAATCGGCTGCAGAGCGCAGCGGGTCGCGGCGAGTGGTGCAACCTGCGGCCCAGCCCGCCGCCGCCGCTTCAGGAGGCCGGGGCGTCCAGGTCCCAGCCGATATAGGCGGAGAGTTCGCCACCTTCGTCGCGCGTGCCATGCACGAGGGGATGGGCCCGCGCGATTTCGGCCCCGGCGAGCTGCTCGAGCTGGTCCAGCAGCCGCTGCCGGGCGGCCGGGCGGCCGTAGATCGGAGTGCCGGCTTCCGCGGCGGCCGCGAGCAGGGCGGCCAGCGCGTCGTCGGCGGGGACTGCAGCAGCCGCGGGAACGGCGCAGGCCCCGGCGCGTGGCCGGGGCCTGGGGGTGGAACCTTCCGCGGCGGAACGGGAAGCCATGCCGGAGCGGTCCGGGTTCAGAACAGTTCCACCGTGCCGGCGCCCATGTTCTGCTGGGCGACGGGCTTGTGCGGCGGCTGTTCCCATTCGCCGCGCAGGTCGCGCAGGCGCTGGCCCAGGCGCTGCAGGGCGCGCAGCAGGTCCTCGTCGGCCGCGCCGTTGCTGCGGTGGAGCAGCTCCTGCAGGGCCAGGGCCTCGCGGTTGATCGCGTCCAGCCGGTCCAGGTGGATGTGCGCGCCGCCCAGGGCCTGGGTGGCGATGTCCTCGAACTGCAGGGCGCGCACCGCCTCGGCGACGGAGCCGTCGATGGCGCGGCCGCACTCGGAGATCTCGCGCATGCCGTCGCCCAGCGAGCTGTTGATCGCCGCGACGTTCTGCAGCATCTGCGCCGCCTCGGCACGGGCCTCGCGGGAGCGGTCGAGGTCGCGCGAAGCCATCTGCGTGACCGTCTCGCGGACCTTGTGGATCGCGTCCTTGGAGCTGTGCGCCAGCTTGCGGATCTGCTCGTTGAAGGTGGTCGAGCGCTCGGACAGGTTGCGCACCTCGTCGGCGACCACCGCGAAGCCGCGGCCGGCCTCGCCGGCGCGGGCGGCTTCGATCGCCGCGTTCAACGCCAGCAGGTTGGTCTGGTCGGCGATCGACTTCACGTCCTCGAGCAGGGCGAAGATTCCGTCCAGGTGCTGCGCCATCTGGTCGATGTGCTGGACCGTGACGTTGCTCTGGCCGGCGACCTGTTCCAGCGCCTCGACCAGCTGCTCCATGCGGGAGCTGGCGTGCTGGGCGAACCGGGCGACGTCGACGCCGCCGGCGCCGTCCTGGTCGGCGATGATCCGCGCCATGGCCGTGCCCTGCTGGCGCGACTTGCGGTTCATCGCCTCGAAGCTGCCGCCCAGGCCGGAGACGGCCTGGCGGATCAGGTCGCGGGCGCGTTCGATCTCGTGGCGCGAGCCGTCGATCTCCTTGCCGACGAAGCTGCGCAGGTCGCCGAGCAGCTGTTCCTGCTCGCGTACCACGCGCTGGTGCTCGGGCGAGAGCGCCGCGGCGGCGGGGCCACGCAGCAGGAGCCAGGCCGCGAAGCCGAACCAGCTCAGGGTCAGGGTGGTGAGGATTGCCCAACGCACCGCCGCGGGCCATTCGAGGCCGACGGCGATGGGAGCGAGGAGGGTCAGCACCAGCGGTGCGGCCATGCGGATGAGCAATCGGGAGTCCATGGGCGATCTCTGCGGAACCACGTTCGCAGTATCGGCCGCTGCCCCGGGTGCTTTAGGACCGGACGGCACGCGGCCGACCGGTTCAGCTTTCATCCCAGGTGCCGCTGGACCGCTTCGGCCATCGCCCGGCGCGCGAGCAGGAACTGCCACTGGCTGCCGCCCAGCTGCCGCCAGAGCATCGCCGAACGCACCGCAGCCAGCAGCAGGGCGCGGATCTCCGAGACCACCCCGGCCTGGCCGAGGTAGTGCGGATTGCCCTGGACCATGATCCGCGGCCGCAGGTGGCTGATGGTGTCGGCGTACAGCCCGCCCAGCGCGGACAGCACGTCGGGATGAATGCTGCCGTGCGCCTCGGCCCGCGGCGCGATCGCGGCGATGCCGTTGCCGACGGCGGCCAGCGTGCCGGGTTCGCCGGAAAAACGGCGCTCCAGCTGCAGCGTGGCCAGCGCCAGCCGCGGCAGCAGCGGGTCCTCGCCGCGGTTGGTGAGGTAGTCGGCCAGCGCGCGCAGCCCCGGTGCCAGCATCCGCGAGCCTCCGTACACCTGTCCGGGGCTGTCGGCATCGATCCGGAACACGCTGTCGAGGACCGGTTGTGCGGCGGCGGTGTGGCTCTGGCCGCTCTCGGCGATCCGCCGTACCTGCTGCAGGGATTGCGCGAGGCCGGCGAGGGCCAGTACGCGGTCGTCGTAGGAATGGCTCATGCCGCCATTCTACCCGTGCGGCGCGCGCGGGCGGCCGTGGCCTGCCGCGTCATGCCGCGGGCGAGGGTGCATCGGTGCCGGCGATCACCGCGCCGCCGATGCACGCGGGGCCGTCGTACAGCACCAGCGACTGGCCGGGCGTGGCGGCGCGCTGCGCGCGGACGAAGCGCACCGCGACGGTGCCGTCGTCGTTGACCTGCACGTGGCAGGGCTCCTCCTGCTGCCGGTAGCGCACCTGGGCGGTGCAGTCGAATGCGGCGGCGGGCGGAGCGCCCTCGATCCAGTGCATCGCCTCGGTCCGCAGCGCATGCGAGAGCAGCCACGGGCTGTCGCGATCCTGGTCCACGTACAGGATGTTGGCGGCCACGTCCTTGCCGACCACGTACCAGGGCGCGGCCGCGCGGCCGCGCACGCCCCCCCGGGTCAGGCCCGCGCGCGGGCCTGACCCGGGGGGGCGGGCGCGGCCGCGCGGCCGCGCCCGCCCCCCCGGGTCAGGCCCGCGCGCGGGCCTGACCCGGGGGGGCGGGCGCGGCCGCGCGGCCGCGCACGCCACCGATGTTCAGGCCCTCGCGCTGGCCGAGGGTGAAATAGAACACCCCCGGATGGGTGCCGACCCGGATTCCCTGGGGATCACGGATTTCGCCCGGTTGCGCCGGCAGGTAGCGCCCCAGGAACTCGCGGAAGTCGCGTTCGCCGATGAAGCAGATGCCGGTCGAGTCCTTCTTGGCATGGGTGGGCAGGGCGGCCTCGCGGGCGAGCTGCCGCACCTGCGCCTTGGGCAGGTGGCCGATCGGGAACAGCGTGGCGGCCAGCTGGCCCTGGCCGAGCTGGTGCAGGAAATAGCTCTGGTCCTTGTCGCGGTCGGCGCCGCGCAGCAGGCGCCAGCGGCCCCGCTCGCGGACGACCTGCGCGTAGTGGCCGGTGGCGATGCGTTCGGCGCCCAGTTCGCGCGCCGCATCGAGGAAGTGCTTGAACTTCACTTCCCGGTTGCACAGCACGTCCGGGTTGGGGGTGCGCCCGGCCGCGTACTCGGCCAGGAAATGCTCGAACACGCCGCCCCAGTATTCCTTGGCGAAATCGCGGAAGTGGAACGGGATGCCCAGGCGGCCGCACACCGCGACCGCGTCGCGGCGATCCTCCTCGGCGCGGCACTCGCCGCTGCCGTCGTCGTCCCAGTTCTGCATGAACAGCCCGGCCAGCGGTTCGTCCGTGCGGGCCAGGAGCAGGGCCGCGACCGACGAATCGACGCCCCCCGACACGCCGACGACGGTCCGGGGCGTACTCATGCCGTGCCCCTGCCGGTGGCGGCGCTCACAGCGACTGCACCAGGTGCAACGGCTGGCGCCGGCCCGCCAGCCAGTCCGCGGCCACCCGCCATACCAGCGGGCTGCGGTGCCGCGCGGCCTGGGCCTGCAACTCGCCGGGCGGAAGCCACAGCGCCCGCTCGATGCCCTCGTCCAGCCGGCGGGCAGGGTGGTGGACCCGCGCCGTCCCCGCGAAGGCGAAACGCAGGTAGTGCTGGCCACCCGGAGCGGTCCACTGGTACGCGCCGACGAACGCGTCCAGGCCGATCTCCCAGCCAGTCTCCTCGAGGGTTTCGCGCACCGCCGCTTCGGCCAGGCTCTCCCCGGGCTCGAGGTGGCCGGCGGGCTGGTTGAGCACCAGCCGGTCGTCGATCCGCTCTTCGACCATGAGCAGCAGGCCTTCGCGCGCGACCACGCTGGCCACCGTCACGTCCACGCGCCAGTCCCGGCCGGGCAGGGCGCCTGCCACGTCAGAGTTCGTCGCTGCCCGGGTCACCGGCCAGTTCCTTCTCCATCTCGTCGGCACTGGTCACCGCCGCGGTGATGGCGTCTTCCAGCGCTTCGGCGTCGGCATCGGCGTCGATCTTGACCACCATCAGCGCGTGCCCGCCTTGCTTGACCCAGGCGCCGAGCTTGAGGTCGTGGGAGGCCTCGAGCAGCCGGTTGGCCACCGGCCCCGGGAATGCGGCCGTGGGCGAGCGGTAGGCCGGCGACCAGATCTCGCGGACCCGGTACCGGCCGTAGCTCTCCACCGGCGAGCGCACGAACACCAGCTGCGTGCGCCGGTCGTCGTCCACCGACATGGTCATCTTGTAGTCGCCGTCCTCGTCGATCTCGTAGCGGTAGCCGAGCTGGTCGAGCAGCACGGCGACCGCCGGATCGGCCTTGGGCTTGGCGGCGGCTGGCGCGGGCGCGGCCATGACCGGCCGGGCGGCGAGAACCAGCAAAAGGACGGCAATGCTGCGGATGGCGAACATGGGACTCCCGGAGTAGGCGTGCGTGGGGCGGCGCGAAAGGACGGCAACGGACGACATTGTCCGGCAGCGGCCGCGATCGAGTCCATTGGCGCTGCCCGTATAATCGGCGCATGCCCCACGTCCCCCGACACGAACACGAACACGAACACGGCACCCTGGTCGACCCGGCCAAGCCGGAGGTCGCCCCCCCGCCGATGTACCAGGTGGTCCTGCTCAACGACGACTACACCCCGATGGACTTCGTGGTAGCCGTGCTGCAGCAGTTTTTCGCCCTGGACCTGGAACGCGCCACCCAGGTCATGCTCCATGTCCACACGCGCGGGCGCGGCGTGTGCGGGGTCTTCACGCGCGAGGTGGCCGAATCCAAGGTGGCCCAGGTGAACGAGTTCTCCCGGATGAACCAGCACCCGCTCCTGTGCACGATGGAAAAGGCCTGACGGACGCGACCGGGGCCCCGGGGCCCCGGCCGGTCGCCGGGCAGGACGCTGGCTGAACGCAGCGATCCGCGGGGGTTGTGGAATTCCGGGCAACAGGCCGCATATTGTTGGCAATCCCCGGAGTCCGCCATGTTCAGCAAAGACCTCGAACAGACCATCGGCCAGTGCTACAAGCGCGCCCGCGAAGCACGCCATGAATTCATGACGGTCGAGCACCTGCTGCTGGCGCTGCTCGACAACCCCTCCGCCCAGGCCGTGCTCAGGGCCTGTGGCGCCGATTCCAACCGCCTGCGCGGCGAGCTCGACCAGGCCATCGAGGCCTCGGTCTCGCGCCTGGCCGAGGACGACGGCCGCGACACCCAGCCCACGCTCGGCTTCCAGCGCGTGCTGCAGCGCGCGGTCTACCACGTGCAGTCCTCCGGCAAGAAGGAGGTCACCGGCGCCAACGTGCTGGTCGCCATCTTCGGCGAGAAGGACTCGCACGCCGTCTACTTCCTCACCCAGCAGGACGTGACCCGCCTGGACGTGGTCAATTACCTCTCGCACGGCATTGCCAAGCTCGGCGACGAGCAGGACGGCGGCAGCGCGCCGGCGCCGGGTGACGGCGAGGGCAAGGCCGAGGCGGGCGACGGCGAGGGCAAGACCGACGCCCTGGCCGAATATGCGACCAACCTCAACGAGCAGGCGCGCAACGGCAAGATCGACCCGCTGGTCGGCCGTGCGGACGAGATCGAGCGCACCATCCAGGTGCTGTGCCGCCGGCGGAAGAACAATCCCCTGTACGTCGGCGAGGCCGGCGTGGGCAAGACCGCGATCGCCGAGGGCCTGGCCAAGCGGATCGTGGAAGGCGAGGTGCCCGACGTGCTGTCCGACGCGGTGATCTACGCGCTGGACCTCGGCGCGCTGGTGGCCGGCACGAAGTACCGCGGCGATTTCGAGAAGCGCCTGAAGGGCGTGCTGTCGGCGATCAAGAAGATCCCGGGCGCGATCCTGTTCATCGACGAGATCCACACCATCATCGGCGCCGGCTCGGCGTCGGGCGGGACCATGGACGCGTCGAACCTGATCAAGCCGGCCCTGGCGTCCGGCGAGCTGCGCTGCATCGGGTCGACCACCTTCCAGGAGTACCGCGGCATCTTCGAGAAGGACCGTGCACTGGCGCGGCGCTTCCAGAAGATCGACATCGTCGAGCCGACCGTGGGCGAGGCCTACGAGATCCTGCAGGGCCTGAAGCCCCGCTACGAGGCCCACCATGGCGTGACCTACGCCGACGACGCGATCCAGGCGGCGGTGGACCTGTCGGTCAAGCACATCGCCGACCGGCTGCTGCCGGACAAGGCGATCGACGTGATCGACGAGGCCGGCGCGCGCCAGCGGCTGCTGCCGCTGGAAACGCGCAAGGAGCTGATCGACGTCGAGGAGATCGAGACCATCGTCGCCAAGATGGCGCGGATCCCGGCCAAGCAGGTCAGCGCCACCGACAAGGACGTGCTCCAGCACCTGGAGCGCAACCTGAAGATGGTGATCTTCGGCCAGGACCCGGCGATCGAGACGCTCGCCTCGGCGATCAAGCTGGCGCGCAGCGGCCTGGGCAACCCGGACAAGCCGATCGGCAACTTCCTGTTCGCCGGCCCGACCGGCGTGGGCAAGACCGAGGTGACCAAGCAGCTCGCGCTGCAGCTGGGCATCGAGCTGGTCCGCTTCGACATGTCCGAGTACATGGAGCCGCACTCGGTGTCGCGCCTGATCGGCGCGCCTCCCGGCTACGTCGGCTTCGACCAGGGCGGCCTGCTGACCGAGAAGATCGTCAAGACGCCGCACTGCGTGCTGCTGCTGGACGAGGTCGAGAAGGCGCACCCGGACATCTTCAACATCCTGCTGCAGGTCATGGACCGCGGCGTGCTGACCGACACCAACGGGCGCGAAGCGAACTTCAAGAACGTGGTGGTGGTGATGACGACCAACGCCGGCGCGGCGCAGGCCTCGCGGCGTTCGATCGGTTTCACCCGCCAGGACCATTCCACCGATGCGATGGAAGTGATCCGGCGCAGCTTCAGCCCGGAGTTCCGCAACCGCCTCGACGCGATCGTGCAATTCCAGCCGCTGGGCTTCGACCATATCCTGCGGGTGGTGGACAAGTTCATCATCGAGCTGGAGATGCAGCTCAACGAGAAGCACGTGGCGCTCTCGGCATCGCCGAATGCGCGCGAGTGGCTGGCCCAGCACGGCTTCGACCCGCTGATGGGCGCGCGGCCGATGGCGCGGGTGATCCAGGAGAAGATCAAGCGTCCGCTCGCCGACGAGCTGCTGTTCGGCAAGCTGGTCGATGGCGGCCGGGTGAACATCGACGTGCGCGATGGCGACCTGGTGGTCGAAAGCCAGTCCGAGCCCGAGCGCCTGTTGCCGGTGACCGTCTGAGGCGCGCCGCGCTGCCCGGGCACGACTGCCCGGCTAGCGCGCGCCGGGCGCGGCCTCCGCCACCGGTTGCGACGGAAGCTCGCGGATCCGCTTGACCAGGCAGATGTCCTGGCCGGTCTGGACGCGGGTGCCGGTAGGACATATCCGTCCGTCGACGCCGCGGGCCCGGATCGAAACCGCATCCACCGAGCGCAGCGAATTGCACGCGTCGCGCAGTTCGATCAGGTAATAGCGGGTGCCATCGCGCAACGTGAGCGCCGACATGTTGCCGGTGCGCAGCACATCGCGGTCCGGGCCCAGGTCCACGCATTCGCCGATGGGCGGCCCGGGGTCCTTTGCTTGGGCGATGGAAGCTGCGCCGGCGAGAAGGATCGCGGAGATCGCGTGCTTGGTATCCATGGCGGGCTGCCCGGCTCCGGTCCGGATTGGACCGTGCTCAGGCTAGGACCGGTGCGGATCCTGCAAATCTGCCGGTGGTGACAGTGACGCTGGTCATTGGTGCGGAAGTCCCCGTGACTTCCGGCGGCGGCCCGTGGACAGCAGAACGCCGCGGAGCCCCGCGGCGCCAGGGCAATGGCAGGACCGCCGCCGCCCGCCACGACGAGTAGACGGGAGGCGGCGGTCCTGCGCCGGGGATCAGCGCGTGGCGCGCTTCTTCAGCGTGGCGAACTGCTCGGCGTCGATGGACTCGACCTTGCCGACGCTGCACGTCGAGCGGTTGGTCTTGACCCGGGTGCCCTTCGGGCACAGCCGGTTGGTGGTGCCGTCGGTGTCGATCTCGATGGACGAGGCGGTCGACAGCGAGCTGCAGTCGCCGCGGAACCCGACGCGGTAGTGGGAGTCACCGTCGCGCAGCAGCATGCTCTGTGCGCCGCCGCCACGGACGATTTCCTGGTTGGCGGAGAGGTCGACGCAATCGGTGAGGGCGGTGGTATCGGCCGCGTTGGCGGCAAAGGCGGTGCCAGCAATCAGGGCGGCAAGACAGATGCGCTTCGTGATGTTCATGGCGATCGGGGGTTCGGGGTCCGGTCCGGATTGGACCGTGCACAGGCTATGCGCCCCCCTTCGAGCGGGAATCTGCCTATGGTGACAATGACCAAGGTCATGCAGGGCCCGCTGGTAATACCGCGTTCATCCGCGTCGGGTAAGGCGGAGCGTCCAGTCGCCCCAAAAACAAAAAAGGCGGCCCGTGGCCGCCTTCTCGTGTCGGCGGGCGACACCGTCGCCCCGCACGGATCACTTCATGCGATAGGTGATCCGGCCCTTCGTCAGATCGTAGGGCGTCATCTCGACCTTCACCTTGTCGCCGGTGAGGATGCGGATGTAGTTCTTGCGCATGCGGCCGGAGATGTGGGCGATGATCTCGTGCCCGTTCTCCAGGCGTACCCGGAACGTGGTGTTGGGCAGCGTCTCGATGACGGTGCCTTCGAACTCGATGGAGTCGTCTTTCGACATGCGGTTCCAGATAGGCGCGGGCGGGCGGAAAGCCGGGCATTTTACGCGAGGCTGGCCGCAAAGGCAAAAAATGTGTTAACGGGCGAGCGGGGCGGCCAATGCGGCAACCTCCGGGGCCCCGAAAGCCGCCGTCCAGCTGCCGTTATCGCCGGGTTGCGCTGCCAGCGCGGCGACCGCCTCCAGGAAACGGGGGCGCGGCCAGGCTTCGCCCCCCAGCGAGTACAGGTGCGGGTTCTCCACCTGGGCGTCCAGCAGCGGCCAGCCCAGCCGGTGCAGGTGCCGGGCGAGCATCGCGAGCGCCGCCTTGGAGCCCCCGGAGCGGGCACTGAACATGCTCTCGCCGAAGAACATGCGGCCGATCGCCACACCATAGATGCCACCGACCAGCACATCTCCTTCAAACACTTCCACCGAGTGGGCATGGCCCAGCCGGTGCAGGCGCGAATAGGCCTGCCGCATCTGCGGGGTGATCCACGTCCCTTCCTGGCCGGGCCGCGGGATCGTGGCGCAGGCCTGCACCACCGCATCGAACGCGGTATCGGCGCGCGCATGCCAGCCGCGGTGCCGCAGATCGCGCAGCAGGCGGGAGGACAGGCGCACCGCGTCGGTCCGGAAGACCATGCGCGGGTCAGGGCACCACCACAGGATCGGCTGGCCAGCCGAATACCAGGGGAAGATGCCGGCGCGGTACGCCGCCAGCAGTCGGGTGGGCGAGAGGTCGCCGCCGATCGCGAGCAGGCCCTCCGGCTCGCGCAGTGCCTCGGCGCCCGGCGGGAACGGGGCATGCGGATCGTCGGGCAGCAGGTAAGGACGGTGGGCCATCGAGGGGGCGGAGGGGCGGCCGGGTGTTCAGGAGGGCGCGCGGAATGGCGAATGCCTGGCCAAGTTCGCCGCGTAGCGTTGCACCGCGCGCGCCTCGTCCGCACACCAGTCGTGCAGGGCCTCCTGGAAACGGGGATCGGCGATGCGGTGGCGGCTGTGGACGATGGCCGGCAGGAAGCCGCGCGCCAGCTTGTGCTCGCCCTGCGCGCCGGGCTCGAACCGGGCAAGGCCCTGTTCCAGGCAGTAGTCGATGCCCTGGTAGTAGCAGGTCTCGAAGTGCAGGCCTGGCAGCTGCGTGTCACTGCCCCAGTAGCGGCCGTACAGCGTGTCCGCACCCCGCAGGCACAGCGCACCGGCCACGGGCTGATCGTCGTTCATTGCAAGTATTATCAATAAGTTGCGAGGAATTTCTCGCGCAATGTATCCGATGAAATCCCGGGTCAGGGCCGGGGCGTTGCCGTACTCCCGGAAGGTCTGGACATAGAAGCGGTGGATCGCGTCGAGGTCGGCCTCGGAGGCCTCGTCGCCATGGACGCGGCGGAAGCCGATTCCGCTCCGTCGCACCCGGGCCCGTTCCTGGCGGATGTTCTTGCGGTGCTTGTGGTCCATGGCCGCCAGGAATCCGTCGAAGTCCGCCCAGCCATCGCGGTTGTGCCAGTGGTACTGGACATCGATCCGCGCCAGCCATTCGCCGTCGAACAGGGCGTCCTCGGCGTCGGTATGGAAATTGACGTGGGCCGAGGACAGGTCCTGCTCGCCCAGACGCGCGACCATGGCCGCCAGCAGCGCCCGCCGCCCGGCGTCGTCGCGGGCCAGCAGGCGGGGACCGGTCACCGGCGAATAGGGCACGGCGAACAGCCACTTGGGGAAGTAGTCCAGCCCATGCCGGGCATAGGCCTGCGCCCAGGCGTGGTCGAACACGAATTCGCCATGCGAGTTGGTCTTGAGGTAGCCCGGTGCCGCGGCGACCAGCGCATCGCCATCCCAGAGGGTGAGGTGGCGCGGGCTCCAGCCCCATTCCGCGCGCAGGCAGCCATGCCGTTCAAGGCCTTCGAGGAACGCGTGGTGCAGGAACGGGTTGCGACCGTCGTGCAGCGCATCCCAGCGTGCCGGTTCGACGTCTCCCAGCGCCGCCAGTTCGCGAACACGCAGGGTCATGGCCGCCCGTGCGGACCGGCGCGGCGCATCCGGGTGTCAGTCGGCCGCCGTGCCGGCACGGGACGGCGGCGACGCATCAGGCGCCCTTGTCGAGGTAGCGCTCGGCATCCAGCGCGGCCATGCAGCCGAAACCGGCCGAGGTGATCGCCTGGCGGTAGTGCTGGTCGGCGACGTCGCCGGCGGCGAACACGCCCTCGACCGAGGTCTGCGTCGCGTTGCCGCCCAACCCGGAGCGGATTTCCAGGTAGCCGTTGTCCATCGCCAGCTGGCCTTCGAACAGGCCGGTGTTGGGGTGGTGGCCGATGGCGACGAAGAAGCCGTGTGCGGCGAGGTCGCGGGTGCTGCCGTCGATCACCGACTTCACCCGCACGCCGGTGACGCCGGCGTCGTCGCCGAGCACCTCGTCGACGGTGTGGTGCCATACCGGTTCGATCCGGCCGGCCTCGATCTTCGCGAACAGCTTGTCCTGCATGATCTTCTCCGCGCGCAGGGTGTCGCGGCGGTGCACGAGGTAGACCTTGCGGGCGATGTTGGACAGGTACAGCGCCTCCTCGACGGCGGTATTGCCGCCGCCGACCACGACCACGTCCTGATCGCGGTAGAAGAAGCCGTCGCAGGTCGCGCAGGCCGATACGCCGCGACCCTTGAACTTTTCCTCCGACTCGATGCCCAGGTACTTGGCGGTCGCACCGGTCGCGATGACCAGGGCGTCGCAGGTGTAGGTCGCGTTGTCGCCCGACAGGGTGAACGGCTTCTTCGACAGGTCCGCCGTGTGGATGTGGTCGAAGATCACCTCGGTGTCGAAGCGCTCGGCGTGCGCCTGCATCCTCGCCATCAGGTCCGGGCCCATGAGGCCGTGGGCATCGCCCGGCCAGTTGTCCACTTCCGTGGTGGTCATCAGCTGGCCGCCCTGCTGCAGGCCGGTGATCACGACCGGCTTGAGGTTGGCGCGCGCGGCATAGACGGCGGCGGTCCAGCCGGCGGGGCCGGAACCGAGGATGAGCAGGCGCGAGTGCTTGGTGGCGGTCATTCGATCCGTGGCGGGGCAGGGAAGTCAGCGCATAGAGTGGCGGTCGCACCGGGGCGAATCAAGGCGAGCACGCCGCGCGCGACCCCTGCGGCCGGCTTCGGCAGGGGCCGTGTACACCGCTAGGCAATGCCGCACAGAAGCGTTTAAGATCAAGGCCTAACATCGCATTCTGCGAGCGCTTCAAGACCCTCGCTTCCAGACACGGATCAACCAGCCGACGTGGCCAAGGCATTGACGGAACGCAGCAAGTCCAGCCGTGGCACGGGCGCGCGCGCGGACGCCGGAGCAGCGAGCCCCCGGCGCCAGCGCCTGTGGCGCGACCTCGCGCTGATCGTCATCGCGCCACTGCTGCTGTACCTGCTGGCCTGCCTGGCCAGCTACTCGCCGGACGATCCAGGCTGGTCCAACAGCGGTAGCGTGACCGGCGAGGTGCGCAACCTCGGCGGCCTCGCCGGCGCCTGGATCGCCGACGTGCTCATCCAGCTGTTCGGCTACGCGGCGTTCGTGCTGCCGGTGATCCTCGGCGCGGTGGCCTGGATCGCGCTGTTCGGCCTGGGCGAGGAGGACGAACTCGGACCGGCGCTGCGGCTGGTCGGCATCGTCGCCTTCCTGATCTCGCTGACCGGGCTGCTGCACGTGCGGCTGATCGGCATGGGTGGTGGCGGTGACCCTGCGCAGGCGGGCGGGGTGATCGGGCGGCTGGTCGGCCATTCGCTGGGGAATGGGTTCGGCGTGCTCGGCGCCAACATGTTCCTGGTCGTGCTGCTGCTGGTCTCGGTCACGCTGGCCACCGGCCTGTCCTGGTTCTGGGTGATGGAGAAGATCGGGTCGGGCGTGCTGGCCCTGCCGGACCTGCTGCGGCGCAAGACCCAGCAGGCCGAGGAGTGGAAGCGCACCCGCGACCTGCGCGAGGAGCGCGAAGAGGTCCGCAAGACCGACGCGGTCAAGCAGGCCCGCCGCGAACCGGTGCGCATCGAGCCGCCCGCCGCGCCGGTGGTGGAAAAGAGCGAGCGGGCCAAGCGCGAGACCCAGATCCCGCTGTTCCAGGGCACTGGCGGCACCGCCGACGGCCTGCCGCCGCTGGCCCTGCTCGACGACCCCAAGCCGCAGACCAAGGGCTATTCCGAGGAGACCCTGGAAACCCTGTCGCGGCAGATCGAGTTCAAGCTCAAGGACTTCCGCATCGACGCGCAGGTGGTCGGCGCCTATCCGGGCCCGGTGATCACCCGCTTCGAGATGGAACCGGCGCCGGGGGTGAAGGTCAGCCAGATCAGCTCGCTGGACAAGGACATCGCCCGCGGCCTGTCGGTGAAGTCGGTGCGCGTGGTCGACGTGATCCCTGGCAAGTCGGTGATCGGCCTGGAGATCCCCAACACCAGCCGCGAGATGATCTTCCTGTCCGAGCTGCTGCGCTCGAAGGAATACGACAAGTCCGCCAGCCCGCTGACCCTGGCGCTGGGCAAGGACATCGCCGGCCGGCCGACGGTGGCCGACCTGGCGCGCATGCCGCACCTGCTGGTCGCCGGCACCACCGGCTCGGGCAAGTCGGTGGCGGTCAACGCCATGGTCCTGAGCCTGCTGTACAAGGCCAGCCCGAAAGACCTCCGGATGCTGATGATCGATCCGAAGATGCTCGAGCTGAGCGTCTACCAGGACATTCCGCATTTGCTGGCGCCGGTCGTGACCGACATGAAGGAGGCCGCGAACGGGCTCCGCTGGTGCGTGGCGGAGATGGAGCGCCGCTACAAGCTGATGAGCGCGGTGGGCGTGCGCAACCTGGCCGGCTTCAACAAGAAGGTCAAGGACGCGCAGGACGCCGGCCAGCCGCTGATGGACCCGCTGTTCAAGCCGAACCCGGAACTGGGCGAAGCGCCACGCCCGCTGGAGCCGCTGCCTTTCATCGTCATCTTCATCGACGAATTCGCCGACATGATGATGATCGTCGGCAAGAAGGTCGAGGAGCTGATCGCGCGCCTGGCGCAGAAGGCGCGCGCCGCCGGCATCCACCTGATCCTGGCCACCCAGCGCCCGTCGGTGGACGTCATCACCGGCCTGATCAAGGCCAACATCCCGACCCGCATCGCCTTCCAGGTGTCGAGCAAGATCGACTCGCGCACGATCCTGGACCAGTCCGGCGCCGAAACCCTGCTCGGCCACGGCGACATGCTGTACCTGCCCCCGGGCACGGCGATGCCCGAGCGCATCCATGGCGCCTTCGTCAGCGACGACGAGGTGCACCGCGTCGTCGAGCACCTGAAGGCCAGCGGCCGCGCCGACTACATCGAGGGCGTGCTGGACGAGCTGCAGACCATGGGCGACGGCGTGGTGGTCGGCGCCACCGGCCTGCCCGAGTCCGGCGGCAGTGGCGGCGACGAGTCCGATCCGCTGTACGACGAAGCCGTGCGCATCGTCACCGAGACCCGCCGCGCGTCCATTTCCGGGGTGCAGCGCCGGCTCAAGATCGGCTACAACCGCGCCGCACGGCTGATCGAGGCGATGGAAGCGGCCGGGGTGGTCAGCCCGCCCGAACACAACGGCGACCGCAGCGTGCTGGCGCCGCCGCCGCCGCGCGACTGACCGGCGCCCGCGATGCGCCGGGTGGCGGCGGGCGTCGGGATCGCGCTGGCCTTCGCCATGCTGGTTTATGGCGTCCACGTGTCTTTCCGCCTCAGGTCCGAAGCGGTGGAACTCGCCGGCGACCAGCCCTGGTGCCTGCAGGTGGCCCCGCGTGGCAGCGGGCTCGACGATCCGGCGGGCTACCGGCCGGTACGCGGCTTCGTCGACACGCTCGGAGTGTGGATGCGCGGGCGCGGGGCCTACCACCATGCCGTGCTGGTCGTCGGTGACCTGCCCCAGGCGCGGACCTGGCACTGGTCGTACTGGAAGCGCCGCTTCGTCGACGGCTCCTACGGGTGGCCGCAACACCCGGTGGCCTGCACCCCGATGCGGGACTACCTGCACCGCGGCGCGCCGGAGCCCGTGCCGGAGAGGCGCGAGTTCTGGTTCGCCGGCGCCCGTTACTCGATTCCCCGCGGTTACCGGGCCAGCCTGGTCTGGCCGAGCGCTTCCCCGGGACTGATGTTTGCCGCGCGGGCGCCGGATTTCGCGCCGGCGCGCGAATGGTGCGTGGACCGCCTGTGCAACTTCGTCTCCGCGCACCCCGCCCGCGACGGCCCGCAGGTCCTGTTCGACTCGATCGAAGGCGACGGACGCCACACCGTCATCGAACGCGGGCAGCGCGCCGGGCTGGAGCAGCTCCTGGTCGAGGACGAGCGGGGAGGGCGCTGGCGCGTCCTCACCGCGCGCGACGGGGCCGGGCGCGTCACGACCGCGATCCGCTGTTTCGAATCGGACCGTTACCAGTGCGGACACAGTTTCGTACGCGGGCGGTGGCGCATCCGCTTCCACCACATGCCGGCGGACCTGGATCGCTGGCGGCAGATGCAGGACCGGCTCGCCGGCATAGTGGACGCGTTCGCCCCGGAACCCCCTTCCTGAGCGGCGCGATTCCCTGTTCAGCTTCGTCGCGGCACACTGCGCCCAGCCAACGGATCTGCCGGAAACCCCATGCGCCCCAATTGCCGTCCCGTCCAAATCGCCGTGCTGGGCCTGTGCCTGTTCGCCGGTTCCGCCTTCGCGGGCGCGCGCGACGAACTCGCCCGCTTCACCACCGGCCTGAAGGGCCTCGAAGGGCAGTTCAACCAGCAGGTGTTCGACGCCAACGGGCGGGCCAAGGAGAGCAGCAGCGGCAAGGTCGCCGTCGCCGCGCCGCGCCAGTTCCGCTGGGAATACGTGAAGCCCTTCGCCCAGCTGATCGTCGCCGACGGGCAGAAGGTGTGGGTCTACGAGCCGGACCTGCAGCAGGCGACCGTGCGTCCGCAGGGCGAGGAAGAACGCAACAGCCCGCTGGTCGCGCTGTTCGATCCCGCGCGCCTGGACCGGCAGTTCGACGTGAGCGAGGAAGCGGCCGCCAGCGACGGGCTGCAGTGGCTGACCCTCACGCCCAAGGTCGATGCCGAAGCCAACTTCCAGATGGCGCGCCTGGGCTTCGGCCCGCAGGGGCTGGCGCGGATGCAGGTGCTCGACCTGGTCGGGCAGAAGACCGAGATCCGCTTCGACGGCTGGAAGCGCAATCCGGCGTTCGCCGCGGGCACCTTCAAGTTCGCGCCGGGCAAGGACGTCGACGTCGTCGGCCAGTGATGGCCGCACTGGCGGCCACCACCGGCCCCTGTGACGCGTACCTTGCGGTGACTGGCGCTAGGATGGCGCCATGAGCCGCACGCGCCGGACCACCGGCAATCCCGACGACGAAGGCCTGCTTGCCGATCCGGGCCGCCAGGAAGCGATGCGCCCGCTGGCCGAGCGCATGCGGCCGCGCACGCTCGACGAGATGGTCGGCCAGCGGCGCCTGCTCGCGCCCGGCTCGGCACTGAGGCGTGCCGTCGAGGCCGGACGGGTGCATTCGATGGTGCTCTGGGGCCCGCCGGGCTGCGGCAAGACCACGCTGGCGCTGCTGCTGGCCCAGTACGCCGATGCCGACTTCCGGGCGATCTCGGCGGTGCTGTCCGGCCTGCCCGAGGTTCGCCTGGTCCTGGGCGAGGCCGCGCAGCGCTTCGCCGAAGGGCGCCGCACGGTGCTGTTCGTGGACGAGGTGCACCGGTTCAACAAGGCCCAGCAGGACGCGTTCCTGCCGCACATCGAACGCGGCAGCATTGTTTTTGTCGGCGCCACCACCGAAAACCCGTCGTTCGAACTGAACTCGGCGCTGCTGTCGCGCTGCCGCGTGCATGTGATGGAAGCGGTCTCGGTGGACGACATCACCGCCGCGCTGCACCGGGCCCTGGAGGATGCGGAACGTGGCCTGGGCGGGCAGGGCATCGAGGTCGGGGAGGCCCTGCTGCGCGAGATCGCCGGCGCCGCCGACGGCGACGTGAGGCGTGCGCTGACCCTGCTGGAGATCGCCGCGGAGCTCGCCGCCGACGAAGGGGGCCGCATCACCGAGCAGACCCTGCTGCAGGTGCTGGCCGACCGCACGCGCCGGTTCGACAAGGGCGGCGAGCAGTTCTACGACCAGATCTCGGCGCTGCACAAGTCCGTGCGCAGCTCCAACCCGGATGCGGCCGTGTACTGGCTGGCGCGGATGCTCGACGGCGGCTGCGACCCGGCCTACCTGGCCCGGCGCCTGACCCGGATGGCGGTCGAGGACGTCGGCCTGGCCGATCCGCGCGCCCTGCAGATGTCGGTCGATGCGTGGGACACGTACGAACGCCTGGGCAGCCCGGAAGGCGACCTGGCCCTGGCCCAGGTCGCGATCTACCTGGCGAGCACGGCCAAGTCCAATGCCGGGTACAACGCCTGGAACAGCGCTCGCGCGGATGTCCGCCAGTACGGCACCGCCGAGGTCCCGCTGCACCTGCGCAACGCGCCGACCAGGCTGATGAAGCAGCTCGGCTACGCGAAGGGCTACCAGTACGACCACGACAGCGAAGGCGGGATCGCGCTGGGCCAGACGGGCTTTCCCGATGCGATGGGCGAGCGCATCTATTACGAGCCGGTGGACCGGGGGCTGGAGATCAAGCTGAAGGACAAGCTCGACCGCCTGCGTGCGGCACGCGACCAGGCGCGCAAGGCGCGCGGCTGAGGAGGCGGAGGCATGGACATGCTGCGTTCGTTCGTCGCGGTCGGGGCCGGCGCCGCGCTGGGCGCGTGGCTGCGCTGGGGCCTGTCGGCGTGGCTGAATCCCTCGCGCAGCGCGGTGCCGCTGGGCACGCTCATGGCCAATCTGGTCGGCGCCTACGTGGTGGGCATCGCGCTGGGCTGGATCACCCACCGCCCGGGCATCGCCCCGGAGTGGCGGCTGTTCCTGGTCACCGGCCTGCTTGGCGGGCTGACCACCTTCTCCACCTTCTCGGCGGAAATCGTCCAGCACCTGACCCGGCAGCAGTACGGCACCGCGGTGCTCGGGGTCGTCCTGCACCTGGGCGGATCGCTGCTGCTGACGGGGCTAGGCCTTTATACCTACCGGATCCTGCGCCTGGGCGCTTGAAGCCCACGACGCGCTTCGGTGAGGATCGGGCATCCGGCCGCCCGGTTCCGACGGAACCTGCCGGAGCAGGGGCAGGGGATGTCCGCTTCCAGTGCTGGTCCGCTCCACCGCCGCGCAACGGCGTGCCTTCGCCGGTGCCGCGGGCTGGCGCTGCTCGGCGCGCTGGTCATGCTCGGCGCCTGCGCGCAGCTTCCGCCGCGGGCCGACACTCCGCCACAGGCGTCGCTGCCCCCGGCCACCGAGGGCCGCATCGCCGAACGCCTCGTGCCGGCACTGGCGGCCCATCCAGGCCTGTCCGGCTTCCGGCTCGTCAGCGATGGCACCGAGGCTTACGCGCTGCGCGCGTTCAGCGCGCAGGCCGCCAGCCGCAGCCTCGATATCCAGACCTACATCTGGCATGCGGACCTGACCGGCAAGCTGCTCGCGCGGCAGGCGCTGCTGGCGGCCGACCGCGGCGTGCGCGTGCGCATCCTCGCCGACGACCTCGACGCCCGCGCCAAGAACACCGGCCTGGCCGCGCTGGACGCCCATCCGCTGATCGAGGTCCGCCTCTACAACCCCATGGCCAGCCGTTCCGGCAAGCTGGCCATGGCCGGCGAGTTCAGCACCGGCTTCAAGCGGCTCAACCACCGCATGCACAACAAGAGCTGGATCGCCGACGGCCGCATGGCGCTGGTCGGCGGCCGCAACCTCGGCAACGAATACTTCGGCGCCAGCGAAGGCCCCAATTTCGTCGACCTCGACGTGCTGATGGCCGGCCCGGTGGTCGACGCGGTGGCGTCCAACTTCGACCGTTTCTGGAACTCGCCCTCGAACCATCCCATCGCCCAGCTGTCGCCGGAGGCGGTCACCGACGGCAACCTGGCCAGGCTGCGCACGCTGCTGGATGCCGTGCCGGGCGAAGTGGCCGCCAGCGCCTACGCCCGGGTCCTGCGCGAGGACCCGCGCGTGCAGTCGCTGATCGAGGGCGGCGGACAGCTGCACTGGAGCGGCCGCTGGCGCTTCGTCAGCGACGATCCGCTGAAGGCGCGGCTGCCGATGGAGCAGCGTTCGGAGGTGGTCGGCGCCCTGTTGCCGGAGATCGGCGCAGCCACCGGCCGGCTGCTGGTGATCTCGCCCTATTTCGTGCCCGGCGAGCGCGGCACCGCCGAGCTGGTCGGCGCGTCCGCGCGCCAGGTCGACGTCCGCGTGCTGACCAACTCGCTGGCGGCCAACGACGTGGCCGCCGTCCATGGCGGCTACAGCCGCTATCGCCGCGCCCTCGTCGAAGGCGGGGTGAAGCTGTGGGAACTCAAACCCAGCGGCGGACCGGCCAGGTTCAGCCTCGCGGGCTCCTCCGGTTCGAGCCTGCACACCAAGGCGATGGTGATCGACGGGGATGGGATCTTCGTCGGTTCCTACAACCTGGACCCGCGCTCGACCTCGCTGAACTGCGAGCAGGGCGTGCTGGTCGAGCATGCCGCGCTGGCGGCCGAGCTGGCGACCCTGTTCGAGCGGCAGAGCGATGGTGACCATGCCTGGCGGGTGGGACTCGCCGACGGCGACCTGCGCTGGAGCGATGGAACGCAGACCTGGACCCGGGAACCCGAGGCGACGGCGTCGCAACGCACGCTGGCCTGGCTGACCCGGATCCTGCCGGTCGAGTCGCAGCTCTGAGCCGCTGCCCCGGCGGGCCCGCCAGGGTGCATGATGGCGGCCAGCCGCCAACGGGAGTCACCCATGCGCGTTCCGTCGATCTTCGCCGGCCTGGGCCTGGCGACCCTGGTCAGCCTCCAGTTGTCCGCCTGCGGTGCGGGAGAGCCCGCGCCCGCGCCTGCGTCGTCCACCGGCGAAGCCGCGCCGCCGCCGGCGCCCGCCGCGGCTCCGCCTGCCGCGCCCGCCGACGCGCCGCTGGCCGGCGACCTCATCGTGTCGACCAACGAACCGTTCTGGCAGGCGACGATCGACGGCGCGGCCGTGGGCCTGCGCGGCATCGAGCACCAGCGCCGGCTCGACGTGGTCGACAGCACCATCGACGGCGACACGCGCACCGTGCGTGCCAGCGACGCCAGCGGCGTGGTGGAGCTCAGGGTGGTCGCGACCCCGTGCCAGGACAGCATGTCCGGGGCGATGTTCCCGTTCGGCGCGGTGCTGGTGATCGACGGTGCCGCGCCGGTGAACGGTTGCGCACGGCCGGCTTCGATGCCGCCACCGGGCGAGCCGCAGTAATTCCGCGGCACGTGCGATCCGGCAGCAGCGGTTAAACTGCCAGGCCCCGAACGCGACAGGTTCCGCCGTGCCATCCCCGCCGAACTGCCCGCAATGCGGGCTCGACAACACCTACGCCGATGGCGCGCTCTGGATCTGCCCCGACTGCGGCCATGAGTGGGGCACGGACGAGGCGGTGGCCCCGGCCCCGGTGGTGCGCGACAGCAACGGCAACGTGCTGGCGGCGGGCGATACGGTGGTGGTGATCAAGGACCTGAAGGTGAAAGGGTCGTCGATCCCGCTCAAGCAGGGCACCGTGATCCGCAACATCCGCCTGGTCGAGGACGACCCGGAGCACATCGAAGGCCACTCCGACAAGATCAAGGGCCTGGTCCTGAAGACGATCTTCCTGCGCAAGGCCTGAGCGGCGTCAGCCGCGGCCGCGCAGGGCCAGGTTCAGCTGGTCGACCACGATCGCCCAGTCGGCATCGTCGATCCGTTCCTCGCGCAGCAGCTGCGCCTGAGCCGGCGACCAGAACGGGGCCTCCTCGAGGCGGATGTCGTCGCGCAGCGGCGCATGGGTGGCGATGAAGCCGCGGATGCTGCCCGGGTCGTTGGCCAGGCCCAGCTGGGCGAACAGGTCGGAGAACGCGTGGACGGTCGGTTCCATGTGGCATTCCGATGAGGTGGGGAAAGGGAGGGCGAACAGCGTGCCGGAGCCTCCGTCAACGCCCGATCACCGGCGCCGCCGTTCCTCCATGCCGGTCAGGCCCCCGACTTCCGTCATGGGCATGGCGCGACGGTGGATGCTATCAATCCCGCTGCCCGCGGAGGATGGCCGCACCATACCGGCATCCGCATCGACCAGGAGAGGGATGCATGCGCACCACACGTCGTGAACTGATGAGGTTGGGCGCCCTGGCGGCGGCGGGCGCCGCACTGCCGGGATTGGCGCTGGCCGCCCCGGCCACGCCGGTGGCACGGGCGGCGCGGCCGCTGCGCATCCTGATCCTCGGCGGCACCGGCTTCACCGGCCCGTTCCAGGTCAACTACGCGCTCGCCCGCGGCCACAAGGTGACCCTGTTCAACCGCGGCAAGCGGCCCTCGCCGGAATGGCCGGGCGGGGTCGAGCAGCTGCATGGCGACCGCAACAGCGGCGACCTGTCCGGATTGAAGGGCCGGCAGTGGGACGTGTGCATCGACAACCCCACCAGCCTGCCGTTCTGGGTCCGCGACGCGGGGCAGGTCCTGAAGGGCAATGTCGGCCACTACCTGTTCATCTCGACGATCTCGGTCTATGCCGACGGCAGCCGTCCGGGCATCACCGAGGACGCCGCTGTGGCCGCCTACAAGGGCGCCGACGCGATGGCCGAAACCCAGCAGACGCTGATGGCCGACGTGGAAAACCTGTACGGCCCGCTCAAGGCGCTCAGCGAAGCCGAGGCCCGCGCCCAGTTCGGCGAGCGGGTGACGGTGATCCGTCCCGGCTACATCGTCGGCCCGCGCGACGAGACCGACCGCTTCACCTACTGGCCGCACCGCGTCGCGCAGGGCGGGGACGTGCTGGTGCCGGGCGATGGCCGCGACCCGATCCAGGTGATCGACGGCCGCGACCTGGGCGAATGGATGATCCGCCTGGCCGAGGCCGGGACCTTCGGCACCTTCAACGCGGTCGGTCCGCGCGAACCGCTGCTGATGGACGCCATGCTCCAGGCCTCCAGGAAGGTCAGCGGCAGCGACGCGACGTTCACCCACGTCGACCCCGCCTTCCTGGAACAGCAGAAGGTCGACCTGCCGATCTGGGTGCCGCGCGGCGAAGGGCCGTACGCCGGCTACGGACAGGTCAGCCACGCGCGCGCGCTGGACGCCGGCCTCACCTTCCGGCCGCTGGAGACGACCATTGCCGACACGCTGCAGTGGTTCGCCAGCCTGCCCGCCGAACGCCAGGCCAAGCTGCGCGCCGGGATCACCCGCGAACGCGAGGCGGAGGTGCTCAAGGCCTGGCACGCGCGCACGCCGGGCGGCGCGAACGGCTGACCGGCTGGGCTGGCGTTCAGCGCGCCGCCACCAGTCCGCGCGATACCTGCCACAGGCGCGCCGCCATGGCCGGATCCTGCTGCAGCGGACTCTGTTCCGCCGGCTCGAAGTCGCGCAGGTAGGCGCCGCTGACGCCGGCCATCGCCGGATGCACCGCCGCGTAGCACGGCGTCGCCGCGCCCTGCGCCGGGGTGCGTGCGTCCTCGCGGTAGCCGTTGCCGACGTGGCGCAGGATCGCGGTGCGGGTGTGCCCCGGGGTGACGCAATTGCTGGTCGCCCCGCTGCCGCGCAGGCGCCGGGCGAGCTCGAGCGAAAACAGGCCGTTGGCGAGCTTGGAATGGGCATAGCCGCGCGCATGCCAGCCCTCGCCGGACAGGCGCCCGAACTGGATGCCGCCCGGCGGGGCGTTGCGGTGGTCGCCGCTGCCGAGCACCACCACGCGGCCACGGGCCGCGATCACCGGTGCCAGCAGTTCCTCCACCAGCAGGTGGTGGCCGAGGTGGTTGACTACGAACTGCTTCTCCAGCCCGCCCACGCGTTCCCAGTCGTCGAGGACGATGCCGGCGTTGCAGACCAGCGCGTCCAGCCGCGGCGCGATCGCGCGGACCTGCGAGGCGCAGGCGCGGACCGAGGCAAAATCGGCCAGGTCCAGGACCACCGGCGTGGCGCGTCCGCGGACGCCGGCGCACGCGGCGCGGCCCTTGTCGGGCGAGCGCGCGGTGCCGATCACGTGGGCGCCGCGCAGGGCGAGCACGCGCAGGGTTTCCAGGCCGATGCCCGAGTTGCAGCCGGTGACGAGCACCGTGCGCCCGCGCAGGTCCAGCCCGGCGGTGGCCTCTTCGGCGGTGGTCGTGGCGGTGAAGCCGGCCGGCGTGCGCGGGCGCGCGCCTGGATGCGGCGCGGCCATGCACACGAGCGGGGACAGGGCGAGGGTCGCGACGAGGTGGCGGCGTCCGGGGTGCATGGAGGCTCGACTGGCGGGCGGCACAGGATCGCGGTCGAGGCGCCCCCGTTCAAGCAGGGGAATGCACGTGGATCACCGGGGACCGGATTCACGCCGCGGGGCAGGGCCAGCCGGTAGCGTTCATCGCGAGGGTGGCCCTGGTGCTGCAGGCGCCGGCGCCGGCGGCACCGGAAGGCGGGTCAACTGGCACGCCAGCCGCTTGGCCATGGTTCACCGGCAGGCGCGCACGCTGGCGTCGCGGTACACGAGGAGGACGACATGGCGACCGGCTGGGCAGGCGACAACGCGGTCAACGACCAGATCGATGCGACGGTGAAGGACGCGGTGGAGCGCGCCCGCCGGCAGTTGCCCAGCGGACCGGGCCTGGAGCGCTGCGAGGAATGCGACGCGCCGATTCCCGCGGCGCGGCGCAAGGCCGTGCCCGGCGTGCGCCTGTGCGTGGCCTGCCAGGAACTGCACGACGAGGAGAACGCCTTCAGCGGCTACAACCGCCGCGGCAGCAAGGACAGCCAGCTGCGCTGAGGCGGATCAGCGGGCGTCCTGCGAGGCGGCTTCGCGCACCGGCTGCGACAGCCAGCGCTGCGGCACCGCGTGCCCGCGCCAGCGGCGCACGGTGCGCTGGAAGAACAGGCTGTTGGGGACCTGCAGCACGCTGCCCTCGTCGGTGGCGTCGCCGGCCACCTCCTGCAGGGTGGTGTAGATCAGGTTGATGTCGACCACCCGCCCTTTCAGCCCCGGCTTCTCGCCGTTCTCCAGCATCTCGATGTGGTCGTGCAGGCGGAACGGCCGGGTGCTGAAGATCAGCACCGTGCAGAAGATGTTGGACAGCACGCTCCAGGCGGCGAAGAACGCCACCGCACCGACCGCGGCGAAGCCGGTGAAGGCGGTCCACAGCACCGTTCCGGACACGCCCAGCCGCTCGAGCACCAGCAGCAGCGTGGCGCAGGCGATCAGCGTGGCCGATACCCGCCGCAGCACCGTCGCCATCTCCGGCGGCAGGCCCCGGTGCGCGACGAGCCGGCGCACCAGCGCCCGGACCAGCCGCTGCAGCAGCCACGCGGCGAGCAGCACCAGCAGCACTTCGCCGATCGGCAATACCGTTTGCAGCCAGTCCTGCACCCAGGCGGGCAGACGCTCCCTCATCGATCCGGCTCCCGCCGCGCGGAGGGCGCGGCCACCGGTTCCATTCTAGGAGATGCCGGGCAAGGGCGATTCCGCGCCCTCGGGCGCCAGGCCGAACCCGACGCGGTTGCGGCCCGCATGCTTGGCGCCGTACAGCGCGGTATCGGCGGCTTCCAGCCACGGCCGCAGCGACGCGTAGGCGGAACTGGCTTCGGCCACGCCGATGCTGATCGAGCAGCGCAGGCCCGGCAGGTGGGGCAGGGAAGGCGCGGCGGCCTCGACGTCGCGGCGCATGCTTTCGGCCACGTCCAGTCCCCGGTCGCGGCCTGCACCGGCCAGGACGACGGCGAACTCGTCACCCCCGAGGCGCCCCGCATCGTCGTTCTCGCCGAGGTGGCGGCGCAGGATGCCGGCGACCAGCCGCAGCACGTCGTCGCCCGATGCATGGCCGTACTGGTCGTTGATGTGCTTGAAGTGGTCGACGTCGACCATCAGCAGCATCGCCGGCGCGCCGGTCTCGCGATGCGCGCGGAGCGCGGCCTCGGCGCGCTGCTGCCAGTGGCGCCGCCCGGCGAGCCCGGTGAGCGCGTCGATGCGGTGCAACTGGTCCAGTTCGCGGTTCTGCTCGCGGATGCGCGTGATCAGCCGGTTGGCCGCCAGGCTCACGGCGATCGTATGGATCAGCAGCATCGGCAGGCAGGCGAGGATCACCGGCATGCTGGTGACCGGCTGGAACGCCAGCCCGGCCACCACGCTCCCCAGCACCATGCCCGCCAGCATGAGCGGCAGCGACTGCAGCCACAGCCGCGGCACGCCGGTGCTGATCTTGTCCACCGTCGCCAGGGTCAGCAGCAGGACGCTGGGCAGCAGGTTGAAGTGCATCAGCGGCACCCACAGACCCGCCAGCGCCGAATCGAACAGCAGGTTGCGCACCTCGGCCCGGTGCGGATGGCGGCTGCGCAACGCCAGCCACAGCGCCAGCTGGGGCCAGAGCAGGGCGGTGAAGGCCAGCCACGCCCAGCTGGAAGCACCGGCGTCGTTCTCGTGGAGCACCGCCGCCAGCGCCACGCCGCCCAGGCCCATCCCGAGCACGCGCAGCGGATAGACCTGGCGAGGCATGCGGGCCAGACGCTCGGGCGCGACCGCGGACAACCCGGAGGTCGCGGTTCGACGGTCGGTATGGTGTCCCAGGGAAGCCCCGGTCGGCATGCGGCGTCCCCTCGTCGCGCAACGACCCTGGCCGCATGATACCCCGCGCCGCCGGGGTTACGCCGGGGGTAGCACCCGGATCGTCGCGCCCCCCTCGAACTGGACCCGCTGGCCGGCCCGGATCTTGCAGGTCTTGCGCAGTTCCACCGCGCCATCGACCCGGACGCGGCCCTCGGCCACCAGCGCCTTGCCCGCGCCCCCGCTGTCGCACAGGCCGACCAGCTTGAGCAACTGGTTCAGCTCGACGTGCTCGCCTTCCAGCTCGAATTCGACGGTTTCCATCACGCCTCGGTCTCAGGGGTCGAACTGGCTCGACGCCTGTTCCCGCCAGCGGCGCAGGCCATCGAGTTTTTTCCGGTAGATCGCGCGAACGTGGTCGGTGTCGCCCAGGGTGTGGGCGCGGCCGAGTTCGCGCTGGGCCAGCTCGAGGTTCCCCGAGAGGAAATAGACCCGCGCCAGCCCGAAATGGAACTGGTGCTCGTCGCCCTGCAGCCGGATCGCCCGCTTGTAGCGGCCGATGGCGCAATCGTAGTCGCCGTTGTTCTCGCATTCCAGCGCCAGCATGAACTGGTGGAACGGATCGGAACGCTGCACGTTGTCCAGCCGCCGCTGGAAGCTGCGCACCATGCGTTCGTCGCCGGTGCGCCGGTACAGCGTGACCAGGTTCATCATCGTCGGCGCGTGGTTGCGCTGGCGGCGCAACGCGGTCAGGTAGGCTTCCTCGGCGCCGCCGGCATCGTCCAGGCGCATCTTCAGCACGCCGAGGTTGTTCCACGCCGGGACGAATCCCGGTGCCTCCGAAAGGGAGGCGGCCAGCAGCGCCTGTGCCGCATCGAGGTCACCGGCGGCCATCGCTTCGGCACCGCGGTTGTTGTAGAAGTGCGCCATCGCGCGATGGTCGTCGATGCCGCTGGGCCGGTTCCGGGCCGCGATGATGTTGCTGTCCACGTCCACGACCTGCCATTGCACGGCCGTGCGCACGCCGACGTTGACGTGGTTGGCGCTGTAGATGACGCCTTCGTCCTGGTACCAGGCGAGCACCTCGCCGACTTCCTGGACCTGGGCCTCCAGCCCGACCTCGCGCGCCAGGGCGACGAACAGCAGGGTGAAGGAGAGGCAGTTGGCCTTGCGGTCGCGATAGACCTCGGCGACCGTGCGCGTGGTTTCGTTGTCGTACTGCAGCACCAGCCCGCCTTCGTCGAACACGTAGGTCGCCAGTCGCTCCAGCTGCTCGCCCCGGGTGCTGCCCGGGGACCGCACGCGCTCACGCACCTCCGTGCGCAGCGCCTCGGGCACCGCCATGACCTCTTGCGCCGTGGGGACGGGCGCGGTCGCCGTCGCCTCCTGCGGGGCCGGCGCCAATGCCAGCGCCGCCACCAGGGTCCAGCTGGTCAGCATGGCAACCTCCCGGACATGCCACGTCTGGGGCGGAGTGTATGCCTATTGCAGGCCGCCGGCGCGGGCGGCGACGGGGGTGTCCGGGAACGCCTGTGCGCCGGCGACCGCAGCCGCGGCAGGGCCCGGGGGAGCGGGCGGGGCGGCGGCCACCGGTGCGCCGTCGGAGGCGCGGTTCAGCACCACGATGCTGATCCGCCGGTTGACGGGGGCACGCGGGTCGTTGCGGTCGAACGGTACCGAAGAGGCCAGCCCGACCACCCGGGCGACGCGCGCCTCGTCCAGCCCCCCCTCCAGCAGGGCCCGGCGGGCGGCGTTGGCGCGGTCGCTGGACAGCTCCCAGTTGCCGTAGCCCATCGGCGCGTGGAACGGGGTCTCGTCGGTATGGCCGGCCAGCGCGATCCGGTGCGGCGTGCCGGCGAGCAGCTTGCCCAGCTCGTGCATCACCTCGGCCGTGTAGTCCTTCATGCTGGCGCTGCCGAGGTCGAACATCGGCCGGTTCAGGCGGTCGACGATCTGCACGCGCAGGCCTTCGGGGGTCAGGTCGATCAGCAGCTGGTCCTTGAACGGCGCCAGCGCCTGGCTCTTCTCGATCGCCGCCTCGAGGTCCCGGCGCAGCTCGTCCAGCTGGCGGTGGTCCTCGGCGGCCGCCGCCGCGCGCGCGTCGGCCTCGGCATCGCTCGGCACGCGGCTGCGGGTGGCCTCGCCGGGCTCGCCGACCTTGGGCCCGACGCCGCCGGGCATCGACAGGGCGTTGGCGGTCGGGATCAGCTTGTCCGACGCGCCGCCCGGGCCGAGCGAACTGGTGCCCGGGATCGCCGCGGTGCCTTCCACCGCGCTGGGGTTCTTGAAGTATTCCGACACCGCCGCCTTCTGTTCCTTGCTGGCGATGCCGACCAGCCACATCACCAGGAAGAAGGCCATCATCGCGGTGACGAAGTCGGCGTAGGCGACCTTCCAGGCGCCACCGTGGTGGCCGCCGGCGACCTTCTTGACCCGGCGGATGATGATCGGCTGCTTGGCGTCCATGGCGTCAGCGGCTGCCGCGCAGGTGCGCCTCGAGGTCGGCGAAGGCCGGCCGCACGTCGGAGAACAGCAGCTTGCGCGCGAACTCCACCGCCACCGTCGGCGGGTAGCCGCGCAGGCTGGACACCAGCGCCATCTTGATGATCTCGAACGCCTTGCCTTCCTCGTGCGCGCGGTGGGCCATCGACGCGGCCAGCGGCCCGACGAAGCCGTAGCCCAGCAGGATGCCGAGGAACGTGCCGACCAGCGCGGCGGCCACGTGGTGGCCGATGGTGGCGACGTCGCCGCCGATCGAGGCCATCGTCACGACGATGCCGAGCACCGCGGCGACGATGCCGAAGCCGGGCAGGGAGTCGGCCAACACCTGCAGCGCATGCGCCGGTTCGGCCGCTTCGTGGTGGTGGGTCTCGACCTCGATCTCCAGCAGCTGCTCGAGCTCGTGCGGTTCCATGTTGCCGCTGACCATCAGCCGCAGGCAGTCGGTGGTGAACTCCATCAGGTGGTGGTCGGCGAGCAGCTTCGGATACTTGGAGAAGACCGGGCTGGACTCGGGATTGTCGATGTCCTTCTCGATCCCGATCATGCCCTCCTTGCGCGCCTTGACCAGCACGTCGTAGACCATCGACAGGATGTCCACGTAGTCGGCGCGCTTGTAGCGGGCGCCCTTGAGCAGGCCGGGGATGCCCAGCAGCGCGGCCTTGACCACCTTGAGCGGGTTGGCCACCAGGAAGGCGCCGAACGCCGCGCCGCCGATGATCAGCACTTCGTACGGTTGCCACAGCGCGGCCAGCTTGCCGTGCGAGAGGACGAACCCCCCGAGCACGCTGATGATGACGACGATGAAGCCGATGATGATGAGCATGGCGGCGTGCGGGGAGGTGACGTCCTGGTATCGGCGCGGCCGGCCCGAAGTTGAGCCGCCGCCCGTGCGCTAGACTCGCCGCGACAATCGTCCACAGGGGGACACGGGATGGCACGGGGAATCCGCATCGCGCTCGGAACGCTGCTGGCATTGATCACGGGCGCCGCGGTCGCGGCCGGGCCGGCGGTGGACAGCGTGGAGCTGAACGGCGCCACGGTCTGGAAGACCCGGGTGATCCCGGACGGCGTGCCCGGGGTGTACCTGTACGAGCGCCAGGGCGAACCGAAGATCGTCCTCAACGCGGACGGCACCGGCAGCTTCCAGCCGCACATGGTGGCGCCGATCCCGATCCGCTACTGGATCCTCTCCGACGCGCAGGGCGAGCCGGTGAAGGAAAGCGGCGGCGCCAACTACCGGTATACGGTGGTGCTCCAGTATGGTCCGGGTGGCGGCGGCAACTATCCCGAAGGCGGCTACGACAGCTGGTACTGGACGTGGCTGGCCGACCAGGGCTGCGCGAACATCCTGGGCGAACGCTTCAAGTGCGGCTGAAGCCTCGGGAATGGCTTCCCGCCGCCTGACGCCGAATCGCCGGCAGGCAGCAGCCACGGAGAGGAACGATGGCAGAACCCAAGACGCGCCCCACCGACGTTCCGCTCGAAACCTTCCTCGCACGGCTCGACGAGCCACGGCGCGCCGACGCCCGCGCCCTGGCGGGGCTGATGCAGGAGGTCACCGGCGAGCCACCGGTGGTGTGGGGCGGCGACATCGTCGGCTTCGGCCAGTACGCGCAGCAATATGCCGACGGACGTCGCCTGCCGTGGCCGCTGCTGGCGTTCTCGCCGCGGGGCAGGGAGATCTCCATCTACCTGATGGACGGATTCGCCGAGCGACAGGCGCTGCTGGCCGGTCTCGGCCGCCATCGCGCAGGCAGGTCCTGCCTGTACCTGCGCAGGCTGTCGGACGCGGCGCCCGACGTGCTGCGCGAGCTTCTCCGGGCAAGCGCGGCGACACTCGAACCCCAGCGCATCCGCTGAGGGGCGTGTATGCTGCGCCGCCGCCCCGCGGCCCCCTCCATCGTCAGGAGTTCCCCATGATCCAGCGTTTCGACGTCGGCCCGCGCATGTCCGAACTGGCCGTCCACAACGGCGTGGCGTACCTGGCCGGTCAGGTGCCGGAGGACGCGTCGCAGGACATCACCGGCCAGACCCGGCAGGTGCTCGAGGCGATCGACGCGCTGCTGGCCCAGGCCGGCACCGACAAGACCCGGATCCTGCGCGCGCAGATCTTCCTTGCCGACATCGCCGACTTTCCCGGCATGAACCAGGCCTGGGACGCATGGGTCGCCGCCGGCCACACGCCGCCGCGCGCCACCGTGCAGGCGCCGCTGGCCAAGCCGGAGTGGAAGGTCGAGATCGTCGTCACCGCCGCGGTCTGATCCACCGGCCGGGCGCGGGTCAGCGGCCGCGCGTGGACTGCCGCAGGCCGCGGTGGGCGCGGACCGCCATGATCCCGTACATCGCGCCGCTGGCGACCACGTGCGCGACCGCCGCACCGGTCGCGCCCAGTGGCGGGACCAGCGCCGCCAGCAGCGCCACCTGCAGCAATGCGGCGATCGCCACCGCCTGGAACACCCGGCGGTGTTGCCCCCGCTGCTTGAGGTAGGTGGGCGCCATCGCCAGCACCGTGCCCAGTGCCGTGCCCAACGCGAGGATCCGCAACGCGGTGGCGCCCTCGGCGACGAACTCCGGCCGGAACAAGGCCATCAGCTACGGCGCGAACCCGAGCACGAGCGCGAGGTAGGCCAGCAGCGGCGGCACCAGCCAGCGCAGGCGTTGCATCCGCAACCGGTGGATGGCGCCGATGTCGCCCCGTTCCAGCAGCAGCGACAGGCGGCCGGCGTAGACCCGGTTGGTGGCGGTCGCCAGCACCTGGGCGACCGCGGCGGTGGCGAATGCGGCGGCGAACGCGCCGACCGCGCTGGCCGGGGCCTGCAGCCATTCCAGGCCGACGATCGCGGCCTGCGCCAGCAGGCCCATCGACACGCGGTAGATCCAGAAAGGACGTGCCTCGCGCATCCATCGCCGGGAGGCGGCGGTGTCGCGCGTCGCGGCTTGCCCCGGCCAGTCGCGACGGACCTGCCTGGCCATCAGCGCGAAGGCCAGGCCCCACGCCACGCCCCAGGCGGCGATCGCCCACCACGCCTGGGCGCCGGGCTGGCGGGGCAGAAGCAATCCAAGGCCCACGATCGCGAGCGTCGTGGCCGGCACCAGGACCCGGAACACCAGGCCCGCGAAGAGCGGACGCCCTGACGCGGTGAGTACTTCGAGTAGCAGGTGCACCTGTGCACCGGCGGGCAACGACAGGCAGGCGAGTACCACGGCCAGGCGCGTGTCCGCCGCGAGCCCGGGCGCGTGCCACGCCCACGCGCCGACGACGGCTGCCACCACCATGCTCCCCAACAGCACGCGCCTGCGCGCGAAGCCGAGGAAGCCGTGCAGGGGATCCGCCGCGCGGCGCTCCACCAGCGGCGGCAACAGCTTCAGCGAATACTTCTCCAGCCCCTGCGGGGCCAGGGTAACCATCAGGATGAACACCGCCGAAGCCACCACGTAGCTTTCGAAGCCGGCCACCCCCAGATGCCGGGCCAGCCCCACGCCCAGCGCATAGGCCAGCGCCTGCCCGGCCAGCGAGACGGCCACCAGCCGCGTGGCCCACCCGGGACCCTTCATTCCCGGCGGCGCGTTGGCGTTCCCGCCTGCACCTGCCCGGGCCACCTGAGCCATCGCGCGGGAGCCGGGCGTCGCTGGCTCAGAACGTCAACCTTCCACGGAGGCTGAACACCCAGATCGCGTCGGTGGCCCGGGTCAGCGCAGGGTCGACCTGCACCTGCACGTCCGGGGTGATCGCGAAGTGCGGGGTGACGTGGAAGCGGTAGAACACCTCGGCGGTGTACTGGTCGCGCAACTGCGGGCTGGCCGGCTGCAGGCCGCCGATCGCCACGCCGAACAGGTCGGAGAAATGCTCGGTGGGCCGCCAGCCCAGGCCCACGGCCGCGTTGTTGTCGACGAACCAGCCTTCGGACCAGCCGGCGCGGGCGAACCACATCATGTTCGTGCCCAGCATGTAGTTGGCGTTGAACGCCAGGCCCTTCGCCCGCGGCAGCCCGCCCTGTTCCGGATCCTTGTACCAGGCGGTGAGGTGGATGTTGTTGGCGTCCATCGCCGCGCGCGCCTGGATCGGGGTGCCGGTGCGCGCCAGCGCGCTCCAGCCCACCTCGAGCATGTAGAAGTGCTCGGACTTGCTGAAGAAGTCGTCGATCGTGCTGCCGGTGTCGTCGCTGTGGACGGTGAACATGCCGGGCTTGAGGTAGAACCCGGTGGTGGTCGGATACCACGCGGCCACCGCGCCGAAGCCGCGCAGTGGCGCGGCGATCGACGGGCTGGTCGAGAACGCCTGGCTGAGGAACTGGCGGTTGTCGTCGAAGAACGGATAGGCGTTGAGGAAGTTGGGCGCGAAGATCTTGCCGATCGTGTACTGGAAGCGGTTGTCGGCCAGGTTCTGGCGGATGTAGGCCTGGGTCACGCCGAGGCTGAAGTCGCCGTAGGTGGCGGCGGTGGGGATCAGCGAACCGGTGGCCATGCCGGCCTGCAGCGGCGCCAGGTCGGTGCCGACCGGGCGCCGGTCCTCGACGGCGACGTCGAACGACATCGCGTTGGCCTGGCCGCGGTTGAACAGGTCGTAGGAGAAATTCAGGGTCAGCTTGCTGCCGACCGCGTTGTGCTCGTCGACCAGGCTGCTCGAATAGTTCTGCCAGAGCATCATCCACGAGCCGCCGAAGGTCAGGCCGGTGTCCTGGCGCACGCGGTTCTTCCAGGCGAACCAGGAATTCATGCCCGTTTCGCGCCGCATCCAGCCGGTCGGCACCGCGGTGTCTTCCTGCAGGTCGCCCTGCACGGTCATCGACGTGTCGAGCAGGTCGGGGTAGGGCTCCCGGTCGGCGATGTCCGCCAGGGTGAGGTCCAGCGGCGCCGGGTCGCCGGCCGCGGTCGCCGGCGCGTCCGTGGCCTCGACCGGGGCTGCCGCCTGCTGGGCATGGCCGGCGACCGGCGACAGGCCCCAGCACAGGCCTGCCGCCAGCACGTGGATACGCAGGGCAGGGGAGGGAGCCGCAGTCTTCATGGCTCAGCCCTCCCAGCGCGTCGGGTCGCTGCCGCGGACGCTCACCAGCGGCTCGCGCCAGCGCCCAGGCGTCCTGGACAGGCGGACCTGCGGCACGAGCCGCTCCACCTCGCCATAGGGCGTCGGCCGCCTCATCGTCTCCGGCGGCGACATGCGGTTTTCCGGTCGCGACGCATCGAAGCGGATGTCGGCGAAATCGCCGAGGCTCTGGAACCACATCGCCGCGCGCGACAGGTTCACCCGGACGTGCCAGCTGCCGCCTTCCGCCGCCTGCCGGCGCATGGCGGCCAGGATCCCGGCCGCGCCGATGTAGCCGGTGATGTAGTCGTTCATCACCAGGGTCGGCGGGAAACGCGGCACGCCGATGCCACCGCCTTCGGTGATGGTGAAGCCGGTGGTGGACACGCCTTCCATGTCGAAGCCTGCCCGGTCGCTCCAGGGACCGTCCCAGCCGTAGGCGCGGGCGGAGAGGTAGATGATGCCGGGGCTGCGCGCGGCCACTTCCTCGGCGCCGAAACCGAGGCCTTCGATCGCGCGGCCACGGAAGCTCTCGACGAAGACGTCGGTCTGCGGCAGCAGTCCCGCCAGCCGCCGGTTCTGCGCGGCGTCCCGCAGGTCCACCCAGGTCGAGCGCATGCCGACGTTGACGTCCACCACCAGCGCTTCGTGCTCGAAGCTCTGGTCGCGGGCGACGTGCAGCACCTCGGCCCCGTACTCGGCCAGGGTCCGCGCGGCGGTCGTGCCGGCGATCACGTGCGTGCAGGCCATCACGCGCTTGCCGGACAGCGGCCGTTCGGGGGACGGGGAGAACGGCTTCGGCGGCGCGTCGCCGATCCGGACGATCTCGATCAGCGGCGTGCCCGCCAGGTACCTGCCCTGGGGATGGGCCAGCCATTCCTCGCGCGTGCGGTGCAGGGCGGCCACGCCGCGGCGGGCGGCGATGGTGTCCTCCAGTTCCTGCCCGTCCCACTTCTTGACCGCCGCACGGATCGCCGCCTGGTCCTGGGTGACGTTGAGCACCGCCAGGATCCGGTCCATCAGCTGCGGATAGATGCCGGTGAGGTTGATGAAGCGTCCATCGCGCGTTTCGAAGGACTGGAACGACAGCGGATTGCCCAGGCCGATCGGGGCCTGCAGCATCAGTCCGTTGACGTTGGGCTTCCATGAGGTCAGCAGGGCGGGGATGGGGTCGCTCGCCGGGATCAGGCCGGCGCCCTGCAGCTTGGCGTGGACCAGGCCGATGAGCGGGTTCACGTTCCACACCGCCTGCCGCAGGTCCACGCTCAGGTCCTGGCCTTCGCCGGTGCGCTGGCGCCAGATCGCCGCCGCGCCGACGCCCGCGGCCATGGCCGGGATCGCCATGCAGGCGCCGATGCGGAAGTGGCTGCGCAGCAGCGGGTCGGCGCCGGTGAACTCGACCTTGCCCCCGGCGTCGGCCGGCGTGCCCCCGATCCCGCGCATGAATTCGCCGAAGCTGGTGTCGATGTCGAAGCTGGCGGCGGGCTGGGCGACCGCCGAGTCGAACGGGAAGCGCATGGCAAGGGCCGCGCCGGCGACGGTGGCGGCTCCTGTTTTCAGAAACGTACGGCGATCCTGGTCTGGGGGCGACATGCAGTTCTCCTGGGATGGAATGACTGGCTTGCGCGATCGGCGGTACGGAAGCGATGTCTGGGGCGGTGCGCCTGCGGGTGCGAACGGAGTGCGTCGGACGCCGACGCTGCGGTGCGGAGGGGAACCCGATATCCGGTCGTGCGGTTGTGGCGGCGGACGGGCGGCGGGTCGCTGCGATGCCCGCCGGCCGGAAGCGCTATTCCTCTTCCGGCGCCACGCCCTCGGGACGGTCGACCACGCTGGCCTCGCGCAACTCGCGCTTGGCATCGCTGATCGCTCGACCGTCCAGTGGCCTGGCACTGGAAATCCTGCATGGTTGCGAGATCGCCGATCCGTTGGCCGCGCGTGGCTGGACGCTGTCCAGCCGCGGGTTGACCATGCCGAGCGAGTTGCTGATGGTGATCGAGCTGCCGAGCGAGAGTCCGGCGCAACGTGACCGGAATTCGAGCAGGTAGCCACGGTTGGGCGTATTCCAGATCGCCAGGGCCTGGTCGCCCAGCGGCGTCCACCGGTTGACCCCGGCGACCCGGTCGATGTTGAAGCTGGCGACCGGCGCGCCGGCATGCGTGCGGTAAAGCTCCAGGCGCTCGGCGGGGCTGAGCGCCGGTCCGGAGTGCGCGCACCCGGTGAGGAGGAGGGCCAATGCCAGCGCGTTCCATATCCGGTTCATGACGCCCACTCCAGTCCTGGATGGATGGGCCATTCAATACCGTTACGCGCCGGGTCCGCAAGACCTCGGGTGGCGGCGCGAGGTCTCGCTGCCGTCGGACATGCAGTACGCTGGGGTTCGCCGGCCCGGCGACGCCAGGGCGCCACGTCCGGGCCGGGCAGGCGCGGCCGGCGGCGGGCAGGCGCGGCCCGCCGCTGCGAGGATGATCGTCGACGGCCCATCGAAGCACAGGCGCATGACCACACCGTTCGCGACTTTCCGGGGAATCGTTGCATGCGCCACCCTTGCGGCCACGCTGGCCGCCTGTTCGGCGTTGCCGCGCAACCCGGTACCGGCCGGCCTGGCGTACGAAGCCGTCGTGCCGGGCATGCCCGACGTGCGCGCGCATGCCGGTCGCCCCGCGCCCGCGATGGAGCGCGACTACCTGCTGTCGCTCCGGCAGGAGTCGCCCGATGATTTCCCGGCCGGGCCGGACGGCACGATCCGCTATCCCCACCTGGCCCTGTCCGGCGGCGGCGTGAATGGCGCATTCGGCGCCGGCTTCCTCAAGGGCTGGACGGAGACCGGCACGCGTCCGGTGTTCAAGATCGTCACCGGGGTGTCCACCGGCGCGCTGATGGCGCCGTTCGCGTTCCTCGGGCCCGGCCACGACGAGGCGCTGCATCGCTTCTACACCACGACCACCAGCGGCGACGTGTTCACCGAGCGGTCCCGGATGATGGCGCTGATGCGTGGCGACGCACTGGCCAGCACCGCGCCACTGGCCCGGCTGATCGAGCGCTACGTCGACGCGGCGCTGCTGGCGCAGGTCGCGCAGGCCCACCGGCAGGGCAGGCGCCTGTACATGGGCACCGTCGACCTCGACACCCGCAGTTTCGTGGTCTGGAACATGGGGATGATCGCCGGACATGGCGACGAGCGTGCCCTGGCCCTGTTCCGGAAGATCATGCTGGCTTCCTCGTCGGTTCCGATCGCCTTTCCGCCGGTACTGTTCGAGGTGGAGGCCGGCGGGCGCCGCCACGACGAGATGCACGTGGACGGGTTCGTCTGGGCCAACGTGTTCCTCAACGCGGGCCTGTTCCAGACCAGCACGCTCTACGAACGCGCCGGCCGCGGCCCGGCGCGCGAGGACATCTTCGTCATCCACAACGGCCAGCTCACCGCGCCGCCGGCATCCACCCCGCGGTCGTTGCGCGCCGTGGCGGTGCGCACCATCGATGTCTCGGCCCGTTCCAGCATCGTCGGCGACCTCTATCGCGAATACGCGTTCGCCCGTCGCGGCAACGCCGACTTCCACTGGATCACGATCGACGAACGGGTGCGCCTTCCCGACCTCACCGCATTCGACCCGTCGCAGATGGACGGGCTCTACCGGGCCGGCTACCAGGCGGCGCTCGACGGCCCCGCGTGGAGGAACCGCCCGCCCGGGATGAGTGGAGGCGAGTAGGGGAGCGAACTGCGCGGCTACGCCCCACCGGGCGGGGGCAGGCGTTCCCAGTGCTCCCGCGGCACCAGCTTGGGCTGTTCCGGGTCGGCTTCGTAGTTGGGCGACATGATCTGCACGCCCTCGGCGTTGAAGGCGTCCTGGATCTGCGCATGGAGCTCGCTCAGCACGAACGCGCGCCTTAGCACGTCGGCGACGCGTACCCGCAGGCGATAGTCCACGTAGAAGTCCGACAGCGCGGTCTGCAGCACGAACGGCGCGGGCTCGGCCGCCACGCCGGCGGTGCGCGAGGCCGCGGCCAGCAGCAGCCGGTGCACCTGCCGCCAGGGCGTGTCGTAGCCGATGGTGACGCCCGTCTCCAGCCACATGCCCGGCCCGTCCGGATGCCGCGAGTAGTTGTGCAGCTGCCCGCCGAGCACGACATTGTTGGGAATGCTCACCTCCACGCCGGTAACGGTGCGCAGGCGGGTGGTGAACAGGCCGATCTGCATCACCACGCCCTCCACGTCGCCGCTGCGCACGTAGTCGCCGACGGACATGGTCCGCGAATAGAGGATGGTGAAGCCGCCTGCCGCCTGCCCGACGATGCCGGAGGCGCCGAGCGAGATCATCAGGCCGACCAGCACGCTCAGCCCCTTGAACGCTTCGGTGCCCGACCCGGGCAGGTAGGGGTAGGCCATGGCCAGCGCGAACAGCCAGATCACCACGTTGACCAGCTTGCGGGTGGGTTCGGCCAGGCTGCGGTCGATGCCGAACAGCTGGAACCGCCCCTCCTGCACGCCGCGGAAGGTGAGCCGGACCGACTGGGTGAGCAGGCGTGCGAGCACGAAGATCAGCAGGGCCGCGACCAGGCCCGGCAACGCCGCGGCGATTGCATGGGCCCAGCCCTGCAGCAGCCCCATCATCCAGTCGGTCATCGCATCGGCCCATGGCCGGGTGAAGCCGAACTGCCCGAGCACGAAGCGCACCCATTCCTCGACGATCAGGAACAGCGCCACCGCGACCAGGATCCGCATCAGCCAGCCGGCGGCGATCCGGATGCCACCCAGCAGGTGGCGCATGGCATCGCGCTCGGCGGCCTCGCTGCGCTGCTGGATCCTGTGCTTCAGCCGCTCCCGGAGGCGTCGGCCGATCCAGAGCACCACGCGGGCGGCCAGGACGGCCACGACCGTCGCCAGCAACGACCACAGCACGCCCTGGAGCAGCCGGGTCGGGGCCTGCTCCCGGCGTGCCGTCGTGACCGCCGCCTGCAGCCGGCCGGCGACCCCGAGGCGTGCCTGCGCCATGGTTTCGCCGCGCAGGGCGTCCAGGTCGCCGGGGGTAACGATCATCACCAGCTCGTCGGACAGCAGCACCAGCAGGCCTTCGGAGGACTGGCGGAAATCGACCTTGAGCGGTCCGCCGCGCTCGAAGGCCCGCCGGATGGCTTGCTCGGCGGTCCGCGCCCGCAGCTCCGGCGTGCGGCCGAGGAACTCCGTTCGCAGGGTCACGATGTCGCGGTTGTAGAAGCGTACGGTGGCATCGCCCTGGGCCGTCGCCTGCGAGTCCGCGGGCGGCGTGGCCGGTGCCGTGGTCGCCGATGGCATCGGCGGCGTCGATGCTGCCGCAAAGGCCATGGCCAGCAGCAGCACGGCCACCAGGCCGCGCAGCCTGCGCAGGACCGGCAGCGCCGGAAGGACGGACTGGATGCTCGTCATCGTGAGGCTCCCATCACAGGTGTCCTGGACCACGCGATCGCAGGTGTACCCGGGCGCCGCGGCCGCCGCCATTGGCTGTGAGGCCAACATGGCCGGGAAGGCGGAGGTGCAGTGCTGGGAACCCACCGGGCACCCATATCCGCACATAATGTGCATTATGCGAAATATCAGGGATGGGTCTGGTAGAGGGATGGCAGGGAATCATTACAAAAGCAGCCTTTGGGAGCCTAACGTTCGGCGCCGGCCGTGAACCGGCGTTGCATGACTTGCAGCGGATGCACGCAGGCCGGCCTGCGTGGGTTGTTCGCGGACGCCGCTGTACCCGACGACTGGCGGGAACGCGCTGGCCGGCCTGCGCATGCGATCGAGGCACGCGTGCCCCCGGCGGCGCCAGCACGCGCAGATGCAGCGCGCACCACCCTGTCGGACCAGCACGGTCGGCCCGCGAGCGTGCGTGGGGAGCGGATCGCCCGCGGCCGACTGCGCGAGCAGGTGGACCGCGGGCATATGCTTGCTCGTTCGGCCGTAGCGGGTAGTCAGCGCCGCCGCTACCGGCCTGCCCGGCGACCGGCGCGCGCAACCGGCCGCATCCGGCGCGGCTCACTCCTCGGTGCAGGTGCCCTTGCCCGTCGTCTTGCCGCAACCGTCCTTGCAGCTGACTGTGGCCGAGTTGACGCCGTCCTTGCACTCGCCTTCGCTGACGCTGGACAGGCAGGAACCACCGCCGGTCCCGGTGGAAATCTTGAACGACCGGTCGGTGCACACGAGCCGGCCGACCGCATGGGTGGGCCGTGGCGCAGGCGCGGCCAGGTCGCGGGCCGCCGGCGCCGGGGCGCGCGCCGGCGTGGCCGACTGGGCTGCGTCCTTGACCTTGGCTGGCGGCCGCTCATCGGCGAGCGCGGTCGGTGCAGCGATGCCGAGCAGCACGAGGAGGAAACAGCGAAGGGAGCTGGATGAAATCATGGCGGGATCCTGGTGTGTGGTGGAAGGCCGCGAGGCCGTCCCATCGCTAACGCAGGAACGCGGCGCGATCGGACGTCGCGACCCGTGCGTGGCACCGCCGCACCAGAACGAGGTTCTGCACGCCTGAGGCACGTGGAGGGCGCGGAGGGGCCCCCTCCGGGCCTCACCATCTGCACGCCGCGGCGATCCGCGCGGTCCAGGCCCGGCGCTGGGCCATCGGGACGCGCAGGCCGGCCTTGTAGAGCGCGCGGTCGCGGCGGGCCTTCTCCGCGTCGCAGCTGCCGACGCCTGCAGACCCGCGCGGCACGACGGGTCGCGTCGCGCGCCGGCCGCGCGGCGCACCGACCGTCCTGCGCTCGGCCGGCGTGGCCTGTTGCACCTGCCGCAGTCGTTCGACGTCGGCGTCCGCGGGGGGCGCATAGTCCCCATGCGTCCAGGTCTTCGCCTGGACCTGGCCCGCGGTGCACGGCGCGGACTGGTACACGACGGCCTCGCCGCCCACGCACTTGAACACCTGCTGGGCATCGCAGGTGGCCGGCGACAGGACGAGTGCGACGATGAGCCGGAGCCGCATGGGCATTCCCTCCATGGAACGCATGCAGCCTAGACCCGGTCGGGCGGCGACGGCAGCGGGAAACGGAGCGCTGCGCCGTGGGTGTTTTCCGACTTCGCTCCCGGCGTGCGCTGGCGGACGGCCGCGCCCGGCCAGCGATGCGGCGATGCGGCGATGCGGCGGCGCGGTGGCGCGCCAGCGTGCCTCCGGCCGATCCCGTTACAGCGTCGCTTCCACGTACGCGTAGATGTAGTTGGATCCGCCATCGACGCTGCCCAGCAGCCGCGAGCTGGCGAAGATGCCGGAACGGTGCGAGATGCCCAGGCCGAAATAGGTCTGCTTCAGGCCAGGCGAACCGAACAGGTCGCCGAGGCTGACGTCGATCGTGGGGTCCAGGTAGTTGAGCAGCTTGGAGGTCGGTCGCTCGCGACGCGCCTGGCTGAGCACTTCCGGCGATGGCACGTGGTTGGCGTACGAGATGCCGGCGCCCATGCCGATCCGGGTGTTGACCCGGTGGCTCCACGGAAAGCCGTAGAAGAAGCCCTTCATGTACGCGTCGACCTGCCAGGAGTCCGGCTGCACCCGGTTCATCTCGTTGCGGTACAGCAGGCCGACGTAGCCGTGGAAATCCAGCGGCCAGCCGTTCACCCGCTCGATGAACGGCTTGCCCAGGTGCACGCCGGTCACGCTGCTCGGGAAGTCGTGGTCCAGCGAGGTGCAGCTCAGGGTCATGATCTTGACCATGTGGCAGCCGTCGGCCGATGCACGGCCGTAGAACACCTTCACCAGCAGCGGCACGCCATCGTCGTCCCAGCGTGAGATCGCGGTGCCGAAGTCGTACACCGCACCCGCGAACACCACCGGTTGCAGGCCGTCGCGCACGATCGGGCTGTCGGTCACCGCGCTGTCGTGCGCCGTCACCGCCACGCCGCCGATCAGGCGCCAGTTCTGCAGGAAACCGTAGGTCCCGTACAGGCCGACCGTGTAGTCGGTGCCGCTGCCGGGCGCGTACGCCGGCCGGTCCGGCCGTGCCTCCCAGCGGTCCACGCCGTAGTAGTAGTCGTTGAGGTCGGCGTCGCGGAAGGCAATGCTGACATCGGGCCGCAGGCTCCAGCGTTCGCCGCTCCAGGTGTACGAGTATCCGAGGCGCAATTCGCTTCCGTTCGAGGCGCCGCTCACGTCGGCCAGCGCGGTGGCGCGCAAGGTGCCCCACGGCAGCGCATGCCGGTAGCGCAGGCCGAGGTCGGCCCCGGCGTTGCGCGGCGCCATGCCCTCGGCCACGTCGGGCACGTCGTCCTCGGGGAAGCCCTCGAGCCGGCGGCCGAGGAACGCGTCGAAGCGGTGCGTGCCGTCGTCGACGAACTTGAAGCCGGCGCGGTCCGCGTTGAGGTAGAAGCGCTCGCCTTCGTAGAGGTAGAGCGGCAGGAGGTCGCTGCGCTGGCCGGCATCGAGGTACGGAGACTCCTCGAAGCGGTACAGGAAGCCGAGGCCCGCGCTGCCGGGCTCGTCGATCAGGTCGGCGATGGCATCGGTATCCACCTGCGCGGCGGCCGGGGCGGCGAACAGCGCGCCGGCGATGGCCAGCACCAGCGACGGGACGGCGGTGCCGAAGCGACCGGGGGAAGTACGGGTGCGCGATCGCCGCGCGGGGGTCTTGTCCATCAGCCTTCCATGCCGGTCCCGGTTTCGACGCGCGGCGGGACATGCGCCCGCCGCACCCTGGCTCCACCTGTCGGCGGAAACGCGCCGCTCAGAATTCCACCCCGTCGCGGATCAACGGGCAGGTCATGCAATGGCCACCGCCACGCCCGCGCCCAAGTTCGGCGCCGACGATCGTGATCACTTCGATGCCTTCCTTGCGCAGCGCGGTATTGGTGGTGACGTTGCGGTCGTAGGCCATGACCACGCCGGGCGCCAGCGCCACCAGGTTGTTGCCGCTGTCCCACTGCGAGCGCTCGGCGGCGTAGTGGTCCCCGCCGGCCGGCACCATGCGCAGCTTCTTCAGGCCCAGCGACTCGGCGACGACGTCGTTGAAGTGCTTCTTCTCCACGGTCACTTCGAAACCGGGCGCCTTGTCGCTCGGGCGCAGCGAGATCGGGGTGATCTGGTCGACGATGCCGGGGAAGTACGTGGCCACGTCGCGGTCGGCGAAGGTGAACACGGTATCCAGGTGCATGGCCGAGCGCAGCTTGGGCATCGAGGCGACGATCACCCGTTCGGCGGCGTTGTTGTCGAACAGCGACTTGGCCAGCTGGCCGATCGCGGTGCGCGAGCTGCGCTCGCTCATCCCCACCAGCACCACGCCGTTGCCGGGAACGAGCACGTCCCCGCCCTCGAGCGTCGCGTTGCCGTGGTCGATGGTCGGATCGCCGTACCAGACCGGGAACCCGGCGCCGGCGAAATCCGGATGGAACCGGTAGATCGCCGCGGTGAGGATGGTCTCCTCGTGGCGGGCCGGCCAGTACAGCGGATTGAGGGTCACGCCGCCGTAGATCCAGCAGGTCGTGTCGCGCGTGTACAGCATGTTCGGCAGCGGCGGCAGCAGGTAGCCGAACATGTCCGGCGCGGCGCGCGCACTGCGCAGGTTGGGCCCGGCGAATTCGTCCGGGATCTCGAGCACGCTCAGGCCGCCGATCAGCACGCCCGCCAGCTCCTGCGGCGGCAGGCCGTCGAGGTAGGCGCGGACATCGTCCATGACCTCCAGGCCGACCTCGTTCGCATTGATCTGGTGGTCCAGGATCCATTGCCGTGCCTGCGGGATCGCCACCGTCTCGCCCAGCAACTGGTGCATTTCGACCACGTCCACGCCACGGTCGCGCATTTTCGAGGCGAAGTCGAAATGGTCGCGGCGGGCGTTGTCGACCCACATCACGTCATCGAACAGCAGGTCATCCTTGTTGCGGGGCGTCAGCCGCAGGTGCGCGTTGCCCGGCGAGCAGACCAGGACCTTGCGCAGCACACCGACTTCGGAATGGACGCCATACACGGGTGCGGACATCTCGATCCTCCCTGGCGATGCATGTTGTGGCCGGCGTGCTGCCGCGCGAGGCGTGGCGGCCGGTGGATGTCGAGGCCCCCTGCCTCGACCCCATCTTTACACCGCGCGTGCCCGGCTGTCGAACGGGCCGCCCGGCGCGTCGCCGATGCGGCATGCGCCCTTGCGCGCGGCATCGCACGGGGAGTATGAAGGTAGCCGCAGTCCGATGGCATCCCGAACCAGCGTTTCCCGCGACCTGTCGCCCGGGGTTTTTCGCGCGAGTTCCCGGAACGGCAGCAAGGCGTGGCGGCGCTCCGCCCGCAGCACCCTTCCCTCGGAGGAATCTCATGAATCGGCAACCGATCCTTACCGGCGTGTTACTGACCGTCGGCATGCTCGCCATGGCGGGCTGCGCCACGCATGGCAGCCCCAGTACCTTCACCCGTTCGGAAGCCGGCCGGGCCCAGACCGTCGAATCGGGCACCGTCACTGCCGTCCGCGCGGTGTCGATCCAGAACGATTCCCGCGGCGTGGCCACGGCCACCGGCGCCGTGCTCGGCGGCCTGGCGGGCAGCACCGTGGGCGGCGGGCGCGGGCAGACGGCGGCAACGGTCGGCGGCGCGGTCGCCGGTGGCGCGGCCGGCAACGCCATCGCCGGGACCACGCGCGCGGGCGTCGAAGTCACGGTCCAGCTCGAATCCGGTCGCACCGTGGCGGTCGTCCAGGAAGGCAGCCCCGACCAGTTCCGCGTCGGCGACCGGGTGCGCGTCGCCTCCGACGGCGTGACCACCCGCGTGACGCGCTGACCGTCCTGGTGCCTCGCCTTCACCGCCCCGGCCTGTCCGGGGCGGTTCCATTTTCGGGCGTATGGCCCGGCTACAGCACGATGTAACCCGTGGCGATCCAGTAGATGCCGAGCGCCGCGCCGAGCACCGCCAGCGCCATGAGCACCAGGTCGGCGGTGCGCTCGAACACCTTCCTCCCCTGCTCCCGGCGCGCCCATACGTAGAGCAGGCTTCCGGGGGCGTAGAGGATGGCCGACAGCACGAGGAATTTCAGGCCGCCGGCGTACAGCAGGTAGCCGGTGTAGACCGTGGCCACGGCGGCGATGGCCACGTCGCGGGTGCGGTCGCCCGGCCGCAGCGTGTCGTAGGTGTCGCCGCGGGTGGTCAGCTGCATGGCGTAGCTGGCCACCAGCAGGAACGGGATCAGCGACATCGAGCTGGTCAGGTTGAGCATCAGCGCGAACGCATCGTTGGACCAGTAGGTGGTGATCACGATCGCCTGGGTCACCAGGTTGGTCGCCCACAATGCCGCGGATGGCACCTTTGCCGAATTCTCGCGGGCGAACAGCGCCGGCATCGCGCGCGTGCGCGCCGCCGCCGACATCACTTCGGCGCAGATCAGCGACCAGGCCAGGTAGGCGCCGAGGACGGAAATCAGCAGGCCGACGCTGACGAACATGGCCCCCCACGGCCCGACGACGGCTTCGAGCACCGTGGCCATGGAGGGCTGGCGCATGCCGGCGATGTCCTCGCGCGGGATGACCGCGTAGGGCAACAGGGTGACCAGCACCATCAGCGTGGTCACCAGCAGGAACCCGCTGACCGTGGCGAAGCCCACGTCGCGCCGTTCGCGGGCATAGCGCGAGTACACGCTCGCGCCTTCGATGCCGAGGAACACGAACACCGTCACCAGCATGGTCGCGCGCACCTGCTCGCCGATCCCGCCCTCCAGGCCGCCGCCGTAGAAGTTGAACCGGAACATGTCCATCTTGAAGGCGAAGGCCATGATCCCGATGAACACCACGATCGGGATGATCTTGGCGATGGTCACGACCGTGTTGATCGCCGCGGCCTGCTGCACCCCGCGCAGGATCATGAAGTGGAACAGCCAGATGCCGACCGAGGCCACGCCGATGGCCACCATCGTGTTGCCTTCGCCGAACACGGGGAAGAACGCGCCGAGGGTCGACTTGATCAGCACCCAGTAGGACACGTTGCCGATGCAGCTGCCGATCCAGTAGCCGAACGCGGACAGGAAGCCCGGATAGTCGCCGTAGCCGTCCTTCGCGTAGGCGAACACGCCGGCGTCCAGGGCCGGCTTGCGTTCGGCCAGGAACTGGAACACGCGCGCCATCATGTACATGCCGGTGCCGGCGATGAGCCATGCGATGACCGCGCCCAGCGGCCCGGTGGCGCCCGCGAACGTGCGCGGCAGCGAGAAGATGCCCGCCCCGACCATGCCTCCGACCACCATCGCGGTGAGTTGCAGCCGCGACATCTTCCCGTCGACCGATGCCATGCCCTACCCCTTCCCTGGCCGCCGGGGCGGCGTCGGGGCCATGCTGTGCCGGCGCATCGACAATTGCAACGCGCCGCCGGGCAACACCCGGGGCGGCGGTCGCGGGACGGATGCGGACCGCGAAACCGGTCCCGACCGCCCTCGAACCGGCACCATCCCGCTGTCTGCCCACCCCGGCCGGACGTATCAGCGCGTGCCGTACCACCGGGGCGCCGGGAAGAAAATATCTTTACTTTCCTCCAATAAGGCGATCTTTCTCGCCTGGTTTGCCATGTGCTTGACTCTGTAGTTCACTCAAGGGTCCACACTGTTCCTATCGACGCATCGGGAACGGCCATGAACATCGGACAGCTGGCGCGCCAGGCGGGCGTGCCGATCGACACGATCCGCTACTACGAGCGCGAACAGGTGCTCCCCCCTGCCCCGCGCGGCGCCAACGGATACCGGCAGTACGCCGCGGAAGATGCGCGGCGCCTGCGCTTCGTCCGGCGGGCCAAGGAGCTGGGTTTCACCCTGGACGAAATCCGGGGCCTGCTCGCGCTCAGCGACGCCCGGCACGCCGACATGGGCAGCGTGCGCGCCGCGGCGCAGGAAAAGCTCACGCTGATCGGCCAGCGCATCGTCGAACTCCAGCGCGTGCGCGACGCCCTGCGGGTACTGGTGGACGCGTGCCCGGGCCACGGCGGCCTGGACGAGTGCCCGATCATGTCCGCGCTTTCGGGGGCGGAACGGTGAGCCACGGACACCCGCCCGGCGAAACGCCTGCCGGACCCGGCCATTGCTGCCATGCCCACGCGGGCACGTCCCCGCGCGACGACGCCGGCGTCCGCGATCCGGTGTGCGGCATGCAGGTCGAGCCTGGCCGCAGTCCGCACCGGGCCGCGCATGCGGGCATCGACTGGCACTTCTGCTCCGCGCGTTGCCGCGACCGCTTCCTGGCCGATCCCGCCCGCTACCTCCAGGCGCCCGGTCCGGCCGCCGCGCCGCCGGACGCGACCTACACCTGCCCGATGCATCCGGAAGTGCTGCGGGATGGTCCCGGGAGCTGCCCGATCTGCGGCATGGCGCTGGAACCGCTGACCCCGGGCCTGGACGATGGCGAGCACCCGGAACTGGTCGACTTCAGGCGCCGCTTCCTGGTGTCGTTGCCGCTGAGCCTGGCGACCATGCTGCTGGCGATGTTCGGCCACCTGGTCCCGCTGCTGACCGCGACCGCGCGCACGTGGCTGGAGCTGGTGCTGGCCACGCCGGTCGTGCTCTGGGCCGGCTGGCCCTTCCTGCAGCGCTGGGCCGGCTCGATCGCGACCCGGCAGCCGAACATGTGGACGCTGATCGGGACCGGCGTGCTGGCGGCCTACGCGTACAGCATCGTGGCAACGCTGGCACCCCAGGTGTTTCCGCCCGCGTTCCGCGAACACGGGCGGGTCGGTGTCTACTTCGAGGCCGCGGCGGTCATCGTTTCGCTGACGCTGCTGGGCCAGCTGCTGGAACTCAGGGCGCGCTCGCGCACGTCCGAGGCGATCCGGTCCCTGCTGGAACTGGCCCCGGCCAGCGCCCGGCGGCTGGACCCGGGCGGCGGCGAGCAGGATGTCCCGCTGGCGCAGGTGCAGCCAGGCGACCGCCTGCGCGTGCGTCCCGGCGAGAAGGTCCCGGTGGACGGGATCGTGCTCGAGGGGCGCTCGCACGTGGACGAATCCATGCTCACCGGCGAGGCCGTCCCGGTGGCGAAGGCCCCGGGCGATGCGCTGGTCGGGGCGACGCTCAATGGCAGCGGCGCGCTGGTGATGCAGGCCACGCGCGTGGGCGAAACGACGGTGCTGGCCCGGATCGTGCAGCTGGTCGCGCAGGCGCAACGTTCGCGTGCCCCGATGCAGAAGCTCGCCGACCGCGTCTCCTACTGGTTCGTGCTGGCGGTCCTCGGCGCGGCGCTGCTGTCGTTGCTGGCATGGGGGCTGTCCGGCCCCGAGCCTTCGTGGACACGCGCGATCCTGCATGCGGTCTCGGTGCTGATCATCGCGTGCCCGTGCGCACTCGGCCTGGCCACCCCGATGTCGGTGATGGTGGCGACCGGACGCGCCGCGCAGGCCGGCGTGCTGTTCCGCGATGCGGAAGCGATCGAGCGCCTGCGCGAAGTCGATACCGTCGTGTTCGACAAGACCGGCACGCTGACCGAGGGGCGTCCGGTGTTCCGGGAGGCCGTGGCCGCCGCCGCTTGGGATCCGGTGCGGGTGCTCACCCTGGCCGCCAGCCTCGACGCCGGCAGCGAGCACCCGCTCGCGCACGCCATCGTCGCCGAAGCCCGTCGCCGGGGCCTGGACCTGTTGCCGGTCGATGGGTTCGAATCCGGTGCGGGCACCGGTGTCCGCGGGCGCGTGGCCGGATCGGCGCTGCTGCTCGGCTCGCCCGCGCTGATGCGCGCGGCCAGCGTCGATTGCACCGCGCTGGACGCCCGTGCCGCGACGATGCGGAACGACGGCGCAAGCGTGGTGTTCCTGGCGGTCGACGGCGTCGCAGCGGGTTTCCTCGCGGTCGCCGATCCGGTCAAACCGGGCACGCCGGAGGCCCTCGCACGGCTGCACGAAGGCGGACTGCGGCTGGTGATGGCGAGCGGCGACGGGCGCGCGACCGCGCTGGCCGTCGCCCGGCAGCTCGGCCTCGACGAAGTGCATGGCGAGATGACGCCGGACGGAAAGGTCGCGCTGCTTTCGCGACTGCGGCAGGAGGGCCGCCGGGTGGCGATGGCGGGCGACGGCATCAACGACGCCCCGGCCCTGGCCGCGGCCGACGTCGGGATCGCGATGGGCACCGGCACGGACGTGGCCATGTCCAGCGCGCAGGTGACCCTGGTGAAGGGCGACCTGCGCGGCATCGCCGAGGCGATCGGCATCTCCGTCGCGACCGTGCGCAACATGCGCCAGAACCTGGCGTTCGCCCTGCTCTACAACGCCCTGGGCGTTCCGGTCGCCGCCGGGGCGCTGTACCCGTTCACCGGGCTGGTCATGTCGCCGATGCTCGCGGCGCTCGCGATGAGCCTGAGCTCGTTCTCGGTCGTCGTGAACGCGCTGCGCCTGCGCCGGCATGAACGGCGGCCGCGTCGATGAACGTTTCACCGCGCAGCCGGGAAGCTGAACACCTTACGCCGCTGTAGCGAACAGTCCACCCGGGATTTACCGCCGCCCCTGCATCGTTCGCCTGCGGCCAATCACGGCCGCTTGATCGGGAACAGCCGACATGGCCAACCAGAAGAACCAGAACGATCAGCAGCGCCAGAACCAGCGCGAACCCTCGCAGCCGGGCCAGCAGCAGCAGTGGCAGGACCAGAACGACCAGCAGAAGGGTCGCAACCCGCAGCAGCGCCCGCAGCAGGACCCGCAGAACGATCAGCACCGCCAGCAGCGCTGATCCCCTGGTCCGCTGCCGCAGGCGCGGACTTCACCGGCACGGGCCCGCACAAGCGGGCCCGTGTCGTTCGCCGCCGCTGCGCAGGTAGCGTTTCAGATGCCGGCGAATACCTCCGGGCCAAGCAGGATCGGCCCGGAATACGGCACCACACGCGACAGGTCCCGCGTCCCCGCATCACGCGCGAAGGTGAGGTGGGGCCGGTAGTCCGGCCAGTCCCACGAGGCCCCGGCCGCGCGGATCTCGTGGTGCCGGCGCGCGAGCACCGGGCTCTCGAATACGAGCGCGCACGCGCCTGCAGACATGGACTGGACCGCACGCGCCGGATCGGAAGGTACGAACAGATGAACGGGCGTCCCGTCATCGTGCGCGCGATGCGCCCGCTGCCAGAGCAGGGGTTGGCGGCTGTAGGCGACGGTCACGTGCAGCGTCGCCCGCTCCACCAGGGACGCGAACCCCTGGGCCCGGGCCCATTCGAGGATGTCTTCGCCGTTGTGCACGTCCCGCCGCACGTAAAGAGGTCGGGCGAGCGCGTCGTGGTGCGGGTACTGCGTGTTCATCGCCGCCAATTCTGCGACCGTGCGCGTCCGCGACGGAGCGGCCAGGAGGCACCACGTCTTTTGGCCCACGCGGGAGGCCGGGCGATCGGCTACAGGTCGCCCGACACCGGGCATTGCGCAGCGGTGCGCGAAGACCGCGCGCGAAGACCGCCGCATGCGATGCCGCATTCCGTCGGGCAGCGCGTCGAAGCCACCGGCACGCCACCATGGGATCAGCGGTTCGCACGCCATCGGCCTGGAAACACGAAGGGCCGCCTTGCGGCAGCCCTGCGTGGTGTTCCAGTTGGCGTCCCCACGGGAAGCCATACTAGAGACGTAGCGACACCTCGTTAGACGCTAATAGATCCATAAAAATAGCTTGTATATCAGCAAGTTGAGAATAGTTTTGGTCTAGCGTCACCTCGCCGAATCCCGTACTATCGCCGTCCGGTAGGCGGGTAGGAAGGTGGGTAGTACGATGCCAAAAGCAGCCAAAATGCTGTCGGCGAAGGCCGTGGAAAACTTGCGGCCAGTCCGCGGGCAGACGATCCCTCAGAGCTACGCCGTTGGCGGCGAGTCTCCCGGGCTGTACCTGCAGGTCGCCCCGAGCGGGGGCAAGTCATGGCTCCTACGGATCACCGTAGGCAAACGGCCGCACCCTGCGCAGCCGGGGGTGTTCCGGCAGCTACGCCGTGAATTCGGCTTGGGCCGCTACCCCGACGTGCCCTTGAAGGATGCCCGGGCCAAAGCTGAGGAAGTCCGGGTACAAATCGCCCGCGGGTGCGACCCGATCACCGAACGGAAGGCAGCAGCGAGCGCCGCTCTCGCCGAGCAGGCACGGCAAAAGACCTTCGCCGAGTGCGAGCGGGCGACCTTGGAAGTCAAGCGCCTCTCGATGAAGGGCGGTAAGACGGCTGCCCTATGGCGCTCTCGCTTCGACACCTACGTGCATCCCGCGCTCGGCAAGCGGATCGTCGGCGAGATCACCAACGAGGAAGTCGCGGCGGTCCTCGAACCCATCTGGCAATCGAAGCATCCCACCGCGCGCAAGCTGCGTCAGTGGATCAAAGCCGTTTTCGACTATGCAAAGGCCAAGAAATATCGCATCGGTGACAACCCGGCCGAGTGGAAGGGTTGCCTTGAAACCCTTTTGGGCAAGCCCCGCCACAATGAGCAACACCAGCCAGCGCTACCCTACGCACGCACCGCCGAGTTCATCCGGGCACTGGGCAAGCGTGGCGGCGACTCCGCACGCGCGCTGGAGTTCCTCATCCTGACTGCTGCGCGTCCAGGAGAAGTACGGGGCGCAACATGGTCCGAGTTCGACCTAGAAAAGAAGCTCTGGACGATTCCAGCGGAGCGGATGAAGGAAGATCGCATCCATCGCGTACCGCTTTCGGATATGGCTATCGCCCTCCTCAAGAGGCAGAAGAAAGCTGGCCGGAAGGTCTATCCATTCGCGAACACAAAAGGCGATCCGCTTTCCGATGCCGCGTTACCGAAATTGATCAAGGACATGCACGCCGCGGACGTGAAAGCCGGTGGCGTCGGCTACTTCGACCCCAACTATGGCGAGATTGCGGTTCCACATGGCTTCCGCAGCGCGATGAAGGACTGGGCACGCAGTGAAACGCAGTACGCCGATGAGGTGTCCGAACTCGCGCTTGCGCACGTGAACAACGATGCGACGCGCGCCGCCTATGCACGCGATGAACTTTTGATCCTTCGTGCCGGGCTGATGAGCGATTGGGCGAAGTTCTGTAACAAGACTCAATCGGCATGAAGTCCGGTAGTGATTGATTCATAAATCACGCAACCTCGCGAGACGGCTACGCTTTTCATCGCCAACACGGTTTACTTCTTCGGCAACTTCTTCGGGACTCAAATCGGATAACGCGACGTTTCGCTAGACTTCCCGACGTTTTTCAGGAGAATCGAACTCGATCCCTGCTGCGAGATGCGGACGTGGGACAAGATTGCTGCCGAACAACAAACGTTAGCGGTCGTGCGCGCGATGCGTCCCGCCGATCCAGCGGAAAGCCCTAGCCGGAGTTGTTCGATACCTGAGCGCGATGCGACGGGGCAGTGTGAGCCAACAACGGCTCGCGCTGCCCTTTTTGTTGGGTGCGTGGGCCCTTATCGGAACCAGCCCAATGCAAACGCAAGCATCGAAGTCCCTGCGCCCGAAGCAAGCCGCCGAGTTTCTCGGCATCGGCTTGAGCTCCCTCTGGCGCAAGCTGAAAGACGAGCCGACCTTTCCTCGTCCGCGCAAGTTGTCCGAGCGCGTCACCTACTTCCTCGAATCCGAGCTGGCCGACTGGCGCGATAGCCAGTCCGCAAGGTTTTGAGGACGCAGCCATGATCAAGAAGCAGAAGGGGCTAACGGCTGCCCCTCGTGAGCCGGAGCGAATCGATGCCGCCTTTGTAGCGTGGATGCTGCGCATTTCACCCATCGAGGTGTTCCCGCTAGGGGCTGATATCACCGAAGAAGATGACGCACAATTGATCCTTCAGGCAAGTCTCAAGGTCGATGATCTTGTTTCTCGCCTAAACGCAGAAGATGACGGCAGTCCCGATTTCAAGCGCCATCGCGAGTTGGTATTGATCTGCGCCAGCATCATGGATGGACGCTCCTATGCTCCACCCAAATCGATGTGGGGAAAGTTCGAGAAGCAGTATGGCCGCGGCATCTACCTGAGCCACAAGGCCCACCTCCGTAGGGAGTCGCGTGAATGACTCCGACGAACATCGCCGAATTCCTGAACTGGCTTCGCCCTGCCGGTAGCGTTGCGCTGACTTCGATTGTTCCCGACGGCAAGACGACAACCGCAACTTTCACTGACTACGCCGCCGCGGAACGCTGGGCGCTTGAACAGAACGCCGCCGGTAAGAACGTGTACTTCACGCCGCAGCCGACGCGCGGACCAGTGAACAAAAAGCCGACGAAGGCCGACATTGCCCGCGTGGAGTTCCTGTTCTGTGACCTCGATCCGTTCAGTGGTGAGGACCTCGACGCCGAACGCGCGCGTATCCGCAAGCTGTTGAACGGAAGCCTCCACGAAAAAGGCTATCCGGCACCGTCCATCACGGTTGATAGCGGGAACGGCTACAACGCATTGTGGCGGCTCGCGGAGCCTATCGACGTGGATGGCGACGCCGACAAGATCGCCGATGCCGAACGCTACACGCGCGAACTCGTCAACCGTCTGGGCGGGGACAAGGGAACGCACAATATCGACAGGCTTTTGCGGCTGCCGTTCACCCGGAACCTGCCCAACGAGACGAAACGGGAGCGTGGCCGTACGCCGACCGATGCGAAAGTGTACGACTGCCCCTCCGGCGCGCCCTATCCGCTGTCAGCGTTCCCGGCTATCGTCGCCAATTCTGCCCTTGCGAAGCCAACTGCCAGCAGGAAGGCCCCTAGCGCCACGCAGAAGCCTGCCCCGGTTCCGGCTGGCCCCTACGGTGTCGCCGAACTCGAAGCATGGGCGACGGCCAACGGGAAGGTACTCCCGGACGCAGCGCTGGCCGCGCTGGTCCACGGACGCGACGCCGATCCCGGCAAGTACCCATCCCGGTCGGAGGCGACTTGGGCCATCTGCTGCGGCCTCACTCGCGCGGGTATCCCGGATGAACTGATTGTCGCCGTCCTACTCGACAAGAACAACGGCGGCGCAGCGCATGTACTCGCCCAGCAGAAGCCTATGGTCTACGCATGGGGACAGGTGCAAAAAGCCCGCGCCGAGGTCGAGAAGCAGGCCTCCCTGCGCTGGGACCGGACCAACAAGGCAGGCGAGCCACTCCCCAGCTACTGGAACACGCGCGTTGCGCTGCAATTGATGGGCGTCGAGTGTCGCTATGACAAGTTCAGGGACCGCCACCTTGTAGGTGCCCATGAGCTTCAGGAGTTTGCAGGTGAGTTCTCCGACCATGCCGAGCGCATCCTGCGCGATGAAATTTTCCGGCGCTTCGGCTTCGATCCCGGAGAGCTGAGCACCAACAAGGCGGTCATGTCCCTATGCACGGAGAACCGCTTTGATTCGCTGCTCGATCACCTCGAATTGCTGCCCGCATGGGACGGCGTCCCGCGGCTGGATTCGTGGCTGGTCGACTACTGCGGAGCCGAAGCGAGTCCATACGTGCGCGATGCCGGGGCAACGTGGCTTGTTGCCGCCGTCGTGCGTGCCTACGAGCCCGGGACCAAGTTCGATTACATGCCCGTCCTGCTGGGTGGGCAAGGTGTCGGCAAGTCCACGGCGTTGCGGATCATCGCCGGTGACGACTTCTTCTCCGATGCCTCGTTTCTTGGCGCGCGCGACGTCCGCGAGGTTCTCGAAGTGACCCGCGGCATCTGGATACTGGAATGCGCCGAGTTGGATGGCATGGGGAAGCGCGACGTGTCGGCCCTGAAGGCGACGATTGCGCGGCAGGCCGACACCGGACGCCCGGCCTATGCTCGCTGCGCGGTCACGGTTCCGCGCCGGTATGTCCTTGCCGGCACGACCAATGAGGAACGGTTCCTGCTCGATCCCACCGAGAACCGGCGCTTCTGGCCGATTGCGGTGGGCGTGATCGACCTCGACGGCCTGCGTGCGGTGCGGGACCAACTGATCGCCGAAGCCTTGGCGCGCTACCGCTCAGGTAGCTACCGGCTAACCCTGTTTGGCGATGCTGCAACGGGCGCAAAGGAGGCCCAGGCCGAACGTCGAGTGGTCGATGACGGCTATGTCGAAAGGCTGGAAAATCTGGCTCCGACCGGCAAGCGTGATGGCCGCTGGATCGTGACCAATGAAGCCGTGTATCGATACCTCGAAATACCAATGAAAGAACGCTGCGGCGCGGTCCCGCGCAAGGTGCGCGAGGCGATGATGGCGCTCGGCTGGGTCATCGTGAAGGGCTCGGTTCGGGTTGCAGGCGAAAAGCAGCGCATCTATGTGTGGCCGGGTGATGATAAGCCGGGTGGAGGGGCGCCGTTCTAGTTAAGCCTGATGTCCGGACCCCTATCTTTGGGCCCATCGTTCTTGGGCCCGTCGTTCTTTGGTCCATCATTCTTGGGGCCATCATTGCGTGGCCCAACTCCGCCACTTCTGATATCTCCCGCGCGATCCCCAGCACGTCCACGAGGCTCACCTCCTGTGGATTTAGATTTGCTAGTTGCCTGCGATTGAGGCTGTGATGAGGCTTGCTGAGACGCCAACATTTCACGCTCTGCCTGCTCCTTGGCGGCCTTCTGTTTCGCTGCGAGATTGCGACGAGCTTGTACAATGCTACTTTGAACCTCCGCGAGCTTGTTCCGCAATTTGATGAGTTCGCGTCTCTCGTCGGATAGACGCTGGAGTTCTGCCTTCCCATCTACCACGGACTCCATGAAGTTCTGCTCGATTGCCTTTTGCTCGCTAATCGCGGCGACAGCTTGGCCTCCGCCTAAACCGGCCTTCGTCTTAGAGAGAGGATTGGGCGACGCGGCGTTACCCAGATTTTCTGCTGCTGCTTCCATCGCTTCTGCACCGGACTCAGCATGATCGACCATGCGTTCTTCCGATTGCGCAGCTTCGATTTCAGCTGCTCGACGTTTGTTGGCCTCCAATTGCCTATCGACGTATCGCACCGAGCGATCGGTGATCTGCTGTAATTCACGCAGGGATGGGGATTTATTCGACTCAGCCGCCTCTGCCAAACTAAAGGCAAACGGCAGCAAGATGAGGGCTAGCATTGATAGCTTCATGAGCCTTCCCCGTCGTTCGGCTATTGCTAGAACGGCTTACCGGTTGCTTCTCGGCCAGCCCGGAACGCTAAAGTGGCTCGACCAGCGTTCCGGCAGAATCCTCAAGAGGTGCTGGGACTTAGGTATGAAAATCGGCGCCCCGGAACGCGGAACGCTGGATTTCTATAGAGACTGTTTCGGGTAAGTGCCGGGGACGCGCTCAGGACACGGCGCGAGCCGGTCGCTCTACTGCTCCCCGAAGATTTCTACCTATTCCAGCGTTCCGGCGTTCCGAAGTAGCGAAAAGTCCACGGATTACCGACCGGAACGCTTCTGCTGGGCGGCGTTCCGCAGCGTTCCGGGGCGTTCCGCCCTCCCCTCTGAGCAGATCGCACCGCGCCGCCGCCCACCTGTGCCAAGCCACCATTCGGAAATCGTCTCCGGCCTGCCACGCGCCGCACTCCACGATTTCCACTCAACAACTTTCCCAGTTCTGCCTGCCAGTTAATCGGTCGATTTCCGAATGCCGGCCAGCTATGGTCTACGCCGTCTCACAGGAGAATGAGAATGGCGAAGGTGGCGTTGTACGTGCGGGTATCCACGCACAAGGACCAGACCGTTGAGAACCAGCTGATCGCGCTGCGGGAGTGGGCCCGGGCCGCAGGCCACACCATCGTGGCCGAGTTTGCCGATGAAGGCATTAGCGGCACCAAGGGCCGAGACAAGCGCCCGGCGCTGGACGCGATGCTGCAGGCCGCCGTCCGCCGGCAGGTGGATATGGTCGCGGTGACCGCGCTCGACCGGCTCGGCCGTAGCCTGCCGCACCTCGTGCAGTTGGCCGCCGAGCTGGAAGCCCTCCGCGTCGGCCTGTTCGTCCGCAATCTCGCGATGGACACCTCCACCCCGGCTGGGCGGCTGATGTTCAACGTGATGGGATCGCTGGCGGAGTTCGAGCGGGAGCTGATCCGCGAGCGCACGCTACTGGGCCTAGATCGTGCCCGGCGGCAAGGGAAGCGTCTCGGCCGGCCTCCGGTACCGGCGGAGACCGAACGCCGCATAGCGGCACTCCTAGGTGCAAAGACGCCGATCAACCGGATCGCCCGGCTGACCCGGGTCAGCATGTCGGTCATCTATCGGGTGCGGGAGAACATGGCATGCACGGCCTGACCTTGCCGGACCTGACCCCGCAGAACCTCGACACCGTCCGCCTGTTGGCTCAGGAGGGCTGCCGCGAGCACACCATCCGCCGCGCCCTGGGCCTGACCCTGCCGCAGTGGAAGGCCCTGAAGGAGGACACCGAGGCCGGCGAGCTGTCGCCGCTCGCGCTGGCCTTGGAGGAAGGTCGCGCCGAAGGTGCCGGGGACATCATCGCCTGCATGAAGCAGCGGATGCGGGAGGGCAGCGAGCGGGCGGCCGAGTTCCTTGCCGACCGGGTGTTCCAGCTCAACCGGGGCGACGGCAACGCCGAGGTGCCCCGTGTCGCTATCTACATCCAAGCGGCCCTGTCGCCGACCGAGTACGCCCAGGTGATCGCAGTCCAGCAGCCGGGGGCCCTGACCCATGAGCGTTGAGATTCGGCCGACCCCGTTCCAGACGCAGGTCCTGTCCGTGCCAGAGGATCATTTCGTGTTCCTGGGCGGAGGCCGCGGCGGCGGCAAGTCGATGGCCGTGCAGTTCCTGCTCCTGCGCCATTGCGACCAGTACAAGAACCGCGCCCGGGTTCTCGTGACCCGCCGCCGGTTGAAGTCGCTGGGCCAGTTCGCTGAGGAAATGCGCCAGCTCCTGCGCTCCGCCTATGGGCGCGACATTGCCTACAACCAGAACGACGCCATGTTCCGGTTGCCGAACGGCGCCACGATCCAGCTGACGCACGTCGAATCGGCGTCGGCGCTTTCTGACGTGGCGCAGGGTATGTCCTACACACTGATCGCGTGCGATGAGGCTGGCGAGGGTCCCGCCATCGAAGTGATCGACCAGCTCGGGCTCTCACTGCGAGGCAAGGACGTGCCGCTGCGGATGGTGCTTTCCGGCAACCCGGGCGGCACGAATCACGGCGCGCTCGCCGAGCGCTACGTCACCGCTCGCGAGCCTTGGGTGCCGTTCGAGTTCGAGGGCAATACGTGGGTCTACGCACCGTCGCGGCTGGACGACAATCCGCACCTGCCGGAGGCGTACCGCCGCAACTTCGAGGTGCTGGCGCGCACTGATCCGGCCCTTTACCGCGCGATGCGCTTGGGCGACTGGTCGGCACTGGTCGGCGATTTCTTCCAAGGAATATGGAACGCCGAGCGCATGGTCATCGACCATCACGACGTGCCGCTGGATTGCTTCGCCTCGCTCAAGCTATCCATCGACTGGGGCAGCGCCGCGCCCTGCGCGACGGTCCTTGTCGGGCAGCTCGCCTCCGGAGTCCGTCTGCCGGATGACCGGGTGATGCCGCGAGGTGCGTGGGTGGTGTTCGATGAACATGCCGAAATGGATCCACGCAACATCGCCCGGGGTACTGGCCGGACTCCGGGCCAGATTGCGCCTTCGCTGCATGCGCTGGCGGCGCGCAACGGTGTCCGGGCGCGTGGCGTGATCGATTCGGCCGCCGAGGCGCGCCAGATGGGTCGGGCGGAGGCATCCATCGCCGATCTGTTCCGCGAGGCTGGGGTGCGTGTCTCGCCTGCTAAGAAGGGTGCGCGCGTCCCACGTTTCGAGCATCTAAAGCAGCTCATGGTCAACGGCGAGTTCTTTGTCGCCCGCCGGTGCCGCATGTGGCTGGCGACGGTCCCGAGTCTGCCGCGTGATTCGAGGGTGCCCGATGACTGCGACAGCTCGGCCAATGACCACTTCCTCGACGCGACCAGCTACGGGATCGCAGGCGAGGTCGGCGGGCGCGTGACGCAGACGGGCTTCCTGCCTGAGCCGCGGATGCCGCGTGAGGAACGGGTGGTGTGGATTTGACCGAGGAGATGACGGTGCGAATTTCCTACATGCTTTTGGCGCTTTCCCTGACTGCCGGCAGCGCAAATGCCGGACAACCGGATCGGTTCAATGCCCGGGCAACATTGGAGCGGGCGAAGGTGGGCACGTACTCGCCGCGCGCGCAGCCGCCGGTGCGGGTCGAGGTGGTCGAGTCCGCGCGGTTTTCCAAGCGGCCCTATGGGAATCGTCAACTTCAACAAGAAGTCGAGCGGATGGACTGCCGTCGGGACGAGTCCACGAATTCCATACGATGCGTGCCGTTTGCGGCCGAAGAAGTAAAGCGACCCAAGAAATAACACTCGCGCGGGGCAAATCCGGTCCATATGGTCGGAAGCGAGCGGCCCCACTGGCTGGGCCGCGCGCTGAGGAATAGCCCCCATGCCCAACGTCAATTTCAAGACCATCCCCACCGATGTTCCGCTGACCGTCGAGAACATCGACCGGATCGCGGCCCGGGCCGCCGAACTGGCCACCGCCTTCGGTGCGCGCATCGCCAACATCCAGCAGCAGGTCGCCGACGCCCGCGACCGCTTCAGCCGGGACGGTGACGACCTTGTCCGTGAGACGGATGCCGCCAATCGCGCCGTCGCCAAGCAGCTCGCCAAGCGGCAGCTCGCCTCGCGCATCGCCAAGTTCCGCCTGACCATCGTGGAATCGAGCCGCGGACAGCGCGAGGAACTCCTGCGCCCGCTGGCGAAGGTCGCCGCCGATGCCGCGTTCCTCCTGACGCTGTGCCAGTCGCCGGCGCAGATGCTCGGCCGTGTCGCCCTGGGCGAGGCCCGGCGCACGCAATACCAGATGCAGCTCGAAGGCGCTGGTCCGGTCGAGCTGGAAACCGCGGCGATCACCGCGATTGCCACCGGGGACATGCCTCTGGCTGCCGCTGTCGCGACCGTGGTAGACCGCCGCCCCTCGGACCGGCGCCCGTTCTCGGTGGCGGCGTTTGCCGAGAGGGTGTGGGGCGCGCAGCACGCCGAGGTCGTGGGCAAGCTCAAGGGTGTGCTGCTGGCTGAGTCCAGCGCCCGGGCGGCCAATGACGAGTTCGTGCGCGGCAAGGCCGACCCCATCGCCAATCTGAGCAACGCGCTGGCGGCCCGCGCCATCGCGCAGGCCTCGGGTGAGGATGAGGAGGGCGCGGCATGAAAGGCGCTGTCCCCAATGTCCGGAAGGCTAAGGCCGTCCACGAGAAGAAGCAGGCTGAGCGCAACGCCAAGATGGCCCAGCAGAAGAAGCGTGCCGCGGCGACCCGCCGCGGTCGCTGACCCTATCGGGCCTCCTGGTGGCGAAGCGTCGCGCTGACCTGGCGCTACCGGGAGGCCCCGACCCTACAGCTGACTCCGGCGCGCGTGGGAGTGCGGACTCCGGGCGGCGCGCGCCGGAGGAGGCTGTTTCCCGGCAGGTAGCCGCGACCCGGGATGCGATGACCCAGCTATGGGCCGACCCCGGCTTCCGGGCACGTATATCCGCCCAAATGAAGGCCCGATGGGCCGATCCTGCCTACCGGGAGCGTGCCCGGGGCTTCCACCGCGACGAACGCACCTACCGCTGGCAGCACGTCGAGTCCGGGCGGATCGTGTCCCGCACCAAGGCCGAAATGCGCGAGGAACACGGACTTAGGCCCGATTCGCTGGACGGCCTCGTGGCCGGACGTATCCAGACCTCGCGGGGCTGGCGGCTCGCGCCGCGGTCCCTGCTGGGCGAGGGGCCGCGGTGGGTTTTCCCCTGACTGTAGATTGAGTCTCACCGCGTGAGTTTCCGATCCGACAAGCTACCAGTTACGATAGCTCTACAACTTCTACGTGCGACGCATCTTGGTAGGAACGTCGCCCAATTCGCACACGAAAGGCGCATATGTTCGAGGATGGGGAAATTAAGCAGGATTCTGGGAAGGCGTCACATGCGAAGTTCGACCTAGCTGGTCCAGCTTTCAACGAACGCGCCTATCTGAGGAAGAAGGCGACCATCAAGCCTTACTCCCGTACCGAGCATGGTGCGATCTTCGGCGAGGATTGCAATGTCTTCCTCCAAAGCATCGAAGATGAAACAGTGGACACTGTCTTTGCGGACCCACCCTTCAACCTCAAGAAGATTTACGGCGCGCGGTCCAATGACGACCTCACGACAGAGGAGTATTTGGCGTGGTGTAGGAGTTGGATCAACGAGGCTGCGCGCACGCTCAAGCCTGGAGGATCGTTTTTCCTCTACAACATCCCCCGATGGAACGTTCTCTTAGGCTCGCACATGACGGAGATTGGCTTAGAGTTCCGTCACTGGATCGCGATCAATCTAAAGCTCGGGCTTCCCATCGCAAAACGACTCTATCCCGCGCATTACAGCCTTTTGTACTTCACGAAGGGGAAGCCAAAGACTTTCCGGAAAATCCGCACCCCAATCCAGACTTGTCGGCACTGTGGCGGCGAGGTCAAGGACTACGGCGGCCATCGTGACGCGATGAATCCGAAGGGCGTCAACCTCTCCGATGTATGGGACGACATTCCTCCGGTGCGGCACTCCAAATACAAGTCCGGTGACCGCAAGGCAAACGCGCTTTCATCGAAGCTACTGGATCGAGTCATCGAAATGTCGACGGAGCCGGGTGATCTTGTTATAGACCCCTTCGGCGGGAGCGGCACCACTTTCGCGGTGTGCGAGGCGAAGCACCGCCGATGGATGGGGACGGACATTGATTTTGCTTCCGTTATCGCCGAGCGAGTCCATGGCGATCTGTTTTTGCACCGCAATGGCGACGTAGTGGACGTCGATTAGTCTTTCGCGGCTTTTTCCATCGCTTTCACCTTTTTGGCAAGTCGCGCCGCCCCCTGGGCGGCGAGGCCATCCGTTCCCTTCCCGATCCGCTGGACCTTGACCGAAGATTTGCTATCGTCCGCGTCCTGCTCAACCACGAAAACCTCCAACACTCCGTTGTCACATTTGATCGACTTCCAGAGTGGGAAGTACCAAGCCAACTCCTCGTAGTTGCCTACTCGATCCGTCAAGTACTGATACATTTTTCGCGATGGAACGACAAGAACGCCAGCTTGAATGTGTCCGAGCATCAGTCCTTGCGCGAGCTTATTGAGCGAGCGGTGACTGGATGAAATGTTTCCGGTTTCCCACTCGAAGCAAATTAATCCTTCGCCATTGAGATAGATTAAATCGCTCTTGCCGGGCTTCAAAACTTTTTCCGGCTTCGTGTCGTCCTTGTTGCGCTTCACCTTTGGCTTTGGCAGATGGTGCGGCGGAAATGGCACCTCCATGACCCAACTAGGCGTCGTGGGCAACTTGCCTTGTTTCCTCAAGGCACTGTACGAGTCCATTTTTCCGCCGGTCATGGCATCCAACGTCATTGCCTTGATGGGCTTAACGCCATTTCCTTCCCCACTTTTCTTGCCACTTTGAGCGTGAATCGTGAACTTGTCGGAGCCTGGCGGCCAGACGTTTCCCTCAATAGCGCGCTTGATATGTTCCCGCTGGCTCCTCCATTCCTCCGATTCCGGATAGGGACCCTTTGAAATCAAGGACTCGATGTGGACGATCTTCACTTGCCAAGCTCTCTGCCGGAAAGCCGCAAGTAATGCACGACCGTTCCCGCTTGTCGAGAAGGCGATGGGCTAGGTGTACCCCTTCGCCGCCTGCTGGGCGGTATCGCAGTCGGCATGGATCAGCCGGGTGTTCTCGGCCGTGTAGCCGTCGATAGCCCGGGCGCGGTCGAGGACGGCACCCCGCTCGGGTAGCGCCTCGTTGCATAGGGGGCAGATGCCGCCCTGTTCTTTCATCTTGAACTGCTTGAGCCTGCGCCGTTCCATTGGCTTGCTGCGCTCGTCATAAGACAGCTCCTTCGCGAGCTTCCTGCGATAGGCAAAGAGCAGCTCCTTGTCGCCGCCGCTCAGGCCCACGAGCCTCGCCCGCACTTCATCGAGCAAGGCGCGGGCGAGGTCGAGTTGGTCAGGTGTCAGTCGCGGATTGGCCATGCGCGCAAGATAGCCCGAGTCCCCACCGCCAGTCAGAACTCCGGCAGATTTTCGAGGTTGTCCCGGGCCTGTCCATTGTCCACGGTCTTGATGTACTCGACCCCGTTGACCTTGATGATGTAGACCGGCTGTCCCTTCTGCCACTGCCCGTTCGCTTGGGGGATCGTAATGAACGTAACCCCGTCCTTGATCGCTCTAACGATGGTCGCGCGCTCGTGCTCGGCAGCGGGGCCGAAGCTATCGCCGTTGTCCTGATGGATGCGTACCCGGTCGATGTGCGTGTGCGCCGCGTTGTACCGGACAGCCGAAATGCCGTAATCGGCCCACTTAGCCATGATGCCCCCTACGATGATTGGTAGGGTTGTTGTAGTAGGACGGTGTCGCATAGGTTGCGACACCAAAGAAAAAGCCGCCCAAGAGGGCGGCTTCGTCGTCTCATCCCATCCAACGCCCGTAGGTGGGTCGTTAGGTGGGTAGATCGGTCAACCCTGCGTAAGCTGCTGATCCGTCTACTGAATTGGCGTCCCCACGGGGATTCGAACCCCGGTCGCTACCGTGAAAGGGTAATGTCCTAGGCCTCTAGACGATGGGGACTTGAACCTGTCGCCCCTCCGACCCGAAGGTGCGGAGTTGGTGGAGCCAGCCGGGATCGAACCGGCGACCTCTTGCATGCCATGCAAGCGCTCTCCCAGCTGAGCTATGGCCCCACGAGCTGAGGAGCGAAATTGTATTCAGGCTTTTCGGGATGCGCAAGCCTTCGGCGTGAATTTTTTCACGGGACGTGCCCGCGCGTGCCGCCGGACCTCAGCCGGCCAGCGATCGCAGCTGCGGATCGAGGGCGATGCGCCCGTCGAACACGAAGCAGCGGCCCTCGTAACCCAGCCCGCCGACCTGTTCGAAATAGCCGAGGATTCCGCCCTCCAGCTGCAGGACGTTGTCCATTCCATCCTGGCGCATCCACAGCGCCGCCTTCTCGCAGCGGATGCCGCCGGTGCAGAAGCTCACCACCGTCGCCCCGCGCAGGGCCTCGCGATGCGGGGCCAGCGCCCCGGGCAGCTCGGTGAAGCGCGTGATCGGCAGGGTCAGCGCACCGGAAAAGCTGCCGTGTTCGACTTCCTGCGCATTGCGGGTATCGAGCAGGACCACCGGCCTGCCCTCGTCGTCGCGCGCGCCCTGCGCCAGCCAGCGCGCCAGGGTCGGCGGATCGACCGCCGGGGCGCGTTCGCCGCTGGCCAGCGGGGTGGCCGCCGGATGGCGGAAGCTGATGATCTCCGGCTTGACCTTGACCTTCAGCTGGGCGAACGGGACCGCCGCACTGTGGCTGTACCTGGCCTGCATCCCGGCAAAGCGCGGGTCCACGCGCAGCCCGTCGACGAACCCGCGCACGGCGTCGTCCGCGCCGGCCAGGAACAGGTTGATGCCTTCGGCCGCCAGCAGGATCGTGCCCTTGAGGTCGGCTTCGGCGGCGGCCTGCCGCAGGCGGTCGGCCAGCCCTCCGGGGTCGTCGAGGGCGGTGAAGTGGTAGGCGGCGACATTGAGCATGCCGCCATTGTACGGGGCGCCCGCCGCCGGCCCGGTCAGCGCAACAGCAGCCAGGGCAGCGCCAGCACCAGCGCAACGATCGCCACGATCGCCAGCAGCCGCGGCAGCACGTACCCGGGGCGCCGCGCCAGCAGTTCGAGGAAGCTTTCGCGCCCATGCAGGCGCGCATCGTCCCGCGCCCGCTCGCGGCGCGTGTCCTGGTAGGCGTCGAGCAGGCGTCGCGCCTCCGGATAGGCCGACGCATCCTCCAGCCACAGCGCGCCGGTGGATATTCCCCACGGTCCCGGCCGGGTCTCGTACCAGTCCACGCCGTGCGCGGTCAGCAGCTGGCGCACCTCGTCGGCTTCGTCGTCCGGCACGTTGCGCAGGTTGAACAGCAATTTGGCCATGCCCGCGATCATAAACGCCGTGCCGGAACGGGGCGACGCATCGGTTACCCTTGCCGCCCGCGCGAACCCCGGATCATCCATGTCCCGCCTGCCCGCCCTGCTCTGCCTGTCCGTCGCCCTCCTGCTGTCCGCCTGTGGTCCGGGCAGCGATGCGATCCCGCCTGGCGGCAGCGTGGCCGAACTGCAGCGGATCGACGATGCGGTCGGCACCGGCGCGCTCGCCTCGCCGGGCAGCGATGTCACCGTGCACTACACCGGCTGGCTCTACGACCAGCACGCGCCCGACCGGCGCGGCGAGAAGTTCGACAGCTCGCGCGACCGCGGCGAGCCGTTCACCTTCCTGCTCGGCGCCGGCCAGGTCATCCGCGGCTGGGACGACGGCGTGGCGGGGATGCACGTGGGCGGCCGGCGCACGCTGCTGATCCCGTCGGCCCTGGCCTATGGACGCAAGGGCGCGGGCGGCGTGATCCCGCCGAACGCCTCGCTGGTGTTCGAGGTCGAACTGCTCGACGTCACGCCCCGCTGAACGCCATGCCCCCGGTCCCGCACGCTCCAGCCGTGGCCGCCCGCCTGCCTGGCGTGGCCATCGTCGGCGGCGGCCCGGCCGGCCTGATGGCCGCCGAAGCGGCCCGCGCCACCGGCGTGGACGTGGACCTGTTCGAGGGCAAGGGCTCGGTCGGGCGCAAGTTCCTGATTGCCGGCAAGGGCGGACTGAACCTGACCCACGCCGAGCCGATGCCGGGCTTCGCACGCCGCTTCGGGCCGCGCGAGGGCGACGTGGCCGGGTGGCTGCGGGACTTCGCGCCCGACGACCTGCGCGCCTGGGCCCGCGGCCTGGGGGTGGACACCTACGTCGGCAGCTCCGACCGCGTGTTCCCGCTGGACCGCAAGGCCGCGCCACTGCTGCGCGGCTGGGTGCGCCGGCTCAGGGACCAGGGCGTGCGCTTCCACGTCCAGCATCGCTGGCGCGGCTGGGACGATGCGGGTGCGCTGCTGTTCGACACCCCCGAGGGCGGGCGCGTGGTGCATGCCGCGGCCACGGTGCTCGCCCTGGGTGGTGCGAGCTGGCCGCAGCTGGGGTCCGATGGCGGCTGGGTCGGCCTGCTGCGGGAGCGCGGCGTCGACGTCGCGCCGCTGGTGCCGAGCAACTGCGGGTTCGACGTCGGCTGGAGTCCCCACTTCGCCGGGCGCCACGCCGGCGCCCCGGTCCGGCCGGTGGTCGCCCACTGGCGCGACGCCGGCGGCACGGAGCATGCGCTGCAGGGCGAATGCGTGGCTACCGCCGGCGGCATCGAGGGCAGCCTGGTTTACGCCCTGTCGGTGCCGCTGCGCGATGCCATCGCCCGCGACGGCGCCACCACCCTGTGGCTGGACCTGGTCCCCGGCCGCGATGCGCAGCGCCTGCGTCGCGACCTGGCCAAGCCCCGCGACGGTCGCAGCCTCAGCGAGCACCTGCGCCGGCAGGCGGCGGTGGACGGGGTCAAGGCGGCGCTGCTGAGGGAAGTCCTGCCCGCGGACGCGCTGGCCGACATGGACCGGGTCGCGGATGCGCTGAAGCGATTGCCGCTGGTGCTGCGCGCGCCGCGCCCGGTGGACGAGGCGATCAGCAGCGGCGGCGGCGTGCGCCTGGAAGCGCTGGACCATGCCCTGATGGCGACCGCCCTGCCCGGCGTGTTCTGCGCCGGAGAAATGCTGGACTGGGAAGCACCGACCGGCGGCTACCTGCTCACCGCCTGCTTCGCCAGCGGCCTGCGCGCGGGGCGCGCGGCCGCCGCCTGGATCCGGGACAGCGGACGCTAGGCGCCCGCCGGCCCGCCACGCTGCAGGGCCTGGCGCCGCTCGCGGCTGACGACCTCCGGCTCGCGCAGCGGCCGGCCCTGCGCATCGAAGAACGGTGCCCCGGCGCGCCGGCCCCGCAGCCTCGCGCCGATGACCGGGCCGAAGATGCGCACGCCGCCGGCCAGGAAGCGCAGCATCGACGACTCGACCGGCGCGGTGGCCGAGCCCGCATTGGCCACGATCCGGTCGCGCGGGCCCAGCGCCTCGTCGACGGCCGCGGGGGCCGCATCCAGGCACGCGGCCACCAGGCCGGTGTAGTACAGCTTCGCATCGCGCGAGGTGTTGGCCAGGGGCGTGCGGCAGCAGGCGGCATACCAGCGCAGCAGCCCCCTGGGGCTCATCGACATGCAGGCCACCTGCTCGATGCCGGCGGTGATCCGGACCGCGTCGGGGGCGGAGGCCACCACGTCGGTCCCGCCGCGCGCATCGAGCAGCCCGTCGCCGCCGAGGAAACGCGCGAACGCCTGGCAGTCACGGCAGTAGCAGGTCGCCCGCGCATGGGCGCCGGCGAGGTCGAGCTCGCCCCGGACCTGGCCGCACCGGCATCGCAACGGCATCAACATGGCGGATTCCTTCCTGTCCTTCGCCCGCGGGGCGCTGGCGGCAAGGGTACCGCGAAGCGCGCCGTGGCCGGGGGATTCAAGTCCGTTCACATCGGGCCGATACGGAGGTCCATGGACATCCTCAGCCTCGTCGGTCTGCTGCTGGCACTGGTCGCGCTGGTCGGCGGAAGCATCCTCAAGGGCGCCGGCCTCGGCTCCCTGTGGTCGTCTGCCGCGTTCGTGATCGTGATCCTGGGCACGATCGCGGCAATCTTCGTCCACACCCCGCCCGCCGTGTTCAAGCGCGCCCTGCGCATCGCCGGCTGGGTGATGAAGCCGCCGGCCGCCGACCGCGAGGCGCTGATGGCGCAGATCCTGGAATGGAGCAACATCGCCCGTCGCCAGGGCCTGCTCGGGCTGGAGCAGCAGGTGGCCGAACAGGGCGACCCGTTCCTGAAGAAGGGCCTGCAGATGCTGGTGGACGGCGTCGAGCCCGAACAGATCCGGCACATGCTGGAAATCGACCTGGATGGCCAGGAACACCAGGACCTGGCCGCGGCCAAGGTGTTCGAGGGCATGGGCATCTACGCCCCGACCCTGGGCATCATCGGCGCGGTGTTCGGCCTGATCGCGGTGATGAAGAACCTCGCCGACCCGAGCAAGCTCGGCCACGGCATCGCCGCCGCGTTCACCGCGACCATCTACGGCATCGCCTCGGCCAACCTGTTCTTCCTGCCGGTGGCGTCCAAGCTCAAGAGCGTCATCGCCCGCCGCACCGGCGAGCGCGAGATGATCATCGAGGGCCTGATCGCGATCGCCCAGGGCGAGAACCCGCGCAACATCGAGTCCAAGCTCGCCGGCTTCCTGCACTGAGGCCCGCAGGCGATGGCGCGCAAGAAGAAGCACGAGGAACACGGCAACCACGAGGCGTGGGCGATCCCCTACGCCGACCTGATGACGCTGCTGCTGGCCTTCTTCGTGGTCATGTACGCGATCTCCTCGGTCAACGAAGGCAAGTACCGGGTCATGGCCGACGCGCTCACCGCGGCCTTCGGCGGCGCGCCGCGCACGATCAACCCGGTGCAGGTCGGCAACCACCAGCTGCAGGGCGCCGATTTCGACCGCCCCTCGCCGATCAAGTCCGGCGCCAAGCAGGGCCCGTCGGCGCCCTCGCCCGCCCCCAACCCCACCCTGTTGCCGGCGCTGGCCTCGCACATGCGCACCGGCCAGCCGATGGACGTCACCAGCACCGAGGCCGTGCGCCGCGCCCGCCGCCAGCTCGGCGAGATCGCCACCCAGATGGAAGGCGCGCTGGCTTCGCTGGTCGAAGCCAGGCTGATCACGATCAAGCGCTCGGACCTGTGGCTGGAAGTGGAGATCAACAGCGACATCCTGTTCGACACCGGCTCGGCCACGCTGGACCTCTCCGCCCGCGGCGTGCTGTCCAAGCTCGCCGCGGTGCTGCACGACACCCCGAACCCGGTCCGGGTCGAGGGCTACACCGACAACCAGCCGATCAACACGGTGGTGTTCCCGTCCAACTGGGAGCTGTCGGCCGCGCGCGCGGCCAGCGTGGTGCACCTGTTCGCCAGCCAGGGCGTGGCCCAGGAACGCCTGGCCATGGTCGGCTACGGCGAGTTCCGCCCGCGCGCGGACAACGCCACCCAGGAAGGCCGCAACCGCAACCGGCGCGTGGTCCTGATCGTGCTGGCCAACCCGGACGACGACGCCCCGGCCCAGGACGCGGTCAAGACCGTGGCGGGGGCGCCGATATCGGCTATGGACGCACCGCCCGCTGCCGGCGCCGGCACGGTCGCGGTCGGCGCAAACCCCTAGGAAAGGACCGAACCATGCGCGTGTGGGCGATCGCCAACCAGAAAGGCGGCGTGGGCAAGACCACCACCACCCTGGCCCTGGGCCGCGGACTGGCCCTGCGCGGCCAGCGCGTGCTGCTGGTCGACCTCGACCCGCATTCCTCCCTCACCCGCGCGTTCGGCGTGCCCGCCGAGCCGGCGCCCGAAGGCGTGCTGGAGCTGTTCGCCACGCCGCCGCAGCCGCTGGCGGCACTGGCCCGCGGCAGCGCGATCGACAACCTTTCCTACGTCTGCGCGCAGACCGCGCTGGCGACCCTGGAACGGCGCAGCGCCAACCAGCCCGGCCTCGGGCTGGCCCTGTCGCAGGCGCTGGCCCGCCATGCGGGCCAGCACGACTACGTCCTGCTCGACTGCCCACCGACCCTGGGCCTGCTGATGATCAACGCCCTGGCCGCCGCCGACCGGGTGGTGATCCCGACCCAGGCCGAGCCGCTGGCGCTGCATGGCCTGGCCGGCATGCGCCGGACCGCGGAAATGGTCGAGCGCTCGCGCCGCCGTCCGCTGCCGGTCTCGGTCCTGCCGACCCTCTACGACCGCCGCACCCGCGCCGGCCAGGAGGCCCTCAGGAAGATGCAGGACGACCACGGCGAGCGCGTCTGGGAAGACGCCATCCCGGTCGACACCCGGCTGTGCAACGCCGAGCTGCTGGTGCAGCCGGTCGGCGAGGAAGGCGGCTACCCGGGGCGCGCGCTGTCGAGCTACCGCCGCGCGCTGGAGTGGATCCTCGAGGCGGAAGCCGCCCTGCCGCTGGAGCGTGCCGCATGATTCCGGCCGCCGTGCTCGACGATTACCTGGACGAGCTCCTGGTGCCGGCGCCGGCCGTCGCCGCGGCCCCGCCCCCTGCCGCCGTCCCCGCACCCGTGGCGGCCGCTTCCATTCCGGCCTTGCCGCCGCGCCTGGTACCGGTGGCCGCACCCGCGGTCCCGCCGCGCGCCGTTCCCGGGCCCGTGGCGGGCTCCGTCGCCGCAGCCGCGGACGACGGCGCCCTGCCGCACCGGCGCGCCGCCGACCGCAGTTCGCGCTGGCTGCGCCTGCGCTGTGCCGGGCAGGCCTACGGGCTGGAGCTGCTCAAGGTCCAGGAGGTGGTGCTGCCGACGCCGCTGCTGCCGTTGCGCGGCACCCCGCCGGCGATGCTCGGGGTGATGAACCTGCGCGGCCAGGTGGTGCCGGTGATGGACCTCGGCGTCCACCTCGGCCAGGCGGCGCAGCCCGGCACCGCGGCCACCCGGATCGTGGTGCTCGAGGAGAAGGGCGAGACCCTCGGCCTGCGCGTGTCGGCGGTGGAGGACGTGGTCAACCTCACCGACCAGCAGGTCGAGGCGCCCGACAACACGCGTGCCGGCCGCATCCACAGCGACCTGTTCCGCGGCATCGCCCGCCAGTCCGGCGACCCGGTGGTGCTGCTGGACGCTTCCCGCCTGCTGGCCCCGGCCGGCGCGACCGCCTAAAGGTCCGCCCGTGCCGGCCGTTACCTGTTCCGATCCTGATTGCGGAGACGCGATGAACACCGTGTCGCTGGGCGAGGACCTCGGCATCGAGGCCAGCGCCGACCTCAAAGAGCGCCTAGCGGCGCACCTGGAAGACCCGGCGGTCGCGCTGGACGGCGGCGCCGTGCGGCGCGTGCACACGGCGGCCATGCAGGTCCTGTGCGCCTTCTTCCGCAGCCGCGCCGAGCACGGCCGGCGCACCGAACTTTCGGCCTGCAGCGACGCCCTGCGCGACGCCGCCCGCCTGCTCGGCCTGTCCGCGCCGCTGGGACTGGCCAACGACGACAACGCAACGAAACGAACCGTGGAGAACGCCGCATGAGCGCACGCATTCTGGTAGTGGACGACTCGGCCTCGATGCGCCAGATGGTGTCCTTCGCCCTGACCTCGGCCGGCTTCGCCGTCGACGAGGCCGAAGACGGCCAGGTCGCGCTGGGCCGGGCCCAGGGCCAGCGCTTCAACGCGGTGGTCACCGACGTGAACATGCCGAACATGGACGGCATCTCGCTGATCCGCGCCCTGCGCGGGCTGCCGGACTACAAGTTCACGCCGATGCTGATGCTGACCACCGAGTCGGCCGCCGACAAGAAGGCCGAGGGCAAGGCCGCCGGCGCCACCGGCTGGCTGGTCAAGCCGTTCAACCCCGAGCAGCTGGTCGCCACCGTCCAGAAAGTCCTCGGCTGATCTTCCCCCACCGATCCACGCATCGCGAGCCGCCCTGCCATGAGCATGGACCTTCAACGCTTCCACGCCACCTATTTCGAAGAGAGCCGCGAAGGGCTCGACGCGATGGAAGCCGGCCTGCTCGCGCTGGAGGGCGGCAGCCTGGACCCGGAGGTGGTCAACTCGGTGTTCCGCGCCGCGCACTCGATCAAGGGCGGCGCGGCGACGTTCGGCTTCGAGAAGATGGCCGCGCTGACCCACGTCCTGGAGACGCTGCTGGACGAGATCCGCGGCGGCAAGCGCGCGCTGGCCGCCAGCGCGGTGGACGCGATGCTCGGCTCGGTCGACGTGCTGCGCGCCCTGCTGGCCGAGGCCGAACAGGGCAAGCCGGCCGATCCGGCCGCCGTCGCCGCCGTGCACGCACGCCTGGGCCGCGAGCTGGGGGGCAGCGGCGAAGCCGCGGTCGCCGCCGCGGCCGAAGCCGAGCCGGAGGGCTGGAACATCGCCTTCGCCCCGGCACCTTCGCTGTTCATGAGCGGCAACGACCCGCTGCGCATCCTGCGCGAGCTCGAGCACCTCGGGCAGCTGGACGTGGCTGCCCGGCTCGAGCGCCTGCCCGCCTTCGCCCAGCTCGATCCGCTGGAGGCCTGCATCGCCTGGGACCTCGGCCTGCAGGGCAAGGTCCCGCGCAGCGCCATCAACGACGTGTTCGCCTGGGTGGTGGACGACTGCGAGCTGGACATCCAGCCGCAGGCGGCCGTCGCCGCCGCCGCGGTTGCCACCGCGCCGGCGGTGGCGGCCATCCCGGCCGTGGCTGCAGTCGCCGCGACCGCCGCCGCCCCGGCCGCCGCCGAGGCCGAGAGCTCGATCCGGGTCAGCGTCGACAAGGTCGACGCGCTGATCAACCTGGTCGGCGAACTGGTCATCACCCAGGCCATGCTCAAGCAGGTCAGCGGCGGGCTGGACCCGTCGCTCGCCGAGCGCCTGACCGCCGGCCTGGAGCTGCTCGAGCGCAATACCCGCGACCTCCAGGAGGCCGTGATCGGCGTGCGCATGCTGCCGGTGGACGCCGTGTTCCGCCGCTTCCCGCGCCTGGTCCGCGACCTCTCGGCGCGGCTGGGCAAGCAGGTGCGGCTGCGCACCATCGGCGAAGGCACCGAGCTGGACAAGGGCCTGATCGAGAAGATCGCCGACCCGCTGGTGCACCTGGTCCGCAACTCGATCGACCACGGCCTGGAATCCCCGGAGGCGCGCCGCGCCGCGGGCAAGGACGAGACCGGCACCATTACCCTGGCCGCCTCGCACCAGGGCGGGCACATCGTCATCGAAGTGGCCGACGACGGCCGCGGCCTCGATCGCGAACGGATCCTGGCCAAGGCCCACGAGCGCGGCCTGCAGGTGCCGGACAATCCGGTCGACGCGCAGGTCTGGGACCTGATCTTCCAGCCCGGCTTCTCCACCGCCGAGCAGGTCACCGACCTGTCCGGGCGTGGCGTGGGCATGGACGTGGTGCGCAGGAACATCCAGGCGCTCGGCGGCGAAGTCCAGCTGGAAAGCGGCCTGGGCCGCGGCACCCGCGTGGTGATCCGGCTGCCGCTGACCCTCGCGATCCTCGACGGCATGGTCGTGTCCACCGGCGGCGAGATCCTGATCCTGCCGCTGAACCACGTGCTCGAGGCGCTGCAGCCGCAGTCCGACGACATCCGCACCGTCGCCGGAGACGGTCGCGTGCTGCGGGTGCGCGGCGAGTACCTGCCGCTGCTCTCGCTCGCCGACCATTACGGCTTCCGCGACGCCGGCAGCGAATCGCTGGTGGTGGTGGTCGAAGGCGACGGCCAGAAGCTGGCCCTGGAGGTCGAGGAACTGGTCGGCCAGCAGCAGGTCGTGGTCAAGAACCTGGAACGCAACTACCGGCGCGTCCCCGGCATCTCCGGGGCGACCATCCTTGGCGACGGCCATGTCGCCCTGATCGTCGACGTGGGCGGCCTGGTCCGCCTGCGCCAGCGGCTGCCGCAGGCGGCCTGATCGATCCGCCCCGCGCACCCGGTGCCGCCGGCGCCGGGTGCGTCGCCGTGTCCGTCGCCCTGGTGCGCGCAACGCGGGCGCGGGCCGCGCACGCGCCGACCGTCCGTCGGGACGCGCAAGCACGTTCACGAAAACGCCGTCAAGTCGCCGCGCACAACGCCGTTATCCCGGAGGCACGGAACCTCCGTGTCGCCCGCTCCGCGGTGCGTCGCCACCGAGACGAGACCTCGACATGAAGTGGTTCCAAGACCTCCCGATCGCACGCAAGCTGGCCCTGGCCTTCACCGTGACCACGGCGATGACCGTGGCGCTGGGCCTGTTCGCGCTGCTGCGCCTGAGCACCGCCAACGACCAGATCAAGGAAACCAGCAGCAACTGGATGCCCGCGGTCGTGCACCTGGGCGACATGCTGTCGCTGCTCAACGAGTACCGCACCTACGAACTCGCCCAGCTCGGGCGCCAAGGCCAGCCGGAGGAGCTTGCCGACTACGACAAGCGCATCTCGGACACCCGCGGCAGCATCGAGGCGGCCGAGGCCGCGTACAACGCGATCGAAGCCGAATCCAGCGAGACCGAGCTGGCCCTGTACGAGAAGGTCAAGGCCGCGCGCGCCGCCTACTTCGCCTCGCACGACAACATCGCCCAGGCCATCGCCGCCGACGACTTCGTCACCGCCACCCAGGTATCCGAGGACGCCTCGCGCAAGGCGCGCCGCGAATTCGCCGGCTCGCTCAAGGCGCTGATCGAGTACAACGTGAAGGGCCTGGACAACCAGGTCGCCGCGGCCGAGGCCGCGCACACGCGTACCGTGGCCGCGATCGGGATCGGCATCGTGCTGCTGGTGCTGCTGGCCGGCCTGCTGGGCTGGGCCATCGCCCGCGCGGTGTCGCGACCGCTGCAGAAGGCCACCCGCGTAGCCGGCGACATCGCCCAGGGCCGCCTGGACAACGCGATCCGCGCCGACAGCCGCGACGAGGCCGGGCGCCTGCTCGAGTCCATGCGCACCATGCAGGACCAGCTCAAGGCGGTGATCGCCGCCCAGGCCGAGATGACCGTGCGCCATGACGAGGGCCAGATCAGCTTCCGCATCGACGACAGCGGCTTCCCCGGCGACTTCGGCCGCATGGTCCGCGACACCAACACCCTGGTGTCCCAGCACATCGGCGTGAAGATGCGCGCGGTGGAAGTGATGCGCCACTACGCCGTGGGCGACCTGTCGGTGGACATGGAACGCCTGCCCGGCGAGAAGATCGTGATCACCGAAGCGATGGACATGTGCAAGCGCAACCTGTCGGCGATCAACACCGAGATCAAGCGCCTGGCCGGCGCGGCCGCGGCCGGCGACTTCGCCCAGCGCGGCGACGTGGACGCCTACCAGCACGACTTCCGGGCCATGGTCGCCGGCCTGAACACGCTGATGGAGACCACCGACGGCAACCTGCACGAGGTCTCCTCGCTGCTCCGGGCCATCGCCGCCGGCGACCTGACCGCGCGGATGGAGGGCGACTTCCACGGCGTGTTCGCCCGCATGCGCGACGACGCCAACGCCACCGTGGCCCAGCTGACCTCCATCGTCGGCCGCATCCAGGGCGCCTCGGGCGCCATCTCCACCGCCTCCACCGAGATCGCCGCCGGCAACAACGACCTGTCCCGCCGCACCGAGCAGCAGGCCGCCAACCTGGAAGAGACCGCCGCCTCGATGGAGGAGCTGACCTCCACCGTCAAGCAGAACGCCGACCACGCCCGCCAGGCCAACCAGCTGGCCATCGGCGCCGCATCGGTCGCCTCCCAGGGCGGCCAGGTCGTCGGCCAGGTGGTCACCACCATGGCCGACATCCAGGCCTCCTCGCGCAAGATCGCCGACATCATCTCGGTGATCGACGGCATCGCCTTCCAGACCAACATCCTGGCCCTGAACGCGGCCGTGGAAGCGGCCCGCGCCGGCGAACAGGGCCGCGGCTTCGCGGTGGTCGCCACCGAGGTGCGCAGCCTGGCCCAGCGCTCGGCGACGGCGGCCAAGGAGATCAAGAGCCTGATCGAGGACTCCACCGGCAAGGTCGCCGACGGTTCGGCCCTGGCCGAGCAGGCCGGCAAGACCATGGGCGAGCTGGTGGCCTCGGTGCAGCGGGTGACCGACATCATGGCCGAGATCTCGGCTGCCTCGCAGGAGCAGGCCGCGGGCATCGAGCAGGTCAACCAGACCATCGTGCAGATGGACGAGACCACCCAGCAGAACGCGGCGCTGGTGGAGGAAGCCACCGCCGCCGCGCGGGCCATGGAGGAACAGTCGGCCGGCCTGGCCCAGGCCATCGCCGTGTTCCGGATCGAGGAAGGCGGCGACGTCGGCCTCCGTCCCGTGCGCCGGGCCGCCTAGGACACCGGGGGCGGCGGCGGGCGCCCGCGGGCGCCGCCGCCGCCCGTCCGCGACAGACGTCAACTTTTCCCGCGCGCGGCCGATAGGCCGTTAACGGAAGAATGCCCGCCGCCCGCCGATGCCGGAAGCGCTCGAATCCAACGCCGCACCGCTGGACCTGGAGGATGCCGCACGCTACGTGCTGCATGATCCCCGCGAGATCGCGCGCGTGCTGCAGTCGCTGGCCGAGGCCGGCGCGCTGATCAGCGCGCACATCATGCCCGGTGGCCTGCCCTGCCCGACCGCGCTGCTCGACGTGGACGCCGACGGCAACGTGCTGGTCGACGGCAACCACCTGGAAAGCGTCAACCAGCGCATCGCCACCGCCCACCACCTGACCTGCGTGTCGCAGCTGGACCGGGTGCGCATCCAGTTCCGCCTGCAGGGCCTGGAGCGGGTCGACAACGATGGCCGCACCGCGTTCTCCGCACCGGCCCCGGAGTCGCTGCTCAAGCTCCAGCGCCGCGAGCTGTACCGGCTGCAGCTGGTCCCGGGGCCGACGGTGACGGTGCAGCTGCCAGCCGCCGAGGACGCGGCGCAGGCCCTGCAGCTGCGCGTGCTCGACCTCAGCGGCGGTGGCCTGGCCCTGGCCGTGCGCGAGGAGGACGAGGGCCGCTTCGCTTCGCGGCGGGTGCTGGAGGGGGCCCTGTTGAAGCTGCCGGACCTCGCCCCGTTGCCGGTCCGGCTGGAAGTGGCGCACGTATGCCGGCGCGAACCCCTTGCCGGGGCCGCCCTGCGCGTCGGCTGCCGCTTCGTCGGGCTGTCGGCACAGGCGGAGAAGCAGGTCCTGCAATACATCTTCCGGGTCGAGCGCCAGCGCAACGCCCGCGAGCGGCGAGCGGTCTAGCGCCGCCTAAAGTTGCCGGCCGGCCGGCCGATCTTCCTGTCGAACCGATCCGCGCGCAGCGCGGCCCCGACCCGCAGGAGCGCATCCATGAGCAGCACCCAGAGCCCGGCCACGGGCGAATTCCTCACCTTCACCCTCGGCGAGGAGCACTACGGCGTCGACATCCTCAAGGTCCAGGAGATCCGCGGCTACGACGCGGTCACCCGCGTGCCGGACGCGCCCGACTACATCAAGGGCGTGATCAACCTGCGCGGCACCATCGTGCCGGTGATCGACCTGCGGCTGAAGCTGCGCCTGCGCGAGGCGCGCTACGACAGCCTCACGGTGATGATCGTGTTGAACGTCGAGGACCGCGTGGTCGGGATCGTGGTGGACGGCGTGTCCGACGTGGTCCCGCTGGCCCAGGAGCAGATCCGCCCGACCCCGGAGTTCGGCGCGGCGGTGGACACCCGCTTCATCTCGGCCATCGGCACCCTGGACGAGCGGATGCTGATCCTGCTCGACATCGAGACCCTGCTCGACAGCGCCGACCTCGGCAACGGCCCCGCGCTCGAAGCCGCCGCCTGAACCGCTCAAGTTCCATGGCCCCGCGCCGATAGGCACCGTACGGGGCCTTCGCCCGCGCCCACCTTTCGCACTGGAGTACCGATATGAAGCCGACGTTCCGCATGCTGACCCTCGCCGCGCTGATGGCCGGCGCCCCGCTGGCCGCGCTGGCCGCCGACGCCATTCCCGCCGACCAGGCCCCGCGCTTCGTCGGCAAGGAAGGCATGGTCTGCGGCAAGGTCGAGAAGACCCGCTACGCGCAGAACTCCGAGGGCGAACCGACCTTCCTGTACATGGGCGGCGCCTTCCCGCGCCACACCTTCTCCGCCCGCATCCCCGGCGACCAGCGCAACAAGTTCAAGCCGACCCCGGAGGAACTCGAGGGCCGGGACGTCTGCGTGATCGGCACCATCCAGCGCGACGCCAGCCGCGCCGAAATCGCGGTGACCTCGCCGTCGAACATCAAGCTCGCGACCATCAAGTGATCGCGGTGGCCCGGGCGCCCGCCGCGCCCGGGCCGGTCCTGTTGCCATGTACCGGGGGAATCGTTTCATGCATCGGCTGAAGAACCTCAAGCTCTCGCCCAAGCTCATGCTCGCGTTCGGGGTCGTGCTGGTCCTGATGGTGGTCCAGGGCGTAGGCGCCTATTACGGGCTCGCCTCGCTCAACCGCGCGACCACGCACCTTGCGGGCAACTCCATGGATTCGGTGTCCACGGCCGCCGAACTGCGCTCGCTGCTGGGCGAGTTCCGCATCTCCTCCTATCGCGGGCTGACCCGCGCGAGCGAGGCGGTCAAGCAGGACGCGCGCAAGGAATCGGGCGAGATCGCGGCGAGGATCGAGGCCACCTCGGCCGAGTACAAGAAGCTCATCACCACCGCGGAGGAGCGCAAGCTCCACGAGAAGTTCGTCGCCGCCTGGGCCGCGGCCAAGGGGTCCTACGATTCGGTCAACGAGATGGTCGACCTGGAGCTTCCGGACGACGCCATCGACACCTTCCTCGGCGAGACCTTCCAGCTGCACAGCGCGACCACGGGGGTGGTCGGCGACCTGATCGCGGAGGCCGACCGCCAGGCGACCACGGCCGGCGAGGAAGCCAGCTCGGCCTATGCCGCATCGGCGTCGCTGATCGTGATCATGCTGCTCGCCGGCATCGGCGGCGGCCTGGCCATCGCATGGCTGCTGGCCCGCGGCCTGACCCAGGCCATGCGCGAGGCGGTCGGCGTGGCGCACGACGTCGCCGGCGGCAAGCTCGACAGCCGGATCGACACCTCCCGGGAGGACGAGATCGGCGACCTGCTCAAGGCGATGCAGCGCATGCAGCACGACCTGCGCGAGCGGACCGAGCGCGACCAGAAGGTCGCCAGCGAGAACCTGCGCGTGCGCACCGCGCTGGACAGCTCCTCGATCGGCCTGATCATCACCGACCGCGACCTGGACGTGGTCTACACCAACCCCGCGCTGCGCGACATGCTCGACGGGTACGCGGAGCAGATCGTCACCGCGCTGCCGGAGATCGATCCGCAGCGTCCACTGGTGGGCCAGCCCGTCACCGTCCTCGAGCACGGCGGCAAGGTCCCGGCCGAGTTCCTGGCGCGCCTGGAGCGGGATGGCCGCGGCCAGCGCGAGATGCAGTACGGCACCGCCTGCTTCGCCCAGAACATCTCGGTCATCCGCGATGCCAACGGTGAAAGCGTGGGCACCGTCTGCGAATGGCGCGACCGCACCAACGAAGTGCACACCGAGCAGGAAGTGGCGCGGATCGTGCAGGCCGCCGCGGCGGGCGACCTGTCCGGCCGGATCGACACCGAGGGCAAGGAAGGATTCCTGCTGCAGCTGGCCCAGCAGCTGAACACGCTGCTCGAGGCCAATTCCGTCAGCCTGTCGGAGGTCTCGCGCCTGCTGACCTCGCTGTCGCAGGGCGACCTGACCGCGCGGATGGAAGGCGACTTCCACGGCGTGTTCGCCCGCATGCGCGACGACGCCAATGCCACCGCCGCGCAGCTGACCTCCATCGTCGGCCGCATCCAGGGCGCCTCGGCGGCCATCTCCACCGCCTCCACCGAGATCGCGTCGGGCAACAACGACCTGTCCCGCCGCACCGAGCAGCAGGCCGCCAACCTGGAGGAGACCGCCGCCTCGATGGAGGAGCTGACCTCCACCGTCAAGCAGAACGCCGACCACGCCCGCCAGGCCAACCAGCTGGCGGTCGGCGCGGCCTCCGTCGCCTCCCAGGGCGGCCAGGTCGTCGGCCAGGTCGTCACCACCATGGCCGACATCCAGGCCTCCTCGCGCAAGATCGCCGACATCATCTCGGTGATCGACGGCATCGCCTTCCAGACCAACATCCTGGCCCTGAACGCGGCCGTGGAAGCGGCCCGGGCCGGCGAACAGGGCCGCGGTTTCGCGGTGGTCGCCACCGAGGTGCGCTCCCTGGCCCAGCGCTCGGCGACGGCCGCCAAGGAGATCAAGAGCCTGATCGAGGACTCCACCGGCAAGGTCGCCAATGGCGCCGCGCTGGCCGACCAGGCCGGCAAGACCATGGGCGAGATCGTGGCCTCGGTGCAGCGGGTGACCGACATCATGGCCGAGATCTCGGCTGCCTCGCAGGAGCAGGCCGCGGGCATCGAGCAGGTCAACCAGACCATCGTGCAGATGGACGAGACGACCCAGCAGAACGCGGCGCTGGTGGAGGAAGCCACCGCTGCCGCGCGAGCCATGGAGGAACAGTCCGCCGGCCTGGCCCAGGCCATCGCCGTGTTCCGGATCGAGGAAGGCAGCGTCGCGGCCGCGGCGCCGCCGGCCCCCGCGCAGGCCACCACGGTCGCGTTCCCGGCGCGCAAGGCCGCCAGCCGGCCGGCCGCGCCGCGTCCGGCCGGCAACACCGCCACCATCCTGAACGAGGCCGACTGGGCCGAGTTCTGATCCTGTTCCAGTTGCGGCAATTCGAGCCCCGGCATGTCGCCGGGGCTTTTTTTTACGCCGTGCCCCGTGCCGGCGCCCGCGTGCACGGCATCAACTTCCGCCGCCGCGCGCCGATATTTCCAGCAGCGGGATGCTCCCGCACGGCCGCGCCGCCCTTCCACCCGGACCCGAGATGAGCGCCACCCACCTCCCGCATCCGCCCACGGACCACCGCGAGTTCCCGTTCTCCGACCGCGATTTCCGCCGGGTCTGCCAGATGATCCACGCCAGTGCCGGGATCGCGCTGGCGCCGGGCAAGCGCGACATGGTCTACGGTCGCCTCTCGCGGCGCCTGCGGGCGCTGGGCATGAACGACTTCGCCGCCTACCTCGACCAGCTCGAGGCCAGCCCCGACCACCCGGAGTGGCAGGCGTTCACCAACGCGCTGACCACCAACCTCACCGCGTTCTTCCGCGAACCGCACCACTTCGAGCGCCTGCATGCGCAGCTGCGCGACCTGTCCGGCGCCGGCCTGCTGCGCCTGTGGTCCTGCGCGGCCTCCACCGGCGAGGAGCCGTACTCGATGGCGATCACCGCCTGCGAGGCGTTCGGCACGCTCACCCCGCCGGTGCGCATCCTCGCCACCGACATCGACACCCAGGTGCTGGCGACCGCGCAGCGCGGCGTCTACGGCGTGGACCGCATCTCCGGGCTGGACGAAGACACGCGCCGGCGCTACTTCCAGCGCGGCACCGGCCCGAACGAGGGCCGCTGCCGGGTCAACCCGGCCCTGCAGGCGCTGATCGAGTTCCGGCCGCTGAACCTGCTCGCGCCACGCTACGACGTCGGCGGCCCGTTCTCGGCGATCTTCTGCCGCAACGTGATGATCTACTTCGACAAGCCGACCCAGCGCGGGATCCTGTCGCGGCTGGTCACGCAGATGGATGGCGGCAGCCTGCTCTACACGGGCCACTCGGAGAACTACCTGCATGCGGCGGACCTGATCCAGCCGTGCGGCCGCACCCTGTACCGGCGCAACCCGGCGGTGCGCGCATGAGCGGAGCTGCGCTGCACGCGGACGACGTGATGCGCTATCGCGACCCGCAGTTCAAGGTGCCCGCGGCCAAGCTGCTGCCGACCCAGTACCTGGTGGTCGACGACGGCACCGCGCTGGTGACCGTGCTCGGCTCGTGCGTGGCCGCCTGCATCCGCGACCCGATGCTGCAGCTGGGTGGCATGAACCACTTCCTGCTGCCGGACGGCAACACCGGCGACGGCGCCCCGGCGCGCTACGGCAGCTACGCGATGGAAGTGCTGATCAACGAGCTGCTCAAGCGCGGCGCCAGCCGCAAGCGCCTGGAGGCCAAGGTGTTCGGCGGCGCCAACGTGCTCAAGGGCTTCACCAGCAATCCGGTCGGCACCCGCAACGCGGAGTTCGTGATGGCCTACCTGGCCGCCGAGCGCATCCAGGTGGTGGCCGAGGACCTGCGCGGGATCCACCCGCGCAAGGTGTTCTTCTTTCCGCAGACCGGCAAGGTGATGGTCAACCGCCTGCCGCATGCGCATGACGCCGAGGTCGTGGCCGCCGAATCGGCGGTCCGGCAGCGCCTGTCGCGCACGCCGGTCAGCGGCGGCGTGGAGCTGTTCTGATGGCGAGGATCAAGGTACTGGTGGTCGACGATTCGGCGGTGGTGCGGCAGATCCTCACCGAACTGCTGTCCGGCGACCCGGAGATCGAGGTGGTGGGCTCCGCCGCCGATCCGCTGCTGGCGCGCGAGAAGATCAAGCGGCTCAATCCGGACGTGCTGACCCTGGACGTCGAGATGCCGCGCATGGACGGCCTGGCGTTCCTCGAGAACATCATGCGCCTGCGGCCGATGCCGGTCCTGATGGTGTCCTCGCTGACCGAGCGCGGCGCCGAGATCACCCTGCAGGCGCTGGCCCTGGGCGCGGTGGACTTCGTCACCAAGCCCAAGCTCGACGTGGCCCGCGGCCTGGGCGAGTACGGCGCCGAGATCGTCGCCAAGGTCAAGGCGGCCGCGCGTGCGCGGGTGCAGCCGCTGGCCAGGCCGGCGCAGAAGCTCGAGGCGTTGCCGGCGCGGGCCCCCGTGGCCACCGCCGCGCGCTTCCGCACCACCGACCGGCTGATCGCGATCGGCGCGTCGGCGGGCGGCACCGAGGCGATCCGCGTGGTCCTGGAACAGATGCCGCCGGATGCCCCGGCGATCGTCCTGACCCAGCACATCCCCGGCGGCTTCAGCCGCGCCTTCGTCGAACGCCTGGACCGGCATTCGCAGATGCTGGTGCGCGAAGCCGGCGACGGCGAGGCGATCCTGCCCGGGCACGCCTACCTGCCGCCCGGCGACCGCCACCTGCGGGTGATCCGCGACGGCGCCCGCTGGCGCTGCCGGATCGACGACGGGCCGCCGGTCAACCGGCACCGGCCGGCGGTGGACGTGCTGTTCCGCTCGGTTGCGCAGAACGCCGGCGCCAACGCGGTGGCCGCGATCCTGACCGGAATGGGCGACGACGGCGCCCGTGGCCTGCTCGAGCTGCGCCAGGCCGGCGCCTCGACCCTGGTCCAGGACGAGGCCACCAGCGTGGTGTGGGGCATGCCCGGCGCCGCGTTCAAGCTGGGCGCCGCGCAGGAGGTCCTGCCGCTGGACCGCATCGCACCCCGGCTGCTGGAACTGGCCGGCGCGCGCCCACTCGCGGCCACGGGCTAGGCGACCCGCGCGGTCCGGGCTGGCCACGCCGTGCGGGACGTGGCCGGCGGCCACGTGCAGGCGGGCGCTGTCGATGTCGTGGGCGGAGTCGTCGGCGAGGTGCCGGCGCCGGACGCGGTGCCCAATCCGGATTGGCCACGCCGTGCGGGACGTGGCCGGCGGCCACGTGCAGGCGGGCGCTGTCGATGTCGTGGGCGGAGTCGTCGGCGAGGTGCCGGCGCCGGACGCGGTGCCCAATCCGGCTTGGCCACGCCGTGCGGGACGTGGCCGGCGGCCCCGTGCAGGCGGGCGCTGTCGATGTCGTGGGCGGAGTCGTCGGCGAGGTGCCGGCGGCGGACGCGGTACTCAGTCCGGATAGGCCACGCCGAGCGGGACGTGGCCGGCGGCCACGTGCAGGCGGGCGCTGTCGATGTCGTGGGCGGAGTCGTCGGCGAGGTGCCGGCGTCGGACGCGGTACTCAGTCCGGATTGGCCACGCCGTGCGGGACGTGGCCGGCGGCCACGTGCAGGCGGGCGCTGTCGATGTGTTTTGCGGAGTCGTAGGCGAGGTGCCTGAGTCTGACCCGGTACTCAGTACGGATTGGCCACGCCGTGCGTGAAGTGGCCGGCGGCCACGTGCAGGCGGGCGCTGTCGATGTCGTGGGCGGAGTCGTCGGCGAGGTGCCGGCACCGGACGCGGTGCTCAGTCCGGATTGGCCACGCCGTGCGGGACGTGGCCGGCGGCCACGTGCAGGCGGGCGCTGTCGATGTTGTGGGCGGAGTCGTCGAAGAAGATATCGGCGCCGAACGCCGCCAGGAACGGCCCCTTGGCGCGCCCGCCGAGGAACAGCGCCTCGTCCAGGCGCACGCCCCACTCGCGCAGGGTCCGGATCACACGCTCGTGCGCCGGGGCCGAACGCGCGGTGACCAGCGCGGTACGGACCGGCGCGTCCTCGCCGGGCGGGAACGCGGCCTGGAGTTCGTGCAGTGCCGATAGGAAGCCGCGGAACGGCCCGCCCGAGAGCGGCTCGCGGGCGCGCTCGCGCTCGTGCAGGCCGAACGCCTCCACGCCCTGCTCGCGGGAGATGCGCTCGCTCTCGTCGCTGAAGATCACCGCGTCGCCGTCGAAGGCGATGCGCAGCTGGTCGCGGGGGGCGTCGACCGCGCGCGCCGGCAGGATGGTCGCGGCGGCCACGCCGTGCTGCAACGAGCGGCGCACCGACTCGGGATTGGCCGACAGGAACAGGTCGGTGCCGAACGGCGCCACGTACGGCCAGGTCGGCTCGCCGGCGGTGAACACCGCGCGCACGATACCCAGCCCGTGGTGCTGGATCGAATTGAAGATCCGCAGGCCGGTGTCGGCCGAGTTGCGCGACAGCAGGATCACCTCCACCTGCGGCGCGCCCGGCGGCAGCCGCCGGTTCAGGGCAAGCAGCTTGCGCACCACCGGGAAGGCCACGCCCGGCTCGAGGACCTCGTCCTCGAGCCCGCGCTGGAAGTCGGCGTACGCATCGACGCCCTCGCGCTCGTAGAGCGCGTGGCTTTCCTCCAGGTCGAACAGCGCCCGCGACGTCACCGCGATGGTGAGCAGGCGGGGGCTGTTGTCGTCCGGGCGGGCCATGCGGCCATTATCGGGCATGCAAGGCCCGCATGCCCGCGCACCAGGTCAGCTGCCGGGCGCCTCGATCCGGACCCGCGCCGGGGCGCCGCGCTGGCGGTCGCGGGTCACCGCCCGCACCTCCAGTTCCAGGCGCAGCGGACGTTGCTGGTCGGTGGGCAGGTCCTGCCAGGTGAACTGGTGCTCGGCCTTGCGGCCGTTCACCGGGGAGGTCACCACGCCCGGTGGCAACAGGCCCGCCGGGGCATCGCCCCCGACCAGCCGGTACTCGAACCCGACCTCGTCCAGGTCGTAGTCGCTCCCGCGCGGCCACTTGAGCTGGATCGACATGAAGCCGAGCGCGTCGCAGGTGGCGCCGCCACCGATGCCGCGGGTCAGGCTCGACGCCTCGATTTCCGGCGCCGGAATCTGGACGTTGTCGACCAGGGTGGACGTGTCGGCCTGGAACGGCTTCACGTTGCTGGTGAACATGCATGCAGCAGCAGCCGCCTGCGCCGGCATGGCGCAGAGCAGCATCAGATACCACAACTTCACGGGACCCCTCCCCTGCCGTTGAAGCTCGATGACTCCAGGTTGTTCGTGCCGGGAAGGTCTTCACACTTCATGCCGGCCGGCCGGCGTCGTGCGCCAGCGAACTACGTCATACCACGAATTGTTCGCTGAGGATACGTTCCTCGAGGTTGTGCTCGGGATCGAACAGCAAGGTCACGGTGCGGTCGGTCGATTCGCGGATCACGACCTCGACGACGTCGCGGGTTTCGTGCGAATCGGCCGTCACGCTGACCGGCCGCTTGTACGGGTCCAGGACTTCGAAGCGGATCTCGGTGTCGGCCTTGAGGATCGCCCCGCGCCAGCGCCGGGGCCGGAACGCGGCGATCGGCGTGAGCGCGATCGTGTGCGAACCCAGCGGCAGGATCGGCCCGTGCGCGGAAAAGTTGTAGGCGGTGCTGCCGGCGGGCGTGGCGACCATCACCCCGTCGCAGATGAGTTCCTCCAGGCGGGGCTGTCCGTTGAGGTGGATGCGGACGTGCGCGGCCTGGCGGGTCTGGCGCAGCAGCGAGACCTCGTTGTAGGCCAGCGAGCCGGTGCTGGTGCCCGATTCGGTCTGCGCCACCATCTCCAGCGGCCGCAACTTGGCCGGCTCGGCGGCGGCGATCCGCGCGAGCAGGTCGTCGGCATGGAAGTGGTTCATCAGGAAACCGACCGTGCCCAGCTTCATGCCGTAGACCGGCTTGCCGCTGCCGCCATGGCGGTGCAGCGTCTGCAGCATGAAGCCGTCGCCGCCCAGCGCGCAGATCACGTCCGCCTCGTCCGGCGCGTGCCGGCCGTGGCGGGCGACCATCGCTTCCAGCGCCTGCTGGGCGTTGGGCGTACTGCTGGCAAGGAAGGCGATGCGGGGATCGGCGCTCATCGGATTCTCCTGGCGGACGGCATGCGTCCCTGCCATGAGGATACCCGGCCGGCACCGGCTGCGACGACGCGCATGCCCCGCACGCTCCGATCCGGCGCCCGGAAGCGCGCAACCCGTCGATGGATGCCGGCGCCGGGCGCCGGCATCCACCCGCGGTCAGCCGCGCGCGGCCAGCTGGCCGAGCTTCTGCACCGCCACCGACAGGGTCGGGTAGTCGAGCGTCTTCTGCGCCGACAGCTCGTTGAGCATGCCCAGGGTGAAGCGCAGCGCGGCGTCGTCACGGGACAGCCAGTGGCGGACCTTCGCGTCGGCATCACCGCCGGGCTGGGACATCGCCTGGCCGGCCAGGACGCGGTGGTGCGCGGCCAGCTCGTCGCGCATGACCCCGCGGGCGACCGCGTGCCAGCGGCCGTCGACCGCCAGCGCGTCGATCTGCTCGAACAGCCACGGCAGCCGCAGCGCGTCGCCCAGGCGGAAGTGCACGCGCGAGACGTCCACCGGCTTGAGCTTGCGCGAACGCGCCAGCTCGATGATGTCGAACGCCGGTTCCAGGTACGGCAGCTCGGCCAGCTGCTGCGCCAGCTTCGGCGGCATGCCCTTGTCGCGCCACTCGCGCAGCGAGGCCTCGTAGGCCGGCCGCTGCGCGTCGGACAGCACGCCCGACGCCTCGCGGATGTCGTTGAACGGGTCGCGGTAGCGCTCCACCGCCTCGGTGATGCTCGGCATCGGGCCGGGACGGTTGAGCAGCCAGCGCACGAACGAGCGCTGCAGGCCCCAGATCACCTGCAGGGCGTCGACCTGCGCGGCCTCCGGCAGCTTGCCGTCCAGCGCGTCGATCTGGGTCCACAGCATCCGCGCGTCCAGGGTCTCGCGGCTGATCGTGTAGGCCTTGGCCACCTCGGCCGGGCTGCGGCCGGTGTCCTCCTGCATGCGCAGCAGGAAGGTGGCGCCCATCCGGTTGATGGTGGCGTTGGTCACCGCGGTGGCGATGATCTCGCGCTTGAGGCGGTGACGCTCCATCTCGTCGGCGTACTTCTTCTGCAGCGGCACCGGGAAGTAGCGCTGCAGTTCCTTGGACAGGTACGGGTCCTCGGGGATGTCCGAGTCCAGCAGCTGCTGGAAAGCCACCAGCTTGGAGTACGACAGCAGCACCGCCAGCTCCGGCCGGGTCATGCCCTGCCCGCGCGCCTTGCGCGCCGACAGCTCCGCGTCGGACGGCAGGAACTCGATCTGGCGGTCGAGCAGTCCCTGCTGCTCGAGCGTGCGGATGAAGTGCTGCTTGGAGCCCAGGCGCTTGACGCTCATCCGCTCCATCAGGCTGATGGCCTGGTTCTGCCGGTAGTTGTCCAGCAGCACCAGCCGCGCGACCTCGTCGGTCATCGATGCCAGCAGCTTGTTGCGCGCGGGCGTGGTCAGCTTCTTCGAACGCACCACGTCGTTGAGCAGGATCTTGATGTTCACCTCGTGGTCGGAGGTGTCCACGCCGGCGGAGTTGTCGATGAAGTCGGTGTTGAGCAGCACGCCGGCATGGGCGGCCTCGATCCGGCCCAGCTGGGTCATGCCCAGGTTGCCGCCCTCACCCACCACCCGGCAACGCAGCTGGCCGCCGTTGACGCGCAGCGCGTTGTTGGCGCGGTCGCCCACGTCCGAGTGCTGCTCGGTGGCGGCCTTGACGTAGGTACCGATGCCGCCGTTCCAGAGCAGGTCCACCGGGGCGCACAGGATCGCCGACATCAGTTCGTTCGGCGACATCGACCGGACCGCCTCGTCCAGGCCCAGCGCGGCGCGCACCTGCGGCGTGACCTCGATCGACTTGGCGCTGCGCGGATACACGCCGCCACCCTTGCTGACGAGCTTGAGGTCGTAGTCGGCCCAGCTGGAACGCGGCAGCGCGAACAGGCGCTCGCGCTCGGCGAACGACGCGGCCGCGTCCGGGTCCGGATCCAGGAAGATATGGCGGTGGTCGAAGGCGGCCACCAGGCGGATGTGCCTGGACAGCAGCATGCCGTTGCCGAACACGTCGCCGGACATGTCGCCGATGCCGACGCAGGTGAAGTCCTCGTTCTGGCAGTCGCGGCCCAGCGCCCGGAAGTGGCGCTTGACCGATTCCCAAGCGCCACGGGCGGTGATGCCCATGCCCTTGTGGTCGTAGCCGACCGAGCCGCCCGAGGCGAAGGCGTCGCCCAGCCAGAAGCCGTGGGCCAGCGCGAGCCCGTTGGCGATGTCGGAGAAGGTCGCCGTGCCCTTGTCGGCGGCGACCACCAGGTATGGATCGTCCTGGTCGTGGCGCACCACGTCGCGCGGCGGCACGATCCTGCCGTCGACGATGTTGTCGGTGATGTCGAGCAGGCCCTGGATGAACAGCTTGTAGCAGGCCACGCCCTCGGCCAGCACCGCGTCGCGGTCGCCGGATGCCGGCGGCTGCTTGACGAAGAAACCGCCCTTGGCGCCGACCGGCACGATCACCGTGTTCTTCACCATCTGCGCCTTCACCAGGCCCAGCACCTCGGTGCGGAAGTCCTCGCGCCGGTCGGACCAGCGCAGCCCGCCGCGCGCGACCGGGCCGAAGCGCAGGTGCACGCCCTCCACGCGCGGTCCGTAGACGAAGATTTCCCGGTACGGGCGCGGCTTGGGCAGGTCCGGGACCAGCGCCGGATCGAACTTGAAGCTGATGCAGTGGGCCGGCTGGCCGTCCACGGTGCGCTGGAAGTAGCTGGTGCGCAGGGTCGCGTCGATCGCGCCGATGAAGCCGCGCAGGATGCGGTCGTCGTCGAGGCTGGCGACCCGGTCCAGCAGCTTCAGCAGCGTCGCGCGCGTGGTTCGCGCCTGGGTCTCCCGATCGGCGCTACGTGCGTCGACCACCTCCTGCAACGCCTTCACCGTCGTCTCCTCGCCGGCGGCGAGCACGCGCAGGTGGTCGACCAGGCGCTGCTGGCCGGCCAGGATCTCAGCCGCCGATTCGTTGCCCGTGGCCGGGTGGAAGCGCGCTTCGAACAGCTCGACCAGCAGCCTCGCCAGCAGCGGATAGCGGCCGAGGGTTTCCTCGACGTAGTTCTGCGAGAACGGCACGCCGGTCTGCAGCAGGTACTTCCAGTAGCCACGCAGCAGCGCGACCTGGCGCCACTCGAGGCCGGCCGCCAGCACCAGCCGGTTGAGGCCGTCGTTCTCGGCCCGGCCCGACCAGATCGCGGCGAACGCCGCCTCGAACGCCGGCGCGAGCGCGCCGATGTCGCCGCCGGCCTGCGCCCGCTCGACCTCGAAGTCCTGGATGTAGATCGGCTGGGTGCCGCCGCCCGGCAGGCTGGCCTGCAGGCGGTACGGGTGCTCGGAGATGACCTTCAGGCCCATGTTCTCCATCAGCGGCAGCACGTCCGACAGCGGGATGTCATCATGCTGGCGGTAGAGCTTCAGGCGCAGGCCCGCCGTGCCCTCGCGGCTGACCGCGTGCAGGCTCAGGCGCAGGTCCTCCGGACCGGTGAGCGCGGCCAGCTGCTCGACGTCGTTGGCGGCCAGCTCCGGCGAGATGTCCTCGATGTAGCCGGCCGGGAGGGCGCGGCCGTAGCCGTTGGCCAGGCGTAGGCCCTCGGCCTCGCCGTGGCGCGCGATCAGCAGCTCGCGCAGGTCGTCCTGCCAGTTGCGCAGCAGGTGCGCCAGGCGCCGCTCGAGCTCGCTGGTGTCCAGGTCGGCGGCGGCGCCGGCGCGCGGGCGCACGATCAGGTGCAGCTGGGCCAGCGGGGACTCGCCCAGGACCACGCTGGAATCGACCTGCTCGCCGTGCAGCGCGTCCTTGAGCAGCGCCTCGATGCGCAGGCGCACGTCGGTGTTGAAGCGCTCGCGCGGGATGTAGACCAGCGCCGAGAAGAAGCGGCCGTAGCGGTCGCGGCGCAGGAACAGCCGGCTGCGGACCCGCTCCTGCAGGCCGAGCACGCCGGTGGCGGTGCGGTACAGCTCCTCCTCGCTGGAGTGGAACAGCTCCTCGCGCGGCAGCGTCTCCAGGATGTGGCGCAGCGCCTTGCCGCTGTGGCTGCTCGGCGACAGCCCGCTGCGGCGCATGACGTGCTCGTAGCGCTCGCGCACCAGCGGGATCTCCCACGGGCGGCGGTTGTACGCGCTGGAGGTGTACAGGCCGAGGAAGCGCTGCTCGCCGGTGATCGCGCCGCTGGCGTCGAACTCGAGCACGCCGATGTAGTCCATGTAGCCCTTGCGGTGGATCCGCGAGCGGGCGTTGGTCTTGGTCAGGATCAGCGCCTCGGCGCTGCCGGACCGGTTCAGTCCGTGCGCCGCGAGCGACTTCACCGGGCGCGGCGCCGAGTTGTCCTTGCCGCGCATCAGGCCCAGGCCCGAACCCTCGACCGGCGCGAGCACCGACTCGCCGCCCTGGCGGACGACCTTGTACTCGCGGTAGCCGTAGAGGATGAAGTGGTCGGCCGCGGTCCAGCGCAGGAACTCCTGTGCCTCGCGGCGCCCGGTATCGTCCACCGGCATGCGCCGCGTGGCCAGGTCGTCGGCGAGCACCTGCATGCGCTCGCGCATCAGGCCCCAGTCGGCGACCACGCCGCGCACTTCGGCCAGCACCTCGCTGATGCGCTGCTCGATCTGGCGCATCGCGGCCGGCGCCTGGCGGTCGATCTCCAGCAGCATCAACGACTCAGGGCGCCCGTCGCCGACCGACTGCAGCTTGCCGGAGGCATCGCGCGCCATGCGCACCAGCGGATGGCCGAGCACGTGCACGCCCACGCCCATTTCGGCCAGGGCCATGCTCACCGAGTCGACCAGGAACGGCATGTCGTCGTTGACGATCTGCAGCACGGTGTACGGCGAATCCCAGCCGTGCCCGTCCACGGTCGGGTTGAACACGCGCACGTTCGCCGCACCTGGTTTGCGCCTGCGCGCGAAGCCGAGCATGTCGATGCCGATGGCGGCCCAGGCCTGCGGCGGGTGCTGCGGAAACTCGTCCTCCTCCAGCCGCCGGTAGAACTCGCCGAGGAACTCCTGCAGCTCGGCCTGGCGCGCGGCCGGCACCATGCGGCGCGCCGCGGCGTACACCGGCTCCAGCGAGAAGCGGCCCGCGCTCGCGGCGGCGGGCGCCTTGGCCTTGGACGACCCGGTCGTCCGTTTGCCACCGGAAGGAGTGGATTTCATAAGCCTGGAACTCCGCAGCAAAGTGTGTGCGCGCATTGTAGCCACGGGCCCCGCGGGAGCCTTGCTGCAGGACGGAAGAAATCGCCCCTTTCAAATTAATGAACTGGACGGTATAGTCCAGTCCGATGCAGCCCTCCGGCCCCACCAGCGTCCGCGCGCCCGACGACGCCCGCCAGCAGCGGGTCCACGACGCCGTGCGCGACCTGGTCCGGGAACAGGGCGTGCAGGTCAGCATGGAAGCCGTCGCCGCCCGCGCCGGTTGCTCCAAGCAGACGCTCTATGCGCGCTACGGCTCCAAGCAGGCCCTGCTGCTGCAGGTGCTCAGCGAGGACAGCCGCAACGCCACGATGCTGCCCGGGGCTCCCGATGCCGCTTCGTTGCGCCGCGCACTGGTGCACTTCGCCTGCGACCACCTGCAGCGGCTCTCCGAGCCCGGGACGATCGGCACCGCCCGCCTGCTCACCGGCCAGGCCACGCAATTTCCGGACGAGGTCCGCGCCCTGTACGCGATCTGGATCGAAGGCCTGCAGGGACGCATTGCAACCTGGTTGCAACAGGCGATGCGTCGTGGCCTGCTCAGGCATGACGATCCGCACTGCGCCGCCGAGCTGCTGCTGGGCATGATCACCGGCCTGGACTTCGACCGGCAGCGCTTCCTGGTTCCTCACCGCGACACAACCCGCCTGCAGACACAGTGGGCGGAGTTCGCGGTCGACAGCTTCCTGCGTGCCTTCGCCCCACCCGCCCCGCGCGGCTGACGCACCCCCTACCCGTTCTCATCGACCTCCCCGGAGTTCCCATGCGCCTCCACCACTCCCTGATCCTGGCCGGCAGCCTGCTCGCCCTCGCGGCCTGCGGCGGCAAGGACGAAGCCGCCGCCCCGCCGCCGCCCGAAGTGGGCGTGGTCGAGGTCAAGCCGCAGACCGTGCCGCTGACCCGCGACCTGGTCGGCCGGCTCTCGCCCTACCGCAGCGCCGACGTGCGCGCCCGCGTCCCGGGCGTGCTGCTGCGCCGGGTGTACGAGGAAGGCAGCGACGTGCGCGAAGGGCAGGTGCTGTTCGAGATCGACCCGGCCCCGCTGCAGGCCTCGCTCGGCGTGGCCCGCGGCCAGCTGGCCCAGGCCGAGGCGACCTACGCCAACGCCCGGGCGGTGGCCGAGCGCGCGCGCCGCCTGGTGCCGCAGAAGTTCGTCTCGCAGAACGACCTGGACAACGCGGTCGCGGCCGAGCGCAGCGCCGGCGCGGCGGTGGAAGCGGCCCGCGCCACCGTCCGCAACGCCGAGATCGACCTGGGCTATGCCCGGGTCACCTCGCCGATCGCCGGCCGCGCCGGCAAGCAGCGCGTCACCGAGGGCGCGCTGGTCGGCCAGGGCGAGGCGACGCTGCTGACCACGGTCGACCAGCTCGACCCACTGTTCGCCAACTTCTCGATCAGCTCCACCGAACTGGCCCGCCTGCGCGCCGCGACCAACGTGTCGCTGGCCGGGACCGGCAAGTCGACCGTGCAGGTCGTGCTGCCCGGCGACCGGGTCCACGAACAGCCGGGCGTGGTCGACTTCTCCGACACCACGGTCGATCCCGAAACCGGCGCGGTGTCGCTGCGCGCGCAGGTGCCCAACCCCGGCAACGTGCTGTTCCCGGGCAGCTTCGTCACCCTGAAGGTCAACATGGGCGAACTGCACGAGGTGTTCCTGGTGCCGCAGGAAGCGGTGCTGCGCGATGCCAACGGCGCCTTCGCGCGCGTGGTCGGTGCCGACGGCAACGTCGAACGGCGCAACCTGACCACCGGCGTGGCCCAGGACGGGCAGTGGATCGTGACCTCCGGCCTGAACCCGGGCGACAAGGTGATCGTCTCCGGCGTGCAGAAGGCCAAGGAGGGCGCGCCGGTGAACGCGACCCCGTGGCAGCCCGCCGCCGCCGCGGCGCCGGCCGCGCCCGGCCAGGCCGCGGCGCCCGCCCCCGCGAAGGACGCGGCGCCGGCCAAGGCCCCCGCCGACGGCGACAAGCCGGCCGAGTAAGGACACCCGCCCATGCCCAAGTTCTTCATCAACCACCCGGTCTTCGCCTGGGTCGTGGCGATCCTGATCTCGCTCTCGGGCGTTATCTCGATCCTCGGCCTCGGCGTGGAGTCCTATCCCAACATCGCCCCGCCGCAGGTCACCGTCAGCGCCAGCTATCCCGGCGCCAGCGCCTCGACCGTCGAGCGCGCGGTCACCCAGGTGATCGAGCAGCAGCTCACCGGCATCGACCACCTGCTGTATTTCAGCTCCTCCTCCAGCGCCACCGGCCGCGCGAGCATCACCCTGACCTTCGAGACCGGCACCGACCCCGACATCGCCCAGGTCCAGGTGCAGAACAAGGTCGCGCTGGCCACCCCCCGGCTGCCCACCGAGGTCACCCAGCAGGGCGTGGTGGTGGCCAAGGCCAACGCCGGCTTCCTGATGGTGGTCGGCCTGGTCTCCGACAACCCCGCGGTCGACCGCAACCAGCTCAACGACATCAACGGCTCGCGCGTGATCGACCAGGTCTCGCGCATCCCCGGCGTGGGCAGCATCCAGCAGTTCGGCGCCGAGTACGCGATGAACATCTGGCTGGACCCGGAGAAGCTGCAGGGCTTCGGCCTCTCGGCCACCCAGGTGCTGGCGGCGATCCGCGCCCAGAACGTGCAGTTCGCGGCCGGCTCGGTGGGTTCGGACCCGGCGCCGGAAGGCCAGGCCTTCACCGCCACGGTCTCGGCCGAAGGCCGCTTCAGCTCGCCCGAGCAGTTCGAGCAGATCATCCTGCGCGCCGACAGCGACGGTTCGACCGTGCGCCTGCGCGACGTGGCGCGGGTCAGTTTCGGCCCGGGCTCGTACGGCTTCGACACCAAGTTCGACGGCAAGCCGATCGGCGCGTTCGCGGTGCAGCTGCTGCCGGGCGCCAATGCGCTGAACGTGGCCGAAGCCGTGCGCGCGAAGATGGACGAGCTGCAGGCGACCTTCCCGCAGGGCGTGACCTGGATGTCGCCCTACGACTCCACCACCTTCGTGAAGATCTCGATCGAGGAAGTCGTCAAGACCCTGATCGAGGCGGTGGTGCTGGTGTTCCTGGTGATGCTGATCTTCCTGCAGAACATCCGCGCCACCATCATCCCCACCCTGGTCATCCCGGTCGCGCTGCTCGGCACGTTCCTGGGCATGTCGATCATTGGCTTCACGATCAACCAGCTGACGTTGTTCGCGATGGTGCTGTCGATCGGCATCGTGGTCGACGACGCGATCGTGGTGATCGAGAACGTCGAGCGCATCATGACCGAGGAGGGGCTTTCGCCCTACGACGCCACGGTCAAGGCGATGGAGCAGATCACCGGCGCGGTGGTCGCCATCACCGTGGTCCTGGCGGCGGTGTTCATCCCCTCGGCGCTGCAGGGCGGCGCGGCCGGCGAGATCTACAAGCAGTTCGCGCTCACGATCGCGATCGCGATGGCGTTCTCGGCGTTCCTGGCGCTGGGCTTCACCCCGGCGTTGTGCGCGACCTTCCTCAAGCCCAGCCACCACGCCAATTCCAACTGGGTGTTCCGCACGTTCAACAAGTACTACGACCGGGTCAGCCATACCTACGTGGGCCACATCGGCAGCGCGGTCAAGCACGCGCCGCGCTGGATGATCCTGTTCGCGGTGCTGGCGCTGCTGTGCGGCTTCCTGTTCACGCGCATGCCCGGCAGCTTCCTGCCCGAGGAAGATCAGGGCTATGCGATGGCGATCGTGCAGCTGCCGCCTGGCGCGTCGCTGCAGCGCACCCAGCACGTGTTCGACGACATGCGCGGCCGCCTGGAGGGCATCGACGGCTACCAGAGCATGCTGCAGGTGGCCGGCTTCAGTTTCGTCGGCCAGGGCGAGAACGTCGGCATGGCCTTCATCCGGCTCAAGTCCTGGGACGAACGCGAGCTGACCGCCCCGGAGTTCATCCAGCAGGCCAACGGTGCGCTGTTCGGGATCAAGGAGGCGACGATCTTCGTGGTCAACCTGCCGACCGTGCAGGGCCTGGGCCAGTTCGGCGGCTTCGACATGTGGCTGCAGGACCGCTCCGGCCAGGGACAGGCGGCGCTGACCCAGGCGCGCAACATGCTGCTCGGACAGGCCGCGCAGAACCCGGCGCTGGTGGGCGTGCGCCCGAACAGCCTGGAGGACGCGCCGCAGCTGCAGCTGCACGTGGACCGGGTGCAGGCGCAGTCGATGGGCCTGCAGGTCGGCGACATCTACAACGCCATCAGCCTGATGCTGGCGCCGGTGTACGCCAACGACTTCTTCTACGAAGGCCGCATCAAGCGCGTGAACCTGCGCGCCGACGCCCCGTTCCGCACCGGCGCCGAATCGCTGGGCAGCTTCTACACGCCCAGCCCCACCGGCAGCATGATCCCGCTGAGCACGGTGGTGGACGCCGAATGGACCACCAATCCGCCGTCGCTCAGCCGCTACCAGGGCTACGCCGCGGTCAACATCGTCGGTTCGCCGGCCCCGGGCCACAGCTCGGGCGAGGCGATGCAGATCATGGAAGGCATCGTCAGCAACGACTTGCCTCCGGGCTTCGGCTACGACTGGAGCGGCATGTCCTACCAGGAAATCCTGGCCGGCAACGCCGCCACGCTGCTGCTGGTGCTGTCGATCGTGGTCGTCTTCCTCTGCCTGGCGGCGCTGTACGAGAGCTGGTCGATCCCGGTGGCGGTGCTGCTGGTGGTGCCGCTGGGCATGCTGGGCGCGGTGATGTTCAGCCTGATGCGCGGCCTGCCGAACGACATCTTCTTCAAGATCGGCCTGATCACGATCATTGGCCTGGCCGCGAAGAACGCGATCCTGATCATCGAGTTCGCGGTCGAGCAGCGCCTGGCCGGCAAGACCCTGCGCGAGGCGACCATCGAGGCCTCCCGCCTGCGCTTCCGCCCGATCCTGATGACCTCGTTCGCGTTCATCATGGGCGTGGTGCCGATGGCCCTGTCCACCGGCGCGGGCGCGAACGCACGCCATGCGATCGGCACCGGCGTGATCGGCGGCATGATCTTCGCCACCTTCCTCGGCCTGCTGCTGATCCCGGTGTTCTTCATCGTGGTCCGGCGCATGCTCGGCGACAAGCTCGACGAGCCCTCGCGCGAGTGGCTGGAGAAGCACGGCAAGGGCGAGCCCGCGGCGCACTGACCGCGGCAACCCGGTCCTGAAAGCGAAAGCCCCGGCAGCGATGCCGGGGCTTTTTTCGTGGATCGCCTCCGCGCTGCACGCGCTCGGCGGCACCGTCCTACATCGGCGCGTTCGCCGCGGGCGCCACGTAAGCCGCGCGCGCGGCGCGGACCAGGTGCTGGTGCTGGTCGGCCCAGTCGATCAACCCGCTCACGCGCTCGAAGAACGAATGTCCCAGTGCGGTCAGCGTGTAGTCCACGCGCGGCGGCACGGTCGCATGCACGTGGCGCACCACCAGCCCGTCCTCCTCCAGGTGGCGCAGGGTCTGGGCCAGCATGCGCGGGGAGATGTCCTCCACGCGCCGGCGCAGCTCGGTGAAACGCAGCGTCTGGCCGCTGCTCAGCTCGATGAGCAGCAGCACCGTCCAGCGGTCGCCGAGCCGGTCCAGCACGCCGCGGATCGGGCACTTTTCCGCCAGTCCGCTGTTCTGTCGATGCAGGGCCATCCCTTTCCTCCGCCAGTGGTCACGTCCGGTTACGGCGCGGTAACCGGGTTACTCCCGCCGCCCTCCTTGCGAGGCCCGGCGCCATTACTACCATATGGTAACCAACAACCACTCTGGTACCAAGGACCCGCGATGAACGCCTCCCCCACCCTCCTGGTCACCGGCGCTTCGGGCCATCTCGGCCGCGCCGCCATCGACCATCTGCTCGACGTCGTCCGGATCCCGGCCGACCGCCTGATCGCCACCACCCGCAATCCGGCCTCGCTGGCCGACCTCGCGGCACGTGGCGTGCAGGTCCGTGCCGCCGACTTCGACCGGCCGCAAACCCTGGACGCCGCCTTCGCCGGCGCCCACCGCCTGCTGCTGGTGAGCACCGACGCCCTGCTCGAACCGGGCCTGCGCCTGCGCCAGCACCTCAACGCGGTCGAGGCCGCTGCGCGCGCCGGCGTGCGGCACGTGGTCTATACCTCCATGCCCAAGCCCGAACCGGGGTCGCCGCTGCTGTTCGCGCCGGACCACTACGGCACCGAGCAGGCCTTGGCGGCCAGCACGCTGGACTGGACCGCGCTCCGCAACGCCTGGTATTTCGAGAACCTGTTCCTGGGCCTGCGCCCGATCCTGGAGAGCGGCCACTGGTACAGCGCCGCCGGCGAAGGCCGGATCGCCCACATCGCCCGCCAGGACCTGGCCGAAGCGGCGGCCATCGCGCTGGCCGCGGACTTCGATGGCAGGCGCACCCTGACCCTGACCGGCAGCGAGGCGTTCACCACGCGGGAAATCGCCGCCCTGGTCGCGTCCATCGCCGGGAAGGCCATCGAGGTGGTCGACGTGCCGGTGTCCGCGCTGATCGACGCCATGCGCCAGGCCGGTTTGCCGGGCCAGCTGCCGGAGGTGTTCGCGTCCTTCGACAGCAACACCGCTGCCGGCGGCCTGGCCGAGGTCACCCTCGACTTCCAGGCGCTTACCGGGCGCGCACCGCTGCAGTACCGCACCTGGCTGCAGCGCAATGCGCAGGCCATCGCCACGGCCTGAGCGCGCGGCTACGCGCTGCAACGGAAACGCCCCCGCACGCGTGGCGTGCGAGGGCGTCGGTGGCACCGGCCGGCCGCGACCAGCGGCCGGATCGGATGCGGGGTGTTACTTCACCGCAGCGTGGTAGCGGCGCTCGACCTCGTCCCAGTCGACCACGTTGAAGAACGCGCCGATGTATTCCGGGCGACGGTTCTGGTACTTCAGGTAGTAGGCGTGCTCCCACACGTCCAGGCCGAGGATCGGCGTGTTGCCGTCGCTCAGCGGGCTGTCCTGGTTGGCGCTGCTCTCGACCACGACCTTCTTGTCGGGGGTGACGCTCAGCCAGGCCCAGCCGCTGCCGAAACGGGTCAGCGCGGCCTTGGTGAAGGCTTCCTTGAACTTCTCGAAGCCGCCCACGTCCTTGTCGATCGCCTTGGCGACGTCGCCCTTCGGCTCGCCGCCGCCCTTGGGCGACATCACCGTCCAGAACAGGGTGTGGTTGGCGTGGCCACCGCCGTTGTTGCGCACCGGGCCCTGCAGGTTCTCCGGCAGGGTCTTCAGCTTCGCCACCAGTTCGTCGACCGGCAGGTCGGCGTATTCGGTGCCTTCCAGCGCGGCGTTGACGTTGTTGATGTAGGTCTGGTGGTGCTTGGTGTGGTGGATCTTCATCGTCTCCGTATCGATGTGCGGCTCCAGCGCATCGTAGGCATACGGCAACTCGGGGAGGGTATAGGCCACGGTGGTCTCCTTGGATTTCGTGCCCGGACAGTCCCGGGCGCGGCCGGCACAGTGTAGGGACGCGGGGCCGGGCAACCAAGCCACGACGGGGAATGCTGCATCCCGGCCGCCGCCGCGCCGCTCTTGCCCGACGGGGCCGACAGGGTCGCGCAGCCGCGGTTCGGCCGACGTGAAGCGCACGACAACGGCAAGCGGCGGCGCGACCGCTGGCGCGCCTGCCGTCGCGCATACTGCGGCGCATGCCATCACCCCGACGACGCATGCCGCTTTCGCGCGCCCTGCCCTGGCTTGCCGCCGCGATCCTGCTGTTCGCGCTGGCATGGCACCAGCAACGGCCGTCCGCCCCGGCCGAAGCGACCGGACACGACCGCACCGCGGTCGCTGGCGGTGCCGGCGACGCGCAGGCGGTCCTGCCCGGCTTCCTGCCGGCGGAAGCGGCGCCGGTCATCGCCGCCATCCAGCGTGGCGACCGCTTCGCGCACCGGCAGGACGGCAGCGTATTCGGCAACCGCGAGCGCCGGCTGCCGGCACGCGACCACGGCTACTACCGCGAATACACCGTCCCTACCCCCGGCTTGTCGCACCGCGGAGCGCGGCGGATCGTCACCGGCGGCGATCCGCCGGCCGAGTGGTACTACACGGCCGACCACTACGACAGTTTCCGCCGGTTCGAACCGCCCGCCGCGGAGGCCGCCCCATGAGCGGATCGGGATTCAACCTCGGCCTGGACGATGCATCCCGCGCCGGCGTCTACGAGGTGGCGGCAGGCGACCTGCCGGTCCTGGCCGCCGCCGCGCGCGATGCGGGCCTGCTGGTGCGGCGCCTGGACCTGGATGGATGCCGCGACAAGCGCGCGCTGCTGCTGCGCATCGCCACCGTGCTCGACCTCCCGGGCGGGCGTGGCGGCAACTGGGACGCGCTGATGGATGCGCTGCGCGACCTCGAATGGTTGCCAGCCGCGGGCTACGTACTGCTGCTCGACGGCACCGGGCCGTTGCGCGCCTCGCTGCCGCGCGAGTTCGACGCGCTGGCCGGCGTGCTGCAGGAGGCGTCGGCCTGGTGGGCCGAGGCCGAGGTGCCGTTCTGGGCCTTCATGGACGGCGCTGCGGAGACGACGGACGAGGCGCCCTGACGCCTGCCCCCTGCGCCGGCCGCGTCAGCCGTCCAGCTCCGACCAGCGTGCGTAGGCCGTGTCCAGTTCGTCCTGCGCCTCGGCCATGCGCCGGGTGTGGGCGGCCACCGCACCCGGATCCTGCTGGTAGAAGCCGGCCTCGGACATCGCCGCGGCCAGCGCCGACAGCTCCGCCTCGAGCGCTTCGATCCGCGCGGGCAGCAGCTCCAGCTCGCGCGTGTCCTTGTAGCTGAGCTTGCGCCGGGCCGCGGCGGGGGCCGGAGCCGCCACCGGCGCCACGCCGGTATCGGCAGCCTTCGACCGCGCGGGCTTCGCTGCGGCTTCCGTCGTCGCGGGACGCTGGCGCAGCCAGTCGGTGTAGCCGCCCACGTACTCGCCCACGCGGCCCTCGCCTTCCATGACTAGCGTGGAGGTGACCACGTTGTCGAGGAAGTCGCGGTCGTGGCTGACCAGCAGCAGGGTGCCGGCGTAATCGGCCAGCAGCTCCTCCAGCAGTTCCAGGGTCTCCACGTCCAGGTCGTTGGTCGGTTCGTCCATCACCAGCAGGTTGGACGGCTGCGCGAACAGGCGCGCCAGCAGCAGGCGGTTGCGCTCGCCGCCGGACAGGCGGGTGATCGGCGCCCGCGCCCGCTCAGGGGTGAACAGGAAATCCTGCAGGTAGGCCAGCACGTGCTTGCGGCTGCCGTTGAGGTCGACGAAGTCCTGGCCGCCGGCCACGTTCTCCATCGCGTTCCAGTCCTCGCGCAGCGCCGCGCGGTACTGGTCGAAGTAGGCGACCTGCAAGTTGGTGCCGGCCCTGATCTCGCCCGATTGCGGCTGCAGTTCGCCGAGCAGCAGCTTGAGCAGGGTGGTCTTGCCGCTGCCGTTGGGTCCGATCAGGCCGATGCGGTCGCCGCGCAGGATCGTGGTGGAAAAGTCGCGGACCATGCTCCGCTCGCCGAACGCGAACGACACCTCCTTCGCCTCGACCACCTTCTTGCCGGAGGACTCGCCCTGCGCGGCTTCCATGCGCACGTTGCCCGCGAGCTCGCGGCGCTGCGCGCGCTCCGTGCGCATGGCCTTGAGCCGGCGCACGCGGCCTTCGTCGCGGGTGCGGCGGGCCTTGATGCCCTGGCGGATCCACGCCTCCTCCTGCGCCAGCAGCTTGTCGAAGCGCGCGTTCTCCTGCGCCTCGGCGTTCAGGCGCTCCTCGCGGCGGCGCTCGTAGTTGGCCCAGTCGCCCGGCCAGCTGGTCAGCTGGCCGCGGTCGATCTCGACGATGCGGGTCGCCAGCGCCCGCAGGAACCGGCGGTCGTGGGTGACGAAGACGACGCTGCCGGTCCATTCCTTCAGGAACGACTCGAGCCAGTCGATCGCCTCGATGTCCAGGTGGTTGGTCGGCTCGTCCAGCAGCAGCACGTCGGGCGCGCTGACCAGCGCCCGGGCCAGCAAAACCCGGCGCTTCATGCCGCCGGACAGGCGCGCGAACGCCGCATCGCCGTCCAGGTCCAGCCGGGTGAGCACCTCCCCCACCCGCCGGTCGAGCGCCCAGCCGTCGGCCGCGTCGATCTTCGCCTGCACCTTGGACACCGCGGCCGCGTCGTACTCCGCGGCGTGGCTGAGGTGGTGGAACTCGGCCAGCCACGCCCCCAGCTCGCCCAGGCCGCCGGCGACCACGTCGAAGATGTCGCCCCCGGTGCCGCCCGGCACTTCCTGCTCCAGCCGGGCCACGCGGACCCCGCCCTGGACCCGCACCTGGCCGTCGTCCGGCTGCAGTTCGCCGGCGATGAGCTTGAGCAGGGTCGACTTGCCGGCGCCGTTGCGGCCGATCAGGGCGATGCGCTCGCCGGGTTCGATCGACAGGTCGGCATGGTCGAGCAACAACGGGCCGCCGACGCTGTAGTCGACGTTGTGCAGGGTGATCAGGGGCATGCGCTTCGGGAGGGGCGGCAGCGGGGGCTGCGGCTTGGTCTGGGGCGGCGGGAACGCCGGCGGTTCCAATTGTAGCGGCCCGCGCACCGGGCCAGGCCGGTCCCGCGCGGCCCCGGCGGGCAGTGGAGGCCGCGACCTGCGAAAATGGCGCATGACCGATTTCGCCTCGCTGCCGCTCTCCCCCGCCCTGCGCCCCGGCCTGGACGCCCTGGGCTATACCACCGCCACGCCGATCCAGGCGGCCGCGCTGCCACCGATCCTCGAGGGCCGCGACCTGATCGCGCAGGCGCCGACCGGCAGCGGCAAGACCGCCGCGTTCGGCCTGGGCCTGCTGCAGCGGCTGGACCCGGCGGTCAGCCGCGCGCAGGCGCTGGTGCTGTGCCCGACCCGCGAACTGGCCGACCAGGTCGGCAAGCAGCTGCGCAGGCTGGCCACCGGCATTCCCAACCTCAAGCTGAGCATCCTCACCGGCGGCACCGCGCTCGACCCGCAGATCGCCTCGCTGCAGGCGCACGACCCACAGGTGGTGGTCGGCACGCCCGGCCGGATCCAGGAACTGGCGCGCAAGCGCGTCCTCCACCTGGGCGGCGTGCGCACGCTGGTGCTGGACGAGGCCGACCGCATGCTCGACATGGGCTTCGAAGAACCCGTTCGCGAGATCGCCGGCCGCTGCGACAGGCACCGGCAGACCCTGCTGTTCTCGGCCACCTTCCCCGGGGAGATCCGCGAACTGGCCCGGCAGCTGCTGCGCGAGCCGGTGGAGGTCGCGCACGAAGGCGCGGAAAGCGCGCCGGCGATCGAGCAACGCTTCTTCGACGTCGACCCGGCACACCGGCAGAAGGCCGTGGCCGGCCTGCTGCTGCGCTACCGGCCCGAATCGGCGGTGGTGTTCTGCAACACGCGCAAGGACGTGGACGAGGTCGCCGGTTCGCTGCGCCAGTTCGGCTTCTCCGCCCTGGCCCTGCACGGCGACATGGAACAGCGCGACCGCGACGAAGTGCTGCTGCAGCTGGCCAACCGCAGCTGCAACGTCCTGGTCGCCAGCGACGTGGCCGCGCGCGGCATCGACGTGGAAGACCTGGCCGCAGTGGTGAACTACGAATTGCCGACCGACGTGGACGCGTACCGCCACCGCATCGGCCGCACCGGCCGCGCCGGCCGCACGGGCCTGGCGTTGAGCCTGGTCGCGCCGCGCGAGAACCCGCGGGCGGAGATGGTCGCCGCCGCCCAGGCGGCGCCGCCGACGCGCGAATCCTCGCCCCTGGCCACCGGCCGCCCGGCGCAGCCGGCGCAGGCGACGATGGCCACCCTGCGCATCGACGGCGGCAAGACCGACAAGCTGCGCGCCGGCGACATCCTCGGCGCGCTGACCGGCGACGCGGGAGTGCCGGCCAAGGCGATCGGCAAGATCGCCATCCACGCCACCCGGTCCTACGTGGCGATCGCCCGCGAGCAGGCGCCACGCGCGCTTAAGCAGCTGGAGGCGGGCAGGATCAAGGGCCGCCGGTTCCGGGTTCGCCCCCTGTGAGCGGCGCGCTGGCGGCGCCCGCACCTGCCCGGTTCTGATCGCGGGCGAAGGCGGGATGCCGGCACCGCGTTCGCCCCGAAAAAAACGGGGCCGGCGGGGCGCCCGTCGCGCCCCGCCAGCCCCACTCCCGCCAGCACGGGAAGCCGGATCAGAAGCCCGCGGTGAACTCCACGCCCCACACGCGCGGCGGGGTCAGGCGCGCGCCGACGGTGCCCAGCACGGTCTTGCCATAGGTGGCCAGGCCGTTGACGTACTGGTTGTCGAGCAGGTTCTCGCCGTACACGGCCACCCCGTAGCGGCCGCCGGCCGAGGTCCAGCCGACCCGCAGGTTCGCCAGTTCCTGCGCTTCGCCCAGGCGCAGCGCCGGGCTCACGCCGCAGGTGCCCTGGCTCTGCGACTCGTCGCTGCAGCGGGTCTTGCCGCGGTAGCCGTAGCGGACGGCGGCGCGGACGCTGCCGTGCTCGTCGAGATCCCAGACGTAGGCGGCGCCGGCGGCCATCGACCACTTCGGGATGCCGGTCGGCTGGCCGCTGACGTCGATCCCCTCCGGGGTCACGTACTGCTTGTAGGTGGCGTCGATGTAGCCGGCGTTGAAGTCCAGGGTCAGCGCCGCGGTGGCGCGCCAGGCGGCGTTGAAGTCCACGCCCCAGGCTTCCAGGTCGGAGGTGTCGACCACGTAGCGCGGGATCGCGGTGGTGGTGTCGAGGCGGATCGCCTGGCGGTTGTCGTAGGTGTAGTAGTAGGCCGACGCGTCGTACTGGAGGCCATGCTCGGGCAGCACGTGCTTGACGCCGGCCTCGAAGTTCCACACGTCTTCGTTGTCGAACTGGCTGCCGATCTGCAGCGCGTTGAATCCGCCGGCCTTGTAGCCCTTGGCCACCGAGGCGAAGCCCATCAGGTCGTCGGTGAAGTGGTAGTCGGCGACCAGGCGCGGGCTGATGTCGTCCCAGCTGTCGGAATCGCGGGTGGTGACGCCCTTGTTCATCATCGCCGGCGGGTCGATGAAGGCGATGTCGAAGATGTAGGCCTCCTTCGGGATGCCCAGCATCGCGAAGATCCCCATCGCCTCCATCGCGTCCAGGGTCGCGTCCAGGCCCGGCGCGTAGCGCTGGTCGTTGAACCAGCTGAACTCCTTTTCGTCGCGGGTGTAGCGCAGGCCGAAGGTCAGGTTGAAGCGGTCGTTGACCCGCCAGATCACGTCGCCGTACAGCGCGTAGGCGCTGGTCTCGAGCGAGTTGACGAACTTCTCGTTCCAGGGCTCGCCCAGCAGCGTCAACGGGATGCCGTACATCTGCATCACCTGGCTGGTGAAGCCGAACAGGGTGCCGTCCGGGGTCGGGGCCATCCCCATGTTGCGCACGATGGTGTCGACCGAATCGGTGTAGGCGTTGACCTCGCTGGTCTGGTCGGCCTTCTCGCGGTAGTAGCTGGCGCCGGCCACCCAGTCGAAGCGCTCGCCGCTGCCGGAGAACTTGAACTCCTGGTAGAAGTTGCGGTTGCTCTCGGTGTTGACCGAGTCCACGTACAGGTCGCGGCGGTCGGTGCCGTCCTCCTCGACCCGGTTGAGCGAGTCGTAGTCCTTCAGCGCGGTGGTGGAGGTCAGGTTGCCCCACTCGAACGCGTGGTCCACGATCAGGGTCAGGCCATCGAAGCTGCGCGACTCCTCGTTGCCGTCCACGTCCACCGCCGCCGGCGTGCGGCGCGGGTCAAGGTAGGCGGCCTCGTCCACCGGCAGCGGCGGCACCCCGGGCGCGGCCGGCAGCGCGACCACGCCGATGGTGGCCTGGCCGAGCTGGTCCAGGTTCTCGTGGTCCCACGTCACCCAGGCGGTGGTGTTGTCGCCGAAGCGGGTGCTGAAGGCGGCGCGGGTCGCCCAGTTGTCCTCGGGCGCCAGGTCCCGGCCCGTGTTGGCGTCCTGGATCCAGCCATCGGCCTGGTTGAACACGCCGTTGAGGCGGAACGCGGAGTCCTCGCCCACCGGGATGTTAGCCATCGCGTCGACGTAGCGCTTGCCGTACTCGGCCAGGCGCAGGCGCGCACGGGCTTCGGCGTCGGCGCCGGGGCGGTGGGTGACGATCGAGATCGCGCCGGCCGCGGTGTTGCGGCCGAACAGCGTGCCCTGCGGACCCTTCAGCACCTCGATGCGGGCCACGTCGGTGAACGGCAGCAGCACGCCGCCGCCGCGTCCGGCGTAGACGCCGTCCACGTACACGCCGACCGCCGGGTCGGTGCCGATGCCGAAGTCGTCGGTGCTGATCCCGCGCAGCTCGAAGCTCGGCTGGGTCGGCTGCTGGCCGTCGACCACCAGGCCGGGCACGAACATGTCGATGTCGCTCAGGTCCTGCGCGGCGACGTCGTCCAGCATCTGCGCGGTGACCACCTGCAGCGCGATGGGCACGTCCTGGAGTTCCTGCTCGCGGCTCTGCGCGGTCACCGTGATCGTGTCGAGCGTGACCGCCGAGGAGGCGGCCTCGCCCTCCTGCGGCGCGGCGAACGCGATGGACGCGGCGCCCGCCGCGAGGCCACCGAACAGTGCCTGGCGGATGCGCAGGCTCAAAGGATGCTTGCGGACCATCATGGAGTTCTCCCCTACTCGCGCTGTGGCTGGTTGGTCTTGCGGGTTCTGGAGGAAAGTGCGCGGATGCCGCCGCTGCACTGGCGGCATCCGCGCGTACCCTGCATCCGGCACTCCCCCAAGCGGCCGGTCGCGGGGATTCGGTGGTTCAGCCGGTGTCGCCGCACTCGCCGTGCTGCCCGGCGATCCAGGCGCGGATCAGCTCCACGCCCTCGGCATGGGTCACGCTGCGTCCCAGCTCCGGCATCATCACCCCGGGGTCGTTGCTGACCATCCGGTAGGTCAGGATCGATTCGTCGGGCTTGCCGGGCACGATGTCGTAGCGGCGGTTGCCGGTGCCGTGGCCGGCGGCGATCGGCAGCTTGCAGCGGCCCAGGCGCAACGGCTCGGCCACGTCGCTGGCCAGCCAGAGGCCGGAGGTGTTGCCGGGCCCTGACGCGCTGTGGCAGTGCGAGCAGTTGATGTCCAGGTAGGCGCGCGCGCGCGCGTCGACGGAGGCGGCCCGGTCCTGCCAGTCCGCCACGCGCGGTACTGCCGCCGCGACCGGGGCGCCGGCGAGGTAGCCCACGGCCTGCCACCGTGCCAGCTGGTTGGCGGTCAGCGTGCTGCCGTCCGCCTGCAGATAGGCGTGGTCGCGGTTGAGGTGCCGCGCCTTGGGCCCGATCGGATGCAGTTCGCGGGTGGCCAGGTCGCTGCCGTGGCAGCCCGCGCACTGGTTCTGGTCGGGTACCTGGTAGGCCGCCTCCTCCTCGGCGCCGTCGGCCCCGACCAAGGTCAGCGACACCAGCTCGCCGGCGCGCATCAGCCGCGCCCCGGTCTGCGCGTCGTTCCACACGTAGGGCAGCGCGACCCAGCCGGCTTCCCGGCGGACCAGCAGGCGGGTCTCGACCAGCCGCACCCTGTCCAGGTCCAGCGCCCCGCCGGGCAGCGCGCCTTCGTCGCCCTGGCTGCGCAGCACCCGCTGGCTGTCGCGCGCCTCGCCCTCCAGCCGCGGGTAGTAGAAGGTCTTGCTGATGATGGTCCCGACCGGGAAGTCGAAGGCCTCGTTCGCGTCGTAGCGTGCGGTGCTGCCTTCGGGCATCCAGACCGTGCGCAGCTTGTGCGCGTAGTCGGTGAACAGCGGCGTGTTGAGGTCGTACGGCAGGACCCGCGCGTTCGGCGCCATCCGCCCGCCGGACATGTCGAACAGGTGCCAGTCGGCCAGCGATTCGGGCTGGCCTTCGGCATGGAACACCACCTGCCCGCCGGCGCCGGGCCGGCAACCGGCGACCACGCCCGCGGCCAGCACCAGCGCGCCGGCCAGGGCGATCAGCTTCCGCGACAGCGGGCCGCGCCCGCGGGACATCGGTTCAACCACGCTTGAGGTCCACCTGCGGCAGCGGCGGCAGCGTGCAGCCGAAGCCGGACGCATCGCTGCTGGGGTTCTTGTAGCGGTTCGGGCCGTCGGCGTTGACCACGCCCGAGACCCCGTGCAGGCAGATCTGCGGGCCGTCGGCGAGGCTGGCGTTGGCGTAGCCGTCCCACAGCACGTCGGGCAGCCGGCCGTTGAGCCCGAACAGCGCGACCTTGAGCGCCTTCAGGTCCAGCCCGTCCGGCGCGTCGCCGCCGCCGGACAGGCGGTTGCCGTGCACCGAGATCCGCTCCGGGTAGGGATCGAACGACTCCGAGCGGCTGTCGTCGCTGTAGCCGGTGGAATAGACGCTCGACACGATGATGTTGGCGGTCTTGTTGTCCCTGATGTCGTTGTCGAAGATCTCGACGTCGTCATTGGAGTTGATCACCACGCCGCTGCCGGCCGGGACGCTGGCCACCGGGGTGCCCTTGGCGCCGAAGTTGCCGGTGTTGTTGGCGAACACCTGGTTCTTGAACACGCGGATGTTGCCGCCTGGCTGCTTCAGCGCCGGCATGTTGAACACCAGGATGCCGCCGGTGTTGTTGGTGGCGACGTTGCCGTAGACGTCGGCGTTGATCGTGTTCTCGATCTCGATCCCGGCGACGTTGTATTCGGCGCGGCTGTTGCGGACGATCACGTCCTGCGACTGGCCGACGTAGATGCCCGCGTCCGACGCGCCGATGGCGATCGAATCCTCGATCAGCACGTTGCGGGTGCGCACCGGGTACAGGCCGTAGCCGCCGTTGGCGGTCTTCGGGCCTCCGGTCCACTCCACGCGCACGCCGCGGATGGTGACGTGCTCGGCCTCGTTGATCTTCAGGCCGTCGCCCTTGGCGTCCTCGATCGCGAGGTTCTCGATGGTGAAGTGGTCGGCGTTGACCAGCAGGCCCTCGGCGCCGGCCTTCTGCCCCTTGAAGCTGAGCACCGACTTGTCCTGCCCGGCGCCGCGCAGGGTCACGTTGTCCACGCGCAGGCTCAGGCCGCGGTCGAAGGTGTAGCGGCCGGCGGGAACCTCGATGACGTCGCCGGGCCTGGCGTCGAGCAGCTTCTGGCGCAGGACGTCGGCGAAGGCGGCATCGCCCTCGGCCACTGCCGCGGTCGGTACGTGCCCGCTGCCGCCGTCGCCGCATCCGGCCAGCGCCGCCGCCAGCCCGGCCACCAGCAGGCCCTGCGTCCAGCCCTTCGTGCGCCCCTCGCCCCGCCCGTTCCGCTCGCCCATCGTCCGCCCCCGGTCAGCGCCACGGTGATGTGGCCGGCCGGTAGTTTCCCTTGCATCCAGACGCCTGCGGAGGGCAAAGCCGGCATAATGTCGGGGGGAAAAACGGACAGGCTGTGACCGATGGCGGCAAAACTCCCGACCGACGTCCCGCCCCTGCACGGCGCCAACATCAAGTGCGGGATCGTCGCCGGCCTGGTCGGCATGGCCGACCGGCTGGGCGTGTCCTGCGATGGCTGGTTCGAGGGCACACGGCTGCAGCGCGCCCAGTTCGGCGCCGGCGCCCCCGTGTACCTGTCCTACCGCCAGGCCTGCCAGATCGTCGGCCGGGCCCTGCACGCGCTGCCCGGCGAAGCGCACGGGCTGGCGCTCGGCCAGGCCCAGGACGTGGGCCATTTCGGCCTGCTCGGGCTGGCGATGATGACCGCGCCGAACTTCGGCGAGGCGCTGCGCACCGGGGTGGAGTTCGCCCCGATCACCGGCGCGATGATGGAGCTGCAGCTGGAATCGGTCGCGCTGGCCGACGAGCGGCCCGGGGTGGCGATGACCGCGCGCATGGGCACGCCCGAGCCGGACATCGAGCCGTTCCTGTGCGAGGAACTGTTCTCCAGCTGCCTGATGCTGTGCCGTGGCCTGCTCGGACCGTGGTTCGGGCCCGCCCTGGTCGAACTGGCGTACCCGGCGCCGCCCTACGCGCCGGAATACCGCAAGCTGTTCGGGTGCGAGGTCCGGTTCGGCGCGCAGGCCAACCGCGTGGTCATCGACGGCGGCTGGCTCGGTTCGCCGATGCCGGCGCACAACCCGGCCACCTCGCGTCAGCTCCTCGACCTGTGCCGGCAGCAGATGCCGAGCGCGCGCGCATCGAGCGGGATCGTCGCCGCGGTCGAGAAGCTGGTGAGCCTGCAGCTGGCCGATGCCCCCCGCCTGGTCGACATCGCGGCCGAGCTGCACGTGAACGAGCGCACCCTGCGGCGCCACCTGCGCGATGCCGGGACCAGCTTCAAGGCGATCCACGACCGGCTGCGGCGTGACGCCGCCGAGAGCCTGCTGGCCGGCGCCAGCTCGAACATCGCGGCGGTCGGCGCGGCGATCGGCTTCCATGATCCACGCGAATTCCGGCGCGCATTCAAGCGCTGGACCGGCGTGGCACCGCGCACGCTGCGGACCCGCTCGACCTGAGCGCGCACCGCGCTGCCCCTCCCGGCGGCGACGCCGCCACCGCGCGCGTCAGTGCCGCAGCAGCGCCCGCAGCGGCACGGAAGCGGGCCAGCGTTCGCGCCCGCGCAGGCCGGCCAGCTCGATGAGCACGGCGGCACCGGCCAGCATCGCGCCCTGGCGCCCGATCAGGCGGGCGGCCGCCGCCAGCGTGCCGCCGGTGGCCAGCACGTCGTCGACCAGCAGCACGCGCGTCCCCGGCGGCAACGCGGCGGCCTGCATCTGCAGGCGGTCGCTGCCGTACTCGAGCGCGTAGGCCTCCTCGAGCAGCGGGCCGGGCAACTTGCCCGGCTTGCGCAGCGGCACGAAGCCGGCGCCCAGCTCGCGCGCGAGCGCGGCGCCGAGGATGAAGCCGCGCGACTCGGTGCCCGCGACCGCCTCGATGCCGGCAGCGCGCCATGGTGCGGCGAGCGCGGACAGCATCGCCGCCAGCGCGTCGGCGTCGGCAAGCAGCGGCGCGATGTCCCGGAAGACGACCCCCGGCGACGGGAAGTCCGGCACCTCCCGGATCAGCGCCGCCCACGGCGGGACCTGCGTGTCGCTCATGCCGATGCTCCTGTCTTCGCCGCCCGATCGTGGCACAGCATGCCCGGCGCCGTGGCGTGCCGGCTCAGGAACTGCACGACAGCATCGAACAGCCCGCCCGGTGCCGCGCCCATTCCGGTCGCGCGCCGGCGTAGTGCGCGCGACCGGGCTGTTCCTCGTACGGCCGGCGCATGACGTCCAGCAGCTCGGCGATGCCCCCCGTGTCGCCCTGGCCGGCCCGGTCGATCGCTTCCTGCGCCAGCCAGTTGCGCAGCACGTACAGCGGATTGGCCCGCCGCATCGAGTCACGCCGCTGGACCGCTTCGAGCGGGTCATCCGCCTGCCGTGCCGCGTGGCGCGCCAGCCAGTCGCGCAGCGGCGCTTCGATCCGGGCACGCGCGTCGGCGTCGTAGAACGCAGCCTCGAACGGGAGCAGGTCGGGGGCCGCGGCATCCCGCTCGCCCAGCGCGCGGAAGAACAGGGTCATGTCCACCTGCCCGTCCTGCAGCAACGCCTGCAGGTCGGCGAACAGCCGCAGGTCCGCCTCGCCGCAGGCCGCCAGGCCCAGCTTGCGCGCGACCAGCTCGCGCCAGGCCGCGTCCCAGGCCTGCCGGTAGCGTTCCAGCCCGGCCTCCAGCGGCGCCACTCCGTCGAACAGCGGCGCCAGCGCATGCGCGAGCTGGACCAGGTTCCAGTACGCCACCTGCGGCTGGGTGCCGAAGCGGTAGCGGCGGCCCTGCGCGTCGGTGGTGTTGGGCGTCCAGTCCGGGTCGTAGTCCTCGACCCAGCCGTACGGGCCGTAGTCGATGGTCAGGCCGAGGATGGACATGTTGTCGGTGTTCATCACCCCGTGCACGAAGCCGACCCGCATCCAGCCGGCCACCATCCGCGCGGTGCGCTCGCAGACCTGCGCGAACCACTCCGCGTCGCCTTCCGCGCCGCGGCCGGCCAGCCCGGGGAAATGGTGGCGCTGGGCGTAGTCGGCCAGGGCGCGGAGCAGCGCGGTGTCGCCGCGCGAGGCCGGCAGCTGCCAGCTGCCGAAGCGCAGGAAGGTGGGCGCCATCCGGCACACGACCGCGCCGGGTTCCGGCCGGGGATGGCCGTCGTAGAACATGTCGCGCACCACGTCCTCGCCGGTGCCGACCAGCGACAGCGCACGGGTGGTCGGGATGCCCAGGTGGTGCATGGCCTCGCTGCAGAGGAACTCGCGCACCGAGGAACGCAGCACCGCGCGCCCGTCGGCGAACCGCGAATACGGGGTCTTCCCCGCGCCCTTCAGCTGCAGCTCCCAGCGCCCGCCCTCGCCGCCCAGCGCCTCGCCCAGCGAGATCGCGCGGCCGTCGCCCAGCTGGCCGGCCCAGCTGCCGAACTGGTGGCCGCCGTAGTTGGCCGCCCATGGCTGCATCCCCGGCAGCAGCGCGTTCCCGCCGAACACGCGGGCGAAATCCGGATCGGCGAATGCGGTGGCCGCGTCGAGCCCGAGCAGGCGGGCGGCCTCGGGGGACGCCGCCAGCAGGCGGGGCGCGGCGACCGGCGTCGGATCGACCCGCGACCACGCCGCGCCGAGCACCTCGCGGACCCGCGGACCGGTTTCCGGATCGCCCGGGAGGTCGCGCAGGAACGCATTGTCGAATTCGATCCGCATGACGGCCAGATGGGGGCGGTGGCCGCCGGTTACCAGCCTGCCGGCACGCCGGGTCAGCCGGCGGACAGCGCGAACGGCCCGCCCTTGGCCAGCGCCCTCTGGTAGGCGGGACGCGCGTGGATCCGCTGCAGGAACGCGGCCAGGTTCGGATGCGCCTCCAGCCCGCCGCGCACGGCCGCGGCCTCGACCGGGAAGCTCATCTGGATGTCGGCGGCGGTGAAGCGCTCGCCGGCGAACCAGCCCACGCCGCGCGCCAGCGACTGCTCCATCCAGTCCAGGTGCAGCTTCAGCTGCGGCCCGACGAAGCCGGCCATGGCCCGCTTGACGATGTTCTCGGCGATCGGCCGGACGAAGAACGGTTTCTTCGCCGCGCGGATCCGCGCGAAGACCAGGCTCAGCAGCAGCGGTGGCATCGCCGAGCCTTCGGCGTAGTGCATCCAGTAGCGGTACTGCAGGCGCTCCGGCGAGTCGACCGGCAGCGGCGTCGGCGACAGCGCATGCCCGGTGTCGTAGCGCTCGACCAGGTACTCGAGGATCGCCCCCGATTCGGCCAGCGTGTGGCCGTCGTCGACCAGCACCGGCGACTTCCCGAGCGGGTGCACCGCGCGCAGCGCGGCGGGCGCCAGCATGGTCGCCGGATCCCGTGCGTAACGGACCAGCTGGTACGGCAGGGCCAGCTCCTCGAGCAGCCAGAGCACGCGCTGGGAGCGGGAATTCTCGAGATGGTGGACGGTGATCATCGCGGCCGGTTTCGATGGGGGCTCCCCATCCTCGCATCCCCGGCCCATGGCGTGGGTGGGCGCTCCGTCCGCCGCAAACGAAAAACGCCGGAGGCTCGCGCCCCCGGCGTTTCGTGGTGGCCTGCCTTGCGGCGGGCCGGCGCGATTACAGCGCCTGCACCTGGTCGGCCTGCAGGCCCTTCTGGCCCTGCACGACGATGAAGGAGACCTTCTGGCCTTCCTGCAGCGACTTGAAGCCCGAACCCTGGATCGAACGGAAGTGCACGAACAGGTCGGCGCCGCTCTCCGGGGTGATGAAGCCGAAGCCCTTGGCGTCGTTGAACCACTTGACGGTACCGGTCTGACGATCGGACATTTTGCTAACTCCTCAACTTGGATATGGAAAACCGGCCACGGAACGCCCGGGTCGGTACTGGGTTGCAGGTGTTAGGCAAAGCGGAACGATGTAGCGATCGTCAGATCGGTTCATCAGGCCACGAACCACGGTGACCCAGGCAAACACAGTGGGCGCACGATACCCGGATTTTCCCTGAATAGCGAGCCCGGGCTTCCGGCGCGTTCAGACGCCCCCCGACAGCCCCCACGCCCGGGCGGCGATGCGGTAGGACTCCTTGCGCGCCTGGTGGTCGTGGATGTTGGCCACGACCATCAGCTCGTCTGGCCGGTGGCGGGCGGCGAAGGCCGCCAGGCCACGGGCGACGGCGTCCGGCCCACCCACCACGCTGCAGGCCAGCGCGCGTTCGACCCCGGCCTTCTCCTCGGGTGTCCAGAACGCCTCGATGTCGTCGATCGGGGCCGGGATCAGCCCCGCCCGACCGCGGCGCAGGTTGACGAACGCCTGCTGGGCGGTGGTGAACAGGCGCCGGGCCTCGGCGTCGGTCGCGGCCGCCACCACGTTCACCGCCAGCATGGCGTGGGGCTGCGGCTGCTGGCGGGAGGGCCTGAAATCGCGGTGGTACACCTGCAGCGCCTGGTCCATCGCGTCGGGGGCGAAATGCGAGGCGAAGGCGAACGGAAGGCCCAGGGCAGCCGCCAGCTGCGCGCCGAACAGGCTCGATCCCAGGATCCACACCGGCACCTCCAGCCCGGCGCCGGGCACGGCACGTACCGCCTGCCCCGCCTCGGCAGGCTGGAACCAGCCGAGCAGTTCCTGCACGTCCTGCGGAAAGCGGTCCGCCGCCTCGAAGTAGCGGCGCAGCGCACGCGCGGTGGCCTGGTCGGTGCCCGGCGCGCGGCCGACGCCCAGGTCGATCCGCCCCGGATGCAGCGCCGCGAGGGTGCCGAACTGTTCGGCCACCTGCAGCGGCGAATGGTTGGGCAGCATGATCCCGCCAGCCCCCACCCGGATCGTGCGGGTGCCGGCGGCGACGTGCGCGATCAGCACCGCGGTGGCCGCCGAGGCGATCCCCGGCATGTTGTGGTGCTCGGCCAGCCAGAACCGCCGGTAGCCCAGCGCTTCGACATGGCGCGCCAGGTCCAGGCTGTTGGCCAGCGCCGCGGCCACGTCGCTGCCCTCGCAGACCGGCGCCAGATCCAGGACAGACAGGGGAACGGTCGACACCGGGCGGGGCCTTTACTGGCGCGCGGGCTCGGCCAGCGGCGTGGCGGCTCCCGGCAAGCGGGTACCGGCGGGCACGAGGGTCGCCACCCCGTGGCCGCGCTCGGCCAGGTATTCCAGCCACTTGCCCAGGAAGGTGTTCATCCGCAGGCGGTGGCCGACCAGCTCGGCCGGCGGCGGATACAGGCCCATCACGTCCTGCCAGCGGCGGCCGACATAGCAGTGGGTGGTCTCGACCTGGCGCGCGTCGGTGTACACGCGCAGGTAGGCCGACGGGTCAGGCTCCCCGGTGAGCGGATCGCGCAGGTCGTAGGTCAGGCGCAGTTCCAGGGTGTACGGGTGGCGCTCGAGTACATCCAGGCGCACGTCCAGGCCGTCGCCGACGCTGGACAGGTAGCTTCCCGCTGCCAGTCGCGGCGGGGCGAACAGGCGCTGGAGCCGGGCGTGGTTTTCCGCGTACAGCCCCATGAGCCAGCCGAACCGGCTCAGCCTCGGGATGCGCGTGTCGTGTGGGGTGACCTGCTGCATGGGATCGATGCTACACGCTGCGGCGTGGAGGCGGCAGCATTGACCGCGACGGCGCGCAGGCCTACCGTGGGGAAGCCGCTCCCGCGTCGCCGCGCCGGCGTCAGAACATCTCCCGCTGCAGCCCCAGCGTCGTCAGGACCTTGCTCGAGATCTCCTCGATCGAGGTGTGCGTGGTGCTCAGCGTCGGAATCCGCTCCAGGCTGAACATCGCCTCGGCCGCCTGCACTTCGCGGCGGCACGTTTCCAGCCTGGCGTAGCGCGAATCGGGGCGCCGCTCCTGGCGGATCTGCTGCAGCCGCTCCGGGTCGATGGTCAGGCCGAACAGCTTGCGCCGCCACTGCTTGAGCCGCGGCGGCAGGCGCTCGCTCTCCAAGTCGCCGTCGGTCAGCGGATAGTTCGCCGCCTTCACGCCGTAGTGCAGCGCCAGGTAGACGCAGGTCGGGGTCTTCCCCGCGCGCGACACGCCCACCAGGATCACGTCGGCCTCCTCGTAGTCGAAGGCCATGCCGTCGTCGTGGGTGAGCGAATAGTTCATCGCGTTGATGCGGCGGTGGTAGGTCTCGAAATCGACCATGCCGTGCGCCTGCCCCACCCTCGCCTGGCGCGGCTGCTCCAGTTCGCGCTCCAGCGGCTCGATGAAGGGCGCGAACACGTCCAGCATCAGCGCGCCGCTTTCGGCCAGCACCATGCTCAGCTGCACGTCCACGCAGGAATTGACCACGATCGGGCGCACGCCGTGCTTGAGCCCGGCGGCGTGGATCCGGTCGCGCGCCTCGCGCGCCTTGTCCGGGTCGTCGACGAAGGACAGGCGGTCGGTCAGGAACTGGAAGCCGCTGAACTGCGTGAGCAGGCTGTGGCCGATGGTCTCGGCGGTGATACCGGTGCCATCGGAGACGTAGAAGACCGGGCGGATGCTGCTCATGGAAGCGTTTTCCCCTTCGAACACGAAAACCAGCCTGTTTTCAAGATTGCTATGCCCAGATGCCGGGATCATCATAACGGCTCCACATATCTCGGGACGGCGGCCATCGCCCGGCCGGGCGATGGCTCCATGGAGCCTCGCACTTGAACCAGAACATCCTGTGGTTGCACGAGCTGCGCCTGGCCGACCTGGCCCGCGTCGGCGGCAAGAATTCATCCCTCGGCGAAATGATCGGCCACCTGGCCGGGCTGGGCGTGTCGGTTCCCGGCGGCTTCGCGACCACGTCGGAGGCGTTCAAGGCCTTCATCGCCTACAACGACCTGCACCAGCGCATCTACGACCGCCTCGCGACCCTCGACGTGGAGGACGTGCCGGCGCTGACCGCGGCCGGCAGGGAAATCCGCGGCTGGGTGATCGACGCCCCGCTGCAGTCGGACCTGGACCAGGACATCCGCGCCGCCTACGCGAGGCTGTCGGCCGAGAACGGCGGCAATGACGTGGCCGTCGCGGTGCGCTCCTCGGCCACCGCCGAGGACCTGCCGGATGCGTCGTTCGCCGGCCAGCAGGAGACCTTCCTCAACGTGACCGGCGCCGACGACGTCGTGCACAAGGTCAAGGAGGTCTTCGCCTCGCTCTACAACGACCGCGCCATCGCCTACCGCGTGCACCACGGCTTCAAGCACGAGGACGTGTTCCTCTCGGCCGGCGTGCAGCTGATGGTCCGCTCGGACGTGGGCGCCTCCGGCGTGCTGTTCACCCTGGACACCGAGTCCGGCTTCCGCGACGTGGTGTTCGTCACCGCCAGCTATGGCCTGGGCGAGATGGTCGTGCAGGGCGCGGTCAACCCGGACGAGTTCTACGTCTACAAGCCGACCCTGCAGCAGGGCAAGCCGGCGATCCTGCGCCGCGCGCTGGGCAGCAAGGCGATCCGGATGGTGTACTCGGAGACGCCGGGCGAGCGCGTGCGCACCGAGGATACGCCGGCGGAGCTGCGCGCGAAGTTCTCGCTCTCCGACGCGGACGTGCAGGAACTGGCCAAGCAGTCGCTGGTGATCGAAAAGCACTACGGCCGTCCGATGGACATCGAGTGGGCCAAGGACGGCGTCAGCGGCAAGCTGTTCATCGTCCAGGCGCGCCCGGAGACGGTGAAGTCCCGCGCCAAGGCGACCCAGATCGAGCGCTATGCGCTGGAGAAGCGCGGCCAGGTGATCGCCGAGGGCCGCGCCATCGGCCAGAAGATCGGCAGCGGCGTCGCCCGCGTCGTGCGTTCGCTGGACGACATGAACCGCGTGCAGCCCGGCGACGTGCTGGTCGCCGACATGACCGACCCGGACTGGGAGCCGGTGATGAAGCGCGCCAGCGCCATCGTCACCAACCGCGGCGGCCGCACCTGCCACGCGGCGATCATCGCCCGCGAGCTGGGCGTGCCGGCGGTGGTCGGCACCCACGATGCGCTGGACCGGATCACCGACGGCCAGGTCGTGACGGTCAGCTGCGCCGAAGGCGACACCGGCTTCATCTACGACGGCGCCCTGCCCTTCGAGCGCACCACCACCGACCTGGGGAACATGCCGCCGGCGCCGCTGAAGATCATGATGAACGTGGCCAACCCGGAGCGCGCGTTCGACTTCGGCCAGCTGCCCAACGCCGGCATCGGCCTGGCCCGCCTGGAGATGATCATCGCCAGCCACATCGGCGTGCACCCCAAGGCGCTGCTCGAATACGCGAAGCAGGACGCGGAGACGAAGAAGAAGATCGACGCCAAGATTGCCGGCTACTCCGACCCGGTCGGCTTCTACGTCGACCGCCTGGCCGAGGGCATCGCCACCCTCACCGCCTCGGTCGCGCCGAACCCGGTGATCGTGCGCCTGTCGGACTTCAAGTCCAACGAGTACGCCAACCTGGTCGGCGGCCACCGCTACGAGCCGGAGGAGGAAAACCCGATGATCGGCTTCCGCGGCGCCAGCCGCTACGTCGATCCGTCGTTCGCCGACGCCTTCGCCCTGGAATGCCGGGCCGTGCTCAAGGTCCGCGACGAGATGGGCCTGGACAACCTGTGGGTGATGATCCCGTTCGTGCGAACCCTGGAGGAAGGCCGCAAGGTCATCGAGGTGCTGGCCGCCAACGGCCTGCGCCAGGGCGAGCGGGGGCTGAAGATCATCATGATGTGCGAGGTGCCATCCAACGCGCTGCTGGCCGACGAGTTCCTCGACATCTTCGACGGCTTCTCGATCGGCTCCAACGACCTGACCCAGCTGACCCTGGGCCTGGACCGCGACTCCTCGATCGTGGCCAACCTGTTCGACGAGCGGAACCCGGCGGTGAAGAAGCTGCTGTCGCTGGCGATCAAGGCCGCGCGCGCGCGCGGCAAGTACGTCGGCATCTGCGGCCAGGGCCCGTCCGACCACCCCGACCTGGCCGAATGGCTGATGGCCGAGGGCATCGAGTCGGTGTCGCTCAATCCGGATACCGTGGTCGACACCTGGCTGCGGCTGGCCAGGTCGAAGGCGGCCTGACCGGGCCCGGCGCCGGCGCCACACGCGAAAGGCCCGCCGATGGCGGGCCTTTCTTCCTGGCGCGGTTCCGGCGGATATCCCGCGGATCAGGATCCGGCGGCCAGTTTCGCCAGGTGGCGCCGGTAGTGGCGCAGCTCCTCGATCGAGTCGTGCACGTCGCTCAGCGCGGTGTGCGCGGCCTGCTTGCGCACGCCGGCCAGCACCTCCGGCGCCCAGCGCCTGGCCAGTTCCTTGAGGGTGCTCACGTCCAGGTTGCGGTAGTGGAAGTACTGCTCCAGCCGCGGCATCAGGCGGTGCAGGAAGCGCCGGTCCTGGCAGATCGAATTGCCGCACATCGGCGAGGCCTTGGCCGGCACCCATTCATTGAGGAAGGCGACGGTGCGCGCCTCGGCCTGGGCCAGGGTCACCCCGCTCTCCAGCACCCGCTGCCACAGCCCGGAACGGCCGTGCTGGTTGCGGTTCCATTCGTCCATCGCTTCCAGCGCGGACAACGGGTGCGAGATCGCCAGCTCCGGCCCTTCGGCCAGCACCTGCAGCTGCGAGTCGGTGACGACGGTGGCGATCTCCAGGATCGAATCGTTGCCGGTGTCCAGCCCGGTCATTTCCAGGTCGATCCAGATCAGGCGGTCCTGTCCTGCTGCGATGGCCATGCGTTCTCGTTCCGGCGGAGTCGGGGCGCGTCCTTGCAGGCCGCGCATGGGCTGGCATGATAACGCAGCCCCCCGCACCGGCCGCCCGATGGACCCCGCGAACAACCATGCCGTGCTCGCCGCCATGCTGGCGCCGGCCTTCTTCCTCACCGCCACCGCCTCGCTGCTGCTGTCGGCCAACAACCGGCTGGCGCGCATCATCGACCGCGCCCGCACCCTGCTGCGCGAACTGGCCGAGATCGAGGAGCCCGGCGAACGCGCACTCTACGAGCGGCGCATCGCCCTGCAGCGCCGGCGCAGCCTCAACATCCTGCGCGCCGGGCAACTGCTGTACGTGGCGATCAGCTGCTTCGTCGGCACCAGCCTGGCGGTGTCGGTGGACACCTTCACCGGCCACCGCCTGGGTTCCCTGCCGATCTGGCTCGCCTCGGCCGGGGTGCTGGCGATGTTCGCCGCCAGTATCCTGCTGGCACGCGAATCGACCCTGGCGGTGACCGCGATCAACGAGGAGATGGACCACCGCCCGCGGCCGCGCTCGCCCGGCTGACGGCCCGCACGCGCTACAGCGGCGGACGGCCGCGCTTGGCCCGGAAATAGTTGGTCAGGCGGCGCGCCGCCTCCTCGCCCAGCACGCCACCGCGCACCTGCACGCGGTGGTTGTGCCGCGGATCGGCGACCAGGTCGAACACGCTGCCGCAGGCGCCGGTCTTCGGATCGGCGGCACCGAACACCAGCCGCGCCACGCGGGCGTGGACCAGCGCCATGGCGCACATCGCGCACGGTTCGAGGGTGACGTAGAGCGTCGATCCCACCAGCCGGTGGTTGCCCGACCGGCGGCCGGCCTCGCGCATGGCGACGATCTCGGCGTGCGCGCTGGGGTCGTGGTCGGCGATGTTGCGGTTCCAGCCTTCGCCCAGCGGCTGGCCATCGGCGCCGACCAGGACCGCGCCTACCGGGATCTCGTCGTAGGCATGCTCGGCATGGTCGGCCAGGGCGAAGGCGTGCCGCATCCAGCGCTCGTCGACCGCATCCGCGGCCGCGTCCGGCGCCATGGGGCCTGCTCCCATCGCTTCACCAGCGCGCATGGACATGCTGGCGGATCCGCCGGTCGTACACCCCGGCCGCCGCCTCCATGGTCGAGGCCGGCAGCGGCGGCAACGCCGACGCGGCGACATTGCCCAATGCCTGCTGCACGGTGCGTGCCCCGGGGATGACGACGGTGACCGCCGGGTCCATCAGGATCCAGCGCAGTGCCAGCTGGGCCAGGGTCGCGCCTTCCGGCACGAGTGGCCGCAGTTCCTCCACCGCGGCCAGGCCGACCTCGTAGGGCACGCCGGAAAAGGTCTCCCCGACATCGAAGGCCTCGCCGTGGCGGTTGAACTGGCGGTGGTCGTCGGCCTCGAAGCGCGTGTCGGCGCGGAACTTGCCGCTGAGCATCCCGCTGGCCAGCGGCACCCGGGCGATCACCGCCACGCCGCGGCGCTGCGCCTGGCGGAAGAACAGCTCGGCCGGGCGCAAGCGGAACATGTTGTAGATGATCTGGACGCTGGCCACGCCCGGATATTCAATCGCCTTGAGCCCCTCCTCCACGCGCTCGACGCTGACGCCGTAGTGGCGAAGCTTGCCGCGTTCGGCCAACCGCTCCATCCGCTCGAAGATCTCGGGGTGGTAGTAGGCATCGGTGGGCGGACAGTGCAGCTGGACCAGGTCGAGCGCCTCGACGTCCAGGTTGCGCAGGCTGCGGTCGATCCATCCCTCGAGGTTGTCGGCACTGTAGCCGTCGACGGTCTGCTGCGGCAGGCGCCGGCCGGCCTTGGTCGCCACGAACGGGCGCGGCCCGCCGCGCTCCTTCAACACCCGCGCGATCAGCCGCTCCGAGTGGCCGTCGCCATAGACGTCGGCGGTGTCGATGAAGTCCAGCCCCGCATCGAGCGCGGCATGCAGCGCGGCGACCGACTCGCGGTCGTCCACCGTGCCCCAGGCGGCGCCGATGGCCCAGGCGCCGAAACCGATCTCGCCGACGCTGCGGCCGGTGCGGCCGAACACACGCGATTGCATTGCCCGTTCCTCAGTCAGGCCCGGCGGCACCCTGCCCGACCCGGGCCAGGCAGCTTACCAGCGCGGCCCGGTCGTAGGGCTTGCGAAGCAGCGCCGCGCCGGGGAACCGGTGCCGCTCTATGCGGCTGTCGTCGCCGGTGGCGAACACCAGGTCCAGCGACGGGCGTGCGGCCCGTGCGCGCAGGGCCAGCTCGATCCCGGACGCACCGGGCAGTTCGACGTCGGTCAGCAGCAGGTCGACCGGCGCGGCCTCGAGCATCCGCGTGGCGGCGTCGGCGTCGCCGGCCTCCAGCACCCGGTGCCCGAGCTGGGCCAGCATTTCGGCGGTGACCATGCGGATCAGTTCGTCGTCTTCGACCAGCAGGATCGTGCGTGCACCCTTGCCCGAGGGCGCCATGTCCGTCGCCTCCGGCGCCTGGACCGTCGCAGGATCCTGGTCCGTCGGACCATCCGGGTCGGACGCGGCAGGCGCGGCCTCCCGCCTGGACGCGCCGGCCGCCGCCTGCTGCCGGACGCCGGCCAGCACATGCCGGACCTTGCGCGCCAGGTTCTCGCGCGTGTACGGCTTGGGCAGCAGGTTCACGCCTTCGTCCAGCCGCCCGCCGTGCACGATCGCGTTCTCGGTGTAGCCCGAGGTGAACAGCACCGCGAGCCCCGGGATGCGCTCGCGGGCCTTGCGCGCCAGTTCCGGGCTGCGCAACGGCCCCGGCATGACCACGTCGGTGAACAGCAGGTCGATCGGGATGCCGCTTTCGACGATCGCCAGCCCGCTGGCCGCGTCGCCCGCGCGCAGCACCCGGTAGCCCAGGTCGGTCAGCATCTCCACCGCGGTGGCGCGCACGTCCTCGTCGTCCTCCACCACCAGCACCGTTTCGCTGCCGCCGGCCACCGGCAGCCGCTCCATCGACACCAGGGTGTCCTCGCTCTCGTGGGCACGCGGCAGGTAGAGCTTGATCGTGGTGCCGTGCCCGACCTCGGAGTACACCTTGACGTGGCCGTCGGACTGGCGCGCGAAGCCGTACACCATCGACAGCCCCAGGCCGGTGCCCTTGCCCTCGGGCTTGGTGGTGAAGAACGGCTCGAACACCTTCTCCAGCAGTTCGGACGGGATGCCGCAACCGGTGTCGGTGACCGCCAGCATCACGTACTGGCCGGCGCGCACGTCGGCGTGCAGGCGCACGTAGTTGTCGTCCAGGAACGCGTTGCCGACCTCGATCGTGAGCCGCCCGCGTCCGCCCATCGCGTCGCGGGCGTTGATGGCCAGGTTCAGCAGCGCGTTCTCGACCTGCCCCGGGTCGGCGAGCGTGTTCCAGAGGCCGCCGGAGATGGTCGTCTCGATCTCGATCTCCTCGCCCAGCGCCCGCCGCAGCATGTCGTCCAGCCCGCGCACCAGCCGGCCGATGTTGATCACCTTCGGCTCCAGCGGCTGGCGCCGGCCGAAGGCCAGCATCTGCGAGGCCAGCCGCGAGCCGCGCGACACGCCGGCCAGCGCGTTCTGCACGCGCAGCTCGGCGCGCGGGTTGCCTGCGATGTCCTTGCCCAGCAACTGCAGGTTGCCGGAAATGACCTGCAGCAGGTTGTTGAAGTCGTGGGCGATGCCGCCGGTCAGCTGGCCGATCGATTCCATCTTCTGCGCCTGCTGCAGGGCCGCCTCGGCCTGGCGGCGCACGCCGATCTCCGCCACGACCCGGCTTTCGAGCTGCTCGTTGAGCTGCTGCAGCGCTTCCTCGACCACGCGCCTGCGCGCGATCTCCTGCTGCGCGTCCTGGTACAGCCGCGCATTGTCGATCGCGATGGCCGCCTGCGCGGCGATGCCCTCCACCAGCCGGCAGTGGCGGTCGCCGAAGCGGCCGGGGACGTCGTGGCCGAAGAACAGGCCGCCGATCACCTGCCCGGACCGCGACACCACCGGCACGGCCAGGTAGCTGCGCACCGGCAGGTGGCCGGGCGGCATGCCGTGGTAGGGGGCGTTGCGGCCGAAGCGCGGGTCGCCGGTGATGTCGTCGGACATCACCGTGCCCTCGCCGTTGAACGTCGGCGCGAACACCGCGGTGTTGCGCGGCATCGGGAAGTCGGCGAACGCCGACCGGTCGACCCCGGAAAGGGTGTAGAGCATGTAGCTCTCGCCGGCCGCGTCGGTCACGTTGTAGAAGAACGCGCCGAAGCTGGCGCCGGAGAGCTCCACGCAGGCGTCGGTCACCCGCTGCACCAGCCGCTCCAGGTCCAGCTCGGCGGCCAGTGCCGAACCGGTGCGGTTGAGGGTTTCGAGCACCCGCGTTTCGTCGCGCAGCGCGTCCTGGACCCGGCGCCGTTCGATCAGCACCAGCAGGGTCCGGGTCACCAGTTCGACCAGTTCCAGGTCGCGTGCGCACGGGCTCCGCGGCCGGGGATGGTAGATGGCGAACACGCCGAGGATCTCGTCCCGGCCGGACAGGATCGGGGTCGACCAGCACGCGCCGAGCCCGTGCCGGCGCGCGAGGTCGTGGTACTCGGCCAGCCGCGGATCGCCGGCGATGTCGTGGGCGTAGACCGGCTCGCGGCTGAAGGCGGCCGCGCCGCACGTGCCGGCACCGGGGGCGATGGCCAGGCCGTCGATCGCCTCGCAGAACGCAGGGGGTAGGTTCGGCGCCGCGCCATGGCGCAGTCGCGTGCCGGCGCGGTCCGCGAGCATGATCGACACGGCGGCCCCTTCCTCGCAGTGGGTCTCGACCAGGCGGGCGATCGCCGCCAGGGTGTCGGCGAACACGCCCTCGCGGATGGCCAGTTCGAACATCCGGCTCTGCAGGCCGTGCATCGCCTCCCGCCAGCGACGGTCGTCGATGTCGAGGATCGAGCCGACGTGGCCCAGGAACCCGCCATCCGGGCCGAAGCGCGGCGCCGCCGCGCCGAGCATCCAGCGGTAGCCGCCATCGCGGTGGCGCAGGCGGTACTCCAGCCGGAAGGCATCCTGCGCCGCGTGCGCGCGCGCCAGCGCCTGCTCGGCGCGGCCGCGGTCCTGCGGGTGCACCGCCTCGATCCAGCCGTGTTCCAGGCCCTCGCCCGGCTGCTGGCCGGTGAACTCGTACCAGGACCGGTTGAGGTAGGTGCAGCGGTTGGCGGTGTCACCGACCCACATCATCACCGGCGCATGGTCGGCCATGTTGCGGAACCGGCCCTCGCTCTCGCGCAGCGCCGCGGTCGCCTCGCGCCGCAACCGGCCCATCGCCAGGTGCGATTCGGCGCGGGCGACGAGCTCGCGCGCCGAGAACGGCTTGGTCAGGTAGTCGTCGGCGCCGGCGTCCAGGCCCTCGACCTGCGCTTCCTCGCCCGACCGGGCGGACAGCAGGATCACCGGCACGTCGCGCAGCGCCGGATCCTCGCGGATCGCGCGCAGCAGTCCGAACCCGTCCAGGCCCGGCATCATGATGTCGCTGATCACCAGGTCCGGGCGCTCGCGCCGCACCGCGCCCAGTGCGGCCTCGCCGTCGGCCACCGTCTCGACGCTGGCGCCACGCTCGCCGAGCAGCCGTGCGATGTACATGCGCAGGTCGGCGTTGTCGTCGGCCAGCACGATGCGGCCACCCTCGGCGCCGGTCCGCGCGCCGGCCAGGGGCGCGGGCGGCGCCCCGGGGGCGGTCGCCGGCTGCTGCTCGGTCGGCAGCCAGCGCATCGCCTCCTCGACGAAGGAACGGGCGCGCATGCTGCCGGCCCCTTCGCCCGGGTCGGTGAGCTCGCCGTCATCCTGGATGTTCTCGGGCGGCAGGTGCTCCCTGCCCAGGGGCAGTTCGACCACGAAGCGGCTGCCCTGGCCGGGCTCGCTGTGGACGGTGATGCCGCCGCCATGCTGGCGGACCAGCTCGCTGACCAGCGCCAGGCCGATGCCGCTGCCCTCGTACGAACGGCCCCGGGCACCCTCGACGCGATGGAAGCGGTCGAACAGCCGCGGCAGTTCTTCGGCCGGGATGCCGATGCCGGTGTCGGCCACGACCAGCCGAGCGCGGCCGTCGTCCTGGCGCAGGCTGACCTCGATGCCGCCTTCGAAGGTGAACTTGAACGCGTTCGAGAGCAGGTTGAGGACGATCTTCTCCCACTGCGCGCGATCGACGTAGACCGGCTCGCCCAGGTGGCCGGTGTCGATGTGCAGGCCCAGGCCCGCGCGCTGGGTGGCTTCCTTGAACGCGGACGCGAGCTCGGCGGTGAGTGCGCCGAGGTCGGTCGGCCGGAACACCGCGTTCATGCGCCCGGCCTCGACCCGGGAGAAGTCCAGCAGCGTGTTGACCAGCCGCAGCAGCCGCAGGGAGTTGCGGTGCGCCAGCTGGAGCCGCTCGATGTCGTGGCCGTCCAGCCGTCCGGGCGCCGCCAGCAGGTCTTCCAGCGGACCCAGCATCAGCGTCAGCGGCGTGCGGAACTCGTGGCTGACGTTGGAGAAGAACAGGGTCTTGGCCGCGTCGATCGCGGCGAGCGCTTCGGCGCGGCGGCGCTCCTGCTCGTACGCCTCGGCATTGGCCAGCGCGGTGGATATCTGTCCGGCGACCAGCGACAGGAAGCCCTCGTAGCCCTCGTCGAACAGCCGGTAAGGATTGAGACCCACCACCAGCGCGCCGGCATGCCCCGCCTCGCCGGAGGCCTGGACCGGGAACACCGCCGCGCGGTCCGGCGCCAACCCCAGCGGACCGCCGGCGAAAACGCCGGGAAACCGGGCCTGCACCCCGTCCACCTGCTGCGGGGCATGGGCGAGCAGCGCACGGTCCAGCGGCCAGGCCGGCTCGCCGGCGGCGAGTGGCGCCGGAACCCCGGCCCCCGCCGGGTCGACGCCGCTGGCGGCGGCCAGGCGATAACCGTTCTGGCCATCGGCCAGGTACAGCAGCGCGAACGGGAGGTCGCGGGTATTGGTGGCCAGGGCCTGCGCGCATCGCTCGCAGGCTTCCACGTACCCGCGTGCGTCGGCGGTGCGCGCGGCCAGCTCCTTGAGCAGGGTCAGCTGGCGCTCGCCGATCACCCGCTGGGTATGTTCGGAATTGGCGCAGATGATCCCGCCGGCACTGCCGTCGTCGTTCGGGATCGGGCTGTAGGAGAAGGTGTAGTACGTCTCCTCCGGGTAGCCGTTGCGCTCCATGATCAGGAGCTGCTCCTCGACGTAGGTGCCGGCATCGCCCTGCATCGCGGTGGCCAGCATCGGCCCGATCTCCGGCCAGATCTCCTGCCACACCTCGCGCGTGGGGCGCCCGAGCGCCCACGGGTGCTTGCCGCCGATGATCGACTTGTAGGGATCGTTGTAGAGGTACAGGAGGTCGTCGCCCCAGCCGATCCAGATCGGCTGGCGCGAGGTGAGCATGATCCGGACCGCGGTCTTCAGGCTCTGCGGCCAGTCCTCCGGCCGGCCCAGCGGCGTGGCGGCCCAGTCGTGCGCCCGCATCAGTGCGCCCAGCTCCCCGCCGCCGGCCAGGAACGCGACCTTGTCCGAGCTCATCCGCCCCTCCCCTTTTGAGGGGGGCGATCGTGGCACCGGGGCCGCGGTGGCGACGTGACGACACGGTGAGCCGACCTGGCCGGCTCCACGCCGCCGGGACGGGACCGGCTACGCGGCCGGCGTCACTCCCATTCGATCGTGGCCGGCGGCTTGCCGCTGATGTCGTAGACCACGCGCGAAACGCCGCGCAGCTCGTTGATGATGCGGTTGGAGACCCGGCCCAGGAACTCGTACGGCAGGTGGGCCCAGTGCGCGGTCATGAAGTCGATGGTCTCCACCGCCCGCAATGCGATCACCCACTCGTAGGCGCGGGCGTCGCCGACCACGCCCACCGACTTCACCGGCAGGAACACGGCGAAGGCCTGGCTGGTCTTGTCGTACAGGTCCCAGGCGCGCAGCTCCTCGATGAAGATCGCGTCGGCACGGGCCAGCAGCTCGGCGTACTCGGGCTTGACCTCGCCGAGGATGCGCACGCCCAGGCCCGGGCCCGGGAACGGGTGGCGGTAGACCATCTGCCGCGGCAGGCCCAGCTCCACGCCCAGCCGGCGCACTTCGTCCTTGAACAGCTCGCGCAGCGGCTCGACCAGTCCGAGTTTCATGTGCTCGGGCAGGCCGCCGACGTTGTGGTGGCTCTTGATGACGTGGGCCTTGCCGGTCTTGCTGCCGGCCGACTCGATCACGTCTGGGTAGATGGTGCCCTGGGCCAGCCAGCGCGCGTTCTTCAGCTTGTTCGATTCTTCCTCGAAGATCTCGACGAACAGGTTGCCGATGATCTTGCGCTTGGCCTCCGGGTCGGCGATGCCTTCCAGCGCCTTGAAATAGCGCTCGTGCGCATCGACGCGGATGACCTTGACGCCCATATGCTCGGCGAACATCGCCATCACCTGGTCGCCTTCCTGCCAGCGCAGCAGGCCGGTGTCGACGAACACGCAGGTCAGCTGGTCGCCGATGGCCCGGTGCAGCAGCGCGGCCACGACCGAGGAGTCCACGCCGCCGGACAGGCCGAGGATCACCTCGTCCGTGCCGACCTGCGCGCGCACGCGCGCGATCTGGTCCTCGATGATGTGCTCGGCGGTCCACAGCGTCTGGCAGCCGCAGATGTCGACCACGAAGCGGCGCAGCAGCGCCTGTCCCTGCTTGGTGTGGGTGACTTCCGGGTGGAACTGCACGCCGTACCAGCCGCGCGCATCGTCGGCGAAGGCCGCGACCGGGATGCGGTCGGTCCTGGCCGTGACGGTGAAGCCCGGCGGCGCGACCGAGACGTGGTCGCCATGGCTCATCCACACGTCCAGCCGCGGCGGCGCGCCCGGGTGGTCCTTCAGCCCCTCGAACAGGCGGTCGGCGGCCACCAGCGAGACTTCGGCGTGGCCGAACTCGCGCTGGTCGGCGGCCTCGGTGTCGCCGCCCAGCTGCCTGGCCATGGTCTGCATGCCGTAGCAGATGCCCAGCACCGGCAGGCCGCTGTCGAACACCTGCTGCGGCGCGCGCGGCGAACCTTCGACGGTGGTGGACTCCGGGCCGCCGGACAGGATGATGCCCTTCGGCGCGAACGCGGCGATTTCTGCCGGGTCATGGTCCCAGGCCCAGATCTCGCAGTAGACGCCGAGCTCGCGGATGCGGCGCGCGATCAGCTGGGTGTACTGCGCGCCGAAGTCGAGGATGAGGATCTTGTCGCTGTGGATGTCGGTCATCGGCGGCCGGGGCGCTTCTCGTTCTGGGTTGGGGTAGCCGTCCATGGCGGGAGATGGCGGGCATCGGAGTGCCCTGCCCGGTCATCCATGGCCGGGCGTTCGCTGACGCGCGAGGCGATGCCTCGCAGGCGCGTCCGCTCACCCCATCCGGTAGTTCGGCGGTTCCTTGGTGATCTGCACGTCGTGGACGTGGCTCTCGCGCTGGCCGGCGCCGGTGATCACCACGAACTTCGGCTTGCTGCGCATCTCCTCGATGGTCGCGCAGCCGACATAGCCCATGGTGGCGCGCAGGCCGCCGATCAGCTGGTGGATCACGCCCGACAGCGGGCCGCGGACCGGGACCCGGCCCTCGATGCCTTCCGGCACCAGCTTGTCCGCGTCGGAGGCGTCCTGGAAGTAGCGGTCCTTGGAGCCCTTCTCCATCGCGCCGAGCGAGCCCATGCCGCGGTAGCTCTTGTAGCTGCGGCCCTGGAACAGCTCGATCTCGCCCGGCGATTCCTCGGTGCCGGCGAACAGGCCGCCGATCATCACCGTGGAAGCGCCGGCGGCGATCGCCTTGCCGATGTCGCCCGAATAGCGGATGCCGCCGTCGGCGATCAGCGGGATGCGGTCCTGCAGCGCCTCGGCGACCAGGTCGACCGCGGTGATCTGCGGCACGCCCACGCCGGCGACCACGCGCGTGGTGCAGATCGAGCCGGGACCCACGCCGACCTTCACCGCGTCGGCGCCGGCGTCGTACAGCGCCAGGGCCGCTTCGCCGGTCACGATATTGCCGCCGATCACCTGCACCTGCGGGAAGTTCTTCTTGACCCAGGCCACGCGGTCGACCACGGCCTGCGAGTGGCCGTGCGCGGTATCGACCACGATCACGTCCACGCCGGCGGCCACCAGCGCCTCGACGCGCTGTTCGGTATCGCCGCCCACGCCCACCGCGGCGCCGACCAGCAGGCGCGAGGCGCTGTCCTTGGCGGCGTTGGGGTTGTCGGTCTTCTTCTGGATGTCCTTGACCGTGATCAGGCCGCGCAGCGCGTAGTCGTCGTTGACCACCAGCACCTTCTCGATGCGGTTCTTGTGCAGCAGCTTGAGCACTTCGGCGTCGTGCGCGCCTTCCTTCACCGTGACCAGGCGGTCCTTCTTGGTCATGATGTGGCGGACCGGGTCGTCCAGCTCGGTCTCGAAGCGCATGTCGCGGCGGGTGACGATGCCGGTCAGCTGCCCCGACTCGTCGACCACCGGCACGCCCGAGATGTTGCGCGCGCGGGTCAGCGCCAGCACTTCGCGGATGGTGGTATCGGGCCTGACCGTGATCGGGTCGCGGATCACCCCGGACTCGAACTTCTTGACCTTGGCCACCTCGGCCGCCTGCTGCTCGGCGGTCATGTTCTTGTGCAGGATGCCGATCCCGCCCAGCTGGGCCATGGCCACGGCCAGCCGGGCCTCGGTCACCGTGTCCATCGCCGCCGAGACGATCGGCAGGTTGATGCGCAGGTCCCGGGTGAAACGCGTCGAGAGCGACACGTCCTTGGGCAGCACGGTGGAGTGGGCGGGGACGAGCGAGACGTCGTCGTAGGTGAGCGCTTCGGCCTGGATGCGGAGCATCGGCATACCCGGGTGTGGGGAAGCGCGCCATTATACCCGTGAACGGGGCGCCCCCGCCTGCCCCGCGAGCGGCACGCTGCATTCCCGCGGATGGCATCGACCCGCCCGCGCCTCGACCCGCCGGCCCGGGCGAACGCGGACCTCCCGCCTGGATCAGGCCCCGGTTTCGAGCGCCTCGACCGCCTCGATCGTGTTCTGCATCAGGGTGGCCACGGTCATCGGCCCGACCCCGCCCGGGACCGGGGTGATCCAGCTGGCACGGGCTTCGGCGGCGGCGTAGCCCACGTCCCCGACCAGGCGGCCATCGTCCAGGCGGTTGATGCCCACGTCGATGACCACCGCGCCCGGCTTGACCCATTCGCCCGGCACGATGCCCGGCCGGCCCACCGCGACGACCAGGATGTCGGCATCGCGCACGCGCGCTTCCAGGACCTCGCGCGGGGTGAACTTGTGGCAGCTGGTGACGGTGCATCCGGCGATCAGCAGCTCCAGCGCCATCGGCCGGCCGACATGGTTGCTCACGCCCACGATGGTCGCGTTGCGGCCGCGCACCGGGCGGTCGGTATGGGCCAGCAGGGTCATGATTCCGCGCGGGGTGCACGGGCGCAGGCCGAACTGGCGCAGCGCCAGGTGGCCGACGTTCTCCGGATGGAAGCCGTCCACGTCCTTGCGCGGGTCGATCCGGCGGATCAGCCCGCTCGCGTCGGGAATGCCCGGCAGCGGCAGCTGGACCAGGATGCCGTGGATCTTCGGGTCGGCGTTGAGCCGGTCGATCAGGGCCAGGATGTCCGCTTCGGACGTGCCCGCCGGCAGGTCGTGGTCGAAGGCCTCGATGCCGACCTTCTCGGCGGCGCGGCGCTTGTTGCGCACGTACACCGCCGAGGCCGGGTCGGAACCGACCAGCACCACCGCGAGCCCGGGCCGGGCCCGGCCGGCGGCCACGCGCGCGTCGACCCGCACCTTGAGTTCGTCGAGCAGGGCGTCGGCGACGCGGCGGCCATCGAGGATGCGGGCGGTCATCGGGCGGGAGGCTTGCGGCTGGGGGCGGGGAATCGGCACATTGTCCCCGATTCGGCTTGGGCGAGGTAGGGACGATGGTCGACACCGTGCAACTGGAAGCGGCCGCGTTCCGGCGCCTGCTCCGGCATCTCAACGAACAGCGCCCGGACGTGCAGAACATCGACCTGATGATCCTGGCCGGGTTCTGCCGCAACTGCCTGGCCGACTGGTACCGCGAGGCGGCGGAGGCCGCAGGCCAGCCGATGGACAGGGACCAGGCCCGCGAGGCCGTCTACGGCATGCCGTTCGCCGAATGGAAGGCCCGCCACCAGGCCGAGGCCACGCCCGAGCAGCTGGCCGCGTTCGAGGCGGCGCGCCGGCGCCATGGCTGAACGCCGCGCCGGCAGGCTCCTGCTGGCGGCCGCGCTGGTGGCCCTGCTGGGTTATGCGGCGATCCTGCTGCTGATGCACGCGCGCCAGCGCTCGCTGGTCTATTACCCCGCGCATACCCGCGTGGCGGCCTCCGCGACCGACTTCGAGCTGCGCAGGGACGACGTGGTCCTGCGCGGCTGGCAGCTCAACCCGGGGCGCACCGATGCCCTGCTCTACTTCGGCGGCAATGCCGAGCGGATCGAAGCCAGTCGCGAGGACTTCGCGGCGTGGTTCGGCACCCGCACCGTGTACCTGGTGGCCTATCGCGGCTACGGGGCGAGCGATGGCGAGCCGGAACAGGACGCGCTGCTGGCCGACGCGCTGGCCCTGTACGACGACGTCCGCCGCCGCCATCCCGGCGGCGACATCGGCGTGGTCGGGCGCAGCCTGGGCAGTGGCGTGGCGGCCTGGGTCGCGTCGCAGCGCCCGGTCTCGCGGCTGACGCTGGTCACGCCCTTCGACGGCCTGGCCCAGGTGGCCCGGGCCCACTATCCCTGGCTGCCGGTCGACCTGCTGCTGCAGGAGCGATACCCGTCGGCCGGGTTCCTGCATGGCTACCGCGGACGCGTGCTGGTGCTGCGCGCCGGCCACGACACGGTCGTGCCCCCGGCCAGCACCGACCGCCTCGTGGCTGCCCTGCCGGTCCCGCCGCAGGTGGTCATGTTCCCGGACGACGGCCACAACACCCTGTCCGGCGACCCCGCCTACGGCCGGGCGCTGGCGGATTTCATGCGCTGATCAGGCGCCGGCGTGACCGGCCATCAGTCGTTGCGGCCCGGCTCCGCCTCGGCGCCGGCCCGGGCCTGGTCCAGGCGCTGGGATTCACGGCGGGGCGTGGTGAACGGGGTGGGCGTGGCCGGGGCGGTGTTGCCGATGATCAGCGGCCGTCCGGCGCGCACGTCGCCGGCGGCCACCTCCAGGCTGAAACGCTCCGCGTCGAGCCGGCGGACTTCCTCGGCCACGCCCGCGGCCTCGGTGGCGTCCACGCCCAGCGCCTCGAGCGCGGCCTGGCCGAAGATCACGGCCGACTCGAAGGTCTCGCGGACGTGGTAGTCCACGTCCAGCGCGACCAGCTCCAGGGCGTGCTCGCGGTCGAACGCGCGCACCAGCAGCTTGGCCTGCGGGAACTGGCCGTGGCACAGCTCGGCGATCTGGTTGGCCGCCACGCGGTCGTCGATGCACACCGCGATCGCCCGCGCGCTGCCGGCGCCCGACGCGTGCAGCACGTCGAGCCGGCGGCCGTCGCCGTAGTACACCTTGAAGCCGAACTCGCCCGCGCTGCGGATCATCTCGATGTCGGTGTCGATGATGGTCACGTCCACGTCGCGGGCCAGCAGCGCCTGGCTCATCACCTGGCCGAAGCGGCCGAAGCCGATGATCAGCACGCTGCCGCCGAGGCCGTCGGCCGCGTCGATGCCCTCCATCGATTCCTCCGCGTCGCGGTGGATGAAGCGGCGGACCAGCAGCACCACCAGCGGCGTCAGCGCCATCGACAGGACCACGATCGCGGTCAGGTTGGCATTGGACGGCGCATCGATCACGCCGGCCACCTGCGCCGCGGCGAACAGCACGAATGCGAACTCGCCGCCCTGGGCCATCAGCACCGCCCGGTCCAGGGCATCGGCATGGCCGCTGCGGGTGACCCGCGCGACCAGGTAGATGCACGCGCCCTTGGCCAGCATCATCGCCACCACGCCGGTGGCGATCAGCGGCCAGTCGCGCGAGACCACCGCCAGGTCCAGGGCCATGCCCACGGCCAGGAAGAACAGGCCGAGCAGGATCCCGCGGAACGGCTCGATGTCCGCCTCCAGCTGGTGGCGGAAGGTGGACTCGGACAGCAGCACGCCGGCCAGGAACGCGCCCATCGCCATCGACAGGCCGCCGACCTCCATCAGCAGCGCCGCGCCGAGCACGACCAGCAGCGCCGCGGCGGTCATCACCTCGCGCGCCTTGGCCGCGGCCAGCAGCCGGAACAGCGGGTTGAGCAGCCAGATGCCGGCCGCGATGAGCCCGGCCAGCGCCGCCACCGCGGTGGCCACGCCGATCCAGCGGCTGCCGCCGTCGTCGTGGGGCAGCGGCGACATGAACGCCACCAGCGCCAGCAGCGGCACGATCAGCAGGTCCTCGAACAGCAGGATCGAGACGATCTTCTGCCCGCGCGGCACGGCGATGTCGCCGCGCTCGCTCAGCAGCTGCATGACGATCGCGGTGGAGGTCAGGACGAAGCCGGCCGCGCCGATGAACGCCACCTTCGACGGCAGGCCCAGCAGCAGCGCCACCCCGGTCAGCGCGGCCGTGCACAGCGCGATCTGCAGGGTGCCGAGCCCGAAGATCTCCCGGCGCAGGCCCCACAGGTGCGACGGCCGCATCTCCAGGCCGATCACGAACAGGAACATGACCACGCCCAGCTCGGCCACGTGCAGGATCGCCTGCGGGTCGGTGAACCAGCGCAACCCGAACGGGCCGATCAGCAGGCCCGCGCAGAGGTAGCCGAGCACCGAGCCCAGGCCCAGGCGCCGGAACAGCGGCACCATGACCACCGCGGCGCCGAGCAGCGCCACGACGTTGACCAGTTGACTGCCCGTGGTGCCTTCCGCCGCCATGCCTTCGTTCCTTGCCGGGCCGGCGGATGCGCCGGGAGTTGCAGGTGCCCGCGTCGCGCGGGAATGTCAGCCGCCCGTCGCGCAGAAGCGGGCGTAGTCGATGTATCCGGGGAACGGACGACCCGGCGCGCAGACCGGGCAGTCCGGGTCGGCGGCCAGGCGGACCTCGCGGAACCGCATCGCCAGCGCGTCGAACTGCAGCAGGCGCCCGGCCAGGGTCTGGCCGATGCCGAGCAGCAGCTTGATCGCCTCGTTGGCCTGCAGCAGGCCGACGATGCCGGGCAGCACGCCGAGCACGCCGGCCTCGGCGCAGCTGGGCGCGAACTGCGGCGGCGGCGGCTCCGGGAACAGGCAGCGGTAACACGGGCACCGGCCGCGATGGCGGCCGGCGTCGAACACGCTGGCCTGGCCTTCGAAGCGCTGCACCGCGCCGTACACCAGTGGCCTGCCCAGCTTCACGCAGGCGTCGTTGAGCAGGTAGCGCAGCGGGAAATTGTCCGAGCCGTCGACCACCACGTCCACGCCGTCCAGCAGCGCCTCGACGTTCGCCGACGTCACCCGCGCGCGCACGGCTTCGATCCGCACGCGCGGATTGAGCGCGGCCAGGCGCTCGCGCGCCGAGTCCACCTTCGGCGCGCCGATGGTCGACTCCACGTGCAGGATCTGCCGCTGCAGGTTGCTGCGGTCGACCACGTCGTCGTCCACCAGGCGCAGGTGCCCGATCCCGGCCGCGGCCAGGTAGAACGCGACCGGGGAACCCAGGCCGCCGGCACCGACCAGCAGCACGCTGGAGCGCTCCAGCCGGCGCTGGCCCTCGACGCCGACCTCGGCCAGGCGCAGGTGCCGCGAATAGCGCTCGAGGAAATCGGCCTCGTCCGGTTCAAGGTGCGGGCGCACGACCGGCAGCGCTTCGGCCATCCAGGCGGTGGTGCCACCGGCCACCGAGTGCACGTCGGCATAGCCGGCCGCCTGCAATGCCGCGGCGGTCGCGGCCGAACGGCGGCCGGACTGGCAGATCAGCACGATGGTGGCCACCTGCGACGGGAGGTGCCGTGCATGCGCGGCCTCGAGCTCGGCCTGGCCCACCGCGAGCGCGCCCTCGGCCTGGCCGCTGGCGCGTTCATGCGGCTCGCGTATGTCGACCAGCAGCGCACCCTGTCGCTGCCGTTCGCGCGCCTGCCGCGGCGTGATCTCGGAAATGGCCATGGGCCGATTATGGTTCGCCGGCCCCGGCAGCGATAGCACCACGCACGGGCCGCAGGGTCCCGCATCGCGCAACGTTCGCCGCGTCCGCGCCGATCGCGCACGCGGGTGCAAGCGTCGGCCGATGCGCCTGCGCTACAGCGGCAGGACCTGCACCACCTCGCCGGCCGCATACGCGCGGACGCCCTCGTCGAGCACGATCAGGACGTCGCTGCCCGCGGCCGCACGCAACCGGTGCGAGCCGTCGGCGGGATTCGGCTGCACCTCGAGGAACGCGTCCGCGCCCTGCCCCAGCTGCCCGCGCAGCAGCTCCAGGCGCTCGTGGCGCTTGTGCCACGGCGCGGCCAGGCGCGCGCGCCAGCGCACCCGCGGCTCGCCGCGTCCCTGCAGCGCATCCAGCAGTTCGCGGCCGAGCACGGTGAACGTCGCCAGCACGGACACCGGATTTCCCGGCAGCCCGAGGACCAGCGCCCGCCCTGCCTCGCCGAACAGCACCGGCATGCCCGGCCGCATCCGCACTTTCCAGAAATGGATCCGGCCACGCGCCTGCAGCCAGCGCGGCAGGTGGTCCTTCTCGCCCGCCGAGACGCCGCCGCAGGTCAGCACGACGTCGAAGTTCCCGACCGCATCGTCCAGCACGGCATGGATCCGTTCCGGGTCATCCGGCAGCGTCGGCCAGGCCACCGGCTCCAGCCCGAGCTGCCGCAGCTGCGCCATCAGCTGGTCGCGGTTGCTGTTGTAGACCTGGCCCGGCGCCAGCGGCAGGCCGGGTTCGACCAGTTCGTCGCCGCTGGCGAAGACCGCCACTGTCGGACGCGTGGAGACCGGAAGGCGGTCGATACCCAGCGAGGCGGCCAGGCCGACGCGCGCCGGGGTCAGCACCTGCCCGGCGAACAGCACGCGGTCGCCTTCCGCGACGTCCTCGGCGCGGAGGCGCACGTTGGCCCCGGCGCGCAGGCCCGCCGGAACCGACACCCTGCCATCGGCGACGGCGGCGTTCTCCCTGATCAGCACGGTGTCGGCCCCGGCCGGCATCGGCGCGCCGGTGGTGATGCGGATGCATTCACCCGCGGCCAGCGCGAGGCCCAGATCCGGGCCGGCGAACTGGTCGCCGGCCAGGCGCAGGACGGTCTCGGCATCCGGTAGCAGGTCGCCGTGGCGCAGCGCGAATCCGTCCATGGCGCTGTTGTCGAAAGCCGGCAGGGGCACGGTCGCGACGACGTCGGCGGCCAGCACGCGGCCGTCGGCGCGCGAGGTCGCCACGCGCTCGCTGTCCAGCCGCCGCGACGCGGCCACGTCACGGATGATCTGCAGCGCCTCGCCCAGGGCGATGCGGGTATGGAAAGCGTCGTGGTTCATGCGGCTGGCGGCGCGCTCACGGCAGCGGGATGCGCGCCGCGGCGAGGTCCTGGAGCGTGTTGAGGTTGCCGAAGCGTACCCCCGGCAGGCGCACGCGGGCCAGCTCGAGGCGGCGCTGGAGATCGCGCGGCGCCAGCTCGCCCGCGGCGATCGCGGCCGGCAGCGCCGCACGCAATGCATCGCGGCGATAGAGCGCCACCAGCGGCTGCAGGCCGTCGTCGTCCTCGGCCACCGCGCCATGCGCCGATGCGCCGCTGGCCAGCGTGCGCACCAGGCAGTCATTGACGTCGAACAGGTCGACCGGGAGCGTCAGCAGCCACCCGGTGGTGCAGGCCGCGGCCAGTGCATCGATGCCGGCGAGCGGACCGCTGCCTTGGGCCAGGCGGTCGCCCACCACCTGCAGGCCGGCGGCGGCATGACGCTCCCGCCCGCGGTTGGCGCTGACCAGCACCGGGCCGGTTTCACCCGGGAAACGATGCGCGAAACGCAGCACCTGCGGAACGCCGTCGCGCTCGATCCAGGCCTTGTCGATCCCGCCCAGCCGGGTGCCGCGGCCACCGGCCAGCAGGCCCAGGGTCAGGTCATCGGCGGCGAAAACCGCCGGCACCTCACTTGCCGCGCTTGACGTGCCGCATCAGTCGGCGCTTGCGCGCGACCTGGCGGTCGGTGAGCTCGTTCTTCTTGCCTTCGTACGGGTTGGCGCCCTCGCGGAACAGCATCCGCACCGGCGTGCCGACCAGCTTGAAGCGCTTGCGGAAGAAGTTCTCCAGGTAGCGCTTGTACGATTCGGGCAGGTCCTTCAGGCGAGTCCCGTGGACGACGAAGGTCGGCGGGTTCTCGCCGCCCGGGTGCACGTAACGCAGCTTGGACACATGGCCGCGGACGCTGGGCGGCGGGTTGGTCTCCACCGCGATCTCCAGGGTCTTGTTGACCTCGCTGGTGCTGAAGGTGCGGATCGCGGAGGCGTGGGCGCGGTGCACCGCGCGGAACAGCTCGCGCAGGCCGGACCCGTGCTTGGCCGAGATGCGCACCGCCTCGGCCCAGGGCACGAACGCCAGCTTGCGCGACAGCAGCGCCTCGGCCTGTTCGCGCTGGTAGGTGGTCAGCCCGTCCCACTTGTTGACGGCGACCACCAGCGCGCGGCCCGCATCGAGCACCGCGCCGAGCACGGTCGCGTCCTGGTCGGTCACGCCCTCGGTGGCGTCCAGCATCAGCACCGCGACCTGGCAGCGCTCGATCGCCTGCAGCGTCTTGACCACGCTGAACTTCTCGACCGCTTCCTCGACCTTGCCCTTGCGGCGGATGCCGGCGGTGTCGATCAGGCGATACCGCCTGCCGTCGCGCTCGAGGTCGGCGGCGATCGAGTCGCGGGTGGTGCCGGGCACCTCCGAGGCGATCATCCGCTCCTCGCCGAGCAGGCGGTTGACCAGCGTCGACTTGCCCACGTTGGGCCGGCCGACGAAGGCCACGCGCAGCCGCTCCGGATCGTTGTCCAGCTCTTCCCCGCTGCCCTCTTCCGGCAGCCGCCCGAGGACTTCCAGGTGCAGGTCGTCCAGCCCCTGCCGGTGCGCGGCCGAGACGGCCAGCATGTCCGCGAAGCCGTAGCGCGCGAACTCGGCGCGGACGGCCTCCTCGTGGGTGCCGTCGATCTTGTTGATCACCAGCAGGGTCGGCCTGGACAGCTTGCGCAGCCAGGCCAGGATCTCGTCGTCCAGCGCCGAGGCGCCTTCGCGGCCATCGACCACGAACAGCACCAGGTCGGCCTCGCCCGCGGCGGCGCGCGCCTGGCGCGCGGTCGCGCCGGCCAGGCCTTCCTCGTCACCGGCGATGCCGCCGGTGTCCACCAGCAGGAACGGGCGGTCCGGATCCAGCCGGCACACGCCATAGTGGCGGTCGCGGGTGACGCCCGGTTCGTCGTGGACCAGCGCGTCGCGGCTGCGGGTCAGCGCGTTGAAAAGGGTCGACTTGCCGACATTCGGCCGTCCGACAAGTGCAACCAGCGGCAACATCGCGCGATCCCTGCCTGCATCCGTCCGCTCAGTCCAGACGGAAGGCGGTCAGGCCGCCTTCGACGTTCTGCACCAGCAGGATGCCGTCGACGACCACCGGCTGGGCCTTGATCGTCTTGCCGCCCACGCGCTCGCGCGCAGCCATCGCGCCGTCGGACAGGCGCAGCCAGTGCACGTAGCCGTCGAAATCGCCGACCACCGCGTAGTCGCCCTGCACCGCCGGACCGGTCAGCGAACGGCGCGCGAGCGCCGGCTGCGACCACAGCGCCGCGCCGTTGCTCTTGTCCAGGAGGTAGACGGTACCGGCCGGGCTCGACACCGCCAGCCCGGACGAGGCCACGCCCATGCCGCCGATGCCGCCGTGTTCGCTCTGCCACATCGGCCGCCCGGTCGGGCCGTCGATGGCGACCGTGCGGTTCTTGAAGCTGCTCACGAACAGCTGGGTGCCGTCGATCAGCGGCGCGCTGTCCACGTCGGCCATGCGTTCCAGCTCGGTCCGCCCGTCCGGGGTACCGATCGTCTGCTGCCAGAGCTGGCGGCCGTCCTGCAGCGCCAGGGCGCTGAGGGTGCCGTCGTCATTGCCCGAGAACAGCACGCCGGGCGCCCACGCCAGCGGCGCGTTGCCGCGCACGGTGAGGGCCGGGAGCTCATGCTCGCTGAACCAGCGGCGTTCGCCGGTGGAGGCGTCGAACGCGGTGATGCGCCCATCGTTGCTGCGCACGTAGACCGTGCCCTGTGCGACCAGGGGGGCGGCAATCACCTCGCTGGTCACCTTGGCCCGCCAGCGTTCGCTGCCGGTACCGGCATCCAGCGCGATGACGTCGCCCGCCAGGCTTCCGACCACGACCAGGCCATCGCCCGCGCCGGGTCCACCGGACAGGCGCAGCGCGTCGTCCTTCTCGCCACGGAACTGCCAGACCTGCTTGCCCGTCTGCAGGTCCAGCGCGGTCAGCCGGTCTTCGGCGGCGGCGGCGAACACCCGGCCGTCGAGCACCGCGGGCCCCTGGCGCGCGCCGATCTTGCGCTCGCCATCACCCAGGTTGGCCGACCAGATCTTCGAGGGACGGACACTGGGGTCGAAATCGACCAGCTCGGCAGGTTCGGCGGCTTTCTTGGCCTCCGCGTCCTTGCCGGCGAACCAGCCCTTGACCGTGCTGCACCCGGACAGCGTGACCAGCACGAGGCCGGCGGCCACCAACGGGCGGAGTGTGTGGATGCCAGCCATGTCAGATCGCCTCCACCGGCTCGGGGACCTGGCCACCGGCTTCCTGCAGTTTCAGTTCGACGCGGCGCCGCGCCGGCGAGGCCACGTCGGTCGCGGCCAGCGCCTTGGCATAGGCGTCGCGGGCTTCGTCGCGCTTGCCGGAGGCCAGCAGGGCATCGCCGCGCAGCTCCAGGCCGGCGCCGCCGGTGTCGCCGTCCAGCAGCTTCAGCGCCTCCTCCGGCTTGCCGGTGGCGTTGAGCAGCTGGGCCAGGCGCTCGTTGACGAGGGGTTGCAGCGAAGGCTCGACCTCGACGCCACGGAGGGTCGCGATTGCTTCCTCGGGCTTGCCGGCTTCGACCTGCGACTTGGCCACCCGCAGCGCAGCCAGGGTCGCGTACGTGCCCTTCTGGCCTGCCAGCAGCGCGCCGGCCTTGTCGACCGCGCCGGCATCGAGCTGCTTGATCGCTTCGGCGTAGGCGGAATGGGCCTGGTGCTGCTGCTGCGCCTGGTGGGCAACCCACCAGCGCCAGCCGTAGATGGCGGCGATACCCAGCGCCAGCCCGCCGAGGATGCCCAGCGCATTGTTGCGCAGCCACGAACGGACGCGTTCGCCCTGCTCGTGTTCGTCAAGAAGGTCGTCGATTGCCATGCAGTTCCCTGCCCCGCGCGGGACCCGGCGGGGTCTTGCTGTCCCAGTGGAGTACCGGCCGGCGCCGGTTATTCGGCAGCGGTGACGGAACCGTCAGAGGATACCGCAAAGCGGGCGACGTTCGCCCGCTGGTACGGCGACGTATCCACGATACTGCCGGATTGCTGAACGCGTACCACCGAGGCATTCCCCAGCACCACGCGAGCCACGGAGGCGGCGTCGAAACTGCGGGTATCCCCGGCACGCATCAGGCCCTGGTCCAGGGTGCTGCCGTCGCGGCCGGCCACCTGCATCCAGCTCTCGCCGCTGAATTCGAGCACGAGCCGGCCGGCCGGCGCAGCACTGCGGTTGACCGGCGCCAGCGAGGCGACGTACGGGGCGCTGGCCTCGGCCTCTTCGTTGCGTGCGACGCTGGTGGACGGCGTGGCCGGCAGCGCCGGTTCGGCGCCCGGCGCCGCTGCCGGCGCGCTTTCGGCCGGCACCGCGTCGAGCGATGCCGTGGCCGGGGGCGTATCGCTGAAATGGGAACGGGTGGCGAGCCACACCGGCACCGCGATCGCCGCGGTGATCACCACGTAGACAGCGCGTCGACCGGCGCTTTCCATCAGGCGCTGGTAGCGGGGCGTGTGCGCGTGGCTTACCAGGTCGACCGGAGCGGCGGGCGCGACATCCGTTTCCAGGAACGGCTCGACGTCGACGCCGAGCAGCCGCGCATAGCTGCGTAACTGGCCGCGCACGAACACGCTGGCGCCGATCACCTGCCAGCGGCCGTCCTCGAGGGCCTCCACCACGCGTACCGGCATCCGCAGGCGCGTCGCGACTTCCTGCAGGCTCAGGCCGGCGGCGGTCCTGGCTTCGCGCAGGCGCGCGCCGCTCTCCCGAGCATCGCCATGGATGTTCGCGCTGGCTTCCTGGATCACTGTGACCCTTCCCCGGTACTGGAAAGCACGGCTTGCGGGAACTCCGCCCTCAGCCGCTGCTGGTATCGACTGGCGGCCGCCTTGTCGCCAAGCCTCTCTTCGATCCTGGCCGCGAGTTGTAACACGGATGCATCGGCCGGCGCAGCCGCCAGCCTGCGTTCCGCGAACGCACGCGCCTCGAAATACTGACCCCGGCCATATTGATACTCCGCCATGCTGGCCAGCGCATAGGCATTTCGGGGCTCGATCTCCAGAGCGCGACGCAAATCACGCTCGGCGCGTTCGCCCTGCCCGCTTTTCAGGGCGCAGCCCCCGGCATTGGCCAGGGCCGAGCCCGGCGTGCGGTAGTTCGGCGCGGCCAGCGCACGGTCGAACCAGACCAGTGCTTCCGCCGGGTAGCCGTTCGCACACAGCCAGGCACCGTAGTTGTTGAGCACCTCGCCCCTTTCCGGGGCCAGCTCCGCGGCCCGCCGATAGTGCTCGCCGGCCTGCGCACCCTGGCCGCGGCGGGCGGCGATGGCACCCAGCAGCGTATACGCGTCCACGGCGGCCGGATCGATCTTGAGTGCCCTGCGGGCCTGCTTCTCGGCTTCGGCGAGGTCGCCCGAGGCGAACCTCTGCGCGGCGAGCCCGAGGGTCTCGCGCACCTGCACGCGCTTCTTGGTGGCCTCGCTGTCCGCGTAGCTGTATTCGGGCGCGACCTGCTCGCTGCCCTTGATCTTCGGCGGCTTGACGGTCGGCGACTTGGAGCACGCCGCCAGCAGCAGCGCACCCGCCAGCAGGATCAGCCGCGCCTCAGGCCGCATGTCCGTCGACCTGGCCCTTCGGGTCCGGGGCGCGGTCCAGGCCGCGACGGAACTCGGCCTGCCTGCGCGTCCGGTCCATCACCTGGCCCTTGAGCTGGCCACAGGCGGCATCGATGTCGTCGCCGCGGGTGCGGCGCACCATGGTCAGCACCTGCGAATCGAGCAGGATCTTCTGGAACGCGCGGATCTGGCCCTCGTCCGAGCGCTCGTAACGGGTGCCCGGGAACGGGTTGAAGGGGATCAGGTTGACCTTGCCCGAGTCCCGCGCCTGTACGGCGTTGTCGAACTGGCGCATCAGCTTGGCCAGCTGGCGCGCATGCTCGGGCTGGTCGTTCACGCCCTTCATCAGCGTGTACTCGAACGTCACCGAATCACGCTTCTTGTTCGCCCGCAGGTAGCGCGCGCAGGACGCCATCAGCTCGGCGATCGGGTACTTCCTGTTGAGCGGGACCAGGGTTTCGCGCAAGGCGTCGGTCGGCGCATGCAGCGAGACGGCCAGCGAGACGTCGCTTTCGGTGGACAGGCGGTCGATCATCGGCACCAGGCCCGAGGTCGACAGGGTCACGCGCTTGTTGGCCAGCCCGTAGCCCAGGTCGTCGCGCATCACGCTCATCGCGCGGACGACGTTGTCGAAGTTCATCAGCGGCTCGCCCATGCCCATCATCACCACGTTGGTGAGGCGGCGCTGCTGGTGCGGCACGTTGCCCAGGTGGCGCGCGGCGACCCAGACCTGGCCGATGATCTCGGCCGTGGTCAGGTTGCGGTTGAAGCCCTGGGTGGCGGTCGAGCAGAAGGTGCAGTTCAGCCCGCATCCCACCTGGGAGGACACGCACAGCGTGCCGCGGCCCTTGTCGGGGATGTAGACCGTCTCGATGGCGTTCTTGCCGTCGGCGCCCATGGCCAGCAGCCACTTGTGGGTGCCGTCGGCGGAAGGCTTGTCGAACACCACGTTGGGGACGACGACCTCGGCATGCGCATGCAGCTTGGCGCGCAGCGCCTTGCCGAGGTCGGTCATCTGGTCGAAATCGTTGACGTAGCGGTGGTGGATCCACTTCATCACCTGGTGGGCGCGGTAGCGCTGCTCGCCGAGGGTTTCGGCGAAGAAGCGCTCCAGGCCCTCCCGGTCCAGTTCGAGCAGGTTCTGGCGCGGCACGCCCGCGGCGAGCGGCTCGCCGGAGAGGGTGACACTGGGGATCTGCTGCAAATCGGACACGTGCTTACATCCTTCGCTGGTCGGGCGCGATCAGCGCGACACCACTTCCGTGGCGGCGAAGAAGTAGGCCACCTCGATCGCGGCGTTCTCGACCGAATCGGAGCCGTGCGCGGCGTTGGCGTCGATCGACTCGGCGAAGTCGGCGCGGATGGTGCCCGGCGCGGCTTCCTTCGGATTGGTGGCGCCCAGCAGCTCGCGGTGCTTGAGCACGGCGTTCTCGCCTTCCAGCACCTGGATCATCACCGGGCCGGAGATCATGAACTCGACCAGCGCGTTGAAGAACGGACGCTCGCGGTGCACGGCGTAGAAGCCCTCGGCCTCGCGGCGCGACAGCTGCTTGTACTTGGCGGCCACGACCTTCAGGCCGGCCTTCTCGAAACGGGAGTAGATTTCGCCGATGACGTTCTTGGCGACGGCATCGGGCTTGACGATCGAAAGGGTGCGCTCAAGCGCCATGGACTTCTTCTCTAGTGACGGACGGACATTCCGGACCAGGATGGCCGGAGGTTAGCACGAAAAACCCGCGTCGGGACGCGGGCTTAGCTTCAAATGCGTAGCGGGATTCTAGCATCGGCGCCCGGGCTTTGCTGAAGCCCGCCCCGGCAACCGTATTGCTGCACCGCAAAATGACCCGGCCGGGCGCCAGGCCTAGGATAAAACAATCGTTTGATTCACGCGGACCCGCGACGCCGATGGGCATGGGCAAGCCAGCACACTTCTCCACCAAGGACCGGATCCTCGGCGCCGCCGAGGAACTGTTCGCCCAGCACGGCTTCGCCGGCACCTCGCTGCGCCAGGTCACCGGCCTGGCAGCGGTGAACATCGCGGCGGTCAACTACCACTTCGGCTCGAAGGAGAACCTGGTCAACGAGGTTTTCCGGCGGCGCATGGACGGCATGACCGCCAGCCGCCTGCAGCAGCTCGAAAGTGCCCTTCGCGACCACCCGGGCGAGCTGGAGCCCATCCTGGCGGCCTTCATCGAACCGGCCCTCGCGCTGGCCCAGGACCGCAATGGCGGCGCCTCGTTCGTCCGGGTCATCGCCCGCGCCTACGCCGAGCACAACGAAAGCCTGCGCAAGTTCCTGTCCGACCACTACGGCCATGTGCTGCGCGAGTTCGGCAAGGCGCTGGCCGGCTGCCTGCCGGACCTGGACAAGGAAACCCTGTACTGGCGCCTGGACTTCCTGGCCGGATCGCTCACCTACGCGATGTCCGACTTCGGCCTGATCAAGCGGCCGCCCGGCGCCAGCGAGGCCACCCATCGGGCGCGCGCAGCCCGCGAGCTGATCCGTTTCGCCGCCGCAGGCCTTCAGGCTTCGGCAAAGTAATCACGCCAAATCAACGGGTTGAAAGACATGTCACAGAAACTTCTTGTACGTCGTGCCGCCGTCCTCGGCGCCGGTGTGATGGGCGCGCAGATCGCCGCCCACCTGACCAACGCGGGCGTGGACACCGTCCTGTTCGACCTTCCCGCCAAGGAAGGTCCGGCCGATGGCGTGGTGCTCAAGGCCGTCGCCAACCTCGGCAAGCTCAGTCCGGCCCCGCTGGCCAGCAAGGCCCTGGCCGAAGCGATCACGCCTGCGAACTACGAGACCGGCCTGGAACAGCTGAAGGACTGCGACCTGATCATCGAGGCCATCGCCGAGCGGATGGACTGGAAGCAGGACCTGTACAGGAAGATCGCCCCGTTCGTGGCCGACCACGCCGTGCTGGCCTCCAACACCTCCGGCCTGGGCATCAACAAGCTGGCCGAGGTGCTGCCCGAGCAGCTGCGCCACCGCTTCTGCGGCGTGCACTTCTTCAACCCGCCGCGCTACATGCACCTGGCCGAGCTGATCCCGGCCACCACCACCGACAAGGCGGTGCTGGAAGGCCTTGAAACCTTCCTGACCACGAACCTGGGCAAGGGCGTGGTCTACGCCAAGGACACCCCGAACTTCATCGGCAACCGAATCGGCGTGTTCTCGATCCTGTCGGTGATCCACCACACCCGCAAGTTCGGCCTGGGCTTCGACGAGGTCGACGCGCTGACCGGCCCGCTGGTCGGCCGGCCGAAGTCGGCGACCTACCGCACCTCCGACGTGGTCGGCCTGGACACCATGGCCCACGTCATCAAGACCATGGCCGACACCCTGCCTGGCGACCCGTGGCACACGTATTTCCAGTCGCCGGACTGGCTGGCCGCGCTGATCGCCAAGGGCGCGCTGGGCCAGAAGACCGGCGCGGGCATCTTCCGCAAGGTCGGCAAGGACATCGTGGTCCTGGACCTGGATAAGCAGGACTATCGCGCCGCCGACCGCAAGGCCGCCGACGAGGTGGTCGAGATCCTCAAGATCAGGAACCCGGCCGAGAAGTTCGCGAAGCTGCGCGAGAGCGCGCACCCGCAGGCGCAGTTCCTGTGGGCCGCGTTCCGCGACCTGTTCCATTACAGCGCCTACCACCTGGCCGACATCGCCCACACCGCGCGCGACGTCGACCTGGCCATCCGCTGGGGCTACGGCTGGTCGCTGGGTCCGTTCGAGACCTGGCAGGCCGCCGGCTGGAAGCAGGTCGCGCAGTGGATCGCCGACGACATCGCCGCCGGCAAGGCCATGAGCGACGCGCCGCTGCCGGCCTGGGTGCTGGACGGCCGCGACGGCGTGCACGCGGCCGCCGGCAGCTACAGCCCGGCCGACAACGCCCTGGTGCCCCGCTCCACCCTGCCGGTCTACCAGCGCCAGCGCTTCCCCGATCCGCTGCTGGGCGAGAAATTCGACGCCGGCACGACCGTGTTCGAGAACGACGGCGTGCGCATGTGGCACGACGGCGACGGCATCGCCGTGGTCGGCTTCAAGACCAAGATGAACACCGTTTCCGACCAGGTGCTCGATGGCCTGCAGGAAGCGATCACCATTGCCGAACGTGACTTCCAGGGCCTGGTGATCTGGCAGCAGAAGGAGCCCTTCTCCGCCGGCGCCGACCTGGCCGGCGCGCTGGGCGCGCTGCAGGCCGGGAAGATCGAGCAGTTCGAGGCGATGGTCGCCAACTTCCAGCGCACCAGCCAGCGGATCAAGTACGCGCTGGTGCCGGTGGTCGCGGCGGTGCGCGGGCTGGCCCTGGGCGGCGGCTGCGAATTCCAGATGCACAGCGCCCGCACCGTGGCCCACCTGGAGAGCTACATCGGCCTGGTCGAGGCCGGCGTGGGCCTGCTGCCGGCCGGTGGCGGCCTGAAGGAACTGGCGGTGCGCGCCTCCCGTGCGGCCGGTCCCGGCGGGGACGTGTTCGCCGAGCTCAAGAAGACCTTCGAGACCGTCGCCATGGCCAAGGTCTCGGCCTCCGCGCTGGAAGCCAAGGAGCTGGGCCTGCTGCGCGCGGACGACAAGGTGGTGTTCAACGCCTTCGAACTGCTGCATGTCGCCAAGGCCGAAGCCCGGGCGCTGGCCGAGTCCGGCTACCGTCCGCCGCTGCCGGCACGCCGCGTCCAGGCCGCCGGCGACGTGGGCATCGCCACCTTCCGCATGCTGCTGGTCAACATGCTCGAGGGCCGCTTCATCAGCCCGTACGACGACGAGATCGCCACCCGCATTGCCACCGTGCTCAGCGGAGGGGAGATCGACCGCGGCGCGCTGGTCGACGAGGAGTGGCTGCTGAAGCTCGAGCGCAGGCACTTCGTCGAACTGGCGCAGCAGGAAAAGACCCAGGCCCGCATCGGCCACATGCTCAAGACCGGCAAGCCGCTGCGCAACTGAGCGACGAACGAGGACATACCGACATGATCAAGCAAGTACAGGACGCCTACATCGTCGCCGCCACCCGCACCCCGGTCGGCAAGGCACCCAAGGGCATGTTCCGCAACACCCGCCCCGACGACATGCTCGCCCACGTGCTCAGGTCCGTGGTCGCACAGGCGCCGGGCATCGACACCTCGCGCATCGACGACGCGATCATCGGTTGCGCCATGCCCGAGGGCGAGCAAGGCATGAACGTGGCGCGCATCGGCGTGCTGCTGGCCGGCCTGCCCGACACCGTTGCCGCGCAGACCATCAACCGCTTCTGTTCGTCCGGCCTGCAGGCCGTGGCCCTGGCCGCCGACCAGATCCGCCTGGGCAACGCCGACCTGATGCTGGCCGGCGGCACCGAATCGATGTCGATGGTGCCGATGATGGGCAACAAGGTGGCCCTGTCTCCGTCGGTCTTCAAGGATGACCACGTCGCCATCGCCTATGGCATGGGCATCACCGCCGAGAAGGTGGCAGAGGAGTGGAAGGTCTCCCGCGAGGAACAGGACGCCTTCGCGGTGGCCTCGCACCAGAAGGCGCTGGCGGCGATCGCGGCCGGCGAGTTCCGCGACGAGATCAGCCCCTACGAGATCCTCTCGCACATACCCGACCTGGCCGGCAACACGATCCAGCTGCGCAAGAAGCTGGCCGATAGCGACGAGGGCCCGCGCGTGGACACCTCGATGGAAGGCCTGGCCAAGCTGCGCTCGGTGTTCCGCAACGGCCAGTTCGGCGGCACCGTCACCGCCGGCAATTCCTCGCAGATGAGCGATGGCGCCGGTGCGGTCCTGCTGGCTTCCGAGCAGGCGATCAAGGATTACGGCCTGACGCCGCTGGCCCGCTTCGTCAGCTTCTCGGTGGCCGGCGTGCGCCCGGAAGTGATGGGCATCGGCCCGATCGCCGCGATCCCCAAGGCGCTGAAGCAGGCAGGCCTGACCCGCGACCAGCTGGACTGGATCGAACTCAACGAAGCCTTCGCCGCGCAGGCGCTGGCCGTGATCCGCGACAGCCAGCTGGATCCGTCCAAGGTCAATCCGCTGGGCGGCGCCATCGCCCTGGGCCATCCGCTGGGTGCCACCGGAGCGGTGCGCACGGCCACGATCGTCCATGGCATGCGCCGTCGCCAGCAGAAGTACGGCATGGTGACCATGTGCATCGGCACGGGCATGGGCGCGGCCGGGATCTTCGAGGCGCTCTGAGTCCCAGGCGCCCGGCGCAATCGCTCGCAAGGCAAGAAAAAACGGCGCCCATGGGCGCCGTTTTCCTGTGGCCGCTCGATGCGGCGGCTTGCCTTGCCGCGGATCAGTCCTGGTCCCTCACCCCGAGCTCGCCGAGCGCGCGCTGCATCATGTCCCGCGCCGGGTCGCTCAGCTTCTCATGGTCCAGTGCATACCGGATCGTCGCCTCGATCAGGCCGATGTGGGTTCCGCAATCGAACCGCGTGCCCTGGAAGCGGTAGGCGTTGACCTGCTCTTCGGCCAGCAGGGCCGCGATCGCGTCCGTCAGCTGGATCTCGCCGCCCGCGCCCGGGGTGGTCGCTTCGAGCAGCTCGAAGATGCGGGGATTCAACACATAACGGCCCACGACCGCCAGGTTGCTCGGCGCCACCTCGGGCTTCGGCTTCTCCACGATGCCGTTGATCCGGCCCTGCCTGCCATCGAAGGCCTCGGTGGCGACGATGCCGTAGCTGCCGGTCGCCTCGTGCGGGACGTCCTGCACGGCGATCACGCTGGCCCCGCTCGCCTCCGCGGCGTCGGCCATCTGCTTGAGGGCGCCTGGCCCGCGATTCCAGATCAGGTCGTCCGGCAGGAGGACCGCGAACGGCTCGTCGCCCACCACGGCCCTGGCGCACAGGACCGCATGCCCGAGACCGAGCGCCTCGGCCTGGGTCACGAAGATCGCGCGCACGCCGTCGGGGAGCACGTGTCGCACCAGTTCGAGCTGCTCGGTCTTCCCTGCCCGCTCGAGCTTCTGCTCGAGCTCGTACGCCTTGTCGAAATAGTCCGCGACCGCGTGCTTGTAGCGGTTGGTAATGAAGACCAGGGTGTCGCACCCAGCCTCGATCGCCTCGTCCACCGCGTACTGGATCAACGGCCGATCGATGATCGGCAGCATTTCCTTGGGAACGGTCTTGGTGGCGGGCAGGAAGCGGGTACCCAGACCCGCCACCGGAAATACAGCCTTTCGGATCCTTCGCGACGTCATCGTGTCGATCTTGCCTCACGCGCAGGGAACTGGACGATGACGGCATCCGCTTCCGGGTCCGACGCCAGCGTGGCCGGGACGAACTCGGGGATCACGTCGTGGAGGATCTGGCGGAGCGACGCTTCGTCGTAACGCGCGACCGCGTCGCGAATGCGTTCCACGCCGGAACGAACGTGTTCGGACGAAGATTCGCGCGCCCCGGCCTCGAGGATCTTGGAGTGCGATGTGGGCCGGTAGTGCTCGTCGGCGTAGAACAGGGTCTCGTGCAACTTCTCCCCGGGGCGCAACCCCGTGTAGACCACCGCGATGTCGCGCCCCGGCTGCTTGCCGGCGAGCCGGATCATCTGCTCGGCCAGCACGCGGATCGGCACGGGTTCGCCCATGTCCAGGGTATAGATGGCCGCGTGCGAACCGGAAGCCGCCGCCTGCACGATCAGCTGGCAGGCTTCCGGGATGGTCATGAAATAGCGGGTGACCTCGGGATCGGTGACCGTGACCGGCCCGCCCTTGCGGATCTGCTCCCGGAACACCGGCACCACGCTGCCGGCGGAGTCGAGCACGTTGCCGAAGCGCACCGTCACGAAGCGGGTACCGCTGCTCTTGGCGTCCAGGGACTGGGCGATCATCTCCGCGAATCGCTTGGTCGCGCCGAGCACGTTGGCCGGATCCACCGCCTTGTCGGTCGAGATGAAGACGAACGTGCCGACGCCGTTCTCGCCGCACAGCCTGGCCACAGTGTCGGTGGCCAGCACGTTGTTGCGCACCGCCTCACGCAGCTGTGCCTCGAGCAGGGGCACCTGCTTGTAGGCGGCGGCATGGAAGACCGCGTCAGGCTGCGCCTGGCGCAATGCGTGCAGGGTGACGGCCGGATCGCCGCAGTCGCCGAGGATGGCGTCGATCTCGAGGTCCGGGAATGCGCGCAGGAGGTCGCCGTGGATGGTGACCAGGGCGAGTTCATTGACCTCGAGCAGCACGATCCTGCGGGCGCCATGGCGCGCGCACTGGCGGCACAGCTCCGAGCCGATCGAGCCTCCGGCGCCCGTCACCATGACCGTGCGGCCACCGAGCCAGCCGCGGATGAGCTTCCAGTCAGGGGTAACCGGCTTGCGACCGAGCAGGTCTTCGATCGCCACTTCCTTCAGCTCGCCAGGCAAGGCCTGGCCCTCGAGCACGTCGATCAGCCGGGGCACGGTGCGGAACGGCAGGCCGGTCCGCTCGCATACCGCCATCACCCTTTGCATGGCGGCGGCGTCGAGCGACGGCATGGCGATGACGAGCATGCCGGCGGCGGTTTCCTTGGCCACCAGCGGCGCGTCCTCGAGCCGGCCGAGGACGGGGACGCCATGGACGCGCGAACCCCTGAGCCGGGGCGCATCATCCAGGAAGCCCACCGGCTCATAGGCGCCGGAGCGACGCAGGTCGCGTACGAGGGCCTCGCCTGCACGACCCGCGCCCATGATCAGGACACGCCGGGCCGCCATTGTCCGCTGGCCGACATGGTGGTCCTTCCAGACACGGTAGAGCAGGCGCGGCATGCCGAGCAGAACGGTCAATGCAAACGGGTATACGACCAGGACCGTGCGCGGGACGGACTCGATCCGGTTGTAGACCGCCAGCCCCAGGACAATGGCCAGCAGGCCGAAAGTGCCCGCCTTCAGGATGTTCCACAGATCCGGCACGCTGGCGAAACGCCACAGGCCGCGATACAGGCCCACCCGCCAGAACACGAGGCCCTGGGCCACCAGCACCAGGGCGATGGTCCACGAAAAATCCAGCCACGGATAACCTTCGTGGCGGCTGGCATAGCGCAGCACGTGGATCAGCTGCCAGCAGACGAAGACCATGAACAGGTCGTGCGCTACCACCGCAACACGGGCTAGCGCAGCGGCGGAGTTGGATCCAGGGTTCATGGTTCCTCTTGGTATGTCCGTTTACCCGGTGATCCGCCGCCTGAGCCAGAACCACCCGAGGGTCGCGAAAGCGAACCAGACACCCGTGGCCGTCCCCATGGCCGCGGGAGACATCATGTTCAAAAACAGCGCAAGGATAGCAGTGACAAAGCTGAATGCAGCGTAGATGGACGTCACATAACGGTGACTTTTCCCACTCCGTACCCATTGCTGGTACAGGTGGGTGGCATGGGGTTTCCACCAGGCTTCGCCGGCCAGCATGCGCCGCGCCAACGTCAAGGTCGCGTCAACAAGGAAGGCGCAGAAGGGAAGCAGCAGCACTGCCATGGGCAGGCCGGGGCGATCCAGGGTGCCCAGCGAGGCCACCCAGGCCAACGCGTACCCCAAGGTGCCGCTGCCCACGTCCCCCAGGAAGATCCGTGCCCGCGGAAAATTGAAGGGCAGGAATCCCGCCGCGGCCGCCGCGAGGGCCCACCCCGCCGGTCCCGCGGAGGGCGCCAGGAGGACGAAGGCAATGGAGGCCAGCATGGCCTGGGTGGTTGCCAGCCCGTCGATGCCGTCCATGAAGTTCCAGACATTGACGAGGACCGGCACCAGTCCGGCCGTCACCAGCGCCAGCATCCAGCGCCCTTCCGCGCCATGCAGGCCCCACGCCAGCACCAGGCCCGCAGCGCATTGCACCGCGAGTCTTGTCCAGGGCGACAGCGGTCTGTGGTCGTCGATCCAGCCGATCCCCGCCACGAGGAGCAGGCCACCAGCGGCGCAGGCCGCCTGCATCGGCGACATGACCGACAGATGGACGGCGACCACGCAGCCCGCAAGCAGCGCTACCGTGATTCCGATCCCTCCGCCGCGCGGCGTGGGTTCGGCATGGCTGCGCCGGTCGCCCGGCAGGTCAACGAGGTTCCGTCGCCTGGCATAAAGCAGCGCCAGCCACGTGGCGAGCGCCGACACCGCCGAGTGGAACGCCAGCCACGCCACCGGCCCCATCAGACGACGGCGTAGTTGAGCAACGGCTTGACGGTGCCCCACTCCTTGCAGCTTGGGCACTGCCAATGGTGCGTGCGCGCACCGAAGCCGCACCGGGTGCAGCGGTAGCTCGGATTGCGCACGAGCAACTGGTCGGTGATGTGCTTCAGATCATGCAGGGTGGCGGTGCTGTCGGCCCCGACCGCGAGGGTCAGGTCGATCAGTGCCGCCTCGCCGCGCACGGAGGGCCGGTCCTTCAGCTGGCGCCCCAGGTAGTCGCGGGCCGCCTTCGCACCCTCCTGCCCCTCGATCAGGCGGGTCAGCGCCAGCACCGGCGCGATCCCCCGGTAGTGTTCGCCCATTTCCGCGAGGAAGGCCCGCGCGCCGGCGTTGTCGCCGACCGCGGCGTAGCAGGCCAACAGGCTCGGCAGGAACTCCGGAAGATAGTCCGGATCATGGCGGGCCGCCCGCTCGAAGGCGCGGATCGCACCCTCGGGGTTTTGCGAATCCGCCTCGATGCGTCCTTCGAGGATGCCCGCGCGCACACTGGTCGCATCCGCCTGGTATGCCCGGGCGATGGCGACCCGGGCCCCGTCGAGTTCGCCGTTGGCGCGATGCCTGTCGGCCAGTTCGCACTGGAACTGGGCGACCAGCTTGCCCATCGGCTCGCCGGTCACTTCCTCATAGCGCATGGCGTTGTCGATCGCCCGTTCCCAGTCGCGCTCCGCCTGGTAGATACCGATCAGGTGCTTGAGCGCCTGCGGCGCGCGCTCGTCGATCCTGGCCAGGTCGGTGAACACGGTCTCCGCCCGGTCGAGCAGGCCCGACTTCATGTAGTCCTCGCCGAGCGCCAAAAGTGCCTGCACCCGCTGCTGGTCGCTGAGGTCGTTGCGTTGCACGAGCCCCTGGTGCAGCCGGATCGCGCGGTCCACTTCACCGCGGCGCCGGAACAGGTGGCCAAGGGCGACCTGGGTCTCGAACGTCTCCTTGTCCAGCTCCGCGATATGCAGGAACAGCTCGATCGCCTTGTCGGGCTGCTCGTTGAGCAGGTAGTTCAGGCCCCGGAAGTAGGTACTGGAAAGCCGGCTGACCTGGGTGTCCCCGTGCCGCTGGCCGCCGCGCCTGCCGACCACCCAGCCGGTGAGCGCCGCGATCGGCAGCAGCAGGAAGAACCAGAACCACTCGTTGAGGAATTCCATCGAATCAGTTTCCCTGGAAGGGCGGACGCGGCGCGTCGGACGCGACGGCGGACGGGGTCGGCCGACCCGCCCGGCGCAGGCGCGCCTGCAGCGGCAGCACGGTGGTGGCCATCACGATCCCGCCCCCGAGGAGCACGCCGGCAAGCAGCGCCACGGTGATCGCGATGCCGGTGGTCGTCACAACCTCGACCACGCCGAAATCGAGCACGATCCGCTCCGGATTGAGCGAACCCAGCACGAGTCCGGCCGCCAGGAAGGCGACGAGCACGAGCAGACGGAGGATGTTCATGTCCCGACTCCGGCAACGGTCGGGCGAAGCTTAACGGACCGCGGAGCGGTCGACGAGCGGTCAGGCGCCGTCGTCGGCGGAAGCGGGGGCCGGCAGGACGTCGCTCACCTTCTCGCGCAGCTCCTTGCCGGGCTTGAAGTGCGGCACATGCTTGCCCGGCAGGGCGACCGAGTCGCCGGTCTTCGGATTGCGGCCCAGCCGAGGCGGCCGGTAATGCAGGGAAAAGCTGCCGAACCCGCGGATCTCGATCCGTTCGCCGGAGGCCAGCGCACCGCCCATCATCTCCAGCAGCGACTTGACGGCGAGGTCCACGTCCTCGGCCTTCAGGTGCGACTGGCGGCGAGCCAGGATCTCGATCAGTTCGGACTTGGTCATCTCAGGCGGGCTGGATGGGTGTGGACAGGCCGCGGCGGCCCGGGATCACCGGGCCGCCGCGGTTCTGCTTCTTCGGTCTTACTCGGACTTGCCGCCCAGCTGCGCACGCAGCAGCGCGCCCAGGCTGGTGGTGCCGGCGGCGGCCTCGGCGGCCGTCTTGTTGTACTCGGCCAGGGCTTCGGCGGTCTCCGCCTCGTCCTTGGCCTTGATCGACAGCTGCAGGGTGCGGCCCTTGCGGTCCATACCCACGAACTTGGCTTCGACCTTGTCGCCGACCTTCAGGTGCTGGGTGGCATCGTCGACACGCTCGTTGGCGATGTCGCGCGCGGCCACGTAGCCCTCGATGCCGTCGGCCAGTTCGATCGTGGCGCCCTTGGCGTCCACTTCCTTCACCGTGCCCTCGACCTTCGAGCCCTTCGGGTTGGTCGCCATGTACTGGCCGAACGGATCCTGCTCCATCTGCTTCAGGCCCAGGCTGATGCGCTCGCGCTCCGGATCGACCGCCAGCACGACCGCGTCAAGCGTGTCGCCCTTCTTGTAGTTGCGCAGGATGTCCTCGCCGGTGGTGTTCCAGCTGATGTCGGACAGGTGGACCAGGCCGTCGATGCCGCCGTCCAGGCCGATGAAGATGCCGAAGTCGGTGATCGACTTGATCTGGCCGGACACCTTGTCGTTCTTCTTGTGGATCGCGGCGAAGGTCTCCCACGGATTGGCGGCGACCTGCTTCATGCCCAGCGAGATGCGGCGACGCTCCTCGTCCACGTCCAGGACCATGACCTCGACCTCGTCGCCGACCTGCACGACCTTGGACGGGTTGACGTTCTTGTTGGTCCAGTCCATCTCCGACACGTGCACCAGGCCTTCCACGCCCGGCTCGATCTCGACGAACGCGCCGTAATCGGTGACGTTGGAGACCTTGCCGAACACGCGGCTGTTGGCCGGGTAACGGCGGGCGATGTTGTCCCACGGATCCTCGCCCAGCTGCTTCAGGCCCAGCGAGACGCGGTTGCGCTCGCGGTCGAACTTCAGCACGCGCACGTCGAGCTCGTCGCCGACGTTGACCACTTCGGACGGATGGCGGACGCGCTTCCAGGCCATGTCGGTGATGTGCAGCAGGCCATCGATGCCGCCCAGGTCGACGAACGCGCCGTAGTCGGTGAGGTTCTTGACCACACCCTTCAGCACCGCGCCTTCCTGCAGCTTCTCCATCAGCTGCTCGCGCTCCTCGGAGTGCTCGCTCTCGACCACCGCGCGGCGGGAGACGACCACGTTGTTGCGCTTGCGGTCCAGCTTGATGAGCTTGAACTCAAGCTCCTTGCCTTCCAGGTAGGCCGGGTCGCGCACGGGGCGCACATCGACCAGCGAACCGGGCAGGAACGCGCGGACGTCCTTGATGTCGACGGTGAAGCCGCCCTTCACCTTGCCGCTGATGCGGCCGGTGATGGTCTCGTTCTTCTCCAGGGCTTCTTCCAGCTCGTCCCACACCATCGCGCGCTTGGCCTTCTCGCGCGACAGCACGGTCTCGCCGAAGCCGTTCTCGATGGAGTCGAGCGCGACCTTGACCTGGTCGCCCACGCCCACGTCGATCTCGCCTGCGTCATTCCGGAACTGCTCGATCGGCACGATGCCTTCGGACTTCAGGCCGGCGTTGATCACCACGACATCGCCGCGGACTTCCACGACGGTGCCGACGACGATCGCGCCCGGCTTCAGCTTGGCCAGGTTGGCCTGGCTCTGTTCGAACAGTTCGGCAAAAGATTCGGTCATTGTTGATTACTCGGTTGAACACACGGACGGAATGCGTGCGGCGTCTGTCGCCGTGCCCCCGCCCCCCTGATCGGCCCGGAGGCCTTGTGTGGTTGGTTGGATGAAACCGTCGTGGTCGTCCACGACGGCGCCTCGCGCCTGCGCGCTTTCTGCTGCGTTCGGGCCGGGCCCTGCAGGAATGGTCAGCCGGCGCGTGGTGGCACCAGCGCCAGCACCCGATCGACCACGTCCTCGATGGAAAGGCCAGTGGTATCGAGGAGGACGGCGTCATCGGCCGGCTTCAACGGGGCCACCGCGCGCTGGGCATCGCGGGCGTCGCGGGCAAGGATCTCCCGCAGCAGACCGTCAAATGTAACCGAAACCCCTTTTTCCTTCAACTGGTTATGGCGCCTGCGGGCGCGCTCGTCGGCGCTGGCGGTCAGGAACACCTTGGCCGTGGCATCGGGGAAGATGACGGTCCCCATGTCCCTGCCGTCCGCGACCAGGCCCGGCTCGCGGCGGAATGCGCGCTGGCGCTCCTTCAGGGCGGCGCGGACCTCCGGGATGGCGGCGATCGCCGAAGCCAGGGTGCCGGTGGTCTCCAGGCGCAACTCGTCGGTGGCGTCGGTGGCGTTGACCAGCACCCGCAGGCCGGCCGGACCGTCCCGGAACTCGATGGCCGTATCGAAGGTGCAGCGGACCAGCGCCGCCGCGTCCGACAGGTCCAGGTCGGCCCAGCTGGCGGCGACCCCGACCGCCCGGTACAGGGCACCGGAATCCAGGTAATGCCAGCCCAGCCGGGTAGCCACCAGCCGGCTTACGGTACCCTTGCCGGCCCCGGAAGGGCCGTCGATGGTGAGGACCGGGACAGTGGACGGCATGGCGGCTCCGAGGGGATCTGGGGCGCGGATTGTAGCCGCGCGCCCGCCCCGGCCCGGACCTTCGCGCAACCGCTTGAAAGAGCAAAGGAAACCCGGATAGAATGGCGGGCTTGTTTGCACGCCTCGGCCACAACGGCCCTGGCTTCCCATCCGTCGTCCTCCGAGGTGTGTCATGAAAGTCCTGTCCTCCCTGAAGTCGGCGAAGGCCCGTCACCGCGACTGCAAGGTGGTCCGCCGCCGCGGCAAGGTCTTCGTGATCTGCAAGTCGAATCCGCGTTTCAAGGCCCGCCAGCGCTGAGCAGGCAGGCGTGCCCGGCCGACCGGGCGCGGATCCACGCGAAGGCCGCAGCGATGCGGCCTTCGACGTTTCCGGCCCCGCCTGCCGCGGATGTTGACGCCGGCCCCACCTTGGACCGGGTCCGTCTGCTTACAATCGGGCGGCAACACACGTGCCCGCGCGGCTGGCGCCGGCGGCCATCCATCCACGGGGAGAGCAATGCGATGACCCATCGTCCCAATACCTTCGTCCTGCTGGCCCTGCTCGCCCTGTGCGGCGGCGCCCGGGCCGACACCCTGCTGGTCGAGCGCGCCAACCAGGCGCCCGCCGTCGCCCAGCCCACCCGCGGCCTGACCATGGGCGAGGTGGAAGCACGCTTCGGCGCCCCGCAGGAAAAGCTTGATCCGCGCGGCGGCCAGAAGCGGCAGTGGCCGATGATCAACCGCTGGGTGTACCCGCAGTTCATCGTGTACTTCGAGAAGAACAAGGTCATCGACGTGGTCGCACGCCAGGCCGATTCCCAGGAAATCGGCCCCAAGCCGCCGATCCGCTAAGCCGCACGCCGTGCCCGCGCCACGCGGGCACGGCCGGTCCGCGACGCGGACCCCGACTGCCCTGCCCGGCGCCGCCGGGCCCGACGAGCCTTACCCGGAATGACCGATACCCTGCGCTTCCCCGCCGAATGGGAACCCCAGGCCGCGATCCTCATCGCCTGGCCGCATGCCGGCACCGACTGGGCCGAGCGCCTGGCGCAGGTCGAGGAAACCTACATCGCGCTGGTGGCGGCGATCACCCGCTTCCAGGACGCATGGATCTGCGTGGCCGACGACGACCTGCAGACCTACGCCGAGGCGCGCCTGCGCTCGGCGCGGGTGGACATGGCGCGCGTGCGCTTCATCGCGTTCGACTACGACGACACCTGGCTGCGCGACTCGGGCCCGATCACGCTGCGCGACGGCGAGGGCTTCCGCGTGCTGGACTTCCGCTTCACCGCCTGGGGCGGCAAGTTCGAGGCCGGACGCGACGATCGCCTGGTGGAGGCCCTCGCCCGCGAGGGCGTGTTCGGCGATGCGACGCGCCAGCGGATCGATTTCGCGCTCGAGGGCGGTGGCATCGAGACCGACGGTGCCGGCACCCTGCTCACGACCTGGCACTGCCTGCACGAGCGCCATCCGCAAGCCACCCGCGAGGAACTGGATGCCGACCTGCGCGGCTGGCTCGCCCAGGACCGGGTGCTGTGGCTGGACCACGGCTACCTCGAAGGCGACGACACCGACGCCCACATCGATACGCTGGCCCGGTTCGCGCCCGGCGACGCGATCGTCTTCCAGGCCTGCGACGATCCCTCCGATTCGCACTACCCGGAACTGCAGGCGATGGCGGCGCAGATCGCCACCCTGCGCACGCCCGACGGGCGTCCGTACCGGCTGTTCCCCCTGCCCTGGGCCGCGCCGGTCCTCGACGAAGGCAGGCGCCTGGCGGCCTCGTACGCCAACTTCCTGGTGGTCAACGGCGCCGTGCTGATGCCCGCGTACGGCGATCCCGCCGACGGGCGCGCGGCGGCGGTACTGGCCGACGCCTTCCCGGGCCGGGAGATCGTGCAGGTGCCTTGCCGCCCGCTGATCTGGCAGAACGGCAGCCTGCACTGCATCACCATGCAGCTGCCGCGCGGCCTGGGCCGCTGAAAGCCGGCCGCCGCGGCCGGTCTTCAGATCCCGGTGAGCCGCACCGGGTTACCATCGCACTTCCCCGCGAACCGCCCACGCCGATGAGCCGCAAGACCCTTTCCGTCGCCCTCGTCCAGGAACGCAACCACGGCGATGCCGACGCCAACCTGGCGGCGATCGAGCAGCGCGTGGCCGAAGCGGCCGCACAGGGCGCGAAACTGGTGCTGCTGCAGGAACTGCACAACGGCGCCTACTTCTGCCAGCACGAGTCGGTCGCCGAGTTCGACCTGGCCGAACCGATCCCGGGCCCCAGCACCGAACGCCTCGGCGCGCTCGCGAAGAAGCACGGCGTGGTGATCGTCGGCTCGCTGTTCGAGCGCCGGGCTGCCGGGCTGTACCACAACACCGCGGTGGTGCTGGAAAAGGACGGCACCCTGCTGGGCAAGTACCGCAAGATGCACATTCCGGACGACCCGGGCTTCTATGAGAAGTTCTACTTCACGCCGGGCGACATCGGCTTCCGGCCGGTGGATACGTCGGTCGGCCGCCTCGGCGTGCTCGTGTGCTGGGACCAGTGGTATCCGGAGGCCGCGCGCCTGATGGCCCTGGCCGGCGCCGAACTGCTGCTGTATCCGACCGCGATCGGCTGGGATCCGGACGACGACCAGGACGAGAAGAACCGCCAGCGTGACGCGTGGGTGCTCAGCCACCGCGGGCACGCGGTGGCCAACGGCCTGCCGGTGCTGTCCTGCAACCGCGTCGGCCACGAGCCCTCGCCGCTGGGCGCGTCGGGCATCCGCTTCTGGGGCAACAGCCACGTGCTCGGCCCCCAGGGCGAATTCATCGCCGAAGCCGGCGGCGAGCCCACCGTGCTGGTCTGCGACGTCGACCTGCAACGCAGCGAGCACGTGCGCCGCATCTGGCCGTTCCTGCGCGATCGCCGGATCGATGCCTACGGCGACCTGCTCAAGCGCTACATCGACTGAACGCACGCGTGCCCGCCTCGATCCGCGACGCGACGCCGGACGACGTACCGGCGATCACCGCCATCTACGCCGCGGAAGTGCTCGGACACGTCAATAGCTACGAATACGAGCCCCCCGACACCGTCGAGATGGCCCGGCGCATGCACGCACTGCTGGACACCGGGTATCCGTACCTGGTCGCGGAGGACGGCGGCGGCATCGCCGGCTATGCCTACGCCAGCAGCTATCGCGCGCGCATCGGCTACCGCTTCACCGTCGAGAATTCGGTCTACGTCGCCGCCGACCGCCAGGGCCGCGGTATCGGCGCGGCCCTGCTGGAACGGCTGATCGCCGAGTGCGGGACGCGCGGCTACCGGCAGATGGTCGCCGTGATCGGCGAACCCACCAATACCGCCTCGATCCGGCTGCACGAGAAGCACGGTTTCCACCACGTCGGCACCTTCCACGGCATCGCCTGGAAGCACGGACGCTGGCTGGACACCGTGCAGATGCAGCGCGGGCTTGGCCCAGGCAACCACGAGCCTCCGCATGAACGATGACATCCCCACCGCGCCGGCTTCGCCGGGCGCGGCTTCCGACCCGTTGCACGGCCAACCCGTCCGCGTGGTCGAGCGTGACGGCGTGCGCTACACGTTGCTCGGCACCGCGCACATCTCGCAGGCCAGCATCGACGCGGTGCGCGCGGCGATCGACAGCGGCGCCTACGACGCGGTGGCCGTGGAGCTCGACCCGGGCCGCCTGCAGTCGCTCAGCGATCCCGACGCGCTGGCCCGCCTGGACATCGTCAAGGTGCTGCGCGAGGGCAAGACCCACCTGTTCGCCGCGAACCTGGCGCTGGCCGCGTACCAGCGCCGGCTGGCCGAGCAGTTGGGGGTGGAGCCCGGTGCGGAACTGAAGGCGGCCGTGCAGGAGGCGCGCGCGCGCGACCTGCCGGTGCACCTGATCGACCGCGAGGTCGGGCTGACTTTCCGCCGCGCCATGCAGCGGCTGGGCTGGTGGGGACGCGCCAAGACCGGCGCCGGGATCCTGCTGGCGATGGTCGGCGACGAGGAGATCGCCGAGGACGACATCGAGAAGCTCAAGGGCGGCGACGTCCTGGAGTCCAGCTTCGGCGAGTTCGCCGCGCACAGCCCGGCGCTGTACGAGAGCGTGATCGCCGAACGCGACCGCTACATGGCGGCGAACCTGCGCGAGGCCGGCGAAGGCGCGCGCGAGGTGCTCGCCGTCGTTGGCGCCGGCCACCTGCCCGGGCTGGAGCGGCACCTGGGCGAGGACACCACCGCACCCGCGGCCGTCCGGACCGAGCTGGAGGCGGTCGAGGTCCGCAAGAGCTTCCCGTGGTTCACCCTCGCCCTGGCGGTCTTCGTGGTCGGCGGCTTCGCCTGGGGATTCTGGCAGGGCGGGCTGGACGTGGGCTCCGACCTGGTCGTGCAGTGGGTGCTGGCGACCGGCCTGCTCGGCGCGCTGGGCTGCGCCATCGCCGGCGGCCATCCGCTGAGCATCATCGCGGCCTTCATCGCCTCCCCGCTCACGCCCCTGCACCCGGCCCTGGCCTCGGGCACGATCAGCGCGCTGGTCGAAGCGACCCTTCGCAAACCGACCTACGCCGACTTCATGGCGCTGCGCGATGACGTGCAGACGGTGAAGGGCTGGTGGCGCAACGGGGTCGCGCGGGTCCTGCTGAACTTCTTCCTGACCAGTCTGGGCACCGCCATCGGCGTGTGGACCGGCGGCCTGCGCATGCTGGGCCGGCTGGTCGGCTGACCCGGCACACGCCGCCCCCGTCCGTCGGCCAGCGACGGACGGGTGTCCCCGCTACTCCGCGTGGATCGCCGCGACCGCGGCCGCGCGCGTGCCGGCCTCCTGTGCACCGCGCGCGCGCCGGACCAGCCGCTTCACCCCGTTGCTGAGGTCGTCGAGGATCGCGTAGATCGTGGGCAGGAACAGCAGGCTGACCACGGTGGAGAACGCCAGGCCACCGGCGATGGCGCGGGCCATCGGCGCGTAGGCCGGGCCGTCGCCCGCCATCTTCGTTTCCGCCAGGGCGATCGGGATCATCGCCAGGATCGCCGTGCCCATGGTCATCAGGATCGGGCGCAGGCGCTCGCGGCTGCCCTCGACCAGCGCGTCGGTGCGCGACATCCCGCGGCGGCGCAGGTTGTTGATGTGCTCCACCATGACGATGCCGTTGTTCACCACCACGCCCATCAGTACCAGGATGCCGATGAAGGACATGATCCCGAACGTGGTGCCGGTGAGGGCGAACAGCCAGAACACGCCGAACACCGAGAACAGCACGCCGCTCATGATCGCCGCCGGGAACAGCAGCGACTCGAACACCGCCGCCATCACGATGTAGATCATCACCAGCGCGATCAGCAGGTTGAACATCATCTGCGCACTGGCCTCGTCCTCCTCCTGGAACGCGCCGCCGTCGAAGGAATAGCTGTAGCCGGGCGGGAACACCATGCCCTTGAGCGTCTCCTCCATCGCCTTGCGCGCGTCCGGCACGGTGACCTTGTCGGCCAGGTTGGCCTGCACCGACAGCGTCGTCTGGCGGTTGGTGCGCTGGATCTGGGTGGCCGACGGCTTCACCGTCACGTCCACCAGGCTCAGCAGCGGCACCATGCGCCCGTCGGGCGAGCGGACCATGAAGCCTTCGAGGTCCTCGGTGCCGTAGTCCTCGGCGCCGGCGAAGCGCACCCACACCGGCACCTCGGTCTCGCCACGGCGGAACTCCCGCAGCGGCGCCCCGCGCAGGGCCAGGCCGACGAAGCTGGCGACCTGGTCGGCGCTGAAGCCGAATGCGGCCGCGCGCTCGCGGTCCACCCTCACGTTGAGCTCGCTGTTCTGGTCGCCGATGTCCACGCGCACGTCGCGCAGCTCCGGCCGCCGCGCCAGGATCGGCACCAGCTCGTTGGCGATCTCGCCCAGGGTCTGGGTCGAGTCGCCCACCAGCTGGAACGACACGTTCTGGCCCGGCTGCCCGCCGCCGCCCTGCCCGCCCTGGTTGCCGATGCCGATGTTGGCGCGGGCGGACTTGGGCAGGTCCTTGCGCAGCGCCTCGACCAGGGTCTTGGTCTCGCCCGGGTTGTCGGTGTCGAACTTGACCATCGTGCCGCCCCAGCCCTGCTCGCTGAAGAACGAGTAGATCTGGGTGATGCGGAACTTGTCGCGGTTGCCCTCCAGGAACTGCTCGATGCGCAGCACCTCGCTGGACATCTGCTCCTTGGTGTACGAGCCCTTCCACTGGTAGTAGATCTGGGCCTCGCCGCCCTCGTCGCCGCCGAACATGTCGAACTTGGTGAACTTGATCGGCACGAGGCTGACCAGGATCACCAGCAGGATGCCCAGCACGCTCCAGCCGCGGTGGTCCAGCGTCCAGCGCAGCAACCCGGCGTACCGCTTCTGCATCCGCGGGATGAAGCCGTTGGTGTTGTGCACCAGCGGCGGGGTCTTCAGCCGCGCCGAGATCATCGGGATCATGCTGACCGCCACCAGCCACGAGGCCAGCAGCGACACCGAGATCGTGATCGCGATCTGGCCCAGGTAGATGCTCAGGAAGTTGCGTTCGCCGAACAGGTTGGGCACGAACACGATGCAGTGGCACAAGGTGCCGGCCGAGAGCGCGATGGCCACGTGGCGGGTACCGACGATCGACGCGGCGACCGGGTCGTTCGGGTACTTCTCCCGCTCCTGGTAGATGCTCTCGACCACCACCACCGCGTTGTCGACCAGCATGCCGATGGCCAGCAGCAGGCCCATCATGGTCAGGATGTTGAGGGTCACGCCCGCGAAGTACATGAAGCCCAGGGTCATCACGAAGCAGATCGGGATGGCCAGGGTCACCATCGCCACCGACGGCCAATGGCGCAGGAAGAACCACAGCACCACGATCGACAGCACCAGGCCGATCAGGCCGGCTTCGGCCAGCTCCAGCAGCGAGGAGGTGACGTTCTTGCCCTGGTTGTCGATGATCTTGATCTGCACGTCGCGCAGGGAGGGCTGCGCGCGGATCGCCTCGACCTCGGCCAGCGCCTTGCTCGACACGTCGACCAGGTTGGCGTTGCGCTCCTTGAAGATGTCCAGGCCCACGGCCGGCTTGCCGTCCAGGCGCCGGCCGTAGTCCATCCGCGCCGGCTTCAGGCGCACGTCGGCGATGTCGCCCAGGCGCACGTTGTTGCCGCCCACGACCATGTCCCGCAGCTGCTGCAGGTCGGTCAGCTCGCCGACCGGCTGCACGCGCAGGCGCTGCGGGCCGTCGCTGATCACGCCGGCGGAGATCGAGAAGTTGGCCGCCTGCAGGCGCGTGGTCAGGTCGTTGAGGCTGAGGTCGTGCGCGGTCAGCCGGTCCTGGTTGATCGCGATCTCGACCTCGTTCGGAGGCGCGCCCGACACCTCGACCCGGGCCACGCCGGGGATCCGCTCGATCCGGCGCTTGAACTCGCGCTCGATCATGTCGTACGCGCCGGTGAGGTCGGTGGCGCTGGCCAGGCGCACCCGCAGCACCGGTTCGTCGGTGGTGGAGAACTTGAAGACGAAGTAGCGCTGCAGGTCGTCGGGCAGGTCGTCGCGGATCGCGTCCAGCCGCTCGCGGGCCTCGGACGCGGCGATCGCCACGTCACGGTCCCAGTCGGAGAACTGGATGAAGACCCGCGCGCCCTCGGCGTTGGCCTGGGCCTCCATCCGCTTGATGCCCGGCATCGTCGACAGCGCCTCCTCGGCCGGGCGCAGGACGGTGCGCTCGACCTCCTCCGGCGTCGATCCGGTGTACGGCAGCTGGACGAAGATGAAGGGGGGCGAGACCTCCGGGAACGCCTCCAGCGGCAGGCGGAACGCGGCGATCAGGCCGATCACGAACAGCGACACGAAGAACATCACCGTCGTGACCGGTCGCCGGATACTGAACTCCGCGACGCTCATGCGGGCGAGCCCTCGCCTTCGACCGCGGCATGGCCGACCTGGCCCTGCGCGCGGCGGCCGCGCTCGCGGTAGTACTCGTCGGCCCGGCGGTCGAGCAGGTCGTACACCACCGGGATCACCACCAGGGTCAGCAGCGTGGACACCAGCAGGCCGCCGATCACGGTCACCGCCATGGGCGAGCGCACCTCCGCGCCCGGGCTGCCGAACAGCGGCGCGATGGCCAGCGGCAGGAAGCCGAACACCGTGCACAGCGTGGTCATCGCGATCGGGCGCAGGCGCGAACGGGCGCCCTCGACCAGCGCCGTGCGCTTGTCCACGCCGGCCTCGCGCAACTGGTTGACCTTGTCGATCAGGATGATCGCGTTCTTGGTGACCAGGCCGACCAGCAGGATCAGGCCGATGAACACCACCACCGACACCGGCGAGCCGGTCAGGAACAGCGCGCCGACCGCGCCGACCATCGCCAGCGGGATGGTGAACAGGATGACGAACGGATGCAACAGCGACTCGAACTGCGAGGCCATCACCAGGTAGACCAGGAACACGGCCAGGCCGAAGGCGAACAGCAGCGAGTTCAGCGACTGCGACAGCTCCTCGCCCTGGCCGCCGATGTGCATGCCCACGCCCGCGCCGAGCGGATCGTCGGCGACCATGCGCTGGACCTCGTCCATCGCCGTGCCCAGGTCGATGTCGCGCAGGTTGGCCGAGACGATCGCCACGCGCACCTGGTCGGCGCGGTGGACCTCGCTGGGCCCGGTGGTGGCGACCACGTCGGCCACCGCCGCCAGGGTCACCGGGCGGGTGCTGCCGGGGTTCACGATCAGCCGGCGGATGCTGTCCACCGAAGCGCGGTCGTGCTCCTGCGCCCGCACCAGCACGTCGATCTTGCGGTCGCGGAAGCTGTAGCGCGTGGCCACTTCGCCGCGCACCTTCTTGACCACCACGTCGGCGATCTGGCGCGTGGTCAGGCCGAGCGCGGCGGCGCGCTCCTGGTCGAAGCGGATCTGGATCTCGGGGAACCCCTGCTCCACCGTCGACTTGACGTCGGCGTAGTGCGGATTGGCGCGCAGCATCGCCGCCAGCTTCTGCCCGGCATGCTCGATGCTGGCCAGGTCCTGGCCGCGCAGCTCGACCTCGAGCGGGGTGGACGAGCTCAGCAGCTGCGGGCGGCTGAAATCGACCTGGGCGCCCGGTCGGCCTTCCATCGTGGCGCGCAGCGCCTCGGTGGTGTCGGCCTCGACCTGGGCGCTGCCGCCGTTGGCCATGACCACGGTGAGCTTGCCGATGTTCTCGCCGCTCTCGGTCGGGCTGGCATCCAGCCGCGTCCCGCTGCCACTCACGCCGTACAGGGCCTGCACCCCCGGCGCGCCGGCGTGCTTGACCTGCAGGTCGCGCACCAGCGAGTCGGTCTGTGCCAGCGGGGTGCCCGGCGGCAGCTTCACGGTCATCTCGAAGCGATCCTGCGCCAGCTGCGGGATCAGGTCGGCGCCCAGCTGCGGGACCACCAGCAGCGACGCCACGAACACCGCGGCGGCCAGGCCGAGCACGCGACCGGGGCGATCCAGCGCGGCCGGCAGCAACCGCATGTACCCGGCCTCGGCGCGATGGTAGGGCGACATCGCCACGTCGCTGGCCTTGCGCATGACCGGGCCGACGACCGCGACCACGCCGCGCCACGCACGGACCACCAGCCAGGCCACGCCGAAGAACGCGCCGCGGACCAGCGCGCCGATCCCGCGCCCGGTCGCGGCGACCGGCTTCTGCCAGCGCGAATCCGGCCGCCACTGCGGATGCGCGCCTTCCTCGGGGAACGCCATCGGCGGCCGTCCCTTCAGCGAGCTCAGCATCGGGATCAGGGTCATCGACACCACCAGCGAGATTGCGATGGCGATGGCCACGGTCAGCGCCTGGTCCCGGAACAGCTGGCCGGCGATGCCCTGCACGAACACCAGCGGCAGGAACACCGCGATGGTGGTCAGGGTGGAGGCCACGACCGCCATGCTGACCTCGCGGGTGCCGACGATCGCCGCCTCCAGCACGCCGAGGCCGCGCTCGCGCGCCTTGGCGATGCTTTCCAGCACCACGATCGAGTCGTCGACCACCAGGCCGGTCGCCAGCGCCAGGCCGCCGAGCGACATCACGTTCAGGCTCAGGTCCAGCTGGTCCATGAAGAAGAACGTGGTGATGATCGACACCGGCAGCGACAGGCTGATCACGAACGTGCTCCAGCCGTCGCGCAGGAACAGGAAGATGATCAGGATCGCCAGCACGCCGCCGATCACCGCATCCTTCTTGACGTCGGCGATGGCGTGCTCGATGAACAGCGACTGGTCGTCGATGACGGTCAGCTCCACGTCCGGCGGCACCTGCTTCTTCAGCTGCTCCAGGCGCTCCTTCAGCGCCTTGGCGGTGGCGACGGTATTCGCGTCGCCTTCCTTGTAGATCGCCAGCTCGACCGCTTCCTTGCCGGCCAGGCGGATGATCGCCTCGCGCTCCTTGAAGCCCTGGCGCACGTCGGCCACGTCCTTCAGCCGCACCGGCATGCCGCCGGCGACGGCGCCACCGCCGCCGCCACCGGAAGCGCTCTGCACCGAGGCCGCCGCGGCCAGCACGCTGGCATCCCCCGAAGCGGCGGCGATCGCCGCCATCTGCTGCGCCGCCGAAGCCGCGGCGTTGTCGCCGCCGCTCTGGGTGGTGACCAGCATCTCGCGGATCTCGTCCACGGTGGCGAACTGGTTGACCGTGCGCACCAGGTAGCGCTGCGAGCCTTCCTCCAGGCGTCCGCCGGAGATGTTGATGTTCTCCTGCTGCAGGCGCTGGATGACCGTGTCGATCGGCAGGTTGAGCTGGGCGAGCTTCTGCTGGTCGATGTCGACCTGGATCTCGTCCTCCAGGCCGCCGCCGACCTTGACCGCGGCCACGCCGGACACCGGCTCGAGCTTCTTCTTCAGGTCCTCGTCGGCATAGCGGCGCAGCTCGGTGAGCACGCGCACGCTCTCTGCGTCGCTGGTGGTGTCCTGCTTGCCGGACAGGGCCACGCGCAGGATCGGCTCGGTCGAGGGATTGAAGCGCAGCAGCACCGGGGCCTTGGCCTCCAGCGGCAGGAACTGCGCGAGCAGCTCCATCTTGTCGCGGACTTCCAGGCTGGCCTGGTCCATGTCCGTGCCCCAGGCGAACTCGAGCACGACGTCGCTCTGGCCGGTGCGGGACACCGAAGTGAGCTTGCGCAGGTTCTTGACCACGCCGATGGTTTCTTCCACCGGTTCGGTGATCAGGGTCTCGATCTCCAGCGGCGCCGCGCCGGTGTACTCGGTGCGGACCGTCAGCGTGGGATAGCTCAGGTCCGGCAGCAGGTTGACCTTGAGGCTGCCCAGCGAGATCAGGCCGAACAGTACCATCGTCACCGTGATCATCGCGATGGTCACGCGACGACGGGTGGAGAACTCGACCAGTCCGCTTCCCAGCCTGCCACCGCCCGCCGCGCCGTGCGGCCCGTGGTCGGCGGCGCTCACTGCTTGCTACCGGCGTTCTTGGCGGCGGCGGTCTCGGCCACGGCCTTGGCCGGGGCCTCGGCGCCGATCACCTGCACGGCGCTGCCTTCGCGCAGCGCGACCTTGCCGGCGGTCACGATCTGGTCCCCGGGCTTGACGCCTTCGCGCACCTCGATCCACTCGCCGTCGACGTAGCCGACCTTGACCGGCACGCGCGCCGCCTTGCTCTCGCGGATCACGAAGACCGCCGGCTCGCCGTCGTCCAGCAGCGCCACCCGCGGCACCACCAGGGCGTTCGGGCGCTGGTCGTAGTCGATGCGGATGCGGCCGAACATGCCCGGCTGCAGCGCGTCGCCGCCGGTGAAGGCGCTGATCACCCGGAACGTGCCGCTGCCGGCGTCCACCACCGGGGCGACGCGGTCGACCACGCCCTCGAAGGTACGGCCCGGCAGCGCATCGACCTGCATCAGCACCGGCTGGCCGGCCTTCATCGTGGCCAGCTCGCGCTCGGGCACGTTGAGCGTCGCTTCCAGGCGCGAGTCGTCGACGATGCGGAAGATCGGCGTGTTGATCTGGACGAAGTTGCCCGGCTTGATCGAGCGCGAGGCCACCACGCCGGAGATCGGCGCGGTCACCGTGGTGTAGGACAGCTCCAGCGTCGCCATGTTGTACTGGGCGCGCGCGTTCTCCAGGTCGTAGCGCATCTGGTCCACTTCACCGGCGCTGATCAGCTGCTGGGCGACCAGCTGCTGGGCGCGGCGGTAGTTGTTCTCCAGCTTGCGCAGCTGCGCCTCGGCCTGGGCCACGGCCAGGCGCGCGCGGTCCGGATCCAGCCGCACCAGCGGCTGGCCGGCCTTGACCTGCTGCCCTTCCTGGACCAGCACCGCCAGGGCGACGCCGGAGGTCTTGGCCACGACCTGCGATTCGGCCAGCGGCTCCAGCGCCGCGGTGCCGGTGTAGCTGGCCGCGATCGGCCGGTTGGCGGCCTTGACCACTTCGACCGGGATCGCCTCGACCTCCGGCTCCTTGGCCTGGGCCTCGCCCGGGCCACCCTCCCCGCCCTTCTTGCAGGCGGTCAGCGCGGTGGCGAGAACAAAAGCGACCGCAGCGGCGCGCAGTCCGTGGCGCCGGGTGGGGGTATGGCGAGTGGCCATGGCGATATCCATAGGGTTCGGTGGTGGAGGGTGTGATCAGGTGTTGTATGCAAGTAGATCACCTGAACAGTTGGCCGCCATGCGCCGAAGGTCATGGGTCCCGTCATGGCGGCGTGTTGGACCGGGCGAAGAGGCGGCAGGTTCCGGTCGCGTGAATGCTGAGGCTATACTGCGGCGGCTTCGTGACCGGCCCCCGGGCCGCCACGACGGCCCTCTCCGCGACCGACCCCGGACCACCGAATGATGCGCCCGCTGCCGCTAGCCGCCTGCCTTGCCCTGGTCTCCGCACTGCCCTTCACCACCGCCGCCCAGGATGCCGCGCAGCCGCCGGCCGAGCCTGCAGCCCCCGCACCCGCCGCTGCCGAAGCCGCCCCGGCACCCGGTCCGGCCGCCCTGACCGGCAACCCGGAAGCGGGCCGCCAGCTGGCCTACACCTGCCAGGGCTGCCACGGCATCACCGGTTACAAGAACGCATATCCCAGCTTCAAGGTGCCGCTGATCGGCGGCCAGTCGGCCGAGTACCTGGCCCAGGCGCTGCACGAGTACCAGCAGGGCAAGCGCAAGCACCCGACCATGCAGGCCCAGGCGCAGAGCTTCTCCGACCAGGACATCGCCGACATCGCCGCCTTCCTGTCCACCCTCAAGTAAGCAGCCGCCACCCATCATGACGACAGCCGTGACCGCCCCGCGTCTCGCCATCGCCCTGCTCGCCGCCCTGGCCCTGGCGGCCTGCTCCGGACAGGAAAGTTCCCACGCCGCCGCCGAAGGCGAAGCCCACGCCGCGCAGAGCTCCTCGGCCGGCCTGCCCGATGGCCGTATCGCCGCCGGCGAGCAGCTGGCCAGCGCCAAGGGCAAGGCCACCGGGCAGAGCTGCATCGACTGCCACGGCCCGGACGGCAACGCGCCGATCGACGCCACCTACCCCAAGCTGGGCGGCCAGTACGCCGACTACATCGCCCATGCCCTGCAGCAGTACCGCGCCGGCGAACGCCAGCACTCGCTGATGACGCCGCAGGCCACCGGCCTGAGCGACCAGGACATCGCCGACCTGGCCGCGTTCTTCGCCTCGCGCCCGACCCAGCTGCGCGACCTGCACGGCGTGCACTGAGCATCCGCGCCATCCCGGTTGCCTGACGAAGGCCCGCGCGAGCGGGCCTTCGTCGTTTCCGGCCCCCCCGTTCACCGGCAACCGGCCCCGCCAGCCGGCACAATGCCGCGATGTCCACCGCCCCCGCTTCCGCACCCGCCAAGCCGCGCCGCGAACGCGCCACGCCCAGCCTGCGCGAGCGCTTCGACGCGATGCGCAACCTGCCGCCGTTCCTGCGCCAGATCTGGCAGACCAGCCCCGGCCTGACCCTGGCCAGCCTCGGCCTGCGCCTGCTGCGGGCGCTGATGCCGGTGGTCACGCTGTACATCGGCAAGCTGATCATCGACGAGGCGATCCGGGTGGTCGGGCTGGGCCTGCAGTTCGACGGATTGGGCGATGCGCTGCGCGGCGGCCAGCTGGACCACCTGCTGTGGCTGCTCGGCCTGGAGCTGGCGCTGGCGGTCGGCTCGGACCTGCTCGGCCGGCTGGTCAGCTACGCCGACGGCCTGCTCTCGGAGCTGTTCACCAACGCCAGCAGCGTGCGCCTGATGGAGCACGCGGCGACCCTGGACCTGGAGGACTTCGAGGACCCGGACCTGCAGGACAAGCTCGACCGCGCCCGCCGGCTGACCATGAGCCGGATGAACCTGATGAGCCAGCTGTTCGGCCAGGTCCAGGATGCGGTCACCGTGGTCGCCTTCGCCATCGGCCTGCTGGTCTACGCGCCCTGGCTGATCCTGCTGCTGGCGGTGGCGCTGGTGCCGGCCTTCATCGGCGAGGCGCACTTCAACGCCCTGGGCTATTCGCTCAACTACCAGTGGACCCCCGAGCGGCGCCAGCTCGAGTACCTGCGCCAGACCGGCGCCAGCGTGGAGACGGCCAAGGAGGTGAAGATCTTCAACCTCCACCGCTTCCTGATCGACCGCTACCGCACCCTCGCCGACCGGTTCTACGTCGCCAACCGCGCGCTGGCCCGCCGCCGCGCGCTGTGGGGCACGCTGCTGGCCGCGCTGGGCACGCTGGGCTACTACGTGGCCTACGCCTACATCGCCTGGCGCACGGTGCGCGGCGATTTCAGCATCGGCGACCTGACCTTCCTGGCGGGGAGCTTCCGCCGCCTGCGCCAGCTGCTGGAAGGCCTGCTGGTGGGGTTCTCGCAGGTGGCCGGCCAGGCGCTGTACCTCGACGACCTGTACTCGTTTTTCGAAATCCAGGCCGAGATCGCCTCGCGGCCGGATGCGGCACCGGTGCCGCGGCCGATCGCCCGCGGCTTCGCCTTCGAGAATGTCGGCTTCCGCTACCCGGGCGCGGACGCATGGGCGCTGCGCGGGGTGGAGTTCGAGCTGCGCGCCGGCGAGGTGCTGGCGCTGGTGGGCGAGAACGGCGCCGGCAAGACCACCCTGGTCAAGCTGCTGGCCCGCCTGTACGACCCCGACGAGGGCCGGATCCTGCTCGATGGCCGCGACCTGCGCGACTACCAGCTCGACGACCTGCGCGCCAACATCGGGGTGATCTTCCAGGACTTCGTCCGCTACCACCTCAGCGCCGGCGAGAACATCGGCGTGGGGCGGATCGAGGCGATGGACGACGGCCCGCGCATCCGCGAGGCGGCGCGCCGGGCGATGGCCGACGAGGTGATCGAGGCGCTGCCGCTGGGGTACGACCAGGTCGTCGGCCGGCGCTTCAAGAACGGGGTGGACCTGTCCGGCGGGCAGTGGCAGAAGATCGCGATCGCCCGCGCCTACATGCGCGACGCGCAGGTGATGATCCTCGACGAGCCGACCGCCGCGCTCGACGCGCGCAGCGAGTTCGAGGTGTTCCAGCGCTTCAAGGAACTCTCGCACCGGCGCACCGCGGTGCTGATCTCGCACCGCTTCTCCAGCGTGCGCATGGCCGACCGGATCCTGGTGCTGGCCGGCGGACGGGTCGAGGCCAGCGGTACCCACGCCGAGCTCATGGCGCAGGGCGGCCGGTACGCGGAGTTGTTCGAGCTGCAGGCCGCCGGCTATCGTTGACGGCCCTTTCGCCGCCCACGGACCCCGACGCATGCGCCCGTCACCGCACGCCTACGCCGCCCTCGCCCTCGCGGTGGCCCTTTCCGCCTGCAAGCCCGCCCAGGATGCCGCTCCCGCCTCCGCGCCGGCGGCCGTCAACGAGCCCGCGCGCGCGGTAGCCACCGAGAAGGGCGAAGCCCGGCTCAGCGTGATCGCACGCGGCCTCTCGCATCCCTGGGCCGTGGCGCTGCTGCCCGATGGCGGCTTCCTGGTCACCGAGCGCGTCGGCACCCTGCGCCGGGTCGGTGCCGACGGCCGCGTGTCCGAACCGCTCGCCGGCGTGCCGGAGGTGTCGGCGCGCGGCCAGGGGGGCCTGCTCGACGTCGCACTCGCGCCCGACTTCGCGCAGAGCCGGCGCATCTACCTCAGCTACGCCGAGCCGGGCGCGGACGGACTGGCCGGCACCAGCGCCGCCTACGCGACGCTGGGCGAGGCCGGGCTGGAGGACGTGACCGTGTTCTACCGGCAGGAGCCCAAGGTCAACGCCGAGAACCACTACGGCTCGCGCTTCGCCTTCGACGGGCAGGGCCACGTCTTCATCAGCCAGGGCGAGCGCACCATGCGGATGATGTCGCAGGAGCTGGACAAGCTGCAGGGCAAGCTGGTGCGGCTGAACCTGGACGGCAGCGTGCCGGAGGACAACCCGTTCGTCGGCCAGGCCGGCGCGCGCCCGGAGATCTGGAGCTACGGCCACCGCAACTCGCAAGGCCTGGCCTTCGACCCGCGCACCGGCAAGCTGTGGGAGGTCGAGCACGGCCCGCGCGGCGGCGACGAGATCAACCTGCCCCAGCCCGGCAAGAACTATGGCTGGCCGGTCGTCACCCACGGCATCAACTATTCTGGCCAGCCCATTCCCGAAGCGGTGGGCAAGGAGAAGGAAGGCATGGAGCCGGCCCACTTCGTGTTCGAGGTGTCGCCCGCCCTGTCCGGCATGGCCTTCTACACCGGCCATCCCGGCAAGCCATGGAACGACAGCCTGTTCCTCGGTTCGATGGCCCAGCGCAACCTGATCCGGCTGCAGCTGGACGGCGAGCGCGTGGTCGGCGAGGAGCGCCTGCTGCAGGACCTCGGCGAGCGCATCCGCGACGTGCGGGCGGCGGCCGACGGCACCCTGTACCTGGTCACCGACGAGGACGATGGCAAGCTGCTGAAGCTCGAGCCGCCCCAAGGTTGAGCCGCGGGGCCGGGGCGGCATCCGCCCCGGCCCTGATCCTGCTCAAGGCCGGCCCGGGCCGGTCGGCTACAATGTGCGGCGAACATCCCCACGCCCCACGACCCGATGTCTTCCGCCTACGGCACCGAAACGGTGCTCGACGTCCGTCACTGGACCGACGACTACTTCAGCTTCACCACCACCCGCGACGACGGTTTCCGCTTCGAGAACGGCCAGTTCGTGATGATCGGACTGGCCACCGAAGGCGGCAAGCCGCTGCTGCGCGCCTATTCGATCGCCAGCGCCAACTGGGAAGAGCAGCTCGAGTTCTTCAGCATCAAGGTGCCCAACGGCCCGCTGACCTCGCGCCTGCAGCACATCAGGCCCGGCGACACCGTGCTGGTCGGGCGCAAGCCGACCGGTACGCTGCTGATCAGCGACCTGCACCCGGGTCGCAACCTGTACCTGCTGGGCACCGGCACCGGCCTGGCGCCGTGGCTGTCGGTGGTCAAGGCCCCGGAGACCTACGAGCGCTTCGAGCGCGTGGTCGTGTGCCACGGCGTGCGCAGCGCCGGCGACCTGGCCTACCGCGACTACTTCGAGAAGGAACTGCCGAACCACGAGCTGCTCGGCGAGGTTCTCCGCGAGAAGCTGCTCTACTACCCGGCCGTCACCCGCGAGGAATTCCCCAACCGCGGCCGCCTGACCGAGCTGATGGCCAGCGGCGAGATGATGCGCACGCTGGGCCTGGACCCGCTCGAGGCCGAACACGACCGGGCGATGATCTGCGGCAGCCCGCAGATGCTGGCCGATTTCAGGGCCCTGCTCGACGGCCGCGGCTTCACCGCCTCGCCCCGGATCGGCACGGCCGGCCAGTACGTGTTCGAGCGCGCCTTCGTCGAGAAGTAGCCGTCACCGGCCGGCGCGGCCGAGCGCGCGGTCGATCGCCCCGAGCAGCGATTCGGGCCGCTGCCGGGGGGCGTACCGGGCCAGCGCGCGCCCGTCGTGCCCGACCAGAAACTTGGTGAAGTTCCACTTGATCGCGCCCGTCCCGAACAGCCCGCGTTTCTCCCGCTGCAGCCACGCCCACAGCGGATGGGCGCCGGGCCCGTTGACCTCGACCTTGGCGAACATCGGGAAGGTCACGCCGTAGTTGAGGGCGCAGAAGTCGCGGATGGCGGCCTCGTCGCCGGGCTCCTGCTGGCCGAACTGGTCGCAGGGGAAGCCCAGCACCGCGAAGCCGCGGTCGCTGCGCTGGCGCCAGACCTGCTCGAGCCCGGCGTACTGCGGGGTGAAGCCGCAGCGGGAGGCGACGTTGACCACCAGCAGCACCTGGCCGGCGAAATCGGACAGCGGGCGCTCGTGCCCGTCGATGTCGGTGGCGGTGAAGTCGCCGATGCGGGTCATGGCCGTTCCGTTGGGTTCCCGCCCCAGCATACCCCGGCGCGCCATCCAGGCCCGGATGCACTACCCTCGCCGCAGCCCCACCGGGAGCCCGAACGATGCAGGCGCCGCAGGATCCCGCCGCCACCGCGGCCCTCTACGTGCACGTGCGCATCCTGCTCGGCATGGTGGTCGGCCTGGGCCTGACCCACCTGTTGCGCAATTTCGCCAACCTGATCGAGAAGCCGCGCCGGGACCGCCTGTACTGGGTACACCTGGGCTGGGCGCTGTCGATGCTGCTGTTCCTCATGCACTGGTGGTGGTGGCAGTTCCGCCTGTCCCACCTCGCGCACTGGACCTTCAACCTGTACCTGTTCGTGACCCTGTACGCGCTGCTGCTCTACCTGCTCTGCGCGCTGGTGTTCTCCGACAGCGCCAGCGAATACGCCGACTACCGCGAGTACTACTACGCGCGGCGGCGCTGGTTCTTCGGCCTGCTGGCGGCGGTCTACGCGGTGGACCTGCTCGACACCTGGATCAAGGGGCCGGCGTACTTCCACAGCTTCGGCCCGGAGTTCGTCGTGCGCAACGTGGCCTACATCGTGCTGTGCCTGGTGGCTGCGGCCACGCGCAACCCGACCTACCACGCGCTGTTCCTCTGCGCCGGGCTGGCCTACCAGATCGCCTGGATCGCACGCCAGTTTGAGACCCTGTAGCGCCTGCCCGCCCTGACCCTGCCTTTCGTCACGGGCACGGCTGCCTTCGGCCGGGTTAGATTCAGCGGAATCTTTCCCGCAGGATCCGCTGTATGAAGAAGACCGGCCTCTACCTGGCGCTCGCCGCCGCCCTTGGACTTGGCATGACCGCCTGCAACCGCACCGACGCGCCCGCCACGGGCGCCTCCACCGAGCAGCCGGCGCCGTCGGCCCAGGACAACCCGTTCTTCGTCCAGAGCGACCTGCCGCTCCAGTACCCGCATTTCGACCGGATCAAGGACGAGCACTTCGCCCCGGCGTTCGACGCGGGCATGGCCGAGCAGCTCAAGGAAGTCGCGGCGATCGCCAACAGCGCCGAGGAGCCGACCTTCGAGAACACCATCATCGCGATGGAGAACAGCGGCCAAGTCCTCAACCGCGCGGCCTCGGTGTTCTTCAACCTCAACAGCACCGACACCAACGACGCGCGCAAGAAGCTCGACGCCGACTACTCGCCGAAGTTCGCCGCCCACCAGGACGCGATCTACCTGGACGGCAAGCTGTTCGCCCGGGTGCAGGCGCTGTATGACAAGCGCGAGAGCCTGGGCCTAGACGCCGAGGGCGTGCGCCTGGTCGAGCGCTACTACACCGATTTCGTCCGCGCCGGCGCCAAGCTGTCCGACGCCGACAAGGCCAAGCTCAAGGACATGAACGCGCAGCTGGCCACGCTCGGCACCCAGTTCGAGCAGAACGTGCTCAACGAGGTCAACGCCTCGGCGGTGACGTTCGACAGCGCCGACGCGCTGGCCGGTTCCAGCGAGGCGCAGGTCGCCGCGGCCGCCGAGGAAGGCAAGAAGCGCGGCCAGGACGGCAAGTACGTCGTCACCCTGCTCAACACCACCGGCCAGCCGCCGCTCACCTACCTCAGCAACCGCGACGCGCGCCGCAGGATCTTCGAGGCATCGGTGGCCCGCGGCAGCCGCGGCAACGAGTTCGACAACACCGGCGTGGTCTCGCAGGTGATCAAGCTGCGGGCCGAACGCGCCAGCCTGCTGGGCTTCCCGAACCACGCCGCCTACTCGCTGGCCGACGCCACCGCCAAGACCCCCGAAGCGGTCAACGACATGCTCGGCAAGCTGGCGCCGGCCGCGGTGGCCAACGCCAGGCGCGAGGCCGCCGACCTGCAGAAGATGATCGACCAGGAACAGGCCGCCAAGGGCGAGCCCACCTTCCAGCTGGAGCCCTGGGACTGGGCCTACTACGCGGAGAAGGTGCGCCAGGCGCGCTACGACTTCGACGAGAACCAGCTCAAGCCGTTCTTCGAGATGAAGAACGTGCTGGAGAACGGCGTGTTCTTCGCCGCCACCCAGCTGTACGGGATCACCTTCAAGGAGCGGACCGACCTGCCGAAGTACCGGCCCGACACCTGGACCTACGACGTGTTCGACGCCGACGGCAAGCCGCTGGCGATCTTCATCTTCGACCCGTACGCGCGCGAGTCCAAGCGCGGCGGCGCCTGGATGAACTCCTACGTCTCGCAGTCCAAGCTGCGCGGCACCCAGCCGGTGGTGGCCAACCACCAGAACATCACCAAGCCCGCCGACGGCCAGCCGACCCTGCTGACCTGGGACGAGGTGACGACCATGTTCCACGAGTTCGGCCATGCGCTGCACGGCATGTTCTCGGACGTGAACTACCCGTACTTCAGCGGCACCGCGGTGCCGCGCGACTTCGTCGAGTTCCCCTCGCAGGTCAACGAGATGTGGGCCGACTGGCCGTCGATCCTGGCCAACTACGCCAAGCACTACCAGAGCGGCGAACCGATGCCGCAGGCGCTGCTGGACAAGGTCCTGGCCGCGAGCAAGTTCAACCAGGGCTTCGCCACCACCGAGTACCTGGGCGCGGCCATGCTCGACCAGCGCTGGCACCAGATCGGCGCCGACAAGGTCCCGGCGGCCGCCGGCGTGATGCAGTTCGAGCACGACGCGCTGGTCGCCGACGGCATCTATTTCACCCCGGTGCCGCCGCGCTACCGCACGCCGTACTTCAGCCACATCATGGGCGGCTACGCGGCCGGCTATTACGCCTACATCTGGTCCGAGGTGCTGGACGCCAACACCCAGGAATGGATCCGCAACAACGGCGGGCTGAAGCGCGAGAACGGCGACCGTTTCCGCGCGACCCTGCTCTCGCGCGGCGGCAGCAAGGACGCGCTGCAGCTGTTCCGCGACTTCGCCGGGCACGATCCGAAGATCGAGCCGCTGCTGGCCAAGCGCGGACTGGACGCCGCGCCGCCGCGCTGATCCACGCACCAGGCAGTACCGCACTGCGCCACCTCCGGGTGGCGCAGTCGTTTCCGGGGTTGTCTGCGCCGCGACCTCCCGTTCTTTTCCACAGCCGGTGTGGATGATCGCTGCACGAAGCTGTGGATAAGCGCCGGGGCGCCAGGCGCGGCGGGCCTGTCAAGATGACTGGCGGTTTTTTGTCCAGCCCCGCGGCTACCGCGGGGCGACGTAGCCGCCGGGCAGCCCGCCGGGCGACATCACCAGTTGCCACAACTGGATGCGCCGGCAGCGGAACGCCGCCATCGACGCCGACAGGTAGTACCGCCACATCCGGCGGAAGCGCTCGTCGTAGCGCGCGTCCAGCCGGCCCCAGGCCGCCTCGACGTTCGCGCGCCACGCCTGCAGCGTTCGGTCGTAGTCGGCGCCGAAGTTGTGCCAGTCCTCGATCACGAACCTACCTTCGCTGGCGGCGGCGACCTGCGCGGCCGAGGGCAGCATCGAGTTGGGGAAGATGTAGCGCGCGATCCACGGGTCGGTATGGTTGGTCGACACGTTCGAGCCGATCGTGTGAAGCAGGAACAGGCCGTGCCCGGGCAGGCACCGCCGCACCACGTCGAAATAGGTGCGGTAGTTGCGCAGGCCCACGTGTTCGAACATTCCGATCGAGAAGGCCGCGTCGAACGGCTCGTCCAGGTCGCGGTAGTCCTGCAGCCGCACCTCCACCGGCAGTCCCGAGCACAGGCGTCGCGCATAGTCGGCCTGCTCCCGGGAGATCGTCACCCCCACCCCGGCCACCCCGTAGCGTTCGGCCGCGTACTTCAGGGCCTCGCCCCAGCCGCAACCGACGTCCAGCACGCGCATCCCCGGCCGCAGGCCGAGCTTGCGGCAGACCAGGTCCAGCTTGGCTTCCTGCGCCGCGTCGAGGTCGGTCGCCTGGCGCCAGTAACCGCAGCTGTAGACCAGGCGGCGCCCGAGCATGGCCGCGTAGAGGTCGTTGCCGAGGTCGTAGTGGCGGCGCCCCACCTCGCCGCTGCGGCGGCGGCTTTGCCGGTTGGACAACCAGGCCAGCAGCGCATCACCTGCTTCGGCCAGGCCGCGCACCCGGCGATCCAGCCGTGCCTGCATCAGCCTGAGCAGGAAGCCGTCCAGGGAACGGGCATCCCACCAGCCATCCATGTAGGACTCGCCCAGGCCGAGCGCGCCCTGCGCCAGCAGGCGCGGATACAGCCTCGGGTCGTGGACCTGCAGGTCCCAGTCGCGGCCGCCCCCCACCTGGACGCCCGCATCCCGCAGCAGCGCCTCGATCCTGCGGCGGGAGCGGGCGGTCGCGGGCATGGGGGCACCTAGTCGCCGAACAGGCCGGCGATGTCGGGCGCGAGGTGCGGCCGCAGCACGGCGGCCGGCACGGTCACCGCCTGGACGCCGTCGGCGTAGGGTCCGACCTGGTAAGGCGGAAACACGAAGCGGAGTGCGGCGATGCGTCCATCGCTGCCGGCGACCGGCTCGAACTGGGCGAAGTTGGCTGGCTCCGGCCGGGTGCCTTCGTCGATCATCTTCAAGGCGGCGGCGAGCAGGCGCTCGCGGTCGGCCGGCTCCAGCGACTCGTCGGCGGCGCGCGTGTGGGCGGCCGTCCCGAGCTGCTCGCCGACGAAGTCGGCGACCGGCCCCCACCCGTCCGGCGAGGCGAGCAGGGTCTGCGCCGTCAGCATGCGCTGCTGGCCGGGCAGCCAGACGAAGCGCGCGACCAGCGGCTGGCCGTGCGCGCCGCCGGTGTACAGGCTGCCGTCGGCCGCCACCGCCACCACCTCCGGCGTGCGCATCAGTTCGCGGAACCCCAGCGACAGTTCGTACGGGGCGGTCGGGGGCCCGGGGAGGCCCGCCACGGCCTGCAGCAGCTCGCCGCGGGCGGCTTCGGCGTAGCCGTGCAGCGCCCTCGCCAGACCCGGGTCGGCCGATGCGCCCGGCGGATAGCTGATCCCCACCACGTAGCGGGGGTCGGTCTCGATCACGTCCTCCAGTACCACGGGCGCCTCGGCGGCCGGAGCGGCGGGGGCGGTCGCCTCGGCCGCGGCCGGCGGCGGGGCGGCAGCCGGGGTGCCGGGCTCCGAGGGGCGGCACGCGGCCAGGCCGGACGCCAGCAGGGCGACGGCGAACAGGCGGATCGCGAGGGCGGAAACTTCCATGCGCAGGGCTCCTTGTAGTCCGGACTGGGCGGGACGGGGCTTCGGGTGACGGGTCAATGCGCGACGAGGTCGGCGTAGTCCGGATGGCGCTCCACCCAGGCACGCGCATACGAACATGCCGGCACCACCGTCCAGCCGGCGGCCCGGGCGTGCTCGAAGGCCGCCTGCACCAGCTGCCCGGCCAGCCCGCGTCCCCCGATCGCCTCCGGGACGCCCGTGTGGTCGATCACCATGACGGGACCGGCGTGCCCTGCCCCCTCCAGCAGCCGGTAAACCAGCTCGGCTTCCAGGCCGTCCACCTCCAGGGTGAAACGGCGCGCATGCAGGTCGTGGTGGATGGCGGGCGGTTGGGACATGGGGGTCTCCGGCGGCAGGACGGGCAGAAGGCGACGCTCTGCGTCACATTCTGGCCGGTTCGCCCGCCAAGACGGAGTGACGACATTGCTGAACCGGTAAAAAAAGGGGCGCCCGGGTTGGCACGGGTCCTGCGTGACGACAGGTAACCGGACTCGACCTACCGTTCTTGGAGCCACCGCAATGAACGCCTTCGAACCCACCCGCTCCACCGATTGCCCCAGCGACGCTTCGCTGCTGGAGGGCCTGTACCAGCTCGTCGTCAACGGCCACACCGACGGCTGGGAGTTCGAGCAGCTCGACACCGTGGTCTACGAGCGTCTCAAGCACACCTACGCGGTCACGCTCTGACGGCTGCAAGGGGGAGGACGGAGCGCGATGACGCGCGATCCGTCCGGGGCAGTCCCGTCGGCGGCGGGGCTGCCTTTTTTATTTCAGCGGTGGTCGCGCTTGCGCTGGTTGCGGCGGTCGTGCGTGCTGCTGCTGCCCTGGATCGCGCGCAGGCGACTTTCGCCGGCATGCAGCTCCTGCAACTTGGCCTGGTCCGCCTGGCCGTGACCCTCGGCCGCCGGGTGCTCCCCGCGCGCGTCCTCCAGCAGGCGCCAGGCGGGTGTCTGCCGCGCCTGCTCCTGGTGGGCTTCCAGCAACTCACGGGTCCGGGCCATCGCGTCCTCGGGTGTCAGCGTCGCCCGGCGGCGTCCGCGACCACCTGGAGCCTTCCTGCCGCCCTGCTCCACGGCTCCCGTGGGCGCGGAAACTCCGGTGCGATCCCTGCCGCGCCCGGCACCCGACGGCATCTTCTCGGAGACGGCCGTCCGGGTGCGCGACGTTGCGGCCGGCGCCGCCATCGACTGCGGGGCCGCTTTCCCCGCTACGGTCTTCTTTGCGACGGTCTTCTTCGCCAGGGTCTTCTTCGCTGAGGCCTTCTTCGCGACAGTCTTCTTCGCGACGACCTTTTTGGCAGCGGCCTTGTTGGCACCGGCCTTCGCGACGACGGTCCTCCCGGCACCGGCCTGCTTTGCGATGGCCTTCTTGGCGACGGCGCGCTTCGCTGTGGGTTTCCTCGAAGCCGCCTGCTTGGCCGGCACCTGGCGGCTCACGCCCTTCGCGCCCGCCTTCGTCGCCTTGGACGCCGCCGCGACGCCACGGCGCGGCGCGGCCTTTTTCGCGACGGCCTTCCGCCCGGTGGCGCCGGCTGAGGCCGCCCGCGCCGCCGCCGGTTTCGCGACCTTCCGGGCCGGGGATGTCGTCGCGACTCCCTTCTTCTTCGCTGCAGTGGAGCCCGCTCCGGCCGACTTCTTCGCCGCGGAACCGCCTGACGGGGCTTTGCGCGCGGGGGCGCGTCCCTTCGACGAAGCCGTGGCACTGCGCGCCGTGGCCGGCTTGCGGGAAGTAAGCGTTCGGGTCGCCATTGCCGCCTCCTGGATCGTGGATGCGGATACCGTGCCAGTCCCGGCATTCATGCCGGGTGAGCATGCCGTCAGCCGAAGCTCGGGTTCATCAGCTGCTGCAGGAACACCTGCAGCAGGCGAGGCTCCATCGCCAGCATGAACATGATCCCGAACGCGGCGCCGGCCAGGTGCGCGCTGTGATTGATGCTGTCCCCGCCCTTGCGGTCCATCCAGATGCTGTAGCCGACGTAGAACACGGCGTACAGGATCGCCGGGGCCGGGATGAAGAACACGAAGATCAGCGACCAGGGCGAGATCAGGATGAAGGCGAACAGCACCGCCGACACCGCGCCCGACGCGCCCAGGCTGAAGTACCTGGGATCGGCGTGGTGCTTCAGGTAGCTCGGCAGGATCGAGACGACCAGCGCCGCCAGGTAGAACAGCGGATAGGTCAGCGCGCTGCCGGTGATCTGCTGCATCACCTGTTCGATCAGCCGCCCGAAGAAGAACAGCGTGACCATGTTGAACAGCAGGTGCGGGAAGTCGGCATGCAGGAAGCCGTAGCTGACCAGGCGCCAGTACTCGCGGCGCCGGGCGATCGCCGGCGGCCACAGGATCAGCCGGTCGACCACGCGCCGGTCCTTGAATGCCAGCCAGGACACCAGCGCGGTGACGGCGATCAGGATGAGGGTGACGGGAGACTGCATCGCGGTCCTCAGGCGGCGCGGTAGTTGTCCTGCATCGGGTAGTAGCGCGCGTAGGCGGCGAACGCCAGCGCGGCCACGAACGCGAAGCCGGCGAAGAAGAACATCAGGAAGGCGTTCTCGCTGAGCCCGGTCTGGGCGATGCGCCCGAGCACGAGTTCGTTGCGGATGCCGAAGTTGGTCAGCAGCACCCACAGGCTGCCGAAGGTGCTGGTCAGGTACCAGAACGCCATGATCACGCCCTTCATCGCGTGCGGCGCCTGGCTGTAGGCGAATTCCAGCGCGGTGGCCGAGACCAGCACCTCGCCGAAGGTCAGCAGCAGGTACGGCAGCGCCTGCCAGGTCAGCGACACCTGCTGGCCGCCGTCCAGCCACAGCTGCAGGGCGCCGGCGACGATCCAGGACAGCCCCGAGATGGCGATGCCCCAGCCCATCCGGCGCAGCGCGGTCGGCTCCCAGCCGAGCCGGCGCAGCAGCGGGTACAGCACGAGGTTGTTGAACGGGATCAGCAGCATCACCAGCAGCGGGTTGAGCGCCTGCATCTGCGCGGCGTCCTTGATCAGCCAGCTCGGCCACCAGGCCTCGGCGTGCGGGATCACCATCTCGCGGCCCTGGATGATCCAGGTCGAGGCCTTCTGGTCGAACAGCGACCAGAACGGCGTCACCAGCGCGAACACGATCAGGATCCGCAGCACCGCCCGCACGCCGTCCACCGCGGCGTCGGGATGCGCGCCGCGGGCCCGGTCCAGCTGCAGGGAGGCGCCCCAGCCGCCGAAGGCGATGACCACGCCCAGCGCCAGGCACGCCGAAATGACGAAGCCGAAGTCCGGCCACCATGCCGGCCCGGCGCCCAGCAGCGACAGCGCCCACAAGGCCAGCAGCAGGCCCGCCAGGACCACCCCGGCCATCGCCACCAGGTAGCCCGGCCGCGCCTCGCCCGGGCGTCGGGTGCGCAGGGCGGTCTTGACCACTTCGAAGAACGCGTGCGGGTCGTTGCCCGACGGCGGCACGTTGACGTAGTGGCGGCGACCCAGCCAGAACACGAAGGTCGCGATGAACATCAGCACGCCGGGGATGCCGAAGGCCACCGCCGGGCCCCAGTGGCGCAGGAACAGCGGCGCCAGCAGCGAGGCGAAGAACGAGCCGAAGTTGATGATCCAGTAGAAGGCGTCGAAGACGAGCTTGGCCTTGTCCTTGTTGCTCTGGTCGAACTGGTCGCCGCAGAACGACACCACCAGCGGCTTGATCCCGCCCGACCCCAGCGCGATCAGGAACAGGCCGGTGTAGAAGCCGGTGGCGTGGTTCTCGAACAGCGCCAGGCAGGCGTGGCCGGCGCAGTAGATGAGCGAGAACCAGAGGATGGTGTTGTACTTGCCGAAGTAGCGGTCCGACAGCCAGCCGCCCAGCAGCGGGAAGAAGTACACGCCGATGACGAAGGTGTGGAAGATGTCCTTCGCCGCCGTGTCCCGCTCCGCGCCTTCGGGCAGGTAGGCCAGCAGGATCGAGCTGATCAGGAACGGCACCAGGATGTTGCGCATCCCGTAGAAGCTGAAGCGCTCGCAGGCTTCGTTGCCGATGATGTAGGAGATCTGGCGGGGCATGCGCCCGCCTGCCGCGGTGGTCGTGCTCATCCGGGTCTTGCCGCAAAAGAAGCCGAGGGTACCCGAAGAGCCACCGGCACCGGAACCGCCCGGTTGCGGGCGGGCTGCCGGGCCGCGCCGGCGCTGGCATCATGTGCGCATTCCCCACCGGACCCGCCGATGCCGCGCCCCGCCCGCCTTTCCGCCCGCCTGTTTCCCGCCGGCCTGCTGGCCGTCGCCGCGGCGGCGTCACTGCCTGCACCGGCCGTTGCATCGGCCACCGGCGTCAATGCGATTTCCACCGTGGCCGAGCGTTCCGGCTTCGAGCGGACCGGCCGCTACGACGAGGTCACCGCGCTGGCCGCCGCCTTCCAGGCGCGCTATCCCGGCCGCGTGTCCGCCCGCAGTTTCGGCACCACGCCCGAAGGGCGTCCGATGCAGCTGCTCGTGGTCACCGGTACCGGCGCCTTCGACCCGGCCGAAGCCCGGCAGCGCGGGATCCCGGTCGTGCTGATCCAGGGTGGCATCCACGCCGGCGAGATCGACGGCAAGGACGCCGGTTTCCTCGCCCTGCGCGAGGTGCTGGAAGGCACCGCGGCACCGGGCGCGCTGGACAAGGTGGTCTGGCTGTTCGTGCCCGTGTTCAACGTCGACGGGCACGAGCGCTTCGGCGCCTGGAACCGCCCGAACCAGCGCGGGCCGGTGGAGATGGGCTGGCGCACCACCGCGCAGAACTTCAACCTCAACCGCGACTACGTCAAGGCCGATTCGGCCGAGATGAAGGCGATGCTGCGCCTGGTCCAGCAGTGGGATCCGCTGGCGATGGTCGACCTGCACGCCACCGATGGCGCCCAGTTCGAGCACGACATCTCCTTCCAGGTCGAGCCGTTGCACGCCGGCGATGCCGCGCTGCGCAAGGTCGGCCGCCAGTGGCGCGACGCGGTGATCGCCGATGCGGCGCGGCAGGGTTCGTCGCCGCTGGGGTTCTATCCGTCCTTCGTAGTCGAGGACGACCCGGCTTCCGGCTTCGAGGACGGGGTGGCGCCGCCGCGCTTCTCGCACGGCTATTTCCTGCTGCGCAACCGGCTGGGCATGCTGGTCGAGACCCACTCGTGGAAGCCGTATCCGGAACGCGTCCGCATCACCCGCAACGCGATCGTCTCCGTCCTCGAGCAGATGGCGCGGCACGGCACGGCATGGCGGCGCGCGGCCGACGAGGCCGACGCGCGCGCCACCCGACTGGCCGGCGCGCAGGAACCGCTGGCCTGGAAGGCCGGCGACCACGTGCGCACGATCGACTTCCGCGGTTACGCCTACACCCGCACGCCGTCGGACGTGTCCGGCGCGTTGATGACCCGTTACGACGAGACGAGCCCGCAGGTCTGGCGCCTGCCGCTGCGCGACCAGGTCGTGCCGGCACTCACCGCCACCGCGCCGCAGGCCGGTTACCTGGTGCCGCCGGCCTGGGCGCCGCTGGTGCAGCCCGCGCTCGAAGCCCACGGCATCCTGTTCCGACGGCTCGACGATGCCTGGCCGCAGGCGCCGGCGCAGGCGTTCCGTGCCACGGAAGCGAAGACCGACGCCGTCTCCACCGAAGGCCGCCAGCGGCTGGCGGTGGAAGGCGAATGGAAGCGCGAACCGCGCGACGTGGGTGCCGGCGCGCTGTACGTGCCCGTCGCCCAGCCGCTCGCGCGACTGGTGCTGGCCTTGCTCGAGCCCCGGGCGCCCGATTCGGTGGCGGCGTGGGGCGGACTCAACATCGCCTTCGAGCGCAAGGAATACATGGAGGACTACGTCGCCGAGGACGTCGCGCGGCAGATGCTCGCCGCCGACCCTGCGCTGCGCGACGAGTTCCAGCGGCGCGTCGCGGCCGACCCGGCTTTCGCCGCGGACCCCGCCGCGCGGCTGGACTTCTTCTACCGCCGGCATCCGGCCTGGGACGAGCGCTACGGGCTGTATCCCGTCCTGCGCCTGGACCAGCCGCCGCCGGGCACCTGAGCGCCTGCATCGCCATGGCCACCCTGCCCCGCCTCCTCGCCCGCCTGCTGCTGCTTGGCGGCCTGCTGCCGGCGATCGCGTCGGCGGGCGACGCGGCGGACGGGGGCCCGGCCGAACCTGCCCGCACCACGTTCACCCTGGTCACGCTCAACCTCTACCACGACCGCGACGACTGGCCCCGGCGGCGGGTGCAGATCGTCGAGACGCTGCGCCGCCTGCAACCGGACGCCATCGCGCTGCAGGAAGTGCTGCAGCACGAAGGCCTTCCCAACCAGGCCGCCTGGCTCGCGCGCGAGCTGGGCTATGCCTCGCATTTCGTCACCACCGACCCGCCCAGCCACAAGCGCCGCTACGGCAATGCCGTGCTGACCCGTGGATCGCCGCTGGAAGAGGGGGAGACGCTGCTGCATCCGCTGGAGGACCACCGCACCGCCGGCTTCGTGCGGGTGATGGCCGGGGAGCAGCCGCTCAACCTCTACTTCACCCACCTGTACTGGGCGCCGGACGGCGCGGCCACGCGCGCGCAGCAGCTGGCGGACCTGCTGGCCTACGTCGAGGCCACGGCGGACGGCGCGCCGTCGGTGATCGTGGGCGACTTCAACGCCGACGCCGGTGCCCCGGAGCTCGCCGCGCTGCTACCCGGGTGGCGGGATGCCTGGGCGGCCCTGCACCCGGACACACCGGCGGACGCGGCGAGCACGCTCAATCCGGCCTATTTCACCGTGCCCGCACGCATCGACCACGTGTTCCTGGAGCGCGGGCGCCTGCAGCCGCTGTCGGCCGAACTCCTGTTCACCGCGCCCGATGCCGACGGCGTGTGGGCGTCGGACCATCGCGGCCTGCTGGTGCGCTTCAGCGTGGAGGAGGCACCGGCGACACCCGCGCCGGGTCCCGTGCGCCTGCGCACGCTTTAATGATTCGCATACATCGCTTTCGCGCCGGACATCGGCCTGGTCGGACACGCTCGACGTTCCCCCCGCACTGGAATCGAACGAACATGAGCCACCTGACCGGCAAGCGCGTCGCCATCCTCGCCAGCAACGGCTTCGAGGAATCCGAACTGCTCGAACCCATGCGCGCGCTGCGCGACCACGGTGCCGAGGTCGAGGTGGTATCGCCGGAGAGCGGCACCATCCAGGGCATGCGCCACTTCGAAAAGGGCCAGTCGGTGCCGGTGGACCGCGACGTGGCGGCAGCCCGGGCCGCCGATTACGACGCGCTGGTCATTCCGGGGGGGCTGTTCAATCCCGACGCGCTGCGCCACGACGACAACGCGATCCGCTTCACCCGCGGCTTCTTCGAGGCCGGCAAGCCGGTCGGCGCGATCTGCCACGGGCCATGGGTGCTGGTGGATGCCGGGGTGGTCGATTCGCGCGAGCTGACCTCGGTTCCGAACATCCACCGGGACCTGGAAAACGCCGGGGCGCGCTGGGTCGACCGCGAGGTCGTGGTCGACCAGGGGCTGGTCACCAGCCGCACGCCCAAGGACCTGCCAGCCTTCTGCGCCAAGCTGGTCGAGGAGATCGGCGAGGGCCAGCACGCCGGCCAGGCGGCGTCCGCATGAGGCGGGATGCCATGCATCCCCGTCGATTCCTGGCCGGCGCCGGCGCGCTCGCGCTGGTGCTGGCCCTCGGCGCCTGCCGCCAGGGCGAGCCCGATGCACCTGCCGTGGCAGCGGGGCCGGCTCCGGCAATGCCGGCAGCCGCGGGAACGGCAGCCGCGTCGCCGGCCACCTCCGCACCGACCGCCGCTGCAGCTGCCGCCACCAGCACCACGGACAGCCACTGGCAATGCGGCGACCAGCGCGTGGCCGCCCGCTTCGATCCGGCGTCGCGCAGCCTCACGCTGATCCACGAGCGCGGCCAACTGGCGCTGCCGGCCGTCGAATCGGCATCGGGCGCGCGTTACGCGGACGCCAATGGCAACGAGTTCTGGGACAAGGCGGATACCGCCATGCTCACCCTGTCAGGAACGCCGGCGCGCGAGTGCGGCAAGGTCGCCGGCGGCGGCTGAATCCCGTCCGGGTCTGGCGGCCATCCAGCGCGCCCGCTTTCCGGCGGGCGTTCCGGGGATCGGGAGGGAGCGAAGCCCCCTCCTTCCGCAGGGCCTAGGCGACCGTGGAGGCCGCGCGCAGCGCGGCGATGCGCTCGGCCAGCGGCGGATGGCTCAGGAACAGCTTGCGCAGGCCCTGGCCCATGCCGCCGGCGATGCCGAACGCCTCGACCTGCGCCGGCAGCGTGCTCTGGCCATGGTTCTGCGACAGCCGCTCCAGCGCGGCGATCATCTTCTGCCGGCCGGCGAGGTGGGCGCCGCCCGCATCGGCCCGGAACTCGCGCCGGCGCGAGAACCACATCGCGATCATGGTCGCGAACAGGCCGAACACCATCTCCAGCACCAGCACGATGGCGAAGTAGCCCAGGCCGCGGCCTTCACCCTCGCGGTTGCCCGACAGGAAGTTGTCGACGATCCCGCCGACCACGCGCGCGAGCACGATCACGAAGGTGTTGAGCACGCCCTGCAGCAGCGCCATGGTGACCATGTCGCCATTGGCGACGTGCGCCACCTCGTGGCCGAGCACGGCCTCCGCCTCGTCGGCCTGCATCTGCCGCAGCAGGCCGGTGGACACCGCCACCAGCGCGTTGTTGCGGTTGGCGCCGGTGGCGAAGGCGTTGATCTCCGGCGCGTCGTAGACCGCCACCTCGGGCATGCCGATGCCGGCCGCCTGCGCCTGGCGCCGGACCGTGGCCAGCAGCCAGCGCTCGGTCTCGTTGCGCGGTTCGGTGATCACCTGGGCGCCGGTGGCGCGCTTGGCCATCCACTTGGACATCAGCAGCGAGATGAAGGAACCGCCGAAGCCGAACAGTGCCGCCATCACCAGCAGGCCGCCCATCTGGTTCGGATTCACCCCGAGGAAGGACATGATGATGCCCGCCAGGACCAGCACGGCGAGGTTGGTGGCGAGGAACAGGGCGATGCGGCTGAACACGGGCAAGTCTCCGGGGGATTGGCTTGTCGCTGGTGGTTATGGGAACGCGATGGCTTGAAATCAAGCCATGCGCACCACGACCATGGCCTGAATGGTCACCGCGCTTCCGCCACCGTCGTCCCTGCCGCCCGGCGTCCCGGGCCCCGGCGCCTACCGCGGCCGGTTCGCCCCGTCTCCCACCGGCCCGCTGCATTTCGGTTCGCTGCTGGCCGCCTTCGGCAGCTGGCTGCTCGCGCGCCGGGCCGGCGGCGAGTGGCTGGTGCGGATCGAGGACCTCGATCCGCCGCGCGAGGTCGCCGGGGCCGCCGAGGACCAGCTGGCGACGCTGGCCGGCTTCGGGCTGCACCCGGATCGCGCCGTCGTCCGCCAGAGCGGGCGCCACGACCTGTACCGCGCCGCGCTCGACCGCCTGCTCGCCACCGGGATGGCGTTCGCGTGCGCGTGCAGCCGCAGCGACCTGGCGTCGCAGCACGGCGTCCACCGCCGCTGCGTGGCGACGTCGGCGCGGGCCCATCCCGCCTACCGGCTGCGCGTCCCCGAGGGCACCGTCGTCGCCTTCGACGACGGACTGCAAGGCGCTGTCCGCCAGGACGTGGCGGCCGAGGTCGGCGACGTCGTGCTGCGGCGTGCCGACGGCCACTGGGCCTACCAGCTCGCGGTCGTGGTCGACGATGCCGAACAGGGCATCACCGACGTCGTCCGCGGCGCCGACCTGCTCGAATCGACGCCGCGCCAGATCCTGCTGCAGCGCAACCTTGGACTGCCGGTCCCCCGCTACCTCCACCTGCCGCTGGTCACGGGCGGCGACGGGCAGAAGCTGTCCAAGTCGAGCGCGGCGATGCCGGTGGACGCGGCCGATCCGCTGCCCGCGCTGCGCCGGTGCTGGGTGATGCTCGGCCAGGATCCGGCACCGTTGCGGGGCGAAAACAGCGTGGACGCACTGCTCCGGTGCGCGGTTTCGCACTTCGATGAAACACGCCTTCCGGCGCGCTTGCACTTTCATCAGGCTGCCACTACAACTGGGGCGTCCGCTTCCTGAATAGCCAGCCCCACGGGAGGGGCCGCTCCCATGAACACTCGCGTCGCACTCGTCACCGGCGGTACGGGCGGTATCGGCACCGCCATCTGCAGGAAGCTGGCCGACATGGGCCACAAGGTCGCCACCAACTACCGCAACGAAGCGAAGGCCAAGGCCTGGCAGGCGCAGATGAAGGCCGACGGATACGACATCGCGCTGGTCAAGGGCGACGTCACCTCGCCGGACGAGGCGGCCGCCATGGTGAAGGAAGTCGAGGAGACGCTCGGCCCGGTGGAGGTGCTGGTCAACAACGCCGGCATCACCCGCGACGGCACCTTCCACAAGATGTCGGCGCTGCAGTGGAACGAGGTGATCAACACCAACCTCAACTCGGTGTTCAACGTCACCCGACCCGTGATCGAAGGCATGCGCGAGCGCAAGTGGGGCCGGATCATCCAGATCAGTTCGATCAACGGCCTCAAGGGCCAGTACGGCCAGGCCAACTACGCGGCTGCCAAGGCCGGCATGCATGGCTTCACGATCTCCCTGGCGCGCGAGAACGCAAAGCTGGGCATCACCGTGAACACCGTCTCGCCCGGCTACGTCGCCACCGACATGGTGATGGCGGTGCCGGAGGACGTGCGCGCCAAGATCGCCGCCGACATCCCCACCGGGCGCCTGGGCAAGCCGGAGGAGATCGCCTACGCGGTCGGTTTCCTGGTGGCCGACGAGGCGGCCTGGATCACCGGTTCGAACCTGGACATCAACGGTGGCCACCACATGGGCTGGTAGCGGTCAACCGGCCTGACGGCAGTTGCATGCGCTGCTGCGGTGCGCCATGCTCGGCGGCACATGAAGTCCGCCCGCGAGCGCCCGATGGCTGCCACCCGCATCATCAAGAAGTACCCGAACCGCCGGCTGTACGACACCGAGATTTCCAGCTACATCACCATCGAGGACGTGCGCCAGCTGATCCTGGACGGCGAATCGTTCGAGGTGCGCGACGCCAAGAGCGGCGAGGACCTGACCCGCTCGGTGCTGCTGCAGATCATCGCCGAGCAGGAACAGGACGGCGAGCCGATGCTGTCGACCCAGCTGCTGAGCCAGATCATCCGTTTCTACGGCGATTCGCTGCAGGGCTTCATGGGCAACTACCTCGAGCGCAGCATGACCCTGTTCCTCGAGCAGCAGCAGACCTTCCGCCAGCAGATGGGCAACCTGCTCGGGCAGACGCCGTGGACGGCGATGAACCAGCTGACCGAGCGCAACCTGGAAATGTGGCAGGAATTCCAGCGCGGCCTGGCCGGCAGCCTGGGCCGTAGCCCCGGTCCGCGCGAACCCGAGCGTGGCACCGGCACCGGCGGCAAGACCCGCCGTTGACCGCGCAAGGCCGGCGGTCGCCGGCCTGCGTGCTTCCCGACCCGGCTATTGCCGGCAGAACTTCTGGCGGTATTCCAGCGCCTTGGGCATGAGCGCCTGCAGGGTCTGGATGCGCGTGCCCGGATTGGGATGGGTCGAGGCGAACTCCGGCGGCGCCTCGCCGCCCGACGACGCGCCCATCCGCTCCCACAGCCCGATCGCCTCGTTGGGGTCGTAGCACGCCGCCGCCGCCAGCATCAGCCCGACCTCGTCGGCCTGGGTCTCGTGGGTGCGCGCGTACGGCAGCAGGTAGCCGTAGCCCATCGCCGCCATGACCATCTGCTGCTGCTGCGGATCCATGCCGCTGGCCGCGCCGGCCATCTGCCCGATCTGCGCCAGCTTCTGCTGGCTCATGCGCTGGGCGCCATGGCGCAGCAGTGCGTGGGCGATCTCGTGGCCCATCACCACCGCCAGCGCATCCTGGGTCTGCGCCACCGGCATCAGGCCGGTATAGACGGCCATCTTGCCGCCCGGCAGGCAGAACGCGTTGGCCTGCTCCGACGGGATCACGTTGACGTCCCACTCGAACTGGCGCCAGTGCTCGGGCGCCTGCATGCCATGCTCGGCGGCCAGTTCGGCGGTCACCTCGGGCACCTTGTCGATCAGGCGCTGGGCGATGGCGCGGACCTGCTGCGAGCTCGGGTCCGCGGGGTCCAGAGGCCGCTCCTGGGCCAGGATCTCCTGGTAGGCCTGCAGGCCCATCGCACGCTCCTCCTCCGGACCGATCGACCCGTCGATCAGCACCGTCTCCCCGGTGTAGGGATCCTCCGTGCGGTTGGAGAAGTAGTAGCAGCCGCCATAGGCGACGAACCCCAGGAGGATCAGCCAGCGCAGGTTGCCGAGGCCGAAGCCGCGGCGGCGCGGCGCCTGCCCGTACCCCTCGCCCTGGCCCCCGGAACGGCCAAACGGATCCTGTCGCATCGTGCTTCTCTCCCTGCCGTCAGATGCCGCGCACCAGGCGGAAGCCGATGCGCGCGCTGGTCATGTCCGAATCCATCGGCGAACGCCATGCCGAACGGGTCTGCGCCGGCGAACCCGACCAGACGCCGCCGCGCACCACCCGCGACCGGCATCCCGGATTGAACCATGCCGCCCCGTCGGCCGGCGCGCGCCGGTAGCTGGCGTGCCAGCAGTCGGCGACCCACTCGCTGACATTGCCGGCCAGGTCGTGAAGGCCCCATGCATTGGGCTCGAAACGGCCGGTCGGTGCCGGTCCCCAGTAACCGTCGCCGAAACCGACGAAGGCGTTGTTCCAGGTCCGGCCGCCCGGCGACACGTCGTTGCCGCCAGCGAAGTTGCCCGCGCGCCCGGGCGGGATCGCATCGTCGCCCCACGGGAAGCGGCCGGCATTGCCGGCGCGCAGGGCGTACTCGAATTCGGCCTCGCTGGGCAGCCGGTAGTGGCGCCCGGTCTGCGCCGACAGCCAGGCGGCATACGCCTCGGCGTCGCGCACGCTGACGTGCAGCACCGGGTCGCCCTGCGCCGCCGGGCGGCCGTCATAGCCGGAGCGCCAGTCGGCGCCGCTGCGGCGGGCGAAGTTGCCGCTGCGCTCGTCGTAGACGATCGAGTTGCCGCGCCGGGTCGCGCGCGGCCGGGCGCCGGCCTGGGCGACGAAGCGCCCGAATTCCGCGACCGTCACCTCGGTCAGCGACATCGCGAAGCCGCGGTCGAAACGGACGTAGTGGGCGGGCTTCTCGGCATCCGCGGCGCCGGGTTCGTTGTCCAGCGCCCCCATCCGGAAGGCGCCATGCGGCACCACCACCATCTGCGGGCCGCGGCTGCCGTCGTCGAGCGGGTCGGTGAACACCTGCCCGGGCCGGAAGGCGCCGTAGTGGGTGGCCAGGTCGATGCGCTGGCGCAGCTGCGCGGCGACCGGATCGCCCGGCGGCGCGATCTGCAGGATGTCGGCCAGGCGCGTCCGCGCATCGCGCAGGCCGTCGCCGCGGGCGAGGTCGCGCAGCGCCGCGTCGCGCAGGGCCACGATGCGCGCGTTCCGCGCCGCGTCCACCCGCTCGCGGGCATCGCGCACCGCCCCCGCCTCGTCCTCGCGCACCGCCTGGGCATGGCCCAGCCATTTCTCCGCCGAGGCGAAGTCCACCGCGCGGGCGGCGCGCTCGGCGCGGCCGATCGCCGCGCTTTCCACCGCCGCCCGCCCCTGCAGCGCGCGCGGGTCGTCCGGCTGCAGCAGCAACGCGTCCCGGAAGTAGCCGAGCGCGCCATTGCCCTGTTCGCCCAGGCGGCCGGCACGCAGGTCGGCTTCGCCGGCGCGGTTCAACGACCACAGGCGGCGCGCCGCTTCGACTTCGCGCTGGAGACCCTGCACCTGCGGATCGTCCGGCGCGAGCGTGCGCGCCACCGCGGCCAGCCGCTCCGCACGCTGCATGGCCGCATCGTCGACTCCGCGCGCCGCCAGCGCGCTGCGCGCGCCGGCCATCACCCGCGCCAGGGCCCGCTGCAGGCCACGCTGTACCGCGCGGTCGCCGGGATCGGCATCCCGCAGCGCCAGGTAGATCGGCACCGCGGCCTCCGCGTCCTCGTAGAGGTGCCCGGCCTCGAGCGCTTCGTCCGCGCGCGCGCGCCACGCCGCACGCCCGCCAGGCTCGCTCACGTCCACCCGCGGGGGCGCCCACACCCCGAAGACGGCGTGGCGCTCGTCGCCGCTGACGGTCACGCTCGGTTGCGCCGGATCGGCCGTCGCCGGGTCGGCGGGGTCCGGCGCCCGGGCCGGGGCTCCGGCGTCGGGCGCGCGACCGCAGCCACCTGCCAGCAGGACCGCGATCCACAGCAATGCCTGGCCGCTCGCGCGCAAGACCGCTCCTCGGTATCCATCCGCCCCCGGCGGTTTGACGTTAGGCTATCGCAGCCCGCACGGGCAACCGAGAACAGCACCGGAACCGACGTGTCAGAACCCCTCTGGATCGAGCAGCCCTCCGACCTCCTGCGCCGCCTGGAGCACGCCCCGCCCCGGATCGGGCTGGACACCGAATTCATCCGCGAACGCACCTACTGGCCGCGGCTGGCGCTGGTGCAGATGGCGGTCGGCGACGAGGTCCTGCTGGTGGATCCACTGGTTCCCGGCATGCCGGCGGCGATCGCCGCGTGGCTGGACGCGCCCGGCGTGCTCAAGGTCATGCACAGTGCCAGCGAGGACCTGGTGGCCTTCAAGTGCGCCTGTGGCACCCTGCCGGCGCCGATGTACGACACCCAGGTCGCGGCCGGACTGGCCGGCATCGGCGCGGGGCTGGGGTACCAGAAACTGGTCGAACAGGTCACCGGCGTGGCCCTTCCCAAGGGCGAGACCCGGTCGGACTGGCTGCGCCGCCCGCTGAGCCCGGCGCAGCTGGACTACGCCGCCGACGACGTGCGCCACCTCGCCGCGCTCCACGACGCCACCGCCGCCCGGTTGCGGGACTGCGGCCGCGAGGACTGGCTGCTGGAGGACGCCGCCCGCACGCTCGCCAATGCCGCGCGCGACGAGGGCGAGGCCTGGCCGCACCTGTCGATGCGCTCGGCGCAGTTCCTCGACGTGGCGGGGCAGCGCCGCCTGCTGCGCCTGCTGCGCTGGCGCGACCGCTACGCCCGCGAGCAGGACCATCCGCGCAGCTGGGTCCTGGACAACGAACTGGCCGTCGCCCTCGCGCGCGACCCGCCGGCCGATGCGGACGCGCTGCAGCGACGCCTCGATGCCACCCCGAAGTCGCCCCGCCGCCTCGGCGCGGCGATCTGGCAGGCCCTGGCCACGCCGCTGCCCGACGAAGCACAGATGCCCGCACCGCCGGCCGACCCCGACCGCGGCGCGCTCAAGCGGCTGCAGGACGCGGTCGCCCGCCGCAGCGCCGAGCTCGCGTTGCCCGACGGCGTGCTGGCATCGCGCCGGCACCTGGAAGCGCTGCTCGAAAGCGGCCAGTGGCCGCCGGCGTTGCAGGGCTGGCGCCGACGCGAACTCGAACCGGTGCTCGGGCCCCTGTTGGCACCCGCGGCCGCGGCAGGCTAGAATCCCCGCCTCGCACAGGTGACCTGTCGCACTGTGGGGCCATAGCTCAGCTGGGAGAGCGCGTCGTTCGCAATGACGAGGTCGGGAGTTCGATCCTCCCTGGCTCCACCACTTTTTCCAATAGAATCAGCGCATTACGCCTTGCAGTGTAATGCGCTGTTTTTCTTTGTTGAGCAAGATTTGCCACATCGAGTGTGGCAGATTTGTGGCGTCCCTCCCCCCCCCCGGCTGGTACCTACTACGGGGCGTGGCAGGGTGGCTTTGACTGCTGCACCCTCAGCCAGCCTGTCCCTCTCGGTTGCCAGCCGCGGCTTAGAGATAAGTCGTTTACATCCCACGACAGGCTCGGAAACGCCTCGAAATCGTGAGTTGGCCGAGATCCGGGGGCGTGCAAAACTCCGGGAGGGGAAGGCTAGGTACGGCCTGAGGGGGGCGGACATGTTCCGGCGGATTGAGTCAGTTTCGCGGGCTGCCGTGTGGGACGGCTACGACGGGCGCACGAGCCCGGCGCCGGACTTCGTTCGCTACAACTTGATCTACGGCTGGAACGCTTCGGGTAAGACGACGCTTTCCCGGGTCTTCGGACTATTCAATGGTCTTGGAGTGGGCCGACTTCCCGACGGCGCCCGAGCACGTTTCAGCGTGGGGCAGGAAGTGCTGGACACCCTGCGAGAGCAAGACCGGGCCCGGTTCCCCGTGTGCATCTTCAATCGGGACTTCATCGACGCGAACCTCCTGCGGGAGGACTACACCCAGGCCCCGGCACTCTTCATCGTTGGTGAGGACAACATCAGGTTAAGCAACCGCATTGCCGTGCTGACAAGACGCCGGGAGCGGGTGGCTGCGATGTATCGATCGGTCCAGCGGGTGCAAGCCCAAGCGAACGCTTCCAGGGAAAAGGCGGCGACCGATTTGGCCCGAGATTGCGGGAACATCTTGGGCATCCGCACGTTCAGAGCTCCTGACCTCAAGGCCTTGGCTCAGCGGCTGGACAACCCTGCGAAGCACTTGCTTGACGAGACCGCGCTCCAGGCGGCTGTAGCTCAGGCACGAGATCAGAGCGTGTTTGCTCAAATTCGTACCCCACTAGTGCTGCTGCCGCCTCGATTGCTGGGTGTTGAAGACATTGCGTCATTGCTGAAGGACACGCCAAAACAGAATGCGCTCAAGCGGCTGACTGATCACCCTGCACTGAGCGATTGGGTGAGATCGGGCCTGAGATTCCATGAGCACAGCACGGCCTGCGCTTTCTGTGGCGGGGATGCAACGCTAGCATTGGAAGATTACGCAAAGCACTTCTCGGACGAATACAGGCGGCAACACGCTGCGATCACGTCGGCGATCGGGAGCCTTGAGCAAGCCAGAACACTACCGACATTCCCGCATGAGCTGGAGTGGACTCCTGACGTTCGGGAGAAGGCGCTTGAGGCCCAACGACAGTATCTGGCTTGGGAGCAGCGAGAGAGTGAAATTCGTGCGGTATGGCTGGGCCAGCTCCGGCAGAAGCTCGAAAACATGGAAACGGTCATGACCGTGGATGAAGTTGAAGATCGACTTTCCACGTTGACCGCTATCGTTGCTGATCTTAGCCGGGCCAAGGATGAGCATAACCGTACTTGCGAGGAGCTTTCTGCCAGGCGTCAGGCTGCATCGAACGCAGTGAAGGAACATTTCTCAGCGCGATATTCCCTTGATCCAGATGCTGTCGAGACAACCGAGACACTAGGCAAGGCTGGAGCCGCGCTAGATCGCGTTGACCGGGTCGGCCACAAGATCAAGGCACAAATGGCGACAGCGAATATGGAGCTACAGCGCAGCTCCGTAGCAGCCAGCCAGGTCAACGGGCATCTGCAACGCCTTCTGGGATCTCGTCTGTCTGTAGAGCAGGCAGAAGATGGGCGATTACAATTCATGCGGGAGGGCGAGCCTGCAACGAATATGAGCGATGGCGAGAGAACGGCCATATCGCTGGCCTATTTCCTCGTGAGTTTGAGCCAGAATGGCCAGCGGCTCGAGGACATCGTCGTCTTCGTAGATGACCCCATTTGCAGTCTCGACGCCAACCACATATACGATGTCGCCTCTTTGCTTATCACAACGCTGAAGGCATGCCGGCAAGTCTTTATATCGACCCATAACTCAGAGTTCTTCAATACGATCAAGCAGGAATGGACTGACCGTGGGAGCTTCAGAAGTGGTCATGCTGGCTTTCTGGTTCAACGGGGAAACGACGGCTCGAGCCAGTTGGTTCCTCTGCCAAAGCACCTGACTAAGTTCCGTTCCGACTACCACCACGTCTTCTATTGCCTGCGCCAGATCCAAGCCAATGGAAGCCAGGATATCGAGGCATACCTACACTGCCCGAACCTGTTGAGGCGCTTCCTTGAGATGTATTTGGGGTTTCGCAAGCCGGCAGCAGCCGGGTATCAGTCCAAGCTGGACGTGTTGTTCGATGACGACGCGGTGCGTGGGGCGGTTGCCAGATATGTAGATGAGGGATCGCACAGCCAGTCAACGCTTCGGTTGCTCGAGGTCTCCGACTTCCCCGCCATGTCCCGGAAAATGGTGGAGCGCGTGATGTCAGCCTTGGCGAGTAAAGATCCGCTCCATCACGCTGCACTCATGGAAGCCACCGAATAGACACTAAAGCCGAACATCCGTCCCTGTAGGCCACCTTGATGTTTGACATGCATTGACAGAATTTGACACGAGTTGACGGAAACACCTCGAAATGCAACGAAACGCGCAGTTCATGCCAGAGCATGCTTGACTCCGCGCAATCAATTCAGCACCCTTCCACGCAATGCGACTGGTAAAGGTTGCAGCTTGTTCGTTGTGGGCTACCGATGTAGAGCGACACCGGCAGCTTCTGATCAAGTTGATCTAGTCCAGCAGCTCGCGGGGGATAAGCGACGGAACCCGCGGGTAAGAAAGGATGCCGCTTCGGCGGCAATCGCCCCACTAGGTTCGACAATGGAACCGAAGGCTAGCACCCGATCACGATGAGGTCGGTGGTGCGAACTCCAGGGGGAGAGCAGCCAAACTTGGGGCACAACCCCGCCTGAGTCCGCATCACTTCGTTTGATGCGTAATACCCTGATAGGCAGCTCCCCTATCTATGGGTTAGGTGAAGGCTGTCGCGGACTCATCATCCCTACCGCTCAGGCGGTGTTTGGATGAGTTCGCCTATGCACTCCAGTTCTCCTGTTTCTCTCCTCCGAGTTGAAGACCTCGCTGAGCGGATTCATAAATCCGTCGCAAGCATCCGCAGCGATGTGAGCCGCAACCCACATGCCCTTCCCCCGCTGTGCAGGCTACCCGGAACCAAGCGACTGCTCTGGCGCGAAGAGGACGTCAGTCGCTGGCTCGCCGCGCATGTGGTTTCTTCGAACGACGTTTCGGACGAAAAACCTATCCCCGCCACTAAGAGCCGCAGGGGACGACCAACGAAAGCAGAGCAATTGAGGCGAATGAACGGCCGCCGCTAGTCGTGGCTTCATTCGCCCACTCCAGTCCCGCTTGAGGTCAGCGGGATGGACACTTCATTGCCTCGCGTGTCGGCGCAAGCTTCCGTCGTCGCAGCGCGTGACCGCAAGTGCGTCCGCTGGCGCCTGCCGTCCGGCGGAAAGCGCCGCCCGGGCGTCCTGGACGCCACCCGCGCCGAGCTGGTCCGCGGGCTGGAACAGCGCCAGGGCTCCGTCTGGCATCGGATTAGCCGGGCGGTGATCGTCGCCGGCTACCCGATCGAGCGCGCCTTGAACCGCGTCCGGGCGCTGCGCGCCGACGGCGCCGAATCCCTGCTGGCCATGACCGTCGCCCTGCTGTACCTGGCCGACGTGCGGACCGGCTTCATCGGCAAGCCCCGCCCCGAGCGCGGGCCGTGGCAGCGCTACGCCCTGCCCGACCTCGCCCAGCTGGCCTACGGCGCCCAGGGCGAGGCAGAGTTACGGCGTGCCCGTCGGTCCCTCGACATGCTCGTCAGCCTCGGCTGGATCTTCCCGACGAAGCAGGTCCGCAGGCACCAGGAAGACGGGTCATTCCGAAGTGAGCCGGCCGTTCGCCGGCTGAATCTGGCTCGGTTGTGCCAGATGACCGGCACCAGCTGGCTCCTGAGCCGCGATCGCCAGCACGCAGACCGCATCCGAGGCCCTGGCACTGCATCGATCGAGGGAAGCCGCCAACGGCGCCAGGAGCGCCAGCAGGCCGCCCATGGCCTAGGCTGGGCCGAGGACAAGCGCCGGCGGCCTGCAGCCACAGGCGACCCGCCTAGCGTCCCCGGCGGCCCACAGGCGATCGCCAACATCCTCGATCTACTCGGCAAGGGCTAAAAGCAGCAGGGCCAGCCCTGTGCCGCTGTGTCCGCACAGCCCATTCCAACCCGCACTCATCACGGCTCTGCCGATTCACCGGCGGGCTCAGGCCGGCCCTAATGCCGCCATCGCGGACAAGCCGAACTGCCGGCGCAATCCTCCCGTCACCTTGCTATCGGATCAGTGGGCAAGGCTGTGCAGAAGTTGCGTTATTTGTCCTGCTTAATTGGCCACCCTTTCAGTCAGCCTTTGGCTAAAAGCACTGTAAGTAGTGCCAACCGCAAACATGCGCCGCCGCTGGCGACCCTATAGGTATATTTGCGCAAATCCTTAAGGCCCAGGCTGACGTTAGACAGGTCATTGCAGGCACATCCGCGGCGCCCTGCGGGCGAAAATTCGCACTAAGCACGATTGCCAGTCGCGGCGGTCTTGAGGGCGCCGAATACCCAAAAAGAAAGGCGCCGAACGGGCGCCTTTCCTACAACAGATCTCCAGCCATTAGCTATGGTGGTGGCCGACCGTTCTTCGCGATAGAAGCATCCAAGGCAGCCTCATTTGTCACGTCGAGTTCACCCCTCTCTTCGGCGATCAACAGCATTTGGTCTTCCAGTTGCCCGATTAGGGTCATATTCGGCAAGGGCTTCTTCTCCTCAATGCCGATCAGCTCTGACAGTTCTGCAATTCGGCCATTGATCAGCTCCCGCGCGATCTCGAACTTCAAAGTCTTCTGGTAGTTGATGGTGGTCATGACCGGCAGGAAAGGCATCACGGACCAATCCTGATTGGTTTCGGCTTCCAGCCTTCCCGCGGATCGTGATACCTGGTTGCCTCGCGGATCGAGGCCTCTTTCGATGCCTCGGCCTGCTGTTGCGCTGCCATGTAGGTTCCGGCGGCCTGCATCTGCGCCACCATCAGTTCCCGAAGCTGCTGCAGCTGGGCAATCTGCACCAAGGCGATCTGATTTCCAGCATCAACCGCGGCCTTCTGCCCATCGGCCGTCGCCACTGCAGAACGGAGCGATGCCAAAGCTTGCTCCTCAGTCATAGCACCTCGGACCTGCATATTGGCTACACGCATAGCGCCCATCACCGAATCGCGCGACGTGTCGCTCCACTCCCGGTAGCTGTCGCTGTAGTTCTTCGTAGCCTGGTAGCCGGGGAAGCGTGCCTTGAACACCTTTTCATAGTCGCTCGCTGTAACCGCCAGTGCCCTACCCTCCCCAATCACCCGATCCAGTCGACTCAGGGCGTCAATGGTGGTCTCCAAATTGCGCACATCGAGACTCTTGGTGTTGCGGAGCATGTTCTCGTACTGCTGCAGCTGAGCCTGAATCTGCCTGACCTCATTGACGTTGCTCTGTACTGAGCGCAGCTTCGTTTCCAGGTTCTGCACGTAGTTCACGGGATCGAACACAGTAATTGCATAGGTCGGCCCAGTGCTGGTGATCAGGATTCCCGTAAGGGCAACTGCGATGGCTAGGGCGATACTCTTGTTCATTCGTTTTGGATCCTTGTGCTAATCGTCGGCATCGAAACGGATGGAAACGGCGCTAGGGGGATGCGTGTCAGGCGGCAACTGCGGCGGCCTTAGCTGCGATCGTGGTGCCAATTGTCTTTCCGGCGCATACTCCGTCCCCTGCGTGGGCCTGGTGTCCGCAACGCCTCCTTCGGAGCCGCGAACGCGGCCAGCACTCTGTGACGTGGCCTTACCCGAGGCCATGGCGGCGACCGGAGCCATATTGGGAACCGGCGTTCCATCCCCCTTCTGCGCAGCTGTGCCGCCGCCGATGGGCACGCTCGCCCTCAACTCCCTCGTTTTTTGCACCTGTTCTTGAAGGTTGTTAGCCGCGCGAGTGCCCAAGTTCTCCACGCCCCGTCCTCGACTATCGGTGGCGTGGATAGACGGAGGCTTAAGACCCATTGAGGCCTGCGCTGCCCTGCTCGCTTCTGACGCCGTTGCGCTAGCGGCATGGCCTAGCCCTTTCAGAGCGGCACCAACGCCAGAAGAGCCGCGTTCCTTGGCCAGCGCCACACCGCTGGTCGTGGCCTGCATCGCTCCCTGCGTAGCTGCCGCCAAGGTCGACGCCCCTCCCGTTGCTGCGGCCGCGCCTATCGCAGCCGCCCCGCCGGCCGCGGCCGCTGGAGCAATGGCGTCAGTCGCACCCAGCGAAACCGCGCCGTTGACTAGGCTGGCAGCCACCTTCGGGATCGACCACGCGAGAGCCGCAAAGACGGCAGAACCGACGAACAACTGCAAAACCTGGCGAAGGACAGCATCCGGAGTCGTGTCCAATGTAAGAGAGGCAGGCCAGCTAGACACCAGCTGCAGTCCGAACCCGATCACTACATTGAGCATGAAAAGTTGCGCGCCAGCACTAAGCATGTAGCTCAGATAGTTTTTGGGAATGTCACGTGTGAAGGAGACCCCGCCAAAGCCCAACAGCAGGACGCCGCCATACATGACCAAGTACAGCTCGATCACGCGAACCAGGTAGAGGATCCCGACCAACGCGAAGCACGCAAGAATGCCCATACCCGCCAACGCGAGGGGCAAGCCGAAGGCGGCTGTATCCGCCCACCCCATCGCACCGATCGCATCAAAAGTTCGGAAGCAAGCATCAAACCCAAGCACTACGATGGCGGAAGGGGACAATTCCCCCTGCCCGGTCACGGTCGCTCCACCCTGGATGAAGTATCCGATCAGCTGCAGGAGAAGCTGCGGCCCGTGGGTGACGATGAAGAGGAACACGCCGAGCTTGATAATCTCCAAGCCGAAGCGCGTCACCAGGGCTGTAACATTCCCGTCGCCGTTAGAAATCTGCTTGATCCAGAACAAGGCGATGCTAATGACCGAAAGCAGCCCAAAGAGCCGTATCGCATAAGGCTCCAGAATCGCCTGCATCGCCTTGGCTTGCTGCATGTAGAACGCGGCAATGTCATCGAACATCCCCATTCCTGGCTGCACTTCCTGCGCCGCAGCTGCAGCCGAAAACAGCAAGATAGCGATCGTCAAGCCACCACCGGACATCGCCATGATCCAGCGCGAGCGCCAAAGTCGCTCATGGCCTACAGAGTCAATGACCATCATGATCGACCTCGCGGTCGTCCTGCAGCTTCACCTGGCCGCCCTGAATGTCGATGCCTTTGGGCGTGTAGCCTTCCCGCGGATCGCGGTACTTGGTCGCTGCCCGGATGTTCGCCTGCGCTTCTGCAGGCATCTCCGCTTCTTCGCTGGCCAGCACAGCTCGCTCGGGAGCGTGCGCCGCCAGTTCCTTGCTGCAGCCGCTCGTGACCAGAAGTGCCACAACCGCCCCACCCAGAATGCTGAAACGCTTGTACTCGGTACTAACCAGCGCGGCCGCAGTGACCAGTAAGGATGAGAACAGGAAAGCGAGATATGGGAATCCCGTCAGCACTGCGCCTATGACCGTCAACGGCGCCGCGAGGCACAGGATGAAAGCAATGCGATCGTTCTTGTGAGGCAACTGGGCCATCCAGCCAGCCCAAAGCGATCGGGAAATGACACGGAATTCCGCGTCTATGACATTTGTTTCGATGTTACGCATGAAGTTCTCCGGAAGGGTGAGCACGTCGCACGATGCGACGGGGATTCCGGGCTGCTGTGTGAGTACGACGCCCTCGACGCGCCGACAGTACCTCTCTTGAAACCCGAGAGCGCACCCTTCCTGGGTTTGCTCACAGAAAACTCGGTTGGTGCAGCCCTGCACCATTGAGCGAGACGATCAGGGCATCTAGCCCATTAGCCTTCTACATGACTCACTACAGCGACTTTTTATCGAGACCGAGCGATATGGGTGAAGACCCTCACTCAGGATTTACAGCTCTCTCGGGACTTTCGCATTCCCATAGTATAGAAACAACACCTCTTAAGACGCACCTCACATTATCGGGCGATCTCCGAGAATCTACTGCGAGGTGGTCGCACATTTTGAGACGCAAGGAGGCTCGTCATCGATGACGAGTTCCCCTGCTATGAACTTCGAACTTGTTTCTCGGGCGACGCCCGGCGGATGTTTCTTGCCGGCATCCATTTCTCTCTACAGTGGCAACCGGCGTCGGCGGCGCCAATCGTACTTGCTGTCTTCTGTGACTGTTCGAGGGCTGTTGCCCGGCCCGCGCAGCCAATCCAGATACTCCAGCCACGCCGTCACCGGAATTAGCCAGCGGCCATCCCTCACGGTCACCCCCTGCGGCCCGGTGAAAGTCCAGAACGCATCTTGATGAGCTTCTGGAATCTCGTCTGCGTACAGCCTAGCGCCCTCATCCTGCTTTGGCGTCTTGGAGTCCAATCGATCAACATCTCGTAGCCTCATCTTTATTCCTTTCAACGGATTCTTCTTAACTTGACGCCATCGATACGCTCTCCCAACCGATGATAGCGGCATACGTCGTCAGCTCATGAGTCGCCCACGTGTTGTGCAGGTTGGTGCAACCTGTCGATTGTCAGGCGGCAGCGTCCGGGTGCGCCACGCTCGCCCGACTGGCATCCTTGGCCCGCAGTACCACAGCGTACAAAGTCACCTTCCCGCGATGGTCTCGTGTAGCAGTACTTTGGCGCTGGTCACCAGCAGGGTAAGCCCGACTTCGAATGGTTGATGCATGAGTCTGCCGGCCGAGCCCCAGGCTGGCCGATCTGGTTAAGCACGGCGGGCAGCTCGATCGGAGTCCCGAGATGCACTCGCAGGTCGCCCAGCCGAGAAGTGATTTCAGCTTGCGTCAGTCCTTTGCTGCGGCAAAGGGACACTCCATCTGCGAGCGACACGGTAATGATCCTCAAGGAGCATTGCGCGCGCTCGCGATACCCCGCCTGTTTGTCCCTTGCCGTCGGCGCCAATGCTCCTCAAGGAACATCGACGATTGATTCCATTTGCGGCCGCCGCAAATGGAAGCCTGGGCCTTCCGCCTGAAACGGTCGCCCTCGCAGGTGTTCAACCGACAAGCCAGGGCCTAGCAGCCGCGCTGACCTTTGCGGCCGCCGCAAAGGTCAGCGGTCAAGTTCCAGGCCAACGACGCCGAAACCATTTGCGGCGGCCGCAAATGCGCCCCTTCATCGGGGGCCTAACAGCTCTCATGACTTGCCGCGGCAGAAAGGTTCGCTTCCGCTTCGCCGCGTGCCCGAGCGCATCGGTAACCGCCGACCGCGGCCCAGGCACGGCCACCATTTGCGGCGGCCGCAAATGGTGGCGGCTTCCTAGTAGGGAAGCCGGCTGACCACCCGAGACTCGTACGGCTCACCAGTCGCTTCCGCGGCTGCCTCGACGGACGAGCACGCGGCCAAGTTAGTCCGCAATTTCATTGCCATCCCGCAGAGCGATGCCGGCTTGCTGAAAGAGTTGGCGGCCGTGTCCGACCAGGGCGACGACGCCGAAACAGACGCCGGGAAGGCGCCTTAGCACCGCTGACCTTTGCGGCCGCCGCAAAGGTCAGCGGTCAAGTTCCAGGCCAACGACGCCGAAACCATTTGCGGCGGCCGCAAATGCGCCCCTTCATCGGGCGCCTAATAGCTCATGACTTGCGGCTGCCGAAAGGTTCGCTTCCGCTTCGCCGCTTGCCTGAGCGCATAGGCAATCGCCGACCACGGCCCAAGCAAGGCCACCATTTGCGGCGGCCGCAAATGGTGGCGGCTTCCTAGCAGGGAAGCCGGCTGACCACCTGAGACTCATACGGCTCAGTTGATTTAGTGGAACATAAAGGGTGGGATGCACTTGTCCTATTTTTCGCACTTTAATTATTGATATACTTACTTTTTTATCGCATCCCACTAATCCCACTTCCGTATCCCATTTGCATCCCATCCTATGTCCAAGCAAAGACCTATTCGCCTTCCAGAAAAGCTCGATGCGCAGCTGGAGGCAAAGGCCACTGAAAGAGGGCTCACCGTCTCCGCGGCTATTCGCGAAGCAATTCGAGCGTGGCTAGATGAAGAGGCTCGGACCGAGAAGCTGGATCAGCTGGAAGCTCGCCTCGTCGCCACGCTCAATCGCGCTGGCCGAGACAGTCGCCTAGCGCGAAATGACACGCAGATGGCCATAGCGATGCTCGACAGCTTCGTCAGGCTGTACCTGCTACACACGCCGCCTTTGCCGCGTGATGTAGTCAAGGCGTCGGCGGCTGCGGCAGACGAACGGCACGAGAAGTTCGTCCGGAACTTCATCGCAACCTTGCAAGGCGATACAGGCCTCATCGAGCGACTGGCGGCAGTCTTCGAGCAGCCCGAACAGGTCGAGGGCGAGGGTTGAGCCACTGACCGTTTGCGGGTGCCGCAAGGGTCCAAGGTAACCTCGGATCCCCAGGCACCCGCGCGGCCCTCCGGAATGAGCGATCAAAAGCCAGGCATGCATCCAGACCTTTGCGGCCGCCGCAAGGGTCACCCGCGGTTTTGGCTCCTTGAGGAGCGACAACGGTGCCTCGGAACCCCACCGATCGAGGCCAGCCCCGTGCCCGACCTTTGCGGCCGCCGCAAAGGTCACACCCGGTCTTGGCTCCTTCAGGAGCAACAACAGCGCCTCAGATCCCGACCGATCGAGGCCAGCCCCGCGCCCGACCTTTGCGGCCGCCGCAAAGGTCACACCCGGTCTTTGGCTCCTTCAGGAGCAACAACAGCGCCTCAGATCCCGACCGATCGAGGCCAGCCCCGTGCCCGACCTTTGCGGCCGCCGCAAAGGTCACACCCGGTCTTGGCTCCTTCAGGAGCAACAACAGCGCCTCAGATCCCGACCGATCGAGGCCAGCCCCGCGCCCGACCTTTGCGGCCGCCGCAAAGGTCACACCCGGTCTTTGGCTCCTTCAGGAGCAACAACAGCGCCTCAGATCCCGACCGATCGAGGCCAGCCCCGTGCCCGACCTTTGCGGCCGCCGCAAAGGTCACACCCGGTCTTGGCTCCTTCAGGAGCAACAACAGCGCCTCAGATCCCGACCGATCGAGGCCAGCCCCGCGCCCGACCTTTGCGGCCGCCGCGAAGGTCACACCCGGTCTTTGGCTCCTTCAGGAGCAACAACCGCGCCGCCGAACCCCACCGATCGCGGCCAGCCCCGTGCCCGACCTTGGCGGCCGCCGCAAAGGTCACACCCGGTCTTGGCTCCTTCAGGAGCAACAACAGCGCCTCAGATCCCGACCGATCAAGGTCAACCTGTACCCGACCTTTTCGGTCGCCGCAAAGGTCTCGCTGACTTCGTGCATGAGGTCAGGGAACTGACCATCTCGGCCACGTCCTTTGACCAGGTTCCGCAGCAGAACTGACCACCACCGGCGCGGGGTCATCCACGCCGGTGCCATCCTGACTGGCGGCAGTCGGCCAGGAACGCTCGCTCGACGCGCAGGGTCATAGAGATAGAGCCGGCCGTCGTGCGGAGTCAGCGCATGGACCCTGACAGCAGATTCGGAGTTTTCCTACACGACGCCGAGGCTATCCCCTAGGGCGGTGGACTTATTGCGCACGCATAGTGAGCTCACCAGCAACGAGCGGCACCGGCCAGAGGCTCAGGTAGCGCACCCGCATCGTGCCCCGCAAGGAAGCGGGGCTGCTGGCACCACAGGGGCCCTATCCGCACGAGAGACGACCATGGATCCGATCGTCCTGTCTCTGCGCGAGTGCACGAAAGGCTGGCGCATCTTCCAAGGGGACGACCCCCTGTTCTGGTTCTCCGACTACGACGAGGCGGTCGCCACCGCGCAGATGGTGGCCGAGACACACGCCGAAATTCGGGAGGTCTCCGCCTCCATTGAGGTCCAGCTGCTCGGGGAGCCTCCCGTTCACGTTCGGACCGTCTCCCCGCCCGGCTAGTCGACGCGGGCCCCCGTGAAAGCGCGTGTGCTGCTGGCGGCCCATCGGTTGCTTGGCCTGGCCGCGATCTTGGCTGCGACCTCCCGGCGCAGCCGCTCTTCGTGGCGGGCCGCCCACAGCGCGCAACCCCGACGGCCGGCTTCGAAGCTGGTGCAGTGTCGGATCCTCAGGGGGTAGTCCATGCCCCGGTGCACATCCAGACTCGCAAACCACGAGCGGCCGTCCACCTTGTCGATCAGGAAGGCCACCGGCTCCCTGTCCAGGAACAGGCCGTCATCAACCTTGGACAAATGGCAACGCGGTGCCCAATAGAAGCCGTCAGGGAGCATGGCCGGCATCCTACGCCCGGCCGTCGCACAGGCTGTGATTGGCGGCAGGGTTTCACGAGGGGCAGAAGAAAGGCCGGGCGAGGCCCGGCCTTCGGCATCTCGTCGCTGTAGTTAGGGGAAGGAGGCGACGAGTTCGAACTTGCCGGAATCGTTGGTGGCTTCGATCCGCGTGGGGATGTCACGCAGGTGGGCGCGCGCGTCTGCGATCAGCGAGGCGTGGTGCACGGCCTGGTCGCGCTCAAGGAACCAGAACGTCGGTTCGCCGTTGTCGATCAGGCGCCAGCCGCCGTGGGAGGCCACCAGTTGGAGGGTGCTCGCGTCCATACGAATGCTTCCTCAAGTGAAGGTCCCCGGCCCGGCATCCGTGCCGGCGACCTTGTCCGTTGCAGAGCGGTTCCGTTGCGGGAGGTGCAAGCCGTTCTGCCGGGGCAAGGAGACAATGCGCCAGGAGGGCCGCGAGCGCAGTCAGGCTACTTCCCGACGCTATGTAGGATTTCTCCTACTTCCTTCAGGGTGGCGGTGCGCCCCGGCTGGCCGTCAGCTGCCGCTGAAGATGCCGCCCCGCCAGGAGGACAGGAACCCCACCGCACATAGGGCTGCGAGGTACCAATTGGTGTAATTCTTGAACCGGGCGGTCGAAGCACCCAGCGGAAGTAAGGGATCGCCCCTTGGTCAGTCAACCGGGTGGGCCATAATACCGATATCAGCTCCTAATCACCTGCCCAATGTCCGCTTCCGGCCACAAGCGGGCGTTCGACCAAACGTATCGATGAAAGGGTCTATTCCCGCTCGAGGGGCGGCGGCATTGTCCAAGCGCCTAGCTAACCGCGTGAGACGCAACTATGAACTCCCCGCATCATTCCGCCCACGAGGCTAGCCACCAGCTTTGGGCGTACAGCGACGGCGCTGCTGTTTGGGGCCACGACGGCAATCCAATTGCCCCAAATATTGCTCCTTTCGCTACGGACATGTACGCGTGGCTCAAACGAGAGACGAGCTTTGTTTGGCAGTCCGGTACCCACCTAGCGCCGGGGCTGGACAGTCAGCGCAATCCCTATTCGGAAAGCCTGACTACGCTCACGGCATCAATCGCAACAGTTATCGAAGACGCAGTCCGATTCATCGAATCAAAGAGTGATATCAGCCCCACCGAAGCTGAGGTGCGACGGATCCGACTCGAATGTGAGCTCGTGCTTTACACAGCCCGATTCTCCGAAGCCGCGATCAAGCAGATGCTTCACTGCACCGGCGTGCCTCCAAAGCTATATCGAAACGAAGCGATGGGTCAGCTACTCGCCCAAGACTGCCGTCCCTGCCGACAGGCAAATCTACCCAGACATAGCTTTTCGCTCCTTGGCTCGCTTGCCCACCACTTCTTTCTATGCCAAGAGATCGATGATTGCGCCCTAGATCACCTTATTCTGGCCAACAAGCGCCGCAACTTGGAAGCCGCGCACTCTAACGCCCAACGGCTGAGGGACTTCGATCCACAGCAGTCTCGAGATGCGCTAAAGGTAACTCTCGACGAAGTTGGTGGCGCGTTCGCACATCTCCTCGGGCATGTCGCGAAGGTCGAAGCGGCCATGATCAAAGAGATTGAGCTTCGAATCGCCCACTACCCGAAGATGCCTCCAATTGAAGCCTACAACTATTTTCTGACTCGGACTGTCGCAGACTACGACAGCGACGGAGTCTATCGTGGATTTGGTTATGGCGAAGAGCGTCGAAAGACTAGATCTGAGTCTCAAGCGCGCCCCTCCTGACCAGTTCCCCCGCATGCCGACGGGTGGTGCTGAGCCTGGCCGTGCGATAAATGTGTTCGCGGTTTTCCGAGGTCGGCTGTGCATAATAGTAAACGTCCGCTAACGGCCAAAAGCGGACATCGCATGTATTCGATTCATAGGGTTCTGGTCACCGACGGCGGAGTCCAGCTGCCTTCAGTAATGGCGGCGTCTGGCCAATACGCGCGAATGTACAGCGAGAACTCATCTGATGGTGCCGGCAACCAGTTGCTTTCTTTGTCGGGACCGGGAGAGGCATGCTGGACGTACAGCGTCAAAGAGCCATCATCGCCGAGCTTTAGGTCCTTATTTTTGGTGCCAACGCCGAATCGATTCAGCTTGTTGGGCTCGAAGAGATGATGCTTGTTGTAAAGCGTCAATGACCAGAAACCTTTCACTGGCGGGGTCTGGCCCTTCGGGAACGTCACGGTGTAAGCGCGGCCGCCAGCACCATTCAAGCGTGTTCCGCCCGAGTCCACGTCGGTGTAGAGGTAGCGCGTTTCATTGGGGGCGTTGTCGTAGATGTTTGACTTTGCCGATGCAGTACGAGAGAGGTAATCGAAGCCCCATCGTGCGCCATTGGGAGGCGAGGTCCAGCCATTTCCGACAGGCCGTCCATTGTTCCGGAATTCAAACAGCGGTGCGATCACCTCCTGCTCTGTGGCCACGGCAACGCGAACGAGCTGTTCTTTGATCTTCGGGTCCTTCGCCGCCGCATCAAGCAGTGATTGGGCGGTTGAATAGATTGCCTCTTCCCCTGGCAGCGGCGGAACGCCGTTCAGAATGGTCGGGAGCTCATCAAAGAACTTCTCGGGCAGGACGAACTTCATCTCGCCCTGTCCCTCAGTATTCGGTGCCGGGAACTCCGGTGTCTTGGCCCACTCCTTGATCTTCATCGTCCCGTCGAACTGGTCGAGCGGGTAGAGCACGACCTGGTTTACCAAGGGGCGAACCGCCTCGCGATCCGCGGGGGTGTCGTCCATGAAAATGCGCGGCAGCACCGCGACCAAGTCGGTCGAGGCTCGGCATACGGCATTGATGCCGTCGGGCACATCGCCCTTCCAATTGGGTCCAACCAGCAGGTAGAAGCCGGCCTCGGTCCCGTACTGTTGCCCGATCGAGCAGAATGACTCAGTTCGTGCGTCCGCCATCTGATACACAAAAAAGCGGTCACCGAAATCCGGCACCTGGATGACGACCGGCTGCGTGTCGAGGTGCTGGTAGCCTGCGCCGTAGACCGTGTCCTGATTCGGGCAAGTCACGAACTTCTGATCGGCCTGAATGTAGTCGGTGAGCATGCTGATGGAGCCCGGCGGGGCCACGGGCAAGACCCCGCCGTTGCGCCCGGGTTCGGGGACACCGGCCATCGCCTGCGAACGGTTGTAGTGGTTGACCAGCGGCCACCCCCATACGTAAACCATCCGGCCCGCCGCTTCCAGGTAGCCGGGCGGCATGATGGTTCCGGGCGGCGTGCCGGCGATGTCGGCAGCGGACTTCGGTGCTGGCACCTGCGCCGACGAAGCCGCTGCGGCAGGCTTGGACTTGGCGGGCAGGTCGGCAGCTTGCTGCGAGGGCTCGGTACGCTGGCAACCGGCGAGCGACGCGCAAATCACCACCAGCGCGACCAAAGCGACATTTATCGAGCGCACGACATGCTCCTTATGACTTGGTTACAGAGGCGGCAGCGTTGCGATAGCGAGACGACAGCTGCCAAAACGAGGCTCCGATGGGTTCGCAGCGGTGTCGCTGGGCAACTTCCTTGTTGTTCTACTGGATGGCGCCCGATCAGAAGGTGCCGGGAATAGCAGCCATTTGATCGGCCTCGGTAGCGCATCGCGCCGCGTCGGCTGGGGCAGCTTGCTGCAGTTCCTGCCGCACGACGTCGACATCCGCCAGGAAAGTATCGTCGGCATTCAGGCGCGCCACCGCCGCCGACGCCACCATCCGCCCCGCTAGCACATCACTCTGCCAATGCGCGTTGCATACCAGGCGGCTCTCGCCGAACGAACGACCCCGCGCCAGCAGCGCATCTGCACGCTCTGGGGCGACCTGCACCAGGATCAGCGCCCAGGCCCAGCCGATCGCTGTGTGCCCGGAAGGATAGGAGCCGTCCTTGCGCAGCGCGGCTTCCTCGTCGGGCGTGCAAGTGGTCTCGCTGAAGTGGACGAAGGGCCGTTGCCGGTTGTAATGATTCTTCGCGTTGTAGGTCGCCATGCCGGCATCGACCATCGAGCGCTGCAGCAATAGGTACAGGCGCGGCGTGGCTTGCGGCGTGATCGACTTGCCCAGCGCGCATTCGAAGGTCCGCGCGGCATGCGGGAACCGCAGGTCAGCGTCGCTGGTGGCCAGCGTGCCGCGTGGCCCACTGCGCAAGGCCTGGGCGGCCGTGTGGACCGCCTGATCCTGCGCGAAACCGGCCGATCCTTCGGCCGGGGGCGGCGACACCAGGGCCAGGCTGTCGGGAAGCGAACGTCCCAGGTAGCCGGCGGGAATACCCGGCTTCAGTTCGGGAACCTTGGCGGCGCTTGCAGGGGGAGGCGGACGCGTGGCATCGCCAGCGCATGACGAAAGGGCGACCGCCAGCGCGCAGGCGATGGCTAACCTCCCGCAGCTCATGACCGCTTCACCAGCGGAGGCGGGTAGTAGCTGCCATCGGCGACGCCGCCCTTGGGCCCGTAAAACCGGAACGTGAGACGGTAGTCCTGGCCCTTGGGCGTTGGCAGCCAGTTCGAGTCGGGTGCGTCGGCTGGCTTCTCGGGACCGAAATAAAGGGTCAAAGAACCATCGGTGCTGTACTTCAGACCCGACTCGCGGTTGAGCAGGAAGCGATTCTCCGGATTGGGCAGGACCCGGGAGAAGACCGGATCCACCGCTATGACCGACCAAAAGTAATCCGCATACTTCGGCGGCAGGTCGTCCTTGGGGAATGTGAGCGTGTAGGTATGGTCGCCATTGAGCTGCACGCCGTCGCCATCCAGGCTGCCCTTGTAGTAGACGACCTCGTCCAGCCGATTGGCCCAGATCCCGCCGAGGTTAATCAGGGTGCGGCCCAGCCAGTCGTTGCCGTAGACCCCGGCCACCGCCGGGCGTACCCAGTGGTTCCTGACCGTGCCGTGGCCGATGGTGGGCGATGCCTTGGCCAGGTCGACCTGCGCCATCTCGCGTACTACCTTGTCCACGCGGGCACGCTCGGCCGGGTCATTTGTCCTGGCAGCGATCGCGCGCACCTTGGCCGCGATCGCCTCCATGCCCGGGTTGATGTCCTGCTCGCTGTCGAGGACCGCTGCGGCATTCTCAAACGCTTCCACGCCCGGAAGGTGCTGCTGGTCGAAGGCCGGGATATCCGGAAGGACGGGGGGCTCGACCGACCCCGTAGCCCGCAACGAGAACTTGTGCTGCAGGGCAATGGCCTGGCCCCAGGCGTCGCCCAGCTCGACGCGCGCGAGCATGCGCATGTATTTCACCGGCACATCGATGCGCGTGGTGTTGGCAGGCAACGTTAGCGTCGCGCCCTCCAGGCACAGAGCGAAATCGCCCGCAGGACGCTGCGCCTGAGTGCGCTCGTTGATGTTGGCTACAGTCTCGCCCCAGCCGTTGAGGAACTGCGCCGTGTAGTAGCGCTCCTTGATTTCCGGCACGGTCACGATCGTGCAGCTGTCCTCGTCCACCGCTACCCATGCCTCGGAATAGGCCACGTCCAGATTGGGATTCGGCCAGTCCACCTCGCCCGGCTTGCGGTGGACGATCTGATTCCACTTGAACCCTTCCGCCAGGTCCGCCTTCTGCTGGCGCAGGACCAGCAGGCGACCGAGCAGGTAGATCCAGGCGTCGCTGACGTCCTGACCGGTGTAGGAGACGGCGGTCGCGTTGGCGGACTCAGCGACTCGGGGCGTTGCCGCAACCGGAGTGGCGTTAGGGGCCGCGCGATTACAGGCGGCCGAGGCAACAGCCATTACCGCAAGACAAGAAAGGCGGGCAAAGTTCACGTCTGGAATCCTTGATGGTTGGCGGTGAGGCCCCTCAGTGAGCTGAGGGTGGCTAGCTTCCTTGAGACTCCTGATGCCAGACATGGAGGCGCCGGCAGGCGTGCATCCGGCACAGCAACGATCGCTTTACGAAGCCCAATTGCGCGCCCTCTCGTAGTTAAGGACCTGTGAAATTCCGCCAATCCGCTGTCGTGACCGGATCGTGCTGCGTATCCTCGCAGAGCCTGAGATCTGCCGATCATGCTTACTATGCAGAATCGGCAAAAAGCCCCCCTCCCGGAGCCAACATGCAGGACTTCGAGTCCTTTGAGCAGTACGCGGCGGCGCTTGGGCACGCCGACCTGAGGATGCTCCCTTTGAGAAGGGGCCGCGCCTCGTGGGGGATGTTTTCGACCGAAGTGGACGGACTCACTGTCCGGATGGCGCGCGACGGTGGACCTTGTCTGTTCGAAGGATCAATCGCCGCAGATGGGTTTGCGCTCATGATCTGCTTCGATGGGGTCGGCAAGGTCTGCGGTAACGGCACACCTTTCGGTCCGTACAGCGTCATGGTTGCGCCGGGCGGAGCCGCGATCCAATCAACCTCGCTCGACGTCGTATCGTGGATGTCGGTGTTCATCCCTGCTTCGCGACTGCGCTTGGGTGGCATACACGCAAGAAGCTCCCCACATGCGTGTCGCGTCTTTGACGTGCCAGCGCGAGACTATTCAGCGCTGAAGAACGTACTTAGCCGCGTGTCTATAGCAGCCAGGTCGGGCGCCTTCGAGGATAATCCGGTCGGCCGGAAGGAAGCTGCGCAGAGGTTGACTGATGTCGCCCAACGGATCGTCATGGGGCATGAGATCGACATGGAATACGGCCAAGCAAACGGCCGGCCACGCCGATCACGAGTAGAGATCATCGGTCGTGCCTGCGATATTTTGGAGGCTCATTCTGGTGCAAGAATCCACGTTGAAGACTTGGCGGGCACGCTAGGTGTTCCTGTGCGAACCTTGAACTATGTCTTTCGGGAACAGATGGGTATCAGCCCCCGGCACTTTGTCCGTGCCTACACGCTGAATGCCGCTCGTGGTGCATTGCGTTTGGCTGAGCCAGGATCGATACGAGTCAGTGATATCGCGGCACGGTTTGGAATCTGGGAGTGGGGTCGTTTTTCACGCGACTATCAGCAATTGTTTGGAGAGCTTCCGTCCGCCACGCTTCGGCGTCGAGACGTGTCACGTTAATGGCTCGCTAGTCGGGTCCTACTGGCGTTGCGCTTGATGAACTCCACCGCGCGGTGAGTGATACCGGCCTCCATCGTGCGGCGTGCCTGCAGGTCAAAAGCATGCGCCACGAGCGGACTTTACCGCTCTTACCGGCCTGACAGAAGAAAGATGGACACGGGAACAAGTGTTGAGAAGGTAGAGCGGTCGAGCCCAACGGATTGAGTGACAAACAGCTTCCGGCCAGCCTTGGAAAAAGCGAAAAAGCGAAGTCCCTTTTAGATCTCAAGCGACCCCTCAGCGCACGGTAGCTGTCGGCCAGCTACGATGATCGCCTGACCCAAGGATCGAGCATGCTTAATGGCTAGCGTACTCCTCTTTGCCCTACCTCTCGGCGCGGCGACGTGCCATGAGCACAGGCTGCGCCGACCGCCAAGACGATTGTTTTGTGAATACGCTGCCTTCACTCAGTGATAACGACGTCAAGTGCAAGTGGACTGGCAGATTGGGTCATGCAAACGAATCCGTGAGATTCCCGCTGCGAAGCGGGGTGATCCCGCGGTCTCTGAACAGGATTTCCTGCCAAGGAACCAAAATGAAAGCGCGTCCAGGGACCGGCCTAGCCAGCAGCGCGTTCAACCGCCTCAACCTTCTCTCGTGGTCCATCGCGACGGGATTGGCCTTCCAGGCGCAAGCTCAAGATTGCAGCGTTCCCTATGTCGTGGCGGTCACGGAGTGCACGATCCCGCCGGGCACCATCGTTACCGTGCCCGCCAATGGGACAGGCGTGTCCGCTTCGTCGCTCGCGAACGTGCATGCCGATGCCGTCACCGCGAACTTGAACGGTGCCAATGCAGTCGGCCTTCTGGTGCAGACAGGAGCGATCATCTATTTCCACGACAGCGTGTTGCGCACCACGTCCACGGCCGGCAATGCCAGCGGCCAGTTCGGCTTGCGCGCGATCGCTGCCGGGAGCCTGATCGAATCGGTCGGTTCGCAGGTGCTGCTGGCCCCGGGGGGAACAAGCACGCCGGCCAACCTGCGCGGGGTCAGCGCTGAAAGCGGCGCACTCGTCACTTTGGACACGACGACGGTGCAGGTCCGCGGGGGCGGCAATGCGCCCAACAACTACGGCGTCCAAGCGGTCGGGTCCGGCAGCGAAGTGCGGATGCTAAACAGCAGCGTTGACACCCTGTCGCGCGGTGCGTTCGGCGTGCTCGCCCTGGATGGTGGCCTGCTGACCCTGACCGGCACCCAGGTCACCACCGGTGGCGCGCAGAACACCGCAACCAATGACGGCAGCCACGCGATCGTGGCGCGCGGCGCCGGCAGCCAGATCAACGGCCAGGATGTCAACGCCAGCACCACCGGCACACTGGCCAACGTGGTGCGCGCCGAAAACGGCGGCGCAGTCTCGTTAAGCGCCAGCCGGCTTTCGCATACCGGTCCGGGCAACGTGACCTACCCGGCGGCCGTGGTGCGCGTCGGCGGCGGCGGGCGCTTCGTCATCGGCGGCGGCAGCACGATCACCTCCATCGGGGCGCTCTATTCGCCGGGCCTGCTGGTCGAAGGCGCGGGATCGTCGGCGTCAGTCAGCGATACCGACATCAGCGTCGGCGGCGCGCGCTCGATCGGCGTGTCGGTGCGCGATGGCGCCGTGGTCTCGCTGGTCGACACCGATCTGCTGCTGACGCCCGCCACTGCCACCGGTCCGTGGGCGCCGGCGCTACTGGCCGAAGGCGCGGGCACGCAGGCCAGCCTGCAGCGCGGCTCGGTCACCACCGAAAGCGCGACGTCCTACGGCGTGCGTGCACTGAGTGGCTCGGCGATCAGCTTGGACGGCACGGCCATCACCACCGCCGGCGTGGACGCGGCGGCGATCAGTGCAGGCAGCTCGAGCATCGACGCGCGCAACTTCACCATCGTCACCCGCGGCAACGACAATGCGATGGGCGTCCTTGCCGATGCGGCGTCGACCATCACCCTCACCGGCGGCTCGATCACCACCTACGGCAACCAGGTCCGGGCGAGTGCCTTCGCCCATGCTCTGGGCGCGCGCAATCCCGGCGGCGTGCTCAACGCGCAGGGCACTACGGCGCACACATTCGGCACGCTGGCCATGGGCGTGTGGGCCGACGATGGCGGATCGGCGACCACGAACGACGTCGTGGTCAGGACCGAAGGACGCGGCGCGATCGGCGTGCTTGCCATCGTCGAACAGGCCGGGGCGCAGTTTCCCGCCACGGTGGTGTTCAACCGCGGCAACGTGGAGACCATCGGTGCGCTGGCCCATGGCGCCTCGGCGCAGGCGCGCAACGACCTGGCCGGCGAACTGGCCAGCATCACCCTGTCCGCCACGCCGGTCACCACGCGCGGCGACGATGCGATCGGCCTGCGTGCCACCTTGGCCGACTACGGATCCAGTCCCAGCGGACGCGGTTCGGCACAGGTGGTCGCCAGCAACCTGACCGTGACCACCACCGGTGCCGGCGCGCACGCAGCGCTGTCGCGCGACAACCCGACCACGGTGCGCATGGACCAGGTGCAGTTGCGGCCCAGCGGCGCGGCCGCGCATGGCGCGGTGTCCCTGATCGGTGGCCATGTGATCGGCAATGGGACCACAGTGGCGCCGACCGGTGCCGATGCGATGGCGCTGTTCGTCGCCGGCGTGCCTGCTGCCATTTCCGATGCTGACTTTTCCGCCAGCACGCTGTCCAACGCGAGCGGGCCCACCATCGGCGTCGCCGGCAACGGCCGGATCGGGCTCACCGGCAGCACGGTCACATCGACGGACCAGTGGCTGCGCGTGGGCACGTTGGCCGACTTCCCGGTGCTGGTTTCCGAGGGCCCGGCCCTCCGCGGGCCTGCCGAGTTCCCCGACGACGACGGCAACCTGCCGACCGCACCGCCGGCACTACCGCCCGGTGCGCCCATCCCGGTCGCACCCGGTGCGGCCGACATCGTCGCCACCGACAGCACGATCACCGGTGCGGCGTTCACGGCGCCGGGCAGCGTCTCGCGCCTGGTGCTGGTGGATTCGACCTGGTTCATGACCGGCGACTCCAACCTGACCAGCCTGCTCAACGATCCCAGCCTGATCGACTTCGCCGCGCCGGTGGGCGGCGTGTTCAAGACCCTCACCGTCCGCGATTACGACGGCGACGGAACGCTGGCGATCAACACCTACCTGGCCGGCGATGGGTCACCCTCCGACCGCCTGGTGATCGATGGCGGCACCGGCACCGGCAGCAGCCAACTGGTGGTCCGCAACGCCGGCGGACCGGGCGACGTCACCGCTGGCAACGGCATCCTGGTGGTCGATGCGATCAACGGCGCCACCACCACGCCGGGCATGCTGGCGTTGGGCAACATCGTTGTCGCCGGGCCCTACGAGTACACGCTGTGGCGCGCCAGCGTCGACGGCAGTGCGCCGGAAAGCTGGTTCCTGCGCTCGACGCTGGACTGCACGGTCGCCGGTGCGCCGTCGCCTCCCTGCCCGACGCCACCACCGCCGCCTCCTCCGCCGCCGCCACCACCTCCACCTCCACCTCCACCACCACCTCCGCCACCACCACCACCTCCTCCTCCTCCTCCTCCTCCGCCGCCACCACCGCCGCCACCGCCGGGCCCTCCCCCGGTGCCACACTACCGACAAGAGGTGTCGCTGATCACCGCGTTGCCGGCGATGTCGGCGATGTATGGCCGCGCGCTGGTGGATACGTTGCACGAGCGTGTCGGTGAAGAGGAACTGCTGCGGCAGCGCGCGGACCTGCCACCGGACGACGACACCGGCCTCAACGGCGCGTGGGTGCGGCTGCTGGCGCATGACGGCGAACGCGAAGGCGGCAGTCAAGGCATCTATGGGCGCGACGGCCCCGGCTACGACTACCGCTTCGTCGCCTTGCAGGTGGGCCTGGACCTGTATCGCGCTGTCGACGAAGACGACAACAGCCGCGACCACGCTGGCGCCTACCTGGCTTATGGACGCGGCAAGGCCGAGGTGCGCCACCGCCTGCCTGCGCTCGCCGACTTCGACGCGGGCACCGATCACCTGGAAGCACACACGATCGGCGGCTACTGGACCCGCTTCAGCGAAGAAGGCGCGTATTTCGACGCGGTCGCCCAGTACACCTGGTATCGCCTGCGCTCCACGTCCTATCGGCTGCCGGAAGTCAGCACCGACGGCACCGGCCTGGCGCTGTCGCTGGAGGGCGGCTATCCGTTCGTGGTGGCCGAGGACGAAGAGGCCTGGCATCCGGAAGACAGACGCTGGCGGCTTGAGCCGCAGGCGCAGGTTATCTTCCAGCGTCTGTCACTGGATGACATGCACGACCCGGCGGGCGATGTGCGCTTCAGCGATACCGATTCGCTGGTCGCGCGCATCGGCGCCCGGCTGGACCGCACCGGCGTGCGCAAGAACGACGAAGACCAGCTGCGCACCAGCAATGCCTGGTTGCGCGCCAACATCTGGCATGAGTTCAAGGGCAAACCACGCGCCGAATTCGCCACTGCCTCCGGCGAGGTGCCCTTCGTGGCCAGCCTGGGCGGCACCTGGTACGAGATCGGCCTGGGCGGCACCCGACAGGTATCAGATACCGGCTACCTGTACGCGGACATCGACTACAGCTTCAGCGCCGACGGCCGCGACACCGCTTGGAACGGCAAGATCGGCATGCGCTGGCACTGGTAGTCGTCCGAATAGAATAGTGAATAGCAGAGACAAGGCTACACCCAGGTTCGACGCCGCGACGCCAGAGCGGATGTCCGCTTTGGGTCGGAAAGGGACACGGCCACCGAACCATCAGCGTTAACCTTCAGACCTGGCCAGATCGGTCTGGGCGGTCAACTCTGGCCATGCCTCTGCCACCCGCATCGGTGCTATTGGGCTACGCCAGGCTGCTATCAGGGCAAGGCCTTGCCCCGCGCATGCGCCCGCGCCTCGCGTTTCTGTTTTGCCAGGCTACGGCTGATCTTTGCAGACAACTCCTCGGGAGTTGGGTGGTAATAGCGCATGAGCATGCGCGGGTCTCTATGGCCGGTGATCTTGGCCAGATCAGTACCGTCTACTAGCGTGGCTAGCTGAGTGGTGGCCTCATGGCGGGAGTCATGGAAGGTCAAATTGTGTAAGAACTTGGCATCCACCGGCACGCCAGCTTCCCTGCATTGGGCTTCGTAGCTTGACCGTGCCCGATCGCGTGCGCGACCGAAAGCCCGTGTGACCGCATCGGCCCGAATCGGAAACACGCGTCCTCGCAGTGGATCGGAATTCTCAGCACGTGCCTCCAGGTCCTCGACCACTGCTGAGCGCCAAGATTTGATCGCTTTTACAACGTCTGGAAGCAAAGGCACATTGCGTGAATCCCCATTCTTAGTCATAGGCAAGTGCAGGTAAGGTGCATCTCCATCAAGGTGCACGTTCTCCCAACACAGCCCGACCAGTTCACCTCGGCGCACGGCACTCTGCACGGCGATACGAAGCATTGCTGGCAGGAACCGGGAGCCCGTGGCCGCGATAATGCTTTCCATCTCAGACAAGCTGACACGTCGCTCGCGCTCATTATCTGGAGTCGGCTTTGTGATCAGTTCCACGGGATTCGCGAGGCTCTCCATCCCCCACTCTTTCCGCGCCGTATTGAACACATGACTCAGAACCTGGAGCCGGCGTAAAACTGAAGCTGGGGCCAACTCCATCAACCAATCGTCACGCAGCGCGGCTATGTCGGAGCCACGAATACGAGACACCATGCGTGCAGCAAGCTCGGTCTGCCTCCAGGTGTTCAGGAAAGACACTTCTCGCTCATAGCTACGTTTGCGAGGCGAGATCTCCTTCTCGTAACGATCCAGCAGTTCCCGCAGGGTTGTGTTCTCTGCTTCGCTTCGGTCGAGCCAGACGCCACGGGCCATTTCTGATTCGATCATTTGTGCCCATGCCTCGGCCTCCGCCTTGCTCTCGAAGGTCTTGCTTTGGGCCGGCCAGCCGCGACGGCGGATTTGTGCCTCCCACTGGTACGGACCGCGCTTTCGCAGTGTCGCCACGCCTTTTAAACCTCTACTCGCCTGTTGTGGCAGAATTGTGGCATAAAACGGGGTTGCGATCAGAGACCTTGTTCTAGTTCCTCATATTTTTAGCCACTTCTTATCCACTAGTTACTTAATGCCTTCTCATTCGCAATGACGAGGTCGGGAGTTCGATCCTCCCTGGCTCCACCACTTTTCCACGAAGGCCCGGGTTTTCCCGGGCCTTCGTCTTTTCCGGGCACGGCGCGCGGCCGGCGGCTACGATGCGCCGTCCTCCCCTCCGCGGATCGCCATGAGCCCACGGCTTGCCGCCTTCCTCCTGCTGGCCGCCTCCGCGGTCGCCGCGCCAGGCCGCGCCGCCACCGTCGAGCGGATCGGCGCCGCCCCCGCCGGAACCCAGGCGTCCCCGCTTTCGATCGGCGGCCGCGCCGCGATCGATGCCGCCACCGGAACGGTGGCCTACCAGTGGCCAGGGGTGTACTTCGAGTCCGCGTTCGAGGGCGACCAGGTCGATTTCGGCATCGGCCCGGGCAAGGTGATCCTGCACGTGCAGGCCGACGGCGTACCGCTCGCCACCCTGGACCGCCCGGCGACGGGCTTCTACCGCATCGCCGGGCTCGGCCCGGGGCCGCACCGGGTACGCATCGACGTCGCCACCGAAAGCCAGGCCGGGCCCAACCGGTTCGACGGCTTCTTCGCGCCGCCGGACAGCCGCGCGATCCCGGTGGCCGCGCCCGCCCGGGCGATCGAGTTCATCGGCGATTCGCATACCGTCGGCTACGGCAACCGCTCGCCGCGGCGCGAGTGCACCGAGGACGAGGTCTGGGCGACCACCGACACCACCCTCGCCTACGGCCCGCGGGTGGCACGCCACTTCGGCGCCGGCTACCGGGTCAATGCGATCTCCGGCCGCGGCATCGTGCGCAACTACGGCGGCATGGCCGCCGATACCCTGCCGCAGGCCTATCCCTACCTGCTGTTCGACCGTGCGACCCCGGATGCCGGCGAAGGCTGGGATCCCAGGGTGATCGTGGTCGCGCTGGGCACCAACGATTTCTCCACGCCGCTGCATCCGGGCGAACCCTGGCCGGACCGCGCCGCGCTCCGCGCGGACTATGCGCGCACATACGTCGCCTTCGTGCAGTCGCTGCGGGCGCGCCACCCGCGCGCGCGCATCGTGCTCTGGTCCACCGACCTGTTCGACGGCGAGATCCGCGCCGGCGTGGAGGACGTGCTCGCGCGCCTGCGCGCAGCCGGCGAAACCCGCACCACCTACCTGGCCATGACCGGCCTGCGGATGGACGGCTGCCATGCGCATCCTTCGCTCGCGGACCACGAGCGCATCGCCACCGCGCTGGTCGCGCACATCGACGCCCTGCCGGTTGACTGGGACGGCTGAACGCCGCCCCGGGGCGCGGCTCAGGGCCGCGCGGCGGCGCCCCGCGGCGCATCGGCCCACGGGCGCCGGCGGCGGAACAGCACCAGGTAGACGCCGGCCGTCCAGGCCAGTCCCGCCGCCCAGCCGGCCAGCACGTCGGAGGGGTAGTGCACGCCCAGGTAGAGCCGCGACAGCCCGACCAGGCCGGTGAAGGCCAGCGCCGCCACCAGCACCGGCCAGCGCCAGCGGCCGGGCCAGGCCAGCAGCACGACGACCGCGGCCAGCGTCATCGACCCCATCGCGTGGCCGCTGGGGAAGCTGAAGGTGGTCTCCGGCGCGATCGACTCCCACAGCGACGGGCGCTCGCGGCGGAAGAAGGCCTTGGTGCCGAGGTTGAGCAGCGCCGACCCCGCCAGCGCGCTGGTCGCGAACACCGCCTCGCGCCAGCGCCGCGCCAGCAGCAAGGCCACGCACAGCGCGATGTCGACCGGGATCACGCCCCAGGCGTAGCCGATGCGGCTGACGAATGCGAAGAACGCGTCCAGGCCCGGGCCCGCGCGCGCCTGCAGCCACAGCAGCAACGCGTCGTCGAAGACCATGTCCTCGAACTCATGGACCTCGTCGGCCAGCTCGGCGAACAGCCACAGCGGCAGCAGCACGCCGGCAAAGACCAGCGCGAGCAGGCCGAGGTTGCCGCGCAGTACCGCGGCCAGCGCGCCGAGCCGCGAGCGGGCGTCAGCCTGCCTTCCGGGCATAGCGGTGTTCGACGTAGTCGTCGATCAGGGCCACGAACTCGGCGGCGATGTTCTCGCCCTTCAGCGTCACCTTCTTCTCGCCGTCCACGAACACCGGCGCCGACGGCGCCTCGCCGATGCCGGGCAGCGAGATGCCGATGTCGGCGTGGCGCGACTCGCCCGGCCCGTTGACCACGCAGCCCATCACCGCCAGCGACAGGTTTTCCGCGCCGGGATGCGAGATGCGCCACTCGGGCATCTTCGCCCGCACGTGCTCCTGGACCGTCTTGGCCAGTTCCTGGAAGAAGGTGCTGGTGGTGCGGCCGCAGCCCGGGCACGCCGTGACCATCGGGGTGAAGGCGCGCTGGCCGGTGGTCTGCAGCAGCTCCTGCGCGACCACCACCTCGGCGGTGCGCGACTGGCCCGGCTCGGGCGTGAGCGATATCCGGATGGTGTCGCCGATGCCTTCCTGCAGCAGCACCGACAGCGCCGCCGCCGAGGCGACGATGCCCTTGCTGCCGATGCCGGCCTCGGTCAGGCCCAGGTGCAGGGCGTAGTCGCTGCGCGCGGCGAGGTCGCGGTAGACCGCGATCAGCTCCTGCACGCCGCTGACCTTGCAGCTGAGCACGATGCGGTCGGCCGGCAGGCCCAGCTCCACGGCGCGGTCGGCGGATTCGAGCGCCGACAGGATCAGCGCCTCGCGCAGCACGCGGCCGGCATCCCACGGCTCGGCGCGACCGTGGTTCTCGTCCATCAGGCGCGCGGCGAGCGCCTGGTCCAGCGAACCCCAGTTGGCGCCGATCCGGACCGGCTTGCCGTATTCGATCGCCTTCTCGATGATCGAGGCGAACTGGGTGTCCTTCTTCTTGCCGAAGCCGACGTTGCCGGGATTGATCCGGTACTTGGCCAGCGCCTCGGCACACGCCGGCTCGCCGGCCAGCAGCTGGTGGCCGTTGTAGTGGAAGTCGCCGATCAGGGGCACGTCCACGCCCATCATCAGCAGCTTCTCGCGGATCCGCGGGATCGCCGCCGCAGCCTCGGGCGTGTTCACCGTCAGCCGCACCATCTCCGAGCCGGCGCGCCAGAGCTCGGCGACCTGCCTGACCGAGCCGGCCACGTCCGCGGTGTCGGTGTTGGTCATCGACTGGACCACCACCGGCGCGCCACCGCCGACGGCGACGCCGCCGATCAGGACCTGGCGGGTGGGACGGCGCGGCCAGGGGCCGGCGGAAACGGGGGGCGTGGGTCGGGTGACGGCATCGTGCTGCATGGGCGCATTCTAGACGGCCGGCGCCAACGGCGCCCCAACCGCCCGCGCACCGCAGGCCCGCCGGCTCAGGCCAGGACGCGCCGCGCCGCCGGGCGCCCGAGCAGGAAGCCCTGCCCGCAGCTGCAGCCGAGCTCGCGCAGGGTGTCGCGCTGGACCTCGGTTTCCACGCCCTCCCCGACCGTCTCGATGCCCAGGGTGCCGGCCAGGGCCATGATCGCGCGGACCAGGGCCAGGCTTTCCTGGCGACCGCCCTCTTCGTTCAGGCCGGCGACGAAGCTGCGGTCGATCTTCAACCCGGAAATCGGGAAGCGGTGCAGGTAGGAGAGCGCCGAGAAACCGGTGCCGAAGTCGTCCAGCTGCGCCAGCACGCCGTGCTCTCGCAGGGTGTTGAGGATCCGCAGGGTACGCGGGGCGTCGTCGAGCAGGGCGACCTCGGTGATCTCCACCCGCAGCCGCGCCGGGTCGGCGTCGGCCGATTCGAGCAGGCCGAGCAGGCGGTCGGCGAAGTCGGGCGAGCGGAAGTGGCGCGGCGACACGTTCACCGAGATGTAGCCGCTGCCGCCGCGCGCCAGTTCGCCGATGACCTGCTCGTAGAGCAGCCAGTCGACCTGTTCGATCAGTCCGCTCTCCTCGCCCAGGGCGATGAACGCGGCCGGCGCCAGCAGGCCCCGGCGCTCGTGCTGCCAGCGCAGCAGCGCCTCGTGGCCGATCACCTCGCCGTCCTCCAGGCGGATGATGGGCTGGTAGTACGGCAGGAAGTCGCGGCTGATGATCGCCCGGCGCAGGTCGGCCTCCAGATCCAGGCTGCGCACGGCCTGCTCGCGCATGGCCTCGTCGAAGATCGCGTAGCGGTCGCGGCCCTCGTTCTTGGCCCGGTACATGGCGGCGTCGGCGTCGCGCAGCAGCTCCTCGCCGATGCTGTAGCGCGGATTCCACAGGGCGATGCCCATGCTCGCCGACGGGAACAGCTCGCGCCCGGCGACCCACAGCGGGCGGCCGATCAGCGCCAGCAGCCTCGGGGCCAGGTCGCGCACGCTGTCGCCGCCGTCGGGACAGCTGACCAGGATCGCGAACTCGTCGCCACCCAGCCGCGCGACCACGTCTTCGGCCCGCATCGCCGAGACGATCCGCTTGGCCACCTCCATGAGCAGCTCGTCGCCGGCGGCGTGGCCGATGCTGTCGTTGACCAGCTTGAACCGGTCCAGGTCCAGGAACAGCACCGCGAACGGCATGCCGTCGCCCAGCTGGGCGCGCTCGATCGCGCTGGCCATGCAGTCGAGCAGGTAGGCACGGTTGGGCAGGCCCGTCAGCGCGTCGTGCAGCGCCTGGTGGGTCAGGCGCTCCTCGGCCCGCATGCGCTCGCCGATCTGGGCGACCAGCTGCTCGTTGGCCTGCTCCAGCTCGGTGGTGCGTTCGACCACGCGCTGCTCGAGCTCGGCGTGGGCCGCGCGCAGGCGCTCCTGCGAGCGCTGCCGGGCCAGGCCGTTGCTGATGTTGTGGGCGACGAAGGTCAGCAGGCGCTGGTCGTCGGTGCTGAAGCGGATGTCAGGGGTGTAGCTCTGCACCGCCAGCACGCCGACCACCTCGCCGTCGCGGTGCAGCGGCACGCCCAGCCAGCTGTAGGCCTGGTTGCCGAACTCGTGGATCTCGCCGGCCCCGGCCAGCCGGTCGATGTCGGCGCGGTCGGCCAGCACCGCCTCGCGGATGCGCAGCACGTACTCGGTCAGGCCGTTGCTGAGCCGGCGCGCGGGCCGGTGGTCGCCCTTCTCGTCCACCGAGTACACGAACTCGATCGAATCCTGGTCGTCGCTGATCAGGGCGATGTAGAAGTTGCGCGCGTAGATCAGCTCGTCGACCGCCGCGTGCACCTTGGCGTAGTACTGCTCCAGCGACTCGGAACTCATCGCCATCTCGGTGATGCGGAACAGCGCATGCTGCAGGCGCTCGGCGCGCTGGCGCTCGACCACCTCCTCCTGCAGCTCGCGGTTGGCGTGCTGCAGCTCGAGGGTGCGCTCGCGGACCCGGCGCTCGAGTTCGACCTGCGCCTGGCGGCGGTCGATGGTAGTGAGCACGTGCTGGGCCACGTAGCCCAGCAGCGCGCGGTCCTCGTCGGTGTAGCTGGCGGGGCGGTCGTAGCTCTGGACCACGATCGCGCCGCAGACCCGCTCGCCACGCTTCATCGGCACGCCCAGCCAGTCCTGGCTGTCGGGGCCCTGGATCTCGCTGTAGGTCACCTGCAGCTTGCGCCGGATCAGGGTCGAGGGCCCGCGCAGCGCCCGCCCGTGCCGCAGCAGCGCGAAGGTCAGGCTGTTGGGCATGTCCTCCTCGGTCCACTCCTGCTCGGGATCGGGCTGGTAGGAGTCGGCCTCGTCGGCGAAATAGATGAACCGCAGCGTCTTGCGCGTGTCGTCGTAGGTGACGATGTAGCAGTTCGGGGCGTACATCAGCGACCCGATGATCGCGTGCAGGCGGTGCAGCATTTCGCCGGTCTCGCCCTCCGCGCTGGCCAGTTCGGCGATCTCGTACAGCGCCTGCTGCAGCCGCCGTGACTTCTCCAGCTTGTCCATCCGCGCCTGGGCGCGGCCGGCCTCCAGCGCCGAGCCCAGCAGCGCGCGGGCGGTCGTGGCCCAGCGCTCGCGGGCGCCATCGTCCAGTGGCCCCTGCAGCTGCACGACCACCGACAGGTGCGCGGCCTCCTCGTCGCTCCACGACAGCGAGATCGTCCCCGGTCCGGACGTCAGCGAGCCGGCTTCCGCCAGCGCCAGCTCCAGCCGGCGCGCCGGACCGGCCTGCATCGCCGGTGCCATCAGGAAGTGGCTGCCCAGGAGGGTGTCACGCCAGCCCACCGCCAGCTGCGCGCCGGCGGGCAGGAGCGCATGCAGGGCCGCCACCGCGCGTTCGAGCGGCGTGCGCGGAGCGGCGGCCGCCGCTGGCGGCGCTGCGCTTTCCACTGTCCCTGCTGGCGTCATGTATCCCCGGCCACGTCCCCTTGCCGCCAGCATAACGCCGACCGTGTCCCTATGCGGCCGGACCCCATCCCCGCCCGCCGCGCGTTTCCACCGGCATGACCTTCGCCTGCACCCTGCCGCTCGCCGTCCGCCGCGCCGCCGGATCTTTTCCGCCATCGGCGCCGTACCGTAGTCTGGTCGCCATGGACCAGCCGGTGGCCGGATCGACCGATGAAGCACTGATGCTCGCCTGGGCAGGCGGGGATGCGGCCGCGTTCGAGGCCCTGTACGCCCGGCACCGCGGCCCGCTGTACCGCTTCATCCTCGGCCAGTTGCGCGACCGGCCGCTGGCCGAGGAGCTGTACCAGGACGTCTGGCAGCGCGTGATCGCCGCGCGTGCCGGCTGGAAACCCGAGGCGGCGTTTTCCACCTGGCTGTACCGGATCGCCCACAACCGGCTCAACGACCACTGGCGTGCCCAGCGCCATCGCCCGCCCGCGCCGGTCGACGCCGACCTGCGCACGGCCGCGCTGGCCGACCCGGACGATCCGGAGCGCCTGGCCGACGCGGACGAGGCCCGCGGGCGCCTGCAGCAGGCGCTGGACGAACTGCCCGAGGAGCAGCGCGAAGCGGTGCTGCTGCGGCTGCAGCAGGAACTGAGCCTGGAGGAGATCGGACGCATCACCGGGGTTGGCCGCGAGACGGTCAAGTCGCGCCTGCGCTATGCGCTGGACAAGCTGCGTGCGAGGCTGAACCCATGAAGCCGCAGCACGAACCCCTGGACCCGCAGGAACGGGCGCTGGCCCGCCTGCTCGAGGGCGGGTCTCCGGCCGAGCCCTCCGCCGCGCTCGACGCACGCATCCTGGCCGCCGCGCGCGAGGCCGGCCGCGCGCCCCCGGTGGCGCGGGCGCCCACGCCTGCCCGCCGGCGGGTCCGGCGCGGACTGCCCGTGGCGCTCGGGCTCGCCGCGTCGGTCACGCTGGCCATCGGCGTGGCCTGGCAACTGCGGGAACCCCCCGTCCCCGCATCGGCCCCGGTGACCGAATCGGACGGCGCGGCGCCGGCCGATCCTGCGGCGGACGGCGCGTTCGTCCCGTCTCCTCCGCCGGCACCGGCCAGGCCGGAACCGGCAAGCCCGTCCCTGGGCGCAGGCACGGCCGACACCGGCCAGGCCGCCGCCGCCCAGCGCCTGCGGCAACGCGAGCAGAAGGCCGCGCGCCAGGCCGAACTCCAGGTCGCAGCCGAGGCCGAGCGTGCCCGGGCCCAGGAAGTGGCGGTGGCGGCCGCCGCCCGGCGCGCCAGCCAGCGCACCGGGGAGGCCGCGCGCCAGGCGGTGGCGGCGCCCGCTCCCGCTCCCGCTCCCGCTCCCGCTCCCGCCGCCGCCCTGCCCCCGCCGCCGCCGGCTCCGCCCGCGCCCTTCCCCGCGCCAGCCGAGGCCCCCGCACAGGAGGCGATGGCCGCGGCGGCCCCGATGGCCGAATCCGCGCGTGCCGCGGGCGATGCCGTCGCCGCCGGCCCGGTCGACCGCATCGCCGCCGCGGTCGCCGAGGACGAGCGCATGGCCGCACCGCAGTGGCTGCAGAGCATCCGCGAGCGCCGCGAGCGCGGCGAAACCGACCAGGCGCGCGCCAGCCTCGCGCGGTTCGTGCTCACCCATCCGACCACGCCGGTGCCGGACGACCTGCTGCCGCTGTCGCCGTGACGCACGCCGCCGGCGCGAGGTAGGGCCGCGGACGCGGCGGCTACACTATGGCGAGAGATGACCGATACCCTCGCCGCCCCCGCATCCCACCTGCTCGAAGTCAGGCACAGCCGTTTCCTCGCCCGGGCCGAGCCGGTCGATGGACCCGCGCGGGCCATGGAGTACATCGCCCGCGCCGCCGACGCCGACGCCACCCACAACTGCTGGGCCTGGCGGGTCGGCCAGGACTACCGCTCCAGCGACGACGGCGAACCGGCCGGCACCGCCGGGCGACCGATCCTGGCGGCGATCGACGGCCAGGGCTACGACCGCGTCGCGGTGGTGGTGACCCGCTGGTACGGCGGGATCAAGCTTGGTGCCGGCGGCCTGGTCCGGGCGTACGGCGGCGCGGCGGCCGAGTGCCTGCGGCTGGCGACGCGCCAGCCGCTGGTCGCGATGGCCGACCTCGAGGTGGCCTGCGCGTTCGAGGACCTCGGCACCGTCCATTCGGCCCTGGCCGCCCATGCCGCCGAGAAGACCGGCGAGCGCTTCGCGGCCGACGGCGCGCACCTGTCGCTGCGGCTGCCCGCGCACCAGGCCGCCGCCCTGCAGGCGCGCCTGCGCGACGCCACCCGCGACCGCGTCCGCGTCCACCCCACCCCCACCCCGGAGATGCACTGATGGCCGACAGCGACAGCGAACGCGGCAGCCGCCTGCGGAGGCTCGGCAGCCTGGGGACGCTGTGGCCGTTCGTGCGCCGGCATCGCGGGCTGTTCGGCGCCTGGCTGGCCGCGCTGGCGGTGTCCTCCACCGCCACCCTCAGCCTGCCGGTCGCGGTCCGCTACATGATCGACCACGGCTTCGGCGGCGGCACCCAGATCAACGCCGCGTTCGGCCTGCTGTTCGTGGTCGCGGTGGTCCTGGCCGTGGCCACGGCCGCCCGCTTCTTCTTCGTGTCGCTGTTAGGCGAGAAGGTCGTGGCCGACCTGCGCGGCCAGCTCTACGCGCACCTGGTCGGGCTGGACCCGGCCTTCCACGACCGCAGCCGCAGCGGCGAGCTGGTCTCGCGCCTGTCGGCCGACAGCGAGCTGTTGCGCAGCGTGATCGGCACGACCATGTCGGTGGCCTTGCGCAGCACGGTCACGGTGGTCGGCAGCCTGGTGATGCTGTTCGTCACCAGCCCGCACCTGGCGGCCTACTCGCTGGTCGGCATCCCGCTGTCGGTGCTGCCGATCGTGCTCGGCGCGCGGCGGCTGGAGAAGGCCTCGCGCGCCAGCCAGGACCGGGTCGCCGACGCCAACGCGCTGGCCGCCGAGACCCTGGGCGCGGTGCGCACGGTCCAGGCCTACGCCCGCGAACCCTACGAACGCGGCCGCTTCGGCGCCGCGCTCGACGTGGCGGTGGCCACCGCGCGCCGCCGCATCGGCGCGCAGGCCGCGGTCACCGCCGCGGCCATCGTGCTGGTGTTCGGCGCGATCGTGCTGGTGCTGTGGTCCGGCGCGCACGACGTGGTCGAGGGCACGATGAGCGCCGGCACGCTCGGCCAGTTCGTGCTGTACGCGCTGATCGGCGGCGGTTCGGTCGGTGCGCTGGCCGAGGTCTGGAACGAGCTGCAACGCGCGGCCGGCGGCATGGGCCGGATCTCCGAACTGCTGGACGAACAGCCGCAGGTCGCCGCACCGGCCAGCCCGGCGGCCCTGCCCTCGCCGCTGCGCGGCGAGATCCGCTTCGAGCAGGTGGTCTTCCACTACCCGCAGCGCCCCGACGCGCCGGCGCTGCACGGCTTCGACCTGCACGTGCGCCCGGGCGAGACGGTGGCGCTGGTCGGGCCCTCGGGCGCGGGCAAGAGCACCGTGCTGTCGCTGCTGCTGCGCTTCCACGATCCGCAGTCCGGCTCGGTGCGGATCGACGGCGTCGACCTGCGGGACACCGACCCGGCGCAGCTGCGCGAGCAGGTCGCGCTGGTGCCTCAGCAACCGGTGCTGTTCGCCGCCAGCGCGCTGGACAACATCCGCTACGGGCGGCTCCAGGCCAGCGAGGCCGAAGTGCAGGCGGCCGCGCGCGCGGCCGAGGCGGACGGCTTCATCGAGGCGCTGCCGGAGGGCTACGCCAGCGAGCTGGGCGAGCGTGGCTCGCGCCTGTCCGGCGGCCAGCAGCAGCGCATCGCGATCGCACGCGCCCTGCTCAAGGACGCGCCCGTGCTGCTGCTCGACGAGGCCACCAGCGCGCTCGATGCACAGAGCGAGCGCGCGGTCCAGCACGCGCTGGAGAACCTGATGCGCGGCCGCACCACCCTGGTGGTGGCGCACCGCCTGGCCACGGTGCTGCGCGCCGACCGGATCGTGGTGATGGACCAGGGCCGGATCGTGGCCGAAGGCACACACGAGCAGCTGCTCGCCCAGGACGGGCTCTACGCGGAGCTGGCGCGGCTGCAGTTCCTCGACTGACCCATCCGGCGCGGTCGATCAGGCCGGCAGCGCACGCCCGAGTACCGCGCCGAGGTCCACGTCGTCCGGCAGCGTGCCCATGGCCAGGCCGTGCGCGCCGCCGAGCCGGCTGCGCAGGAACGCCTCCGCCAGCGGGCTGCCCGCGGCCGACAGCACCGCCCCCTGCAGCAGCAGCGCCAGCCGTTCCACCAGCAGGCGCGCCTGCGCCTCCCGGCCATCGCCGGTGGCGGGCTCCAGCCATGCGCGCAGGCGACCGGCTTCCCGCTCCAGCAGCGGATGCCGGCCGGCGGCGTCGGCAAGCGCCGACCGAAGCGCCTGCGCGACCGTCGGCTCGCGCGCCAGCGCGCGCAGCACGTCCAGGCACTGGATGTTGCCGCTGCCTTCCCAGATCGAGTTCAGCGGCGCCTGGCGGTACAGCCGCGGCAGGATCGACTCCTCGACGTAGCCGGCGCCGCCGAGGCATTCCTGCGCCTCGTTGACCAGCGCCGGTGCGCGCCGGCACAGCCAGTACTTGCCGATCGCGGTGGCCACCCGCGCCAGCGCGGCGGCCTGCGGATCGCCCGGCGCGGCATCGACCAGGGACGCCACGTGCAGGGCGAACGCGGTGGCCGCCTCCGATTCGATCGCCAGGTCGGCGAGCACGTTGGCCATCAGCGGATGGTCCACCAGCCGGCGGCCGAACGCGACCCGATGGCGCGCATGGTGCAGCGCCTGGGCCAGCGCCATGCGGGTTTCGGCGGCGGCCCCGAGCATGCAGTCCAGCCGGGTCAGCATCACCATCTCGATGATGGTGGCCACGCCGCGCCCTTCCCCGCCGACCCGCCACGCCCGCGCGCCGCAGAACTCCACCTCCGACGAGGCGTTGGACCAGTCGCCGAGCTTGTCCTTGAGCCGCATGATCCGGAACGCGTTCTTCGCCCCGTCCGGCAGCCGCCGCGGCATGAGCAGGCAGGTCAGCCCGCCGGGCGCCTGCGCCAGCACCAGGAAGCCGTCGGACATCGGCGCGGAGAAGAACCACTTGTGCCCGACCAGCGCGTACCCTTCGCCCGCGGCCAGCGGCGTGGCGACGGTCGCGTTGGCGCGCACGTCCGAGCCGCCCTGCTTCTCGGTCATGCCCATGCCCAGGGTGATCCCGGCCTTGTCGCCGATGGCGACATCGCGCGGGTCGTAGCGTGGCGCGGCCGCCTTGTCCGCCCACTCCGCCAGCGACGGTTCGCGGCGCAGTACCGGCACCGCGGCATGGGTCATGGTCAGCGGGCAGCTGGTGCCCGCTTCGGCCTGGTGGTGCAGGTAGCTCAGCCCGGCACGGGCCACGTGCGCACCCGCGCCCGGCCGCTGCCACGACAGGCCCGCCACCTCGTGCGCCTTGGCCAGTTCCATCAGCCGGTGGTAGGCCGGATGGAACTCGACGGTGTCGATGCGCCCGCCGTGGCGGTCGTGGGTGCGCAGCCGCGGGCGGTCGCGGTTGGCCTCGAAGCCGAGCCGGTACAGTTCGTCGCCGGCGAGGCGCGCGTAGTCCTGCAGCGCGACCACGTGGGCCGATGCGCCGCCGCGGGCGACGCCTTCGCGCAGGGCGACGTCGTCGGCCCACAGGTCGCGCGGCTCGAACGGAGGCGGCGTCTCCCCGACCCGGTGGGTTTCGAACGGCGGCGGCTGCAGGCCCGGGAGCTGCATGGCGGTCTCCGGTCTCCGGTCTCCGGCCGGGAACGCGGCGCGCCGCCGCGCCCGGGCTCAGCTGAAGTCGAAATTCATCGCCGCGCCGACCGGCGCGACGAACGCCCCCGAAACGTAGTCCACGCCGGCGCTGAACAGCTGGCTCATCGCCGGCGCGTCCTCGACATCCTCGGCCAGCGTGGTGATGCCCTCGTCGCGGGCGCGCGCGGTGATCTCGCGAACCTTGTCCTGGGCCTCGCCCGGCTTGCCCATCTCGTCGGTGAGGCCGGGATCGATCTTGAAGAACGACGGCTTGAGGTGGGCCAGCAGCTGGAACGAATCCAGGCCCGAGCCGAACTGCTCCAGGCCGAAGCGGCACCCCATCGGCGCCACCGCCGACAGGAACTGCTGGGCGTTGCGCAGGTGGGTGAACACCTTGGCTTCGGGCGCTTCCAGCCACAGCCGCTCGCCGGGCACCCCCTGCGCGGCCAGCTCGCGGCCGATCAGCTCGACCATGGAGGGGTTGGCGAACGACGCCGGGCTCACCCGCACGAGCATGCGGGTCTGGCGGCCGGCGCGCTCGCGCTCGCCCAGCACGGCGATCGCGTGGCGCACCACCCACAGGTCGATCTCGCCGAGCAGGCCATGCTCCTCGGCGATGCCGAGGAAGCCGGAAGGGGTGACCAGCTCGCCGTTGGCGTCGACCCGCAGGTGCGCCTCGTACAGTTCGCCCGGCTCGCCCTGCAGGCTCATCACCGGCTGGTAGTGGAGGACGAAGCCTTCGCCGACCAGCGCCTCGCGGATGCGCGCCACCCACAGCTGCACGCGTTCCTCCTCGGCGCGGTCGGCCGCGCCGGGGTCGAACACCTGCACGGTGTTCCCGCCCAGTTCCACCGCCGATCCCAGGCACTGGTTGGCGCGGCCGAGGATCTGCGGCACGCTCGCGATCTTCTCTCCGATCTGCACGCCGCCGATGCTCGCGGTCACCGTGACCGAACGGGCGCCCACGCTGAACACGTGCGTGGCGAACGCCTCGCGCAGGGCGTCGGCGACCGCACGGGTACGCGCATGCCCGCCCTCGAGCAGCAGCGCGAAGCTGTGCTCGCCGAACCGGGCCGTGCGGATGTCGGCGTCCACGGACGTGCGCACCCGCGCGGCCAGCGCGGCGATCAGCGCGTCCGCCGAATCCAGCCCGATGTCGGGCAGCAGGCGCGCATAGTGGTCGGGCTCGACCAGCAGGAAGCCGTACTGGCCGCCCTCGCGCCCGACCGTGGCCACCGCGTCCTCGAGCAGGTGCATGAAGGTCGGCCGGTTCAGCAGGCCGGTGACCTGGTCGCGCCGGCGCAGCTCCTCGACCTCGCGGGCCAGCTCCGGATCCAGTTCCTCGCGCCGCCGGAACACGACCTGGACGCAGGCCTCGCCCTCGTAGCTGGCGGTGGCGAATTCCATCTTCGCCGGGAACGTGCTGCCGTCGACGTGGCGCGCTTCCATCAGGTATTCGGGCGGCGGCGGCTCGCCCTTGGACAGCGACTTGAGCAGCTGCTTGAAGCCGTCGATGTGCTGCGGGCCGACCAGGTCCAGCAGCGACATGCCTTCGACCTCGTCGAACGCCTCGAACCCGAACATCTCCAGGTAGGCGTCGTTGGCGCGGATGTGCATGCCTTCGTGGATGTAGGCGACCGGGTCGCGCGAGGAGGCGATCAGCGAGTCGCAGCGGCGCTCGGTCTCGCGCAGCTGCGCCTCCAGCCGGCGCAGGCCGCGCCGCGCCTCCAGGTCGGCCCACTCGCGGCGGATCGTTTCCAGCAGGTGCTCGGGGCGGTGCTTGAGCACCAGCGCCCGGGCGCCGCCGCCCAGCGTGCCGAGCACCGCGGCCTCGTCGATCCGGTCCACCAGCAGCAGCAGCGGCAGGTCCTTGCCGCTGGACGCCACCTGGGTGCGGACCTGCTCAAGCGGCATCGCGGACGAATCCGCCGCCACCACCAGGTCCACCGGCTGGTTGCCGACCATGTGCGCCAGCTCCGCGGGATTCTGCGGCCGCAGCGGCCGGACCGCGATGCCGCCGTTGCGCAGGGTACTGACGATCGCTTCGGCGTCTTCCACGCGGTCGTCGACGATGAGCAGGCGGATCGCGGTGTCTTTCTGCATGCGCGGGGCCAGGGAGCCTTCGGGAAAGGGCGCGGGGGAATACGCCGGAAGCCGGTTTAATACACGATGCCCGCCGGAGCGTCCATGCGCCACTGCGTGAAAGCGGGCGCCGGTCACCGGCCGCCCCGCGCTAGCATGTGCGGCCGGCGCGACGCGCCGCATCGACAGGGACACGGACGTGGGGATCGAGATCGAGCGCAAGTTCCTGGTGGCCGGCGATGGCTGGCGCGGCGCGGCCGAGCGCGTGCAGCCGATGGCGCAGGGATACCTGAACGACCTCGGCGCGGTCGAGGGCGGCCTGCAGAAGGCGTCGGTGCGGGTACGGATCGAAGGCGACCGCGCGTTCCTCAACCTCAAGTCGCGCGAGGCGGGGCATACCCGCCAGGAGTTCGACTACCCGGTCCCGGTCGAGGACGCGCGGCAGCTGCTGGGGCTGTGCGTCGGTGGCCTGGTCGACAAGCGCCGGCATTACGTGCGCCATGCCGGCCACCTGTGGGAGGTGGACGAGTTCCTCGGCGAGAACGCCGGGCTGGTGGTGGCGGAAATCGAACTCGAAGCGGCGGACGAGGCGTTCGTCCGGCCGGACTGGCTGGGTGCGGAAGTCACCGACCTGCAGCGCTACTACAACCTGGCCCTGGCCGGGCGCCCGTACGCGCACTGGAGCCCCGCCGAACGGGACGGCGCGGGCTGAGCCTTGCGGGCGCGCGGCCCGGCCCCCATCTGCCTTCCATGAGAATCGACATCTGGTCCGACGTGGTCTGCCCCTGGTGCTGGATCGGCAAGCACCGGTTCCAGCGGGGCGTGGAGCTGCTGGGCGCCGAGGCACCGCCGCTGGAGGTCCACTGGCATCCATTCCAGCTCGAGCCCGAGGCCGACGCGACCCCGGTGCCGCTGCGCGAGGCCTACGCCGCCAAGTTCGGCGGCCCCGCGCGTACCGAACAGATCCTGTCCCAGACCCAGGCCACCGCCCGCGCCGAGGGGCTGCCGATGGATTTCGGCCGCGGCCAGGTCCGGGTGACGACGCTGCCGGCCCACCGCCTGATGTGGCTGGCGGCGCGCGAGGGCGATGCGCAGGCCGTGGGCGAAGCGCTGTTCCGGGCGCACTTCGCCGAAGGCCGGGACCTGGCCGCGACCGCCACGCTGGTGGCGGCAGGTGCGGCCGGCGGGCTCGGCGCGGAACGGATCCGCGGCCTCCTCGAGTCGGACGAAGGCCTGGCCGAGGTCCAGGCGCAGCTGGCGCAGGCCCGGTCGATGGGCATCCGCGCGGTACCGACCTTCGTCATCGACGGCCGCTACGCCGTGCAGGGCGGGCAGGCGCCGGAGGCGTTCGCGCAGGCCCTGCGCCAGGCGATGGCCGATGCCGCACCCGCCGCAGCGCCAGGCCAGGCCTGCGGAACGGACGGCTGCGAGGCCTAGCGCGCCGCGCGGGCCGCATCTGCGACAATGCCCGGGCGCGCGGACCGCGCGCGACCTGGAGTTCCCACGCATGCTCGTGATCGGCGTCGCCGGCACCGAACTGACCGCGCAGGAGCGCGACTGGCTGCAGCACGACGCCGTCGCCGGCGTGATCCTGTTCAAGCGCAATTTCGCCTCGCGCGACCAGGTGGCCGAGCTGTCGGCCGCGATCCGCGCCGCGGCCCCGCGCCCGCAGCTGGTCTGCGTGGACCAGGAAGGCGGCCGGGTCCAGCGCTTCCGCGACGGCTACAGCGCCCTGCCCCCGCTGCAGCGGTTCGGCGAGCTGTACGGCCGCGACCCGGAGGCAGCGCTGAGGCTGGCGGAAGAGCATGCCTGGCTGATGGCCAGCGAGGTCCGCGCCAGCGGCGTGGACCTGAGCTTCGCCCCGGTGGTCGACCTGGCCCGCGGCAACCGCGCCATCGCCGACCGCGCCTTCAGCGACGACCCGCAGGTGGTCGCCGCGTTCACCCGTGCCTACGTGCGCGGCATGCATGGCGTCGGCATGGCCGCCACGCTCAAGCATTTCCCCGGGCACGGCACCGTGCTCGAGGACACCCATTTCGACGATGCCGTCGACCCGCGCCCGCTCGAGGTGCTGCGCGCCGAGGACCTGGTCCCGTTCGTGGCCGGGATCGAGGCCGGCGCCGACGCGGTGATGATGGCGCACGTGGCCTATCCCCAGGTCGCGCCGGAGCCCGCCGGCTATTCGCGGCGCTGGATCGAGGAGATCCTGCGCACGGAGATGGGCTTCCGCGGCGTGGTCTTCTCCGACGACATCGGCATGGCGGCCGCGTTCTCCGCCGGAGGGGTCAAGTCGCGCATCGACGCCCACCTCGACGCCGGCTGCGACGTGGTCCTGGTCTGCCACCCGGAGCTGGTCGAGGAATCGCTGCGCGCGGTCGACGGCCGCCCCCTCAACACCGCCGCGCTCACCGGGCTGATCGGCCGCGGCGCGATGGGCTGGGCCGGCCTGCTGGCCGACGTCCGCTACGGCGCCGCGCAGTCGCGCCTGCCCTCCCAGACCGCGTGATCCCCGCCTTCCTCCCCCTTCCGGTAGCCTGATCCGATGTCCGAACTCCTGATCGCCGAAGTCCTCGAGAAGTCCGACCTGCTGGTCGACCGCCCCGCCATCGACGCGGCCATCGCGAAGATGGCCGACGCCATCGCCCGCGACTACATCGGCGACGTGCCGCCGCACCGCCTCGGCGACAGCTTCGTACCGGTGTTCCTGACCGTGATGCACGGCGCGCTGCCGTTCGCCGGCCAGCTGGCGCTCGAACTCGGCGCGCGTGGCCTGGACCTGCAGTTCGACTACCTCCACGCCACCCGCTACCGCGGCAACAACCAGGGCGGCGAACTGGTCTGGAAGCACCGCCCCGCCACCTCGCTCTACGGTCGCCGCGTGCTGATCGCCGACGACATCCTGGACGAGGGCCATACCCTGGCCGAGGTGCGCCGCTGGTGCATCGAACAGGGCGCCACCGACGTGCGCATCGCCGCGCTCACCACCAAGCAGCACGACCGCTGCGTGGAAGGCGTGCGCGCCGACTACGTCGGGCTGACCGTGCCCGACCGCTACGTGTTCGGGTTCGGCATGGACTACTACGAGCAGGGCCGCAACCTGCCTGGCATCTACGCGCTGAAGGACTGAGCGGCATGGACATCGCCCTGGCCGTGATCGGCGGCACCGGCGTCTACCGGCTGGCCGCGCTCGAGGACGTGGAGGCACGCCACGTCGAGACGCCGTACGGGGCGCCGTCCGGGCCGTTGCGCATCGGCCGCCTCGGCGGCCAGCGGGTGGCGTTCCTGGCCCGCCACGGCGAGGGCCACGCGCTGCCGCCGCACCGGGTCAACTACCGCGCCAACCTGCATGCGCTCAGGCAGGCCGGCGCGCAGCGGGTGCTGGCGCTGAATACGGTCGGCGGCATCACCGAGGCCTACGGCCCGCGCGTGCTGGCCTGCCCGGACCAGCTGATCGACTACACCTGGGGCCGCGAATCGACCTTCTGGGACGGCGAAGGCGAAGCCCTGCACGTGGACTTCGGCCATCCCTACAGCCCGATGTTCCGGCACAAGGTGCTGGCCGCGGCGCGGGTCACCGGCGCGCGCGTGGTCGATGGCGGCTGCTACGGCGCCACCCAGGGGCCGCGGCTGGAGACCAACGCCGAGATCGCGCGCATGCGTCGCGACGGCTGCGACCTGGTCGGCATGACCGGCATGCCGGAAGCGGCGCTGGCCCGCGAGCTTGGCCTGGAGTACGCCTGCCTGGCGATCGTCGCCAACTGGGCCGCCGGCTGCGGCGACGCGCAGGAAATCACCCTGGCCGAAGTGCTGGACAACGTGGCCGCCGCCTCCGCCGGGCTGCCGGAACTGGTGGCCGAACTGGCCCGCGGCTGACCGTACGGTTAGCGGTAACTACGGCAACGATCGCACGCCCCCGATTGTCAGCCGGCACCGGGCTTTGCATACTCCGCGTCGCGGCAACCGCCGCGCATTCCGTCAATCAAGGATTACGCAGCATCATGGCCAACGGTACCGTCAAGTGGTTCAACGACGCCAAGGGATTCGGCTTCATTTCGCCGGAAGATGGCAGCGCGGACGTGTTCGCACACTTCTCCGCGATCAACTCCAAGGGTTTCCGCTCCCTCAGGGAAGGTCAGCGGGTGAGCTATGAGGTGACCCAGGGCCCGAAGGGCGCCCAGGCCTCGAACATCACTCCGCTCGACTGATCCACCCGGACAGTCCTGCGTCGAGAACCCCGCCGCGAGGCGGGGTTTTTTCTTTCACGGACGTTCCGCCTGCGGCAGCTCGTGCAGGAACGCGCCATGGCGCAGGAAGTGCAGCGCCTGCCCCGCCACCACCTCGTTGGCCATCATGAAGGTGTGGTTGACCGGCAGCACCAGGAAGTCGGCCATGCCCTCGACCCTGGCGCTTTCGACCGCGACCTTGCCATCGTTCTCGCCGGGGATCCGCGTGGCCAGCACGCTGTCGATCGCGGTCGCCTCGTTGCCGGCGATCACCCCGAGCGGGAAGGCGACCGGCCCCAGCCGCGCGGTGATGCCGTTCGCGCCGGTCACCAGCTGCGCACCCGCCGGCCCGTTGAAGTGGTCGTAGAGCGCCGTGCCGACCAGCGCATCGGCCACCTCGCTGCCCTGGTTGGGCGGGCCCAGCATCACCGTCCGGCCCAGCCCCTCGATGCGGCCCGTCGACAGGTACTGGCGCAGCAGCAGGCCGCCCATCGAATGGGTGACGAAATGGATCGTGTGCGCTCCTTTCCGCCGGCATTCGCCGACGCCCCGGGGCACCGCCTCGCGCGCGGAGGCTTCGATCGTCTGGCTTTGCGAGGGATAGTCGATGTTCGCGGTGGCGTAGCCGGCCTCGCGCAACGCCGCCTCGAGCGGCGCCATCGAGCGGTGGGTCCGGCCGAGCCCGTGCAGCAGCACGACGCACTCGCCCTCGATCGCCGGCAACGGAGGCGGATCGACCGGTTGCGGCGGCGCGGCGGCGACCCCGCCGGCGAGCAGTCCCGACAGCGCCAGCGACCATCCCATGCCGCCCGGCGCCACGCGGCGCATTCCCGGGCCCATGCTGCCGTGCTCCATACCGCCCGCCCGCTCCGGAGTCCCGGCCCACTATAGCCGCCGTGGCGCGGGACCACGGCCACGGGCCCGGTACCGCCCCTCCACCGGCTCTGCTACAACTGGCCGCGTCGGATTGCCCAGATCGATGCCGGTGCCGGTCCCGCGTCGTGGAGACCGGGTGCCACCACGCCCCTGCAAGCGAGGTTCCGATGCGCCGATTCCGTGCCTGCCTGGCCGCGCTGTTCGCCATCGCCGCCCTCGCCGCGTGCCAGCCGCCCGTGCGGCTGATGCCGGCTCCTGCGGTGTTCCTCAACGGCGAGCACAACCTGTTCGGCGCCAACGCCGCGCTCGACCGCAGCAGCGACATCCAGGTGTTCTACGCCACCAACCGGGTGCCGTTCGGCCCCGCGGGCGCGCGCGCCTATGCGATCTTCCCGGACGATGCGCTGCACATGGGCGTGGCCAACCTCAGCATCGGTGGCGGGGGCCGCAGCTGGGACTGGCTGTACGAGCAGTCGACCAGCACCCCGGCCGAACGGCGCCCGCAGATCCTGGTCAACACGATGCAGGAAAAGGCTTCGGTCGGCCTGGACGCCGGCGCGCCCGGCGCGGACGCGCTGGCCTTCTTCGACCAGGTCGACCAGGCGCTTGCGCGCAGCGCCGACCCGGACCTGACCATCTACGTGCACGGCGCCAACACCGGGGTCGGCCGCGCCACCGCGCAGGCGGCGCAATACCGGCACTTCACCGGGCGCAACTCGGTGGTGCTGTCCTTCATCTGGCCGTCGGCGGAAAACTTCCTGCGCTTCTCCCACGACGTGGACAAGGCGGGCGGCACCGCGCCTGCGTTCGCCCGGCTGGTGCGCATGCTCGCCCGCCACACCCGCGCGCGGCACATCAACGTGATCGCCTACAGCTCGGGGGCGATGGTCGCCTCGCCGGCGCTGGCGCTGCTGGGCACGCCGGGCGCCGGCTACGATCCGGCGTCGGTGCGCCTGGGCGAGATCTACTTCCCGGCCCCGGACGCCGATTTCCGCCGCTTCGTGGGCGACCTGCAGGTCTACCACGGCTATCCGCGGCGGGTGACCGTCACCGTCAACATGCGCGACTCGGTGCTGGTGCTCTCGCGCCTGCACCAGCGCGGCTCGCGCGCCGGGCGGCCGGATCCGGCGGAACTTGCACCCGGGGACGCGCGCTGGATGGTCGACGCGTCGCGGCGGCTGGACTTCGACCTGATCTCCGCCAGCGCCGACAACCTGCCGGGGCTGGACCGGCGCTCGCACGTGTTCTGGTACGACCACCCCTGGGTCAGCAGCGACGTGCTGCTGAAGATGCTTTTCCACATGCCGCCTGAGCAGCGCGGGCTGCAGCCCGCCAGGACCGGCGACGGGCTGCACTTCTGGACCTTTCCGGACGACTACGAGGCGCGGCTGGACGCTGTCACGCAGTCGCTGGTGCAGGCCGCAGCCGGCAGGCGCGACCACGCCGACGCGCCCTGACCGCGCGACGCGGCTGCCGTCGCGCGCAGCCGGTCATGGCGGCGTCACCGTGACCTGCGCCGGCCGCGCGGCGCCGGTGCCGCGCAGGGTCGGCTGGTACATGTCCTCGGCCTGCGGCGGCGGCACCGTATAGACGCCCGGCGTCACCGCGCGCACCAGGTAGTACAGCCGCGCCGTCGCGCCCTGGTCCAGGGCCAGCGCCGCGACGTAGCGGTCGTCGCGGTACTCCTCGTGGCGCAGTTCCGCCTGGCCGCTGCGGTCGGACAGCGCCACGCCCTCGATCTGCACCCCGTCCCACTGCGCGCTGTCGCCCAGGTTGAGGTTCTCCGCTTCCAGCCCGGCCGGCAGCAGGTCGGTGACCAGCGCGTGGGGCATGGCCTGCTCGGCCCGCAGCGTCAGCCGCGCCACCAGCACCTGGCCTTCCTTCAGGGGGCCGCCCTTCCATGCCGTGCCGTCGGTCAGGAACCAGTCGCGCGTCACCCCGACGCGGCGGCGGTCCTCGGCCGGCGGCTGGCGTGGAATGCCGGCGACCTCGATGCTCGCGTAGTACGGCCCGCCCTCGGCCTCGAAGCGCACGCCGCCGGCGAGCGCGGCCGCGTCGAGCCGCCGGGCGAATGCGGCCGCCGGTTCCAGCGCCTGGGCCTCGCCGCCGGCGACCAGGCGGCCGGCCACCTGGCGCCCGCCACCGGCCTCCAGCGCGCGACCCAGCCGCGCCAGCGCCATCTGCTCCTGCGTGCTCAGCCACAGCCGGCCGGCGCCGTCCTCGTCGCGGCGCGCCTGCAGCACCCGCGCCAGGTCGACCACGCGCGCGTCGTACCGGGCCTCGGCGCGATCGCGTTCGTGCAGCAGGGCCACCATCAGCGCGTCGTCGCGGATCCGGCTGCCGTAGTCGCCCAGCCACTGCGGACGCGTGTCCGGGTCGCGGGCGAAGCCGTCGGCGATCGCGGCCGCAGCGCGCTTGCCGTCGCCCTGCAGGCCCAGGGCCAGCCCCAGCTGCACCAGCGGCAGGCCGGTCAGGCTGTCGCCCTTCTCCTGGTCGTAGAGCGCGCGCAGCGTCCCCAGCGGGGCGCGGTTGACGCGCGCCAGCACGTAGCCGGCGTAGGCGCGGTTGGCGAAGCGCAGGTGGTCGCGATGGTCGCTGCCGTAGAACTGCTCGCCTCCGGAGAGCAGGTCTTCCGACAGCCGGTCCAGCGCCTTCTGCAGCACGCCGTCCGGGACGGCGAAGCCGGCCTCGCGTGCGTCGAGCAGGAAGTCGACGATGTACGGGGTCAGCGCCGGCGCGGTGTCGCCGCCATCGCCGCCCCACATCGAGAAGTGGCCGCTGCCGGCCTGCATCGCCGCCAGCCGGCCCAGCGCGCCCTCCAGCCTGGCCCGGCGCGCGGCCGCGTCCAGGCCGGGCACGCCGAGCCGGCGGGCGGTTGCCGCATCCATCACCAGCGCCGCGTAGCCCTTGCTGGTGGTCTGCTCGGCGCAGCCGTACGGATAGTCGAGCAGTCCCTGCAGCGCGCTGGCGAACGGGATCGGCGGCGATGCGGTGACCCGCAGGCGCACGTCGACGGTGTCGGGGATGAGGCCCTCGGCCAGCGCCGCATCCAGCAGCAGCGGCTCCCCGGCCTGCACGACCCGCGCCTGCGCGCGCAGCACGCCCGGCCACGCCGCGCGCACCGGCAGGTCGTGGCGGCGGTCGACGGCGTAGCCGCCGCCGTCCACGCGCACGCGCACCCGGGCCACGGCATTGCCCGGCTCGGCCAGGAGCGGGAACTCGAGCGTGGCCTTGGCGCCGTCCTCGAGCCGCAGCCTGCGCTGGCCCTGCGCCACCGACAGCGGACCCTCGCCTTCCACCCGCACGCGGAATTCGCCGGCCGCGCCGCTGAAGTTCTGCACGTCCAGGCTCACGGTGCCGCGGTCGCCCGGCGCCAGCACGCGCGGCATGCCGGCCTCGGCGACCACCGGTGCGCGCACGAGCGCCTCGCCGTCGCGCTTGCCGTAGCGGTCGTCGGAATACACCAGCGCCGACACCCGCAGGGTCCCGTTGAAGTCCGGTAGTGGCAGGCGGATCCGCGCGTTGCCCTGGGCGTCGAGCGCGACCGGGCCGGAGAAAAGGTCCACGGTCTGGACCCGCGCGGTGGGCCGCCGCGCCTGCGGCAGCGCCTCCAGCGCCATGTCGCCGCCGAAGCGCAGGCGCGCGTTGCCGCCCTCGAAGCTTTCGATCACCCGCCCGTACACGTCATAGGCATCGGTGGCCAGGCGGCGCTGGGCGAAGAAGTGCGCGCTGGCGTCGGGCACCGGGAACCGGGTGATGTTGAGGATGCCCACATCGGTGGCCGAGACCGTGACATGTGCTGTGCGGCCCGCCAGCTGCGGCACGCTGACGGTCACCGGCAGGTCCTGCTGCGGGCGGCTCTGGGCGGGGAACTTCAGCCCCACCGCGACCCGCCGGTCGTCGCGCCGCATCGGCACGTGGGCCACGCCCACCGCGCGCGCCGGGGTCACCTGGGTGGTGGCCGATCCGCCGCGGAACACCAGGGCGGTGACGTAGACGTCATGCCGCTCCCAGTCCGCGGTCACCGGGATTTCGAAGGTCGCACCCGCCTTGCCGTCCTGGCCGCGCACCTCGATGTCGTGCACGTAGAGCAGACGGTCGCTCTCGACCATCAGCACGCCGCGACCGGCGTGCGGCGGCGTCACGGTGACCTTCAGGGTGTCGCCGGCGCGGTAGGCGGTGCGGTCCAGCGCCAGCTTGACCTTGTCCGGACGCGCGTCCGGGCCGCGGTTGTCGTCGCCCCAGCTCCAGCCGGCGCGGAACGGATAGCGCATGGTCAGGCCGGTCGCCGGGTCGAGCACCTCGACGCGGTACTCGCCCCACTCCACCGGAAACTCGAAGCGCGCGGCGGTGGCGCCGACGTCGAGCGTCCGCGTCTCCACGTTCTCGAAGCGGCGGGTGAAGTCGTAGTCCCAGCCGCCGTCGTCCTGGTAGCGCCAGTGATAGTCGCGCAGCTCGCGCACCAGGGTCACCTTCAGGCCCCTGGCCGGCTGCGGCCGGCCCCCGGCGTCCACGCGCAGCAGTTCGAACCGCGCGCTGGCATTGGCATCGGCACCGTCGGCCTCGTCGAACAGCGGGCGCACGCCGACCAGCGCCGGCGCCGGCCACAGCACGCGCTGCAGGCTGCGGCTGACCGGTCGCCCGCCGCTCTCGTGGACGCTGCCGGCGACCGTCACCTGCACCGGCGTGGCCGCCCTGGCGGCCTCTTCGGGCAACGGCAGCGGGGCTTCCAGGCGCCCCTGCGGATCCAGCGCCTGGTCGAGCACGTCGCGCGGCTCTTTCGGCAGCTCGACCGTCGGGTCGCCGAACGCGTAGCCGGGAAGCCCGTCGAGCGGTTCGCGCGCCACCGCCAGCGCCATCTTCGCGGTGAAGCGGTTGCCGGCCGCGGGCGCACCGTAGAGGTAGGCCGCCTCGACCTGCAGCTTCAGCGGCGCGCCGGGGGCGAGCGTGGCCTGCTCCTTCGGCGTGGCCAGGTCCAGCTTCAGGCGTTCGGGCAGGAACTCCTCGATCCGCAGGCTCATGCCCTGGACCGCGTCCTTGCCCGCCGGATCGGTGCGGAATTCGACCTGCCAGCGCCCGGTGGGGGCGTCGGGCGGGATCGCCTGCTCGAAGGCGTAGTAGCCCTGCGCGCCCGGTGCCAGCCGGGTCTCGCGGAACACGCGCCCGTCGGGCTGCTTGAGCCGCAGGAACAGCGGCTGCCCCCCCGGCTTGCCGGCGGCCGCCGGCAGCGCGCGGCCATCGCCGTCGCGCAGCAGCGCCGAGATGCGGACGGTCTCGCCGGGCCGGTAGAGGTCGCGGCCGGACCAGGCGAACACGTCGAAAGCCGCCTGCGCGCGCCCGCCGACCGAGAACTCCGACAGGTCCAGCGCCGGCTGGTTGAACGGCAGCAGCGACACGTCCTTGCCGCGACGGGCCACCAGCACCTGGCTGGCGTCCAGCCGGTACTCCAGCAGCGCGTTGCCGTGACCGTCGGTCGCCGACTTCAGCACCGCACCGCCGTCGGCGTCGAGTATGCGCAGCTCGACGCCCTTCAGCGGGGCGCCGTCGTGCAGCGACGCCGCATGGACGTAGAGCGTGTCGCGGTACGCGCGCGCGTGCAGGCCGATGTCGCTGACGGTGAAGAACGCGGTGTCGTACTGGTCGGTGAACTGGCCGACCCGGCGCAGCACGGCGAAATACAGGCCCGGCTGCTGCAGCTCGGCGATCTCCTGCACCGGCAGGTAGTTGAGCACGCGCTCGTTGCGCTCGCCGCCGAGCACGAAGCGGTTGAGGTAGACCGGTTCGGCCAGCTCGCGCAGCGGGGACTTGTCGTCGTAGTCGCGATCCAGTTCCCAGCCGCCGCGCCGGCCGCCGCGCTGGAACTGCGCGAAGAACCGCGGCAACTCGCTTTCGCGCACGCGCAGGAACTCCACGTCCACTTCCGGGACGTTCACCGACACCACCGGCAGGCCGCGGCTCTCGCGTGCGGGAAGGACGCTGCCCTGCGAGGCGAAGCCGGCGACCGGGTCGAGTTCGCCGGTATGCACGGTCTTCTTCAGCGCCTGGCCGAGGCGGCTGCCGTCGGCGGCCAGAAGCCCGGCGGCGACGGTCACGGTGTAGTCGCGCGCCGGCTCGACGAACGGGTAGCGCAGGATCCGGCCGTCATCGGACAGCGACCAGGCGCTCTCGCCGGACCCGGCGGGCTCGACGGCCAGCAGCCGGTCGAAATCCTGGGTTCCGACCAGCGGGCGCGAGAATTCCAGCGCCAGGGCGAGGTTGCCGTCCTCCTGGTCCGGCCAGGCGCGGACCAGGGCGAAGCCGCTCACCTCGTCGCGCTTGGCCTGGATCCTGTCGCCGCCGGCCTCGGGCAGCTGCCCGCCCGGGTTGCGCTGGCAAGCGCTCGCCAGCAGCACCGATGCCAGCACGGCCAGCATGATCGACCTGGCCAGTCCCGGCCGGTCCCCGCGACGATCCTTCCCCGTCCACCGCATGCGTCGCGCTCCCTGCCACGTTGCGCCGAGTATAGGGCGCGGCCGGGCCGGAACGCGGTCAGTCGCGCGTGGCCACCGCGGTGGCCACCGCCTCGAACAGGCGGCGCATGTCCAGCGGCCGCTGCAGGCGCTGCAGCGGCACGCCGTCGGGCACCTGCGAGGCGTCGAACGGCGCCGCGGCGTCCTCGATCACGATCGCCGGGCCGGTGTAGCCGGATTCGTACATGGTCGAGAGCAGCGCCTCGGCCGGGAACAGGGTGATCTCCGAATCGACCACCACGACGTCGGGACTGCCGGTCTCGGCCCAGCGGCGCAGCGCGGCGGCGCCATCGGCGGCCAGGTCGGGCTGGTAGCCCTGGCTGGCCAGCGCATTGCCCAGCAGCGACAGCCGGGTGCCTTCGCGCACGACCAGCAGGATCCGCTCGCCCTGCCCGCCCTCGGCCGGTGCCTCGCCGGCCTCCAGGTCGTCGTCGTCCACCGGCGCGGGCAGCCACAGTTCGAACCGGGTGCCCGCCCCCGGCACGCTGGAGACGGAGATGCGCCCGCCCAGGCCCTCGATGATCCGCTTGCACGACACCAGCCCCAGGCCGGTGCCGCTGGTCTTGGTGGTGAAGAACGGGGTGAACAGCTGGGCGATGGTCGCCTCGTCCATGCCGCTGCCGGTATCGGCGACGACCAGGCGGACGCCGCCCTCGGCTTCCTCGGCGGCCAGTTCCAGCCGCCCGCCGGCCGGCATGGCCTGGATCGCGTTGAGCGACAGGTTGAGCAGGCACTGCTGCAGCTCGGTGTAGTTCGCGTCCAGCTCCAGCTCCGGATCGGCCAGGCGCACCTCCAGCTGCATGTCGCGCGGCAGGCTGCCCTTGAGCAGCAGCTGGACGGCGTGGAACAGGTCGCGCAGCAGGATGCGTTCGCTGGCGCGGCGCGAGCCGCGCACGAACGACAGCATCGACTCGGCCATCTCGTGGCCGCGTCGCCCGCACTCGGCCACGACGGTGGCCAGCTGGTGCAGGCGCGGGTCGTCGCTGCGCTGGGCGATCAGGTCGGGGACGATCAGCAGCGGCTGGAGGATATTGCGCAGGTCGTGGCTCAGGCCCGCGGCCAGCAGCGACAGGCTTTCCAGCCGCTGGGTCCGCATCAGCTCGGCCTCGGCCCGGGCGCGCTCGGCCTCGGTCCGGGCTTCGCGCAGCGCGCGGTCCACCGCGGCCGGCAACCGTGCGCTGCTGTGCTTGAGGATGTAGTCGTTGGCGCCCTCGTGCAGCGCGGCCACGGCGACGTCCTCGCCGATCGTGCCGGAGACGAAGATGAAAGGCAGGTGCGGATCCTGCGCACGGACGATGCGCAGCGCGTCGTGGCCGGAGAAGCCCGGCATTGACAGGTCGGACAGGACGATGTCGGGGCGGAAGGTGGCGAGCGCCCCGCGCAGCGCCGGCTCCTCGTCCACGCGCAGGTACTCGGCCGCCAGGCCGGCGTCCTCGAGCTGCATCTGCAGCAGCTCGGCGTCCTCCGGCGAATCCTCCACGAAGAGGACCCGGAACCGCCCTTCCCTGCCGAGCCCCCGCAACGGCGCCATCACTCAGCCTTCGCCTCCCGGCGTGGCGTTGATCACCGCCCAGAACTTGCCGAGCGTCTTCACCGCGGCGAAGAACTGCTCCACGTCCACCGGCTTGACCACGTACGCGTTCACGCCCAGGTCCCAGCTGTGGACCAGGTCGCTCTCCTCGCGCGAGGACGACAGGATCACCACCGGCAGGCGGCGCAGCTTCTCGTCGGCGCGGATCCGCCGCAGGACCTCGAGCCCGTCCATGCGCGGCATCTTGATGTCCAGCAGCAGCACCGCCGGCTCCTCGTCCGGGCGGTCGGCGAAGCGGCCCTTGCGGTGCAGGTATTCCATCGCCTCCACGCCGTCTTCGACATGGACGATCGGATTGGCCAGGTTCGCCTCGCGCAGGGCGTCGATGGCCATCTCGGCGTCGGCGGCGCTGTCTTCGGCCAGCAGGATGGTGCGGATCGCGCTCATGTCAGCTCTCTTTGTGTGTGTTCGCGTCCTGCACCGGCAGGACGAAGTGGAAGGTGGCGCCCTGGCCGGGCTCGGATTCGGCCCACACCCGCCCGCCGTGGCGGGCGACGACGCGGCGCACGCTGGCCAGGCCGATGCCGGTGCCGGGATACTCGCTGGCCTTGTGCAGCCGCTGGAAGACGCCGAACAGCTTGCCGGCGTACTCCATGTCGAAGCCCACGCCGTTGTCGCGGACGCTGAAATGCAGGTCGCCGTCCTGCAGGGTTTCGCAGGCGACCTCGATCACCGCCGGCTCGCTGCGCGCGGAATACTTGACCGCATTGCCGAGCAGGTTCAGCCAGACCTGGCGCATCATGTTCTCGTCGGCCACCGCCACCGGCAGCGGCGCCACGCGCCATTCGATGCGGTGGGCGGCCACGCCCTCCTCGATGTCGGACTGCCGGTTGGCGTCCAGCACCGCGCGCGTCTCCTGCACCAGCGACTGCATGTCCACCGCCTGCAGCTTCATCGCGTTGCGGCCCAGGCGCGAATACACCAGCAGGTCGTCGATCAGCGCAGACATCCGCCGCGCCGAGCTGCCGATCACCTCCAGGTAGTGGACCCCCTTTTCGTCCAGCCCGTCCCCGAGGTGCCGGGCCAGCTTGTCGGCGAATCCTGCCACATGGCGCAAAGGCGCACGGAGATCGTGGGAGACCGAGTAGCTGAACGCTTCAAGTTCGCGGTTCACCTCGGTCACCTGGGCGACCTTGCCCTCCAGCTGGCGGTTCAGTTCGCCGATGCGGTGCTGGGCCGCCTTCTGCGCGCTGATGTCGCTGACCGTCATCAGGGCGACCCCGTCGTCCATGTCCGGCAGCTGCATGCGCCGGGCGTTCAGGAGCATGGTCCGGGTGACGCCGTCGGCGGTGCGCTGGACGTGTTCGAAATCCCACAGCTCGCGGCCGCGGGCCAGCACCTCGGACAGCCGCTGGCGGATGACCGGGTCGCGCCAGGCACCGTGCCCGACTTCGTCCAGGCGTTCGCCCAGTTCCTCTCCGCCATCGTCGGCGTACAGCTCGGCGAACGCGGTGTTGTGCATGAGCACGCGCAGCTCGCGGTCCAGCAGCACGATCGGTTCGCGCACCGTATGCACCACCGCCAGCGCCCGCTCGCTCGCCTGCCGGACCGCGGCCTCGGAGTCGTTGCGGCGCATTTCCAGCCGGTACACCAGGTAGAACACGCCACCCATCAGCGCCAGCTGGCCCAGCAGGGCGATGAGGCCGAGCCAGTGCACGCGCTGGCGCTGCTCGTCGGCGTAGGCGCTGCGTTCGGCGAGCAGGCCGCGCTCGTTGGCCATGAAGTCGTTGAACAGCTGCCGGACCTGGTACTTGCCGTAGAGCTCGTCGACCAGCTCCACCCGCTCGGCCGGCGTGACGCCCATGGACAGCTGCCGGGCGACGTCCACCCGTCGCTGGATCAGCGTCTGCAGCCGCCCGATCAGCACCTGCTGGCCCGGATTGTCGCGGCTGAGCACGGTCAGGTGCTCGAGCTGCGGTTCGATCCGGGCGATGGTCTGCTCCAGCCGTTCGCGCAGCGCGCGGTTGGTCACCCCTCCGCCCATCGCCAGGCCCAGGGAGTCGGTCTCGCGGATCAGGGCTTCCAGGCCGTGCGCCGTCGCCTCCACTTCCATGGTGTGGCGCACCCAGCGGTCGGCTTCCTGGCTGTTGCCGGTCCACAGCCGGGTCAGCAGGAACGGGACCAGCAGGATGAGGATCACCGCCGAAACCAGCAGCGGCAGGCGCCAGCGGACGTAGTTGGAAGTGACGCGATCCTGCAAGGAGGCCTCTACGTGGTCGGCACGGGGGAGCGACCCCGGATAATGCCTTCCCGGGCGGCCACTTGTTAAGCCCGGGGGGCGCCGGACGGGGCCCTGCCGGCAGATGCCGCGCGAGGGGATCCGGCAGCGCCGACTGCGCGCCCTTGAACACGAAAGGCCGGCAATGCCGGCCTTTCGTGGAGCCGGCGAGGCCGGCCTTGATCTGGTGGGCGGTACAGGGATCGAACCTGTGACCCTTGCCGTGTGAAGGCAATGCTCTACCGCTGAGCTAACCGCCCGGTTTTCCGGGTCCGCACCTGTCGATGCGAGCCGCGCATGGTAAAGCGGCGCGCCTGCCCGGTCAACGCCACCCCCGGCCTGCTGCCGGTCCCGCTACACCGGATGCGGTCGCACCGCGGCCATGCCGCGGCGGGTCGCGCCGCCGGACGCCTCCGTCGCTCAGTTCTTGCTGCGCCGGAGCGCGTCCACCCGGGCCGGGGGCCGGAACGCGTCGCTGCGGGCCTCCGCCCAGAAGTCGTGGAACACGGCATGCTCGGGGATCCCGTGCAGCAGTTCGCCCGGGCGCAGGTAGCGGTACAGGGCGGCCAGCGAACGGATCTCCACCGGCGACACGCGGCGCAGGATGTGTTCCGGCCCCAGTTCGGACGGATGCTCCAGGCCGGCGGCGCACAGCAGGTCGCGAAGCGCGCGCAGGGTGTTGTCGTGGAAGTTGTGCACGCGTGCCGCCTTGTCGGCCGGGTCCAGGTGCTTCCACCGGTTCGGATTCTGGGTCGCGATGCCGGTCGGGCAGCGGTCGGTATGGCAGCTCAGCGACTGGATGCAGCCGAGCGCGAACATGTAGCCGCGCGCGGCGTTGCACCAGTCGGCCCCGAGCGCCAGGGTCCGCGCGATGTCGAAGGCGCTGGTGATCTTGCCGGCCGCGGCCACCCGCACCCGGTCGCGCAGGTCCAGCCCGACCAGCGTGTTGTGCACCAGCAGCAGCGCTTCATGCATCGGCACGCCGATGTGGTCGATGAATTCGGCCGGGGCCGCGCCGGTGCCGCCTTCGGCGCCGTCGACGACGATGAAATCCGGCAACAGGTCCAGCCCCTGCGACGCGGCCTCGCGCATGGCCTTGGCGATGCCGAACCATTCCCATGGATGGCCGATGGCCAGCTTGAAGCCCACCGGCTTGCCGCCGGACAGCTCGCGCAGGCGCGCCACGAATTCCAGCAGGCCGCGCGGGGTGGAGAACGCCGAGTGGCTGGCCGGCGACACGCAGTCCACGCCCATCGGCACGCCACGGGTCGCCGCGATCTCGGCGCTGACCTTGGCCGCGGGCAATACCCCGCCGTGGCCCGGCTTGGCGCCCTGCGAGAGCTTGACCTCGATCATCCGCACCTGCGGGCGCGCGGCCTGCACGGCGAAGCGCTCCGGGTCGAAGCCACCCTGCGCATCGCGGCACCCGAAGTAGCCGGAGCCGATTTCCCACACCAGGTCGCCGCCGTGCTCCAGGTGGTAGGGGGAGATCGAGCCCTCGCCGGTGTCGTGGTAGAAGCCGCCGCGGCGTGCGCCTTCGTTCAGGGCACGCACCGCGTTGGCCGACAGCGAGCCGAAGCTCATCGCCGAGATGTTGAACACGCTCGCCTGGTACGCCTGGGCGCGGCCCGCACCGACGGTCACGCGGAAGTCGTGGCTGGCGATCCAGCTCGGTGCCAGCGAATGGTTGATCCATTCGTAGTCCACCGCATAGGCGTCCTGCAGGGTCCCGAACGGCACCACGTCCATCACGTTCTTGGCGCGCCGGTAGACCAGTGCGCGCTGCTGCCGCGAGAACGGGGCCTCGGCCGTGTCGCTCTCGATGAAGTACTGCCGCATTTCCGGCCCGACCGCCTCCAGGCCGTAGCGGAAATGCGCGAGGATCGGGTAGTTGCGGCGCAAGGTGGTCCGGGTCTGGAGCAGGTCCCAGGTGCCCAGCACGACCAGCATGCCGCCACCGGCCACGCCCCACCACCAGCCGGGCCAGCGCAAGGCCAGCGGGATCGACAGCAGCAGCAGGATCCAGCTGCCGGCGTATGCCGAGTAACGGCTCATTCCTGCTCCTCGCGAACGGGTGCCCCAGTCTAGCGGCCGCGCACCGGCCCGGGCAGCGCCCGCCACCGGCTACAGGCGGTCGTCCACCGCGTCGCGTGGCCATACCGACTTGACGTCGTACACGACCGCCCCGCCCCGCCCAAGCGCGCGGACCTGCGCGGCGTCGTAGTGCCGGAACGCCTCGTGGGCCACCGCCAGCACCACCGCGTCGTAGCTGCCCTCGCGCGGCGCCTCCACCAGCGCCACGCCATGGCGCGCGACCTCGCCGGCGTCCGCCCAGGGATCGCAGGCCTCGACCTCCGCGCCGGTTCCGCCCAGCTGCCGGGCCAGGTCCAGCGCGCGGCTGTTGCGCAGGTCCGGGCAGTTCTCCTTGAACGTCACCCCCAGCACGAGGATCCGCGCGTCGCGGGCAACGACGCCGCGCGCGGACAGCATCGCCAGCACCCGGCCGGCCACGTGCGCCGCCACCCGCTCGTTGACTTCGCGCGCGGTGTGGATGAGTTCGGGGTGGTAGCCCACGCTTTCGGACTTGTGCAGCAGGTAGTAGGGATCCACGCCGATGCAGTGCCCACCGACGAGGCCGGGCCGGAACGGCAGGAAGTTCCACTTGGTCCCGGCGGCTTCGAGCACGTCGGCGGTGTCGATCCGGAGCCGGTCGAACACGAGCGCCAGCTCGTTGACCAGCGCGATGTTGACGTCGCGCTGGATGTTCTCCACGACCTTGGCGGCCTCGGCCACCCGGATCGACGGCGCCATGAAGGTGCCGGCCGTGATCACCTGGCGGTACAGCGCGTCCACCGCCGCCGCGACCTCCGGCGTCGAGCCGGAGGTGATCTTGCGGATGTCCGCCAGCCGCCGCGCGCGGTCGCCGGGGCTGACCCGTTCCGGGCTGTAGCCGCAGCTGAAGCCGACATTGAAACGCAGGCCCGATCCCTGCTCGAGGATCGGCACGCAGATCTCTTCGGTCGTGCCCGGGTAGACCGTCGATTCGTAGATCACCAGGGCGCCGGGCCGCATGGCGGCGGCGACCAGCGCGCTGGCGCTGCACAGCGGTTCCAGGTCGGGCTGGTGCGAGGCGTCGATCGGCGTCGGCACGGCGACGATGAAGATGTCGCAGCCCGCCAGTTCGGCGGGGTCGCTGCTGAAGCGCAGGCGGGAAGCCGCACGGATGTCGTCCGCGTCGAGCTCCAGGGTGCGGTCCACGCCCCTGCCCAGTTCGTCCACCCGTCCGCCGTCGACATCGAAGCCGAGCACCTCGCGGGCCGTCCCGAACGCGACCGCCAGCGGCAGTCCCACGTATCCGAGCCCGACCACGGCGATACGCGCATCGGCGGGCGGAAGCGGCACGGCGGCGGACTCGGGCATGTCACTCCTGGCGGTGGTGCCCGGGGCGGGGATCGAACCCGCACAGCCTCGCGGCTGGGGGATTTTAAGTCCCCTGTGTCTACCAGTTTCACCACCCGGGCGGGCTGGCGCATTGTGCCACCTGCCGGCGCGGCCGCGCCCGGGCGCGCGCTATGATGCGGCCGACCCGCACTGCCTGCGGGCAGGGGGACCGCGACGCATGCGCGCCAGGATCGAGGACGTCGCCGCCGCGGCCGGCGTGTCGATGAAGACCGTCTCGCGGGTGTTCAACCGCGAGCCCAACGTGCGCGACGACACCCGGCTCAAGGTCGAGGAAGCCGCGCGGCAGCTGCGCTACCGCCCCAACTCCTCCGCGCGCAGCCTGGCCGGCCGCCGTTCGTACCTGATCTCGCTGCTGTACGACAACCCGTCCTCGAACTACATCATGGAAATCATCGAGGGCGTGCTGTCGGCGTGCGAACAGGCCCATTACGGCCTGACCCTGCGCCCGGTCGACTTCGGCCGGCGCGGCCATGTCGAGTCGGTGGAAGGCCTGATCAACCAGTACCGCCCCGACGGGCTGGTGCTGACCCCGCCGCTGACCGACGACCTGCCACTGCTGCGAAGGCTGCGCGAATTGGATGTGCGCTACGCCGGCATCTCGGCCAAGCGCAACAACACCCGGATCGGCGCGACGCTCGACGAACGCGCGGCGGTGGCGGACATGATGGCGCACGTGGTCGCCCTGGGGCACCGGCGGATCGCCCACATCACCGGCCACCGCAGCCACGGTGCGCGCGCATGGCGGCTGGCCGGCTACCTGGACGGCCTCAACCAGGCGGGAATCGAGCCGGACCCCGCGCTGGTGATCGAGGGCGAGTTCTCGTTCGATTCGGGCATCGCCGGGGCACGGCGGCTGCTCGACCTGGACGATCCGCCGACCGCGATCTTCGGCGCCAACGACGACACCGCCTGCGGCGTGCTCTACGAAGCCGCCGCACGCGGCCTTGCCGTGCCCGAGCAGCTTTCGGTATTCGGTTTCGACGACACGCCGATGTCGCGGCAGGTCTGGCCCAGCCTCAGCACGATCAGGCAGCCCAGCCGGGACATGGGCCGCATCGCCGCGCGGCAGCTGCTCGACGAGATCAGCGGCCACGTGGCCGGCAGCATCGTGAAGGTCCCCTACCAGCTGCAGATCCGCCACTCGACCGGCCCGGCGCCAATCCGGCGCTGAGGCGGGGCCCGCGCCGGCGGGGCGCGGGCGCGCCAGCCCTTACTGCGGGCGCGGCCGGATGTTCACCGCGACGGCCTCGGTGAAGGTGACCCGCAGCAGGTCCCCCGCTTTCACCCTGCCCAGGCGGGCGCGCAGGTCGTCGCGCTGCACGGCCACCGCCACCACGTTGCCGCGCGGACCCCGCAGGGTCACGGTATGGGCGACGGTATCGACCGCCAGGACCTCGGCGACCACGGTGACCGTCTCCGAGGCCGCCCCGCCGGGACGTCCGCCGGCGCCCGACCGGCTTCCGCCCTGCTGCACCGACGTCCCGACCTCGCCGCTGCCGGCCGGCTGGAGTTCGGCGGCGATCGCGCGGGTGTAGTCCATCGATACGCGGTCGCCCACCTGCAGCTGGTCGAAGTTGCGCACCTGGTCGCCGGCATACACGTCGAGCTCGGCGCCTTCGCTTCCGCGGATCGTGACCATGCGGTTGGCGCGGTCGACCCGGGTGATCGAACCTTCGAGCGTGACCTGCTCGGAACTGAGGGTGACGGGCGCACCCGGCTTCGTGTCGGGAGCGCCGCTGCAGGCGGCGAGGAACAGGGAGGCGGAGATCGCAAGCGGGTACGTCAGGCGGTTCCAGCGCATGGTGTCGCTCCGGGGCGTGCCGCGGGACGCGGCGTGGCCGAGGATCGGCAGTGGTCCGTTAAGGCCGCGTACGGCCCGCCGGCACGCGGGCCGCCTGCCGTGGATGCCGGCGGGCCGGAAGCTCCGCGGCGACCGGCGGAAAGCAGCTGGCCCGCTTGCGCGGGCCAGTGGCTGATCAATGGAGGCCTGGGTCGGAATTGAACCGGCGTACGCGGATTTGCAGTCCGCTGCATAACCACTCTGCCACCAGGCCGGTGGCGCGTGCCGCCGCCGCAGTGTAAACGCTGGGGGCCGGCCCGACAAAACAAAACCCCGTTGCCGGGGTCTGTTTTCGATCCCCTTCCGGCGCCGGTGGCGACGGCAGGATCGGGTATCTGGAGCGGGAAACGAGACTCGAACTCGCGACCTCAACCTTGGCAAGGTTGCGCTCTACCAACTGAGCTATTCCCGCTTGGGAGACGCGCATTTTAGGGATTCGGGCGGCGCTGTCAACCGTGTTTGCGTTTTTCTTCGCGGGCCCGGTCCGCGGCGGCCTGTTCGTCGGCGCGCAGAGCCGGCCAGGCCGCGTGCAGGTACTGCACGCCCGACCACAGGGTCAGTACCGCGGCCCCGGCCAGCAGCCAGTCGCCGACGTGGAAGATCAGTTCGCCGAGCCATATCTCCGTGCCGGGGTGCAGCGGGTGGCGCGGGTTGATCGCGTACAGCAGGCAGGACAGCGCCACCATCTGCGCCACGGTCTTGATCTTGCCGATGGTGGCCACCTTCACCGTCGCCCGCTGGCCCAGTTCGGCCATCCACTCGCGCAACGCCGAGACCGCGATCTCGCGCCCCACGATCACCGACGCCCAGAACGCCATCCACGGGGTCGGGTGGCCCTGCACGATCAGGAACAGCGCCACCGCCACCATCAGCTTGTCGGCCACCGGGTCGAGGAAGGCGCCGAACGCCGAATACTGGTGGTAACGGCGTGCGATCCAGCCGTCCAGCCAGTCGGTCACCGCGGCCAGGATGAACACCGCGGCCGACGCGAAGTTGGTCCACTTGTACGGGAGGTAGAACACCACCACCAGCACCGGGATCAGCACGATCCGAAGCAGGGTCAGCCAGGTCGGTACGGTCAACTTCATTGCGTTCGCATCGGTCCGTGTTCGCGTCATCCGGTTCCGGCCGGAGGCGCCAGCCCGTGCAGGGTAGCGTAGATGCGCGCGGCCAGGGCGGCGTTCACCCCCTCCACGCGCGCGATCTCCTCCTCGCCCGCGGCCTTCAGCCCCGCCAGGCCTCCGAAGTGGCGCAGCAGCGCCGCGCGCCGGCGCGGACCTATGCCGGGGATGTCCTCGAGCCGGCTGGTGGTGCGGGCCTTCTGGCGCTTGCCGCGGTGGCCGGTGATCGCGAAGCGGTGCGCCTCGTCGCGTACCTGCTGGATGAACTGCAGCGCGGGCGACGCCGCTCCCGGCCGGATCTCGCGTCCGTCCGCCAGCACCAGGGTCTCGTCGCCGGCGCGGCGCTGCTCGCCCTTGGACACGCCGACCAGCAGCACACCTTCGACACCGAGGTCGGCGAGCGCCTCGCGCGCCTGCGCCAGCTGGCCGGCGCCGCCATCGATCAGCAGCACGTCGGGCAGCACCGCATTGGCCCCCGGTTCGGCGCCCGCCTCCAGCGCGCGCCGGAAACGCCGCTCGATCGCCTGGCGCATGGCCGCGTAGTCGTCGCCGGGCTCGATCCCGGCGATGTTGTAGCGGCGGTACTGGTTGCGGACCGGGCCGGCCGGGTCGAACACCACGCACGACGCCACCGTCGCTTCACCGAGCGTGTGGCTGATGTCGAAGCACTCGATCCGCGCCGGGACTTCCGCCAGGCCCAGCATCTCCCGCAGCGCCTCGCTGCGCGCCTGCTGCGCGCCGCGGCTGGCCAGCTCGGTGGCCAGCGCCAGCTGCGCATTGCGCCGGGCCAGGTCCAGGTAGCCCGCGCGCTCGGCACGCACGCTCGACTTGAGCGCCACCTTGCGCCCCGCCGCTTCGGCCAGGGCCAGCTCGATCAGGCCGGCGTCGGGGATCGGCCGGTCGAGCACGATCTCCGGCGGGGGCGGCTGTTCGGCGTAATACTGCGACACGAACGCGGCCAGCACTTCCCCGGCGCTGTCTTCGCCGTTGGTACGCGGAAAGAACGCGCGGGTGCCGAGGTTGCGGCCGTCGCGGAAGGCCAGCAGCAGCACGCAGGCCGCACTGCCCTGCATCGCGCAGGCCAGCACGTCCAGGTTGGCGGCGTGCCCGTCCACGTACTGGCGCGCCTGCAGGCCGCGCAGGGTGGCCAGCAGGTCGCGCAGCCGCGCGGCCTGCTCGAACTCCAGCTGCGCGCTGGCCGCCTCCATCGCCGCGGTCAGCTCTTCGCCCAGTTCGTCGCTGCGGCCCTCCAGGAACAGCGAGGCGCGACGCACCGACTCCGCGTAATCGCCGGCCTCCACCAGGTCCACGCAGGGCGCGCTGCACCGGCCGATCTGGTATTGCAGGCACGGACGGCTGCGGTTGCGGAACACGCTGTCCTCGCAGCTGCGCAGGCGGAACAGCTTGAACATCAGGTCCATGGTCTCGCGCACGGCGCCGGCGCTCGCGTACGGGCCGAAATAGCGGCCCGGCACCGCGCGCGGGCCACGATGGAACGCCAACCGCGGCCACGCTTCCTGGGTCAGCAGCACGTAGGGGTAGCTCTTGTCGTCGCGCAGCGAGACGTTGTAGCGCGGCGAGAGCGACTTGATCAGCTGGTTCTCCAGCAGCAGCGCTTCGGCCTCGGTCCGGGTGACCGTGACCTCCATGCGCGCGATCTGCGCGACCATGGCGTGGATCCGCGGCGTCTTGGGCGTGTTGCTGAAATAGCTGGCCACGCGCCGCTTGAGCGCGCCCGCCTTGCCCACGTACAGCAGGCCGCCGTCGGCGGCGTACATGCGGTACACGCCGGGCGCGGTGCTCAGCTGGGCGACGAAGGCCTTGCCGTCGAAATCGGGTACCGCCGGGTCGTTCATTCGCTGATCGACACGTCTTCCAGGCTGCCGGTGGCGATGTCGTAGCGCAGCACCCCGTGGGCGTCGGTTTCGGCGATCCAGACCGAGCCGCCGGCCACCGCCAGCCCGGTGGGCCCATGCAGCCGCCGCGGCAGCTCGACCGTGGACAGCTCGCCGCCGCCCAGGCGGAGCGTGCGCAGCGTGCCGTTGCCGCTGTCGGCGATCCACAGCAGCGGCGCATCGGCGCTGAGCGCGATCCCCAGCGGGTGCTGCAGGCGGGCACTGGAGCGGGGGCCATCGGCGTCCCCGAATTCCCATGGCCCCTGCCCGACCAGCGTCTGGACGAGGTCGGTGCGCAGCTGCAGCGACCGCACCGCCGAGCCCAGCGCATCGCAGACGTACAGGACCTGCTGCACCGCCGCCAGCGCCGCCGGCTGCGCGAACGCCGCCATCATCGCGTTGCCGTCCCGCAGGTCCAGGCGCCCGGACCCCGCGCGCAGGCGCAGTTCGCCGCGGCCGAGGTCGCAGCTCCAGATGCGGTTGTCGCCGGCACTGGCGATATGCACCTGGTTGCCGGCGACCGCCAGGGCCAGCGGATGGTTGAGCGGGCTCCGCGACGCCGGGTTGACCGGTCCCTCCACCGGATCTCCCGGCCGGCCGTTGCCGCACAGGGTGTCGACCTGGTGGGTCCGCAGGTTGATCCGGCGCAGCGCGTGGTTGCCGGTGTCGGCCACGTAGAGGTACTCGCGCTCGAGCGCGAGGCCTTGCGGGCGGTTGAACGCCGCCTGGTCCACCGGCCCGTCGATGAAGTCGGCGGTGCCGAGCCCGAACTGCCTCAGGATGCGGCCGCCATGGCTGCACTCGAGCACGCGGTGGTGTCCGCTGTCCGCGATGAACAGCCGGTCGCCGCTGGCGGCGATGCCGGTCGGGAAGCGCAGCGAGAGGCGGGGCTCGGGCAGGGTTTCGCTGGACAGCAGGTCTTCGTCCAGTGGACGCGGCAACCCTTCCACGAGGGCGAAGAGCGCGCGCTCCAGGTCGCCGCCGAGGCCGACGATCCGCTCGCGCTCGCGCCCGTCGGCGTCGACCAGCAACAGCGTCGGCCAGGCCTCGATGCCGTAGCGCTGCCATGCGGCCCAGTCGGCATCCAGCAGCACCGGCGCGGCCACGCCGAGCCGGCGCAGGAGCTTGAGCGAGCGTTGCGGCACCCGCTCGCTGTCGAAGCGCGGCACCTGCACCACCAGCACCTGCAGCCGTCCGGGGTTGCGCGCCTGCCATTGCGCCAGCTCCGCCAGGCGCTGCGCGCACCAGACCGAGGCGGCGTTGACGAACGCCAGCACGACCGGACGGCCGCGCAGTTCGTGCAGCGAAGCCGCCTGGGCGTTGAGCCAGGGCAGGTCGCGGGGAAGTTCCTGGAGGGGGGCCGCGTTCATGGCCCGATTATGCCGGACCCCGGCTCCCGGGACAGGCGGGCGACGACCGCCTGTGCGGCCGCATCGACCAGTCGCCAGACCTCCTCGAAGTGGTCGTTACCGCCGTAGTAAGGGTCGGGGACCTCGCCCGCGGCGGCCAGCCCCGCCCAGTCGAGCAGCAGCACCGCCCTGCCGTCCAGTCCCGCGGGCGCCAGGCGGCGCGCCTCGCGCAGGTTGTCCGCGTCGGCGCAGAGCAGCAGGTCGAAGTGCTGGAAGTCGTCGGCCCGCAGCTGCCGCGCCCGCTGTCCGCCGATGTCCACGCCGTGGCCACGCGCGCAGGCGATCGCGCGCCGGTCCGGCGGCTCGCCGGCATGCCAGCCGCCGGTACCGGCCGAGTCCACCTCGACCCGTCCAGCCAGCGGCGACGACGCGATCCGCGCCCGCAGCGCGCCCTCGGCCAGGGGCGACCGGCAGATATTGCCCAGGCAGACCACCAGCAGGCGGACCGGCGACGGGCTCATGCCGCGCCTGCGCGCAGGCGCGCCTCCGCGCGCTCGAGGTCCTCCGGCGTATCGACGCCCGGCGGGAACGGCTCGGGGGCCAGCGCCACCGCGAGCCTGTGGCCGGCTTCCAGCACCCGCAGCTGCTCGAGTGATTCGACCTGTTCCAGCTGCCCGGGAGCCATCCGCGCGAAGGCCTGCAGGAAGCCGGCCCGGTAGGCGTAGATACCGATATGGCGCAACCAGTGGCGGCCCGGCGGCAGCGTGCCCCGATCGCGGGCGAAGGCATCGCGCGGCCACGGCAGCGGCGCGCGGCTGAAGTACAGCGCATCGCCCGAGGCGGCGCGGACCAGCTTGACCGCGTTGGGATCGAACAGGGTCGCGGCGTCGTCCACCGGTTCGGCCAGGGTGGCCATGGGCGCACCACTGCCGACCAGCGTGCGCGCGACCTCGCGGATTCCGCTGGCGGGCGCGAACGGCTCGTCGCCCTGCAGGTTCACCACGACGGTGTCATCGCTCCAGCCCGCGATCCGCGCGCACTCGGCCAGGCGGTCCGTGCCGGAGGCGTGCGTGGTGGCGGTCATCGCCACGCGCACGCCCTCGATGCCGGCGACCGCCGCGGCCACCCGCCCGTCGTCGGTGGCCAGCCACACCTCGCGGGCACCGGCGGCCAGCGCGCGTCGCGCCACGTGCAGCACCAGCGGTTCGCCACCCAGCAGGCGCAGCGGCTTGCCGGGCAACCTGCTCGCCGCGTAGCGGGCCGGCACGGCGACGACGAAGGCGGGGGCGGATTCCATGCGGACCTCCAGGTGGGTGCTTGGTTCGCGAACCGGGACGGGGCGACGAGGCCGCTCAGCGCAGCCGCTCGAGGCGGTCCAGCAGCGCGACCCAGAAGGCGGCCGGCAGCTCGGCGTCGACCGGCACCGAGAAGCAGCGCGCGTCGGCGAACGGCGCGCACTTGACCGCGTCCTTCTCGGTCATCAGCACCGGCAGGTCGTTGCCGAACTGCAGGTCCTCCGCGCGGTAGGCGTGGTGGTCGGGGAAGGCATGCGGCACCACGCCCACGCCAAGGCCGCGCAGCATGTCGAAGAAGCGCTGCGGGTTGCCGATGCCGGCGATCGCGTGCACGCGGATGCCGATGTAGGAGGCAAGCGCGCGCGGGCGGCCGCCGGCGATCGGCAGCGCGGCGCGGGCGCGCAGGTGCATCGGCCACTCGCCGAATCCGGTACCGCCCTGCTCCGCCCCGTGGCCCAGGTTGACCACGCGGAAGTCGCAGCAGCGGCCCCGCTCGACCGGTTCGCGCAACGGGCCGGCCGGGATCATCCGGCCGTTGCCGTAGCGGCGCGCGCCGTCGACCACCTCGATCTCCAGGTCGCGGGCGAGCCGGTAGTGCTGCAGGCCGTCGTCGCAGACCACGATGTCGCAGCCGGCCTCGACCAGCGCGCGCGCGGCGGCCGCACGGTCGCGGTCGACGCGCACCGGCACCGCCAGCCGGCGCGCCATCAGGACCGGCTCGTCGCCGCCCTCCCCGGCCGGCGTTTCCGCGGTGACCCAGCGCGGGACCTCCGGATCGTCGCGGCCGTAGCCGCGGCTGGCGATGCCCGGGCGCCAGCCTGCCTCGCGCAGCTTCTGCACGACGGCCACGGTGAGCGGCGTCTTGCCGGCGCCGCCGGCCGCCAGGTTGCCGATCACCAGCACCGGCGCGTCGACCCGCCGCTGCCGCAGCGGCCCGGCGCGGTACAGCCGGGCACGCAGCGAGGACAGGCCGGCGTAGACCGGCGCCAGCAGCCGGGCCCATGCCGGCACCGGCTCGTCGCCGAACCACCAGCCCGGCGTGCGTGGTGCGCCCTTGCTCATCCCGACCGCCCCCGACCTGGCCTCATCCCGTCCTGCGCTCGCGGAACTGCATGCCGTGCAGGTGCGCGTACAGTCCGCCGGCGGCCATCAGCTCGGCGTGACTGCCACGCTCGACCAGCCGGCCCTGGTCCAGCACCAGCACCTGGTCGGCGTGCTCGATGGTGGACAGGCGGTGGGCGATGACCAGGGTGGTGCGCTCGGGCATCAGCCGGTGCAGCGCGTCCTGCACCAGGCGCTCGGATTCGTTGTCCAGCGCGGCGGTGGCCTCGTCCAGGATCAGGATCGGCGCGTCGCGCAGGATCGCCCGGGCGATCGCCAGGCGCTGGCGCTGGCCACCGGAGAGCAGCGCGCCGTTCTCGCCGATCGGCGTGTCCAGGCCTTGCGGCAGCCGCTCGATGAATTCCCAGGCATTGGCCGCCTCGGCCGCGGCGCGGATCGCGTCCGGGCTGGCCTGCGTGCCGTAGGCGATGTTGGCCGCGATGGTGTCGTCGAACAGCATCACCTTCTGCCCCACCAGCGCGATCTGCCGGCGCAGGTCGGCCATGCGGTAGTCGTGCAGGTCCACGCCGTCGAGGGTGATGCGGCCGCTGCTGGGTTCGTAGAAGCGCGGCACCAGCCGCACCAGGCTGGTCTTGCCGCTGCCGGAGCGTCCGACGATCGCGGTCACCGTCCCGGGCCGGGCGCTGAAGCTGATGTCGTCCAGCGCGAAGCCCGGCTGGTCGCGATAGCGCAGGCTGACCTGCTGGAACGCCAGTTCGCCGCGCGCGCGGTCGATCGCGCGCGTGCCGCGGTCGGCCTCCTCCTCCGCGTCGAGGATCGCGAACAGGCGCTCGGACGCGGCCACGCCGCGCGCGATCGCGGTCTGCACGCTGGTGATCCGGCGCAGCGAGGGGATGATCGCCATCATCGCGGTCATCAGCATCACGAAGTCGCCGGCGTCGAGCCGGCCCTGCAGCGCCTCGTGCGCGGCGACCCAGACGATCGCCGCCAGCGCCAGCGCCGCCAGCAGCTGGGTCATGGCCGAGGCGCCGGCGCGGGTGCTCTCCACCTTCATGTTCAGGCCGAGGATGCGGTTGGCCAGCAGCGCGTAGCGCGAGATCTCCAGCGCCTGGGCGCCGTGGATCTTGACGTCCTGCTGGGCCGCCAGCGACTGCTCGGCGCTCGCCGCCATCCGGCCCATGCCGTCCTGGATGCCGCCGCTGATCCGGCGGTAGCGCTTGCCCACATACCACACGATCACGCCGATCAGCGGGGTGATCAGCAGCATGGCGAAGGTGACCTTGACGCTGGCCCACAGCATCAGGCCCAGCAGGTAGGCGATGGTCAGGCTGTCGGTGACCAGGGTCTTCAGCGCCTCGGCGCTGGCCTGGGTCACCTGCTCGGTGTCGAAGTTGAGCCGGCTCACCATCACCGGCGTGGACTCGGCGTCGAACTGCGCCGACGGCAGGCGCAGGTACTTGGCCAGCACCTGCTCGCGCAGGTCGCGCACCACGCTGCGGCCGGTGCGGGCCATGCCGTAGTCGGTGACGAAGGTCGCCAGGCTGCGCAGCACGAACAGGCCGACGATGGCCAGCGGCAGCAGCACCGCGTCGCGCTCGGTCGGCTGGACGAAGTTGTTGGTCAGCGGCTTCATCAGCCGCACGAAGCTGCCGCCGGCGATCGCCTCGACGGTCATGCCGACCAGCGCCGCGGCCAGGAACGGCCAGTAGCGCCGGGTATAGCCCAGCAGCCGCCGGTAGATCGGCCAGACCGGCGCGTTGCGGTCGCTCAAGACTGCGGCTCCGGGGCCGTGGCGATCGCGATCCGGCGGAAGCCGAGCTGCGCCAGCGCGTCCTGGGCGGTGACCACGGCCTGGTACGGCGTGCGCGCGTCGGCGCGCAGCATCACCGCCTGGTCGCGGTCCTCGCCCGCGGCCTCGACGATCGCCTGCTTGACCGCCTCGATGTCGGTGCGCAGGACTTCGCGCTCGCCGACGAAATAGCGGCCGTCGGCATTGACCAGGATGTTCAGCGTCTGCGCGGGCGGCGGCGCCTGCGGGCTGGCCACCGGCAGCTGCAGCTGCAGGGTCGAGCGCACGTCGAAGGTGGTGGTGATCACGAAGAAGATGATCAGCACCAGGATCACGTCGATCAGCGGGACAAGGTCGATGCCCGGCTCGTCGTAGGCGCGCTGGTCGCGGATGCGCATGGCGTGCTCAGCCGCGGACCGGGGCGGCCGGGTTCGGGCGCGCGGCGGCGACCCGGGCGGCTGCGGCCTGGGCCGCCGGCGGCGTGGCGGCGCGGGCGGTGTCCAGCGCGTCGAGCAGCGCGGTCGCCTCCTGCTCCATCTCGATCACGTAGCCGGCGATGCGGCTGCGGAAGAAGCGGTGGAAGATCAGCGCGGGCACCGCGATGATCATGCCGGTGGCGGTGCACACCAGCGCCTTGCCGATGCCGCCGGCCAGCTGGTTCACGTCGCCCAGGCCGTGGTCGAGGATGCCCAGGAACATCTGGATCATGCCGACCACCGTGCCGAGCAGGCCCAGCAGTGGACCGGACGAGGCGATCGTGCCCAGCGCGCTGAGGAACTTCTCCATCCGGAACACCAGGTGGCGGCCGGTGTCCTCGAGCCGTTCGCGGATGACGTCGCGGGGCTTGTTGCGCACGTCGAGCGCGGCGGCCAGCAAGGCGCCCAGCGGCGAGTTGCGGCGCAGCGACTCGATGTGGGCCGGGTCCAGCTGGCCCCGCGCGGCCCAGTTGCGGACCTCTTCCCCGAGCTTGGCCGGCATGACTTCAGCCCGGCGCAGGCTCCACAGGCGTTCCAGGATGATCGCCAGGGCCGCCACGCCCAGCAGCAGCAACGGCAGCATCGGCCATCCACCGGCCTTCACCAGCTCCCACACCTGAACCACCTCCGGCACCGGGCCGCATCGACGAGCGACAAGGATGACGGCAGCGCGCGCCGGGCGCCAGCCCGCCCGGCCGGGAACGCGTCGGGGCGCACGTTCTCCACCCGCCGCTGGCCCGGCCCATCCGGCGGCCCGCGAATCACTCCCGGACAGGCCCGTCCCGCGGGTGCCAGGGGCGCGGCCGCCAGGCACGGCGCTCCCGGACCGCGAGGCCGTCGGCGTCGAGCCAGAGCCGGACGGCGCCGGACGCAGGCGTGGCGAGCACCTCGGCGCCATGGCGCTGCCACCGGCGCACCACCTCCTCGCGCGGGTGGCCGAAGCGGTTGCCGTGCCCGGCCGCCACCACCGCCACCCGCGCCCGCGTGGCAGCCACGAAGGCGGCGCTGGAAGAACCGGCGCTGCCGTGGTGCGCCACCACCACCACGTCCGCCCGCACCTGCTCCGGCTGGCGCAGCAGGCGCTGTTCCACGACCTCGCCGATGTCGCCGGGCAGCAGCACCACGCCGTACCGCGACGTCACCCGCAGCACGCAGCTGGCCTCGTTGCGGAGGTAGGGAAAGTGCGCGGGCGGATGCAGGAAGGCGAACTCGACCGCGTCCCACGTCCAGCGCTCGCCGGCCTGGCATCCGCGGCGCACGTCGACCGGGGCGCCGGGTGGCGCCATCGAATCGCCCACCTCGAATGCGACGGCGACCGCCGGCCAGCCGCCGGCGTGGTCCTGGTCGGCATGGCTGACCACCACCCGGTCCAGGCGGGCCACGCCCAGCGCGCGCAGCGCCGGGGAGACGGCGCGCTCGCCGGCATCCCATCCGTCCCGCACCGCCGGGCCGGCGTCGTAGAGCAGGACGTGGTGGCGGGTGCGCACCACCACCGACAGGCCCTGGCCCACGTCGAGCACGTGCACGTCCATGCCCCCGTGCCCGGGCAGCTCGCGCGGCGGGTACAGCAACGGCAGCCACAGCAGCAGCGCCAGCGGCCGGCCCGGCAAGCCCCGCGGCAGCAGCAGCCAGAACGCACCGGCCAGGGCCAGCGGCAACGCCCATGCACGCGGCTCCGGCAGCCAGTGCAGGGCGAACGGGCTCGCCGCCATCCACCCGAACAGGCGCCAGCTCGGATCGAAGCACGCCGCGGCCAGGCGCCAGGCCCAGCCACCGGCGCCCGCGTGCACGGCGTCGAGCGCCGTGCCCAGCAGCGACAGCGGCACCACCACCAGGCTCCACCACGGCACCGCGAGCAGGTTGGCCAGCGGCCCGGCCAGCGAGGCCTGCAGGAACAGCATCGCCGCCAGCGGCAGCAGCCCGAGGGTGGCCACGCCCTGCGCGGCGAGGAAATCCCGGATCGCGTGCCCGTCCCCGCCCTGCGCCGGCAGGCACCACAGCAGCCACGCGACCCCGGCGAAACTGAGCCAGAACCCGGCCTGCAGCACCGCCAGCGGATCGACCGCGAGGATCGCCAGCAACGCCAGCGAGAGCCCCTGCCATGCACCGAGCGGCCGCCGCAGCAGGCGTGCCGCGGCCACCACCGCGATCATCAGCAGCGTGCGCACCGTGGGCAGCGCGAACCCGGCCACCGCGGCGTAGGCAGCCGCGCCGAGCACTGCGGCCAGCGCGGCCGCCAGCGGTCTCGGCCAGCGTCGCCCGAGCACGGGCGCCAGCCACCACAGTCCCGTCGCCAGCCACGCGCCGAACCCGGCCACCAGGCCGACATGGAACCCCGAAATGGCGATCAGGTGGGTCAGCCCCGCCGCACGCAGGATCTCCCAGTCCCGGTCGCCCAGTGCGCGCGTATCGCCCAGTGCGAGGGCCGCGACGAACCGCGAGGAGGGCGAGCGAACCGCCGCGGCGATGCGTTGCGCCATCGCGTCGCGCCAGGCGTCGATGCCCACCCCCGGGGCGAGTTGCCGCGCCAGCTGCGGCGATCGGACATGGCCGGTGGCGACGATCCGCTGCGCCAGGGCGTGGCGACCGGCGTCCACTCCGCCCGGATTGGACAGCCCGCGCGGTGCGCGCAGCTTCACCTGGAAACTCCAGCGCGCTCCCGGACGCAGGGCGGTGCGCGGACCGGCTTCGGTCGCGCCGAAGTCGTCGTACCAGGACAGCTGCAGGCGCCGTCCGCGCAGCGCCGCCGGCGCATCGCCGTCCACCCGGAACTCGAAGCGCGTGCGCCGGTCCTCGTGCCGCGGCAGGTCGACGACGCGTCCGGCCACGCGCACCTCGCGTCCTTCGAGGTCCGCGGGCAACCACGCGGCGAGGGCCCATCCCGCCTGCAGCGCGGCCCATGCGGCCCCGGCGAGCAGCGCGCCGCCGGGCCGGCCCGGCCATCGCCAGCCCCAGGCGAGCAGGCCCGCGAGCAGCACTCCCCAGCGCAGCGGCGCAGGCGGCAGCGCCGGCAGCAGCAGGACGCCGATCGCACCCGCCAGGCACGCCACCACGCATGCCGGCGCGAACGGATGCGGGCCGGTCCGGCCCGCGGCGGCGAAGGGGGCGGCCATACGCGAGAATGCATGTGCCAGGCGCGCCGCCATGTCGCCGCGGTCCGCTTCCGTCGATGTCGCCATGGCGCTTCCCTGCACCTTCCACGACCACAGGCTATCGCCCTGCGCCGCCACCGCCATCGGCGCAGGCGGCGGCGGGGGGTAGGAATTCCCCGGTTGCTTGCCCCTCCCGGTGCAGGGCCCTACCCTCGTCCGTGACCTAGCCATCCACGGAGCGGCCATGAAACGCGTCACGGGTATCGGCGGCATCTTCTTCAAGGCCCGCGACCCGGCCGCGCTCGCCGCCTGGTACCGCGACCACCTCGGCCTCGAGGTCGCGGGGTGGAACGGTGCGGTCTTCCGCTGGGGCGGCGACGGCAGCCCGCCGGGGATGACGATCTGGAGTCCGTTCGCCGCCGACACCGCCTACATGGCGCCGGGCACCGCTTCGTTCATGGTCAACTTCAGGGTGGCCGAACTGGATCCGCTGCTGGCTGCGCTGCGTGCCGAGGGATGCGAGGTGCTCGACCGGACCGAGACCTCCGAGCAGGGCCGCTTCGGCTGGGTCATCGACCCGGAGGGCAACAAGGTCGAACTCTGGGAGCCACCCGCCGGCCAGTGACCCGGCCACCGCGCGCGTCGACGGACCGGCAGGTGGCGTCGGGACGCGCGCACATGCCTGCCCCGTGGCCGCGGCGCTGGACCGCGCCCGAGCGCTGGCGGGAGAATGCGGCCATGAACGCACTCGCCTGCGCACTCGCCCTCCTGCTCCCCGTCGCCGCCTCCGCCGCCACGCCGGTGGAGTTCCTCAATTCCGGCAAGGTGGTGCCGGCCACGCTGCCCTTCTCCGAAGCGGTGCGCGCGGGCGACACGCTCTACCTGTCGGGCCAGATCGGCATCCGTCCGGGGACGATGGAGCTGGTCGACGGCGGCCTGGAGGCCGAGACACGCCAGACGATGGACAACATCCGCACCACCCTGCACGCCCACGGCTACGCCATGGGCGACCTGGTGAAATGCACGGTGATGCTCGCCGACATGGGCCAATGGGCCCGGTTCAACGAGGTCTACCGGGGCTACTTCGCCGGCCGCTACCCGGCGCGCAGCGCGCTCGGAGCCAGCGGCCTGGCGCTCGGCGCGCAGGTCGAGGTCGAGTGCATCGCCGTGGCCGGGGCTGGCGCGCGGTGAGCGGCGACGACCGCGGCTGTCCCGCCCACCGGATCGAGATCGAGTACTGCACCCAGTGCCGCTGGCTGCTGCGCGCGGCGTGGATGGCGCAGGAGCTGCTGTCCACCTTCGACGGGGAGATCGGCGAACTGGTGCTGCGCCCGGGCACCGGCGGCGTCTTCGAGGTCAGCGCGGACGGGCAGCCGGTGTGGTCGCGCCGGGTGGAGGGGCGCTTTCCCGACATCGTCGAACTCAAGCAGCGCGTGCGCGACGTGATCGCGCCGGACCGCCGCCTGGGCCACGCCGACCGCGGCGCCTCCGGCGCTCCCTGATTCCGCCCCCCGCAAGGATTTCCGCATGGCCTTCCCGTCCATCGTCCCGCGCCTGTCGTGCACCGTCGCCTGCCTGCTCGTGGCGTTGCTCGTCGCGCCCCGCCCGACCTGCGCCGCGCCGGCCACGGCGCAGGCGCTCGAAGGCGCATGGCGCCTGGTCGCAGGCGAGTACGTCGACGGGAACGGCCACGTCACCGATTACGCGCGCGAACGCGTGGAGGGGGTCAAGGTGCTCGGCGATGGCCACTTCGCGTTCACCACCACCCGCGCCGGGGCCTTCTGGGCCGGCGGCTCGGGCACGTTCGAGACCGACGGGACGCATTACGTCGAGGCGCCGCGCATGGCGTCCTATCCGCTGGTCGAGGGGGGGCGATACCGCTTCAGCTATGTGCTCGAGGGCGACACCTGGACGCTCGAGCGGCACGAGGATGGGAAGCGCGTGGAACGCGAGGTCTGGCGCCGGGTCGACGCGGCGCGCTGACCCTCGCGCCCGGCACGGCGACCCGCCCGGCATCGGAATTCTCCGACACCCTGAAGCTGCACGCGCCGACGGCGCGGCCGCGGCGGCCGCGCCAAGCTGGGGCATCGTCGCCAGCCCCGGCGACAGGAGGGAAGCCATGGACTGGGATGCGCGGCAACTGCGCAGGTCTTCGCGCGATGTCTGGCTGTTCGGCGTCTGCGGCGGACTGGGTGAGCACACGCCCTGGCCGGCGTGGTTCTGGCGGGCCCTGATGGTCGCGGCCACGCTGGTGACCGGCGTGGGGCTGGTCGCCTACATCGCGCTGTGGCTGTTCATGCCGCGTGGCCGTTTCGTCCCCGACCCACGGCGCGAAGAACGCACCGCCAGTGGCAGGGGCTAGCACGCGAAGCCGCGCTGCCGTCCGGCATCGAGCCGCTGCCGCAGGTCGCCCCTGCGGCTCAGTCGTCGTGGAGATCGTGCGGCGGCAGTTCGCGCAGCTTGCCTTCGTGCAGTTCCAGCACCCGGTCCAGGCGACGCGCCAGCCGGCGGTCGTGGGTGACCAGCACCAGGCTGGTGCGCTGGGCGCGGTTGAGCCCGAGCATCAGTTCGAACACGGTGGCGGCGGTCTTCTCGTCGAGGTTGCCGGTGGGCTCGTCGCCGAGCACGCAGGCCGGCCGGTTGACCAGCGCGCGCGCCACCGCGGCGCGCTGGCGCTCGCCACCGGACAGCTCGCCGGGCTTGTGCGCCAGGCGATGGCCCAGTCCGACCGATTCCAGCAGCGCGGTGGCGCGCTGGCTGGCTTCCTCCACTTCGCCGCCGGCCAGCAGCACCGGCATCATCACGTTCTCCAGCGCGGTGAATTCCGGCAGCAGGTGGTGGAACTGGTAGACGAAGCCCAGCGCGCGGTTGCGCAGGCGGCCACGCTGGGCGTCCGAGAGCATCGACATCTTCTGCCCGGCCACGTAGACCTCGCCGGCACTGGGCGTATCCAGGCCCCCGAGCAGGTGCAGCAGCGTGCTCTTGCCGGCGCCGGACGCGCCGACGATCGCCACGGTCTCGCCCGCGGCCACCCGCAGGTCCAGCCCGTCGAACACCGGGGTCTTCAGCTTGCCCTCGGCATAGGTCTTGCCCAGGCCCTCGGCGCGCAGCGCCTCGCCGGCATCGTGCATGGGGCGGTCCTTCTCATTCATAGCGCAGCGCCTCCGCCGGCTGGGTGCGCGCCGCGCGCCAGGCCGGGTACAGCGTGGCCAGGAAGCTCATCAGCAGCGCCACCACCAGGGTCAGGACCACGTCCTGGGTCTGCATGTCGGTGGGCAGGCCGGTGATGTAGTAAACGTCCTCCGGCAGCAGGGTCACGTTGAACAGCGCCTCGATGCCGTCGAGGATCCGCTCCAGGTTCCAGGTCAGGGTGACGCCGCCGACGAAGCCGAGCACGGTGCCGATGATGCCGATCAGCGTGCCCTGCACCATGAACACCTGCATCACCCCGCCCGGGGTCAGGCCCAGCGTGCGCAGGATCGCGATGTCGGCCTGCTTGTCGGTGACCAGCATCACCTGCGAGTTCACCAGGGTGAACGCGCCCATCAGGATGATCAGCGAGAGCAGGATGCCCATCACCGTCTTTTCCATCTTCAGCGAGTGGTAGAGGTTGGCGTTCTCGCGGGTCCAGTCGCTGACCCGGTAGAAGCCGGGCAGCTTCAGCGCGAGGTCGCGGGCCACCTCGTAGGCCTGGTTCATGTCGTGCAGCATCAGCCGCACCCCGCTGGCGCCGTCCATGCGCAGCACCCGCTGCAGGTCGCCCATGTGGACCACCGCCAGGCCGCGGTCGATGTCGTTGTAGCCGGCCTCGAACACGCCGCTGACGGTGAAGCGCTTGTAGCGCGGCATCGCGCCCATCGGCGTTCCCTGGAACTCCGGCAGCATCACCGTCACCGTGTCGCCCACGTCCACGCCCAGCCACAGCGCCAGCTCCTGCCCGAGCAGGATGTTGTAGCGGCCCTCGGCCAGCGAGGTGGCCGAGCCGCGCTTCATCTTCTGCGACAGCACCGAGACCTTGTCTTCGAGCGCCGGCTCGATGCCGCGGACCATCGCCGGCTGCTTGCGCGGGCCGGAGAGCAACGCTTCGGTCTCGATGAAGGGCGCCGCCCCGGACACGCGCGGATCCTGCGAGGCGACGTCCAGCGCGTGCCGCCAGTCCTGCATCGGCACGCCGTCGGCCACCACCGTGGCGTGCGCGGCGAACTGCAGCAGGCGGTCGCGGATCTCCTTCTGGAAGCCGCTCATCACCGCCATGGTGGTGATCAGCACGGTCACGCCCAGGGCGATGCCGAGGATCGAGGCCAGCGAGATGAAGGAGATGAAGCCGTTGCGGCGCTTGGCCCGCAGGTAGCGCAGGCCGATGGCCACGGGGACGGGTTTGAACATGGGCCTCTGGGGTCCGGTGCCGGCTCACCCCGGCGGTCGATGCGGCCTATGGTGCCATCGGCCGGTCGCGGCGCGAAGCGGTGCGCGCGGCTGCGGCCAGCCGCAGTTCACGACGCCGCGGCGGCGGCAGCGTGTCCGGCCACCAGACCAGGCGCTCGCTGCGCCCCTGGCGGTCGGTCACGTGCACGAAGGCGAGCGGCCCTCGCCAGCGGATGCGGCATGCATGCAGCGGGCGGCCGTCCAGCATGTCCGGCATGCCCGGAGCCATGCGCGCCGGGGCCAGCACGAGTTGCCGCCGCTGCCTGCCGGCTTCGCGCCGGGCCAGCCACAGCCCGTAGCCACCCGCGCCCAGGGCCAGTGGCCATGCGGCCGCCGGACCCAGGTCCGAACCGAGGATCGAGAGCGGCGCCAGCAGCGCCAGGGCCAGCAGCGCGGCCATCAGCCAGCGCGAGGGACGCCATTCAAGCCGGCAGGGCGCGGATGCGGGCGACGAGTGCGGCGAGTTCGGCATCCGGGCAGGCCTCGTAGCCCATGAACCAGCGCCACAGCCTATCGTCTTCGCAATCCAGCAGGCGTAGGAAAACCCCGCGCTCGGCGTGGGTGGCGGTCGGATACTCACGGGCCAGCCAGCGCTCGAACAGCTGGTCCAGCTCACGCATGCCGCGACGGCAGCGCCAGCGCAGGCGGCGCAGGTCGGCGGCCGGATCGGAGTCCTGCTGGGTCACGGGTCGGGGCTCGGGCGACGGGCCGCCATTGTCGCCGCGGCGGCCGGCGGGCGATAGCGGCTCGGGAGCACGGCGGTCGGCACCGCCATGGATGAAGCGCAGCGCCCGCCGACGGCGATGTCAGCCCTGCGCTTCGCGCTGCTTGAGCCAGCGGTTGACCAGCAGCGCCGCCAGCGTGGCCACCGCCCCCGACAGGAGGTACAGGCCGACGTACGGCAGGCCGAAGTGCGCGCACAGCCCCAGCGCCACCAGCGGCGCGAACGCCGCACCGATCAGCCAGGCCAGGTCGGTGGTCAGCGCCGCGCCGGTGTAGCGGTAGCGGCCGCCGAAGTTGCGGGTCACCGCGCCGGAGGCCTGGCCGTAGGACAGGCCCAGCAGCAGGAAGCCGACCAGCATGAATACCTGCTGCGGGATCGCGCCGCCGCCCAGCAGGGTCGGGGCGAAGCCGCTGAACACCGCGATCGCCAGCGCGGTCGCGCCCAGGGTCGGCACCCGGCCGAAGCGGTCGGCGATCACGCCCGAGGCGAGCATCCCGCCGATGGCGAGGAAGCCGCCGACCACCTGCACCATCAGGAAGCGGCTGATGTCCTGTTCGGTGAACAGCTGGATCCACGACAGCGGGAAGATCGTGACGATGTGGAACATGGCGTAGCTGGCCAGCGCGGCGAAGGCGCCGATGAACACGTGCCGGCCCTTGGCCCGGAACAGCTCGGCCACCGGCACCGGCTCCAGCTGGCGCTCGCCCAGCTGCTGCTCGTACTCGTGGGTCACGACCAGGCGCAGGCGCGAGAACAGCGCGACGACGTTGATCGCCAGCGCGGCGAAGAACGGGTAGCGCCAGCCCCAGTCGTAGAAATCCTCGTTGGACAGGCTCGAGTACAGGAACGAGAACAGCGCCGCGGCGACGATGAAGCCCACCGGCGCGCCCAGCTGGCCGAGCATCGCGTACCAGCCGCGGCGGTGCTTGGGCGTGTTCAGCGCCAGCAGCGACGGCAGGCCGTCCCACGACCCGCCCAGGGCCACGCCCTGGCTGCTGCGGAACAGCGCCAGCAGCACGATGGCGGCGGCGCCGATCTTCTCGTAGCCCGGCAGGAAGGCGATGCCCGCGGTGCTGGTGCCGAGCAGGAACAGCGCGGCGGTCAGCTTGGTGCCGCGGCTCCAGCGCGACTGGATCCACAGGAACAGCACGGTGCCCAGCGGGCGGGCGATGAACGCCAGCGCGAACACCGCGAACGAGTACAGCGTCGCCTGCAGCGGCTCGGCGAACGGGAAGAACACCTTCGGGAACACCAGCGCCGAGGCGATGCCGTAGACGAAGAAGTCGAAGTATTCGGAGGTGCGGCCGATGACCACGCCCACGGCGATCTCGCCGGGGGCGACCTGGGCGTGGGAACCGGAGTCCTGGCCGTGGACGGAGACGGTGGGGCTGGCGGGGATCGAGGACATCGCGGGGGGCTGTGCTGGGCCTGCAGGGAAGGCTACACCCGGCCGTGTGGCGAACGTGCAGTCGCCGCCGGCCCGGGGGCGGCGGTACAGGGTCCCACCATTGCGCCGGGGCGGCCATAGGACAAAACGCCCAATCGCCGCGTTCACACCCCGGGAGTAGAGTGGCACGTCGCTGCGTCCCCCCAGCTTCCCCTATTCAGATGTCCATCTCCATTCCCCTGCGCCGGCTGCTGCTGGCGGCCGGCCTGATCCTTCCGTTGGCCGGCTGCAACACGATCCTGCTCAACGCCCCGGGCGACATCGCCCGCCAGCAGGGCAACCTGATCATCGTCTCCACGCTGCTGATGCTGATCATCATCGTGCCGGTGATCGCGCTGACCCTGTTCTTCGCCTGGCGCTACCGCGCCTCGAACAAGGCCGCGACCTACAAGCCCGACTGGGACCACTCGCTGCAGCTGGAGCTGGTGATCTGGGCCGCGCCGCTGCTGATCATCATCGCCCTGGGCGCGATCACCTGGATCAGCACCCACACCCTGGACCCGTACCGGCCGCTGGACCGGATCGCCGAGGGCCGCCCGGTGCCCGAGGGGACCGAGCCGCTGGTGGTCGAGGTGGTCGCGCTGGACTGGAAGTGGCTGTTCCTCTACCCCGAGCAGGGCATCGCCACGGTCAACGAACTGGCCGCGCCGGTCGACCGCCCGATCCAGTTCAAGCTCACCTCCTCCACGGTGATGAACGCGTTCTACGTCCCCGCGCTGGCCGGCATGATCTACACCATGCCGGGCATGCAGACCGAGCTGAACGCGGTGATGAACGCGCCGGGCGACTACGAGGGCTTCTCGGCCAACTACAGCGGCGCCGGCTTCTCCGGCATGCGCTTCCGCTTCCACGCGATGGACGCGGCCGGCTTCGACGGCTGGGTGGCCAAGGTGCGCGCCGGCAACCGGCTCGACCGCGACGCCTACCTCGCCCTGGAAAAACCCAGCGAACGCGAACCGGTCCGCCACTTCGGCGCGGTCGAGGACGGCATGTTCGACGCGATCCTCAACCGCTGCGTCGACCCGCGGCGGATGTGCATGCACGAGATGATGGCGATCGACGCCGGAAACGGCCCCGGCCGCACCGGCATCGAGGGCCTGGAAGCGCGCCAGCGCGGCGACCTGCGCGGGCGCCGCTACGTGCAGTCGGCGATGTGCGCCTCCACCGACGCGCCGGCCGCCGGCCTGAACACCTCCCTTTCCCGCCTCGCTCCCTGAGCCGGCACGCGCCGCCGCGGCCATCCCGGCCGGCGGCCTGACGACGGAAGTTCCAAGCGATGTCCTCTCCGCATTCCACCTCGGCCCCGTACAACCCGCTGACCGGCTACCTGGGCTGGGAATCGTTCCCGCTGCACGACCCGGTGATCCTGTCGGCCTTCGTCGGCACGATGCTCGGCGGCATCGCGGTGCTGGCGCTGATCACCCGCTACCGGCTGTGGGGCACGCTGTGGCGGGACTGGTTCACCAGCATCGACCACAAGAAGATCGGCATCATGTACATGGTGCTGGGCCTGGTGATGCTGCTGCGCGGCTTCGCCGACGCGCTGATGATGCGCCTGCAGCAGGCCATCGCCTTCGGCGACAACATGGGCTACCTGCCGCCGCACCATTACGACCAGGTGTTCACCGCCCACGGCGTGATCATGATCTTCTTCGTGGCCATGCCGCTGGTCACCGGCCTGATGAACTACCTGGTGCCGCTGCAGATCGGCACCCGCGACGTGGCCTTCCCGTTCCTCAACAACTTCAGCTTCTGGATGACCACCTCCGGCGCGGTGCTGGTCATGCTGTCGCTGTTCGTCGGCGAGTTCGCCAAGACCGGCTGGCTGGCCTACCCGCCGCTGTCGGGGATCGACTACAGCCCCGACGTGGGCGTGGACTACTACATCTGGGCGTTGCAGATCGCCGGCGTCGGCACGTTGTTATCGGGCGTCAACCTGATCGTGACCATCGTCAAGATGCGCGCGCCGGGCATGACCCTGATGCGGATGCCGGTGTTCACCTGGACGGCGCTGTGCACCAACGTGCTGATCGTGGTCAGCTTCCCGGTGCTGACCGCGGTGCTGGCGCTGCTGGCGATGGACCGTTACGTGGGGACGAACTTCTTCACGAACGACCTCGGCGGCAACCCGATGATGTACGTGAACCTGATCTGGATCTGGGGCCACCCCGAGGTCTACATCCTGATCCTGCCGGTGTTCGGCGTGTTCTCCGAGATCGTGGCCACCTATTCGGGCAAGCGCCTGTTCGGCTACAGCTCGATGGTCTACGCCACGGTGGTGATCACGATCCTGTCCTACCTGGTGTGGCTGCACCACTTCTTCACCATGGGCTCGGGCGCCAGCGTCAATTCGTTCTTCGGCATCACCACGATGATCATCTCGATCCCCACGGGCGCGAAGATCTTCAACTGGCTGTTCACCATGTACCGCGGGCGCATCCGCTTCGAGGTGCCGATGCTGTGGACCGTCGGCTTCATGGTCACCTTCGTGGTGGGTGGCATGACCGGCGTGCTGCTGGCGGTGCCGCCGGCCGACTTCGTGCTGCACAACAGCCTGTTCCTGATCGCCCACTTCCACAACGTGATCATCGGCGGCGTGGTGTTCGGCCTGTTCGCCGGCATGACGTTCTGGTTCCCGAAGGCGTTCGGCTTCAAGCTGGACGACTTCTGGGGCAAGGTCTCGTTCTGGTTCTGGCTGGCGGGCTACTGGCTGGCGTTCACCCCGCTGTACGTCCTCGGCCTGATGGGCGTGACCCGGCGCATGAACCACTTCACCGATCCCTCGCTGCAGATCTGGTTCCAGATCGCCGCGCTCGGCGCGGTGCTGGTGGCGGTGGGCATCGCCGCGTTCCTGGTCTGCATCTTCGTCAGCTTCCGCAGGCGCGAGCAGCTGCGCGACGTCACCGGCGACCCGTGGGACGCGCGCAGCCTGGAATGGTCCACCTCCTCGCCGCCGCCGGAGTACAACTTCGCCTTCACGCCGGTGGTGCACGACAACGACGCGTGGTGGGACATGAAGCAGCGCGGGGCCAGGCGCCCGCTGTCGGGCTTCCTGCCGATCCACATGCCGAAGAACACCGCCGCCGGCGTGGTCCTGGCCGGCCTGAGCACCGTGCTCGGCTTCGCCCTGGTCTGGCACGTCTGGTGGCTGGTGGCGGCGTCCTTCGCCGCGACCGTGGTCGCCACCATCGTCCACACCTTCAACTACAAGCGCGACTACCACATCCCGGCCGAAACCGTGGCCCGGACCGAGGAGCAGCGCACCGCCCTGCTGGACGCCCATGTCTGACGCGATCGCACTGACCCGCGCCGAAGCCGCGCCGCCCGCGCACGCCCCGGACCAGTTCTACGACCTGTCCGGCGAGCACCACCCGCAGCAGGGCACCCTGCTGGGCTTCTGGCTGTACCTGATGAGCGACCTGCTCATCTTCGCCTGCCTGTTCGCGGTCTACGGCGTGCTGGGCCGCAGCTTCGCCGCCGGCCCCACCGGCGCGGACCTGTTCGACCTGCCGCTGGTGGCGGTGAACACGGCGATGCTGCTGTTCTCTTCGATCACCTACGGCTTCGCCATGCTGGCGATGCAGCGCCGGCACATCCCCGGCGTGCTGGCCTGGCTGGCGGTCACCGGCCTGTTCGGCCTGGCGTTCCTGGGGATCGAGCTGTACGAGTTCTCGCACCTGATCCACCAGGGCGCGGGCCCGCAACGCAGCGCGTTCCTGTCCTCGTTCTTCGCCCTGGTCGGCACCCACGGCCTGCACGTGACCTTCGGCATCGTCTGGCTGGTGGTGCTGATGGTGCAGGTGCAGCGCTACGGCCTGCACGCGGCCAACCAGCGACGGCTGCTGTGCCTGTCGATGTTCTGGCATTTCCTCGACGTCGTGTGGATCGGCGTTTTCACCTTCGTCTACCTGATGGGAGTGCTGCCATGAGCCGGCCCCACGACCCGCACGCCACCCACGGGCACGACGGCGTGCACCATGACGAGCACGGCGGCGAACACGCCCCGCACGACGAGCACGTGGAGGCCGCGCACGGCTCCATGCGCGACTACGTCACCGGCTTCATCCTGTCGGTGGTCCTCACCGCGATCCCGTTCTGGCTGGTGATGAACGGGGTGATCGCCGATTCGGGCACCACCGCGCTGGTGGTGCTGGGCTTCGCCGCGGTGCAGATCGTGGTGCACATGGTCTACTTCCTGCACATGAACCCGCGCTCTGAGGGCGGCTGGAACATGCTGGCGCTGATCTTCACCGTGGTCCTGGTGGTGATCGTGCTGGCCGGCTCGCTGTGGGTGATGTACCACCTCAACACCAACATGATGCCGATGTCGCCGCACGAGGCGCGCGTCCAGCCCTGAGCCGGACGACGCCGCCCACCACCGCATGAGCACGCCCGCCCCCGCTGCCCGGGCCCCGGACGGCCCCACGCGGCCGCCGCGCGGAGCGCTGGCGCTGGCGGTGCTGGCGCTGGCGTTCGCCGTGGGCTTCGCCGGGTTCGCCGCGCTGGGCGCGTGGCAGGTCCAGCGCCTCCACTGGAAACACGACCTGGTCGCCCGCGTGGACGCACGCGTCCACGCGCCGCCGGTCCCTGCCCCCGACGCCGCCGCGTGGGCCGCCTCCACTCCCGGCGCGCAGGAATACCGGCGCGTGCTCCTCCGCGGGACCTGGCTTCCGGGCCGCGACACCCGCGTGCAGGCGGTCACCGAAGCCGGCGCCGGACGCTGGCTGCTGCGACCGCTGCGGCGCGACGACGGCAGCGTGGTACTGGTCAACCTCGGTTTCGTGCCGGACCCGGCCGACGTCGCCCCGCCCGTGGACGGGCCGGTACAGGTGACCGGCCTGCTCCGCCTGACCGAACCCGGCGGCGGCTTCCTGCGCCGCAATGCGCCGGCGCAGGAACGCTGGTACTCGCGCGACGTGGTGGCCATCGCCGCGCACCATGGCCTGGACCGGGCCGTGCCCTATTTCGTCGATGCCGACGCCGGCTCGGCCGCGCAGGCCGGCCGTCCATGGCCCCGCGGCGGGCTGACGGTGGTACGGTTCCGCGACAACCACCTGGGCTATGCGCTGACCTGGTTCGCGCTGGCCCTGCTGGTGGCGGGCGGTGCCGGGCGCTTCGCGCTGGAGGAATGGCGCATCCGTCGCCACTGGCGCGACCACGGCACGAGGGAGCCACGGGATGCAGCAAACGGAAACGCCGGCGCCGGCGGCCGGTAAGCACCACGCGCTGGAAAGCGCGCGCACCGACACCGCCCGCGGCGCGGGCATGCGCAACATGCAGCAGCTGATCCAGCTGCGCTGGATCGCCATCGTCGGCCAGGTCGCGACGATCTGCTTCGTCCACTTCGTGCTCGACATCCGCCTGCCGCTGCTGACCATGCTCAACGTGGCCGGTTACCTGGCCGCGTTCAACCTCGCCAGCCTGGTGTTCTGGCGCCCGCGCCAGGACGTGGGCGACGCGGCCCTGCTGGCCGCGCTGCTGGTGGACGTGGCCGCGCTGACCGCGCAGCTGCACCTGAGCGGCGGCATCACCAACCCGTTCGTGTTCCTGTACCTGCTGCAGGTCGCGCTCGGCGCCGTGCTGCTGCCGACCTGGGGCAGCTGGGTGGTGGTGGCCGCCAGCAGCGTGGGCGTGCTGGGGCTGGTCCTGTTCCACGGCCCGGTGACGCTGACCGTCGACCCCTCGCGCGGCATCGCCGACCCCTACGTGCAGGGCCTGCTCGCCTGCTTCCTGCTGGCGGCCGCGCTGGCCGCGCTGTTCATCGGCCGGATCGCGCGGATCCTGCGTGACCGCGACGCGCGCCTGGCCGACCTGCGCCAGCAGGCCGCCGAGGAGGAGCACATCGTGCGCATGGGCCTGCTCGCCTCCGGCGCGGCGCACGAGCTCGGCACGCCGCTGGCGACGCTGTCGGTGCTGCTCGGCGACTGGCGGCGGATGGCGCCGTTCACCGAGCACCCGGAGCTGCAGCAGGACCTGGACGAAATGCAGGCCCAGCTCGGCCGCTGCAAGTCGATCGTCACCGGCATCCTGCTGTCGGCCGGCGATGCGCGCGGCGAGGCGCCGGCGCAGACCACCCTGGCCGTGTTCCTGGACGAACTGGTCAGCGAGTGGAGCGCGACCCGGCCGGTGCAGACCCTGGATTACCGCCGCCAGCTCGACGCCGACCTGCCGATCGTGTCCGACTCGGGGCTCAAGCAGATGATCGGCAACATCCTCGACAACGCGCTCGAGGCCTCGCCCGGATGGGTCGGCCTGGAGGTCACCCGTTTCGGCGAACACGACGAGTGCCTGCGCCTGAAGGTGAGCGACGACGGCCCGGGGTTCACCTCCGAGACACTCGCCGCGTTCGGCAAGCCCTACAATTCCAGCAAGGGACGCCCGGGCGGCGGCCTGGGCCTGTTCCTCTCGCTCAACGTCGCCCGCAGCCTGGGCGGCCGGTTGGCCGCGGCCAACCGCGCGCCGCGCGGTGCCGAGGTCGTGCTGGAGCTGCCGCTGTCCGCGCTGGCCCTGCCCGCGGAGACGGCCGACCCCGACCTGGACGATGCCGATGACGAATGACCCCACCCCGCGCCGCCTGCTGATCGTCGAAGACGACGAGGCCTTCGCCCGCACCCTGATCCGATCCTTCGAGCGGCGCGGCTACGAAGTGCGCCACGCGGCCGGCCCGGCCGAACTGGAAGCGGTGCTGGACGGCTTCGCCCCCGGTTACGCGGTGGTCGACCTCAAGCTCGGCGGCGGATCCGGGCTGACCTGCGTGCAGGCGCTGCATGCGCGCGACCCGGACATGCTGATCGTGGTGCTCACCGGCTACGCCAGCATCGCCACCGCGGTGGAGGCGATCAAGCTCGGCGCCTGCCACTACCTGGCCAAGCCTTCCAACACCGACGACATCGAGGCCGCGTTCGGCCGCGCCGAGGGCGACGCGGACGTCGGCCTCGGCCAGCGCCCCACCTCGATCAAGACCCTGGAGTGGGAGCGCATCCACGAGGTGCTGGCCGAAACCGGCTTCAACGTCTCCGAGACCGCGCGGCGGCTGGGCATGCACCGGCGCACGCTGGCGCGCAAGCTGGGCAAGCAGCAGGTCAAGTAGCGGGCTGCGCGCCCGCGCGGCCCCCGGAAACGGAAAGGCCCGGATGCCCGGGCCTTTCACGCGACGCATGGACGACGATCGTCAGGCGCGGCGCGCCATCATCAGCTTCTTGATCTCGGCGATCGCCAATGCCGGGTTCAGGCCCTTCGGGCAGGTCCGCGCGCAGTTCATGATGGTGTGGCAGCGGTACAGCTTGAACGGGTCCTCGAGGTCGTCCAGGCGCGCGCCGGTGTCCTCGTCGCGCGAATCGATGATCCAGCGGTAGGCCTGCAGCAGGATCGCCGGGCCGAGGTAGCGCTCGCCGTTCCACCAGTAGCTCGGGCAGCTGGTCGAGCAGCACGCGCACAGGATGCACTCGTACAGGCCGTCGAGCTTCTTGCGGTCTTCCGGCGACTGCAGCCGCTCGCGGTCCGGCGGCGCCGGGGTCTGGGTGCGGATCCAGGGCTTGATCGAGGCGTACTGCGCGTAGAAGTGGGTCAGGTCCGGGACCAGGTCCTTGACCACGTTCATGTGCGGCAGCGGGTAGATCGGCACCTCGGCCTTGCCGCAGTCGCTGATCGCCTTGGTGCAGGCCAGCGTGTTGGTGCCGTCGATGTTCATCGCGCACGAACCGCAGATGCCTTCGCGGCAGGAGCGGCGGAAGGTCAGGGTCGGGTCGATCTCGTTCTTGATCTTGATCAGCGCGTCCAGGACCATCGGCCCGCACGCGGCCAGGTCGACCTCGTACGTGTCGGTGCGCGGGTTGGCGCCGTCTTCCGGGTTCCAGCGGTAGACCTTGAACGTGCGCGGGTTCTTCGCGCCCTGGGCCGGGAAGTGCTTGCCCTTCTTGACCGTGGAATTCTTCGGGAGGCTGAACTCTGCCATGGCTGATCTCGTTGGCTCAGGCGGCCCGCGGGGCGAGCGTGGCGCGCGCCGTGCGCGCGTCGTGGAGGGTGGGGGTCGTGGCCGACATCACCGGCTCAGTACACGCGCGGCTTCGGCGGCACCACGGCCACGTCGTCGCTGAGCGTGTACATGTGCACCGGGCGGTAATCGAAGCTGCAGCCGCCCTTCTCGTCGACCGTGACCAGGGTGTGCTTCTGCCAGTTGGCGTCGTCGCGCTCCGGGTAGTCCTCGTGCGCGTGGGCGCCGCGGCTTTCCTTGCGCTGCTCGGCCGAATTGATCGTCGCCACCGCGTTCAGCAGCAGGTTGTGCAGCTCGTAGGTCTCGATCAGGTCCGAATTCCAGACCAGCGAGCGGTCGGAGACCTTCACGTCCTCGAAGCTGGCGAAGATGTCCTTCATCTTCGAGCAGCCTTCCTGCAGGGTCTTGCTGGTCCGGAACACCGCCGCGTCCGACTGCATCGTGCGTTGCATGTTGTCGCGGATCACCGCCGTCGGGGTGCCGCCGTCCGCGTTGCGCAGCTTGTCCAGGTGCGACAGCGCCTTGTCGCAGGCGTCCGACGCCAGCGGCTTGTGCGGGGCGTTGGTGCGGATCGTCTCGGCGCAGCGGTTGGCCACCGCGCGTCCGAACACCACCAGGTCGAGCAGCGAATTGGAGCCCAGGCGGTTGGCGCCGTGCACCGACACGCAGGCCGCCTCGCCGATCGCATACAGGCCCGGCACCACCGCATCGTTGTTGTCGCCGACCTTGCGCACCACTTCGCCGTGGTAGTTGGTCGGGATGCCGCCCATGTTGTAGTGCACGGTCGGGATCACCGGGATCGGCTGCCTGGCCACGTCCACGCCGGCGAAGATGTGCGCGCTTTCTGCAATACCCGGCAGCTTCTCGTTGATCACTTCCGGGCCCAGGTGGGTCAGGTCGAGCAGGATGTGGTCCTTGTGCTCGCCGACGCCGCGGCCCTCGCGGATCTCGATGGTCATCGACCGGCTGACCACGTCGCGCGAGGCCAGGTCCTTGTAGTGCGGGGCGTAGCGCTCCATGAAGCGCTCGCCGTTCGAGTTGCGCAGGATGCCGCCTTCGCCGCGCACGCCCTCGGTGATCAGGCAGCCGGCGCCGTAGATGCCGGTGGGGTGGAACTGCACGAACTCCATGTCCTGCATCGGCAGGCCGGCGCGCATCACCAGGCCGCCGCCGTCGCCGGTGCAGGTGTGGGCGGAAGTCGCGCTGAAGTACGCGCGGCCGTAGCCACCGGTCGCCAGGACCACGCCGTGGGCGCGGAACAGGTGCAGCGAGCCTTCGGCCATGTCCAGCGCGAGCACGCCGCGGCAGGCGCCTTCCTCGTCGAAGATCAGGTCGAGCGCGAAGTACTCGATCATGAAGCGCGCGTCGTGCGCCAGCGACTGCTGGTACAGCGTGTGCAGCATGGCGTGGCCGGTGCGGTCGGCCGCCGCGCAGGTGCGCTGCGCCGGCGGGCCCTCGCCGAAGCGGGTGGTCATGCCGCCGAACGGGCGCTGGTAGATCTTGCCGTCCTCGGTGCGCGAGAACGGGACGCCGTAGTGCTCCAGCTCGATGATCGCCGGGATCGCCTCGCGGCACATGTACTCGATCGCGTCCTGGTCGCCCAGCCAGTCCGAGCCCTTGATCGTGTCGAAGAAGTGGTAGCGCCAGTCGTCCTCGCCCATGTTGCCCAGCGCGGCGGAGATGCCGCCCTGCGCGGCGACGGTGTGCGAGCGCGTCGGGAAGACCTTGGTCAGGCAGACCGTCTGCAGGCCCTTCTGGGCCAGGCCGAAGGTGGCGCGCAGGCCGGCGCCGCCGGCGCCGACGACGACCATGTCGTACTTGTGTTCGGTGATCTTGTAGGCGGACATCGGGTAATCGTTCCTTTGCGCGCGGTCAGCCGGCCAGCGCGATGCGGGCCACGGCGAAGATGCTGACGATCGCGCCCAGCACCGCGATGAACTTCACGCTGACCTGCAGGGCCAGCGCGGCGAGCGAATTGTGGATGTAGTCCTCGAGCACGACCTGCAGGCCGAGCTGCGCGTGCCAGAACGACGCCACCAGGAAGCCGACCAGCAGCACCGCGTTCCACGGCTTGGACACCGCGTCGGCGGCGGTCAGGTAGTCGCTGCCGACCAGGCCGACGACGAAATACACGAACCAGATGCCGAGGAAGACCAGCGCGGTGGCGGTCAGGCGCTGGTGGACGAAGTGCTCGGTGCCGGTCTTGGCGGTGCCGAGCCCGCGCACGTTCTTCAGGGGAGTGCGGTAGCGGGTCATGCGGCACCTCCGTTGAGGGCGCAGGCCCAGATCAGCGCGGTGATGGCCAGGCTGCCGGCCACCGACAGCCAGCTGTTGCGCACGAACGCCGGAATGCTGAAGCCGTGGCCGAAGTCCTGGACCACGTGGCGGATGCCGTTGCACAGGTGGTAGGCGAAGGCCCAGCTCCAGCCGAACAGGAAAACCTGGCCGTACCAGGCGCCGGCGTGGGTGGTGAAGCAGGTCCAGGACTCGGGACCGAGCATCAGGGCCAGCAGGCCTGCGGCGATGACTAGCGCGCCGGCGGCCAGGACGATGCCGGTGGCGCGGTGCAGGATCGAGGTCACCATCTGGATCTGCCAGCGATACACCTGCAGGTGAGGTGACAGGGGGCGTTCGCGACTGCTCATTCGCTGACTCGTTGTCTCGGCTGTGCGGCGATGGGCCGCGTGGCTGGTGGCGCGGCGTCAGAAGTCGACGCAGCGTCCGTTCTTTTCCCAGTCCCCGTAGCGGGTCGGCTCCGGACCCTCGCGTCCGCCGATCTCGCGCGGCGGCGCGTTGCCGGCGTTCGCGTCGGCGCACGGCTGTGTTCCACGGTCCTGCGCGCCGGCAGGCTCGGGAACCACGGGGCTTTGACCTATCATGGGACTCCTTGCAACGCACAAAATTTTAAGCCCGCGTGAACGGGCCTGACAACCAGCCTTTCGTATCCCCCTGGATTGCAACGGAAAATGCCCGCGGAACGCTTTGCCCTGGACAGCCACTCGGTGCTGGCCCTCGACGGGCCCGACGCCCTCGCCTTCGCCCAGGCGCAATTCAGCAGCGACGTGGCGGCCCTGCCCGCCGGCCACTGGCACTGGAGCGCGTGGCTGACGGCCAAGGGGCGCGTGATCGCGGTGTTCGCGCTGCTGCGCACCGGCGAGCAGTCGCTGCGGCTGCTGCTGCCCGATGCCGATGCCGCCGAACTGGGCGATGCGCTGCGGCGCTTCGTGTTCCGGCGCAAGGTGACGGTCGCGCCGCGGCCCGACCTGCACGCGTCCGGGGCGTTCGATGCGCCGGCGCTGGCGGCCGGGGCCGTGCTCGACGGCGGCGGCGAGCGGGTCGAACTGGACTACGGCGCGGCCGGCCTGCCGCGCCGCCTGCGCCTGTCCATCGAGGCGGCACCGGTCGATCCGCAGGCGCGCCGCGCCTGGGACGCGGCCGACCTGCGGCTGGGGCTGCCGCGGCTGCCGCCAAGCCAGCGCGAGCAATGGACGCCGCAGCAGCTCGGCCTCGACCGGCTCGACGCCTTCAGCGTGAAGAAGGGCTGCTACCCCGGGCAGGAGATCGTCGCCCGCACCCATTTCCTCGGCCGCGCCAAGCGCGAGGCGCTGCTGCTGCAGGTGGCCGGGGTCGCCACGGCCGGCGCGGAGGTGGTCCAGGACGGCCGCCCGATCGGCACGGTGGCCAGCGTCGCCGGGGCTTCGCCGACCCTGGCGCTGGCCGTCCTCCCGCTGGAGCGCAGCGCGTCGCCGCTGCAGGTCGAGGGCCAGGCAGCGACGGTCGAACCCTTCATCGCCGGACTGGCGCGCTGACCCCCCTGCGGCCCGGCCGGCGCTCCGGCTCAGGCCGCCAGCCGCACCCCGTCCGCCGGATCGAAGAAGTGCAGGTGCGCCGGATCGGCCCGCAGGTGCACCTGCGCGCCCGGTGCGGGCAGCGCCTGCGGCGGCAGCCGCGAGACCAGTGCCCGCCCGGCGAAGTCCAGGTGCAGGAAGGCTTCGCTGCCGACCGGCTCGACCACGTCCACCCGCGCCTGCAGCCCATCCGCGGCCGGCAGCAGGTGCTCGGGACGCACCCCCAGCGCCACCCGGCGGCCGAGCCAGGCCGGCGGCACCTGGGCGCCGGGCAGCGGCACGTCGCCGCCCTGCCCGTCCAGGACCAGGCGCAGGCCGTCGGCCGCGAGCAGTTCGCCCTCGAGCACGTTCATCGCCGGGCTGCCGAGGAAGCCGGCGACGAACAGGTTGGCCGGGCGTTCGTACAGCGCCATCGGCGTGTCGATCTGCTGGATCCGGCCGGCGTCGAGGACCACGATCCGCTGGCCCAGGGTCATCGCCTCGACCTGGTCGTGGGTCACGTAGACCATGGTCGCGCCGAGCCGCTGGTGCAGCCGCGCGATCTCGGTGCGGGTGGAATGGCGCAGCTTGGCGTCCAGGTTGGACAGCGGCTCGTCGAGCAGGAACACCGCCGGCTCGCGGACCAGGGCACGGCCCAGCGCCACGCGCTGGCGCTGGCCGCCGGACATCTCGCGCGGGCGCTTGCCGAGCATGCCTTCCAGGCCCAGCATCGCCGCCGCGCCGGCGACCCGGCGCTCGACGTCGCCGCGCGGCATGCCCCGCAGCTTGAGGCCGAAGGCCAGGTTCTCGGCCACCGTCATGTGCGGGTACAGGGCGTAGCTCTGGAACACCATGGCGATGTCGCGGTCCTTCGGCGCCACGTCGTTCACGATCCTGTCGCCGATGCGCAGGGTGCCCGAGGTGATGTCCTCCAGGCCGGCGATCATCCGCAGCAGGGTCGACTTGCCGCAGCCGGAGGGGCCCACCAGCACCATCAGCTCGCCGTCGGCGATGTCGAAGCTGGCGCCGTGCACGGCGACCTGGCCGTTGGCGTAGACCTTGCGCACCTGATCCAGCTGCAATCCCGCCATCCTGACCTCCGGGAATACGTATGCGTGACGACCGCGCGGCCGCATCGGCCGGTTCGCGTACCGCTGCGATCATGGCATGCACGCCCGGCCCGAGGCGACCACGCCGCGGCCACCGCGGACCCCGCGCCCGCGCCGGGATGCAGGCGCGAGAAGGCCTGGCGCCGCGGCCTTCACCTGCCGCCGGGCCCCGGCCGGGCACGCGCCGGGCGACGCCACCGTGCGCAGGAGGATGGAGCGACCGTTTCCGCGGACACCATATTGACCACTGGACAAGAAGTGCGGCGGACGGCGATATTTCGACAGTTTGCACACCCCCACGTACGGGCCGAGTTCCACCCGTGCGACGCCATCGTCCGCGCGGCGGACGCGACCCACGAGAGAAGCTACGGACCCGATGTCACACGCCACGGAAGCCCACCGGATGCATGACACCCTGCTGCTGTTCGGCGCCACCGGCGACCTGGCCCAGCGCTACCTGTTCCCCTCGCTGCTGCGCCTGCAGGGCGACGGCCTGCTGCCGGCGGACTTCCGCGTGCGCGCGCTGGCGCTGTCGCCGCACGACACCGACAAGTTCCGCGCGATCCTGCGCGAGCGGTTCGCCTCGCTGGGCCACTACACCCCGACCGCCGAGCAGGTCGAGCAGTTCCTGGCGCGGGTCGACTACCGATCGGTCGACATGCGCACGCCCGAGTCCGTGGCCGAGGCGGTGCGCGACCTGGTCGACCGCCCGTGCGTGAGCTACCTGTCGATCCCGCCGGGCCTGTACATCAGCACCTGCGAGGGCCTGTCCCTGGGCGGCGCGTTCCGGGCGCCCAACCGGCTGATGCTGGAAAAGCCGATCGGCGCCGACCTGGCTTCGGCCCGCGAGATCAACGCCGCGATCGGCGGGATGATCGACGAGGACCGGATCTTCCGCATCGACCACTACCTGGGCAAGGCGGCGGTGCAGAACCTGCTCGCCCTGCGCTTCGGCAACACCCTGCTGGAAGCGGTCTGGAACCGCACCTACATCGACTCGGTCAACATCCTGGTCTCGGAGACCGAGGGCGTGGACGGCCGCAACGCTTACTACGCCCGCTCCGGCGCGCTGCGCGACATGGTCCAGAGCCACATCCTGCAGCTGCTGTGCCTGGTGGCGATGGAGCCGCCGGCCTCGCTGGGCGCCGACCGCATCCGCGACGAGAAGGTCAAGGTGCTGCGCGCGCTGCGGCCGTTCAGCGCGAGCGAGGCCAGGCGCCACAGCGTGCGCGGCCGCTACATCGCGGGGATGATCGATGGCGCCCCGGTGCAGGCCTACGCGCCGCCGGATGACAGCGATGTCGAAACGTTCGTCGGCGTCACCGCGCACATCGACAACTGGCGCTGGGCCGGCGTCCCGTTCCACCTAGTCACCGGCAAGCGCATGGCCGAGCGCTCGACCGTGGTCACCGTGACCCTCAAGCCGGTCAGCCACTGGCTGTTCGAACGGCCCGACGGCGCCCACGCGGCGCCCAACCGGCTGACCTTCCGCCTGCAGCCGCAGGAGGACATCGAACTGGGCCTGATGAGCAGCCTCGCCGGCCCCGAATGGGGCACGCTGGAGCTGCAGCCGCTGGAGCTGGAGCTGTCCTCGGAGACCGGCCAGAACCGCCGCATCGCCTACGAGCGCCTGTTCCTGGACGCGCTGCACGGCAACCACGCCCTGTTCGTCCGCAACGACGAGGTCGAGGCGGCCTGGGCGTGGATCGACAGCGTGGTCGACGGCTGGAAGCGCGGCGACGCGCCGCTGGAGTACTACCCCGCCGGCACCTGGGGGCCGCGCGAGGCGGCGGGCTACCTGCCGGCGCAGTTCGACGCGGTCGCGCACCCGCGACGCCAGGGCGCATGAGCATGTCGCCCCCGTTCTTGATCGCGGACATCGGCGGCACCAACGCCCGCTTCGCGCTGGCCGACACCGCGCTGGCCACGCCGCTGATCGAGGACAGCGTGCGCGAGTTCGCGGTGGCGCAGTTCCCGTCGCTGGCGGAAGCGGCGCGCCACTACCTGGACGAGGCGGGTGCCAGCGCGAACCGCGGCGTGTTCGCCGTGGCCGGGCGCGTGGACGGCGACGAGGCGCGGATCACCAACCACCCGTGGGTGATTTCCCGCACCCGCACCCGCGACATGCTCGGCTTCGAGCAGGTCCACCTGATCAACGATTTCGCCGCCCAGGCGATGGCCATCAGCCTGTACCGGCCGGAAGACGTCGTCCCGGTCGGCGGCGTGGCCTGGACCCCGGCGCCGCTGGACGAGCCGCGCACCTACGCCGTGCTCGGCCCGGGCACCGGCCTGGGCGTGGGCGGCCTGGTCGTGCGCGACGGACGCTGCTACCCGCTGGAAACCGAAGGCGGCCACGTCAGCTTCCCGCCGGGCACGCCCGAGGAGATCCGCATCCTGGAGATCCTCTCGGCCCAGTTCGGGCGGGTCTCCAACGAGCGCCTGATCTGCGGCCCCGGCCTGGTCAACATCCACCGCGCCCTGTGCGAGATCGCCGGCGTGGACCCCGGGCTGCTCGAGCCCAAGGACATCACCGCCCGCGCCGCCCAGGGCGATCCGCTCGGCATGCGCGCGGTCGACGTGTTCTGCGCGGTGTTCGGCGCGATCTCCGGCGACCTGGTCCTGACCCTGGGCGCCTGGGATGGCGTGTTCCTCACCGGCGGCCTGGTGCCGAAGGTGCTCGAATCGCTCCGGCACTCCGGGTTCCGCCAGCGCTTCGAGTACAAGGGCCGCTTCTCGCCGACCATGGCGCGGGTGCCTTCGCTGGCCGTGGTCAACCCGCGCGCCGGCCTGCTCGGCGCCGCCGCCTACGCGGTCGACCTGCTGCGGCGGGAGGGCGCATGAAGCCGAACCCGGTCAAGCACGACTCGCGGATCGAGTGGATCGAGCACCGCGACCCGGAATCCTGGGTCCACGGCATCGCCCAGGACATGGAGCGCATGCTCGCGGTGGAACTCGCGATCCGCGGCCGCGCGCGCATGCTGCTCTCCGGCGGCACCACCCCGGCGCCGGCCTATGCACAGCTGGCGGTCGCGCCGCTGGACTGGTCGAAGATCACGGTCGGCCTGGTCGACGAGCGCTGGCTCTCGCCGCAGGACAGCGCCAGCAACGCGCGCCTGGTCCGCGAAAGCCTGCTCGAGCGCGCCGAGGTCGGCCGCTTCGAGCCACTGGTGCGCGAGGGCCTGACCCTGGCCGAGTCGGTGCACGCGGCCAACGTCGAGGCCCGCCACGCCGACGAGGCCTGCGTCGCGGTGCTGGGCATGGGCAACGACGGCCACACCGCCTCGCTGTTCCCCGGTTCGGTCGACCTGGAGCGCGTCCTGGCCAGCGACCAGCCGTATGCGGCGCTGGACGCCACCGGCTGCCCGGTATCCGGCGACTGGCCTCTGCGCATCACCCTGACCCCCGCCGGCCTGGCACGCACGCGCCACCGCCTGCTGCTGCTGCGCGGCGACACCAAGCGCGAGGTGTTCCTGCGCGCGCTCGACGGCGACGACATCCGCGAGCTGCCGATCCGGGCCGCGCTCGGCATCGGCCTGGAACCGGTGCGCGTGCACTGGGCCCCATGACCGCGCCCCGCTGCACGCCGGGTACCGCCATCACCCCGGCCCCCGGCGACTGAACCGGGGTTCGACACGAAGTCCTTCCGGGTCGATCCGGCCGGGAACCGCCCCCACCTCCTAAGGCACACGCCTCATAGCCCCACGCCAATGAGCCTGCATCCGAAGATCCAAGCCATCACCGAGCGCATCGCCAAGCGCAGCGCGCCTTCGCGCGCGGCCTACCTGGCCGGCATCGACCAGGCCCTGCGCAACGGCCCCAACCGCAAGCCGCTGAGCTGCGCCAACCTGGCCCACGTGTTCGCCGCCTGCGGCGACACCGACAAGGCGCGTCTGCGCGGCGAGGCCACGCCGAACCTGGGCATCATCACCGCGTACAACGACATGCTCTCGGCGCACCAGCCGTACGAGCACTATCCCGAGCGCATCCGCGACCTGGCCCGCCGACTCGGCGCCACCGCGCAGGTCGCCGGCGGGGTGCCGGCCATGTGCGACGGCGTGACCCAGGGCCGCGGCGGCATGGAACTGTCGCTGTTCTCGCGCGACGTGATCGCCCAGGCCGCGGCCATCGGCCTGAGCCACGACGCGTTCGACGCCGCGCTGTACCTGGGCATCTGCGACAAGATCGTGCCCGGCTTGCTGATCGGCGCGCTGGCCTTCGGCCACCTGCCGGCGCTGTTCGTGCCGGCCGGGCCGATGCCCGCCGGCATCCCGAACAAGAAGAAGGCCGAGGTGCGTGAGCGCTACGCCGCCGGCGAGGCCAGCCGCGAGGAACTGCTCGAGGTCGAGGCCCAGTCCTACCACGCGCCCGGCACCTGCACCTTCTACGGCACCGCCAATTCCAACCAGGTGCTGCTGGAGGCGATGGGCGTGCAGCTGCCCGGCAGCTCCTTCATCAACCCGGGCACGCCGCTGCGCACCGCGCTGGACGACGAGGCCGTGCACCGCGTGCTGAAGATGACCGCGCTGGGCGACGACTACCGGCCGCTCGGCCGGCTGATCGACGAGCGCGCGATCGTCAACGCGGTGGTCGCGCTGATGGCCACCGGCGGCTCGACCAACCACACGATCCACTGGATCGCCGTGGCGCGCGCGGCCGGCGTGGTCCTGACCTGGGACGACATGGACCAGATCTCGCAGGTGGTGCCGCTGCTGGCGCGCGTGTACCCGAACGGCGAGGCCGACGTGAACCGCTTCCAGGCCGCCGGTGGCGTGCCGTTCGTGTTCCGCGAGCTGCTCGATGCCGGGCTGATGCACGACCTGGAGACCGTGGTTCCGGACGGCATGCGCGCGTTCACCCGCGAACCGCGCATCGTCGACGGCCGGCTGTCGTCCGAACCGGCGACGGCGGCCAGCGGCGACCTGTCGGTGGTCCGCACCGTGGCCGAACCGTTCGAGGCCCAGGGCGGGCTGCGCCTGCTCCGCGGCAACATCGGCCGCGGCCTGATCAAGCTGTCGGCGGTCAAGCCCGAGCACCGCTACGTCGAGGCGCAGGCGGTGGTGGTCGACGCGCCGCAGAAGCTCAACAAGCTGCATGCCGCGGGCGTGCTGCCGCACGACTTCGTGGCGGTGGTGACCTGGCAGGGCCCGCGCGCCAACGGCATGCCGGAGCTGCATTCGCTGGCGCCGCTGCTGGGCATGCTGCAGAACCAGGGCCGGAAGGTGGCGCTGGTCACCGACGGCCGCCTGTCCGGCGCCTCGGGCAAGATCCCCGCCGCGATCCACGTCACCCCGGAAGCGGCGCGCGGCGGCGCGATCGGCAAGGTCCGCGACGGCGACCTGGTCCGCCTGGACAGCGAGGCCGGCACGCTGGAGGTGCTGGTGGATGCGGCGGAGTTCAACGCCCGCGACGTCGCCGCGAACACCAGCCCCGCGCTGCATGACCTGGGCCGCAACCTGTTCGCCAACAGCCGCGCGCTGGTCGGGCCGGCCGACCAGGGCGCGCTGTCGATCTCCTGCGGGCCGCCGGCGCACGACGGCCGCGCCTGGGACTACGACGCCGAGTACGAACTCGGCGGCGACGCGGACGCGGCGCTGGCCCCGCACGAGTCCAAGGACGCCTGATCGCGGCAACAGAGCCGTCGCGGCCACGCGTCGGCTCCGGCTGCGCAGGCGCGCGCGTGCGCTGGCACCACGCAGGCGCGCGGACGACCATCGCGATCAAGCCCGACCCGGCATCCCTTCGACCTCCCTGGCGGCGACCGCGTAACACGCACGCGTCGCCGGCATGGCGTGGACCGTGCGACGCCCGCGGCCCGATCGATGCAACGGCAACCGACGCGTCCGCCATCGGCGCAGGCGCTAGAATGACCGCGAACCCCGCATCCGGAGCCGCCGTCCCCCCATGAGCATCGCCGACACCCAGGCCCAGGCCGAACAGCTGTTGCGCGCATCCGGCATCCTGCCGGTGGTCACCGCCGACAGCGTGGACGAAGCGCGCAAGCTGTCCACGGCGCTGCTGAAGGGCGGCCTGACCGCGATCGAGCTGACCTTGCGCACGCCGGCCGCGCTCGATGCGCTGGTCGCGCTGAAGAAGGAACTGCCCGGGATTGCCGTGGGCATGGGCACGGTGCTGACCGTCGAGCAGATGCAGAAGTGCATCGAGCTGGGCGCCGACTTCCTGGTCACGCCCGGCACCCCGCCGGAACTGGCCGACGCGCTGGCGAAGGCGCCGATCCCGGTGGTGCCCGGTGGTGCCACCCCGACCGAGTTCCTCTCGCTGATGGCGCGTGGCTTCCGCGTGTGCAAGCTGTTCCCGGCCACCGCGGTCGGCGGCCTGTCCATGCTCAAGGGCCTGGCTGGACCGATGGCGGAGCTGAAGATCTGCCCGACCGGCGGCATCACCGAGGACACCGCGGCCGAGTTCCTCGCCCAGCCGAACGTGGTCTGCATCGGCGGCTCCTGGATGGTGCCGAAGAACTGGCTCAAGGCCGGCGAGTGGGACAAGGTCGAGGCCAGCGCGGCCAAGGCCGCGGCGATCGTCGCCGGCGTGCGTGCGCGCTGACCCCTCCTGGCGCGGACGACCGGGTCTCCGCGCCGCGCTCCACGCCTGAGACCGCTACGCGCAGGCCTAGCGCGGACCGGCGAACGACACGAGCAGCCGTTCCCGGCGCCACTGCCAGGCCTGCAGCAGGTACCAGCCCGCCAGCAGCAGGCCGAGCTGCCATTCCAGCGCGTTCTCGAGCCGGTCCTGCCGCACGCGGTCGTGCAGCAGCGCATCGCCGGCCACGTTGCCGGCGCCGAGCAGCAGCATCGCCGCACACACGGCCACCATCGCCCGCCACTGGCGCCGCGACGCACCGCACCGCCCGTCCCGGAGCCACCGGCGCAGGAACACCAGCTGCGCCAGGAAGCCGCAACCGAAGAACACGGTGATGCCGTAGCGGCGCAGGAAGCCGTAGGCGGCGCCTTCGGTGCCCAGGAAGGTCGCATAGACGCCAAGCGCCGCGGCGCTGGCCAGCCCGAGTCCTGCGAGCAGCCGCGATCGCGGACCCGCGCTGGCGACCCAGCGCGACGCCAGCCACCAGTGCGCCGCCACCAGCACCGCGCACGGCAGCATCAGCAGCCGGAACAGGTGGTTGCCCAGCCCGTGCCGTGCCGCGCGGCTGATCGAGGTGCAGCCGTCCCAGTACGGGTTGCAGGGTTCGATGTAGCCGGCGCGCAGCGACAGCCACCATGCCAGGTGCGCGGCCACCAGCATCACCAGCGCGATCGCCAGCGGGAGGATCCACAACGGAAGGATGCTGCGCGTCATCGCCGGCCTCCGTTCGCCTTGCCGGATTGTAGGCGCGTGCCGGCCGGTGCAACGCGGACCGGGCCGGACGGGCGGCTGTCCGCCGCGGCACATCCGGTGGAGGGTGCCGGGCCTGCGGGGCCCGGCGCGGACGACCTCCCCTCAGGCGTGGCGCGTGGCGCCCGTCAGGGCGTCTTCGCCGCCACCCGCACCTGCGCACCCGGGCGGGTGATGCGCAGTTCGCCCTCGCGCCATTGCGCCGGCACGCCGTCGATGGTGGTCGTGCCGGGCGGGTCGCGGTACGGCCAGGGCAGCACGAGCCCCCCCGGAGGCAGGCCGGCATCGGCGGACACCTCCAGCCGCAGCTCGCCATCGACGCGACGCAGCAGGTAGCCGAGCCGGCCATGCGGCGTGTACAGGCCCTCGATCACGATGCCCTCGCCGTCCAGCCAGTCCACCGGCACGCCGGCGGCCAGCACCAGGCTGTCGTCGCGCTCGCGGGTGTAGGCGAACATGTCCAGCGCCGAGCGCAGGAAGTCCGATGCCACCCATGCATGCGGCAGGTCGCCGACGAAGAAGGGGCTGCGCGGCGTGCGCGAGACCACTTCGGCCCACTGGTTCCAGTCGGCCGGGGCGCGATCCCTGAAGAAATACTCGGTCGCCTCCCAGGCGCGCTCGCGCCAGCCCAGGCGCACGAACGCGGCCACGTTCCGCCATTCGTACGGGGTGTAGTCCTTCCATTCGCGCTGGCCGTCGCGGCGTTGCACGAACTCGCGCCAGTACCGTTCGAAGGTGTTCTCCAGCAGGTCGCGCGGCAGCCAGTCCTGCTCGCCGCCGGGCGCCAGCGCGATCGTGGTCGAGGTCGGGTCGAAGTCGCCCAGCTCGGCCGCCCCCGGCAGGTAGTCGATCCCGTGCCGGCGCGTGGCCGCGCGCAGCGAGGCGGCCAGGTCGGCGCGGAACTGGTCGCGCGCCTTCGCCATCCGCGCCGCATCCGCGTCGCGGCCCAGCGCGCGGGCGATCTCCACCGCGTCCTTGTAGCCGCGCAGCGCCCAGAAGTTGTCCCAGTACGAGTGCATCGGCTTGGCCGAATAGCCCTCGTGGCTGATCGACGCGGGCATCATCCCGTAGAAGGCCGGGTCGAGCCGTCGGTTGGCCTCGGTGCGCTCGCTCGCGCGCAGCTGCTCCATGTAGCCGAACGCGCCGGCCACGTGCGGCCACATCGCCTCCAGGAACGCGCGGTCGCCGGTATAGCGCCAGTATTCGGCGATGTTGAAGATCAGCTCGCCGTGGCTGTCGTTCTCCGGCACCGGGTCGCTGCCCCGGTCGTCGACGCAGCATGGCACCTTGCCGTTGTCGAACTGGTAGGGCGCATACCACTCCAGGTACTCGCGCACGACCTCGGGCCGGCCCAGCCGCAGCAGGCCTTCGGAAATCATCGCCCCGTCGCGGATCCAGCTGCGCGAGTAGGAACGCGTGCCCGGCTGCAGCCTCGCTCCGATCCGCGACACCAGCATGTGCGCCAGCGCGGTATGCACCGTGTCGGAGAATGCCTGCCCCTGCGGCGGCAGGCGCAGGCGCACCTGGCCGAGCAGGTCCTGCCACTGCGCCTGCGCCGCCTGCACCGAGGCGGCCAGGTCGAATCCCTCCGGCATCCGCGCCGGCCCGTCCAGCGGCGCGACCAGCGCCACGTCGCGCACCTCGCCCGGGGCCAGGCGCATGCGGTACAGCAACATGCCCGAGGCCAGCCCGGTCGGATCGTCGACCGAACGCGTGGCGGGCACGTCGCCGGCGGCCAGGCGCATCACCTCCAGCCCGGCATCGAACGGCGTGGCGAATGCAGAATCCGGCGCAGCGACAGCGAACACGCGTGGCTTGCCATCCACCACCACGGTGCTTCCCTCCAGCGCGAGCTGCCCGATCCGGCTCACACCGCCCACTGTGTTGAGGAACTGGCTCGGCGGATTGACCTGCAGCGGGCGCACCGCCAGCGCGAGGGTGACCTCGCGTGGCCGGTCGCCCCGGTTCTCCAGTCGATAGCGCATCACCAGCTGCGAATCGCCCGGCGTGCCCTGGGCGAAGGCGAGCACGTCCAGCAACGGGGCCGTCGCGGCTGCCTCCGTGCCGGTCCAGGTCACGTTCGGCATCGGGATGCCACCCGGCCGCAGCCCCTGCGACGTGCGCACGTCCGCCCAGCTGCGCAACTGGCCGCCCTCCATCAGGAACGGCTCGATGCTGAAGCCACCGCGCGAAACCTCGATCGCGCCGTCCTCGCCGATCAGTCCCTGCTCACGGCCGCCGTCGATGCCGACGATGGTCCAGTACGGCTGCTCGCCGCTGAAACCGCGCGGCAGCCAGCCCCGCGGCAGGTCGGCCGCCACCGCCTTGACGAAGTCGTTGGGGTGGGCGGAGAACGCAAGCGGCTGCACCTGCGCCTCGGCCAATGCGTAGCGCCCGCCGTCGAAGTCCAGGGCGATCCGCCGCGACTCGACTTCCGGCAGCGCCAGCCAGTCGGTTTCGCCGCGCCCTGCGTCCACGCGCCGCACCTCGCGCCAGCCGCCGCGCGCGTCCTCCAGCGACACCGTGTAGCCCGCTGGCCGCCTGTCGGCCGCGGCCCAGTGCAGGCGCAGGCCGCCGAACTCGCGCACCTGGCCGAGGTCCAGCACCAGCCGCTGCTTGCCGCTGGCCTGCCAGGCGGTGGACAGGTCGCCGTCGATCGCCAGCGCCGCGGTCGCCGGCGAGCTCGTGGCCGTGGCCGACGCGGCCCCGGGCGGCGTGGCCGGATCGACCGGCAGCGGCTCGAAGGTCAACTCGTCGAAGCACACCGACCCGGCGCCGCCGGCGTTGTTGTAGATCGTGAACTCGATCTTCGCGCTGCGCCGCAGGACCTTGTCCGGGTCCGGGCCCCAGGCCTTGGAAATGTGGCGCTGGCGGTAGCGCACCTCGCTCCACCCAACCGGGAAGTCGTACCTGGGCCGGTTCACCCACCACACGTTGTCGCCGCTGGCGTCGACCAGCTTGAACTGCAGGTCGTTGGCCGGCGAGTCGCCGCGCAGCTGGAACGCGAAACGGTAGTTCTCCGGGAATTCCAGCGGCAGGTCGCGCTGGATGCCTGCATGGCCGGACACCCCGTTGAAATCGTAGTCCAGGCACAGCGCCTTGCCGCGGGTGCCGTCGACCTGGCGGAGCGAACCGCTGACCTGGTTCGAGGTGACCACGCGCCACGGCGAGGCGTCCTCGAACCCGTCGAGGACGCGCGGCTGCGCCATGGCCGCCACGGGCACGATGCAGGCCAGCGCCAACGCGGCCAGACGACGACGCACGCAGGCCGGCAACCTCGGAAACGACAGCCCGTCCATCAACACCGCCTCACCCCTTCACGCTGCCCAGCAGCAGGCCCTGGATGTAGTAGCGCTGCAGCAGCAGGAACAGCGCCAGCACCGGAATCACCGTCACCACCGCGCCGGCCATCATCATCTCCACGTCCATGATGTGCTCGCGCGACAGCGAGGCCAGCGCCACCGGCAGCGTGTAGTGCGCCTGGTCGGTCAGCACGATCAGCGGCCACATGAAGTCGTTCCACGCGGCCATGAAGGTGAAGATCGCCAGGGTCACCAGCACCGGCTTGAGCATCGGCAGCACGATCCGGAAGAAGATCCGCCACTCCCCCGCCCCGTCGATCCGCGCGGCCTCGAGCAGCTCGTCGGGGATCGATCGCGCGTACTGCCGCACCAGGAAGATGCCGAACACGCCGGCCAGCGCCGGCGCCACCACCCCGGCGTAGCTGTTGACCAGGCCCAGCTGCTTCATCAGCAGGAACAACGGCAGCATCGCCACCTGCGCCGGGATGACCAGCGCGGCCAGCAGCAGCTGGAATACCCGCTCGCGGCCGGCGAAGCGCAGCTTGGCGAACGCGTAGCCGGCCAGGGTATTGAACAGCAGCGAGCCGAGCGTGATCGCCACCGACACCAGCACGCTGTTGGCGAAGTTGCGGGCCATGCCGGTGCGGCCGAACATCTCGTGGTAGTTGGCCAGCGTCACCGACGAAGGCAGCAGCGGCGGCGGGAACCGGCTCGCCTCGCCCGCCGGCATGAACGACACCGACAGCATCCACAGCAGCGGCGCCAGGCTGACCGCGGCGATGGCCGCCAGCGCGCCGTTGACCAGCAGCGCGTGCCAGCGCGACTGTCCGACTTCGCCGCTCATACCAGCTCCTTGCGCCGGCCCAGGCGCAGCATCAGCGTGGTCACGCCGAGGATGATCAGGAACAGCAGGAACGCCACCGCCGAGGCGCGGCCCAGGTTCCACCACTTGAAGCCTTCCTCGAACATGAAGTACAGCACGCTGACCGTGCTCTGCAGCGGGTCGCCGCGGGTCATCACGTAGGGCTCGGCGAACAGCTGGAAGTAGCCGGACACCGTGATCACGCCGACCACCAGCAGCACCGGCCCCAGCTGCGGCAGGGTGATGTGCAGGAACTGCTGCCAGCGCGAGGCGCCGTCGATCCGCGCGGCCTCGTACAGGTCCTGCGGGATCGCCTGCAGCCCGGCCAGGAAGATCACCATGTTGTAGCCGAAGTTCTTCCACACCGCGAACAGGATGATGGTCGGCATCGCCCAGCGCGGGTCGCCCAGCCAGTCCACCGGCGCGATGCCGACATGGCCCAGCGCCCAGTTCACCAGGCCGTAGCTGGTGTGGAACAGGTAGCGCCAGATCACCGCCACCGCGACCAGCGTGGTCACCACCGGCGCGAACAGCGCGGTGCGGAACAGCGCCTTGAAGCGGGCCACCGGCGCGTTGAGCAGGATCGCCGCGCCGAGCGACACGGCAATCGACAGCGGCACCCCGACCACCACGAAGTAGGTGGTGTTCCAGAGCGACTTCCAGAGCATCGGCGTGCGCAGCAGGTCCAGGTAGTTGGCCAGGCCGACGAAGCGCAGGTTGGAGCGGTCGGCCAGTGCGTACAGGTCGAAGTCGGTCAGGCTCAGCGCCAGCGCCGAGAGCACCGGCAGGCCGAAGAACACGCCGATCACCAGCAGCGCCGGGCCGGCGAACATCCAGCCGGCAAGCGAGCGCCTCATGGGATCGCCTCCGCCGCCGCGGGCGCTGCGGCATGGTCGCGCTCATGCATCCAGCGGCGCTTGGCGAGGATCCCGTCGACCCGCTGGTCGAGCTCGCGCAGGGCCTGGTCCTGCGGCTGGCCGCCGCGGACCACGCGTTCGCTGGCGATCCGCATCTCCTGCACGATCCGCTCCCACTCCAGCACCTTGGGCGGCGACTCGACCCGCTCGAGCTGGTCACGGAACGCGCGGGAAAGCTCGTCCTGCGCCAGCGACGGATGTTCCCAGGTGCTGCGGCGCGGCGGCAGGTCCCCGATCATGGCGTGGAAGCGCTGCTGGATGTCCGGCCGCGACAGGAATTCGATCAGCTTCCAGGCCTGCTGCTGGCGCGGCGAGCCGCGGAAGATCACCAGGCTGGTGCCGCCGGCGATCCCGGCGCCCGGGCCGTCCGGGCCGGGCAGCGGCATCGTTCCCCACTGGCCCTCCAGTGCCGCGGGCTGCCGCTTGCGGAACTCGCGGATGTTCCACGGGCCTGACAGGTAGAAGGCGTAGAACCCGTTGAAGAACTCGTCCCAGACATTGGAGATCTGGGTCTCGGACATCTTCGGCGCCCAGCCCTGCTCGAACATGTTGGCGTAGAAGTCCAGCGCGCGGGCGAAGCCCGGGCTCTGGAAATTGCCGCGGTTGTCGTGGTCGCGCAGCAGCGGGTCGTCCTGCTGCAGGCCGAACGACAGCAGCTGCTCGAACTCGTTGACCGGCATCAGGATGGCGTAGCGGTCCGGGCCCACGTGGCGCTTGACCGCCGCCATCGCACGTTCCCACTCCGCCCAGGTGCGCGGCGCCTGTTCGACCCCGGCCTCGCGCAGGATGTCTTTGCGGTAGAACAGCAGGCGGGTATCGACGTACCAGGGGATGCCGAGCAGCTGCCCGTCCACCATGCTGGTATCCCAGATGCCGGGAAAGTAGTCGTCCTGGTCGATCACCGTGGAGGCGTCGACGAACGGCTGCAGCGGCTCGAGTACGCCGAGCGCGGCGAACTCCGGCAGCCAGGTGTTGCCGAGCTGGCAGACGTCGGGCAGCGATTCGGCGGCGAAAGCGGTCAGCAGCTTCTCGTGCGCCGCGGTCCACGGAATCTGCTGGATCTCGACCTCGATGCCCGTCTCGCGCTCGAACTCGGGCAGCAGCTCGGCGACCACCTCGGCCTCGCGCCCCATCGCCCAGAAGCGCAGCGGCTCGGGCTGGCTTCGTCCGCACCCCGACAGCGCCAGCAGCAGCAGCGGGGTGGCGGCCAGCCGGAGCATCCGCCACCCGCGGTACCGGCCGCTCACGGCGGCGGCTGCGCGCGGTTGCTGGCCGGCTGCTCCTGCTTGGCCTGCGCCTCGGCGGCGGCCGCGCGCGACTCGGCCATGCCGAGCGCCCGCGCCGCGGCCGCATCCGGGCCGGTCCGCTCGTCCGCGGGCGCGGCCTCGTCCTCCGGCGTGAGCCAGCCACCGCGGAAGCCGGCCTGCTCCAGGCCCTTGCGGATGTACGGGCTCTTCTTCATCACCGTCCAGACGAACTCGTTGCGGTAGTTGGAGATCATCGCCAGGATCGGACCCTGGTCGATGCCGATGTAGTCGCTCGCCACCCATCCCCTGCCGGGCACAAGCCGGCCGGTCTTGAGCGGGATCTCGAAGTCGAAACTGGGGTTGAACGAGTCCAGGAAACCGTAGCTGGAGTACAGGTAGTCGCCGTAGCGGCGGTGCATCTCCTCGGTCGCGGGGATCACCACCTCCGGCGCGAACACGATCGAGGAGATCGCCGCGGTCGGGGCGATGGTGCCGTCGTCGAAGTTCTCGCGCAGGCCGGCGCCGCGCGAGGAGTAGTGGCGGAACTCGCGCTCCTCGCCACGGTACATCTGGCGGGTGTTCTGCGGTCCATCGCTGGCGGTCAGGCCCCACACGTTCTCGCCGTAGTCCTTCCACTTCATCGGGTTGGCGATGGCGTACTCGCGATGGGCCAGCGCGGCGCGGCGGCTGTTGAGGAAGTAGTCGATCCCGCGCTCGCGCATGTACTGGTCCTGGATGTCGCGGTAGTCGATCCAGACGTGGCTGTACTGGTGGCCGAACAGCGGCCCGAACGACAGGTACTCCTGGCCGTAGTAGACGCCCCAGTCGTGGTCGTAGGTGCGCGTCCACACCGTCCAGGCATCGGGGCTGACCGGGTGGGTCGGCGAGCCGAGCGCCAGCACGTACAGCAGCATCGCCTCGTTGTAGCCCATCCAGTCATGGACGATGAAGCCGCTCTCGGGGAACCAGCCCATCGAGATCAGCGGCTCGCGCTGCTGCAGCCAGGTCCAGTCGACCTTGCGGTAGAGCTGGTCGGCGATGCGCCGGATTTCCGCCTCGCGCGGATCGTCGCCGTCGTAGTACGCCTGGGCGAACAGCACGCCCATCATCAGCAGGCCGGTGTCCACGCTCGACAGTTCCACCCAGCTGTCGTAGCGGTGGCCCTGCTGCATGTCCAGGAAGTGGTAGTAGAAGCCCTTGTGGCCGCCCTTGCCGGTGCGCTGCGGGCCCTGCGGGATGTCGCGCAGGAAGCGCAGCGTGGTCAGCGTGCGGTCCACGGCCTGGGTGCGGCTGACCCAGCCGTTCTCGATCCCGATCGGATAGGCGGTCAGCGCATAGCCGATCGAGGCGACGCTGGCGAACGGCCGCGACGGATAGCGGTCCGGCGTCATGCCGTTCCGTTCGTTGGTCGTGTCCCAGAAGAACTGGAACGTGCGCTTCTCGATGTCGCGGAACAGCGGCGGCAGTTCCGGCCGCGGCGGACGTTCCGGCAGCACCGGCTCGATCAGGACCACGTCCGGCTTGGGCGGCGCCGGCTGCGCCGGTGGCGGCGGGGGTTCGCGGCCGCACGCCGCCACCACCCAGGCCGCCACGGCCAACGTCGCCGCGATTCGCAGATGCCGCCAACTCACCACGTGCCCCCTTCCGCCTCCGCCCTCGAAGGATACCCGCTCCCGCCCCGCCCGGCGCCTCGCGGCGCCCGGGCGGGGAGGAACGCGGCGACCCGTCCCGGCGGGAGAGGAGTCCGGGACGGTCGCCGTGGCCTCACCAGTCGATGCCGATCGACAGCTTGAAGGTGCGCGTCGGCAATGCGATCGCGTTCGGCGTGCCGAACAGCGGGTTCTGCGGCTCGTTCGCGCCACCGCGCCAGGTCTCGTAGCCGGAGTAGTTGGTCCAGTCGAAGATGTTGAGCACGTCGAAGCGCAGGCGCAGCGCCACGTTGCTCCCGGTATCGAACACCTTCTCCATCGCCACGTCGACCTGCTTGAAATCGTCGTCCGGGGTGAAAGCTTCGAAATGGCAGTAAGCCCAGGCCGACATGTTGCAGTTCTGGTAGTAGCGCGGCGTGCCGTCCGCCCACACGCCCTTGCCGGAGAAGGTCAGCCCCCACGGGCCGTCCCAGATGCCCGAGGCGACGACCCGGTTCTTCGGCACCGTGCCGGGGAACCAGCCGTAGTCCTCGATGTCCTGGGCGTTGAACGCGCCCGGCCAGCCGTCGATCGGGGTGTTCTGCTCGGAGTCGGTGTAGGTGTAGGCGAACGTCGCCGCCCAGCCCGACGCCTGCGTGTACGGCTTCTCCAGCTTGAGGTAGACCGAATTGGTCTTGGTCTCCAGCGCGTTCTGGCCGAGGATCAGGTTCGAGAACGGCGCGAAGCCCTGGCCCCACGGCGGCGGATCGGTGGCGTCCGGCGGGGTCGGCGGGAAGAACAGCCCGTCCGGCCGGCGGTTGCCGAGCAGGAACGCGATGCCGTCGTGGCTGCGGACGTAGGAGTACATCACCTCGGTGTGCCAGTCGTGCCCCCAGGCCTCGAACGCGTTGCGCATCCCCAGGCCGAACTGGTCGGAATACGGCACCACCAGGTTGTTGTTCATCAGGAACACCTCGCGGCCGGAACCCGCCACCGCGGTGCCGCGCAGGTATTCGGGGTCGAGGTAGCGGGGATCCCACTGCCGGCAGCTCGCGGTGGTGGCCGGGTCGCAGGGATGCGCGGCGGTGTTGAAGTCGTAGACGTACTGGCCCCAGCTGGCCTTCGCCACCTCGTTCTGCAGGTAGTCGAACAGGTTGCGGTCGTACGAGCGGCCGGCGCCGCCGAAAATCACGTGCCGCTGGTCGGCGTTGAGGTCGTACGAGAAGCCGAAGCGCGGCGCCCAGTTGTTGCGGTCGGGATCGCGGTTGCCGCCGGTGCTGATGTAGTCGCCGATGTCCACGCCCGAGTTGGGCAGGTTGGTGTTGGAGTTCTGCAACGCGGTGACCACCTCGGCCGGGGTCACGTAGTCCTCGTAGCTCGGGGTGCTCTCCACGTCCCAGCGCACGCCCAGGTTCAAAGTCAGGTGGTCGTTGACCTCCCAGTCGTCCTGGATGTAGATCCCGAACTGGCTGTTCTCCGAACTCGCGGTGCCGTCGCCGAACCCGGCCACCGGCGCGCCGAACTGCACGCGCACCGGGACGGTGAGGCTCTCGTTGATGTCGTAGAAGAACTGGGGGTTGTAGCGGTTCTGCTCGAGTGTCTCCAGGTCCACCCGCTTGTACTTGAAGCCCATCTTGACCGTGTGGCCGCTCCACCCGGTGAAGGTCAGGTCGTCCTGGAAGGACCAGCCCTTCTGGCCCTTGTCCTGGTAGTTGTCGCCGCCGCCGCTGCGCACGATCAGGGTGCCGTCGCGCGAGGTACCGCCATTGCCGGTGATGAGGTGGTAGCCGGGGATGAAGTTGGCCGGCTCCGGGCTCCAGAACGCGTCCTCGTAGGTGACGTGCGCATCGTTGAGCCAGTCGCCCGCCGTCAGCTGGTAACGGAGGTCGACCCGGGTCTCCTCGTTGGTGTTGTACGTCCCCGCCGGCGGCAGGCGCTCGTCCGCGACCTGGATCGTCTCGCTTTCGTCGCGGTACTTGGCGGTCAGCTCGAAGTAATGGTTCTCGCCGACCAGCCAGTCGACCTTGGCGAAGTACAGGTCTTCCTTGAACGGCGAAGTGTACGTCCCGGTTCCGAAGTCGCTCTGGAACTCCGGCGGGAGGTCGCCGACGTCGTAGCCGCCGCCGATGCGGAAGGTCTTGGGGGTGCTGAACTCCTTGGCCTCGTAGGCGACGAAGAAGTGGGCCACGTCGGTGATGATCGGTCCGCCGAAGGAGACGCCGTACTGCTCCTGCTTGCTCTCCGCCTTGGTCGCACCCGGCCGCCGCTCGAAGTCGGTGGCGGCGCGCCAGTCGGTCATCGTGTAGTCCCAGAAGAAGCTGCCCTGGAATTCATTGCTGCCCGAGCGGGTGGCCGCGACCACGGCCGCGCTGCTCAGCTGGTCGTACTCGGCCTTGTAGTTCTGGGTGATGACCTTGTATTCGCCGATCGCCGATTGCGGGAACGGGTTGCCGCGGCTGGTGTCCTGTCCGCTGATACCGCCGGTGGTGACGTAGTTCTTCTGGCCCACGCCGTCGATGAACACGTTGACCGCGTTGGCGCTCTGCGCGCCCGAGCGCAGGCGGCTGTTGCCGCTGGCGTCGGTGATGAACTGCACGCCCGGGACCGTGTCGGCGAAGGCGAGGAAGTTGCGGCTGTTCTGCGGCAGGGCCTCGATCTGCTTGTTGCTGATGTAGGTCGCCACCTCCGAGGTACGGGTTTCGACCGCCGCGCCGACCACCTGCACCGCGTCCAGCGTGGTCGCCTCGCCCGCCGTGGCGGTCTCGGCCACGCCGCCCACGCCGAGGTTCAAGGTCGCGGTCTGGCCGACCTGCACGGTCAGCTCCCGCGTCGTGGCCTGGCCACCCGACTGGACCTCGATCCGGTAGGTCCCCGGCGGCAGGCCGGCGACCGAATACTTGCCGTCCGCACCCGCCTGGACGCTCCGCCGCAGGCCGGTCGCCGGATTGACGACCACCACCTGCGCGTTGGCGGCGGGGGCCGAGTCGGCCATGACCTGGCCGCGGATGGTGGCGCCGGTGCTCTGCGCCATGGCCGGTGCCGCCCCCAGCGCCATGCAGCTGGCCAGAGCAACAACAAGGAGCCTGCGCGCGGGTCTCGCATTGCGTGTGCCGATCATCGGATTTCCCTCCCAGGATGGTGCAGCGTGGTGATCAGTTCTTCGGGTTCTTCTTCCGCCTGCCCGTGGCGGTCTGCGCCGCCGGATCCGGGCCACTGCTTGACTGGCGCACGACCAGTTCCGGTACGAGCACGTGGTGCTCGATCGCGGCCGGCTCGCTGGCGTCGATCTGTGCGAGCAGGCGCCTGAGCGCGCTGCCGCCGAGTTCCGCGATACTCACCCTCATCGTGGTCAACGACGGGTGAACGAATCGCGCGAGCGGGATGTCGTCGAAGCCCGCGAGCGCGATGTCGCCGGGCACGTCCAGTCCCGCCTGCGCGAATGCGTAGAGGCAGCCCAGCGCCATCATGTCGTTGGCGGCGAACACCGCATCGGGCCGGTCTGTCGCATCGATGATGGCGCGACCGGCGCGTTGGCCGGACGCCTCGTCGAAATCACCGGCGAACTCGCTGCCGCGCGCGTCCGCCTGCGCGGCGACGGCCTCGCGGAACCCGCGCAGCCGCTCGCGCGCGTCATGGTTGTGCTCGGGCCCGCCGATGAAGGCGATATGCCGGTGACCCAGCGACAGGAGGTGGCGGGTCATGGCCGCCGCGCCCGCGTGGTTGTCGATCTCGAACACGGGCCACGCCGGTTCGTCCTGGCGGGTGCTGATCAGCACCACCGGCAGCGGCGGCAGGTTCTCGGCGAGGAAGCCCGGCCGTTCGGCGTAGGGGGACATGACCAGCAGGCCATCGACGCGTCCGCGCATCGCGCGCAGCGCCGCCGCCTGCTCCTCCGGATCGCCGTGGTAGCTGGACAGCAGCAGGTGGCGGCCGGCGGTGCGCGCGATCGCATCGATCCCGCGGATCAGTTCGGAGAAGAATTCGCCGTGCAGGTCCGGCAGGACCACCCCGATGGTCTGGGTGCTGCGGCTGCTGAGGCTGCGCGCGGCGGCGTGCGGGCTGTAGCGCAGGCGGTTGGCGACCTCGAGCACCTTGCGGCGCACCGGCTCGGCGACGTTGCTGTGCCCGTTCAGCGCGCGGGACACGGTGGCGACCGAGACGTTGGCCTCGCGCGCGACATCGCGGATCGTCACTGCCAGCCGGCCCATGCCCTCTCCCCCCGGCCCGAGGACGGCCGGCGCCGGCACTGTAACCGTTTCCAGACAGCCTGGGTAGACGGCCGGAGGGGAAAATGCCGTGGCGGGGCAACAGGATACCCGGAACTCTGGATGCTGCATCGCAACAACGTGCACATTGCCGCGCGGACCGGCCGCCGGACGACAGGTGGACGGCACCTGGCCCCGGCCGATGCGCCGGGTCGCGCCAGGCGCCGGCCCGCCTGCTGCTGGACAGCGCCGCCCGCGAGCGCTTACCCTTCGCGTCACGTTGGCCGGATGCAGTGGCCCGCCGGCAAGGGAACACCACAGGATCACGCCTCGCCCGAGGGTGCCTGCCGCTCCCGGCGACCGATCGCTGCCCCGCCCCGCCATACGCAGACGACCTCCCGGCTGTCGGCCGCCGCCACCCCTGCGGCGCCGGGCCTGTATTGATGTGCATGTAACGGCACCCGTCCCGGCCTTCCGGAGGCGGCGGCCACCGCAGGTGCGGCACGCCCACGTCGGGCGTCGCAGTGCGCCCCCGTACCGGGCATGGCTTTCGAGCAGATGAGTTCCGAACCCGCGCAAGACGCGACCCCGACAATGCAGCCTCCCCAATCCCCGCAGCAGCAGGAAATGCCGCTGGCGGTGGTGCACGGGCAGCCGCTGCTGCAGATCCCGCAGGACCTGTACATCCCGCCGGACGCGCTGGAGGTCATCCTCGACGCCTTCGAAGGCCCGCTGGACCTGCTGCTGTACCTGATCCGCCGCCAGAACCTGGACATCCTCGACATCCCCGTCGCCGAGATCACCCGGCAGTACGTGGACTACATCAACGTGATGCAGGACCTGCGCTTCGAGCTGGCCGCCGAGTACCTGGTGATGGCCGCGATCCTGGCCGAGGTGAAGTCGCGGATGCTGCTGCCGCGGCCGGTGAGCGAGGACGGCGACGAGGCCGACCCGCGCGCCGAACTGGTGCGCCGGCTGCAGGAGTACGAGCGCTTCAAGCAGGCCGCCGAGGACATCGACGCCCTGCCCCGCCAGGACCGCGACACCACCCCGGTGCAGGCGTTCGTGCCGGACCGCGCGGTGGTCCGCCTGCCGCCGCCGGTGGACCTGCGCGAAATGCTGCTGGCCCTGCACGACGTGCTCAAGCGCGCCGAGCTGTTCAGCGGCCACCACATCCGGCGCGAGGCGCTCAGCGTGCGCCAGCGCATGGGCGACGTGCTGCAGCGGCTGGAGGACGGCCGCTTCCACCGTTTCGAGGCGCTGTTCACCGCCGAAGAAGGCAAGCTGGGCGTGCTGGTGACGTTCCTGGCGCTGCTCGAACTGGCCAAGGAACAGTTGCTGGACATTGTCCAGGACGCGCCGCTGGCCCCGATCTACGTCAAGTCGCTGGCCATCGGCAACACCGCCGAACCGCTGTCGTTCCACAGCGAGTTCGACGACGGCGACGCCACCGGCGCGCCGGCCGCGGGCTGACCCCGGCCGCCCCCCTTCCACCAGACCCTGCGAGATCCATGGACCAGGCGCTGATCAACCGTATCGTCGAGGCCGCGCTGCTGGCGGCCAACCAGCCGCTGGCGCTGGCCCAGCTGCACGCGCTGTTCCCCGAGGACGCGCCGGCCCCGCCCGGCAGCGTCGAGGCGGCGCTGGAGCAGCTGGCCGCCGCCTGCGCCGAGCGCGGCGTCGAGCTGGTCGAGGTCGCCTCCGGCTTCCGCTACCAGGTCAAGGCCGACGTCCACGCCTGGGTCGCCCGGCTGTGGACCGAGCGCAAGACCAAGTACACCCGCGCCACCCTGGAAACCCTGGCGCTGATCGCCTACCGCCAGCCGATCACCCGCGGCGAGATCGAACAGGTCCGCGGCGTGGCCGTCAGCAGCAACATCATCCAGGCGCTGGAAGAGCGCGAGTGGATCCGCGTGGTCGGCCACCGCGACGTGCCCGGCAAGCCCGCGCTGTACGGCACGACCCGCGGGTTCCTCGACTACTTCGGCCTCAAGCGCCTGGACGAACTGCCGCCGCTGTCGGAACTGAAGGACATCGGCGAACTGGAGCCGCAGCTGCCGCTGGACCCGGACACCGTGCCGGCCCAGGCAGGCATCGCCGCGGACCCGGATGGCCATGCGGGCACGGATGCGGATGCCGGCCGCGGATCCGCCGCGAACGATGCGGATGCGACGGACGTGGACGACGTCGACGCCGGCGACGACCGCACCCACGACCAGGCCCACCAGGACGCAACCGGTGACAGCGGCGGCGGAACGCCCGCAGGCGCCGGCGACGCCGACGTGTCCTCCGGCACCGATGACACCCCCACAGCGCCTGCGGCCGACGACGCCGACGACGCCCCCGAAACCGAAACCCAGGCCGAAGACGAGAACGACGGCCGGAGCAGGACCCATGACTGATACACCCCGCAAGACCCTTGGCAAGCTGTCGCTGAAGCGCGGCGAGGAAGCCGCCGCCACGCCCGCCGCGAAGGCCGAGGAGCGCCTGCACAAGGTCCTGGCCCAGGCCGGACTCGGCTCGCGCCGCGCGTTGGAGCAGCGCATCGCCGACGGCCTGGTCAAGGTCAACGGCGAAGTCGCGCAGGTCGGCCAGAGCATCCGCAGCGGCGACCGGGTCGAGCTGGACGGCAAGGCCTTCGTCGCCTCGGCGCTGACCGAGCCGGCGCGCGTGCTGGTCTACAACAAGCCGGAAGGCGAAGTGACCACCCGCGAGGACCCCGAAGGCCGCCCGACCATCTTCGAGGCGCTGCCGCGGCTGAAGGGCGCGCGCTGGATCGCGATCGGCCGCCTGGACATCAACACCACCGGCCTGCTGCTGCTCACCACCGATGGCGAGATCGCCAACGCGATGATGCATCCCTCGCACGAGGTCGAGCGCGAATACGTGGTCCGCGTGCGCGCGCCGGAAGGCGAGGACACCGTGCCGGACAACATCGTCGACCGCCTCGCCCGCGGCGTGGCGCTCGAGGACGGGCCCGCCAAGTTCGACCAGATCGAACGCATCGGCGGCACCGACTCGCACGACTGGTTCAAGGTCGTGGTCAAGGAGGGCCGGAACCGCGAGGTGCGGCGCCTGTGGGAGTCGCAGGGCTGCCAGGTCAGCCGGCTCAAGCGCACCCGGTACGGCGAAGTCAGCCTGCCGCGCGAACTGCTGCGCGGCCAGTCGCAGGAACTGCCGGTCGAGCAGGTCGAGGCGCTGCGCAAGGCGCTGGCGCTGGAAGACGCCGGCGCCTCCACCCTCACCCTGCAGCCGGTGATCGGCCAGCGCCGCGCCGCCAAGGCGACCGTGCATGTCGGCCGCGAGCGCGGTCCCGGCCAGGCCTACGTCAACGGCCACAACACCGCCGACGAGGGCCGCGAGCTGCGCCGCTTCGACCACGTGCGCGAGGACCGTCGCGGCCGCGGCGGCAAGAAGCCGCACGGGGGCCTGACCGTGAGCGGCGAGATGGCGGCCAAGCAGTCGCAGAAGCCGTTCAAGCAGCGCAAGCAGAAGGGTCCCAAGCCGCTGCCGGATGGCAACCCGGCCGCGTTCCGCACCTGGTACGTGCCCGACGGCGTGGATACCGGCCCCAGCGGGCACCGCAACGCCGGCCCCGGCGGCAAGCCGCGCTACGGCAAGCCGGGCGGCCGTCCCGGCGGTGGTGGTGGCGGTGGCGCCGGCGGCGGGTATGCCGGTGGCGGCCAGGGCCAGGGTGCCGGTGCCGGCCAGCGCAAGCCGCGTCCGTACGGCCATCCCGGCAATGCCCCGCATTTTCCCTCCGACCACGCCACGCCAGGCTCGCATCCTGGCCCGGCCCGCGGCCCGCGCGGCCCGCGACCGGGAGGCGGCGGTCCCCGTCCTGCGGGCGGAAACGGTCCGCGCCCTGCCGGCAACGCACGCCCCGGCGGGCGTCCGGGCGGCAGGCCCGGCGGTGCGCCGCGCGGCGGCAACCGCGGTCCCCGCGGCCAGGGCTGACTGCCCCCGTGCCGGATCGGCACGGCGGACCGCACGTGAGGAAGAGCGCCGCCCGCGAGGGCGGCGCTGTCGTTTCGTGCGCCGGCTCGCTCAGCGCGCCTCGATGACGAAGTTGCCGAAGGCCACGCCCAGGTCCCAGCCCTGCCCGGTCCCGGCCAGCGCCAGCGATACCTCGCCCTTGGTCATCACCTGGGCCTTGCTCGACTTGACCGCCCCGGCGTGGGCCTCGGCCGCCGCATAGGTGCCGAGCGTCTCGCGGATGCCGTGCACCCCGGAGAACTCGCCGGTGCCGTTCTCGATCGTCGACTTGCCGAAGGTGAGGCCGCCGCCCTTGGCGCTGATGCTCACCGGCAGGCTGCTGCCGTCGTCGCAGGTGATGGTGCCGTTGCCCTTGGCCGTCTTGTAGAACGCCGACCAGCCGGACAGGTTGAAACGCAGTTTGCAGTCGACGCTGCCGGCGGCGTGCGCGGCCGGCGCGGCAAGCAGGAAAGCGGCAAGCACGAGGGACGGGGTACGCTTCATGGTGGTCTCCGTTCGGGTGCGCGGCACCGGGTGGCCCGGAGCATATAGCAGGGCACCGTCATCGCCCCGTGCGCGACCTAAACCGCCGCTCAACCGCCGCTGGGCTCGCGCGCGGTGTCGTCGCCCCCGTGGAGCCGGTTGCCCCGCGCATCGCTCACCGAAACCGACACCGGCACGCCCTGGCGCACGCTCTCGGTGACGATGCAGAAGTCCTCGAACTGCGCCAGCAGCCGCTCCACCTGCGTGTGGCCGTCCGCCGGCTCGGCCAGGCGCAGGTCGGCGTGGATGTGGGCCACGCGCCAGCGGCCCGCGGCATTGCGCGCCAGCGTCGCCACGGCATGCGTGACCAGCGGGCCGGGATGGTTGTGGAACTTGCGCAGCGCGAACAGCAGGCTGGCGCTCAGGCAGTTGGCCACCGCCGCCAGCAGCAGGCGAGACGGATCCGGCCCCGCGCCCTGCCCCAGCGGCGGCGATTCGTCCGTGGACAGCTCCGCGATCGCGGTGTCGTCGAAGGCGACGCGGAAGGCATAGCCGGACGCGTCCGCCGCGTCCTGGTGCAGGGTCACGCCGATCCGGCGGGTTTCGTCCATGGGGTTGCTCCGGTGTCAGGCCGCGTCGGGCGGCAGGTGCTGGCGGGTCCATTGCACGATCGACTGTAGGGGCATCGCGCCGGCCTGCCGTGCCAGTTCGCGGCCGTGCAGGAACAGGGCCAGGGTCGGGATGCTGCGGATGCCGAAGCGCGTGGCGAGCGCCGGCTCGGCTTCGGTATCGACCTTGGCCAGGCGCAGCCGCGGCTCCAGCAGCGCGGCCGCCTGCGCGTAGGCCGGCGCCATGGTCCGGCACGGCCCGCACCACGGCGCCCAGAAGTCGACCAGCACCGGCAGGTCCGAGCGCTGGGCATGGGCGTCGAACGTCGCCGCGGTCAGCGCGAACGGCTCACCCGGGAACAGCCGGCCGTGGCAACGGCCGCAGCCCGGGGCCTCGCCGGTGCGCGCCCCCGGAACGCGGTTCAGCGCCGCGCAGTGCGGACAGGCCAGTTGCAGGTGATCGGGCGGGGCCATCGGGCGTGCTCCACGGTCGTCGTGGACGCCATCCTAGGCCCGCGCCGCGACGGCCGCATCACGCGGATGGGGCATCGCCGCGGTGGGCGCGGCCAGTCCCGCCCCGGTCATCGCGCAGGCCTGCGCTACCCGCGCAGGTCGAACGCATCGGCGTCGAGCATCGCCGGGAAGCGCTCGCGATGCGCGGCCAGCGCGGCCGCCGACAGCGTCGTGGTCAGCACCTGCTCGCGACCGTGCGCTTCGACCTGCGGCTGGCCCAGGAAATCGATCACCGCGCTGTCGCCGTCGTAGGCCAGGTCGTTGCCATCGGTGCCGACGCGGTTGACCGCCGCGACGTAACACAGGTTCTCGATCGCGCGGGCGCGCAGCAGGGTCTTCCAGGCGTAGGCGCGTGGCGCCGGCCAGTTGGCGACGAACAGCTGCAGGTCGAAGTCCATGCCGCCCGGCCGCTCCACGTCGAACCGGTTGCGGCAGAACACCGGGAAGCGCAGGTCGTAGCAGACCTGCGGATTGATCCGCCAGCCCTTCCACTCCACCGTCAGCCGCTCGCGCCCGGCGGCGTAGCGCTTGTGCTCGCCGGCGTAGCGGAACAGGTGGCGCTTGTCGTAGTGCGCCAGCGCCCCGTCCGGCGTGGCCCACAGCAGCCGGTTGAACACGCCCTCGCCCGTGCGCAGCTGCACGCTGCCGGTCACCGCCGCACCGAGGCTGCGTGCCTGGCCGCGGATCCAGGCCACGGTCGGCCCGTCCATGCCTTCGGCCTTGTCGATGGCGTCGTTGGAGAACCCGCTGGTGAAGGTCTCCGGCAGCACCACCAGGTCGGTGGCGCCCGCCAGTGGCGCGACCAGCGCGCCGTAGTAGTCGCGGTTGGCCGCCGGGTCGTGCCAGCGGGTATCGCCCTGGACGAGGGAAATGCGCAGGTCATCCATCGAAGGTCTGCTCCTCAGAGGGCCTTGAGCCGTTCGATCGCCGCGTCCAGCGTGGCCTCGTTCTTGGCGAAGCACAGCCGCGCCAGGCGCTGGCCCGCCGGCGGGGTTTCGTAGAACGGCGACAGCGGGATCGCGGCCACCCCCTTCTCCACCGTCAGCCACTTCGCGAACGCGTGGTCCGGCAGGTCGCTCACGTCCGAATAGTCGACCAGCTGGAAATAGCCGCCCGGCACCGGCAACGGCTTCAGCCGCGTGCCCAGCAGCTGTTCGCGGAAGCGGTCGCGCTTGGCCTGGTAGAACGCGCCCAGCTGCTCGTCGTGTTCGGGTTCGTCGCGGATCATCGCCGCGAACGCGTGCTGGGCCGGGGCGAAGGTGCAGAACACGTTGTACTGGTGGACCTTGCGGAACTCGGCGGTCAGGGCCGGCGGCGCGATCGCGTAGCCGACCTTCCAGCCGGTGCAGTGGTACGTCTTGCCGAAGCTGGACACCACGAACGCGCGCTCGCGCAGTTCCGGCCAGCGCAGCACCGACTCGTGCTGGCGGCCGTCGAACACGATGTGCTCGTAGACCTCGTCGGAGACCAGCAGGATGCCGGTGCCGCGCAGCAGCTCGGCCAGCGCGCGCATGTCGTCGGCCGAGAACATCGCCCCGGACGGATTGTGCGGGCTGTTGACCATCAGCAGCCGCGTCTTCGGCGTGATCGCCGCGCGGACCCGCTCCCAGTCGACGGCGAAGGTCAGCGGGTCCAGCGGCACGTGCACCGCGCGCGCGCCGGCCAGGTCGATCGCCGGCTCGTAGCAGTCGTAGGCCGGGTCGAGCACGACCACGTCCTCGCCGGGGCGGACCACCGCGTGGATCGCGTTGAAGATCGCCTCGGTCGCGCCGCTGGTGACGGTGACCTCGGAATCGGGATCGACCTGCGCGCCGTAGCAGCGCAGCGCCTTGCCGGCGATGGCCTGGCGCAACACCGGCGCGCCGGTCATCGGCGCGTACTGGTTGTGGCCGGCGCGCATGGCCGCGTCCAGTTCGTCGACCAGCCGCTGCGGTACCGGGAAGTCCGGGAAACCCTGGCCCAGGTTCACCGCGCCGTGCTCGGCGGCCAGCTGCGACATCACGGTGAAGATGGTGGTGCCCACCCGGGGCAGCTTGGTCGGCGGGATCTGCAGGGGCATCGCGGTTCCGTGGGTGACGTGGGGGTCGGACCGCCGAGTGTACGCAACGGCGGTGGCCGGCGATGATGGGCCATGGCGCACGAAGGCCTTTCCCGCGCGGCACCGGCCACCGGCGTGCTGCTGCGCGCCTATCTCGCGGCGCGCTACCGCGTGCACCTGGGCCACGGCGAGTGGTTGGCGCTGGTGGTAGGACGGCCTGCACCGGCCGAGCTGGCGCGGACCTTTCCGGCCGCGTCCGGGTCGCCGCTGACCCTGGTCACCGGGTGGAATCCGCAGTCCAGGCCGCAGCCGGCGGCCTCGAACCTCGCCGCGGATGCGGCCCTGCGCGCGGAGCTCGACGCCCTGCACCGCCCCGTGCTGCGCACCACCTCGGGCGACGTCGACGGCCACTGGGAGGAGCCAGGCTGGCTGGTGGCCGGCCTGGACACGGCCACCGCCGACCGCCTGGCCCGTCGCTACGGCCAGGCCGGCTTGCTGCACTGGCGGCCCGGCGACCCGGTTCGGCTGCGGATGTACCGCACGCCACCTTCCGGAGCGGCGGCCGATGCGGATGCCCGCTGGGTGGACTGGGTGCTGGAAACGCCGGCGCGCTGAGCGCGCAGGCAGCCGGCGCGACCCGGCACGCGGAAGGTGGCGGGCCGCTGGCGGCCCGATGGCGGCCCGATGACGTGGTACCGGCATTGCGAACCGGGGCACTCTTGGCCGGCCGGGGATGCCGGCGGCGAAGAACGGGAACGACGATGCAGATCCACGTGGACGGACCGCAGGTCAGGCGCTTTCGCGAAGCGCGCGGCTGGTCGCAGGAACACCTGGCCGAGGCTGCCGGCATCAGCCTGAGGACGGTCCAGCGGATCGAGCGCGGCGGGACGGCGGCGCGCGAGTCGCTCATGGCCCTGGCGGCCGTGTTCGGCGTCGATCTCGCGGCGTTGACCGTCGACGCCGAGGCGCGCGCCGTGGCGACCGGGCGCGGGAACAGCTCCAGGGACCTCGCCAGGCTGCGCCTGTCCGTGCTCATCCACCTGGCCGGCTACCTGTTCGGGATGCTGCTGTTCGGCGCCATCGGCCTGGGCACGGGCGACGCCTCGGTCATGCGCTGGCCGACGCTCTGGTGGACCGTGGCAATGGCCGGCCATGGGCTGGTGCTTGCCGTGGTGGCGCTGGTCTCGCGCCACCGGGAGCCCGGGCCGGCCTGACCCGCGGCCAGCGCGCGGGCGGCGTGGTGCCGCTGCGGCGCCGCGCGCAGGCGTCCTTCGTGCCCGCGGGAAGCCGGCGTGGGCGGCCCGGAAACATCGTGCACGCGCCCGCGGACCGGGAGTCCGGGCACCCCGCTACAATGCACGCCGATGACCGATGCCGTTCCTTCCCCGCTGCTGGCCGCCCGTGGCCTGGCGTTCGCCCGCAACGAGGAGCCGGTGTTCGGCCCGCTCGACTTTGCCGTCGATGCAGGCGAGGCGCTGCTGGTGCAGGGCGGCAACGGCAGCGGCAAGACCACCCTGTTGCGGGTATTGGCCGGCCTGCTGCGCGCCGATACCGGCCTCGTCGAGATCGAGGGCCGGCCCGCGGCGCCTGACCTGCGCGCCCGGGCCATCGCCTATCTCGGCCACCTGCCGGCGCTGAAGGGCGAGCTGTCGGTACTGGAGAACCTCGAGTTCCTGTGCGGCCTGCATGGCCGCCGGCCCGGGCAGTCGCCGGAGGCGGCGCTGGCGGTCGCCGGCATGGCCGGCTACGAGGACGCACCGGCGCGGCAACTGTCGGCCGGGCAGAAGAAGCGGGTGACCCTGGCGCGGATGTGGCTGGCGCCGGCGCCGCTGTGGCTGCTCGACGAGCCCTACGCCAACCTCGACCTGGAAGGGATCAACCTGGTCAACCGGATGATCTCGGCGCACCTGCGCGAGGGCGGGGCGGCGCTGGTCACCACCCATGGCGCCTACGCCGCCCCGCCGGTGCGCACGCGCATGCTTGCGCTGGGGGGCGCGGCATGAGCGCGGTCCATGCCGGCGCCGGGCCCGGCCTGCTGCAGGCCGGCCGGGCGCTGCTGCTGCGCGACCTGCGCCTGGTCTGGCGCCGCCGCGGCGACGCGCTGCAGCCGGCGCTGTTCGCCCTGCTGGTGGTGGTGATGTTCGCCCTGGCGCTGGGCGGCGGGAAGCAGGTGCTGCGCGATTTCGTCGCGCCCTACGCGATCTGGGTGGCGGTGCTGCTGGCCGGCCTGCTGTCGCTGGACAGCCTGTTCCGCGGCGACGCCGAGGACGGCTCGCTCGAACAGTGGATCCTTGCCCCGGTGCCGCTGGCCTGGCTGGTCGCCGTGCGCACCTTCGGCCACTGGCTGACCACGGCGGTGCCCTTGCTGCTGGTGGTGCCGGTGCTGGGCGAGTTCCTGTACCTGCCGCGGGCGCACCTGCCGATGCTGATGCTGACCCTGCTGCTGGGCACCCCGGTGCTGAGCCTGCTCGGCGCGGTGGTGGCGGCGCTGACGGTCGGCCTGAAGCGTTCCGGGATCCTGGTCGCGCTGCTCGCGTTGCCGCTGTACGTGCCTGTCCTGGTGTTCGGCGCCGGCAGCGTGGCCGCCAGCGCGCAGGGCCTGGACGCCAGCGGGGCGCTGCTGCTGCTGGCGGCGATGCTGGTGGCTTCGGCCGTGCTGGCGCCGCTGGCCGCCGCCGCGGCGATCCGGATCGCGCAGGGCTGACCGGCTTGCGCCCGATCAAGGCGATGCCCGCCGCGCCGCGCGACCATGGCCCTGTCCCGCATGCCGCCGCCGGACCGGCGACGGCGCTGAACGGGTTGGACATTTTGACCAGGCCGCTCGCTGGCCCCGGCGGGCCGAGTCTGGAAAAATGCGGAAATCCGAGCCAGTCCGGCCCGCTTGCCCCGCCCCGGGCCGGCGCCACCCAGCGAGCGATGCGATTTTTTCCATGAACCCGGTGATCCGCTGGTTCCACCAACTCGGCTCGCCGCCGTACTTCGACCGCTTCGCCGCGCGCTGGGCGCCGTGGTGCTGGCTGGCGGCGGTGCTGCTGATGGGCGTGGGCCTGTGGCAGGCGCTGTTCGTGGTCCCGGCCGACTACCAGCAGGGCGACAGCGCGCGGATCCTCTACATCCACGTGCCGGCCGCCTGGATGAGCATGTTCGTGTTCGGGCTGATGGCGTTCTACGCCGCCATCGCCCTGGTCTGGCGGATCAAGCTGTGCGAGATCCTGGCCATGGCCTGCGCCCCGGTCGGCGCGGCCTTCACCGTGATCACCCTGGCCACCGGCTCGATCTGGGGCAAGCCGATGTGGGGCACCTGGTGGGACTGGGACCCGCGCCTGACCACCGAGCTGATCCTGCTGTTCCTGTACCTGGGCGTGATCGGCCTGTACCACGCCGGCGACGACCGCCGCGCCTCGGCGCGCATGGCCGGGCTGCTGGCGATCGTCGGTGTCGCCCTGCTGCCGGTGATCCGCTACTCGGTGGAGTGGTGGGATTCGCTGCACCAGGGCCAGACCATCCGCGTGTTCGGCGAGTCGAGCCTGGACCCGAGCATGATGGCGCCGCTGTGGTGGATGGTCGCCGGCACCAAGTTCTGGTTCGCCGGCTCGCTGCTGGCCCGCGCCCGCGCCGACAACCTGGCCCGCGAGTCGGGCAGGGACTGGGTGCGCCGGCTCGCCGGGGAATCCGCATGAGCTACCTGCCCTACGTGATCGGCGCCTACGCGGTGTTCGTGCTGGTCTTCCTCTGGGATTTCCTCGCCCCGCGCCTGCAGGTGCGGCGCGAACTGCGTGCCGCGCGCCTGCGTGCGCGGCGCGAGCGCAAGCCGGCCGGTCCCGTGGACCCGGCCGCGGAGTTGACCCGATGAACCCCGTCCGCCGCCGCCGCCTGCTGTTCGTGGCCCTGCTCGTGCTCGCCTCGGGCGTGGCCACCGCGCTGGTGGCCATGGCCCTGCAGCGCAACGTCGCCTACCTCTACACCCCGGCCGAGGTGCTGCGCGGCGACGCCGGCGCCGAGGTCGCCTCGGGCCAGGCCCGCTTCCGCCTCGGCGGCATGGTCGAGAAGGGCTCGTTCCAGCGCACCACCGGCTCGCTGGATGCCCGCTTCCGGGTCACCGACGGCGACGCGCAACTGGCGGTGGCCTACACCGGCATCCTCCCGGACCTGTTCCGCGAAGGCCAGGCGGTGGTCGCCACCGGGCGCATGCAGGACGGCGTGTTCGTCGCCGAGAACGTGCTGGCCAAGCACGACGAGAACTACATGCCCAAGGAAGTGGCCGACAAGATGGGCAAGGCCCACCAGAAGCACGACGTGCAGGCCCCGGCCCCGGGGGCTGCGCCTTGACGCGGTCGACGGCGGCGCGCACGCGCCGGGACGTCACCCCGCCCGCCACGGTGCGCGCCCGCCCCGGCCGCGCCGCCACCCGACCTGCGACCGGAGGCCGCCATGCTGCCTGAGCTGGGCCAGGTCCTGCTCGTCCTGGCGTTGCTGGTCGCGCTGCTGCAGGCGGTGCTGCCGCTGGCCGGCGCCCAGCGCGGCAACACCGCGTGGATGGACATCGCCCGACCGGCCAGCTGCGCCCAGCTGCTGCTGGTGGGCGGCGCGTTCGCGATCCTGACCTGGGCCTTCGTCGCCCAGGACTTCTCGGTGAAGTACGTGGCGGTGAACTCCAACACGCTGCTGCCGATGGTCTACCGCTACACCGCGGTGTGGGGCTCGCACGAAGGTTCGCTGCTGCTGTGGACGTTGATCCTGGTGTGCTGGAACGCGGCGGTGGCGGTGTTCTCGCGCCGGCTGCCGGCGGTGGTGGTGGCGCGCGTGCTCGGCGTGCTGGGCATCGTCTCGTTCGGCTTCCTCGCCTTCCTGATCTTCACCTCCAATCCCTTCACCCGGCTGCTGCCGGCGCCGGTGGAAGGCCAGGACCTCAACCCGCTGCTGCAGGACCCGGGGATGATCATCCATCCGCCGATGCAGTACATCGGCTGGGCCGGCTTCTCGGTGCCGTTCGCCTTCGCCATCGCCGCCCTGCTGGACGGCCGGGTCGACGCGCGCTGGCTGCGCTGGACGCGGCCGTGGACCAACGTGGCCTGGGCGTTCCTGACGGTCGGCATCGGCCTGGGCAGCTGGTGGGCCTACTACGAGCTGGGCTGGGGCGGCTGGTGGTTCTGGGATCCGGTGGAAAACGCGGCGTTCATGCCCTGGCTGGTCGGCGCGGCGCTGATCCATTCGCAGGCGGTCACCGAGAAGCGCGGCAGCTTCGCCGGCTGGACGCTGCTGCTGGCGATCGCCGCGTTCTCGCTGTCGCTGATGGGCACCTTCCTGGTCCGCTCCGGCGTGCTGACCAGCGTGCACGCGTTCGCCGCCGACCCCTCGCGCGGCCTGTTCATCCTCGTGTTCCTCAGCCTGGTCATCGGCGGCTCGCTGCTGCTGTACGCGCTGCGCGCCGGCCGGCTGCAGCCCGGCGCCGGTTTCCAGCCGGCCTCGCGCGAAACCCTGCTGCTGCTCAACAACCTGCTGCTGGCCAGCGCCTGCGCGATGATCCTGCTCGGCACGCTGTACCCGCTGATCGCCGACGCGCTGGACCTGGGCAAGATCTCGGTCGGCCCGCCCTACTTCGGCCTGCTGTTCTTCGTGCTGATGGCGCCGCTGGTGGCGCTGGTGCCGTTCGGCCCGCTGACCCGCTGGCAGCGCGACCAGCCCTCGCGCGTGCTGGCGATGCTGCTGCCGTGGCTCGGCGTCGCCCTCGGCATGGGCGTGGCGGCGTACTTCACCGCGCCGCAGGGCGCGTGGAAGACCGCGCTGGGCGTGGCCGGCGCGGCATGGGTCGGGCTGGGCACGCTGCGCTTCGTCTGGAGCCGGCTGCGCAATGGTGGCCGCATGACCGCCGAGATGTGGGGCATGGCCCTGGCCCACCTGGGCATCGGCGTGTTCCTGGCCGGCGCGCTGCTGGTCGAAGCCCAGAACGTGCAGCGCGAAGTCGCGCTCAAGCCGGGCCAGTCGCTGCAGGTCGGCCGCCATACGGTCGTGTTCCAGGGCGTGGACCAGACCCAGGGCCCCAACTACCTGTCCGACCGCGGCCACCTGCAGGTGTTGCGGGATGGCCGTGAACTGGCGCTGCTGCATCCGGAGAAGCGCGCCTACGCCAGCGGTGGCCAGGTGATGACCGAGGCCGGCATCCGCCCCGGCGTGACCGCCGACGTCTACGTCGCCATCGGCGAGTCGCTCGGCGACGGCGCCTGGGCGGTACGCGTGCACATCAAGCCGTTCGTCCGCTGGATCTGGGCGGGCGCCCTGCTGATGGCGATCGGCGGCCTGGTCACCGCGGCGGACCGGCGCTTCCGCCGGCTGCCGGAGGCCCCCTCCACATGAGAGCGTGCGCATGAACACCCCGCCCAACGATCCCGCCCGCCCGCAGGGCCTGCCCGTGGTCGCCGTGGTCATCGGCGCGCTGTTCTTCATCGGCCTGCTCGGCCTGATGCTGTACGGCGTGATGCGCTCGGGCGACGCCGACCGCGACGTGCTGCCGTCGGCGCTGATCGACCGGCCGGCGCCGGCGTTCAGCCTGCCCGTGCTGCACGACCCGACGATCACCGTCGACGCGGCCCAGCTGCGCGGCGCGCCCTACCTGCTCAACGTCTGGGGCAGCTGGTGCGCGGCCTGCCGCGACGAGCACCCGGTGCTGACCAGGTTCGCCGAGACCCGGCGCGTGCGCGTGGTCGGCTACAACTGGAAGGACGAACCGGCCGACGCGCTGCGCTGGCTCGAACAGTTCGGCAACCCGTTCTTCGTCGTGCTCGCCGACCAGGAGGGCCGCTATGCGCTCGACTGGGGCGTGGCCGGCGCACCGGAGACCTTCCTGGTCGACGGCAGCGGCATCGTCCGCTGGAAGCACACCGGCCCGCTGACCGAAGAGGTGGTCGCCAGCCAGCTGCTGCCCGCCTTGGAGCAGGTGGAGCGGGCGCAGTGACCGGCCCCGTTCGCACCCTGGCGGCTGGCCTGTTGCTGGCGGTGGCCTGCGCGGCCGCCGCGCAGGCGCAGCCGGCGGGCGACGCTTCGCCGCTGCGGTTCCGGAACGAGGCCGAGGAAGTCCGCTTCCACGCGCTGACCGCCGAACTGCGATGCGTGATGTGCCAGAACCAGTCGCTGGCCGATTCCAACGCGCAGATCGCCCAGGACATGCGCCGCGAAGTGCTGGCGCTGATGCGCCAGGGCAGGACCGACGCGGAGGTCAAGCGGTTCCTGGTCGACCGCTACGGCGAGTTCGTGCTGTACCGCCCGGAAGTCGGCGCACGCACCTGGCTGCTGTGGTTCGGCCCCGGCCTGGTCCTGCTCGGTGGCGCCGGGCTGGTCTGGCACGTCGTGCGCCGCCGCGCGATGGCTCCGGCGCAGGACGCCACCGGCCCCGGCCGGCGCGACGGCGATGACCAGGGAGAGCAGGAATGGTGATCCCCACCACCGCGGTGTTCGCCGCGCTCGCCACGGCGATCGCGCTCGGCGTGCTGGGCTGGGTGCTGTGGCCGTTGCGGCGGCGCGGGCCGTGGCCGTGGACTGCGGTGGTCCTGCTGCTCGGCGTGGGCGCGCTTGCCATGTACCGGCTGGTCGGCACGCCGGCGGGCCTGCAGCAGGCCGCGGCGGTCGCGCCGCAGAGCCTGGACGCGGCGGTGGCGGAACTGAAGGCCGAACTCGAGCGCAACCCGGCGCAGCCCGAAGGCTGGGCGCTGCTGGCCCGGTCGCAGGCCGCGCTGGGCGACCCCGTCGCCGCGCGCGAGGCCTACGCACGCGCCGTGCAGCTGGCCCCGGACGAGCCGGACCTGCTGGTCGATGCCGCCGAATCGCGTGCGCTGGCCGACCCGCAGCGGCGTTTCGACGCCGAAGCGGTGGCGTGGCTGCAGCACGCGATCGCGCGGCAGCCCGGGCATCCGCGCGCGACCTGGTTCCTGGGCATTTCCCAGCGCCAGGCCGGGAACCATGCCGAAGCCGCCAGGACGTGGGAGCCGTTGCTGGGCGCGGTCGACGCGGCCACGGCGCGCAGCCTGCGCGTGCAGATCGACGAAGCCCGCGCCGCCGCCGGGATGCCGCCGCTGCCGGCCGCCGCGACGCCCGGAGCCGGTGGCGCAACCGCCGCCGACGCCTCGCACGCGCTCACGGTCAGGGTGTCGCTGGATCCGGACTTCGCCGCGCGCGTGCGCCTGCGCGGCGACACGACCGTGTTCGTGATCGCACGCATGCCGGGTGGCCCGCCGATGCCGGTCGCGGTCGAACGCCACGCGCTGCAGGACCTGCCGCTGGAGGTCGTGCTCGACGACGGCGACAGCCCGATGCCGACCCAGAAGCTGTCGGCGCTGCAGGAAGTCGAAGTGTTCGCGCGCCTGTCGGCGAGCGGCAACGCCAACCGTGGCGAGGACGACCTGGAATCGACACCGGTGCGGGTCGCGCTGCCGGCCACGCAGCCCGTGGAACTGGTGATCGGACGCTCCCCCTAGCGACGCGCGTGCCGCATCCCGGTCCCCGGGGGGCTCCGCCACGCGCGCGGGAATCAGTTTCCCGCGGGACGCCCGCCAACGACGCGGGCCGATGCCGGTACACTCCGGCCCCTATGTCCCCCGCCCCGACCCACGAGTTCATCCCGCCGGGCAGCCGCTTCCACGCGCTGCCCTCGCCGTTCCCGATGAAGCGCGGCGGCGCCCTGCACGGCGCGCGCGTCGCCTACGAGACCTGGGGAACACTCGACCCGCAGCGCGGCAACGCGGTGCTGCTCGTCACCGGACTGTCGCCCGACGCGCATGCCGCCTCCAGCGCGGACGACCCCGCGCCGGGCTGGTGGGAAGCGATGCTCGGCCCCGGCAAGCCGATCGACACCGACCGCTGGTTCGTGGTCTGCGTGAACTCGCTCGGCAGCTGCAAGGGTTCCACCGGCCCGGCCTCGGTCGACCCGGCGACCGGCGCACCCTACCGGCTGACCTTCCCCGAACTGTCGATCGAGGACGTCGCCGATGCCGCGGCGGCGGTCGTGCGCGGCCTGGGGATCGGGCGGCTGGCGTGCGTGATCGGCAATTCGATGGGCGGCATGACCGCGCTGTCGCTGCTGGCGCGCCACCCCGGCATCGCCCGCTCGCACATCAACATCTCCGGCAGCGCGCGAGCCCTGCCCTTCTCCATCGCGGTGCGATCGCTGCAGCGGGAGGCGATCCGGCTGGACCCGAACTGGAACGGCGGCGACTACGACGACGACAGCTACCCGGAATCGGGCATGCGGATCGCGCGCAAGCTGGGCGTGATCACCTACCGTTCGGCGCTGGAATGGGACGGCCGCTTCGGCCGCGTGCGCCTGGACGAGTCGGCCGACCTGGGCGAGGACCCGTTCGGCCTCGAGTTCCAGGTGGAGAGCTACCTGGAAGGCCATGCGCGGCGGTTCGTGCGGCGCTACGACCCGAACTGCTACCTGTACCTGAGCCGCTCCATGGACTGGTTCGACCTCGGCGAAGCGGCCGGGGGCGACGCGATGGCGGGGCTGGCGGCGCTGGCCGCCAACGGGGTCGAGCGCGCCCTGGCGATCGGCGCCAACACCGACATCCTGTTCCCGGTCCAGCAGCAGCAGGAAGTGGCCGATGGCCTGGCCCGCGGCGGGGCCGAGGCCGGGTTCATCGGCATGGACTCGCCACAGGGGCACGACGCCTTCCTGGTCGACGTCGACCGCTTCGGCCCGGCGGTGCGCGGGTTCCTCGACTCCCTCTGACCAGTTGCACGGGAAACATTTAGCTAACGGGCGGGGCGCTACCCTGCCCGGCAGCCTGAGGATCGACCGTGCATTTCACCGGCAAGGAAAAACTGGTCGCCGCGCTGGACGCGGCGGTCCGGCTCGAGGACGAGACCGCGGTCACCGCCGCGTTGCGCGAAACGCTGGTGGCGCTGTTCGCCGACCGCGAGGTCGGCCTGCCGCGCGCGGTGCTCGAACCGATCGCCGACCACTACGCCCGGCGGGAGCTGCACGTCAGCCCGGACCTGGGCTACAGCGTGATCGCGATGACCTGGGGCCCCGGACAGGGCACCCGCATCCACGACCACGACGGCGCCTGGTGCGTGGAAGGCGTCTGGCACGGGCGCCTGGCCATCACCCAGTACGAGCCCCGCGAGCGCGACGGCGACGGGGCGCGCTGGCGCTTCGCGCGGATGGGCGACATCGAGGCCGGGCCGGGTACCGCGGGCAGCCTGATTCCCCCGCACGAGTACCACGCCATCCGCAACCCGAGCGGCGAGGACATCGCGGTGTCGCTGCACGTCTACCAGCGCCAGCTGCTGCGCTGCCACGTGTTCGTCCCGGAAGCCGCCAACGAGACCTGCGACGACGGCTGGCTGGTGCGCGAGGAACGCCTGCTCGGCACCGACGCCGCCCGATAGCAGCGCGCCCGCCGTGGCCGCTATACTGCCGGCCCGCGCCGAAGTGGCGGAATGGTAGACGCAGCGGACTCAAAATCCGCCGGCCTTAAAACCGTGTGGGTTCGAGTCCCACCTTCGGCACCACATCCCGGATCGCCTCCCGCGAGTCTGCGCCCTGCCTTCTCACGCCCCGCTCGCGCCACGCGGGGCATGCTCGTGTTTTCCGGCACGAGGAGTCGCGCATGAACGAACTGCCCGGACGCCTGCTCGCCGGCGATGACGGCATCGCCCGGCTCAATGCGCTGATCCACGCGCTGGACGACGAGGAACAGGTGCGGCTCACCCTGGACGACGGGGAGGAGCTGTCCGGCGTGGTGGCGGCGCGACCGGCGCTCCAGGTCTTCCGCCCCGCGGACGGGGCCGAGGGCTACAACGCCCTGCTGCGGCTGGAGCCGTTGGACAACGGCGACGCCGCGCCTCGTTACCTGTGGCTGGACCGGATCGTCGATGTCGTCCGGCTGGGCAGCGCCTAGCCGGCCCCGTGCCTGCTGCGCCGTGCGACACACACCGGTCCGGCGCACGCGCACGCGCACCCCGCACCGCCGTGCGTCGCGGATCAGGCCGCTGCCGCGGCCTCGTAGTGGCGCGAGACGAGGCTGGCGATCAGTTCCTCGCACAGGCTTTCCAGCGCCATGATCCGGACGGTGCCGTAACGGGCAAGCCGGACCATGTGCTCGACGTAGATCTCGCGTCCGTATTCGACGGTCTCCCGCATCGACTTGGTGAAGCCATGCGGGACGAAACCGCGGGTGCCATCCTTGCTGCCACCCACGTAAAGGACGATGCTCATTCGGCCGTTTCCTCTTCTTCTGTGTTGCGTTCGGTCGATGCGCGGCAGTGTGCACGCGCCGCCGTTACGATTCCGTGCACCAGAAGTTAGAGGCGGACTGTTGCGGTGCGCTGACGCGCACGTTGCGGTTGCCGCAGTGTCATCGCAGATTCAGCGTCGCGAACGGCCCGTCGACGGCCACCAGCCGGTGCCGTGCATGGCGTAGTGGTCGGCGGCGCGTTCGAACGGATTGCGCACCGAAATGCCGCCGCACAGCAGGTACACGGGGACGAACAGCGGGCCCAGGACCATGTACTGGTACACGTGCGCGCGTTCGTGGTCGCCCAGTCGCACCGCCGGATGCACGCAGCGTCCGGCCCGGTGCTCGTACGTCGTACACGCCGCATCCAGGTCCGGCCCGGTAGCGAGAATGACATTGCCGAGCGTCATCGCCCCGCCCGGCCCCCACGGCCAGGCCCGGAACACGAGCGCGCGGTCGCGCCGGCTGAGCACGGGCGAGGCGCCGCGGGCCACGCCCGCCAGCCCTGCAATCACGCCGACCACGCTCCACGGCATCGCCCAGGCCACGCCGAGCACCATGGCCACCGCACGCAGCGCCGCGGGCACGGCGCGGGCCATTGCGGTCCGGCTCAATCGGCTTCGTTCGGGATCAGCAGCCACAGCACGAGATAGACCAGGATGCCGGGAAAGGCGGCCGACACCAGCGAAAGCACCACGTAAATGATCCGCAACCAGGTCGAGCTCCACCCGTAGCGATGCGCGATGCCGCCGATCACGCCGGCGATCATCCGGTCGTTGAGGGAACGGGACAGGCCGGGACTGGCATTGCTCACGTTCATGCGCTGGCTCCGTCGGGCTGGCGCAGCCAGTCTAGCGCGCCGGCGTCGACGCGCGCAGGTCGGCGAGCCTTGCGCGGAACCATTCGGCGGCATCGGCTTCCGGCTGGCCGGTGCAGGACACGCGGTAGGCGCGCCCGGTCACGCTGCTGCGACTGGCCGCACGGTCGATGAAGGCTTCCGCGCTCCCCGCCTCGCCGCCCCTGCGCCCCCATTCGTACTTGCGCCGCAGGTGCGCCTGCGCTTCCGCCGCGCCGTGCCAGCGTCCATTGCGCTGGAAGCGGCAGCCCGAGTCGCCCAGGCCCGCGATCAGTGCTTCGATCTCGGCCTCGGCCAGCGCCTGTCCGGCGGATGGCTGCGCCAGCGCCGGCGCGGCGCTGGCCAGCAACAGGCACGCCGCGGCCGCGGCACGCGAACGGATGCCGGCGGTTCGCGGCGGCGGCCGCCGCACCTCAGGCGCCCTTGCGCGCCGCGAGCCAGCGGTGGATGGCCGCGGGGACCTCGCGTTGCGCCCGGCTCGACACGTAGATGCCGATGTGCCCGCCCTTGAAGCCCAGCTCGGTGTAGTCGTCGCTGCCGACCAGGCCGGCCAGCGCGCGCGACGCGTCGGGCGGCACCAGGTGGTCCTGTTCGGCGTAGATGTTCAGGACCGGCATGTCGACGAAGCCGAGGTCGACCTTTTGCCCGCCGATGGTCGCGCTGCGGTTGACGAAGGCGTTGCCCTGGTAGAACTGCTTGATGAAGTCGCGGAAGGCCTCGCCGGCCTGGTCGGGCGAGTCGAAGATCCACTTCTCCATGCGCAGGAAGTCCTCGACCGCCTTCGGGTTGTCGAGTGTGTCGACCAGGCCGACGTACTTCTGCAGGTTCAGCCGGAACGGCTTGAGCATCAGGTAGCTGGCGTTCATCAGGTCGGCCGGGACGTTGCCCAGCGCGTCGACGAAGAGGTCCACGTCCAGCTCGCGCACCCAGCTGGACAGCATGTTGTCCGGGGTCTGGAAATCGACCGGGGTGACCATGGTCACCAGGTTGCGCACCTTCTCCGGATGCAGCGACGAATAGCACAGCGAAAACGAACCGCCCTGGCACACGCCGAGCAGGTTCACCGGGCCGCCGCTGGCGTCGACCAGGTAGTCCACCGCACCATCGATGTAGCGGTTGATGTAGTCGTCCAGGGTCAGGTAGCGGTCGGAGCGGTCCGGGTAACCCCAGTCGATCACGTACACGTCCAGGCCCAGCGCGAGCAGGCCCTTCACCAGCGAGCGGTCGTGCTGCAGGTCGACCATGTACGGCCGGTTGACCAGCGCGTAGACGATCAGCAGCGGCGGCCCCTTCGCCGGCCGGGCGTCCGCACCGACGAAGCGGTAGAGCACGGTCTTGCCGTCGCGCCACACTTCCTCGCGCGCGGTCGCGCCATAGCTGACGTCCTCCACCTCGCCCAGCACGCGGGTGCCGTCGGCGAGGTGCTTCTGGAAATCCCAGGCTTCCTGTGCCAGGTCCAGCGGGTTGAACTGCAGCGGTCCGACCGGTTCGGTGCTCATCGGCTACGTCCCTTGCGCTTGCCGCCAGGCCCGTCCTTTCCGGGCGCGCCGGCGGCGATGTTTCGGCTGACCCAGTCCTTCATCGACACGACCTTGGTCGCCGGCGACGGGGCGGTCGCCGCCGTGGCCCTGGTGGACGTGCCGCTGCCGGCCGCGCGCGGCTTGCGCACGGCGGACGCGGAGGCCCGCGGTCCCTGCTGGGCCGTGGCACGGCCAGCTGCACGTCGTGCGGCCGGCGCCGGCGCGCTGGCTGCGGCGGGCACTGTCTTCGCCGCCTTCGCCGCCTTCGCCGTCGGCGGCTTCGCGGCCACCGCAGGCGTCGGCGTGCGCCGGGCCGCGGCGGGCTTCGCGGCAGGCGGCTTCGGTCCCGCCTTTTTCGGGACGCCCTTCGATGCCGTGGCAGCCTTGCCCGCTGTCGCCGCCGGAGCCGCCCGGGACGCGGGCGTCGCATGCGATGCCGCTGCGCGCGACCCGGTCACCGCCTGCTTGCGGCCGGCCGCCCGTGGCGCGGCCGCGGCGGCCTTCGGCATCGCAGCGTCCTTCGCATCGGCAGCCGCGGCACGCACATGCGTAGCCGCGCGCGCTCCGGCGCCCTTGCGCGCGGCCGGCGTGGCGCGGGGCGCCACCGTGCCGCGGCGCGCGGCGTGCAGCGCGCGGTCGAGCTCGGCGACCTTGCGGTGCAACGCATCCAGCTCGCTGCGACCGGGCAGGCCCAGCAGCGCGCCGAACTGCTCCACCTCGTGCTGCAGGCGCAGGCGCAGGCGCATCAGCGCGTTGGTCATTTCGGCATAGGCATGCCGGTACTCGGTGGACAGGGCGATCTCCGCCCAGGCCTCCTCGGCCGCGTCGATCCACAGGTCGAACAGCGCGCGCGCCGATTCCAGCCGCTTGCCAGGTGCATCGTGCTCGGCCAGCAGCCGCTCGAAGCGTGCGAACGCCGACTGCCCCGCCTGCGCCAGCTGCGCGTTGAAGGCTTCGTTGCTTTCCTCCCACTGCTGCCAGGCCAGGGCCAGCGCCTGCAGCCGCTCCTGGTGCTCGCGAGCCGGGCCGAACGCCGGGCGCTGCAGCCATTCGGCGCTCTGCTGGCGCACCGGCTTGAGCAGCATGTCCAGCAGCGGCCTCATCTGCTCCAGCCAGTCGCCACCCGCCAGGCCGCCCTGCATCGAGCGCAGCATGCCGGCGAACGGATCGGCCCCCTGCCCGCCGAGCATGTCGCGCCAGGCGGAGGCGACGTCGGCCGCGCTGCCGCCACCACTGAAATCGGCGGCCAGGCGCTGCATGCGCTGGTACCAGTCGTAGCTGCCCAGGCCCATCCCGCCGAGGCCGGGCGGCATGGCGCCGGCGAGGCTCCAGGCGTCGGGCATCCCGCCGCGGCCGAGCAGTTCGTTCCAGGTGTTCCAGTACTGCCGCGCCAGCGACTCGAAGTCGCCGCCAAGATGTCCGAACGGTGCGTTGGCCATGGATCCTCCGGTGCACCCCGATTCTAGCAGCGGCCCATGACACCCCCGCACCGCGGGGCGACCACCTCAGGGCTTGGGGATGCGCAGGGTCTTGCTGATCATCAGCGACCCGGACAGGGCGAACAGCAGCACCAGCGGATGCAGCCGCCACGGGCCCAGCTGCCAGTAGCCCCACCACAGGTCCTCGCCGATCCGGCCCAGCGAGGCGGCCACGGCCAGGACCACCACCAGCGCCAGGCTGGTCGGGATCGGCGTGCCTTCGAAGTACTTCACCTTGTCCTCGCCCTCGGACAGCGCCTCGGCGGTGACGTTGTAGCGCGCCAGGCGGCTGACCCCGCAACCGACGAAGTACGAGAGCACCAGCCAGTCCCAGCCGCCCTGCATGCCGCAGGCGTAGGCCAGCGCGGCGGGGGCCACGCCGAAGGAGATCACGTCGGCCAGCGAATCCAGTTCGCGGCCCAGGGTCGAGGACGACTTGCGCCAGCGGGCGATGCGGCCGTCGAGCGCATCGAAAATGAAGGCCAGCGGGATCAGGGCCATGCCCAGCAGCAGGTCGGAGGTGCGGCCTTCGTGCAGGAAGCGCATCGCCGCGAACACCGCGCCGGTGCCGCAGAACGCGTTGGCCAGGGTGAACCAGTCGGCCAGCTGGAAGTCGCGCAGCATCGAGAAGTGGCGGGTCATGCGGGCGTCCGCGTCGGGGGTCGCCGACAGGATACCCAGCGCCGGCGTGGAGGCGGAGTGGGCGCGGTCGCCGGCCACCCGCTCCAGGCCCTCGGGTGCGCGCCACGGAGGGCGTGCAGCACACGGCGCCCCGGGTGCGTTCCCCCACGTCGACCACCGGGGAGTCGCAACCGGTGTGGGCGGCGTCCCGATCCCGGCCGTGCGACGTCGCAGGCCACGCATCGACCTCCCCGCGCGTCGGGCGATGCGGCCGCGGGCCCGTTCCGGTGGCCGCCCCGGCTCCCTCAGTCCGGCATCGGCAGCTGCGCGGGCTCGACCGCGCCGGCGCCGCGGCCCCGTGCCTCGATCAGCGCATCGGCGGGCAGCGTCCCCTGCCCGTCGAGGTGGGCCGTCACCCGATCCAGCGCGGCATACACGTACGGCAGCATCGGCGCATAGCGCGCGCCATAGGCCGGCAGGGCGAGGAAGGCGTCGAAGTGCTCGCCATTGCGTACCTGCCAGTAACGCACCTGCCCGAGTCCGGCTTCGCGCGCCGCGGCCACGTAGGGAGCGCTGGTGAACACCGGGGGCACCAGGCCGTCGTCGGTGCCGTGCAGCACCAGCACCGGCAGGCCGGCACGGGGCATCCCCGCCTGGGTCGCCGCGATGCCGGCGCGCACGCGGTCGGCGGCCTCGCCCTTCTCCGCGTACAGGTCGCGCAGGCAGCGCAGGCCCGCGAGCGTGAGGTCCGGCGGCGCCAGCCGCGGATCGACGATGCCGACGCCATTGCCCGGCGGGATGCCGGCCGCGTCCGGCCACCACGTGCCGCGCTCGGCGCCGGTCGCCGCGCGCGGGCTGAAATCCGGGTTCTGCGCCGAAAACGCGAAGCCGCAGGGATGCGCGCCGATGCCGTAACGGCCGTAGGCCGAGGCGTAGGTCACCGCCACCGAGCGCCACAGGTCGAAGCCCACGCTCAGCGCGCCGGCCTGCAGTGCCTCGTCGGTCCAGCCGGTGGCGCGCATCCGTTCGTAGGCCGAGCGCGCCTGCGCGGCGGTGTCCGCGCCCGCGGTGATGCCCGCCGCCTGCAGCGTGGCGCAGCGCGCCGCCCACATCGGCTCGACCTGGGCACGCAACGGCGGTTGCGGGAGGCGGTCGGCGGCAAGGTGCAGGAGCGCGCACGGCATCAGCAGCGCGGCCTCGGTGCCGAAGTCGTACAGCGGGCGGCCGCCATGGCCGTCGACGAACACGTTCGGCTCGCCGGCGACGACCGCATCGAGCCAGTCGCCGTCCAGTTCGGCCGCGCGCAGCACCGCGCCGCCGCCGTTGGAGATGCCGACCGCGAGCACCCGGGTATTGTCGAAGGTGAACGGCGCCGACTGCGGGAAGGCGCGGCCGAGCGCGGACAGCGCGAATTCCGCCGCCTGCTTCACGTGCCGGCCCCAGTCGGCTTCAGGGTTGTCCCCGGAATGGGCGTGCTTGGTCGCCACGCCGCTGGCGCCGGCGGGGATCCCGGGTGCGAACGCCAGGTCGGTGGCTTCGCCGATCCGGCCCGGGGTGCCGTCCAGGCGCACGCCGACGCCGGCATCGAGATCCACGTAGTCGCTGCCCGCGCCCTTGTCGGTATAGGCGACCGCGCACCCCTTCGGCAGCGCCCACGGGCCGGCCACCGTGATCGCACCGTACACCCCGCGCGATCCCGAGGCGGGCGCGACCACCACGCAGCGCCGCTGCTGGTCGAAGGCATCGGGCACCTGCACCAGCACGCGATGCGGCTGTTTGGCGCCGGGCACCGTCGCCAGGGCGGAGTACTCGCGCCCCGGCACCGCGGCGACGCTGCCGTAGACCGTCCCGTAGCCGCCACCCGGCGACAGGTCGGCGATGCCGCGCCAGTTGCTCCAGATCGCACGCCGGCGCAGCTCGGCCGCGGTCGGGTTGGCCGCATCGGCGAAGGCCGGTGGTGCCATCGCGCGCAGGCCATCCAGGCCGAGGCCGGCGGTGAGCAGGTCGTCGCTGCCACGGTGTTCGGTGACGCGCTGCGGTTCGATCATGGCGGTTCCGGCGTCGCGGGCGTCGCGTTTGGAGGCGCTGCCGCAGGCGGCCAGGAGGCCGGAGCCGAGGACCAGCAGCGGGAGCATCAGGCGTGGTGCGACGGGATGGCGCATGGCGGGGGCCGGCATGAGGGATGCTGGCACGCTACCGGCGCCGGCCGCGCGCGTCATCGTACTTTGGTACCAAGCCGGTGCGGGCCGCGCTTGCTAAGCTGGCCGCGGCGAACGCCACACCCCCGCCCATCCGGACGTCCCCATGCGCAGCATCCTCATCACCGGCGCGGCCAGCGGCATCGGCGCCGGCATCGCCCACGCCCTGGCCGCCGCCGGCCACCACGTCATCGTCAGCGACCTGGGCCTGGACGGCGCCGAGGCGGTGGCGGCGGGCATCCGCGGCCAGGGCGGCTCGGCCGAAGCCGTAGCCCTGGACGTGACCTCCGACGACAGCGTCGCCGCGGCCCTGGCTTCGATCTCCCGCCCGGTGGACGTGCTGGTCAACAACGCCGGCCTCCAGCACGTCTCGCCGCTGGAGGAATTCCCGGTGGCGAAGTGGGATTTCCTGGTCCAGGTGATGCTGGTCGGCGTGGCCCGCCTGACCCGCGCGGTGCTGCCGGGGATGCGCGAGCGCGGCTTCGGCCGGATCGTCAACATCGGCAGCATCCACGCCCTGGTCGCCAGCCCGTACAAGAGCGCCTACGTGGCGGCCAAGCACGGCCTGGTCGGCTTCTCCAAGGTGATCGCGCTGGAGACGGCCGACACCGACATCACCATCAACACGGTCTGCCCCAGCTACGTGAAGACGCCGCTGGTGGACCGCCAGATCGCCGACCAGGCCCGCACCCGCGGCATCTCCGAAGCCGACGTGGTCAGCCAGGTCATGCTCAAGCCGATGCCCAAGGGCGTGTTCATCGGGATGGACGAACTGGCCGGCACCACCGCGTTCCTCATCTCGCCGGCCGCGCGCAACATGACCGGCCAGACCCTGGTGCTGGACGGCGGCTGGACGGTGCAGTAGCCGCCCTGCCCCGACGATGCCGACCCTGCTGATCGCCGACGACCATCCGCTGTTCCGCGCGGCCCTGCGCGGCGCGGCCGCCGACGCCGTGGCCCAGCTGCAGGTACTGGAGGCCGAATCGCTGGACGGCGTGCTGGCCGCGCTCGAATCGCGCGCCGACATCGACCTGGTCCTGCTCGACCTGCACATGCCCGGCAACCATGGCCTGGCCGGCCTGGCCGCGATCCGCGCGCAGTACCCGGCGGTGGCGGTGGTGGTGGTCTCGGCCAACGACGACCCGCGCGTGGTCCGCCGCGCGCTCGACCATGGCGCCGCCGGCTACCTGCCCAAGAGCTCGGGACTGGACGAACTGCGCGAGGCGATCCGCAGCGTGCTGGCCTGCGAGCAGTGGCTGCCGGCTTCGCTGCGCGCCGCGGTGTCGCGCGCGCAGTCCTCGCACCAGGACACCGAGCTGGCCGCCCGCCTGGCCAGCCTGTCGCCACAGCAGTTCCGCGTGCTCAGCCTGGTCGCCCAGGGCCTGCTCAACAAGCAGATCGCCGACCGGCTGGACGTGCAGGAACGCACGGTCAAGGCGCACCTGTCGGCGATCTTCGAGCGGCTGGGCGTGCGCAACCGGACCCAGGCCGGCGTGGTCCTGCGCGAGCTGGAGCTCAGCGACCCGAGCCGGCAGATCGAGGCCTGAGCGCGGCGCGTGGAACCGCGCGCGGGCCGCGCAGGCGCCGCGACCGCTGGTCATTTTTCCGCCAACCCTCTTGACGCGCCCGCCCTGCAAGGCGCGGCGGAGGTTATCCACACGATTGTCCGCAAACCATCCACACGGGGTGTGGAAAACGCGTGACCGGGCCGGGCGCCCCTGGTGAAAAAACCGCCACCCATCTTGACAGCCTTGCCGCGCAAGCCGCCGGCGCGGTTATCCACACGCTTTTCCATCCGCTTTCCACACCCGGTGTGGACAAGCGCGCGCGCCGTGGAACACGCGCCATCGAACGATCACAGTCGCGACCAGCTCCAGGACTGCATCTTCCCGTCGCGGTACGGCATCACCCCGTGGAAGGCGCGCGGGTCGGCGTCGAACACCAGGGGCAGGAACTGGCGGTCGCCGTCCCACAGCGGCAGCTCGAGGATGCGGTCGACCTCGACCCATTCCAGCGTGCCCTCCGGATTGGACGCCAGCGGGGTGCCGCTCCAGCCGTCGATCACGAAGACGAAGCCGAGCCAGTCCTCGCCGTTCTTGCCGAAGCCCGGCCAGCTGATCGTGCCGCGCAGCTGCATCGATCCGCACTCGATGCCGGCCTCCTCGCGGATCTCGCGGCGCATGCAGGCCACCACGTCCTCGTCGCGCTCGATCTTGCCGCCCAGCCCGTTGTACTTGCCCAGGTGCAGGTCCCCGGGCCGCGCGTTGCGGTGGATCATCAGCACCCGCCTGCGGTCGGGCGAGAGCACGTAGCCGAGCGTGGCGACGATGGGGGTGTAGGGCATGGGCCGGTCCTGCGCGGAAAGACCGCGATTCTACCGGCGACCGGCCGTGCCGCCGGCTAGCGGCGCGCGGCCGCGAGCATGCGGTCCAGCACCGACTTCAACGCCAGCGGGCGCACCGGCTTGGCCAGCAGGCCCAGTTCGGCCTCGAGCACCGCGCTGCGCGTGGCCTCGCCGGCATCGGCCGACAGCACCAGGCAGGGCGCGGCGCCATAACGGCCGGCCAGGCGCGCGGCCAGCAGCACGCCGGTGTCGCCCCGGTCGAGGTGGTAGTCGAACAGCCACAGGTCCGCCGGCTGCCGCGCCAGCGCCGCCGCGGCGCCATCGCCATCGGCGGCGGCGGCCACCTCGCAGCCCCAGCGCGACAGCAGCTGGGCCAGCGCCGCCAGCGCGTCGGCATCGTTGTCCACGAGCAGCACCCGGCGGCCGGCCAGCCCCGCGCCCGCGGGCGTCGACCCCGTCGATGCGGTGGCCGGCGGCGACGCGCGCGCCACCTCCACCGCGAACACCGACCCGTGGCCCGGCCGGCTGCGCAGCGTCAGCGGTGCCTGCAGCAGGCCGGCGATGCGGTCGGCGATGGACAGCCCCAGGCCCAGGCCCTGCCCCGGCGCGTCGTCGCCACGGCGGAACTCCTCGAAGATCGCCGCCCGCGCGTCCTCGGCGATGCCCGGGCCGGTGTCGTGCACCTCGATGCGGACGCGGCCGCCGCGCCGGCGCACGCCGATCACGACGTGGCCTTCGGCGGTATAGCGCACCGCGTTGGCGAGGAAGTTCTGCAGCACCCGCCGCAGCAGCTGCGGGTCGCTGTGCACCCAGGCCGTCGTGGCCCGGTAGCCGAAGCGCAGGCCCCGCTCGCCGGCCAGTATCCGGAACTGCTCGGCCAGCGGCGCCAGCACCTCGTCCAGCGGGAAAGCGCGCGGCGCCGGCACCAGCCCGCCGGCTTCCAGCCGCGACATGTCGAGCAGCCCGGTGAGCAGGTCGGTGGTGGAGTCCAGCGCACCGCCGAGCTGGCGCAGGGTTTCGCGTGGCGGCGGCGCCTGCGCGGGCTGCGCGTCGCTCCCGCCCGGGGGCGCCGAAAGCTGCTGCGACAGCGAGTCGACGAACAGTTGCGCCGCGTGCAGCGGCTGCAGCAGGTCGTGGCCGATCGCGGCCAGGAACCGGCTCTTGGCGTCGTTGGCGTGCTCGGCCTCCTGCTTGGCGGTTTCCAGCAGCGCGGTGCGTTCGACCACGCGCTGCTCGAGCGTCTCGTTGGCCCGGATCAGCGCGTGCTCGGCCCGGCGGAACGCGGTCACGTCGGTGAAGGTGGCGACGAAGCCCCCGCCGGGCATCGGGTTGCCGCGGATCTCGACGATGCTGCCGTCCGGGAACACCCGCTCCGTCAGGTGCGGGCTGCCGTGTCGCATGAACGCCAGGCGCCGCTCCACCGCGCGCGCGACCTGGCGCTCGTCCGGCGCCACCGCCTCGCGCCGCAGCGACCACGCCGTCAGCTCGGCGATCGGCCGGCCGACCTGCAGCAGTTCGTCCGGGTAGCCGAACAGTTCCGCGTAGCGGCGGTTCCAGGCCACCAGCCGCTGCTCGCGGTCGATCACGCTGATGCCCTGGCTCATGTTCTGCAGCGCCGCCTGCAGCACCTGCTGGTTGAAGCGCAGGTCCTGCGAGGCCTCGCCGACGATCGCCGCGACCGTGTCCAGGTCGCCGCTCTCGCGCCGCGCCGCGTCCAGCAGCAGGCGCGCGGAGGCCGAACCGAGCACCGCCGACAGCTCGCGCTCCACCCGCGCCTCGATCACCACCGGCACCGGGCCGCTGCGCGGGGCCTGGGCCAGCAGCTCGGCCACCTTCTCGCCCGACAGGAAGCGGCGTCCGGCATCGCGCAGCGCATCGGCGTCGAGGTTGCGGCTGGCCCGGTGCGGCGCCTCGCGCCGCCACGCCATGGCCAGCAGCGTGACCAGCGTGCCCATGAACAGGCTGGCGCCCACCGCGCGTCCGAGCGGGCTCCAGCCGGTCAGGCCGAACAGCCCGTTCGGCGCCAGCCAGCGTTGCCCGAGCGGGCCGCCGTCGAGCCAGTACGCGTCGATGCCGCCGGCCGCGGCCAGGGTCGGCGCCAGCAGCACCCACGCCCAGGTCACGAATGCGGCGACCACGCCGGCGATGGCCGCGCGCGGCGGGGTCTGCGGCCGCCACACCGCGAACGCCAGCACCGGCGCCAGCGTGGCCAGCGCCGAGAACGACAGCGCGCCGACGTCGGCCAGCGCCTCGCTGCCGGCCACCAGCCGGCTGTAGGCCCACGCCAGCAGCATGATCGCGGCGATGCCGGCGCGGCGCAGCCGGATCAGCTCGCCGCGGCGGTCGCCCCCGCCATCGCGCGACCACGCGCCGCGCAGCAGGCCCGGCGCGAACCAGTGGTTGCCGATCATCAGGCTCAGGGTCAGGGTGCTGACCACGACCATGCCGGTGGCCGCGCTGAGCCCGCCGAGGAACGCGAACAGCGCCACGCCCTCGTGTCCCTGAGAGAACGGCAGGGCCAGCGCATACATGTCCGAAGGCACCGCGTCGCCCAGCAGGGCGCGCCCGGCGTGGGCCAGCGGCAGGGTCGGCGCGGCGATCAGCAGCAGGTACAACGGGAACAGCCAGCGCGCGGTACGCACGTCGCGTTCGTCGCGGCACTCGACCACGCCGACGTGGAACTGGTGCGGGAGGATGAACATCGCCAGGCCGCCGAGCAGCACCAGCGGCAGGAACCCGCCGGCCGGCGAGGCCGGCGGCGGCGGCAGCCGTGCATCCGGCAGCGGATCCAGTCCGAACCAGACGAACGCGCCCAGCGCCAGCATCGCCGCCAGCTTGAACAGCGACTCGAACGCCATCGCCAGCACCAGCCCGCGGTTGTGCTCGGCCGCGCTGGCGCGGCGGGTGCCGAACAGCATCGCGAACAGGGCCATCGCCAGGGCCACGTACAGGGCGCCGTCGCGCCAGAACGGGCCGCCTTCGGCCGCGCTGCGGGTCAGCGTGGCGAAGCTCATGGTCACCGCCTTCAGCTGCAGGGCGATGTAGGGGATCAGGCCGAGCGCGGCGACCGCGGTGACGGTGGCCGCCAGCCACGCGTCCTTGCCGAGCCGGGTGGCGATCAGGTCGGCGAGCGAGGTGGCGTTGGTTTCCCGGGCCAGCCGCACCAGGCGGACCATGAAGGCGATGGCCGCGGCGTAGAACAGGATCGCGCCGACGAAGGTCGGCGGCAGCGGCCAGCCATAGCGCGCGGCCTGGGTCACGGTGCCGTAGAACGTCCAGCTGGTGCAGTGCACCGCCAGCGACAGCGCGTAGACATGGCGCCAGCGCCCGGCGAACAGCGCCGGGTGGCGCTCGCCGTACAGCGCGGTGCCGAACATCAGCGCCAGCCATGCCAGGCCGGCCAGGGCCACCAGCCACAGGCTCAGCATGGCCCCTCAGCGTCCGGTCGCACCGTCTTCCCCATCGCGATTCCCGTGGCCAGCATAACGCGACGGCGGCGGGCCGAAGCCCGCCGCCGTATCCTCCCGCGGAGAGGGGACGCCGCGGTCAGAAGTCGTAGCGGGCCATCAGGCTGTACTGGCGCGGCGGACCGTAGAAACCGGTCAGCACGCCGTACGCGGCGATGTTGTAGCCGGTGGTCCGGTACTCCTCGTCGGCCAGGTTGGTGCCCTGCAGCGACAGGGTCCAGGCGTCGTTGACGTTCCAGATCACGCCGGCGTTGACCAGGCCGTAACCGTCCTGCCTGATCGCCGGGCTCAGGTCGGTGGTCGGCCACACCTCGCTCTGGTAGGCGTAGGTCACCCGCGCGGACAGGTTGCCGCCGTTGTCCAGCGCGGTGCGCCATTCGGCGTTGAGCGCGCCGGAGAATTCCGGGGCGTTGGTGAAGTACTGGGTGTCGGCGATGTTGACCCCGCCGCTCATGAACTCGTCGTACTTCGCGTCCAGCCAGGCCAGGTTGCCGCTGATCAGCCAGTGCTCGGTCGGCAGGAACTGGTATTCCACCTCCACGCCCTGCACGGTGCCCTTGCCGGCGTTGGTGAAGTCGCCGAAGAAGCTCTGGCTGCCGTTGGGCAACGTGTACGAGGTGAACACCGACAGCTGGATGTCTTCGTACTGGTTGTAGAAGTAGGCCAGGTTCAGGAACATCCGCTGGTCCAGGAACGACATCTTGCTGCCGATCTCGTAGCTGTCGACCTGCTCGTCCTGGAACGGCTCGCCCGAGCGCGGCACCGCGGTGGTGTTGGCGCGGATGTTGTAGCCGCCGGACTTGAAGCCGCGGCTGAAGGACAGGTAGCCCATGATGTCCTGCGTGAACTGGTAGTCCAGCGAGGCCTTGGGCGAGAAGTTCTGGAAGTTGACCGTCTTGTCGAAGTTGGCCGCCGTGCCCCACGCGGTGGTGTACTGGGGCGTGGTGTAGAACCGGTTGAGGGCGACGGCGTGCTTGTCCTCGTCGGTGTAGCGCGCGCCGACGTCCAGCTTCAGCTGCTCGGTCAGGTCGAAGGTCCAGTCGGCGTAGACGGCAATACTGCTGGTGTTGACGTAGCCCTGGGTGTCGCCGAACAGCGGATTGGTCAGCGCGGTGGGCAGCGCCGGGTTCCAGAAGTAGTTCAGCACCTGGCCGCCGGCATCGCCGTTGAACCAGTACAGCCCCATCACGCCGCGCGAGCGGCCGCCGGCATCGAAGTTGGCCTGCAGCTCGTTGCTGACCTGCTCGTCGTTGTAGAAGGCCTCGACGTCCACCAGCTTGAGCGGGGTGGTGTCGAAGTCGATCATGGTGTGGGTGTCGGACTCGCGCTTGGCGGCGACGTACTTCAGCGCCCAGTCCTCGTTGAGGCGCCAGTTCACCGTCATCGACGCACCCTTCATCGTGGTGTCGTTGACGTTGCCCATGCCGCTGCGGATGTCGTAGCGGTCGTCCAGCGGCGGATACGCCGGCGCCAGCGGGTTGGGCGCCAGCATCTTCGCGCCGCGCACGCCGGACTGGTCGTCCATCCAGTCCAGCGAGAACTGCACGTCGAAATCCTCGCTGGCGAAGGCGCCGAACTGCGCGCGGACCGCGTTGATCTCCTTGTCGCTGACCGGCTGGCCGTTGGCCAGGTTCTCGCCGAAGCCGTCGCGGGTCATGCTGGCCACGGCCACCCGGCCGCGCAGCACCCCGTCGCCGATCGAGCCGCCGATGCCGGCCTTGGCGTCGAGCTGGCTGTAGTTGCCCACGGTCAGCGAGGCGAAGCCCTCGGTCTCCTCGCGCAGGCCGCGCGAGACGTACTTGATCGCGCCACCGATGGTGTTCTTGCCATACAGCGTGCCCTGCGGGCCGCGCAGCACCTCGATCCGCTCGACGTCGAACACGTCCAGCAGCGCGCCCTGCGGGCGGGCGATGTAGACGTCGTCCAGGTAGATGCCCACGCCCGGGTCCACGCCCCACAGCGGATCGGCCTGGCCGATGCCGCGGATGTAGGCGGTGACCGTGCTGGTCGAGCCGCGCGCGGCGTAGATGGTCAGGTTCGGCACCTGGCTGTCGAGGTCGCCGAGGTCCTTGATGTTCAGCGTGTCCAGCGCCTCGGGCGTGAACGCGGTCACCGCCACCGGCACGTCCTGCAGGGTTTCCTCGCGCTTGCGCGCGGTCACGGTGACCGTGTCCAGCTGGGTGGCCTTGACCTCCTCCTGCCCGGCCGCGGCCTGCTCCTGCGACCACGCCGACGACGCCGGCGCCACCAGCACGCAGCCGATCGCCAGGCTCAGATACTTGCGCTTCATTCGGTCCCCTCCTCCCAGAGTGCAGACATGGCGGCGGGCACGTGCCGCCGATGCTGCGCATCCTGCGTGAAGGCCCCGGCCCGCGGCATCGTCCGTTGGTACAGTGGGCCGCACGCCGGCCGCTGCGGATACTGCGCCGCATCCGCCATGGGAGGCGGACGGGGTGGGCGATGTCGTTGTTGATCGTGCTGGCGGCGCTGGCGTTCCTGATGGTGGTCGCCTACCGCGGCTACAGCGTGATCCTGTTCGCCCCGGTCGCGGCGATGGGCGCGGTGCTGTTCACCGACCCCTCGCTGGTCGCGCCGATGTTCACCGGCCTGTTCATGGAGAAGATGGTCGGCTTCCTGAAGCTGTACTTCCCCGTGTTCCTGCTCGGCGCGGTGTTCGGCAAGCTGATCGAGATCTCCGGCTTTTCCCGCTCGATCGTGGCGGCCACCATCCGCCTGGTCGGGGCCGGGCGGGCGATGCTCTCGATCGTGCTGGTCTGCGCGCTGCTTACCTACGGCGGCGTGTCGCTGTTCGTGGTGGTGTTCGCGGTCTACCCGTTCGCCGCCGAGCTCTTCCGCCAGAACGACATCCCCAAGCGGCTGATCCCCGGCACGATCGCCCTGGGCGCGTTCACCTTCACCATGGACGCGCTGCCCGGCACGCCGCAGATCCAGAACATCATCCCCACCGGATTCTTCGGCACCACCTCGTGGGCGGCACCGTGGCTGGGCACCATCGGCGGGGTCTTCATCCTGGTGGTCGGCATGGCCTACCTGGAATGGCGCCGCCGCGCCGCGCACCGCGCGGGCGAAGGCTACGGCGACCCGGCGACGCTGCTCAACGAGCCCGCGCCGTTCCCGGGCGGACGCCTGGCCAGTCCGCTGCTGGCGATCCTGCCGCTGCTGCTGGTGGGCATCAGCAACCTGGTGTTCACCCGCCTGGTCCTGCAGGGCTACGGACCCAGCCACGAATTCATCCCCTCGGCGATCGGCAACGCGGTGCCGGTGGTGCAGGAAGTGCCCAAGGTCGCGGCGATCTGGGCGGTCCAGGGCGCGCTGCTGGTCGGCATCGGCTCGATCCTGGTGCTGGCCTGGAAGCCGGTCGCGGCCAGCTTCGCCGAAGGATCGCGCAACGCGGTCGGCGGCGCCCTGCTGGCCTCGATGAACACCGCGTCGGAGTACGGCTTCGGCGCGGTGATCGCCGCGCTCCCCGGGTTCCTGGTGGTCGCCAACGCGCTGGGCGCGATCCCCAACCCGCTGGTCAACCAAGCGGTCACGGTCACCGCGCTGGCCGGCATCACCGGCTCGGCGTCCGGCGGCCTGAGCATCGCCCTGGCGGCGATGGGCGAGACCTTCATCGCCAACGCGCAGGCCTACGCCATCCCGATGGACGTGCTGCACCGGGTGGCCTCGATGGCCTCCGGCGGCATGGACACCCTGCCCCACAACGGCGCGGTGATCACCCTGCTGGCGGTGACCGGCCTCACCCACCGCCAGGCCTACAAGGACATCTTCGCCATCACCGTGATCAAGACCCTGGCGGTGTTCTTCATCATCGCGGTGTTCTACGCGACCGGCTGGGTCTGATATCGCCGGGTGACCAACGCGTTCGCCTGTCTTCCGTTCGTCCGCGCAGCCGGATATCGCCGGCGTCCGCAGGGGAAGAGGGAGATCGGCTTATACGACCGGGTCACGGCCTTGCCGTCGCATGCCGGAGTTCCGCCCACCCGCCAGGATCGGGCGCGGTGCCGCCTGACGCGAGGCAAGGGAGGAGGCAGCGGCCGCAAGCCGTTGCCGGAGGACAGGCGCGGCAGGCGGCATCGCACCCCACCCCCACCCACAAATCCATGCCGGCCTGGCAAAGAAGGCAGCGGCCGCAGGCCGTTGCCGGGGGACGGGAGCCGCAGGTGGTATCGCGCCGGGCGCACCCGCCAGCCCATGCCGGGCGGCTGCCGTCACCCCGGACTCAGTGTGCGTTCCCGACAGATCCGGCGGGTCCGTGCGCCGCCAGGGCGTGCGCCGCTCCCCCGCAGTCCCCGCTGAGCAGGCGCGAGCGCTGCAGCCAGTCACGGTCCGGGTAGTAGGCGAAGACGAAGGTGCCGCCGCGGATCGAATCGATCAGCTGCCGGGCCACGGCCGGACGCACCGCCGGGCAGCCGAGGCTCCGGCCAAGCCGCCCCTGCAGCTTGGCCGCGGCCGGGTTCACGTACGGCGCCCCGTGGATGACGATGGCGCGGTCGCGGGCCTTGTCGTTGAAGCCCGGCTCCAGCCCGCGCAGCCGCAGCGAGTAGCCGTTGCCGCCGTTGTAGGTCTCCTGCGCGGTGAAGCCGCCCAGGCTGGTCATGTAGCTGCCGTCGCGGTTGGAGAAGCGCGTGGTCAGGTTCTCGCCGCTGTTGCGGCCGTGGGCCACCCATTCCTCGAACAGCAGCTTCTGCCGGGCGAGGTCGAAGACCCACAGCCGCGGCTCGGTGGACGGGCGCGAGTAGTCGATGATCCCGAGCCGCTGCGGATCGATGCCGAACTCCGGATGCCGCAACGCGCACGACATCGCCCGCGCCGCCAGCTGCAGCACGTCCTGGCTCGCGGCCGGCGCGGCCCGCGCCAGCAGGCCGGCCAGGTCGGGGCCGCCGGCGCCCACGGGCGTCGGCGCCACCGGAATCGCGGGGGGCGGAAGCAGCGACCGGTTCGAGGCCGGGTTGGCGGCCGCCGGCACCAGCAGCGGAGTCAGGGCCAGCCAGCGGGCTGCCGAATACAGGAGTTTCATGCGACGCACGTGTTCAAGGGCAGGCAGGCCCGGCGCCTGCCCAGACCATACTCAGGAGTCTGGGCCCTCGGCGTCCGATTCCAACACGGGCTGGGACTGCTGTTCAGCGTCCAGCGGGCGCATCGCCGGCAGGTCGGTGACCAGCAGGGTCGTGCCCGGGACCAGCACATCGTACAGGCGCCGGCCGAAATCCGGCGGCAGCCGCACCGGCAGGCTGGGCCGCTCGAGCAGGTCGAGCGGCAGGGTTCCGGCCGGCAGCGACGCCCCGCCGGCGCCCGGCCCGGCGTCCTGCAGGATCGGGTAGGCGGTCCAGCGGTGGCCCGGGCGCCCCGGGTCGAGGACGCTGGCATTGGCGCTGGCGCCCTCGCCCATCACGAACAGCGTGGTCCCGGCGAAGCCGAGGTCCCCGGAGAGCAGCTCCAGCGGCGCCTCGCCGATCGGCACGCCGGCGCGCAGCACGTAGATCCGCTTGTCGGAGAGGCTGACCACGATCCCCACCTGCCCGGCCGGGGCGACGGTGTCGTCCCAGCTGTAACCCGGACCGCCGGCCTCCGGCACCGCCAGCGGCAGGCCCTTGGCGCTCACCGGCGCCAGCACCGCCGGATAGACCAGGGTGGTCGGCGCGGCGCGCGCGTCGGACACCACCACCGTGTCGCCGTTGCGGGTGATCGCGAACAGCTTCTCGGCGAACGGGTGCGGCAGGCGCACGCAGCCGTGGGAGGCCGGGTAGCCCGGCAGCGCGCCGCCGTGCAGCGCGATGCCGTCCCAGGTCAGCCGCTGCATGTAGGGCATCGGCGCGTTGTTGTAGAGGTTTGAGCGGTGGTCCTTGTTCTTCTGCAGGATGGTGAACACCCCGGTCGGGGTGTCCTTGCCCGGCTTGCCCGAGCTGATCGTCGACACGCCGATGGCGATGCCGTTGCGGTAGACGTAGGCGCGCTGCTCGTCGAGGCTGACCACCAGCACCACCGGCCCGGACGGCGCGATCTCCGGGTGCCAGAGGAACTCGCCCGGCTTCAGGTCGAGCGGACCGCGCGGCGCGTCCTGGGCCAGCGCCGCGGTGGCCGCGAGCAGCAGCAGCGTGGCCAGCATGCGCAGCGGACGGCGCCTGCGGACGGGTTCGGGCCTGCCTGTCGTTGCCATGCGGTGTCCTCGGTCGGGGCCCGGCGGGCACGAGGCTCGCGCCGGGCATTCGTGGCGATCCTAGGACACCCGTGCCCGCGGCGGCCATGGGGCCATGGGCCATCGCCGACGCCACCGGTGATGGCGGCGCGCCGCGCTCACGCCAGCAGCTGCGCCCGCAGTGCGTCGTACTCCGGCGGCACCGGCGCGGCCTGCGCCGGGCGCGCCAGCAGTTCGGCCAGCGCCGGCGGCACCTCGACCGCGTGGCCGACCAGCGGCTCGACCACCGATTCGAACTTGGCCGGATGCGCGGTGGACGCCACTGCCAAGTCGCCATCCACGCCGTCGGCGCGCAGCGTCTCCAGCACGTGCACCGCGGTGGCCGTGTGCGGGCAGAACACTTCGCCATGGCGCTCCCAGCGCTTCCGGATCGTGGCCTGGATGGTGGCGTCGTCCACCGACACCGCGGTGAACGCCGCGCGCAGCGCCGCGTCGTCGCCGGCATACAGCCAGCGCAGCCGCTCGAAGTTGCTCGGCGCGCCCACGTCCATCGCGTTGGCCAGGGTCGCCACGCTGGCGCGCGGCGCGTAGTCGTCGCCGGCGAAGTATTCCGGCAGCACCCGGTTGGCGTTGGTCGCCAGCACGATGCGTCCGACCGGCACGCCCTGCGCGCGGGCCAGGATGGCGGCCATCGCGTTGCCGAGGTTGCCGGTCGGGATGACGAAGTCGAGCTCGCGACCGGTCGCAGCGCGATGGGTCAACGCAGCGTGGGCGTAGTAGCTCATCTGCGGCAGCAGCCGGCCCAGGCTGATGCTGTTGGCCGAACTCAGCGGAACCTGCGCCTGCAGCGTCGCATCGTTGAGCGCGCGCTTGACCAGCGCCTGGCAGTCGTCGAACGAGCCCGCCACCCGCAGCGCCCTGACATTACCGCCGAAACAGCCAAGCTGGTGCGCCTGCCGCGGCGACACGCGTCCGTCCGGATACAGCACCAGCACGCGCAGGCCCGGCTGGCCATGGAAGGCCGCGGCCACCGCCGCGCCGGTATCGCCCGAGGTGGCGACCAGGATGGTCAGCGGCCTGGCTTCGTCGCGGCGGATCCTCGCCAGGCACGCGGCCAGGAAGCGCGCGCCGACGTCCTTGAACGCCGCGGTCGGGCCATGGAACAGCTCGAGCACGTGGTCGCCCGGGGTGGCCAGCGGCTTGAGCGGCACCGGGAAGTCGAACGCCTCGCGGCAGATCGCCGCCAGCTCCGGCGCCAGCGCGTCGCCATCGAAGAACGGCGCCAGCAGCGTGGCAGTGGTGGCGGCCAGGTCCACGCCGGCCTCCAGGTTGCGCGCGACCGGCAGCTTTTCCGGCACGTAGAGCCCGCCATCGGGCGCCAGCCCGGCGGCGATGGCGTCACTGAGCGAGCTGGCGGGGGAATTGTTGCGGGTGGAAATGAAGTTCATGGCATTCCATCGTTTTGAAGTTTCGACAGACCTTTGATCGAGCGCCGTCGATGTTGCATCCACTTATGCACTTACCGTCGCACTCGCCGTTGCCGTTGCCGTTGCCGTTGCCGTTTGCCGTTGCCGTTTGCCCTTGCCGTTTGCCCTTGCCGTTTGCCCTTGCCGTTTGCCCTTGTCGTTGCCCTTGCCGTTGCCGTTGCCGTTGCCGTTGCCGTTGCCGTTGCCGTTGCCGTTGATCGTCGCTCTTCACCTTCCCCGCCGGTAAAGCGGGCCGAGCATCGCAGGATGACGGGGCCGAAGAGCTGCCCTTGTCTGAGCGAAGCGAGTTTGGGCAGCGCGCCGCGTCATCCGAGAAGCGCAGGGAACCGGCCGGCGCAGCCGGGGCGGACCGCGTCCCCGGCCGTGCTTTCTTCTGGTTACTTTTCTTTGCACAAGCAAAGAAAAGTGACTCGCGCGGCAGCGCGAAGTCCGCCTTACATCGCCAAGCGGCCATGCGGCCACGCGGCAACCCTCACAACAACACCGCCCCCGCACTATCCACCGCCGACACCCACGCCTGGCTCTCGAACCCGGCCGCCGCGAACGCCGCCTGCACCGCCGGCGCCGCCGCTTCCGCCCGCTCGCGCGACTCGAACCACGCGAACACGCTCGGCCCGGCGCCGGAAATGCTCGCGCCCATCGCCCCGGCTTCCAGCGCCGCCGCCTTGGCCGCGTCGAACCCGGCGATCAGGGGCGCACGCCGCGGCTCGACCAGCACATCGCGCAAGCCGGCGCGCACCAGCTGCGCATCGCCGGCGTGGCAGCCGGCCAGCACCAGGGCCAGGTTCGCGCTCTGCGCCACGAACTCCTTCAGTTCGTAGCTGCCTGCCAGGGCCTCGCGCGCGCGGCGCGTTTCCAGCACCGCTTCCGGATGCACGAGCAGGCTGTGCCAGGCGTCCGGTACCGGGACCCGCACCAGGCGGTCGGCGGTAGCCAGCACCAGCCCACCCAGCAGCATCGGACCGAGGTTGTCGCCATGGCGCCCGCCGCTGGCGACCGCCTCGCCGGCCAGCGCGAACGGATACAGCGCCTGCCGCGGCAACGGCGCATCGAGCAGCGCGTTGGCCGCCACCAGCGCGGCCACGCACGAGGCGGCCGAGCCGCCCATGCCCGAACCCAGGGCGATGCCCTTGTCGATCTCGATCTCGAACCCGAACGGCAGCGCCAGCGCCTCGCGCATCGCCAGCAGTGCGGCACCGGCGGTGTTGCGCTCGGCCTCCAGCGGCAGCGGGAACGGCGCGCCGCGGATCGCCGCGATCCGCACCTGCGGCGCCTCGATGCGGCGCGCGGTGACGGTGTCGCCGACCCCGGCCAGCGGATGGCCGAGGATGTCGAACCCCACCGCGACATTGCCGACCGAAGCCGGCGAGAACGCTCTCGCCTGCCGCTGCGCGCCCGACGCTGCGCTCACAGGCGCGCCCCGCGCCCGGCCGCCACCCGCAGCAGGTCGGCGAACACGCCGGCCGCGGTGACCTCCGGGCCGGCGCCAGGGCCCTGCACGATCAGCGGGTTGTCGCAGTAGCGGCGGGTGGTGAACTGGACGATGTTGTCGGTCAGGCGCAGGTTGGCGAAGGCATGCGCCCTGGGCAGCTCCACCAGGCCGACGCTGGCGCGGCCATCGGCGTCGAGCCTTGCCACGTAGCGCAGCACCTTGCCGGCGGCATGCGCGGCTTGCAGGCGCGCGGCGAACGCGGCATCGACCTGGTGCAGCTGCGTCATGAAGTCCTCGACGCTGGACTCGCGCAGCGATCCCGGCACCAGGCTTTCGACCTGCACGTCCTCCAGGCTCAGGTCGCGCCCGGCCTCGCGCGCCAGGATCACCAGCTTGCGCGCCACGTCGGTGCCCGAGAGGTCGTCGCGCGGATCCGGCTCGGTGTAACCCAGCGCACGGGCCTCGGCCACCAGCTGCGAGAACGGCACGCTGCCGTCGTACTTGTTGAACAGCCAGGCCAGGGTCCCGGAGAAGATGCCTTCGATCGACGTCACCGCGTCGCCGGTATCGAGCAGGTCGCGCAGGGTGGAGATCACCGGCAGGCCGGCGCCGACCGTGGCCTCGTAGCGGAACCTCGCGCCGCTGGCGGCGGCGGCCTCGCGGATGGCGGCGTAGCGCGGCAGCGGACCCGCCCCGGCCTGCTTGTTCGGGGTCACCACGTGGATGCCGGCGGCCAGCCACTGCGGATAGCGGTCGGCCACCTCCGGACTGGCGCTGCAGTCGACGATGGCCACGTGCGGCAGGTGCGAATCGAGCAGGTGCGCGGTGAAGCGGTCCAGGTCGACCGGATCCGGGGCCGCCTTGAACCGCTCGCGCCAGTCGTCCTCGATCCCGCGCGGATCCAGCAGCTGGCGGCCGCGCGAAGCGATGGCCCGCAGGCGCAGGTCGAGGTTGGCGCGCTCGAGCAGGCCGCCGCGCGCGGCCAGCAGCTGGTCCAGCAGGGTCGCGCCGACGTTGCCCGGGCCGATCACGCCGACCGCGAAGGTCTGCGGCGACAGGTAGAAGCCGGCATGCGCCGCCCGCAATGCACGCGTGGCGTGGTCGCTGTCGATCGCCACCGAGATGTTGCGCTCCGACGAGCCCTGCGCGATCGCGCGGATGTTGACCTGGGCCCGGCCCAGCGACTCGAACAGGCGCGCGGCCACGCCGGGCTGCCCGGCCATGCCGTCGCCGACCGCGGCCAGCACGCTGATCCCGGGGACCTGCTGCACGCGCTGGACCTGGCCGACGGTGAGCTCGTGGGCGAAGGCGTTGACCAGCGCGGCCTGCGCGCGGTCGGCGTCCTCCTGCTTCACCACGCAGCAGATGGAGTGCTCGGACGAGCCCTGCGAGATCATCACCACCGAGACCTTGGCGTTGCGCAGCGCCGCGAACACCCGCTCGGCCGTGCCCGGCACGCCGATCAGGCCGGTGCCCTCCAGGTTCACCAGCGCCAGGTTCGGGCTGAGCGTGAGGCCCTTCACCGGGCCGCTGAAATCGCGCTCGGCGGTGATGCGCGTGCCGGGGTGGTCGGGCTGGAAGGTGTTGCGGATGATGATCGGCAGGCCGCGCTCGATCGCCGGCGACATGGTCTGCGGATGCACGACCTTGGCGCCGAAGTAGGCCAGCTCGCAGGCCTCGTCGTAGCTCAGCGATTCCAGCTGGACCGCTTCCGGCACCACCCGCGGGTCGGCCGAGAGCACGCCGTCGACGTCGGTCCAGATGTGCAGCTCATCGGCCTCGAACAGCGCGGCGAAGATCGCGCCCGAATAGTCGCTGCCGTTGCGGCCCAGGGTGGTGATGCGGTCCTGCGCGTCGCGGGCGACGAAGCCGGTGACCACCACGCGCGGCTGCGGGTTGGCCTTGCGCCAGCTCGCCAGGCGCGTCGCGCTGGCATCCCAGTCCACGTCCACGCCCAGCTCGCCGTGGCTGACCACGAGCACGTCGCGCGCGTCGAGCACCGCGCACTCCTCGCCCAGCGCGCGCAGGTGCTCGCCGAGCAGGCGGGCCGAATACACCTCGCCCTGCCCCTGCACCCGCTGCAGCACCTCGTCCGGAAGGCCGCCGATCACGCTCAACGCGGCCAGCACCTGGGCCAGTTCGTCGAAGCGCTGGTCCAGCCATTCCACCGCCGGCCCCGCGTGCTCGCCCAGCAGCGCGACCGCCGCGCCGCGATGGCGCGCGCGCAGTTCGTGCCAGCGCTCGCGCCATTCCGGGGTGATGCTGCCGTTGGCCGTGGTCGCGGCCAGCCGCGCCAGCTCGATCAGCGCATCGGTGACGCCCTTCATCGCCGAGACCACGGTCACCTGGACGCCCTCCTCGCGCGCCAGCAGCAGGCGCGCGACGTGGCGGTAGCGCTCGGCATCGGCGACCGAGGTGCCGCCGAACTTGTGCACGACCGTGCGAGCGGCGGCGGCGGGAAGGACGTGGGCTTCTGCGGCGTGCAACGACATGGAGGACCTCGGTGGTGGAGGCCCCGCGCGCGTCCGGTGGCGGGTCGCCCCGCTACCTGATCCAGGTGCGGGGCCGTGGTTTCGCGGGTTACACGAAGACGACGGACCGCACCGGGCGGGTAATACCGGTGGCGGTGGTAATGATCGTGGTGATGCCGGTGGCCGACGCGCAGGCGCGCTTCCGCCCCGGGGGGGGAAGCTGGGGCGCGCGGGCGTTCGGCATCGACATGGCCCTCACAAGACAGCATCGCCCGGGCGGCTGTCAAGTGTTGCGACGCCGCAACGGCCGGAAATTTTCCGTTGCGAAAGAAACAGTTAGCGCATCCGGCCGCGGACCGCCCTGTCGGTGGACCCGGAGCGTGGCTTGGCTGTGGCGATGGTGACCCCGGCGCGATTCGAACGCACGACCTGTCCCTTAGGAGGGGACCGCTCTATCCAGCTGAGCTACGGGGCCACGGCCGGCGATTGTCGCATGGCCTCCCGGAGCGGCCAATGCCAGGGGGCTGCGGGGAGCGCTTTGCTAGAATCGGCCCACGCATCGAGACGCCGCCGTCCCCCAGCCGCGGCGCGACTCCGGGCCCCGCGCCTGCACCCTTTCCAGGAGTTTCCATGTCCGATTCCCTGCTCAAGGCACTGGGCCTTGGCGCCACCAATTCCGGCACCTACCTCGGCAACGGCACCTGGTCCGACGCCACCGGCGCCGGCGTGCTCACCCCGGCCAATCCCACCACCGGCGAGGTCATCGCGCAGGTCCAGGCCACTACCGAGGCCGACTACGAGACCGTGGTCGCCAACGCCCAGGCCGCGTTCAAGGCCTGGCGCAGCGTGCCGGCCCCGCGCCGCGGCGAGGCGATCCGCCTGTGCGGCGACGCCCTGCGCCGGAACAAGGACGCGCTGGGCTCGCTGGTCGCGCTGGAAATGGGCAAGAGCAAGGCCGAAGGCGACGGCGAAGTGCAGGAGATGATCGACATCGCCGACTTCGCCGTGGGCCAGAGCCGCATGCTCTACGGCTACACCATGCATTCGGAGCGCCCAGGCCACCGGATGTACGAGCAGTACCAGCCGCTGGGGCTGGTGGGCATCATCAGCGCGTTCAATTTCCCGGTCGCGGTGTGGGCGTGGAACTCGTTCCTGGCCGCGATCTGCGGCGACATCTGCCTCTGGAAGCCGTCCAACAAGACCCCGCTGACCGCGATCGCCTCGCTGAAGATCTGCAACGAGGCGCTGAAGGAAGGCGGCTTCCCGGACATCTTCTTCCTGGTCAACGACGCCGGCACCGCGCTGGCCGAGAAGTTCGTGGAAGACAGGCGCATCCCGCTGATCAGCTTCACCGGCTCGACCCAGGTCGGCCGCGAGGTCGCGGTCAAGGTCGCCCGCCGCATGGGCCGCTGCCTGCTCGAGCTGGGCGGCAACAACGCGATCATCCTCGACGAGACCGCCGACCTGAAGCTGGCCATCCCCGGCATCGTCTTCGGCGCGGTCGGCACCGCCGGCCAGCGCTGCACCACCACCCGCCGCCTGATCGTGCACGAGTCCATCTACGACGCCGTGCTGGAAACGCTGGTCAAGGCGTACAAGCAGGTCGAGGGCAAGATCGGCGACCCGCTCGACACCGCCAACCTGATGGGCCCGCTCAACAGCGCCGGCGCGGTGCAGCAGTTCCTCGACAGCGTGGCCAAGGCCAAGGCCGCCGGCGGCACCGTGGTCACCGGCGGCACCGCGCTGGACCGTCCGGGCCACTTCGTCCTGCCGACGATCATCACCGGCCTGAAGAACAGCGACGAGGTCGTGCAGCACGAAACCTTCGCCCCGATCCTCTACGTGATGAAGTACTCGGAGCTGGACGAGGCGATCGAGATGCAGAACGGCGTGCCGCAGGGCCTGTCGTCCTCGATCTTCACCCAGAACCTGAAGGCGGCCGAGAAGTTCCTGTCGGCGGCCGGCAGCGACTGCGGCATCGCCAACGTCAACATCGGCACCTCCGGCGCGGAGATCGGCGGCGCGTTCGGCGGCGAGAAGGACACAGGCGGCGGCCGCGAGTCCGGTTCGGACGCGTGGAAGGTCTACATGCGCCGGCAGACCAACACGATCAACTACTCCGATTCGCTGCCGCTGGCGCAGGGCATCAAGTTCGACCTGTAAGGCCGGACCACCGGGCAGGCCGTGCCTGCCCGGCGGACGGCGTGCGCGTGGCGCGGGGCTGGGCGCCACGGCCGTGATCACGGGAGCGGCAGGGCCCGCACCGACCTGGCAGAGGAGCTGCGCGTGTCCGACCTGGCATCGACAAGCCGCTTCACCGACCGCGTCGCCGACTACGTGCGCTACCGGCCGGACTATCCGGCGGCGCTGGTCGACTGGCTGCGCGAGGTGCACGGCGTGACGCCCGCCTGGACGGTCGCCGACATCGGCGCCGGCACCGGCATTTCCTCGAAGATGTTCCTCGACGCCGGACACGCGGTGACCGCGGTCGAACCGAACGCGGCGATGCGCGAGGCCGCGGTCGCCCGGCTCGGCGGCGATCCCCGCTTCACCGCGATCGACGGCCGCGCCGAGGCCACCGCCCTGCCCGACGCCAGCGTCGACCTGGTCTCGGCCGCGCAGGCCTTCCACTGGTTCGACCAGCAGGCGGTGAAGCCGGAGTGGCGGCGCATCCTGCGCCCGGGCGGGCGGGTGGCCGTCTACTGGAACTCGCGCCGGCTTGCCGGCACGCCGTTCCTGGAGGGCTACGAACGCCTCCTGCTGGACCATGGCCTGGACTACAGCAGCGTTTCCGAGCGCTATGGCGACGACGACCACATGCGCCGTTGGTTCGGCACCGGCCTGCGCGGCATGGCGAGCTTCCCGCACTCGCAGCGGCTGGACCTGCAGGCGCTGCGCGGGCGCCTGCTGTCGTCCTCGTATGCGCCGCGACCGGGACATCCGGGCCACGAAGCCATGCTGGAGGCACTGGCACGGCTGTTCGCCGCCACCGCCCGCGATGGCCACGTCGACTTCGACTACGACACCCGCATCTTCCTCGGCGTGCCGGACCCGGATTGAGCCGGCGTGCGCATCGCCGCCCTCTCCGACATCCACGGCAACCTCCCGGCGCTCGAGGCGGTGCTGGCCGACATCGCGCGTCGCGGCTGCGACATCACGGTCAACCTCGGCGACATCGTCTCCGGCCCGCTGTGGCCGCGCGAAACGCTCGAGCGCCTGGCCCCGCTCGCGCTGCCGACGATCGCGGGCAACCACGAGCGGCAACTGCTCGGCGATCCGGCCACGCTGGCCCCGTCCGACGCGCACGCGCGCCAGGCGCTGGCCGGTGCGCAGCTGGACTGGATCCGCGCTCTGCCCCCGCTGCTGCGCATCGACGACGTGCTGCTGTGCCACGGCACCCCGGGCAGCGATATCGAGTACCTGCTCGACGACATCGTCGACGGCCACCTCGCGGCCAGCGTCCCGGCGGTGGTCGAGGCCCGGCTCGACCATCCCCTGGCGCTCGATGCCACCCTGGTGCTCTGCGGGCATTCCCACACCCCTCGCACGCTGCGGCTGGCCGATGGCCGCGTGGCCTGCAACCCCGGCAGCGTCGGACTTCCCGCATTCGCGACCGGCCGCCCGGTGCCGCACCGCGCCGCAACCGGCTCGGCGCACGCGCGCTACGCGATGCTCGAACGGGTCGGCGGCGCCTGGCAGCCACGGCTGCTGTCGGTGGCCTATGCCGAAGAGCGCGCCGCGGCGCGCGCCGGGGCCCGGGGCCGGCCGGACTGGGCGCACGCCCTGCGCCACGGCCGCATGCCGTGACCGGCGTGGCACCCGGGCCGCGCGCCGTTCTGGGATAATCGCGGCCCATCGACGCCCCGTTCCCCCGATGGCGCCCGGCCGCCACGGCCGTCACCTGCCCCCGACAGGATCCCCCATGGACCAGATCCGCCAGACCAGCTCACTCGCCATCGCCAGCCTGGTGTCCGGCATCCTCGGCTGGACGCTGCTCCCGTTCATCGGCACGGTCGTGGCGATCATCACCGGGCACATGGCCCGCGCCGAAATCCGCCGCAGCAGCGGGCGCCTGGCGGGCGACGGCCTGGCGATCGCCGGCCTGGTGCTCGGCTGGGTGTCGGCGCTCCTGCTGCTGGCCGGCGTGGTCATCATCTTCGCGTTCCTGGGCGGCCTCGCCTGGCTGGCCACCCTCAACGGCTGAGGATTCCGCTTCGTGTATCCGTTCGCGCGCCCCTTCCTGTTCTGCCTCGATGCCGAACGCGCCCATGGAATGGGACTGAAATCGCTGGACCTGGCCTATCGCAGCGGGGCGATCGGTATGGTCGCCAGGCCGCGGCCACCGCTTCCGACCAAGGTGCTCGGGCTGGCCTTCCCCAATCCGGTCGGCCTGGCTGCCGGCCTGGACAAGAACGGCGAGCACATCGATGCGCTCATGGCGCTGGGTTTCGGCTTCGTCGAGATCGGCACGGTCACCCCGCGCCCGCAGCCGGGCAACCCGAAGCCGCGGATGTTCCGCCTGCCCGGCGACGAGGCGGTGATCAACCGGCTCGGGTTCAACAATGCCGGCGTGGACGCGCTGGTGCGCAATGTCGGGCGCGCGCAGCGCAAGGGTGGCCTGCTCGGCATCAACATCGGCAAGAACAAGGACACCTCGAACGAGGACGCGGCGAACGACTACCTGTATTGCCTGCAGCGGGTGTACCCGCTGGCCGACTACATCACGGTCAACATCTCGTCGCCCAACACCGCCGGCCTGCGCGAGCTGCAGGAGGAGCAGGCGCTGCGCCGCCTGGTCGGAACGCTGCGCGAATCGCAGGAGCGCCTGGCCGCCCAGCATGGCCGGCGCGTGCCGGTGCTGGTCAAGGTCGCCCCCGACCTGAGCGATGCCGACATCGACGCGGCCGCACGGGTGCTGTCGGACCTCGGCGTGGACGGCGTGGTCGCGACCAACACCACCATCGCCCGCACCGCCGTGCAGGGCCACCGCCATGCGCGCGAGGCCGGCGGCCTGTCGGGCGCGCCGCTGATGGGCCAGTCGACGCTGGTGCTCCGCCGCCTGCGCACCCGCCTGCCCGAATCCATCCCGCTGGTCGGCGTCGGCGGGATCATGTCCGGGGCCGACGCGGTGGCGAAGATGGCCGCCGGCGCCAGCCTCGTGCAGTGCTACACCGGCCTGGTCTACCGCGGTCCGGAACTGGTCGGCGAATGCATCGACGCGATGCGCCGGCGCAAGGAATCGCCCAGCCGCGGCACGGCCGATCCGGCATGACCGGCCCGCGACCCCCTGCGCCGGCAGCGGGCGCGCCGGCATGACCGCGCTTTTCCGCCTGCTGCGCGATGCCGACCTGTCCACGCGCAACACGTTCGCGGTCGCGGCGCGCACGCCGTGGCTGCTGGAAGTCAACGACCCGGCCGCGCTCGCCGAGGCCCTGGACCTGGAACAGGTACGCGGCCTGCCACTGCTGATGCTCGGCGGCGGCAGCAACCTGCTGTTCGCCGGCGACGCCCCCGGGGTGACGGTGGCGGTGCGGGCCCCCGAGGTGTCGATCATCGAGGATCGCGGCGACCGCGCCATCGTGCGTGCCGGCGCGGGGGTCGACTGGCACCGGCTGGTGACCTGGAGCCTGGACCGGGGACTGTGCGGCCTGGAGAACCTGGCCCTGATCCCCGGCAGCACCGGCGCCGCACCGATCCAGAACATCGGCGCCTACGGGGTGGAAGTGGGCGAACACATCGTCGCCGTGGACGCGTGGGACCGCCACGCGCGGCAACCGGTCCGGCTGGACCGTGCCGCCTGCGCCTTCGGCTACCGCGACAGCGCATTCAAGCGCGACCCGGGGCGCTGGATCGTCACCGCGGTGGAGCTGGACCTGGCGAAACGCGCGGCGCCGCGCCTGGACTACGCGGGGATCGGCGAGGAGCTGGCCCGGATGGGCGTGGCCGCTCCGGGCGCGCGCGACGTGGCCGAGGCGGTGATCCGGATCCGGCGCCGCAAGCTGCCCGATCCGGCGGTGGTCGGCAACGCCGGCAGTTTCTTCAAGAATCCGATCGTGCCGGCGGCGCAGGCGCAGGCGCTGCTGGATGCGCATCCGCGGCTGCCCGCCTTTGCCGGCGATGGCGAAGCCACCCGCAAGCTGTCCGCGGCCTGGCTGATCGACGCCTGCGGCTGGAAGGGCGCGCGCGAAGGCGACGCCGGCGTGTCCGCGGCGCACGCGCTGGTGCTGGTCAACCATGGCCACGCGACGGGGCTGCAGCTGCTGGACCTGGCGCGCCGCATCGCCGCGTCGGTGCATGCGCGTTTCGGCGTGGCGCTGGAGCCGGAACCGCGGATCGTCGGCGCGGACTGGTAGCGACATGAGCGCCGCCGCCCCCGCCTCCACCCACTGGCGCGCGGCGCGGCTGATGCTCGGCAGCACGCTGCTGTTCGGGCTGATGGCGGTGGCGATCCGGCTGGCCTCGGCCAGCCTGCACACCTTCGAGGTCGCGTTCTTCCGCAACTTCTTCGGCCTGCTCGCCGCGCTGCCGCTGCTGCTGCGCCACGGCCCCGGGCTGCTGCGCACCACCCAGTTCCCCCGCTACCTGTTCCGATGCCTGGTCGGGATCTGCTCGATGCTGGCCGGGTTCTGGGCGATCGGGCACCTGCCGCTGGCGCAGGCGGTGGCCCTGTCCTATTCCACCCCGCTGTTCGCCACGATCGCCGCCGCCGCGCTGCTCGGCGAGCAGGTGCGCGCGCGGCGCTGGGCGGCGGTGGTGCTCGGCTTCGTCGGGGTGCTGGTCGTGGTGCGTCCGGGCGATGCGGAATTCAGCATGGGCACCCTGGTGGCGCTGCTGGCCGCGCTGCTGTCGAGCATCGTCGCCATCCAGATCAAGCAGCTGTCGGCCACCGAGCCGGCCGACCGGATCGTCATCTACACCACGCTGCTGTGGGTGCCGATGTCGCTGGTGCCGGCGTGGGGCGTGTGGCAGTGGCCGCAGGGGATCGCCTGGGCCTGGGTGGTCGCCGCCGGCGTATTCGGCACCGGCGGGCACATGCTGTGGACGCGGGCCCTGAAGCTGGGCGAGGTTTCCGCGCTGACCCCGATCGGGTTCATGCAGCTGCCGGTCGTCGCGGTGTTCGGCTGGCTGCTGTTCGGCGAAACGCTGGACCGCTGGACCCTGCTTGGCGCGGCGGTGATCCTCGGCGCGAACGCCTACATCGCCCATCGCGAAGCCGTGCTCGCCCGCGGCGCCGCCTCCGCCGCGTCCAGCTCGGCGGCCAAGCCCGGCGAGTAGCGCGGCGGACCTCGAAAATTTTCGGCCCGAACTTGCCGCGGACGCCGTCGATCCAGTATCATGCGCGGCCTTGTCGGGGTGTAGCTCAGGCTGGTAGAGCGCTACGTTCGGGACGTAGAGGTCGCAGGTTCGAATCCTGTCTCCCCGACCATTGATCCATGCAGTCCAGCGGTACGCAGACCGGCCTCGCGCCGGTTTTTGCGTTTCAGGGCCCGCCGATGGCCGGCCCGCCGCACGCACCCGGCCGCCGAATGAACCCACGCCCGCTCCCCCGCGATGCCCGCCTGCACGGCCGGATGCTCGTCCTCGCCGGCATCCTGCTGTCGGCGTTCAACCTGCGCACCGCGGTCACCTCGCTGACCCCGTTGCTGGACGTGCTCGGCACCCAGTTCGGGTTCGGCCCGACCGTGGCCGGCCTGCTGGGCATGGTCCCCACCGCCGCCTTCGCCGTGGCCGGCGTCGGCACGCCGCGCCTGGCCCACCGGCTGGGCCTGGAGCGCACCGCCGTGCTGTCGATGGCCCTGGCCGCGAGCGGTCTGCTGTGGCGTTCGCTGAGCGGTGGCACCGGCGGCCTGCTCGGCGGTTCGGCCCTGGCGCTGGCGGGCATGGGCATCGGCAACGTGATCCTGCCGCCGCTGGTCAAGCGCTACTTCCCCGACCGGATCGGCCCGCTCAGCAGCCTCTACATCACCGTGCTGCAACTGGGCACGATCCTGCCGGCGCTGCTGGCGGTGCCGCTGGCCGATGCGGCCGGCTGGCGGGTGTCGATGGGCGTGTGGACCCTGGTGGCCGCCGCCGCGATCCTGCCGTGGCTGGGCGTGCTGCGGATCGAGCGTCGCGCGGGCAGCACGCTGGCGCGGATGCACGACCACGCGGTGGCCCCGGGCGACGAAGCGCCCGAGCTGGCCGCGCCGCCGGCGCGCGGCCGGGTCTGGCGCACCGGCCTGGGCTGGGGCCTGGCGCTGATGTTCGGCACCACCTCGCTGGTCACCTACGCCATGTTCACCTGGCTGCCCAAGCTGCTGGTCGAAGCCGGCGGCAGCCCGGCATTCGGCGGCTACATGCTGGCGCTGTACTCGGCGCTGGGCATGGTCGGCGCGCTGACCATGCCGTCGCTGGCCACGCGCATGCGCAATCCCTTCCCGCTGGCGCTGGTCTGCGCGGCCTGCCACCTGTCGGCATTCGCCGGCCTGCTGTGGGCGCCGATGGCCGCGCCGCTGCTGTGGGCGGTACTGCTGGGGCTGGGCCCCAGCACGTTCCCGCTGACGCTGACCCTGGTGAACCTGCGCACCCGCAGCGCCGCCGGATCGGCCTCGCTGTCCGGCTTCATGCAGGGCGTGGGTTACGGCCTGAGCTGCCTCGGACCGCTGCTGTTCGGCTGGCTGCACGAGCGCAGCCTTGGCTGGGGCATGCCGTTCGCGTTCCTGGCGCTGTGCGTGGGCGTGATGCTCGCCGGGGCGTGGCTGGCCTGCCGGCCGGCCATCCTCGAGGACCGCTGGTAGGCGACTCGGTACCGTTCGTTCGACGGACGCCCGCCAGCGCCCCTCAGGTCCGGTCGACCAGGTCCGGATGCCGGACCTGGCCTTCGCCGCGCACCACGAAACGCTCCACCGTCAGCGCCTCCAGTCCCATCGGGCCATAGGAATGCAGGCGCGTGGTCGAGATGCCGATCTCGGCTCCCAGCCCCAGTTCGCCGCCATCGGAGAAGCGGGACGAGGCGTTGACCATCACCACCGCCGTACGCAGGGCCTGCACGAACGCCTCCGCATGCGCGGGATCGCGGGTCACGATCACTTCGGTATGGTCCGAGCCGTGGCGCCGGATGTGGGCGATGGCCGCGTCCAGGTCCGGCACGACGCGGATGGCCAGCACCAGGTCCAGGTATTCGGCCGCGTAATCGTCCTCGGTGGCCTCGCCGATGCCGCCGGCCAGGGCGCGGCTGGCCGCGTCGCCGCGCAGCTCCACGCCATGGGCGCGCAGCGCCTGCGCCGCACGCGGCAGGAACGCGCCGGCCACCGCTTCGTGAACCAGCAGCGTCTCCAGCGAATTGCAGGCCGCCGGCCGCGACACCTTGCCGTCCACCAGCAGGCGCAGCGCCAGGTCGAGGTCGGCGCCGGCGTCGACGTACTGGTGGCACACGCCCTTGTAGTGCTTGATCACCGGCACCCGCGCGTGTTCGGCCACGAAACGGATCAGCCCTTCGCCGCCGCGCGGGATCGCCAGGTCGACGATATCGTTGAGCTGCAGGAGCTCGAGCATGGTCTCGCGGCGCAGGTCCTCGACCAGCGTCAACGCGGCCTCGTCGATGCCGGCGTTCGCCAGCGCGCGACGCAGGGCCCGGGCGATGGCGGTGTTGGAATGGATCGCCTCCGAACCGCCACGCAGGATCACGCCGTTGCCGGCCTTGATGCACAGCGCCGCGGCATCGGCGGTGACGTTCGGCCGCGCCTCGTAGATCATCGCGATCACCCCCAGCGGCACCCGCACCTTCTGCACCCGGATGCCGTTGGGGCGCACGTCCTCGCGGGTCACCTGCCCGACCGGGTCCGGCAGCGCGGCGACCTCGCGCAGGGCGGCCGCGATGCCGGCGAGGCGCCGGGGATCCAGTGCCAGGCGGTCCAGCATCGCGCTGCCCGTGCCCTTGGCGCGGGCGCTTTCCAGGTCGCGGGCGTTGGCCGCCAGGATCGTCGTCGCATCGCCTTCCAGCGCCGCGGCCATGGCTTCGAGCAGGTCGCGCTTGGCCTGCGAGGGCAGCGTGGCGAGCACCTGCGCCGCTTCGCGGCACCGCAGGGCGAGGGTCTTGATGTCGTCGGTCATGGCGTGGCCCGTGGCGTGGAGGGGACGGCGCGGCTACAGGACGACCAGGTCGTCCCGGTGGATCACGTTGCCGCCGTAGTTGTAGCCGAGGATGGCCTCGATCTCGCGCGAGTGCCGGCGCGCGATCCGGCGCACGTCGACTGCCGAGTACTGGCTGATCCCGCGCGCGATCCGGCGTTCGCCGTCGCCATCGCGCAGCAGCACCTCGACCATGTCGCCACGGCGGAAGTCGCCCTCGGCCGCGACCACGCCGCCGGGCAGCAGCGACGCCCCCTTGTCGGCCAGCGCGCCCGCGGCACCGGCGTCGACCACGATCGCGCCGGGCTCGACCGGCGCGTGGCGCAGCCAGTACTTGCGCGCGGCGATGCGGCTGCGCGCGGCACGGATCCGGGTGCCCTGCAGGTGGTCGTGGGCCAGGCCGCGCACCACCTCGGCGCGGCGGCCGTTGAACAGGACGGTGTCGATGCCGGCCGCGCCGGCCTTGGCGGCCGCCTCCAGCTTGGTCCGCATGCCGCCGGTGCCGACCTCGCTGCCGCTGCCGCCGGCCATGGCGAACACCTCGGGCGTGAGTTCGGCGACCTCCGGGACCAGCCTGGCCTGGGGGTGCGTGCGCGGATTGGCGTCGAACAGGCCATCGATGTCGGTGGCGATGAACAGCACCTCCGCGTCGATCAATGCGGCGACGATCGCGGCCAGGTTGTCGTTGTCGCCGAGCTTGAGCTCGTCGACCGAAACGGTGTCGTTCTCGTTGACCACCGGCAGCGCGCCCAGCCGCAGCAGTTCGTTGAGGGTGGCGCGCGCGTTGAGGTAGCGGCGGCGGTTGCGCAGGTCGTCGTGGGTCAGCAGTACCTGCGCCACCGGGCGCTCGAAGAAGCGCTGCCACAGCCCGATCAGCTGCGCCTGGCCGAGGGCGGCCAGCGCCTGCCGTGCGGCCATCGCCGCGCCCGCCTCCTCCGCCCTCGGCAGGATCGCGCGGCCGGCCGCGACCGCGCCGGAGGACACGACCACCACCTCGCGGCCGGCGGCCTGCGCGGCCGACACGAACTGGGCCAGGCCCAGGGCGAAACGCGGCGACAGTCCGCCGCCGTCGGCGGCGAGCAGGCTGCTGCCGACCTTCAGTACCGCCCGCCGCCACGACGGCAGGGACTGGACGTTCTGCGTTGCGGCGGGGTCGGCGTTCATGCGCTCAGCGTGTGATCCATTCGCGGACGGTGATGTCGGAACTGCCGGTGGTGGCCAGCGGGTCGGCAGCCACGATCGCCTGCGCCTGCGCCAGGTCGGCGATGTTCTCGAGCACGTAGGCGCCGCCGCTGCGGTCGCTGAAGCCGCCGGTCATCGCCAGCTGGCCGCGCGCCCTCAGGTCGTCGAGGAAGGCCAGGTGCGGTGCCACCACGGCCTCGTCGAACCCGGCACGGCGCATGGCCAGCACGAGGTAGCGGGTGGTCGTGCTCACAACGCCTCCCAGCGCGCGCGCAGTTCGTCCAGGCGCAGGTCGGCGGCCGAGCCGGGCGACACGCGCGCGGCCAGGCTGCCTTCCGGCGTGCGCCCCTGCCCGGCCGAATCGGCCGCCGCGGCGGCGGCCTTGTAGGCCTCGCGGAACGGCACGCCGGCGACGGCCGCCTCCACCGCGACATCGGTGGCGTACATGCCCGAGTCGATCGCCGCGCGCAGCCGGTCTTCGCGCCACTCCAGGTTGGCCAGCAGCGCCGGCAGCAGTTCCAGCGCGGCCAGGCCGCGGCCGAAGCCGTGGAAGATCGCGCCCTTCGACGCCTGCAGGTCGCGGTGGTAGCCCGACGGCAGCGACAGCAGCTGCTCGATCTCGGTGCGCGCGGCGGCCACGCTGGCGTGGGTGGCGCGCATCAGTTCGATCACGTCCGGGTTGCGCTTGTTCGGCATGATCGAGCTGCCGGTGGTGTACTGCGCCGGCAGCGCGACGAAGCCGAACTCGGCGCTGGTGAACAGCGACAGGTCCCAGGCGATGCGGCGCAGGTCCAGGGTGGCGCTGCCCAGCGCTTCCAGCGCGGCCATCTCGAACTTGCCGCGCGAGAGCTGTGCGTAGATCGGGCTGACCTGCATCCGGGCGAAGTCGAGCGCGGCCGTGGTGTGCTCGCGGTCCAGCCTGAGGTTGACGCCATAGCCGGCGGCGGTGCCCAGCGGATTGGCATCGACCAGCTTCAGGGTGTCGGCGGCGCGCACCGCATCGTCGATGAAGGCTTCGGCCCACCCGGCCCACCACATGCCGGCCGAGGAGACCACGGCGCGCTGGATGTGGGTGTAGCCGGGCACCGGCAGCGGGCCTTCGGCCCGGGCACGGTCGAGTGCGACCTTGGCGACCTCGCGCGACAGCTGCGCCACGCGGGCGAGCTTCTCCTTCAGCCACAGGCGCGTGGCGACCAGGATCTGGTCGTTGCGGCTGCGGCCGGTATGGATCTTGCGGCCGGCATCGCCCAGGCGCTGGGTCAGCCGCGCCTCGATCGCCGAATGGCCGTCCTCGTAGGCCTCGTCCAGCACGAAGGCGCCGGACCGGAAGTCGTCGGCGAGGATCGCCAGCTCGCGCACCAGTCCGTCCAGTTCGCCCTGCGAGAGGATGCCGATGCGCTGCAGCCCTTCGGCATGCGCGCGGCTGGCGGCGATGTCGTGCAGGAAGAACTCGCGGTCCAGGATCACGTCGTCGCCGGCGAGGAAGCGCTGGATCTGCGCGTCCACCGCCACGCCGGGCTTCTGCCACAACAGGTCTGCCACGGGTTACTCCTTGACCGGGATCGAGGTGAGCTCGTCGAAGCCCAGCGCGAGGTTGATGTTCTGCATGGCCTGGGTGGCCGCGCCCTTGAGCAGGTTGTCCAGGGTCGCCACCAGCACCAGGCGCTTGCCGCCGGGGGCCACGGTGAAGCCACCGATCTCCACCCCGTGGCGGCCGGCGATCCGGCTGACCCAGGGCGCCTGCTCGACCACGTCCACCAGCGGCTCGCGCGCGTAGCGCTGTTCATAGCGCGCGCGCACCCAGTCGGCCTTGACCGGCTCGGTCAGCCACAGGTTGGCGGTCAGGGTGATCCCGCGGAAATGCGGCGCCACATGCGGCATGAACTCGACCGGCACGCGCAGCTGCGCGGAAACCTCGCGCTCGTGCATGTGGTCGGCCAGCGAATACGGCATCAGGTTGTCGCGCAGCAGCTCGACGTCGTTCTTGTCCGAAGGCGTGGTGCCCGCTCCGGAGTAGCCGGAGACGCCGAAGCACTGCGGCGGCCCGGCCAGGTATTCGAGCATCGGCCAGATCGCCAGCTGCATGGCCGTCGCATAGCAGCCGGGGTTGCTGATCCGCTTCCGGCCGTCGTAACCGCCGCGGGTGATCTCGGGAAGGCCGTAGTACCAGGCCGGGTCGAAGCGGTGGTCGGCCGACAGGTCCACCACCAGCGTGTCCGGCCGCGCCGCGTCGATCGCCGCGACGTAGGGCGCGGCCTTGCCGTTGGGCAGCGCCAGCACCACCACGTCGGCGCCGGCCGCGGCCACCGCCGCCGGATCGAGGCTCGCGTAGCGCAGTTCGCCGCGATAGGCGTCGTTGTGCTCGGCCACGCGCTGCCCGTCGAGCTCGCGCGAGGATACGAACGCCAGTTCCAGCCCCGGGTGGCCGGCCACCAGGCGGATCAGCTCGGTGCCGGTGTGCCCGCGCGCGCCGACGATGCCAATGCTCTTCTTCGCAGTCATGTCCTGTTCCTCAGCCGCGCAAGGTCGGCTGGCGGGTGGCGCAGTGGGCCACGCAACGCTCGATCCGGCCGAAACCGTCCAGTCCGTACCAGAACACCTTCCACTTCTCCTGCTTGATGCAGCCGTCGGACTCGGCGTAGTAGAAGATGTTGACCTGGTTGTTGTGCCGCGACCGCCAGAACAGTTCGGGGGTTTCCTCGCGCATCACGTTCCAGACCGCCCGGCCGAGGCCCTCGCCCTGCGCGTCGTCGAGCACCGCGAACTTGTCCAGGTACACGCCCTCCTCCGTGCCGAGCAGGACCACTGCGGCGCGGTAGTTCTCGCTGACGTAGGCCCGCAGCAGCGGCGTGGATTCGAAGTACCCCGGCACCAGCTCGCGGCCGAAGCTGGACTCGATCAGCGACTTCATCCGGTCCAGGTCCAGCTCGTCCCACGAGGTCGCGCGCAGCACCTTCTCGCCGCGCCGGACCAGGGTGCCCGAGCCCTTGTGGGTGAACAGCTCCTTGGCCAGGTCGGCCGGCCGGGTGATCGACACCGACGAGGTCAGCGGCAGCCGGTCGAGCAGGTCCTTGATCTGCTCGATCTTGACCTTCATGCCGCCGTGCAGCCACGGCTGCGCCATCAGGTGCCCGTACTCGGTGGACAGGTTGATCGAATCGATCACCCGGCCCCCGGCGTCGAGCAGGCCGCCGGTACCGGTGAGGAAGATGATCTTGTACGGCTGCAGCACCTGCACCAGCTCGTTGGCCGAGAAGTCGGCGTTGACGTTGAGGATCTGCCCGCCGGCGGTCTCGCCGAGGCTGGCGATCACCGGGATCGAGCCGGCCTGCAGGCTGGCCTCGATCGGCGCCAGGTTCACCGCCTTGACCTCGCCGACCAGGCCGTAGGTGTCGCGGTCCATGTACTCGGCCTCGAACACGCCGCCGGTGATCGAGGTGGCGCGCGCGCCGGCCTGCTGCAGGGCTTCGACCAGGCGCAGGTTGGAGGCCTGGAACACCTTGCGCACGATCGCCAGCGCCTCGGGCGTGGTCACGCGCAGGCCGTTGACCGTCTGCTTCTCGATCCCGGCCGCTGACAGCTCCTGGTCCAGCTGGGGGCCGGCGCCGTGCACCACGATCGGGGTCAGCCCGACTTCCTGCAGGAAGGCCAGCGACGAGGTCAGCGCCTCCAGGTCGTCGCGCAGCACCGCGCCGCCGACCTTGACCACGGCGAAGCGCTTGGCGTCCAGCTGCGAGAAGCGCTTGAGGTACTGGCTGATCTCCTTCGCGCTGGCCATGCTGGAAAGCAGGCGCACGATGGTCTGGCGGGTCTGGGTCGGGGTGGCGGAAACGTTCACTGGCTCGGGTCTGCGGAATGTCTTGATGGAGTGGGAGTGCGGCTCAGGCGACGCCGTTGATGATCGCGTGCACCGAAGCGGCGTAGCGCTGCAGCTGCTCCAGCGTCACGAACTCGTCGGCGGTATGGGCCTGGGCGATGTCGCCGGGCCCGTAGACCAGGGCGGTATAGCCGCCGGCGGAGAACAGCGAGGCCTCGGTCCAGAAGTCGACCGCGTTGCCGATCGGCAGCCCCAGCGCGTCAGCCACGTCGCGCGCGGCCAGCCGGCGCTCCTCGGCACGGGCGACGTCGCCGGACGGCAGGCTCGGGCCGCGGAAGGTTTCCTCGAAATGCGCGGCCGCCGGTTCGGCTAAGCCGCCGAAGGTCGCCAGCAGCTGGTCGATGTCCATCGACGGCAGGGGGCGGAAGCCGAAGCGCAGCTCGGCCTCCGGCGCGATCATGTTGGCCTTGATCCCGCCCTCGATCCTGCCGATGTTGAAGCGCAACCCGGTCAGCCCGCCGAAGCGCGCATGCGCCAGCGACTGCACGTGGTCGAGCGCGCGATCGCCCCAGCGCACCGCCTGGTGCAAGGCGCTTGCGGCGGCGTCCTGCGGGCCCGAAGCATGGCCGGCGCGACCCTTGAACCTCATCAGCACCGAGGAGATGCCGCGGTGCGCCAGCACCGCCTCGCCCATGGTCGGTTCGGCGACCAGGATCGCCTCGTACGGGATGCCGCGGGCCAGGAAAGCGGCAATGCAGCGCGGATCGTTGGCCTCCTCGTCGGAGGAGAACAGGAACGCGGCATCGCCGTCGCCGGCATGGGCCGCGGCCACCAGCGCGGCCGCCGCGCCCTTGATGTCGCACACGCCCAGGCCGACCACGCGGTCCTCGAGCCGGCGCATCACGTGCGGGTCGGCGCTCCAGTGCGGGGAGTCGGGCACCGTGTCCAGGTGCACGTTGAACAGGTACTTCGGCTCGCCGCGGACCGCGTACAGGCTGACCGCGCCGGCGCCGTGGTCGACCACCTCGACATGGAAGCCGGGCAGCTGCGAACGCAGGTAATCGAAGATGCCGCCCTCGGCGGCGATCGCGCGCGGCGGATTGCGGGTGTCGAAGGACACCAGCTTTTCCAGGTGCGCGAGGGTGGATTCGAGCAGGTCGGTCATCGGTCGTGGTCAGGGGGCCGTGGTGGCGGCCTGGTAGATGTCGGGGCGCAGGATTTCCATCAGCGTCTGCGGCCGCGAAGGCGCGGCGAAGCCGTACTGCGCGTACAGGCCATGGGCATCGCCGGTGGCCAGCATGAATCGGCGCAGGCCTTGCAGCTGCGGATGGGCCATGACCGCGTCCATCAGCTGCTTGCCGAAGCCGCGGCCGCGCTGCGGGGGCAGCACGAACACGTCGGCCAGGTAGCCGAAGGTCGCGCCATCGGTGGTGACCCGCGCGAACGCCACCTGCCCTTCGCCGTCCAGGTAGCCGCCGAAGCAGAGCGATCCGGCGATCGCCCGCTCCACCGTCGCGCGCGGGATGCCACGGCTCCAGTAGGCGTCCTCGGACAGGAACCGGTGGATCAGGTCCACGTCGAGGTCGCCGCGGTCGGTGCTGATGCGGAGGTCCATGTCAGAGCGTCCGGGCGAATTCGACGAAGCCGGCATCGCGCACCCAGCCTTCTGGCATAAAGCGACTGCGCCGGCGTGTTGTCGACCGCGGTCGACAGCACCAGTTTCACCGCGCCGCGCGAACGCGCGTCGTCGCCGGCGCGGCGCAGCAACGCGCGGGCGACGCCGCGGCCGCGCGCTTCGGGCACCACGAACAGGTCGTTGAGGACCTCGATCGGTGCGGTTCCCACCGACGTGAACGACGGATACAGCTGCACGAAGCCCAGTGCCCCGCCCTGCGCATCCAGCGCCAGCAGCAGCTGGGAGTCGCCCCGCTCCAGCCGCTCGCGCAGGAATGCGCCGGCGCGTACCGGATCTGACGGCTGCCCGTAGAACACCCGGTAACCGTCGAACAGCGCGGCCAGCGCCGGCAGGTCGCCCCGGCCGGCACTGCGCACCTCGAAGCTGGCGTTGGCCGCGCTCACCGGTTCACCGCCTCAGCGGTTGACCTCGGCCCACAGCGTGCTGCTCATGCCGAACAGCTTGATGAAGCCCTCGGCCTCCTCGACGCCCCAGTCGGCCGACTGCGCGTAGGTGGCGCCCTTGGCGTTGAGGATGTGCGGCGAGCGGATCGCGACCGCGTCGACGCGGCCACCGCGGGTTTCCAGCACCACCTCGCCGTTGACCTGCGACTGCGAGGACGCCAGGAACGCCTCGAGGTCGGCCTTCAGCGGGTCGTGGTAGAAGCCCTCGTACACCAGTTCCACCCACTTGCGCGCCACGTCCGGCTTGAAGCGGTTCTGCTGCTTGCTCAGCACCGCCTCTTCCAGCGCGCGGTGCGCGGCCAGCAGCGCGGTGATGCCCGGCGCCTCGTACACGATCCGGCCCTTCAGGCCGATCACGGTGTCGCCGGTGTACATGCCGCGGCCGACGCCGTACTGGGCGAACATGGTATTGAGCTTCGCGAGGATCTTCGCGCCTTCCAGCGGCTTGCCGTCCAGCTCCACCGCCTCGCCCTGCACGAACTTCAGCGTCACCTGCAGCGGTTCGGCCGGCCAGGCCGCGCGCGGCGCGCACCAGCCGCGGGCGCCCTCGCCAGGCGCTTCCCACTTGTCGATCTCGCCGCCGGACATGGTCACGCCCAGCAGGTTCTCGTTGATGGTGTAGCTCTTCTGCTTGGCGCGCACTTCGAAGCCGCGCTCCTCCAGGTACTTCTGCTCGTAGGCGCGGGTCTGGGTGTGCTGCTTCTGGATCTCGCGGATCGGGGCGACGATGCGGTAGTCGCCCTGCGCCTTGACCGCCAGGTCGAAGCGGACCTGGTCGTTGCCCATGCCGGTGCAGCCGTGCGCGATGGCGTTGGTGCCCAGCTCGGCTGCGCGCGCCAGCGCCGCGTCGACGATCAGGTAGCGGTCGGAGACCAGCAGCGGGTACTGGCCCTGGTAGCCCTCGCCGGCCTGCACGAACGGCTTGACGAAGCCGTTCCAGATCGCGTCGCCGCCATCGACGGTGACATGGCTGGCCACGCCCAGCTCGGCCGCGCGCGCCTCGATGAAGGCGCGCTCCTCGGCATCGACGCCGCCGGTGTCGGCGAAGACGGTGTGCACGTTCCAGCCCTGCTCCTTCAGGTACGGAACGCAGAAGCTGGTATCCAGGCCGCCGGAGAAGGCCAGGACGATGTCGCGGGATTGGTTGGGGGTGCTCATGTGCGGGGGTTCCGTGGGGAATGCTTCGGGATTGCGTGCAGGGGGGCGGCTCAGCGGACGAGTGCGGCCATGACCGCCTTCTGCACGTGCAGGCGGTTCTCGGCTTCGTCGATGGCGATGCAGTTCGGCGAGTCCATCACCGCGTCGGTCGCCTTCACGTTCCGGCGCAGCGGCAGGCAGTGCGAGAACACGCCATTGTTGGTCAGCGCCATCTTCGCCTCGTCGACGATGAAGTGCTTGTACCGGTCGCGGATCGGCTTCTCCGGCTCCCAGTTGCCGAAGTACGGCAGCGCGCCCCAGCTCTTGGCGTAGACCACGTCGGCGCCGGCATAGGCCGATTCGATGTCGTGGCTGACCTGGAACGAACCGCCGCTCTCGGCGACGTTGTCGTTGGCCCAGCCGATGTAGCGTTCGTCGAGCACGTACTCGGGCGTGGGGCACAGCAGGGTCACGTCCATGCCCATGCGCGTGGCGATGGTCAGCGCCGAATTCGCCACCGCCGTGTTCAGCGGCTTCGGATGGTAGGTCCAGGTCAGCACGTACTTCCTGCCGCGCAGGTCGGACGTGCCGAAGTGCTCCTGCAGGGCCAGCGCATGGGCCAGCTCCTGGCACGGATGGGTGATCGTCTCCATGTTGATCACCGGCACGGTCGAATACTTGGCGAACGCCTTGAGCACGTGGTCTTCGCGGTCGTAACCCCAGTCCTTGAACTTCGGGAACGCGCGCACGCCGATCAGGTCGACGTAGCGGGCCAGCACCCGCGCCACTTCGGCGATGTGCTCCTCGGTGTCGCCGTCCATCACCGTGCCCAGGTCGAACTCGATCGGCCACGCGTCCTTGCCCGGCTGCAGCACGATCGCGTGCGCGCCCAGCTGGAACGCGCCCAGTTCGAAGCTGGTGCGCGTGCGCATCGACGGATTGAAGAACACCAGCGCGATCGACCTGCCCTTGAGCTCGCCGCCCAGCTTGTTGCGCTTGAACAGCGCGGCCTGGGTCAACAGCGCGTCCAGCTCCGGGCGGCTCCAGTCCTGGGTGTTGAGGAAGTGCTTGAGCGACATCGATCGTTTCCTTGCGGCGGTGGCGGCCCGGAGGCCTGGACGGGGCGGGATCTACGCGGATTCTCTTGCGGCTGAAACTTTCCCCGGGCCAGAAACGAAAAAACCCAGCCTGGGGCTGGGTTTTCCGAACGGACAGCACGACGCTCCGGTCACCCAGCGGAAATGTGGGATTCCGGTCGGCGCGCGCGCGAGGTCATCCCGGAGGCCATCCGGGCGGCGCTTGCGGCGTGCGGCTGCAGGTCGGTGTTCATGGGTCGCGCATCGTCGCACGCAGGCCCGCGCAGGCGCAAGCGCCGGCACCGGGTACGGGCGGTGCCGCGCTCAGGGCGGGGGCAGCGGGGGCGCTTCGGCCTCCCACGGCGTGACCGAGACCCGGATCCGCAGGCGGTTGCCCGGATCCTCGGCCAGCCGCGAGCGGTACTTCGTGCCCTTGTAGACGTAGTCCACGTCATAGGCGATCGGACGCTGGAACTGGCGATCGACCTGGACCAGCCGGCAGTTGTCGCGCCGGGTCGGCGCGGGCGCGGGCACGGGGGTCGCGGGGGCGGCCGCCGCCTCCTCGCCGGAGAAGACGCCCTTGACCGAGTCCCACATGCGCGAGAACGCACCGGGCTCGGGCTTCTTCTCGACCGGCTTGTCCGCGGCGGCGGGCGCCGGCTCGCAGCGCTCCTCGGTGCGCGACGCACGCAGGGTCTGGTAGACCGGCTCGACGCGCAGCACCTGCGCGTACTCGATCTTGACGTTCTCGGCGGGAACCACTCGGATCCGGCCGTCGGACTGCGCTCCCTCCTGGGCCAGCGCCGGCTGCATCGCGCAGCAGGCCATGCCCAGCAGTGTGAGTTCCAGCATGCGGCGCATCGGGTCCGGTGACGACAGGCGTGAGGCCACAGTTTAGGCCGGACGCCTTGCAGCCCGCTGAACCGCAGCCGGTCGGCGGACCCATCGGCGGGCCCGTGGGCATGCGCCGCCACCGCGCCGGACCGGCCGCGGCGCGCGGCACGCTAGAATCGGCGGTCCACCCCACCCGCGCCCGTGCCGATGCCCCTGCGCCTGTACAACAGCCTGACCCGCCGGGTCGAGGCGTTCGCGCCGCTCGATCCGTCCTGCCCGACGATGTACCTGTGCGGTCCGACGGTCTACAACTACGTGCACATCGGCAATGCGCGCGGCCCGGTGGTGTTCGACGTGCTGGCCGCGCTGCTGCGCCGCCGCTTCGGCGGCCTGCGCTACGCCCGCAACATCACCGACGTGGACGACAAGATCAACGCCGCGGCCGCCGCGCAGGGCATGCCGATCGCCGCCATCACCGACCGTTTCGCCGCCGCCTACCTCGAGGACATGGCCGCCCTGGGGATCGTCCCGCAGGACATCCAGCCGTCGGCCACCACCCACGTGCCGCAGATGGTCGCCATGATCGAGCGGCTGATCGAGGGCGGGCATGCGTACGCGGCCGAGGGGCACGTGCTGTTCGCCGTGGCCAGCTTCCCGGCCTACGGCCAGCTTTCGCGCCGCGACCCAGAGGAAATGCTGGCCGGCGCCCGGATCGAAGTCGCCCCGTACAAGCGCGACGCCGGCGACTTCGTCCTGTGGAAGCCGTCGACCCCCGACCTGCCGGGCTGGGATTCCCCCTGGGGCCGCGGCCGTCCGGGCTGGCACATCGAATGCTCGGCCATGGCCGCCGCGCACCTGGGCGAGACCATCGACATCCACGCCGGCGGCATCGACCTGCAGTTCCCGCACCACGAGAACGAGATCGCGCAGAGCCAGTGCGCCCACGGCGGCAAGGTGTTCGCCCGCTACTGGCTGCACAACGGCATGCTCAATTTCGGCGGCGCCAAGATGAGCAAGTCGCTGGGCAACATCGAGAAGGTCCACGACCTGGTGCGCCGGCACCCGCCCGAGGCGCTGCGCTACGCCCTGCTTTCGGCCCACTACCGGCAGCCGCTGGACTGGTCGGATGCGCTGATCGAGCAGTCCGTGCGCACGCTGGACCGGCTCTACGGCACCCTGCGCGACCTGGACGGCACCCCGGCGACGCCGGCGATCCCGGCGCCGGTCGAGGACGCGCTCGAGGACGACCTCAACACGCCGCTGGCGCTGTCCGAAATCGCGCGCATCGCCGGCGAGGCACGCAAGGCCGCCGACGCAGGCGAACGTTCCCGGCTCAAGGGCGAGTTGCTGGGCGCCGGCCTGGCCCTGGGCCTGCTGCAGCAGGCGCCCGTGGCATGGTTCAACCGCGGCGGCGCTGGCGACGACGACGGACGCATCCAGGCCCTGGTCGAGGAACGCGGCGCGGCCAAGAAGGCCCGCGATTTCGCCCGCGCCGACGCGATCCGCGACGAACTGGCCCGCGAGGGCATCCTGCTGGAAGACACCGCGCAGGGCGTGCGCTGGTCGCGCAGCCGCAACTGACCCATGCCACGCCCGGCGACCCACCGCTCCCCGAGAACGACGTGACCGACACGACCTTCCCCCTCGAAGCCACTCCGGCGCTGGCCCAGGCCGCGATCAAGGAGGAGTTCGCCTTCTTCGGCGACTGGTCCGAGCGCTACCAGTACCTGATCGACCTCGGCCGCAAGCTGCCGCCCTTCCCCGACGCCTGGAAGGCCGAGGAGCACCGCCTGCACGGCTGCCAGTCGCTGGTCTGGATCGTGCCGCAGGGCAACCGCGACCGGCTGGATTTCCATGCGGTCAGCGACTCGGCGATCGTCTCCGGCCTGATCTTCCTCGCGCTGAGGGTGTACTCGGGCCGCTCGGCCGAGGAAATCCTCGCCACCGAACCGGACTACATCGCCGACATCGGCCTGGCCCGGCACCTCTCGCCCACCCGCAGCAACGGCCTGGCCTCGCTGCTGGCCTTCATCCGCGACACCGCGCGGAGCCAGCAGGCCTGAGGTGGACGAGGGGCAGGCCCTGGCCATCCCTTCGCCGCTGCGCGAACCCGGCTACCGCGTCCTGCTCGGCTACCGGCTGTGCGCGATCCTGTCCTACCAGGTCGTCGCCGTCACCGTCGGCTGGCACGTCTACGAGCTGACGCGCAATCCGTTCGCGCTGGGGTTGATCGGCCTGGCGGAGGTGCTGCCGTTCATCGGCATGGCGCTGTTCGCCGGCTACCTGGTGGACCACCTGCCCAAGCGCCGGCTCGGCGCGGCGGCCTGCGCCGGCCTGGCGACCACGGCGCTGCTGCTCACGCTGATCTCCAGCGGCCACCTCGCCCCGGGCACGACCTGGCCGATCTACGCGGCGATCGTGCTGACCGGGCTGGTGCGCTCGTTCCTGACCCCGGTCTACACCGCCCTGTTCGCCCAGGTGCTGCGCCGCGAACAGTTCGCCCGCGGTGCCAGCATCGGCAGCATCGCGTTCCAGACCGCACTGGTGTGCGGCCCGGCGCTGGGCGGCGTGATGGTGGGCTGGGCCGGCAAGACCGCCGCGTATGCGCTGGCCGCGCTGCTCGCCATCGTCGCCGGCGCGGTGCTGCTGTCGCTGCGCGTGTCCGAACCGCGCGCCGACGGCCCGCGCGCGCCAGTGTTCGCGAGCATCGGCGACGGCCTGCGCTTCGTGTTCAACAACCAGGTCATGCTCGCCGCGCAGGCCCTGGACCTGTTCGCGGTGCTGTTCGGCGGCGCGATCTCGCTGGCGCCGGCCTTCATCAGCGAGATCCTGCATTACGGACCGGAAGGGCTCGGCATCCTGCGCGGCGCGCCGGCGCTGGGCGCGGTGGCGGTCGGGATCGTGCTGGCGCGCCGCCCGCCCGGCCGGCATGCCGGCCGCCTGCTGCTGTGGGCGGTGGCCGGCTTCGGCGTGTGCATTGTCGGTTTCGGCCTGTCGCGCGATTTCTGGCTGTCGGCGCTGTTCCTGCTGCTGTCGGGCGTGTGCGATGGCGTCTCGGTGGTGATGCGCACCACGATCATGCAGCTGGTCACCCCCGACGGCATGCGCGGCCGGGTCGCCTCGATCAACGGCATCTTCATCGGCTCGTCCAACGAACTGGGCGCGTTCTATGCCGGCTCGATGGCGCGGCTGCTGGGGCTGGTCCCGGCGGTGGTGCTGGGCGGTTTCGTCACCCTGGGCGTGGTCGCCGCCACCGCGGTCAAGGCGCCGCGGCTGCGGCGCCTTGACCTGAAGGACCTGCAGTGAGCAGCGCCGGTCAGGCCGGGCGGCGGGCGTCCCACTCGCCGTAGAGGCCGTGTTCGCCCGGCGGCCGCAACGATCGCAACCGCAGGCGCTCCTGCCGCGCCGGCGGTAGCGCCATCTCCGCGTAGATCCGCGCAGTGGACAGCCCGTGGGGCTCGGCCTCCTCGTTGGAGTACGCGAACCAGGCCTCGGCGATCCCGCACAGGTGCATGGCCGCCAGGCACATCGGGCAGGGATGGCCGCTGGCGTACATCACGGCACCGTCGAGCCGGGCCGAGCGCAGCGCCGTCGAGGCGGCGCGGATGGCAAGCAGTTCCGCATGCGCGGTCGGGTCGTGGTGGCGGTGGATGCCGTTGGCCGCACGGGCGAGCACCTGTCCCTCCCGCACCAGCAGCGCCCCGAACGGCCGACCGCCCGCGGCGAGGTTGGCGCGCGCCAGGGCCAGCGCCTCCCGCATGAAGTCCTCGTGCCCCATCGCCATCTCCTCCGACGCTGCAGCCCGGAAACGACGAACCCCGCCGCAGCGGGGTTCGTACTGGAGGTCCGGGCCGGCGTGGCCGTTACTCGCCCTGCTGCTTCTGCATGTGCTCCCACCGCTCCTGCGCGTCCAGGGTGCGCTCGGCGGTGAGGCGCGCTTCCAGGCGCTCCAGGCCGATCTCCTCCCCGGTGTCGACGCAGTAGCCGTAGTCGCCGGCTTCCAGGCGCTTGAGCGTGCTGTCGATCTTGCCGATCAGCTTGCGGTAGCGGTCGCGGGTACGCAGCTCCAGCGAGTTCTCGGTCTCGCGGGTGGCGCGCTCGGCCTCGTCGCCGATGTCGCGCACCTCGTCCTTGAGGTTCTCGATGGTCTGCTTGGACTCTTCGACCAGGTCGGCGCGCCACTGCAGCAGGCGCTGGCGGAAGTACTCCTGCTGCAGCGGGCTCATGTACTCCTCGTCCGCCTTGGGCTTGTAGCCCTTGGGCAGGAGCGGCCGGCCGGTGGCGTCGTCGACCTTGTAGTCGACCACGCGGGAGGCGTTGCGGGGCGACGGCGCGTCGGCCTTCTTGGAGACCACGGCGACGGCGACCTTGCCCTTGGGCCGGGGGGCGTTCTGGGCGGCGGAGACGACCGCGGCGGCGGGCTTGGCGGGATTCTTGGCGGGGGATTTCGTTGCGGACACGGGCTTCGATGGTGCTGGAGCAGCCGCCGGTACCGGCTTCGCTGGAGCGGTCTTTGCAGGAGCGGGCTTCGCTGAAGCGGGCTTTGCAGGAGCGGACGACTTGGCGGGTACGGGCTTCGCAGGGGCGGATTTGGCGGGAGCAGGCTTGGCCTGGGCGGGCTTCGCTGCCGGCTTGGCGACCGGCCTGGTCACGGACTTGGCGGGGGCCTTCTTCGCCGGCGCCTTGGCGGCGGCGACGGTCTTGGCACCCTTCGTTGGCGTCTTCGCCGCCGGCTTGGCGACGGCCTTGGTCGCCTTGGCCGGAGCCTTGGCCACCTTCTTCGGCGCCGGCTTGGCCGCCGGCTTGGCCCCCTTCTGCGGGGTCTTCGCCGCCGGCTTCTTGGCGACGGCCTTCTTGGCGGGAGCAGCGGGCTTCTTGGCCGGCTTGGCGGCCTTCTTCACGGGTTTCTTGACGGCCACGTACGAAGGTTCCTCTCTGGATTTTCCCGTTACCGGGAAAGCGGGCCTTTATAGCTCACCGCACCCCACGCGGCAACCTTGTACGCCCGCGGGTATGATGGACGAGTGATCGATCGAATGCTTATTTTGGCGCTGCGCGGTTACAAGCGCTTCGTCAGCCCCCTGCTCGGCCCGCGCTGCCGCTTCGTGCCCAGCTGCTCCGAGTATGCGATGCAGGCGATCGCGCTGCATGGCGCCGGGCGCGGCGGCTGGCTGGCGGCACGCAGGCTCGCGCGCTGCCACCCCCTCAACCCCGGCGGCGTCGACCCGGTGCCGCCCGCAAGCCCACCCCCCTGCTCCTGCCCAGGATCCCACCGATGAGCACGCTGATCGTCAACGCCCGCCTGGTCAACGAAGGTCGCGAGTACGAAGGCGACCTGCGCATCGAGCAGGGGCGCATCGCCGGGATCGGCAGCGGGCTGCAGGCGCAGGCCGGCGACAAGGTGGTCGACGCGGCAGGCCGCTGGCTGCTGCCCGGAATGATCGACGACCAGGTCCACTTCCGCGAACCCGGCCTCACCCACAAGGGCGACATCGCCAGCGAGTCGGCCGCCGCGGTCGCCGGCGGGCTGACCAGCTTCATGGACATGCCCAACACCAACCCGCCGACGCTCGACGCGGCGGCCCTGGAAGCCAAGTACGCGCTGGCCAGGGGCCGCGCCTGGGGCAACCACGGCTTCTACCTGGGCGCGAGCAACGACAACCTGGAGGCGGTGCGCACCCTGGATCCGAAGGCCGCCCCGGGCATCAAGGTGTTCATGGGCGCCTCCACCGGCAACATGCTGGTGGACAACCCCGACACGCTGGACGGCATCTTCCGCGAGGCGCCCACGCCGATCATCACCCACTGCGAGGACACGCCCACGATCGACCGCACGCTCGCCGAGTTCAAGGCGAAGTACGGCGAGGACGGCCTGACCCCGGGCATGCACCCGGACATCCGCTCCCGCGAAGCGTGCATCAAGTCGACCGAGCTCGCCCTTTCGCTGGCGCGCAGGCATGGCACCCGCCTGCACGTGCTGCATATCTCCACCGCCGACGAACTCGCCCTGTTCGAACGCGGGCCGCTGGTCGACGCCGCGGGCAAGGTCCGCAAGAAGATCACGGCCGAGACCTGCATCCATTTCCTGCGCTTCGACCGCGCCGACTACGCGCGGCTCGGCAACTTCATCAAGTGCAACCCGGCCATCAAGGACGCCAGCGACCGCGAGGCGCTGATCCGGGCGCTGGTGGACGACGTGGTCGACGTGCTGGCCACCGACCACGCGCCGCACACGCTGGAAGAGAAGCAGAAGCCCTACCTGCAGGCGCCGTCCGGCCTGCCGCTGGTCCAGTACGCGCTGCTGGCCGCGATCGAGCTGGTGCACGAGAAGCGCATGGACATCGCGCGGGTGGTGCAGAAGACCGCGCATGCGCCGGCGCAGCTGTTCGACGTCAAGGAGCGCGGCTACCTGCGCGAGGGCTACTGGGCCGACCTGGTGCTGGTGGACGACGAGCCGCTGGACGTGCGCCGCGAGGACGTGCTGTCCAAGTGCGGCTGGTCGCCGTTCGAGGGCATGCGCTTCCGCTCGCGCATCGGCGCCACCTGGGTCAATGGCCGCATGGTCTGGAACGGCAGCGAACTGATCGGGACGCCGGGCGGCCAGCGCCTGGAATTCGACCGCTGATGGCGGCCCTGCGCAGCGCCGCCACGCTGCTGGCGGCGGTCGTCCTGGCCGCCACCCCGCTCCACCCGGCGCCGGCACAGTCCGACGACCGCGTCGTCTTCCCGGCCAGCGTGCCGCAGGGTTCGATGGTGCTCGGCAAGGTCCCGCCCGGCAGCCGGGTCGAGTACGCCGGCCGGATCCTGCGCAGCACCGGCTACGGGACCGTGGTGTTCGGCATCGGGCGCGATGAAGCCGGCCCGGTCCGCATCGCCGTCGTCCGCCCCGATGGCACCCGGGTCGACGCCGACATCGCCGTGACCACGCGCGACTGGCCGGTGCAGCGCGTCGATGGCGTGCCGCCGAAGACGGTCGATCCCCCGCCGGACATCGCCGAGCGGATCCGCCGCGAACAGGCCCGGGTGACCGCCGCGCGCGAACGCGACGACGACCGCGCGGATTTCGCCCGGCCGTTCGCCTGGCCGGTGCAGGGCCGGATCAGCGGCCGCTTCGGCCACCAGCGCGTCTACAACGGCAAGCCCGGCTCGCCGCATTCGGGCATGGACATCGCCGCCCCCACCGGCACGCCGGTGCGCGCGCCGGCGGCGGGCGTCGTCACCTTCGCCGCCCCCGACCTGTACCTGACCGGCGGCACCCTGCTGATCGACCACGGCTTCGGGATCAGCTCCAACTTCCTGCACCTGTCGCGGATCGATGCCAGGGTCGGGGACCGGGTCGAACAGGGCCAGGTGGTCGGCGCGGTGGGCGCGACCGGCCGGGCGACCGGACCGCACCTGCATTGGGGGATGAACTGGTTCGACGTGCGGATCGACCCGCTGCTGGTGCTGGAGCGCACGCAGTAGCAGCGCCGCCGGTTCGGCGCCGGCGCGCGGCGTCACGTCGCCCCACCCGGGGCAACCCGTGCGTCCCATCGCGCGGCTCGACCCCGGGTCGCCCCGCCGCGGGTGCTGGAACGCCCGCCAGGGCCGTCGCGGCCGCGACCTCGTCGCGTGCCATGGCGCGTGGGGCGGCGATGCGCCGCCGGGCGTCAGGCGTCCGGCCCGCTGCCGCTGACGCTGGCCACCGCGTCGTGCGGGTGCAGGCTTTCGAAGTGGGAAACGGTGGCCTGGTAGCGCTCGATCCGCGGGTCGGACGACAGCACCGACGCGACCCGGCGTGCCGCGTCCTCGCAGAACATCAGATTGGCGGCGTTGAGCATGGCGAAGGCCTGCTCGTCCTCGCGCTTGACCGCGGTCTGGACCGGCGTGCCGAGCGCCGCTTCCAGCGCGTCGACCAGCGCCACCAGCGGCAGTTCGTCGAACTGCGGGCGCAGCTCGACCTTGACCTTCGCCTCGCTGCGCTGGGCATGCGGGGTGGCGGCCATGCCGCGCTCGGAGGCCAGCCAGTCGCGGACCACGGCGGTGGAGATCGGCCGCGCGTCGGCGAAGTCCCCGGCGAAACGCTCGGCGTTGGCCTGCCGCGACAATGCCGCCGAGCACGGGCAGGTGCTCGAGTACTCGACGCCGAAGCCCAGCACCAGCTTCAGGTGTCCGTCCTCCAGCAGCGCCTCGATCTCGACCGGATAGCGCTTCCAGCCGGCGTTGTCGCTGCGCAGCGCGCGGCGCAGCAGCAGTGCTTCGTAGCGCAGGCGCAGGCGCGCGCGCGAGGACAGGCCGGCCTGCGAATCCACGCTGCCCTGCAGGATGTGGCGCAGCCCGGCGGGGGTGACCTCGTGCCGGGCCAGCTCCTCCTGCAGGCGCATGTACAACCGCGACATGTGGATGCCGCGCTCGCCGGCCTGCTTCAGGTCGACGGACAGGTCGACCTGGGCGGCGACCTGGACATGGCCACCGGCGCCGTCCGGCACCCGCACCGGGATGGCGATGCCGTCCATGCCGACCCAGTCCAGCGGACGGGCCAGGGTGGCGGGCTGGTGGGCGACGTCGGGCAGCGTGGCGGGGGACGGGACGGAAGCAGGCACGGACATGGGGAATTCGCTTGGGATGCCGGGGGAGGCTGGCCGCCAGCGGCGGCGCGGGGCCCGCGCGCCGGATGGCGCTCAAACCGGACCAATTCGGGACGGATTGTAGCCGCTGCGGCCGCGCCGGCTGCCCGGCGCGATGCAACGGACTGTCGCGCGATGCGCCGGCGATGCGCCGCGGTTCAGCCGCGCGCCGCCCGCCAGCTGCGCCACAGCAGGCGCAGCGGCCGCCGCGCGACGTCGGCAAGGCTGCCCGCGGCGAACCGCTCCAGCCGGTGCCGGGCCAGTGCCGACCAGAGCCGCCGTGGCCGCGCACCGGGGGTCCGCGCCGGCCAGGCGTCGAGCAGTTCGGCCGCCCAGGCGCGCTGGGCCTGTTCCTGCGCCGCCGTCACCTCGCCCGCCGGTTGCCGCGACTGCGGCACCGCGGCCAGCCCGGCTTCGGCCAGGCGGGTCGCCAGCACCTGCGCGGCCAGCGCCTCCGCCGCCGGTACCGCCCCTCCGAGGACCGCCGCCTCGACCTCGGCGGCCGCATGGGCGAAACCGGAGAGCGAGGCGAACGCCGCGGCCGCATCGACCGGTCGGGCCCGGGCCGCGGTGAGGGCCGGCAGCGCATCCGCCAGGCGCGTCCAGGGCGCGGCGACAGGCTCGAGCAACCGCCCCAGTGGATGCCGCGAGCGATGCCCGGCCCAGTCGCGCAGTTCGGTGGCCCACCAGCCCAGCTTCGCGTCGGCCGGCAGCGGATCGCCGGCGATGTTGAGGATGTCGTCGAATTCCTGCAGCAGCGCGAACCAGGCCAGTGCGCGCGCGCGGTCCGCCTCCGGCACGAACACCTCGGCCACCGCCCATTCGGGCCAGCGGGCGCGCCATTTGTCGAGGAAGCTGTCGAGGGCGGTCGGTGCGGTCATGGAGTCGGTGCTGCGTGCCGGGTCAGCGGCGGGTCGCCACCAGGACCTGCCCGGCAACGACCACGGCCGCCGCTCAGGCGTCGAGAGGGATCGGGTTCGTGGCCGGCCAGGCAGCGGGTTCGAGCAGCGCGTGCGGCTGCGTGGCCATGGCGTCGGCCTGCCAGGTTTCCGGATCGTCGCCATCCAGCCGGTAGCCCCAGGTGACCGCGATCGAGCGCATGCCGGCCGCGCGCGCGGCGACCACGTCGCGCTCGTCGTCGCCGACGTAGACGCAGTCGCCCGGCTCGACCCCGAGCTGCTTCGCCGCCTCCAGCAGCGGCAGCGGGTGCGGCTTCTTCTCGGCGTAGGTGTCGCCGCCGACCAGCACCGCGCAGCGCTGCTCCCAGGCCAGGCCCGCGACCACGTCGCGCGCCAGGTATTCGGCCTTGTTGGTGATGATGCCCCAGCGCGCGCCGTCGGCTTCCAGCGCCTCCAGCATCCGCGCGATGCCGTCGAACAGCACGCTGTGGCGGCCAAGCTCCTCGCGGTAGACCTGCAGGAACTCGGGCACCAGCGCGTCGCGGCCGGCCTCGTCCAGGCCGGGGAACACCGCGCCGACCATCGCCCGCGCGCCGCGCGAGACGTGCTGCCGCAGCATCGCCGCGTCCACCGGCGGCAACCCGCGCGCGGCGAGCATGCGGTTGGCGGTGGCGACCATGTCCGGCGCGCTGTCGAGAAGGGTCCCGTCGAGGTCGAACAGGGCCACCCGCGGGAAGCGCGGCGCCGGCATCGCATCGGCCACGTCAGCCCTCCGCCTTGACCGCGCAGGCCAGGTAGTTCACGTCGGTGCGCCGCGACAGCGAGGCGCGCTGGCGCAGCGGGTCGTAGAACAGGCCGCTGACGTCCTCGACCTGCAGCCCGGCCTCGCGCAGCCAAGCGGCCAGCTCGGATGGACGGATGAAATCGGCGTAGCGGTGCGTGCCCTTCGGCAGCAGCCGCGCGACGTACTCGGCGCCGACGATCGCCAGCGCGAACGCGGCCGGGGTGCGGTTGAGCGTGGACAGGAACAGCCTTCCGCCCGGCCGCAGCAAGGTGGCGCAGGCGGCGACGATCGCGCCGGGATCCGGCACGTGCTCGAGCATCTCCATGCAGGTGATCGCATCGAAGCCGCCCGGCCGCTCCGCCGCCAGCGTCTCGACCGCCTTCACCTGGTAGTCGACCTGCACGCCCGATTCGAGCGAATGCAGGCGCCCGGCCTTGACCAGCTCCGGGGCCAGGTCGATCGCGGTGACCTGCGCGCCGGCCCTGGCCAGCGCCTCGCTGAGCAGGCCGCCGCCGCAACCGACGTCGAGCACGCGTTGCCCGGCCAGGCCGGCCGGGGCGACGCGCTGCCTGACGTAGTCCAGCCGCACCGGGTTGAGCACGTGCAGGGCGCGCTGCGGGCCTTCCGGATCCCACCAGCGGGTGGCCAGCGCGGCGAACTTGTCCAGCTCGGCCTGGTGGTAGTTGCGGGGCGCTCCGGCGCCGGCGGTCTGTTCGCTCACGATGGTTCCTCCTGCGCGCGCGGGCTCAGCGGCCCAGCGCGGCGATGCGCGCACGCCACTGCCGCGCGTTGGCGATCAGGGCGGCGGTGTCGATCTCGACCAGCTCGCGCTGGTCGAGCTTGCGGCGTCCGGCGATCCACACGTCGGTCACCTGCTGCCGGCCGGTGGCGTAGACCAGCTGCGAGAGCACGTGGTGCAGCGGCTGGGTCTCCAGCGCCGACAGGTCCACGCAGACCAGGTCCGCTTCCTTGCCCGGCTCGATCGAACCGGTGCGCTCGCCGAAGCCCAGCGCGCGCGCGCCGCCGAGGGTGGCCGCGCGCAGCGCGCTGGCCGCGTCCAGCGCGGTGGCGTCGTTGGCCACCGCCTTGGCCAGCAGCGCGGCGGTGCGCAGCTCGCCGAACATGTCCAGGTCGTTGTTGCTGGCGCAGCCGTCGGTGCCGATCGCCAGGTTCACGCCCGCACGCTGCAGCGCGCAGGCCGGGCAGAAACCCGAGGCCAGCTTGAGGTTGGATTCGGCGCAGTGGGCCACGTGCACGCCGCGCTCGGCGCACAGGTGGATCTCGGCCTCGGTCAGCTGGGTCATGTGCACGGCGATCAGGCGTTCGCTGACCAGGCCGAGCCGGTCCAGGCGCGCCAGCGGCCGCTGCCCGTATTCCTTCAGCGAATCGGCGATCTCCTGCGCGGTCTCGTGCGTGTGCAGGTGGACCTGCATGTCGAGCTGGTCGGACAGCATCCGCACCCGCTCGAAGTTGGCGTCGCTGACCGTGTACGGCGCGTGCGGGGCGAAGGCGGTGGCCACCAGCGCGTCGTCGCGCCAGGCGTCGTGGACCTCGCCGGCCTTGTCGAAATATTCGTCGTCGCTGCGCGCCCACGCGGTGGGGAAGTTGATCACCGGCAGGCCGACCAGCGCGCGGAAGCCGTGGCGCTTGTAGACCGCGGCCTGCACGTCGGGGAAGAAGTAGTTCTCGTTGGCGCAGGTGGTGCCGCCGCGCAGCATCTCGGCGATCGCCAGGGCCATGCCGTCGGCGACGAACTCCGGCCCGATCACCGCCGCTTCCACCGGCCAGATGTGCTGCTGCAGCCAGGTCATCAGCGGCAGGTCGTCGGCGATGCCGCGCAGCAGGGTCATCGGGTTGTGGGTGTGGGCGTTGACCAGGCCCGGGATCAGCACCGCGTCCGGGCGCTGCACCACCTCGGTGGCGGCCGCGTACCGCGACCGCGCCTGCGCCGTCGGCAGCAGCTCCACGATCCGGCCGCCCGAAACGGCGACGGCGTGGTCCTCCAGGACCACGCCGTGCGGTTCGACCGGGACCACCCAGCCGGCTTCGATGAGCAGGTCGCAGGCCTGCGGGGCGGTGGCTTCGTTCAGGCCGGCTTCGCTCATCGGCTTACTTGACGCGCGAGACGTATTCGCCCGAGCGGGTGTCGACCTTGATCACTTCGTCCTGGGCGACGAACAGCGGCACGCGCACGACGGCGCCGGTCTCCAGGGTGGCCGGCTTGCCGCCGGTCCCGGCGGTGTCGCCCTTCACGCCCGGGTCGGTCTCGACGATCTTCAGTTCGACGAAGTTCGGCGGGGTGACCTGGATCGGGTTGCCGTTGAACAGGGTCACCACGCACGCCTCCTCGCCCTTGAGCCACTTGGCGGCGTCGCCGACGCCGGCCTTGTCGGCCTGGACCTGTTCGAAGGTCTCCTGCTGCATGAAGTGCCAGTACTCGCCATCGGTGTACAGGTACTGCATGTCGGTATCGACCACGTCCGCCGCTTCCACCGAGTCGGTCGACTTCATGGTGATTTCCTGCACGCGGCCGGTGCGGATCTGGCGGTACTTCACCCGGGTGAAGGCCTGGCCCTTGCCCGGCTTGACGTACTCGGTGTCGCTGATGATCGAGGGCTCGTTGTTGACCAGGATCTTCATCCCGTTCTTGACGTCGTTCATGCCGTAAGAGGCCATGGGAACTCCTTGGGGTATGGCGGGGCCGCCGCGGAAGGCGGCGGCCGGGCAGTTAGAATGCGGGCATCTTTTCGAAAACGAGCTGCCGGCGCCCGGCGGCCACGTCTCACAGACCGCACATGATACCCGCAGCCCCCCTGCCCCTGCAGCCGGACCCGCCCCCCGCCCCCGCGTCCCCGCCGCCACGCTGGCAGCGCCTGTGGCGCGAAGCGGTGCGCGATCCGCGCGAACTGCTGGGCCTGCTCGGGCTGGAGGCGGCCGCCGCGGGCGTCTCGGAGGCGGCCGCGGCGCAGTTCCCGCTGCGGGTGCCGCGCGGCTTCATCGCCCGCATGCGGCCGCGCGACCTGGCCGATCCCCTGCTGCGCCAGGTGCTGCCGCTGCTCGACGAAGGGCGGATCGTGCCGGGCTTCAGCCTGGACGCGGTCGGCGACGGCGCGGCCAAGAAGGCCGACGGGGTGATCCAGAAGTACCGGGGCCGCGCCCTGCTGGTGGCCACCGGCAGCTGCGCGGTCAACTGCCGCTACTGCTTCCGCCGCCATTTCCCGTACGCGGACGAAACCGCGGCCCGCGACGGCTGGTCGGCCGCGCTGGCGGCGATCGCGGCCGACCCGACGATCGACGAGGTGATCCTGTCCGGCGGCGACCCGCTGTCGCTGGCCACCCCCAAGCTGGCCGAGCTCACCACGCGGCTGGCGACGATCCCGCATGTCCGGCGCCTGCGCATCCACAGCCGCCTGCCGGTGGTGCTGCCCGAGCGCGTGGACGCCGAACTGCTGCAGTGGCTGTCCGCCCTGCCCTGGCCGGTGGCGGTCGTGATCCACGCCAACCACGCCAACGAGTTCGACGCATCGGTCGATGCCGCGCTGGCCGCGTTGCGCGGTGCCGGCGCACGGCTGCTCAACCAGGCCGTGCTGCTGCGCGGGGTGAACGACAGCGTGGACGCCCTGGCCGACCTGTCCGAACGCAGCTTCGCCGCCGGCGTGCTGCCGTATTACCTGCACCAGCTCGACCGGGTCGCGGGCGTCGCCCACTTCGAGGTGCCCGATGCGGAGGCACGCGCCCTCCACGCCGCGCTGGCCGCACGCCTGTCCGGCTATCTGGTGCCGCGGCTGGTGCGCGAGGTCCAGGGCGACAGCGGCAAGCGGCCGCTGTAACGCAGGCCCAAAAGAACGCCACGGCCGGAGCCGTGGCGTCCACTGCGATGCGAGGCCCGGCTCGCGGTCAGAACTTGAACAGCACCTTCACCGTGCCGTCCACCGCCGCGTCGTCGATGTAGCCGACGGCGCCCGGGGTGGAGGCGACCTTGGCCTTGACCGCGGCATCGCTGGCCAGCTCCTCGGGGGCCTTGGCCTTGCCGGTGAAGATCAGCTTCGACCAGTAGCCGGCCAGGTCCGCGCCGGAGCGGCCGAGGACCTTGCCTTCGAACGCCTGCTTGGTCGCGCCGGCCTTCTGGTAGACCACCACCACCGGCTTGCCGCCGACGGTGGCTTCGCGGCCGAGGAACACGCGCTTGACCGCTTCGGCGTCCATCGCCCCGGCGGACGAATCGGCGCCCACCACCACCGAGCCGGCCAGGCTCGGGAAACTCACCGCGCACAGCACCAGGCCGGCGAGGAACGTACGGCTCATCATGCGATTCATGCGTCGTCCTCCGCTCAGTAGGTGAAGACCACGCCAGCGGCGACCAGGTCGGCTTCGGCGCCGGCCAGGATGGTGCTGTCGTAGCGGGTGTAGTCGGCCTTCAGCGCGATGTTGGCGTTGACGTCGTAGCGCACGCCCACGCTGGCGTAGTCCTTGTCGCCATCCTGCGAGGCCAGCAGGCCGGCGACCATGGCGTAGGCCGGGTGCGCGGGCGGCAGCATGCGCAGCGCGGTGCGGTCGGGCTCGTTGCGGCTGCGCGACCAGCTGGCGTACGGGGTCCAGTTGCCGGCACGGTAGGCGGCGTTCACGGCCACGCTTTCCTGGCCGCCGATGTAGTTGTCGCCGTAGTCGACCTCGGTGTACTCCACGCCCACGGTGAAGCCACCGCGGTTGATCTCGGCGCTCAGGCCGAGGAAGGACGCATCGTCGCGGTCGAAGGCCAGCGCCGCGCCGGCCTGCGGGTTGGCCGCCAGGACCGCGGCGATCAGCGGCTCGGCCGCGTCGACCTGCACCGAGGCCTCGCCGACCACGTAGCTGGCGCGCAGGGAAAGCCACTCGTCGTACTGCGCCTCGAAGGTGGCGCCGGCCTGGTCGCGGACCTCGACGTGCAGGGTGTCGTTCTCCTCGTCGACGGTGCCGTAGAACAGCTGCGAGCGCAGGCTCCACTTGTCCAGGTTGCGGCTGCCGATCAGGTTGACGCCGTTGTAGTTGCTGTACGGCAGGTTGTACACGCCCAGCGGCACGCGCAGGAACGGATAGGCCGAGCCGACTTCCAGGTAGTCCGAATAGTGGAAGTACGGGGTGCGCTGGCGGCCGGCCTTGACCGACCACGCCGGGCTGAGCTGGTAGCGGATGTAGGCCCAGGCGAACTCCGGGTCGTAGCCCTCGTCGCCGCGGGCGACGACCTGGGCCACCGCGTCGGCGCGGTCGCCGAGGGTGGCGGTGGCCTGCAGCGCGAACAGCGATTCGGGATCGAAGCTGATGCTGTCGTCGTAGGACAGGCCGGAGACGGTGCTGCCGTCGTCGAGGGTCGCGCCGCCGACCACCTGGCCGAAGCCGTTGAAGGTCACTTCGGCGTGCGCAAGGGGAGCCACGGCCAGCGCGAGCAGCGCCACCGCGGGGAAATGCTTGTTCTTCACTATCGGTGCTTCCTGGACGGGAGGGGTGCCTGGTAAGGCGTGCCCCGGTATCGGCGCTGGGCCGGCCCGCTTTAACGACTTTCTAACTCGTTCATGAATGCGGCCATCAAGCCGGAGGCGACCGTGGCCGATACCCCATCGCCGGAGCCCCGAGGCCCGGCCGTCCCCTGTCCGGAGCTGACCGATGTCGCCTGCACGTGGAAGCGCGAAGCCGCTTTCCCTTCCGAACCTGCGCCTGGCCCCGCTGGTCGCCGCCGCCTCCCGCCGCCTGCGCCATGTCTCCATCCGCAGCAAGATCCTGCTGCTGCCGGCGATCGCGCTGGCCGGCCTGCTCGGCTACTTCGTGTACTCGGCGCTGGTGCTGCGCGCCAACACCGGCACGCTGGAGGGCTTTTCCAGCCGCACCCTGCCGGTCATGACCCTGGCCGCGCAGGCCAACCAGGGCCTGATCGAAACCCAGGGCCTGTTCACCCAGGCGCTGGGCGACCGCGACGAATTTCTGATCGAGGACGCCAACACCCAGGCCGCCGCCACCCGCGAGCGGCTGCTGGCGATCAAGGCCACCGACCCGGCCTATGCCGCGCGCATGGACAAGCTGGCCGCGCTGTGGGACCGCTACGTCGAGCGCAGCGGGACGGCGGTGTCCGGGATGATCGCCGGCAGCGGCGACATGGAGGCCTTCCAGGCACTGGCCGCGGAGAAGCAGGCCGCGTTCGAGGAGGTGCGCAGCGAACTGGCGCGCCTGGCCAAGGACAGCGAAGCCTCCTCCCAGGCCGCCATCGCCGGCGCCACCGCGCGCTCGCGCGGCGCGCTCAAGGTCGGCCTGGCCATCGTCGTGATCCTGTCGCTGCTGGCGGTGGTCGCCGTGCTGCTGGTGGACGCGGCGATCCGCCATCCGATCGAGCGCCTGGACCAGGCCATCGCCGAGGTGGCCCGCGGCAACTTCAGCGTGCGGGTCGAGGCCGAGGGGCGCGACGCCATCAGCGCGATGTGCCACTCCTTCAACGCCCTGCTGGCCGCGCTCAACGCCGCGATCGCCGAATCCAACGACGTGCTGGCCGCGGTCGGCCGCGGCGACTTCGGCCGCCGCGTCGACGCCGACCTGCCGGGCGACCTGGCCCGTCTCAAGAGCGGGGTCAACGCCAGCGCCGACAGCGTGCAGAAGACCATGGACGCGCTGGACGCGGTGATGGACGCGATGGCCCGCGGCGACTTCTCCGCGCGGATGAGCGCGGAGGTGGAAGGCGAGTCGCGGGCCAAGGTCGACCGCGCCATGGGCCTGCTCCAGCAGTCGCTGGGCGCGCTGGAACAGGCGCTCAGCGGTGCCGCCGACGGCGATTTCTCGCAGCGGATCGAGGCCCAGCTGCCGGGCGACCTGGACCGGCTCAAGGGCGCGGTCAACCGCTCGCTCGAAGCGCTGGAAGCGGCGTTCGACGAGATCGGCGACACCGCCCACGCGCTGGCCGAGGGCGACCTCACCCGGCGCATCCGCAGCGACTACGCGGGCACGCTCCGGTCGCTGACCGAGGCGCTCAACCGCTCGCTGGACAGCGTCTCGCAGGTGATCCGCGAGGGCATGTACAACGCCGAGGAAGTGGGCGTGGGCATCGAGGAGATCGCCCGCGGCAACGCCGACCTGTCCGGGCGGACCGAGCGCCAGGCCAACGCGCTGCAGGACAGCGCGGCCAGCATCGAGCAGCTGCTCGCCGCCGCGCGCAATGCCGCCGAGAACAGCCGCCAGACCAGCGACCTGACCCATGGCGCGCTCGACAACTCGCGCCAGGGCGTGCACGTGGCGGCCGAGGCGAGCGGCTCGATGGTCTCGATCACTGAGGCCAGCCGCCGGATCGGCGAGATCATCTCGCTGATCGACTCGGTCGCGTTCCAGACCAACATCCTGGCGCTCAACGCGGCGGTCGAGGCGGCGCGCGCCGGCGAGCACGGCCGCGGCTTCGCCGTGGTCGCCACCGAGGTCCGCAGCCTGGCCCACCGCACCGCGACCTCCGCCAAGGAAATCCGCGACCTGATCGCCGACGCGATCGCCCGGGTCGGCGAAGGCAGCGGGCTGGTGGACGAGTCGCGGCGCCAGCTCGAGGCGATCGCCGGCTCCAACGAGACCATCGCCGGACTGGCGCAGCAGGCCGCCGACTCGGCGCAGGAGCAGTCGCAGGGCCTGCAGCAGCTCAGCCGCTCGGTCGGCGACCTGGAGGCGGTCAACCAGCAGAACAGCGCGCTGGTGGAGGAAGTGGCCGCGGCCAGCGCCTCGCTGCGCGAGCGTGCGCAGGCGCTGCGCGCGGCGATGGCCCGCTTCCGCCTGCAGCCGGAAGGCGGCGACATCGCGCGGGCGGCGTAGCCGCCCGGCAACGCCGCACGGGCCTGGCGGGCGGCGCGGTGATCCCGCACCGTCCGCGCGGAGCCTAGCGTTCGAACAGCGCGATGCTTTCCACGTGCGCGGTGTGCGGGAACATGTCCATCACCCCGGCCGACACCAGCCGGTAGCCGCGCTCGTGCACGAGGAAGCCGGCGTCGCGCGCCAGCGAGCCCGGGTGGCAGCTGACGTACACGATCCGGCCGATGCCCTGCAGCGGCAGCTGCTTGAGCACCTCGTCGGCGCCCGAACGCGGCGGGTCCAGCAGCAGCTTGTCGAAACCCTGGCGCATCCACGGCGTGCCGCGCTGGTCCTGGGTCAGGTCGGCGGCGAAGAACTGGGCGTTGCCCAGGCCGTTGCGCTGCGCGTTGGCGCGCGCGCGCGCCACCAGCCCGGCATCGCCTTCCACGCCGACCACCTCGGCCACGCCGCGCGCCAGCGGCAGGGTGAAGTTGCCGAGCCCGCAGAACAGGTCGAGCACGCGCTCGCCCGGCCGGGCGTCGAGCATGTCCAGTGCCGCGGCGATCATCGCCTCGTTGAGCCGCGCGTTGACCTGGATGAAGTCCAGCGGTTCGAACGCCAGTTCGACGTCCCATGCCGGCAGCCGGAACGACAGCGCCGGCGCCGTGCCGTCCAGCGGGTGCACGCTGTCGATGCCCTTGGGCTGGAGGAAGACCGCGAAGCCGTGCTCGCGGCCGAACGCGGCCAGCGCGGCCTTGTCGGCGTCGACCAGCGGCACCAGGTGGCGCACGGTCAGGGCGATGGCCCCGTCGCCGGCGATGAACTCGATCTGCGGGATGTGCTCGCGCGCCTGCAGGCCGTCGACCAGCGCGGCCAGCGCCTGCACCTTCATCCCGATCTCCGGGATCACGGTGTGGCATTCGCGCAGGTCGGCGACGAAGCGCGGGTCCTGCTCGCGGAAGCCCACCAGGGTCTTGTCCTTCTTGTTGACCCGGCGCACCGAGAAGCGGCCCTTGCGCCGGTACCCCCAGCTGCCGGCGGTCAGCGGCGGCAGCACCGTGCCCGGCGCGACCTTGCCGATCCGCTCCAGGTTCTCGAGCAGGACCTGCTGCTTGGCGCCGATCTGGCGGTCCTCGGCCAGGTGCTGCAGCACGCATCCGCCGCAGGTGCCGAAATGCGGGCAGCGCGGGACCACGCGGTCGGGCGAGGCGTCCAGCACCTCGAGCGTGCGCGCCTCGTCGAAGCGGCGGCTGCGCGCGGTGGGTTCGGCCAGCACCGTCTCGCCGGGCAGCGCGCCGGAGATGAACACGGTCTTGCCGTCGGCGTGGCGGGCAACGCCACGTCCGTCGTGGCTGAGGTCGAGGATCCGGGTCTGGAAGGGCGTACGGTCGAGTCGGGCCACGTGGCGCAGGCTGCGGGCATAGGGCTGGCCATTGTCCCAGATCGGCGCCGGCGGGCCCACCGCGGGCGTGGGAGCGCATTGACTGCCGGGCCCGCCCGCTGCGCTAGGATGGCCCCAGCCGACAGGGAGTCAGCCGCATGGAACAGCGCAATCCGTCCGCACCCCCCAGGATCCTGCTGGTCGAGGACGACACGATCAGCCAGGCCTACTTCCGCGCCGTGCTCGAAGCATTGCCCGCCACCGTGGACGCGGTCGCCAGCCAGGCCTGCGCCGTCGCCCGTGCCGATGCCGTCCGCCACGACCTGTGGCTGGTCGACCTCACCCTGCCCGACGGCAGCGGGGTCGACCTGCTCGGCCGCCTGCAGGCGCGCTGGCCGCAGTCGCCGCCGGCCCTGGCCCATACCGCCGACGCCGATCCGGCCGTGCGCCTGCCGGCCTTGCAGGCCGGCTTCCGCGACGTGCTGGTCAAGCCGCTGGCCACCGCCGAGCTCGCGGCGGCGGTGCGCAACGCGCTGGCCGAGGCCGGCGGGCTGCCCGACTGGGACAACGCGGCCGCCGCCGCGGCGCTCAACCACGATCCGGCCAACGTGCAGGCGCTGCGGCGCCTGTTCCTGGACGAACTGCCCGGCGCGCGCGACGAGGTGATCAGCAGCGCGCGGCGCGGCGACGCCGGCGGCCTGCGCGCGCGCCTGCACCGCCTGCAGGCCGGGTGCGGGCTGGTCGGCGCACGCCGGCTGGGAGCCGCGGTGGAACTGCTGCGCCGCACGCCCGAATCGCGCATCGCGCTGGAGCGCTTCGACAGCGCCGCGCGCGACCTGCTGCGCTGAACGCGAAGGGCGCCGCGGACGGCGCCCTTCCCTTCCCGGTGGCCGCCGCTCACCCGAGCGTGGCGGCGCGTTCGTACCAGTCGATCCTGCGCGTGACCAGCATCACCACCGCGAGAATGCCGAACAGCAGCAGCGAGCCCATCAGCAGCGCGTTGTCCTCCGACACCAGCAGGCTGTAGAGCGCGCCGTAGAGGGCGGTGAGCATCGTCGCGAACGCCGCCGCCCGCCACCCGCTGCGCAGGACGCCGGACAGGTAGACGAACTGCAGGCCGATGCAGGCCGCCGCCGCGGCCACGTAGGCCTTCCAGAACGCCATGTGCTCGGACAGGCCCAGCAGCAGCAGGAAGAAGATCGCCAGCGCCAGGCCGACCAGCAGGTACTGCAGCGGGTGGATGCGCAGCTGCTTGACGAGCTCGAACAGGGCGAAGCCGACGAAGGTCAGCAGCACGAACAGGATGCCGTACTTGCTGGCGCGGTCGGCCTGGGTGTAGACGTCCACCGGGTCGACCAGCGACACCGTCACGCTGTCCACGCCGGCGCCCTGGCCGACTTCGCCGGCGCGCGGCGTCAGGCGTTCGAGCGACGGGTCGAGCACCTGCGACTGTGCCGTGCTGGCCAGCGAGGAGATGTTCCAGGATGCGCGGAAGCCGTCGTCGCCGATGCTGCGCTGGTTGGGCAGGAAGCGCCCGCTGAACTGCGGGTGCGGCCAGCTGGACTGCAGCTCGATGCGATTTCGGTCGGCCACCGGCACGATCCCCAGCGACTGGGTTCCGGCGATCGCCATCGCCAGCGCCACCTCGCTGGCCGGCAACGCGCGCGGGGGCCCCGAGACGGCTTCGCCGTCGCCGGCGGCGATCGCCGCGCGTCGCCAGGGCGCCGGCAGCGGCGCATGCACGCCGTCCATCCGCGCCGCCAGCCCACCGGTACCCGGCACCAGCTCCAGCGGACGGCCATCCACGCGCAGCGAAGGCGAGCCGACCAGCCCGCGCACGTCGGCCAGGCCGACGACCAGGTACGGCGCGCCGTACTCGCGCCCGGCCACCGCCGGCACCGCCAGCTCCGCGAAGCGGGCGGTCACCTCGGCCTGCCACTGGAACACGCGCACGTCGTACAGGCCGACGCGGCGCACGTCCGGCGCGACCGCGCCGCCGGCCTCCAGCCGTTCCGGTGCCTGCAGCAGGTAGCCCTCGACGGTTTCGGCGCGGACCTCGATGCGCCCGTCCTGGGTGGTGCCGTTGAACCGGCGCACCTCTTTCCACGGCACCACGCGCAGCGGCCCGACCAGTTGCTGGGCCCCGGCCATGCTCTGCGATACGCGCTCGATCGCCTGGCCACGGTAATGCGCGCGGTCCTGGATCAGCCCGCGGATCATGCTCAACGGCACGAGCAGCAGCAGCACGAGGCCGCCGACGGTGAGGAAGCGCAACAGCAGTCGCAACGATTTCATGGGCGGGCCCCGTATGGATGACGGGGCGCAGGGTGGCGCGCGGGCAAGGAGCCGGCATGGCCGGTGTTTGAAGCGGGCGTGAAGTGGCGGCCGGCGGCGCGCCGCTCAGGCCGATGGCAGGGTCAGGCCCGCTTCGGCGCCGCCTCCGTCGCGATTGACCAGCCACGCTTCGCCGCCGTGCAGCCGCGCGACCTCGCGCACGAACGGCAGGCCCAGCCCCGAACTGCGCGCACCGCCGTCCGGACGGGCCAGCGAGTAGAAGCGCTCGAAGACCCGTCCGGTCGCGTAGTCCGGCACCCCGGGCCCTTCGTCGCGCACGCTGGCCCGCACCTGCCCGCCGCGTTCGGCCAGCGCCAGGGTGACGGTACCGCCGGGGGGCGAGAACGCCACCGCGTTGTCGAGCAGGTTGGCCAGTGCCTGGCGCAGCAGGAACGCATCGCCCTGCACCGTCACCGAAGGCGGAACGCCCTCCAGCCGCACCTGCAGCCGGCTGGCCGCCAGCCGCGGCTCGACCGCCGATGCCGCCTGGCGCAGCAGCGCGGCCAGGTCCACCGGCTCGCGCCGCTGCAGCCAGCCATGCTGCTCGACTTCGGCCAGCGCCAGCAGCTTGTCGATGGTTTCGGTCAGCCGCTGCTGCTGGTCCTGGATGTGGCGCGCGAAGCGGCGGCGGTCGGCCTCCGGCAGCGGCTCCTGCAGCAGCTCGGCCGCGCCGCGGATCGCCGCCAGCGGGCTCTTCATCTCGTGGGTCAGCGACTGCACGTACTGCTCGACATAGGCCTTGCCCTCGAGCTTGCGGCGCATGTCCTCCAGCGCGCGGCCGAGGTCGCCGATCTCGTCGCGCCGGCGCGGCGGCGGCGGCACCGGTTCGCCGGCGGCCACCGCCTGGGCGTAGCGGTTGAGCCGGCCGATCCGGCGCGCCAGCCACCAGGTCATCAGCAGGCCGACCAGCGCGGACAGCCCGATCAGCCACGCGCCCTTGCCGAGGATGCTGCGCTGGCTGGCCTCGATGAACGGCTCCAGCGTCCGGTTCGGCTTGGCCACGGTCAGCACGCCGATCCGCCGCGCCGGGTCGCGCGGGTCGAACACCGGCGCGGCCACGTGCATCACCGTGCGCTCGCTGCCGGGGGCCTCGGGGCTGGAGCGGGCGCCGTATTCGCCGCGCAGCGTGCGGTACACGTCGTTCCAGCGCGAGTTGTCGCGCCCCAGGTCGCGACCTTCCGAGTCGAACACCACGATCCCGCGCGCGTCGGTGACCGTGACCCGGTAGTCGATGCTGCGCTTGGGGAAGCGCCAGATCGTCGCCCGCGGATCGCGCTCGCGGACCCGCGCCAGGTCCGCGGCGAAGCGGCCATCGGCGATCCGCCCCGACGCCAGGTCTTCGGCAGCCATCGCCGCCAGCACGTTGGCGGTGTCGACCAGGGTCGACTCCATGGCCTGGCGCACGCCCGGCTTGACCTCCTCGACGAACACCCGCATCACGAAGAGCGCGGCGAGGCCGACGACCAGGAAGAAGCCGAGGAACAGGCGCAGGCCCAGCCGCACTCAGGCCTCGATCGCGTAGCCGAGGCCGCGGTGGGTGCGGATGGGGTCCGGCTCGGCGCCGGCGGCGCGCAGCTTGGCCCGCAGCGTCTTGATGTGGGTGTCCACGGTCCGGTCGCCGCTGTCGGCATCGCTGTCCCAGCCGCGATCCATCAGCTGGGCGCGGCTGAGGATGGCGCCGGGACGCTGCAGCAGCGCGTCCAGCAGCACGTACTCGTAGCGGGTCAGGTCCAGCGCCTGGCCGCGGTAGCGGATGCGGTGGCCGCCGCGGTCCAGCGCGAATTCGCCGCGCTCCAGCCAGCCGTCCCCGGCATCGGTCCCGGCGGCCGCGGGCACGGCGGCGCGGCGCAGGCGAGCGCGCACGCGCGCCACCAGTTCGCGCGGCGAGAACGGCTTGGTGACGTAGTCGTCGGCGCCCAGCTCCAGGCCGAGCACCCGGTCGATCTCGTCGTTGCGCGCGGTCAGGAAGATCACCGGCACGTCGCTGAAGCCGCGCAGCCGCCGGCAGACGTCGAAGCCGTTGAGGTCGGGCAGGCCGACGTCCAGCACCAGCACGTCGACCCCGCCGCCGCGCACGCGCTCCAGCGCCTGTGCGCCCAGCAGGCAGTGTTCGGCCTGCAGGCCCTCGCTGCGCAGCGCGTACAGCAGCGCATCGGCGATGGCCGGTTCGTCGTCGGCGACCAGGATCAGGGGGCTGGGCGGCATGGGCGCAAGCATAGTCCGCGCCCGTGGCGGCGGCTATGCTGCGCGCATGAACTACCGCCATGCCTTCCACGCCGGCAACCACGCCGACGTGCTCAAGCACGTCGTCCTGCTGGCGATGCTCGATGCGCTGATGCGCAAGGACGCCCCCTTCTTCGTGCTCGACACCCACGCCGGGCGCGGCCGCTACCTGCTGCAGGGCAGGCAGGCCGGGCGCACCGGCGAGGCGGGCACCGGCATCCTGCAGCTGGCAGGCGCCGGCAAGGCGCCGCCGGTCGTGGCCCGGTACCTGCGCGCGGTGGCCGCCGACAACCCGGTCGATGCCCTGCTCGCCTACCCGGGGTCGCCGCTGCTGGCCGCGCAGGCGATGCGCCCGCAGGACCGCCTGGCCGCCTGCGAGCTGCAGCCGGAAGAGGCCGAGGCGCTGAAGGCGCTGTTCGGCCACGACCCGCGGGTGGCGGTGCACGCCCGCGACGGCTACGACGCGGTGCGGGCGCTGCTGCCGCCCCGGGTGGACGGCGTGCGCTACGCCCGCGGCCTGGTGCTGGTCGATCCGCCCTACGAGGCGCAGGACGAGGAGTACCCGCGCGTGGCGCGCGCCGTGCGCGAGGCGCTGGAGCGCTGGCCGCAGGCCAGCTGCGCGATCTGGTACCCGGTCAAGCAGCGGCGCAGCCTGCAGCCGTTCTTCCGCAAGCTCGAGGCCCTGCCCGCGCGCTCGGTGCTGCTGGCCGAACTGCTGGTCCGCCCCGACGACTCGCCGCTGCGGCTCAACGGCAGCGGCATGGCCATCCTCAACCCGCCCTGGAAACTGGACGGGGAGATCGCCCCCGCCCTGCCGTACCTGCAGCAGCGGCTCGGCGAGGCGGGCGCCTCGACCCGGCTGGAATGGCTCAGGCGCGAGGCGCAGGCGCGGCCATGACCCGGACGATCCCCGAGGTCGCTGGAGTCCAGGTGCAGGCCCGGCATCGCGCCACCTGCCACTGCGGCCGCGTGGAGCTCGAGCTCTCGCTGCCCGACGGCATCGTCGACCCGCGCCGCTGCGACTGCTCGCTGTGCCGCCGCCGCGGCGCGATCGTGGCCTCGGTGCCGCTGGACGGCATCCGCATCGTCCGCGGCGCGGAGGCGCTGAGGCTCTACCAGTTCAACACCCGCACGGCGAAGCACTACTTCTGCGGCACCTGCGGCGTCTACACCCACCACCAGCGCCGCTCGCGGCCGGACCAGTACGGCTACAACGTCGCCTGCCTGGAAGGCATCGACCCGTTCGCGATCGCCGACATCCCGACCAACGACGGGGTCAACCATCCCGCCGACCGCGGCACCTGAAGGCTCAGGCGGGCGCGTCGCCGCCCTCGGGCTCGAAGAAGCACCAGCGCACCACCGGGAACTGGGCCTTCAGCGCCCGCTCGACCTGGTCGATCTCGCGCAGCATGCGCTCGCCATCCTGGCTCTGGTGCATGCGCGCGTGGATCGAGACCAGCACCTCGTTGCCCTGCTGCAGGGTGATCAGGTGCAGCAGCTCGGCGATCTCGGCCCGGCCCTTGAGGAAACCGTTGATCTCGGCCTGCAGCAGCGGGTCCACGCTCTGCCCGATCAGCATCGACTTGACCTCGATCGCCACCAGCACCGCGATCACGATCAGCAGCACGCCGATCGCGATCGTGCCGATCGCGTCGAACACCGGATTGCCGGTCAGCACCGTCATCACCACCGCGCCCAGCGCGAACACCAGGCCCAGCAGCGCGGCCAGGTCCTCGCCGAAGATCACCACCAGCTCGGCCTGGCGGCTCTCCCGGAACCACTCCCACAGGCTGCGGTCGCCCCGCGCCTTGTCCACTTCCTGCAGGCAGGCGCGCATGGACACCGCCTCGGCGGCGATCGCGAACACCAGCACGCCGACCGCCCACCACCACTGCTGCAGCGGTTCCGGATGCATGAACTTGTGCACGCCCTCGTAGACCGAGAACATGCCGCCGACGCTGAACAGCATCACCGCCACCAGGAACGACCAGAAGTAGATCGCGCGGCCATAGCCGAGCGGGTGCTCGGTGGTGGACGGGCGCCTGGCCTGGCGCAGGCCGAGCAGCAGCAGCAGCTGGTTGCCGCAGTCGGCGAGCGAGTGGACGGTCTCGGCCAGCATCGCGCCGGAGCCGGTGATGTAGGCGGCCACGCCCTTGGCGACCGCGATCGCGAAATTGGCCCCCAGCGCGAACAGGATCGCGCGTACCGAATCGCCGCCGCCTGCCATGGATCGCCTCCTGCTGTCCGATGGCGGCGAGTCTAGCAAGCGCCAGCGGCTACTATTGCCACCGACCGCCCATGAATGTGGGAATATCGCCCCATGCCCCGCAACCGCCTCCCCCCCTGGCACGAAGAGTTCGTCCTGCCCAACCGGCGGGCGATCCTGATCCGGCCGATCCGGCCCGAGGACGCCGCGCCCCTGCAGGGCATGTTCGGCATGCTGGGCCCGGCCGAGATCCGCGGCGGCTTCAGCGGCGGGCAGGAGATCCTCGAGGACGCGACCGCCGCGCAGCTGGCGCGCCCCGACCCGAAGACCGAACTGGTGCTGGTTGGCGCCGAGCCACTGCCACCGGGCGAAGCGATGATCGCCGGCCTGGCCCGGGCGCGCATCGTCCCCGGCACGCGCCAGGCCGAGTACGCGATCCTGCTCGGCAACTACGTCGCCGGCCTGGGCCTGGGACGCCACCTGATGCAGAAGCTGGTCAAGTGGTCGCGCGGACGCTACCTCGACCGGCTCTATGGCGACACGCCCGACAGCAACGCGCCGATGCTGGAACTGGCCGCGTCGATGGGCTTCCGTCCGAGCCTGGAAGCCGGCGTGCCGCCGGGCCTGACCCGGCTGGTGCTGGACCTCGACCGCGCCTGACCGCGCGCAGACGCCTGCCCGGCCGGCGCGCGATGCACGCGCCCGGCTTCGCCGCTGGCCTCCGCCTCGCTGGAGCCCGCGCAGGAACGGGGTGACGCGCGGCGCATGCACGCGGCCGTCCCGCGGCGCGCGGCTACAATGCGCAGTCCATGCCGCCCGCGTCCCCATCCGTGTCCCCCACTCCCCCGCTGCCGCGCCGCGGCCAGGCCCGCGCCTGGTGGCAGGTGCCGGCTTCGCCTTCCGCCCTGGCCTGGCACCTGGCCCAGGCGGCGCGCGCGCATCCGGGTCCGCTGCTGTTCGTGGCCCGCGACAACCATTCCGCGCACCAGGTCGAGGCCGACCTGCATACCCTGCTCGGCCAGGACGCCACGTTGCCGGTGGTGCCGTTCCCCGACTGGGAGACGCTGCCCTACGACCGCTTCAGTCCGCATCCGGACATCGTCAGCCAGCGCCTGGCTGCGCTGCAGCGCCTGCCGCAGCTGGAGCGCGGGATCGTGGTGGTGCCGGTGCAGACCCTGCTGCAGCGCCTGCCCCCGCTGCGCTACATCGCCGGTGGCAGCTTCGACCTCGCCAGCGGCCAGCGCCTGGACCTGGACGCCGAGAAGCGGCGCCTGGAAAGCGCCGGCTACCGCAACGTGCCCCAGGTGCTGGACCCGGGCGACTTCGCCGTGCGCGGCGGCCTGCTCGACGTATACCCGATGGGCGCCGACGCCCCGCTGCGGATCGAGCTGCTGGACGACGAGATCGATTCGATCCGCAGCTTCGACCCTGAAAGCCAGCGCTCGCTCGACCGGATCGACGCGGTGCGCATGCTCCCCGGCCGCGAGCTGCCGATGGACGAGGCCAGCATCGCCCGCGTGCTCGACACCCTGCGCGAGCGCTTCGACGTGGACACCCGGCGCAGCGCGCTGTACCAGGACCTGAAGGCCGGGCTGGCGCCGGCCGGCATCGAGTACTACCTGCCGCTGTTCTTCGCCTCCGGCCGCGATGGCCACGATGCGACCGCCACCCTGCTCGACTACCTGCCGGTGAGCGTGCTGCCGGTGCTGGCCGACGGCAGCAACGCGGCGGCCACCGCGTTCTGGCAGCAGACCCGCAACCGCTACGAGCAGCGCCGCCACGACGTCGAGCATCCGCTGCTGCCGCCGGAGGAGCTGTACCTGCCGCCGGACACCCTGAGGGAGCGGCTCAACCAGGGCATCCGCATCGAGGTCTGCGGGACCGAGCACGCGCGCCGCGACGAAGCCGCGCCGCTGGGCGACCAGCCGGCGCCGTCGCTGCCGGTCGCCGGCCGCGACCACCACGTCGCCGGCGAGGCGCTGCGGGCCTTCCTCGGCAGCTATCCGGGCCGGGTGCTGGTCGCGGCCGACTCGCCGGGCCGGCGCGAGGCGCTGCTGGAAGTGCTGCAGGCGGCCAGCCTGCAGCCGAAGGTGGTCGCGGACTTCCCGGCGTTCCTCGCCGGCGGCGAGCGCTTCGCGCTGGCGGTGGCGCCGCTCGAAGACGGCTTCGCGCTGGACGAACCGCGGCTGGCGGTGCTCACCGAACGCCAGCTGTTCCCCGAGCGCGCGACCCAGCCGCGCCGCGCACGCCGCGCCGGGCGCGAACCGGAAGCGATCATCCGCGACCTGGGCGAGCTGACCGAAGGCGCGCCGATCGTGCACGAGGACCACGGCGTCGGCCGTTACCGCGGCCTGGTCGCGATGGACATCGGCGGCATGCCCGGCGAGTTCCTCGACATCGAATACGCCAAGGGCGACCGCCTGTACGTGCCGGTGGCGCAGCTGCACCTGGTCAGCCGCTATTCCGGCGCCTCGCCGGAAACCGCGCCGCTGCATTCGCTCGGCGGCGAGCAGTGGACCAAGGCCAAGCGCAAGGCGCAGGAGAAGGTCCGCGACGTGGCCGCCGAGCTGCTGGAGATCCAGGCGCGGCGCCAGGCGCGCGCCGGGCTGGCGCTGGACGTGGACCGCGCCATGTACGAGAGCTTCGCCGCCGGCTTCCCGTTCGAGGAAACGCCGGACCAGCACGCCGCGATCGAGGCGGTGCTGCGCGACCTGCAGTCCAGCCAGCCGATGGACCGGGTGGTCTGCGGCGACGTCGGCTTCGGCAAGACCGAAGTCGCGGTGCGCGCGGCGTTCGCCGCCGCCAGCGGCGGCCGCCAGGTCGCGGTGCTGGTGCCGACCACCCTGCTGGCCGAGCAGCATTACCGCAATTTCCGCGACCGCTTCGCCGACTGGCCGCTGAAGGTCGAGGTGCTGTCGCGCTTCAAGACCAAGAAAGAGATCGAGGCCGAACTGCAGAAGGTGACCGAGGGCGGGATCGACGTGATCGTCGGCACCCACCGCCTGCTGCAGCCGGACGTGAAGTTCAAGGACCTGGGCCTGGTCATCGTCGACGAGGAACAGCGCTTCGGCGTGCGCCAGAAGGAGGCGCTGAAAGCCCTTCGCGCGAATGTCCACCTGCTGACCCTCACCGCCACGCCGATCCCGCGCACGCTCAACATGGCCATGGCCGGGCTGCGCGACCTGTCGATCATCGCCACCCCGCCGCCGAACCGGCTGGCGGTGCAGACCTTCGTCGTGCCCTGGGACGACGCCCAGCTGCGCGAGGCGTTCCAGCGCGAGCTGGCCCGCGGCGGCCAGCTGTACTTCCTGCACAACGACGTGGAAAGCATCGGCCGCATGCAGAAGCAGCTGGCCGAGCTGGTGCCGGAGGCGCGCATCGGCATCGCCCACGGGCAGATGCCCGAGCGCGAACTGGAACGGGTGATGCTCGACTTCCAGAAGCAGCGCTTCAACGTGCTGCTGTCGACCACGATCATCGAGTCGGGCATCGACATCCCCAACGCCAACACCATCGTCATCAACCGCGCCGACCGCTTCGGCCTGGCCCAGCTGCACCAGCTGCGCGGGCGCGTCGGCCGCTCGCACCACCGCGCCTACGCCTACCTGCTGGTCCCCGACAAGCGCTCGATGACTCCGGACGCGGAGAAGCGGCTGGAGGCGATCGCCTCGATGGACGAGCTCGGCGCCGGCTTCACCCTGGCCACCCACGACCTCGAGATCCGCGGCGCCGGCGAGCTGCTGGGCGAGGACCAGAGCGGGCAGATGGCCGAGGTCGGCTTCAGCCTGTACACCGAGCTGCTCGAGCGCGCGGTGCGCAGCATCCGCCAGGGCAAGCTGCCGGACCTGGACGCGGGCGAGGAAGCGCGCGGCGCGGAGGTCGTGCTCAACGTGCCGGCACTGATCCCGGAGGACTATCTGCCGGACGTGCACACCCGCCTGACCCTGTACAAGCGCATCTCCAGCGCCCGCGACGCCGAGGCGCTGCGCGAGCTGCAGGTGGAGATGATCGACCGCTTCGGCCTGCTGCCGGATCCCGTCAAGCACCTGTTCGCCATCGCCGAGCTGAAGCTGCAGGCGCAGGCGCTGGGCATCCGCAAGCTGGAGCTGGGCGAGAACGGCGGCCGCATCGTGTTCGAGGCCAAGCCCCAGGTCGACCCGATGTCGGTGATCCGGATGATCCAGCAGCAACCCAAGCTGTACGCGATGGAGGGCCCGGACAAGCTGCGTATCCGCGTGCCGCTGCCGGAAGCCCCCGACCGCTTCAACGCCGCCCGCGCCCTGCTGGCCACGCTGGCACCGGGCTGACCGGGCGGCCGGGCGGCGACGCCCGCCGTCGCGGGCCTACATGCCGAACAACCACGGCACCATCAGCACGACCACCAGCAGCGACATCAGCCCCAGCGGGGTGCCGATCCTGACGAAGTCGCCGAAGCTGTAGCCGCCCGGTCCCACCACCAGTGCGTTGACCGGCGAGGACACCGGGGTCATGAAGGCCGCCGAGGCGGCCAGGGCCACCGTCATCGCGAACGGATACGGCGACATGCCCAGGTGGTCGGCGATCGCCAGCGCCACCGGGGCCATCAGCACCGCGATCGCGGTGTTGGAGATGAACATGCCGAACACCGCGGTGACCAGGAAGATCGCGGCCAGCACCACCCGCGGCCCCGCCTCGCCGACCGCGCGCAGCAGCAGGTCGGCGGCCAGGTCCACGCCGCCGGTGCGCTGCAGCGCCAGCGAGAACGGCAGCATGCCGACGATCAGCACCAGGCTGGGCCAGTGGATGGAGCGGTAGGCGCTGCGCAGGTCCACGCAGCCGGTCAGTCCCATCAGCAGGCAGCCGATCAGCGCGGCGTGCACGTTCGGCACGACGCCGCCGACCATCAGGCCGATGGTCAGCACCAGGCAGGCCAGGGCGAACGGCGCGCGCGCGGCGGCGGGTGCGACGTCCTCCGATTCCAGCGGCAGGCCCAGCAGGATCAGGCCGTCGGCACCCGTGCCGAGCGCCCGGATCGCGGGCCATGGCCCGGCCACCAGCAGGGTATCGCCCAGCTCCAGCGGCTCGTCGGCGAGGTCGCGCACTTCGGCGGTGCGTCCGTGCTTGAGTCCGACCACGACCAGTTCGTGCCGGTCCTGCAGCCGCGCCCGCTTCGCGCTCACCCCCAGCAGTGGCGAGTTGGCGGCCACCATCATCTCGGCCATGCCGATGTCGTTGGCATAACCGCCGAAGCCCCCGCCCTCCAGCGCGAGCGGCTGCAGGTCAAGGGACTCGAAGCGGCCGATCGCGTCGACCGCCGGATCCCGCAGGTGCAGGAGCAGGATGTCGCCGGGCGCCAGCCGGCGGCCATCGGCCGACAGCAGCTGGCGCTGGCCGAAACGGCCGTTCTGCTCGACCGCCAGCACGGTCATGCCGGCCAGTTCGCGGCCTTCCAGTGCCGAGGCGATGCGCCCCGCCAGCGGCGACCCGCCGCGCAGCTGCACGCGGAACGCGCTGCCCTGCAGCCGGTATTCGCCGATCCAGTCCTCCAGGCGCGGGCCGCGCGCGGACACCACCGGCGCGCCGCGACCCAGCCAGCGGCGCGCGAACAGCATCCAGCCGGTCGACAGCGCCAGCACCACCATGCCGAACGGCAGGAAGTCGAAGAAGCCGAAGCCGGCATGGCCCTCGCGCAGCAGCTCGCCGTGCACCACCAGGTTGGGCGCGGTGGCCACCAGGGTCATCATCCCGCTGCACAGCGCGGCCACGCTGAGCGGCATCATCAGCCGGCCCGGCGCGATCCGGCTGCCACGCGCGATCCGCAGCACGATCGGGATGAAGATCGCGACCACCCCGGTGGAGCTCATCACCGAGCCCATCGCGCCCACCGCGGCCATCAGCGCCACGACCAGCACGGTTTCGTCGCCGCGCGCCACGCGCAGGATGAAGGTGCTGATCCGCTGCGCGAGGCCGGTGCGGACCAGGCCCTCGCCGATCACGAACAGCAGCGCGATCAGCACGATGCTCGGGTCGGCGAAGCCGGCGATTGCCTCGCCCGCGTCGATGACCCCGGTGAACGGCAGCGCGGCCACCATCAGCAGGGCCACCACGTCGGCCCGCGGGCGACCGAGGGAGAACAGGACGATGGCCACGCCGAGCAGGCACAGCACGAGGAGCAGGTCCTGGCTCACGGCCGCGCCTCCGCGCGGGCGGCGGGGAGGGCCCGCGGCACCGGCCGCCCCTGGCGGATCAGGCGCGAGAACGCCGGATCCCGGTCCGCGGCCCGGGCCGCCTCGTTGATCCGCGACAGCGCACGCAAGCGGGCGAACGGGATCGAGGTGTCGACCAGCCCGGCGTCATGGAGATAGCGGTCGCTCCAGCCATTGAGCAGGTGGCGGACGTCCCAGCCGGCGTCCCGCCCGGCCTGGTTGGCGTAGCGGACGATGTTCACCGTGCAGTTGTTGCTGAGCAGGTTGTAGAACTCCGGCCTGGCCGCCACCGCGTTGATGCGCGCGGCGTAGACCAGGAACAGCCGCCGCGCCGCCCCGGCCGAGGCGGTGGTGCGGTACAGGAACACCTCTTCGTCGCGGTGGTTGCTGCGCACGCCGACGAGGTCGCGCTCGTCGCCGACCACGTAGACCAGCTCGAAGTGCCGCAGCAGGCCCGGCAGCGCGTCGAAGCTCTCGCCCTGCTCGGGCCGGATCTCGATCGAGATGGCGACCGGATCGGCGCCGGCCACCTGGAAGCTCAGGAAGGTATGCGCAATGATCCCGTCCGGCTGCCAGTAGGACACGAAGAAGTCCACGCCGCGCAGGTCGGACAGGCGCAGCTCGCGCTGCTCCCAGCGCTCATCGAAGTCCTCGCGGCTGCGGTAGCGGAAATTGCGGTAGCCGGTGATGCGCACGCGATCACCGTCGAGGTGGATGCGCGGCATCACCGCCACTTCGGGCCGCCACGGACGCTCGTTCGAAGGACGGATGCCCCACCAGGCCACCAGCACGACCGCCGCGACCGCCAGGCAGGCCAGCAGCGGCCAGGCCCGCCGCGCATGCCACAGCGACCAGCCGGCGATGCCGGCGTAGATGCAGGCCGGCACCCAGTGGCCCGGCAACGGCGGCGGACCGGCACCGATCAGCAGCCCGGCCCAGGCCAGGGGCAGCACCAGCACCAGCCCGACCGCCCACCGCAGCGCCCGCGGGGTCCCCGTTCCCAGCCAGGGCAGCAGGCGGAATCGGGAGATCGGGGCTTCCACCGGCGCGGCCATTCGCGGCTTCCGTTGCGGGCGCGGCAGCGGCCCGGGCGATGCGGCCGCACGTTAGCACAGCCCCTGCGGCCGGCCGCCGGAGCGGTGGCCAGCGCGAAGCGGAACGCCGCGGCTAGAGCTGCGACTCGACCGGCAGCCAGCCGATGAACCGCGCCGCACCGCGCCGCCAGAGGCTGGCTTCCGGCTCGCGGTCCCATGCCTTCGGCGGCTGGGCCGCGTCGTCGTGCCAGCGCAGCGCACCGTCGACCAGTTCGACCCGGTAGCTGATCGCCGCGCCGGTCTTGCGCGCGTACAGCGCGTCCAGTTCCGCCGCCGCATCCGCGTTCTCGAACAGCAGCCCCATCTCGGTGTTGAGGTTCATCGAGCGCGGGTCCAGGTTGAACGAGCCGATGAAGCCGCGTCGCCCGTCGAGCACGTAGGCCTTGGTGTGCAGGCTGGCCCCGCTCGAGCCGAACAGGCTGGCGCCGGGACTGCCGTGCGGCTTGAGCTCGTACAGCGAGATCCCGCGCTCGAGCAGGGGGATGCGGTAGCCGGCGTAGCCGCCATGCACCGCCATCACGTCGTTGGCCGCGAGCGAGTTGGTCAGGATGCCGACGTCCACGCCGCGCCGGCGGATGCCGTCGAACCAGTTCACGCCCTCGGTGCCGGGCACGAAGTACGGCGAGATCAGCTTGAGGTCGCGCCTGACCGAGGAGATGTGCTCCACCAGCACCGGCGTCATCCAGTCCGGTTGCGGGGTCGCGCCCTCGGCCTTTTCCGGGGGATCGGACACGATCGCCGCATCGGCGGTCCAGTGCATGCGCGCCCTGCCCTGCATGAGGTCGCGCACGCGCGGCGATCGCTCCAGCCGCTGCAGGTAGGGCAGCGCGCGCGGCGAGCCCAGCCCGGCATCGATGCTCGCCCGTACCCGGTCGAGCGCGCCCGGTCCCGGGTCCACCAGCGCCGACAGCGGGATCGCCGAGGCGCTGTTCCAGTACGCGTCGAAGATCGCCTCGGCCTGCTTCACCGGCGGCCCGATCACCGCCGCGTCGGTGTCCATGAAGTTGATGTCGGCCGCCGCGTCGAAGTACTCGTCGCCGATGTTGCGGCCGCCGACGATCGCCACCCGCCCGTCGGCGATCCAGGTCTTGTTGTGCATCCGCCGGTTGAGGCTGAAGAAGCGCAGCAGCAGCTCCACGCCGCGGGCGATCGTGCCTTCGCGCGCGCGGGTGGGGTTGAACAGGCGCACCTCGATCTGCGGGTGGCTGTCGAGCGCGGCCAGCACCGAGTTGCTGCCGTGCACGTTCATGTCGTCGAGCAGCAGCCGCACCCGCACCCCGCGGTCGGCCGCCGCCAGCAGTTCGTGGTAGATCAGGTTGCCGGTGAAGTCGGCGTGCCAGATGTAGTACTGCAGGTCCAGGCTGCGGCCGGCCGCGCGCGCGGTGGCCGCGCGCACGGCGAACGCGTCGAGGTTGTCGGCGAGGATGACGATGCCCGCCTCGTCCGGCCGCGCCGACGTCAGCGGCGAGATCGCCCGGTCCAGCGGGGTGCCGGCCGGCTGCACGTCCAGCGCATGCGAAGCCGGCCCGCGGGCGCTTTCGGCGAAGCGCCCGTAGGCGTAGAGCGACAGCAGCGAGGCGGCCACGAACGCCACCAGCGCGATCCCGATCCACTTGAGCGTCTTCTTCTTCATGTCCCGTGGGCGCGGCCGCTGCGGCGAAAGACGCGGCGATTGTAGGCAACGACCGCGATGGCGTCGTGTGGACGCCGGCCGGCCCGGAGCCGGCGCGGGCGACGCCGGCGAAGCGCCAGCCCGCCGGCCGCTGCCCGAACGCCCCCTTCGGCTGCAGCCCGCCCGGCATCGACACGCGCAGCCGGACATCCCCGGACCAGGCGAGCGGACCCACCGCCAGGCAGGCCGGAAGTCGCGGCCGGCGCGGCCGCCACCGCAGCCCGGGACCACCGCGCATACTGGTCCCCCCAACGTCGCGACCGGCCGGCCATGCCATCTCCCGCGCTGTCCCCGCTGGCCCGGCAGCTGGGCCTGTCGATCCCGTTGCTGCTCGCGCCGATGGCGGGCGTGGCCGGTGCGGACCTCGCGATCGCCATCGCGCGCGCCGGCGGCCTGGGCGCGATCGCCGCGGCCACGCTCACGCCGTCGCAGCTGCGCGAGGAGGTCGCCCGGTTCCGCGGCGCGATCGACGCACCGCTGAACCTCAACTTCTTCGCCCACCGCGACGTCGCGCCCACCGCCGCGGCGGTGGCGCGCTGGCGCGCGGCGCTGCAGCCGCTGCATGCACGGCTGGGCCTGGAGGTTCCGGCCGGCGTCGGCGCCGGACGCCGTCCGTTCGACGAGGCGACCGCCGCGCTGATCGAGGCGCTGCGGCCGGCCGTCGTCAGCTTCCACTTCGGCCTGCCCGGGGCCGCGTTGCTGGACCGGGTGCGCGCCACCGGGGCGCTGGTGCTGTCCAGTGCCACCACGGTCGCCGAGGCGCGCTGGCTGGCCGGACGCGGCGTCGATGCGGTCATCGCCCAGGGCAGCGAGGCCGGCGGGCACCGTGGCATGTTCCTCGAGACGGACGTGGCGGCCCAGCCAGGCCTGGCCGCGCTGTTGCCGGCGGTGGTCCAGGCCGTCGACCTGCCGGTGATCGCCGCCGGCGGCATCGCCGATGCGCAAGGCATGCGCGCGGCGCTAGCGTCGGGAGCGGCCGCGGTCCAGGCCGGCACGGCGTTCCTGCGCAGCCCGGAGGCGGCGACGCCGCCGTTCCACCGCCGCGCCCTGGCCGAAGCCGCCGCGCGCGGCACCTGCGTGACCAACGTGTTCACTGGCCGGCCCGCGCGCGGGCTGGTCAACGCCCTGGTGGAGGAGCTCGGCCCGATGTCGCCGGACGCGCTGCCGTTTCCGTATGCAGGCTCGTCGCTCGCCGCGCTGCACGAGCTCGACCGGCGACAGGGACGCGGCGACTACTCGCCGATGTGGGCCGGCGAGGCGGCCGGTGAGTCCAGGCCCGATCCGGCCGCCACGATCGCCCGCGCGATCGCCGGCGCGGACTAGGCCTGGCGCGGCGCGGAGGCGCGCACCCAGGGGGCCAGGACGCCGAGCCAGCGCGCGCGCCAGGCCAGGGTGAACGCGACCGCCAGCGCCGACCCGGCGACGGCCATGACCCAGACCAGCACCGCCATCGAGGCGTGGTCGGCCGCCAGGCACAACGCCAGTCCCAGTACCAGGCCGCTGCCGCCGAGCAGGCGCAGGGCCCGCGCCGTCGAAGGCGTCGGCGCCCTGCCCCAGACCTGCTGCGCGTGGACCGGCATGGCCAGCGCGAGCCATCCCATCCCCGCGACGCAGGCGGCAAGCGCCGCGGCCAGCAGCATCCCGGCGTGGCTGGCGTCAGGCATGGACGGGATGCTCCGTCGAGGCGAGCGGCGCCGCGACCGCCGCGCGGCGCCCCAGGGCGCGAGCGGTCGACGCGGCGATCGCCGCGCTGGCCAGCAGCGCCAGGTCGACCCCGGCCACGGGCCAGTACCCGGCCGCGAGCGTGCGCAGCAGGTGGTCGCCGGTGGTGATCCAGTTCAGCAGCACCGCGGCCACCGCCATCGCGGCGATCGCCCAGCACTGTTCGCGCCAGGCCGGGTTGGCCCGGCTCTGCGCCACCGGCGCGCTGCGCCAGGCCGCGTGCAGCAGCGCCAGCAGCCAGGTGCCCCAGAACGCGTAACGCTCCCAGTCGCCGCGTGCCGGCAGCCCCTCCGGCAGCAGCCGGTTGGCGACCAGGATGCCGAGCGCGGCCAGCACCATGCCGGTGACCGTGGCCACCGCCAGCGCATCGACCACGCGGGCGCCCTGGCTGCCGCGCGCCGCGTGCTGGCGCTTGCGCTTCTCGACGAAGAACACGAACCCGGTGGTGATGCACACCGCGCCGGCCAGCCCGCCGAGCACGTACAGCCAGCGCAGCAGCCAGTGGCGGAAATGCTGCAGGTGCAGGCCGGTGAGGAACTCGGCGACGCGGCCGACCGGGGTCGCGGCCGGGTCCTCGCGGATCAGCTCGCCGGTGGCGGCCTTGAAGTGGATGCCGTCGCCCACCAGGGCGATGCGGTCGGTGCCGGCGCGGTACACGCTGACGTAGCCGTTGGCGTCGCCGACGTGCTGCAGGACCAGGAAGCCGACATCGCCGGCCTTGCCGTTCGCCTGCCAGCGGCGCTGGGCCTCGGCGACCATCGCGTCGACGTTGGCGAGCCCGCCCGGCACCCCGGCGCGCGCGTGCGGCAGGCCGGTCTGGGTGGCCTCGACCTGCGCGTGCAGGTCGTGCAGGTCGTGCAGCTGGGTGTGGCCGACCGGGAAGAAGTAGGTGGCCGAGAAGATCACCAGCCCGGTGAAGGCGAAGAAGAAATGGAACGGCAGCGCCACCACGCCGGTGAGGTTGTGCAGGTCCAGCACGCTGCGCAGCCCGCCCTTGCCCGGGCGGAAGGTGAAGATCTCGCGGAAAATCTTGCGGTGCATGACCACGCCGCTTACCAGCGCGACCAGCATCATCAGCGCCGAAAAGCCGACGATCCAGATGCCCAGGTTCTTCCAGTCCAGGGTCAGGCTGTAGTGCATCGGATAGAAGAAGCCGCTGCCCAGCTTGAGCCGGTCGTCGGGCAACAGGCTGCCGTCGCGCGGATCGATGGTGGCCTCGGCCCAGATGGTCTCGTCGGGGTCCCTGGCATTGGGCACGGGGTAGCCGGCGAACAGCGCCAGCACCGGGTCGCGGTGGGTGGTGTAGGCGCTCCAGCTGGCCACGGTCTCGAAGCGTGCCGGCAGTTCGCCGTCCACGCGCGGGCGTACCGCGTCGACCGCCTCGGGCGTGGGCTGCATCCGCTCGAAGGCAGGCCGCAGGACCCGCTCGTACGACGGCATCGGTTGCGGCTCGATGCGCGTGGCCGGGATCGACCAGCGGTCGATCTCGCGGTCGAACACCGACAGCGCGCCGAAGAAGAACGCCGCCATCAGCACGAAGCCCAGCACCAGGCCGAACCATGTGTGGATCCAGGCCATGGCCTGGCGGAAGCTCTGGAACAGCGGTGGGTTTTCCTGCTTCATGCCCGGCCTCAGGTGATGCCCGCCTGGAGCAGCGAACCGGCCGCGGCCATCGCCGCGCCGCCGCCGGCCAGCGTCAGCCATACCCGCAGCAGGCTGCGCCGGCTGGCCACGGCCCACAGGAACAGCGACAGGAACACCAGCAGCCCGAGCGCGCTGGAGAGGAACTCGGCGTCATGGAATCCCATCCCCGCCCTGAACAGCGCCGCCGTGGCCAGGGCGATGAAGCCCCAGCTGAAGGCGTAGCCGCCGAATACCCCGGCCGCGACCCGCGCAGCGAGCTGCAGGCGCGGGCCGCCGGAGGGAATGGGAGTTACACGGATGCTGGACATGGCGGGCGGCTGGTGTCGTGGCGTGGGCGCGGCCTGGTCAGAACCGCCAGTTCAGGGTGACGGTGTAGTTGCTCGGCGCGCCGTAGTAACCACTGTAACGCAGGGTGTTGATGTACTTCTCGTTGAACACGTTGTTGACGTTCAGGCGCAGGCTCGCGTTTTCGACGAAGTCCCACGCCATGAAGCCGTTGACCACCGCGTAGCTGTCCTGGCGGACCTTGAAGCCGCTGCTCTCGGTGTTGGAGATGCCGCTCTGCCAGCGGCCGCCGATGCCGTACGACAGCGCGGCATAGCCGGGCGCGCGCGCGCTCAGGACCAGGTTGGCCGAACGCCGCGGCACCCACGGATAGGTGTCGTCGCCGTTGAGGCCGTCGAGCTTCATCGCGGTGTAGCCGGCCACCAGGTCCAGGTTCTCGGTCAGCCTGCCGACCGCTTCCAGCTCGATGCCGGTCGATTCCACGTCCACCGGCGCGTAGATGGTCTGGCCGAACTCGTTGTACTGCCCGGTCGGCGTGGCCAATCCCTGCTGGTCGGCCTTGAACACCGCCAGGGTAGTCAGCAGGCGCTGGTCCAGCCACTCGGCCTTGAGCCCGGCCTCGTAGTTCACGCCCTTGCTCGGGTCCAGGTAGCGGTCGTTGGCATCGACCTGGTCCTGCGGCTGGTAGATGTCGGAATAGCTGACGTAGCCCAGCACCTTGTCGGTGAAGTCGAAGGTCAGCCCGGCGTAGGGGCTGGTGTGGCTGGTGGTCTGGTCGAACGTCAGCGCGTAGGAGATGCCGTCGCGGCGGTACTGGGCGTAGTTGGCGCCGACGATCGCGTTGAAGCGGTCGGTGAGCGAGATGCGGGTCGCGCCGAACACGCGCTTGAGGCGCTGGTTGAGCACCGAATAGAGCGAAGGATCGCTCCACGCCGGCTCCGGGATGGCATCGGTCGGGTACGGGAACGGCGGCAGCGGGCCCCAGGCCGGCGAGGAGAAGTCGGCCGACAGTTCCCAGCCGTTCGATTCGGCGCGGGAAATGCTGGCCCCCAGCATGGCCTGCTGCTCGCGGCCGAACAGCTCGAAGCGGCCGTCCAGGGTCACCGCGCCCAGGTGCGCGTCCGACTCGTCACGGCCGCCCCACGGGTAGCCGACCAGCCCCAGCCCGGTGTCCGGGTCCAGCCCGGTGGCGAGGCCGTCGTAGGCATAGAACATGCGGTCGTCGCCTTCGCCCCGGCGGTAGTTATAGGAGGCCCTCAGCTGCCAGTCCGCGCCGAGCTGGTGGGTGTACTCGACGAACGCCGTCTGCTCGGTGGTGTTCCAGTAAGTCCAGTCCTGCGTCGTCGTCGCATCGCGCGGCCATTCGTTCTGGGTGCCATCGCTGTTCATGAACACCAGCGCGCCCCACATGATCCCGTCGGACTTGGCCCGCTGGTACGAGTAGCCGAAGGCCAGCGTGCCGTTCTCGCCGACCTGGCCATCGACCACGCCGTACAGGTAGGTGCGGCTGTTCTCGTTGGCCTGCAGCCAGGACTCGCCGTCCTCGTGCGCGGCGACCACCCGCCCCGCCCAGGTGCCGTCGACGGTGAACGGGGTCGAATAGTCGGCTTCGGCGCGCAGCGTGTCCCACGAGCCGTAGCTGAGGCCGAGCATGCCCTGGGCCTCGTTGGTCGGACGCTTGCGCACGTAGTTGATCGTGCCGGCGGCGTTGCCGACGCCGGTGAGCAGGCCGTTGGCGCCGCGGATCACCTCGACCTTCTCGTAACCGAAGGTGTCCATCGCACCGGTGGCGATGCCCCAGCTGTTGGGCATGCCGACGCCGTCGATCTGGGTATTGAGGATGTCGAAGCCGCGCGCACTGTAGCTGGTGCGGTTGGTTTCCCACTCGTCCACGCGCACGCCGGTCGCCAGCCGCAGCGCCTCGTTGACGCTGTTGGCGTTGAACTGGCTCATCAGCTCGCTGCCCACCACGCTGATCGACTGCGGGGTGTCCTTGATGTCCAGGTCCAGGTTGGTGGCGCCGTTGCTGACCCGGTTGGCACGCTGGGCGACGACCAGCACCGCGTCCAGTTCGGTGGTGGTGGCGTCGGCGGCGGCCTGCGCCGCGCCGGTGGCGGACTGCGGTGCCGCGGTGGCCATGGCCGAGGCGCCGGCCAGGACCAGTCCGATCGCGAAGGTCAGGCCGCTCTGGGTCGGCGGAAGGGTACGCGCGGCGGACGGGCGGAAACGGGACATCGGATGCATCGGGGAAACGGGCCTTTGTCGAATCGGAGGGGACCGGGAAATCCGCACCGGTTCGTTTCGACGGCGCGGCCCGGCAACGGCGGCCCCGGGCAGCGCCAGCGGCGCTGCGGCCGGGCCGCGCCTGCGGGAGCCCTGACCAGCGCCACCCGACGGAGTGCGCGATATTTAATGCGAATCACTCTCATTTTACAAGAAGCAGGACACCCCGCCCGGCGCCGCGGCTCGTTTCCGCCCTGTCCCCATCGCCACCCGGACGCGCCAGGCAGGCACGCGAACGAAAACACCCGGCCGGAGCCGGGTGTCATGTCCTGCCTCGGAACGGAGGGCTGCTACTTCGCCTTGCCCTGGTTCGCCACGGCCTCGGCGGCGCGACGTGCCGCCTCCGGATCGCCCAGGTAGCGGTGCGACCTCACCCGCAGCTCGTCGTCCAGCTCGAACAGCAGCGGGATGCCGGTGGGGATGTTGAGCTCGAGGATCTCCTCCCGCGACACGTCGTTGAGGTGCTTGTACAGCGCGCGCAGCGAATTGCCGTGCGCGGCCACCAGCACGGTCTTGCCGGATTTCAGCGACGGGGCGATGGCGTCGTGCCAGTAGGGCAGCACCCGCTCCAGCGTGGTGGCCAGCGACTCGGTCGACGGCAGCGCGTTGCGGTCCAGGCCGGCGTAGCGCGGGTCGTTGGCCGGATGGCCCGGATCGTCCAGCGGCATCGGCGGCGGCGGGATGTCGTAGGAACGGCGCCAGATCTTGACCTGCTCCTCGCCGTGCTTGGCCGCGGTCTCGGCCTTGTCCAGGCCTTGCAGCGCGCCGTAGTGGCGCTCGTTGAGGCGCCAGCTCTTGTGCACCGGCAGCCAGTCCTGGTCCAGCTCGCCCAGCGCCAGGTTGAGGGTGCGGATCGCGCGCTTGAGCGTGGACGTGTAGGCCACGTCGAAGCGCAAGCCCTCTTCGCGCATCAGCCGCCCGCCGGCAGCGGCCTCGGCGCGACCCTGCTCGGTCAGGTCGACGTCGACCCAGCCGGTGAAGCGGTTCTCGAGGTTCCACTGGCTCTGGCCGTGGCGGAGCAGGACGAGCTTGCGGGTCACTGGGGGAATCTCCATGCGATCGGGAAAAGCGGGAGGCCGATTCTAGCGGCTTGTCCGGCGGCATGCCGGCGCGATGCATCCCGGACCGCCACGGTTTTGGCTGCAACCAAGGCGGCGGATCGTCCGCATGAAAAAACCGGAAACGCGGAGTGCGCGTCACGCACGCCCCGCACGCCCCCCGCGATGCACGCGGCCGGCATTGCGGGACCGGGAAGCATCGTCGCACGCACGTACCGGCCATCCGCGTCGATCCGTGCCATCCTCGCCGCACCCCATTCCGAAGGAGTCGCCGTGACCACGATCATCGAACCGCGCGTGCACGACCTCGGCGACGGCTTCCTGGTGCGGCGCGCGGTGCCCTCGATCCAGGCGCGTAGCGTCGGCCCGTTCGTGTTCGTCGACCACATGGGGCCGGTGGTGTTCGAGGGCGGCCGCGGCATGGACGTGCGGCCACACCCGCACATCGGCCTGGCCACGGTCACCTTCCTGTGGTCCGGTGCGATCAACCACCGCGACACGCTCGGCTTCGAGCAGGTGATCCGGCCCGGCGACGTCAACTGGATGACCGCAGGCCGCGGCATCGCCCATTCCGAACGCACGCCGGCCGCCGAACGCGCCGCCGGACACGAGGCCCACGGGATGCAGACCTGGGTCGCCCTGCCGAAGGCGCACGAGGAAACCGACCCGGCCTTCTTCCACCATCCCGCCGCGACGCTGCCCCAGCAGCAGCGGGAGGGCGTCTGGCTGCGCGTGATCGCCGGACGCAGCTATGGCGAGGAATCGCCGGTGAAGGTGTTCGCCGACACGCTCAACGTCGCCATCGACCTCGCCCCCGGCGCCGAGCTCGCCCTCGATGACCACCACGTCGAACGCGCGCTCTACATCCTCGAGGGCGAAGCGCAGCTCGACGGCGCGGACGTGCCGGCCCGCCACCTGATCGTGCCCGACCGCGGCACGCGGCCGAAACTGCGCGCCAGGTCACCGGTGAAGGCGATGCTGCTGGGCGGCGAACCGCTCGATGGCCACCGGCACCTGTGGTGGAACTTCGTCTCCAGTTCCAAGGACCGCATCGAGCAGGCCAAGCAGGACTGGCTGGAGGGGCGCTTCGGCAGGATCGAGGGCGACGACGAGTTCATTCCCCTGCCCCAGCGCTGAGCCTCCCCTTTAACGAATCGGCAACGCCTCCCCGCTGGCCCGGGCGTACGCTCCGCCTGCCCGGACCGGGCTCATCTGTGGGGATGGCAATGACTCTGACGAAGCGATTGGCGGCCGAGTTCCTCGGCACGTTGTGGCTGGTGCTGGGTGGTTGTGGCAGCGCGGTGCTGGCGGCGAACTTCGGTGGCGACGGCAATCCGCTCGGCATCGGCCTGCTGGGCGTGTCGCTCGCCTTCGGCCTGACCGTGCTGACCGGTGCGTTCGCGTTCGGCCATATTTCCGGTGGGCATTTCAATCCGGCCGTCAGCCTGGGCCTGTGGGCGGGCGGACGCTTCCCCGCCAGCGACCTGCTGCCGTACATCCTGGTGCAGGTGGCCGGCGCGATCGTCGCCGGCTTCCTGCTGCTGCAGATCGCCAAGGGCGGCGGCGGCTTCGCGATCGATCCCTCCGCGCCGGGCGCGTTCGCCAGCAACGGCTATGGCGTGCGTTCGCCGGGGGGCTACACCCTGGCGGCCGCGTTCATCACCGAGGTCCTCCTGACCGCGTTCTTCCTGGTCGTGATCATGGGCGCGACCCATGGCCGCGCGCCGGCCGGCTTCGCGCCCATCGCCATCGGCCTGGCCCTGACCCTGATCCACCTGATCAGCATCCCGGTCACCAACACCTCGGTGAACCCGGCCCGTTCGACCGGCGTGGCGCTGTTCGCCGGGGCTGGCGCGATGGGCCAGCTGTGGCTGTTCTGGGTCGCGCCGCTGGTGGGCGGGGCCCTGGGTGGGATCACCTATGCCTGGCTGAGGCCGGCAAACGAGTGACGTAACCTGCTGATCGGACGGGGCTTCAGGCCGCGACCGCCGGTCCGGTTCACGCCGTTGAACGGCGTGCCACCGGGACGGCGGCAGGCCCCTGCCCCGGGCTCCGTGAATCGGGGTAGCATTGTGCGATGCAGCACTCCGACCGGAAGCGTGGCCAATCCATGCTCTACCAACTCCACGAACTCAATCGCGCGATGATGGCCCCCTGGGTCCACCTGGCCGAGGCCAATTCGCGGATCTTCTCCAACCCGTCCAGCTGGGCCTCGTCCCTGCCCGGCGCCGAGCGCATCGCCGCCGGCAACGAACTGGTCCACCGGCTCGGCAAGGACTACGAGAAGCCGCCGTGGAACATCCACGAGGTCGAGGTCGAGGGACACAAGGTTCCGGTGCTGGAACAGGAAGTGCTGCGCAAGCCGTTCTGCCGCCTCGTCCGCTTCAAGCGCTACAGCGACGACGCGGCGACCATCGGCGCGCTCAAGGACGATCCGGTCGTGCTGGTCGTGGCGCCGCTGTCCGGCCACCACGCCACCCTGCTGCGCGACACGGTAAGCACCCTGCTGCGCGACCACAAGGTCTACGTGACCGACTGGATCGACGCGCGCATGGTGCCCGTGACCGAGGGCGCGTTCGGCCTGGACGACTACGTCGCCTACGTCGAGGACTTCATCCGCCAGATCGGCGCGGCCAACCTGAGCGTGATCAGCGTCTGCCAGCCCACCGTGCCGGTGCTGGCCGCGGTCTCGCTGATGGCCGCGCGCGGCGAGCCGCTGCCGCGTTCGCTGGTGATGATGGGCGGTCCGATCGACGCGCGCCGCAGCCCGACCGCGGTCAACAGTCTGGCCACCCGCAACCCGCTGTCGTGGTTCGAGAACAACGTGATCCACAGCGTGCCCCAGCCGTATCCGGGCGAAGGGCGCGACGTGTATCCGGGCTTCCTGCAGCATGCCGGGTTCATCGCCATGAACCCCAGCCGCCATTTCATGTCGCACTGGGATTTCTATTCGGACCTGGTCAAGGGCGACCTGCAGGACGCCGATTCGCACCGCCGCTTCTACGACGAGTACAACGCGGTGCTCGACATGCCGGCCGAGTACTACCTCGACACCATCCGCACCGTGTTCCAGGAATTCCTGCTGCCGCGCGGCGAGTGGGAGGTCAATGGCGAGCGGGTCAAGCCTTCGGCGATCAAGGGCACCGCGCTGATGACCATCGAGGGCGAGCTGGACGACATCTCCGGCGTCGGCCAGACCCAGGCCGCGCACGACCTGTGCACCGGCATCCCGAAGGCGAGGCAGAAGCACCTGACCGTCGAGGGCGCGGGCCACTACGGCATCTTCAGCGGCCGCCGCTGGCGCGAGAAGGTCTATCCGCAGGTGCGGGACTTCATCGCCCGGCACGCCGGCTGACCCCGCCGCGCAGCCCCGGGCCATACGACGAAAGCCCCGCATCCGCGGGGCTTTCGTTTTTCCTGCGCCGGCCGGCCGCGCCTCAGACCACCGGGTCGCGGACCAGCAGCTGCTTGGCCAGCCAGCCATGGAAATGGCCGACGAAACGCGCCAGGTGCAGCGTGGCGAACAGCAGCAGCACGCCGACCAGCAGGCAGACCGGCCACAGCCAGGGCGAGGACGGGACCACGTCGATGCCGTCCAGCGAGAACGCACCGGCATGGCCCAGCATCAGCGCCGCCGGGGCGGCGATCAGCGCCAGGGACAGCGCCAGCAGGGTCACGGCGACGCTGAAATAGGCCGTGCCCAGCGGCAGCATCAGCAACAGGTAGCCCATCGCCGTCCACGTGCGCCAGTCGGTGAACAGCTCGCCCAGGCGGGTCAGCCACGGCTTGTCGCGCTGCGTGTACAGCGGCCGGCGCGGCATGCGCACGCCCAGCAGCACCTCGACGACGCGCCCTTCCACCAGCGACAGCAGCCGGACCGACATCAGGAACAGCAGCAGCAGCGGGATGCCGACGATCAGGATCAGCAGGCCGGCCGAGAGGCTGGCGCCGGTGACCACCCAGCTGAAATAGAACGTCCCGGTGGCCAGCGCCAGCAGCATGTAGAACAGCGAGCCGTAGGTGTACGGATCGGCGACCACGCCGAAGAAGCGGCCCGCCAGCGAGCGCCGCTTGGGCGGACGCGGCGGGCGCAGCGCGCGGTTCACGGTGACTTCCGTCTCGCGATAGATGTCGGCCACTTCCTCCGGGGCGCCGTAGCTGCCCGCCACCGAGGCGATCACCTCCGCCTCGCTCCTGCCCGCCTGTTCGGCCATTTCCGAACGCAGGTATTCCTCGGCGTCGTAGAGCGCGTCCTGGACCATGGCCGGGTCGGCGCCCTTCAGCGCCGCCCGCAGCTGTTCCAGGTACTCGGGGATGGTGGTCGGCAGCGGACGTGCGTGTTGCAGCGGCACGTAGGGGTTGGTTGCGTTCATGCGGATACTCCCTCCAGCACGGAATCGACGGAATCGCGGGTGGCGCGCCAGGCGGCGGCCCACTGGGCGAGGGCTTCGCGCCCTTCGCCGGTGATGCGGTAGTAGCGCCGCGGTGGCCCCGCCACCGACGGCTCGACATGGCTCTCCAGCAGGCCCGCACCCTCCAGGTTGCGCAGGACCGGGTACAGCGCGCTCTGCTTGCCGCTGAGCACGCCCTCGCCGACCTGCTCCAGCCGCTTGGCGATGAGGTAGCCGTAGAGGGGCTCGGCCGCCTGCGCCAGCACGGCCAGCAGCGCCAGCGAAACGGTGCCGGCGCTGAGTTCCTTCTGGAACTTCTTCAGTTGCGCTTCGCTTTCGCCCATGTCCGTCGCTCCACTAGGTGCAGGTTCGCTACGTTGGAGAGCAATCTATTCTCAACTTCGCTATAGCTCATGTGCCATTAGTCAGGCCACCCTTCGCCCCGCCTGCCCCGGTGCCGCCTCTCCGCAGCGCCGGCGGTCTCCCCGGCGTGCCAGCCAGAAACATGAACGACATCGGGCACTTGCCGGCTACAGCGCATTCCGGGGAAGCCGCTAACGGTGGCGGGGCGGCTCGCCCCGGCACCCGATGCGAACATGCAATCCGAATCCTCCCTGGCGCAGCCCGCGCCGCGCCGGAATGCGCCGGACCCGAGAAGGCGTTCCCCGGCCGCGCTGGCGGCGGCCGTGCTGCTCGCCGGCGTCGCGCCGGCGACTCCCGCCGCGCCGGTGACCGACCTGTCCAACCTGTCGCTCGAGCAGCTGCTGGAGCTGGAGGTCGGCACCGCTTCGCGGTTCGACCAGAAGATCGAGCACGCGCCGTCTGCGGTCCAGGTGATCACCGCCCGCGAGATCCGGGCGCACGGCTGGCGCACCCTGGGTGAGGCGCTGGAATCGCTGCCGGGGCTGTACGTCAGCCATACCGGGCTGTACGCGTACCTGGGTGCACGCGGCCAGCTGCGTGCCGGCGACTACGACACCCGCTTCCTGCTGCTGGTCGACGGCCATCGCATCAACGATCCGGTCTACAGCCAGAGTCCGGTCGGCCATGAAGTACCGCTGGACATGTCGCTGGTGGAGCGCATCGAGTACGTGCCCGGCCCGGGCTCGGCGGTCTACGGCTCCAACGCGTTCTTCGGGGTGATCAACGTCCTGACCCGGGCACCGGCGGACATGGACGGCGGCCGGCTGGCGCTGTCCGCCGGCGGCCTCGGGTACCGCGGCGCGCAGGCGTCGCTGGGCGGCGGGAACATGCTGGGGCAGACCCTGCTGTCGGTGACGAGGTCGCACTCGACCGGACAGGACTACTTCTTCCCCGAGTTCGCCGACGGCGCCGGTGCGGGCTGGGCGCGTGGCATGGACGAGGAGGACGTGCGCCAGCTGATGCTGCGCCACCAGTCCGGCGGCCTGTCGCTGCTGCTGCTCGCCGGCCAGCGCGACAAGCAGGATCCGGTGGCGCCCTACGGGCAGCTCCACGGCGCCCCCGGTGCCGGCATCCAGGACCGCTGGATCGAACTGGGCGTGCAATACGGGCGCAGCGTGGACGACACACTCGCCTGGCAGTCGCAGCTGGACGTGATCGACTACCGCTATCTCGGCGACTACCTGTACGACGACGGCGACGGTGGCGTGCTGGTCAACCGCGACGTCGCCAGCGGCCTGTCGCTGGTGCTGGGCAGCCGCCTGGTGAGCACCGCGTTCGCGCGCCATACGCTGGTGGCCGGCTTCGAGGCGCAGCTGGACCGCGCCGTGGAACAGGTCAACTACGACCTCGACCCGTATGCGTCCTACCTGCGCACCCGCAACGACATCGATACGTTCGGGGTCTTCGTCAACGACGAGATGGTCCTCGGCGGCAGCTGGCGGCTCAACGGCGGCCTGCGCCTGGACCGGAGCGACATCGGCGCGCTGCGCCTGAGCCCGCGCCTGGCGCTGGTATCGACGCCGCCCGGCGGCACGACCTTCAAGGCGATCGTCGGCAAGGCCTACCGCTCGCCGAACGCGTACGAGCGCTTCTACCACGTCGACGGGGACGGATCCTCCCAGCTCGCCAACCCGTCGCTGGGTGCCGAGAGCATCGTCGCCACCGAGCTCTTCGCCGGCCGCAACCTGGACGAGCACCACCGGCTGGAGCTTTCGCTCTACCGCTATCGCCTGCGCCACCTGATCACCCTGGTCGGCAGCGGCGAGGACACGCTGACCCTGCGGAACGCCGCGAGCGCCTCGTCCACCGGCGCGGAGCTGTCGTTCCTGCGCCACTGGGACAACGGATCGGTGCTGCGCGCCAGCTATTCCTACGCGCGCGTCGACGACTCCGAGCAGGCCACGCCACTCAACGCGCCGCGCGGCATCGCCCGCGTCTCCGCCTTGCTGCCGCTGGCGGATCACCTGACCGGCGCGGCGAGCGCGATCCATGTCGACCGCCGCGCCACCCGCGACGGCTGGGTCGCGGCCTACACCCGACTGGACGCCAACCTGCTGTGGGAACCGCCGGCACCCTTCACCGTGTCGGCCGGCGTGCGCAACCTGCTGGACGAGGACTACGCCGATCCGGCCGGACCGGAGTTCACCCAGCAGGCGATACCGCAGCGCGGGCGCGAGTACCGGATCGAGTGGGCATGGCGCTTCTGAACCGCTGGCGCTGGCTGCTGCTGTCGGTGCTCGCCGCGGCAGCGCCGGCGCGCGCACAGGTCGACGAATCGGCCCTGAAGGCCGCCTTCGTCTACAACATCGTGGCGTTCTCGCAGTGGAACACGCCACGCGATGCGCAGGTGGTGAGCGTGTGCGCCGATGCCGGGCCCTCGCTGGATGGCGCACTGCAGGCGCTGGACGGACGCGCCCTCGGCACCCGCACGATCGCCGTGCACCCGCGGGCGGCCGGCGTGGCATGCGACGTGCTCGTGCGCGGCCGCGAGCGTCCGGCCGCTGCGGCGCCCGGCGTGCTGGTGATATGCGACGGGTGCGAACTTCCCGACGAAGTGACGGCGGTCTCGCTGGTGCGCGTCGAGAGCCGGGTGAGGTTCGAGATCGCGACCGTCGCGGCCGGCCGCGCCGGGCTCACCTTCAGCAGCCAGCTGATGCAGCTGGCGAGGCGGGTGCTGTGACCCGGCCGTTCGGCGCCACCGGCGCGGGCAATCTCCGGTCGAATGCCACCGGCGCGGCCCTGGCCCTGGCCCTGGCAGGCGGATTGCTGCTGCTGCTCCAGTACGTGAGCCTGCGGCGCGAGGCGCTGGCCGACGCGTCGGCGCAGGCCCAGCTGGTGGCCTCCACCAGCGCGGCGGCGGTGGTGTTCCACGACCGCGATAGCGCGCAGGCCACGCTCGCGACGCTGGGCCCGGTCGCCTCGATCCGCAGCGCGAGCATCACCAATGCCGCGGGCGAGGTCGTGGCCACCTACCCCGGGCCCGGGCACGCGGCCGAGCCCTGCCATCTGGACTGCCCGGCGGTGGAGGCGCCGGTCCTGTTGCGCGGCGAGCGCGTGGGCGCGGTGCAGATGCGCCTGGACCTGCGCCGCGTGCATGCGCGGCTGTTCGGCCTCGCCGGCGCCTTCGTGGTCGCCGCGTTCGGCGCCTTCGCGCTCACCCTGCCACTGATGCGGCGGATGCGCGCGCGCGTCCGCGCGGCCGAGGCCCGCCTGGACCGCCTCGCCCACTACGACGCGGTGACCGGCCAGCAGAACCGCAACGCCTTCAACGCCTGCCTGGGCCACCCGCCGCGGCTGGCCGAAGGCAAGCAGCACGCGCTGATGCAGCTCGACCTGGACCGGTTCAAGGAGGTCAACGACACCCTCGGCCATGTCGGCGGCGACGAGCTGCTCCGGCAGGTCGGCGAGCGCATCGCCACCACGCTGCGCGACGGCGACCGCCTGTTCCGCCTCGGCGGCGACGAGTTCGCCGTTCTGGTCGCCAATGTCGGTTCGGCGCGGGAGGCGCGCCAGTTCGCCGACGCCATCCTGGACCAGTTCGACCCGCCGTTCGGGGTGGGCGGGCAGCAGCTGCAGGTCACGGCGAGCGTCGGCGTCAGCCTGTGGCCGGACGACGCCGCCGGTTTCGCCGACCTGGCCGGCAACGCGGACGCTGCGATGTACGCGGCCAAGCGCGAGGGCCGCCGGCGGGTGGCCCTGTACGAACCACGCCTGCGCGAGGAGCAGGCCGAGAAGCTGAGCCTGCAGGCCGACCTCCGCCGGGCGCTGGACGCCGGCGAACTGCGCCTGCACTACCAGCCGCAGGTCGATGCGCGCGACGGCGCCCTGCTCGGGGCCGAGGCGCTGCTGCGCTGGGACCACCCGCTGCGCGGGGCGATCCCGCCCTCGCGCTTCATCCCGATCGCCGAGGACAGCGGCCTGATCGTGGACATCGGCCGCTGGGTCATACGCGAGGCCTGCGGGCAGGCGGCGGCGTGGCGGCGGCAGGGGTTGGGCCGGCTGCGGATCGCGGTCAACCTGTCCGTCCGCCAGACCCGCGACGACGAGCTGCCGGCGTTCATCGACGAGGTGCTGGCGCGCCACGGGATGCCGGCCAACTTCCTCGAGCTGGAGATCACCGAGAGCGTGCTGCTCGAGGACGCCGACCACGCGATCTCGCAGCTCGCACGGCTGCGCGCGCGGGGCCTGCACCTGGCGATCGACGACTTCGGCACCGGCTACTCCTCCATGGCCTACCTCAAGCGCCTGCCGATCGACAAGCTGAAGATCGACATGACCTTCGTGCAGGCCATTCCCGGCGACGGCGAGGCCATTACCACGGCCATCCTGGCGATGGCCCGGCAGCTGGGACTGCAGGTGGTGGCCGAAGGCGTGGAAACGGAACGGCAACAGGAGTTCCTGCGCGTGGCCGGCTGCGACCAGATCCAGGGATTCCGCATCGGCCGTGCCCTCGACGCGCAGGCATTCGCCGAGCGCTGGCTGGGACGCGCGCAGCGCGCGGGCTGAGCCGCCCCGCCGCGCGGCGCGGGCGAGGCCCTAGAATCGGGCTTCTTCCGCCGGAGTCGTCCCGCCCATGCGCACCGTTGCCCTCTCCGCCTGCCTGCTGCTGGCCCTGGCCATGCCGGCCGCCGCGCAAACGCCCTACCGCAGCATGCAGCAGATCCTGGATGCCTCGCCGGCCGCCGACTGGCGGGTGCCGGCGGCCGCGGACACGCTGTACCTGGAACTGGATGCCGGGCGCGTGGTGATCGAGCTGGCGCCGGGCTTCGCACCCCGGCACGTGGACAACATCCGCACGCTGGCCCGCGGCGGATTCTGGAACGGCACCAGCATCTACCGGGTGCAGGACAACTTCGTCGCCCAGTTCGGCGACGCCGACGCCGACGACCCGGCCAGGGCGCGGGACCTGGGCACGGCGCGGCGCAAGCTGCCGGCCGAATTCGAGCGCGATGCGGAAGGCATCGCCTTCGACGTCCTCCCCGATGCCGATGGCTGGGCGCCGCAGGTCGGGTTCGCCGATGGCTTCGCCGCCGGACGCGACCCGCAGTCCGGCAAGGCTTGGATGGCGCACTGCTACGGCGTGGTCGGCGCCGGCCGCAACCTGGAGGCCGACAGCAGCCTGGGCGCCGAACTCTACGTGGTGATCGGCCAGTCGCCACGCCAGCTCGACCGCAACATCACCCAGGTGGGCCGCGTGATCCAGGGCATCGAACTGCTCAGTGCGCTGCCGCGCGGGCCCGAGCCGATGGGCTTCTACGCCGAGGCGGCGCAGCGCACGCCGATTCGCGCGGTCCGGCTGGCCAGCGAGGTGCCCGAAGCCGAGCGCACGCACCTGCAGCTGCTGCGGACCGGTACCCGGACCTTCCGCGACGTGGTCGAAGCGCGGCGCAACCGCCGCGACGAGTTCTACAAGCGCCCGGCCGGGCACATCGACCTGTGCAACGTGCCGCTGCCCGTGCGCGCGGCGAAGGACTGAAGCGCGACCGCCCGGCGATGGCCGGGCCCGGTCAACGCGCCCGCTGGCTGATCGCCACGCTGCCGAGGATCAGCGCGCCGGCCAGGACCATCTTGAGCGTCACCGCCTCGCCCAGCAGCAACCAGGCGAACAGGGCGCCGAACAGCGGCACCAGGTAGGTCACGGTGGACGTGCGCGCGGCGCCGATGCGGTGGATCAGCCCGTAGAAATAGATGAAGGCCAGTCCGGTGCACAGCACGCCCAGCCCGACCGCCGACGCCCAGGCCACCGCCGGCACCGGGCCGGTGGGCCAGTGGGTGACGGCCAGCGGCAGCAGCAGCAGCGCCGAGCAGCCCAGGGTCACCGCCGCCGATGCGGCCGGCGGCAGCCCCACCATGTAGCGCTTCACCAGGTTCAGGCCCACCCCGTACAGCAGCGAGGCGGTCGCACCGGCGAGCACGGCCGGACCGAGCGTGAGCCCGGACACCTTGGCCGTGGCCAGCACCACCACGCCGGCGAATCCGGTGACCAGCGCCACTGCGCGCCGCAGGCCGATCTTCTCGCCGAAGGCGAGGAAGGCCACCAGCGCGGCGAACAGCACCGTCATCGCATTGCAGATCGCGCCGATCGCGGCCGGTGCGCGCTGCGCCGCCCAGGCGAACAGCAGGAACGGAATGGCCGAATTGATGATCCCGATCGCCGCCAGTCGTGGCCACAGCCGCAGCGGGAACTGCGCACGCGCCAGCCACAGGAACGGCAGCAGCACCAGCGCGCCCAGCGCCAGGCGCAGCTCGACCAGCGCATAGGGGCCGAACGCCGGCGCGGCGACCCGCATGAACAGGAACGAGCCTCCCCAGACCGCGCCCAGCGCAAGGATTTCGACCGGCGTGCGCCAGTCCCGCGCGACCGCGGCCGGGGCCGTCCCGGCCGGAATGGTCGGCCCGCTCACGGCGCCGACCCGGCGGACGCGGGGCTGCGCTTGTGCGCCTCGGCGATCACCCGCGCATTGGAGATCCGCACCGTATCGACCATCAACAGCCGCATGTCGTCGACGACCTGGCGCGCCAGCGCCGCCTCGTCGATGGCCCGGCCCGGGATGTCCAGGCGGAAGTCCCAGCCGCGCAGGCCGCCGCCGTTGGCGAACGCGATCTCGAAATCGAACAGCACCCGGTGTTGCACGTCTTCGCTCCTTCTGGGACCACGCCGCGGGGGAACGCCAGCTTCCGCCTGCCGGCACCGCCCCACAAGCGCGTAGTATCGAACCGAGCCACAAATCTCACTCATGCCTCGACCATGAACCTGCGCCCCACCCTGCTGCCCGCGCTCGGCGTGTTCGCCGCCGCCGCGCGCCACCAGAACTTCGCCCATGCCGCCGAAGAACTGCACCTGACCCCGAGCGCGGTCAGCCACCACGTGCGCAAGCTGGAAGCGCTGCTCGGCGCACGGCTGTTCCAGCGCCACGCGCGCGGCGTCGTGCTCACCCCCGAGGGGCGCCAGCTGGCGGACGCCGCCAGCGCCGCGCTGGCCGACGTCGAGGCGGTGGCGGGCAACCTGCAGCCGGCGGCCGGGATCGCCGTGCTGCGGATCAGCACGCTGCACTCGTTCGCCCACTGCTGGCTGCTGCCGCGGCTGCCCTCGTTCTGCGCAGCGCACCGGCACGTCCGCCTGGAGGTGGACACCAGCACCGCGCTCGCGCGCTTCGAGGAGGGAGGACCCGACCTGGCCATCCGTTACGGGCCCGGCCACTGGCCGGGGCTGGCCGCCCACCACCTGATGGACGACGAACTCTTTCCGGTCGCCTCGCCGTCGCTGCCCGGACTGGCGCCGGACATGGCGGCGCGCGACATCGCCGCGCTGCCGCTGGTGTCGGACATGGCCCTGCAGGGCTGGCGCGAATGGTTCCATGCCGCCGGCGTGCGCGGCCACGCGCTGCCACCGATGCACACCTTCTGCGACAGCACCGACGCGATGGCCGCGGCGGTGCACGGCCTGGGCGCCGCGCTGGCGCGCACCCACATCGCACGGCCCTACCTCGACCGTGGCGACCTGGTGCGACTGCCCGGACCGGCGCTGAAGGCGCGTTTCGCCTACCACGCGGTGTATCCGGCACACCGCTTGCCCGCGCCGGCGGCGGCGCTGTTCCTTGACTGGCTCAAGCGCCAGGCGCAGGACGACGGCCGGCGCATGGCGGGCGGACCCGACGCTCCGGCGATGCGCCGCGCGGCGACGCGGAAGCGGCCGCGCGCCGCCGCCTGACGCGCCTTCATCACCCGCCGTTGATGATGCCGGCGGCAGTCTGGAATCGCACCACGCGAGGAACCGACGCCATGCCCCAGCTCCGCATCCGCATCACCGGCAGCGACGACGACCTGCGTGCCGTGGCCGACCTGCTGCAGAGCGTGGAAGGCATCGAGCACGTCGAGGAAGTGGACGACCTGATGCCGCACATGGACGACGACGACTCAAGCTCGGCCGGCCTGTCCGACGACATGGGGCCCGGCACCCATTCGCTGGAAGTGGAAGCACCCAACGACTACACCGCCGGCCGCGTGCGCGAGGCGGTCGAGGAGCTCGCGATCCGCCTCGGGCTGGTGGTGGAATTCGAGGCGGCCGACGAATAGGCCCGGGCCGGGCACGTCCGGGGCCGCGCTCAGCTGCGCCGCCTGCGCAGCCGCCGCCACAGCGCCAGCAGCACGCCCGCCGCCAGCGCCACCGGTATCAGGAACGCGACCGCGCGAATGGTCCACGCCGTGCCGGTGGCCAGCGTCGCGGTGAAATCACGCATCGCCTGGACGATCTCGCCGCGCCCGCCGCGGCCGCCCGCCGGCTGGAAGCGCAAGGTCAGCTTCTGCGTGTCCAGGCGCCGCTGCTGCTGCGCGGACTCCTGCGCGGCCGCCTGCAGCTGCGCGTCCACTTCGGCCAGCTGCCGGGACAGGGCGATCATGTCGGCCACCGCCAGGTCGCGTCGCTGCTGAAACTCCAGCAGGCGCGCCTGCTCGCCCCGCAGCCGCTGCTGCAGCCGCTCGTTGTCCTGCACGGCCCGGGCCAGGTCTTCGGCATGGGTACTGCGGCTCCCGATCGCGGCACCACGACTCGCCGCGGCGATCATCGGCTCCACGCCGGCGGGCACGATCCTCACCACCAGCCGTGCCGACGGCCAGTCGCCGCCCTCGTGCCCGACCTCCAGCACGTCGCACGCCCCGAAGGTGGCCTGCTGGCAGGCCGCCTGTGCGCCCGCCAGGCGCGCGGCCAGCCCGTCCGGTTCCAGGTCGATGCGCACGTCGTGCTCGTAGGCCAGGAACCCGCCACGGGGCGCGTCGCCGCCCGCGGCCCCCGAGGGCAGGCCGGCAGCCTCCTTCGAACATCCGCCGGCCAGCAGGGCGAGGCAGGCCAGCGCGGCCGCGGCGGTACCGCTGCCCGGGCTCAAAGGCTGGCGCCGTCGAAGGCCTGGATCTTCAGCGCCGCCAGGTCCACGTCCGGCAGGCAGCGCACGTTGACCGCGACCATCGCCGCGCCGGTCTTGCGGTCGCTGCCCTCGCTGAACGGCGCGATGCCGCAGACCGTGCAGTGATGGTGGGCCAGGTGCTGCTTGTTGAAGCGGTAGGTGGCCAGGTCCGACTCGGGCGTCGTCAGCTGCAGGGCGTCGCGGGGCGCGAACCAGAGCAGGCCGCCGCGCCGGCGGCACATCGAGCAGTTGCAGTCGTAGACCTCGGCGATGCCGTCCCCGACCTCGACTTCGTAGGCGATCCGGCCGCAGTGGCAGCCACCGGCGAGCTTCATGGGCGTGCTCCGTGATGGGGGCTACAGGGTAGCCCCCCCGCCCGGCCCCGTGCACGCCCGGGCGGCCGCGGGGCACGTGCACCGCCGGGCGGTGGAAGCCTATGCTTGGCGCTTCACGTCACGCCGGAACCACCGATGCGCCATTCCCTGCTCGCCCTCGCCCTCCTCGCCAGCCTGGCCGCCTGCCACAAGGCCGAGACGCCCGAAGCTCCCGCCGCCCCCGGCGCCACCGCGGCCGCCTCGCAGCCGGACGCGGCCTTCGCCGACCTCTCCAGGCGCGCCCTCGATGGCTGGCTGCAGCTGTCGCCGGTCGGCGCCACCCAGGTCGGCGACCACCGCTACGACGCCGAGCTGGACGACCTCAGCGCCGAAGGCCGGCAGAAGTCGCTCGATCTGGCCAGGAAGCTCCTCGCCGAGCTCGAGGCGATGGACGTGGCCGCGCTCTCGCGCGAGAACCAGGTCGATGCCGCGATCCTGCGCAACCAGCTCAGGTACGACATCTGGAACGCCGAAGTCCTGCAGGGCTGGGCGTGGGATCCGCAGGTCTACAGCAGCCTGGCCGGGGGCGCCCTCTACGGGTTGATGGCGCGCGAGTTCGCGCCGGTGCCGGAGCGGATGGCCTCGGCCACCGCGCGCATGGAGAAGATCCCGGGCCTGCTGGCGCAGGCGCGCGCGAACCTCGACCCGGCGCGCGTGCCGAAAGTCCATGCCGAGACCGTGGCCCGCCAGAACGCGGGCATCCTGAGCATCGTCGACACGTTCATCGCGCCGAACCTGGGCCAGCTGCCCAATCCCGAGCGCGAACGCGCGGAGAAGGCCATCGCCGGCCTGAAGGCGGCCGTGGCCGAGCACCAGGAGTGGCTGGACAAGACCCTGGTGCCGAACGCGAAGGGCGAGTTCCGGATCGGCGCGGAGAAGTACGACCAGAAGCTGCAGTTCGCGCTGCTGTCCTCGCTGTCGCGCGCCGACATCAAGCAGCGCGCCGAGGCCGAACTGGTGCGCGTGCGCGGCGAGATGTACGGCATCGCGCGCCAGGTGCTGGCCGGCAAGCCCGGCGCGCCCGCGCTGCCGGAGAACCCGACGCCCGAACAGCAGCAGAAGGCGATCGAGGCGGCGCTCGAACTGGCCTACGCCGAGCGCCCCGCGCGCGACAAGGTGGTGGCCGATGCCGAGGCGGCGCTGGCCCGCGCCACCGAGTTCGTCCGCGCCAAGGACCTGGTGACCCTGCCGGACGCGCCGGTCGAGATCATCGAGATGCCCGAGTTCCAGCGCGGCGTGGCGGTCGCCTACGCCGACTCGCCCGGCCCGCTCGACAAGAACCTGAAGACCTTCTACGCGGTCTCGCCGATCCCGGAGGACTGGTCGCAGGAGCAGGTCGACTCGTTCCTGCGCGAATACAACTCGCGCATGATCGAGCTGCTGAGCATCCACGAGGGCACGCCGGGCCATTACCTCGAGGGCTGGCACTCTGCGAAGTTCCCCTCGACCCTGCGCGCCGTGCTGCGCTCGGGCATGTTCGCCGAAGGCTGGGCGGTCTACACCGAGAAGATGATGGCCGACGCCGGCTACCTCGACAACGACCCGCTGTTCCGCCTGGTCCAGCTCAAGTTCTACCTGCGCACCATTGCCAATGCGATCCTCGACCAGGGCGTGCACGTGGACGGATGGACCCGCGAGCAGGCGATGGACCTGATGGTGAACCAGACCTTCCAGCAGGAGCGCGAGGCCGCCGGCAAGTGGGTGCGCGCGCAGCTTACCTCCGCCCAGCTGCCGACCTACTTCGTCGGCGTGCAGGAGCACTTCGACACGCGCAAGGCGGTGGAGCAGAAGCAGGGCGACCAGTTCGACCTGAAGGCCTACCACGACCAGGTCCTGTCCTACGGCGCCCCGCCGGTGCGCTTCGTGCGCCAGCTGATGCTGGAGCAGCCGATCGAGTGAGACGCTCCCCGCGGGCGGCCGTCGTGGCGCTCGCACCGATACAGGAAGGCCCGGCTTGCGCCGGGCCTTTTTTCTGGCCGTCGCCGCCTTGCATCCACCACCCGTCGGACGCACACCGCGGTCCAGCAACACCCGGCCGTCCCGGCGGACGCCGGGACGATGCGACGCCGGTTCAAGGCACCGGCGTCAGCGCCAGGTCATGGAAGTCGAAGCTGAAGTCGGTGAGGTCGGAGGCCGCTTCCATCCGCGCCTCGCGCACCCGGCCGTCCGGGTCGAGGGCGAAGCTCACGAAGGCGTCGCCGTTGAGCGTGCGGTCGTCCCACTTCACCAGGAACGTGTCGTGCTGCCAGTGCTGCAGGGTGCCGGTGAGCAGCGGGCTGGGCTTGAAGCGCATCCGCAGCGTGCCACCCTCCTGCGCGATCTCCACGTCGCCGTACCACGGATCGCGGTAGAGGCCGGCATAGCCGGACAGCGGCAGCGAGGGTTCCGAGCGCGCGTCGCGCGCGGCCACGCGCGTGCGCCACGCCTCGTCGGCCTTCGCCCGCGCCTTGTCGGCGGCGGCGGCATAGGCGGCGATCCAGTCGGTGCGCTGCGCCGGCTGCAGGAAGGCGTCCAGGACCTGCATGGTCAGCGCATTGAACGCGCCTCCGGCTTCCTGGTTGGTCAGCACCACGATGCCCAGGTCGCGGCCCGGCACCAGGGTCACCCGCGAGACCATGCCCGGCCAGCCGCCGGTGTGCCAGACCAGCTTCTCGCCACGGTAGGACGAGGTGATCCAGCCTTCGCCGTAGCCGAGGAACTCCGGTCGCGCGGCCGCCAGTTCCGGCACCGCGGGTTCGGCGATCGGCATCGGCGAGAGCAGCGACCACATCTCCTTCTGCCGCTTCTCGGGGAACAGGCGCTGTTCGCGTCCCTGCGCATCGGTGAAGCGGCCGCCGGCCAGCTGCGCGGTCATCCAGCGGGCCATGTCGTGCACGCTGGAATAGATGCCGCCGGCGCCGGCGGCGTTGTGCCAGGTCAGCGGGAACGTCGGCTGCAGCGTGGTGAAGTCGGCCTTGGCGTGGCCGGTGGCGGCGCGGTCGCCGGGCCGCAGCGCATCGGCGTTGTAGCGGGTGCGCGCCATGCCCAGCGGGGTGAAGAAGCGCTGCTGCAGGAACTGCGCGTATGTCTGGCCCGACACCTGCTCGATCAGGCGGGTGGCGACCGCGTACAGGATGTTGTCGTAGGCGTAGCGCTCGCGGAACCCGGTCTTCAGCGGTACGTCCTTCAGCCGCCGCACGACCTCCTCGTTGCTGTAGCCGCTGCCCGGCCAGAACAGCAGGTCGCCGGCCCCCAGCCCGAGGCCGCTGCGGTGGGTCAGCAGGTCGCGGACCCGCATGTTGGCGGTCACGTACGGGTCGGACATGCGGAAGTCCGGCAGGTGGTCGAGCACGCGGTCGTCCAGCGACAGCTTCCCGTCCTCGGCCAGCATCGCCAGCGAGGCGGCGGTGAAGGCCTTGGTGTTGGACGCGATCGCGAACAACGTGTGCTCGTCCACCGGGTCCGGCCGCCCCGTTTCGCGCAGGCCCCAGCCGCGTTCCAGCACCACCCGTCCGTCCTTCACCACCGCCACGGCGATGCCGGGCACCTCGAAGCGTTCGCGGACCTGTTCGACCCACGCATCCAGGGCCGCCGGATCGAGCCGGCCTTCGGCGGTCGCCGCGACGGCCGGGCCCGGCGACGCCACCCCGTCGGCGGCGGCGGCGAGCGGGACGAGCAGGCAGAACGACAGCAACAGGGACAGGGTTGTCCGGTCGGACGGGCAAGGCAGGCGCATGCGTCGGGTTCCAGGCAGTGAAGCCTCGATTCTAGGCACGCACGCGGCCACGACGTCAGTGCAGGACGACGGGCGCGACCGCGCCGCGTCGACACGGGCTCCCGAAGCACGCGTCTATCATCGGCGGCTCGACACAGACGCGGTGACGCCGATGCCCGACCTCTTCGCCTCCGCCGGGGCCGGCACCCGGCATCCCGGGATCCACGTCGGCATCGGCGGCTGGACCTACGCGCCGTGGCGCGGCGGCATGTTCTATCCCGAGGGGCTGGTGCAGCGGCGCGAGCTGGAGTACGCCAGCCGCCAGCTCACCGCCATCGAGATCAACGGCACCTACTACGGCACGCAGAAGCCGGCCACCTACGCCAGATGGCGCGACGAAACCCCGCCGGGCTTCCTGTTCAGCGCCAAGGCGCCGAAGCGGATCATGGCCAGCCGGCGGCTGGCCGGCACCGGCGCCCAGGTCGAGGATTTCGTCGGCGGCATCGTCGAACTCGGCGACCGGCTGGGGGCGCTGCTGTGGCAGTTCGACCGTGGCCAGGCGCCATCGCCGGAGGAGCTGGCGGCCTTCCTCGACCTGCTGCCGGCGCAGGCCGGTGGCCGCCACCTCCGCCATGCGCTGGAACTGCGCGATTCCAGGCTGTTCACCCCGGCGCTGCTGGCGCTGCTGCGCGCCCGCAACGTGGCCCTGGTGTTCGCCGGCTCGGACGAACACCCGTCCTTCGCCGACACCACCGCCGACTTCACCTACGCCCGCCTGATGCAGTCGCGGGCCGGGCTGGCGCAGGGCTACCCGGCCGCCGAGCTGGAGGCCTGGGCGCGGCGTGCGCGCGCCTGGGCCGAGGGCGGCGACCCGGACGACCTGCCGCACCTGGAGCCGCCGAAGCCCGGCAGCACGGCGCGAGAGGCGTTCGTGTTCTTCATCGCCAGCGCCAAGGAGCGCAATCCGGCCGCCGCGCAGGCGCTGCTCGCCCGGCTGTGAGCGCGTCCCGGCCATCCGCTCCGGCGCGCGGCCGGGCGATAATGCGCGGATGCCGATGACCGACCGCGCCCGGGCGCAACTGCACATCCATTTCTGCGTCCTGCTGTGGGGCTTCACCGCGATCCTCGGCAAGCTGATCACCCTGCCCGCCCTGCCGCTGGTGTGGTGGCGCATGCTGCTGGTGGTGGCGGCGCTGGCGCTGGTGCCGCGGGTCTGGCGCGGCCTGCGCGCCCTGCCGCCACGGCTGGCGCTGGCCTATGCCGGCATCGGCGTGCTGGTCGCGCTGCACTGGCTGACCTTCTACGGCGCGATCAAGCTGGCCAACGCGTCGGTCGCCGCGACCTGCATCGCACTGGCACCGGTGTTCACCGCGGTGATCGAACCGTGGGTGGCGCGCCGGCCGTTCCGTCCGCGCGAGCTGGCGCTGGGCGTGGCGGTGCTGCCCGGCGTCGCGCTGGTCGTCGGCGGGGTGCCGGACGGCATGCGCCTGGGGGTGGCGGTCGGCGCGATGTCGGCGCTGCTGGTCGCGCTGTTCGGCTCGTTCAACAAGCGCCTGGTCGAACATGCCGACCCGCTGACGGTGACCGGCATCGAACTGGGCGCCGGGACGCTGGCCCTGACCGTGCTGGCGCCGCTCATGCCGCTGCTGTTCCCGGCCTTCTCCGGCGACCTGCTGGTGTTGCCGGGACTCGGCGACGGCGCGCTGCTGCTGGTCCTGGCGCTGGGCTGCACCCTGCTGCCGTTCGCCCTGTCGCTGGTGGCGTTGCGCCATCTCAGTGCGTACACCGTGCAGCTGGCGACCAACCTGGAGCCGGTCTACGCGATCGTGCTGGCGGCGCTGCTGCTGGGCGAGCAGCGCGAGCTGGCGCCGCTGTTCTACCTGGGCGTGGCGATCATCCTCGGCGCGGTGTTCCTGGACCCGCTGCTGGCCCGGCGCGGGCGCGGCGGGGCTGCGACGGAGGAACACGTCCACCACCCCGAAGTGCTGGGCACCTCCGAAGCGAAGCAGCTGGTGGACTGAAGGACGCCGGGGCCCCGCGCCCCGGGCGTCAGTGGCTTTCGTCGACCTCGACCCGGTCGCGGCCGCCGCGCTTGGCGCGGTACAGCGCCTCGTCGGCGCGGGCGATGGTCTGCGCCGGATCCTCGCCGGCGCGCCACTGCGCCACGCCGATGCTGCCGCTGACCACCAGCCCCACCGGCAACGCGGCGATGCCCTGGCGCAGGAACTCGCACTGCAACCGGGCCTGGTCGAGCGCCGTATCCGGCATCAGCACCGCGAATTCCTCGCCACCGTAGCGCGCGGCCATGCCGGCCGCGGCGAAATGCGATTTCAGCAGCAAACCCGTTTCGGCCAGCACGCGATCGCCCTCGGCATGCCCGTTCACGTCGTTGATGGTCTTGAAGTGGTCCAGGTCCAGCAGCGCGACCGACAGCGGCGACCCCAGGCGCGTGGCGCGCTCGATCGCCCCGCCGAGCGCCACCGTGAACGCCCGCCGGTTCGGCAGGCCGGTCAGCGGGTCGGTGCGGGTCTGCTCGGCGAGGTCGGCGTTCTGCGCCTCGAGCAGCTGCGAATACTGGTTGAGCTGCTGCTCGTACCAGTCGCGTTCGCGGATCTGGACGTTCAGCGCGCGCGTGGTCTGCCGCAGCTCGATCAGGTGCGCGGCCTGCCGCGCCAGCGCCCGCAAGGCGTCGGCCTGGGACTCGCTGAGCCGCCCCGGCTGGTCGTTGAACACGCACAGCGTGCCGAGCGGCAGCCCCTCGCCGTCCAGCAGCGGCACGCCAGCATAGAACCGCACGCGCAGGCCGCCGGTCACCGCGGGATGGTCGACGAAGCGTTCGTCGCCGTGGGTGTCTTCCACCAGCATCAGCCGCCGCGGCTCGAGGATGGCCATGGAGCAGAACGACTCGCCGCGCGGTCCTTCGCGGGAATCGAATCCCTGCCGCGCCTTGAACCACTGCCGGTCCTCGTCCACCAGCGTGACCGCGCCCATGGGCGTGCCGCAGATCGTGGTGGCGACGCTCACCAGGTCGTCGAAGGCCTGTTCGGGCGGGGTGTCCAGCAGGCGGGTCGCCTGCAGCGCGAGCAGTCGCTCGCGCTCGTTGGCGGGCTTGGCGGGTCGCTGCATGCAGTCCTCCTCGGCGGGCGGGCAGAGTATGCCAAGCCCGCGCCGCCGGGAGCGTGACGTCGCCCGCATCCATGGCAGCAGCGCGCCAGCCGCCGTACCGCACCCGTGGACCGCACCCGTGGCCGGGCCGGACGCGTGCCTGCGCTCAGTTGACGACCAGGACGGGCACCGGGCTGAGGGCGACGACCTTCTGCGTGACCGACCCGACCAGCAGGCTCTTGAGGGCGCCCTTGCCATGGCTGCCGATCACGATCATGTCGGCCTTCGCCGCCTTCGCCTCCGCCAGCAGGCTGGGCACGATCTCGCCCAGCGCCCGCCGCTCCTGGAAGGGCAGCCGGGTGCGCTTGAGCGCCGGGCGCACCTTGCCCAGCGCGGCTTCCCACTGGGCGTCGTAGTAGCGCCCGGGGCCGGCCTTGCCGAACTCCTTTTCCGCCGCGGCCGACAGGCGCGGCACCACGTTGAGCACGTGCAGCTGGGGCACCGTCTTCAACGCCTTGGCCAGTTTGGCCACGTGCCGCACCGCGGCCACGCCGACCGCGCTGTCGTCCACCGCCAGAAGGATCTTCATGGTCCTGCCTCCTCGTCGCATCGTCGGGATGATGGTACCGCCGCCACGGCGGAGCGGTTTGATCCGGATCAAACCGGCGTCACAGGTCCTCGCGCCCGGGGAGCAGGCCGCGCAACTCGGCGTCGGTCAGGTTGCGCCACTGCCCCGGCTTGAGCGCGCCGAGCCTGATGTTGTCGATGCGGACGCGGCGCAGCTGGGTGACGCGGTAGTCGAATGCCGCGGCCATCAGCCGGATCTGCCGGTTGAGGCCCTGCTCCAGCACGATGCGGAAGCCGAACTTGGCGATCCGCGCGGTCCGGCACGGGAGGGTCGTCTGCCCGTGGACCCGGACCCCACGCGACATGCCACGCAGGAACTCGTCGGTAACCGGCTTGTTCACCGCGACCAGGTATTCCTTCTGGTGGCGGTTCTCGGCGCGCAGGATGTCGTTGACGATGTCGCCGTTGCTGGTCAGCAGGATCAGGCCTTCTGAGTCCTTGTCCAGGCGGCCGATCGGGAAGATCCGCTGCTCGTGGCCGACGAACTCCACGATATTCCCCTTCACCGCCGATTCGGTGGTGCAGGTGATCCCGACCGGCTTGTTCAGCGCGATGTAGACGTGCCTGCGCTTGCCGGCCTTCGCCGTCCGCGCCTTGAGCGGCTGGCCGTCGACCAGCACGGCGTCGCCCTCGCCCACCACCGCGCCCGTCCCGGCCGGCTGGCCGTTGACGGTGACGCGCTTCTCTGCGATCAGGCGGTCGGCCTCGCGGCGGGAACAGAAGCCGGTTTCGGCGATGTGCTTGTTGAGGCGGACGGTCATGCCGCCATTATCGGCCATGCCGCGCCGGATGCGCCGCCGCCGGGCCGATCAGCGGGCGGCCTTCTTCGCCCGCGCCTCGCGCTTGAGCGGGCCGCCCACCGGGCAGATCTCGAACGCGAACTGGGTCAGCGTGTTGACCAGGCTGTCGGGCACCAGCCGGTACACCACGTACTGGCCGCGGCGTTCGGAAGCCACCAGGCCGGCGTTCTCGAGCACCGCCAGGTGGCGGGACACCGCCGGGGCGCTCATCTCGAAGCGCGCGGCGATGTCGCCGGCCGGCAGCTCCTGCTCGGACAGGTAGGCGAGGATCTGGCGGCGCGGGCTGGAGGCGAGTGCCTCGAAGATCTTGTCGGTGCTCATGGCGGGTTGGACGGTTCCGGCGCCGGGAACGACCCGGCGCGATGCTGCAGGCAACGCCAGCACGACCAGAATACCAGCGCGCAGGCGGCACCCAGCGCCCCGAAGATGAACATGCGTTCCAGGTGGCGCAGCACGCCGGCCAGGGTCGGCGCGCCATCGCGGACGAGGATGGCCACGTGCCCGTGCCAGTCTTCCTGGACGAGCAGGCCGGGAGGTGCGGTCCAGTACGGCCACGACACCAGCGCCATCGGCAGCAGTCCGCAGGCGAAGCCGGCCATTGCCAGGTTCACCGCACCGAGCCTGCCCCGGCGCCGCAACAGCAGGAAGGCCGGCACGCCCAGCAGCAGCACGTGCGGCGCAGCCACCACCACCGTCGCCAGCGCGAACACGGGTTCGCCTTCGAAGCGGCCGGTGGCCAGCCACATCCCCGCCTCCACGAGGACGGGCGGCGCCAGCATGGAAGCCAGCGCCGCCAGCGCGATCCGCGCCGCGTCACCCCGCATCAGCGGCGCTCGGGCGGCAGCGGCGGCAGGTGGGTGGGCAGCGGTGCGCGCAGCGCTTCCTGCCCGTGCGCCCATCCGGCGACCGTGCGGCCGTAGCGGGCGATCATCGCCATGTTGAAGAAATGCATGGCGCCCAGCACCAGCACCGACAGGCCGATCTTGGCGGCCACGTACGGGATCATCGCGGCCTCGGCCCTGGCCACGTTCCAGCCGTCCATGCGCAGGGCGATGAAGCCGATGTTGACCAGGTAGAAGCCGACCACCAGCAGGTGGTTGGTCGACTTCGCCAGCTGCTCGTCCTGGCCGAAGCACTTCACCAGGAACACCTCGCCGTTCCTCGACAGCGTGCGCGCGACCCAGATGGTCATGGCGATGGAAATGCCCAGGTACAGCAGGTAACCGAGTTCGAGGACCATGGCGACGCTCCTTCTTCCGGGTGGTGGATTCTTGATTTGCTTATTTAACTAAAATGCTAATTGATTAATTAAGCAAGTCAAGACCCCCGGCGCGGCGCGCCGACAGACGGTCGCCGGGCCAGCAAAAAGGCCGGCCCCTGCGGGCCGGCCTCCGGATGTCGCTGCAGCTGTGGCCGTGCCGGTCAGCCGCGCGGCTTGGGCGGGCCCTTGCGGTGCGGTTTCGCGGGAGCCGCGGCATGCCGCCCCGGGCGCGCCCCCTGCGGGCGGAAGCGACCCGTCGGCGCATGGCCGGACGGCGCATGGCTGCCGTCCCAGCGGCTGATCCGCAGCTGCTGGCCGACCACCCAGGCCTTCTGCAGGTGCGACATGATCTCCGCCGGCATGCCCTCGGGCAGGTCGAGGATCGAGTGGTCCTCGTGGATGTCGATGCGGCCGATGAAGCGGCTTTCCAGCCCGGCCTCGTTGGCGATCGCGCCGACGATGTTCCCCGGCTTGACCCCGTGCACGTGGCCGACCTCGACCCGGTAGGTCTCCATGCCCGCCGACGGCGCTTCGCGCGGCGGCTTGGACGTCCGCGGCGGACGCGCGCCGTATTCGCCCTCGGCCGCGCGTGGCGGTCGCGGCGCGAACCCGTCGCCGTGCTCGCGCGGCGGGCGCGGCCCGCGGCGGTCGTCGTGGTCGCCCTGGCGCGGCTCGCGTTCGAAGCGCGGCGCGCGCGGCGGCGGATCGTTGGCTTCCAGCAGCAGCGGCGTGTCGCCCTGCAGCAGCCTGGCCAGCGCCGCGGCGACTTCGGACTCGGGCAGGCCATGTTCGCCGGCATAGCGCGCGACCAGGTCGCGGTACGGCTCCAGGCCGCCGGCTTCCAGCGCACCGGAAATGCGCTCGAAGAACTTCGCCACGCGGCGGTCGTTGACCGCCTCCACGCTCGGCAGGCGCATTTCCTCGATCGGCTGCCGGGTGGCGCGCTCGATCGCGCGCAGCATGCCCTTCTCGCGCGGGGTGACGAACAGGATCGCCTCGCCGCTGCGGCCGGCGCGGCCGGTGCGGCCGATCCGGTGCACGTAGCTTTCGGTGTCGTACGGGATGTCGTAGTTCAGCACGTGGCTGATCCGTTCCACGTCCAGGCCGCGCGCGGCGACGTCGGTGGCGACCAGCACGTCGAGCTTGCCGTCCTTGAGCTGCTGGATGATCCGCTCGCGCTGCTGCTGCTGCAGGTCGCCGTTGATCGCGGCCGCGGCCTGGCCGCGCGCCTGCAGCTTCTGCGCCAGTTCCTCGGTGCCGGCCTTGGTCCGCGCGAACACGATCATCGCGTCGAACGGCTCGGCCTCGATGATCCGGGTCAGCGCGTCGAGCTTGTGCATGCCGCTGACGAACCAGTAGCGCTGCCGGATGTTGGCCGAGGTCGTGGTCTTGGCCGCGATGGTGACTTCGGCCGGATCCTTCAGGTAGGTCTGGGCGATGCGCCGGATCGGCGGCGGCATGGTCGCAGAGAACAGCGCCACCTGGCGGGTCGGCGGGGTCTTCTGCAGCACCGCCTCGACGTCGTCGATGAAGCCCATCCGCAGCATCTCGTCGGCTTCGTCCAGGACCAGGCAGCGCAGTTCGGAAAGGTCCAGCGAGCCGCGGTTGAGGTGGTCGATCACCCGGCCCGGGGTACCGACGACCACGTGCACGCCGCGGCGCAGCGCCGCCAGCTGCGGGCCGTAGCCCTGCCCGCCGTAGATCGGCAGGACGTGGAAGCCGGGCATCTTCGTGGCGTAGCGCTGGAACGCCTCGGCCACCTGGATCGCCAGCTCGCGCGTGGGCGCCAGCACGAGGGCCTGCGGCTTGGTCCGCGACAGGTCGAGGTTGGCCAGCACCGGCAGCGCGAACGCGGCGGTCTTGCCGGTGCCGGTCTGGGCGGTACCGAGCACGTCGCGGCCGGCCAGCAGCGCCGGGATGGTGGCGGCCTGGATCGGCGACGGCGATTCGTAGCCGACCGCGGCCAGCGCGGCCAGCAACGGTTCGGGCAGGCCGAGGTCGCCGAAACGCGGCGCGGCGGGGGATTCTTGTTCGGGGGCGGACATCCGAGGGCTCCGGCGGCGCGCGGGATGGCGCGGCGAACGTGCGGGGAAGGCCGGGTATTGTGCGCCGATGGCCGGGGCTTGTCGCGCCGCGCCTGAATACGGGGTCCTGCCCCGTTCAGCCGCCTTCCGGCGGCCGCGGCGCGGCCGGCTCGCCAGCGGACTGTGCTTCGTCGCCCTGCCCCGTCGCGCGCGCGGCGGCCTGCGCCCCGGCCGCGGCTTCGGCCGCCTGGGGCAACTCGAGCACCTCGGGCAGTTCGTTGAACTCGGCCAGCGGGCTCTCGGCCGGGCAGTCGTCGTCGGGGAAGCCGAAGTCGCGCCGCAGCTGCAGCCCGCACGCGTTGAGCGCATGCACCTCGCCCTGCTGCGCGCGGCAGCGCTCGTCGAACGCGCGCACCCACGCGTCACGCCGGCGCATGAAATCGTCGCCGCACTTGTCCAGCAGGCGCACCCGGTCCAGGTCGTCCTGGGCGGCGTTGTTGCCGTCCAGGCCGTACAGCGCCAGTTCGTCGCCGGTGAGCAGCCGCAGGCTGCGGTTGGGCACGGTCTTCATCACGTCGGCCAGCAGCGGCGAGGCGCCGTTGCGCTCCAGGTACTCGCGCACGGTGCCGTATACCGCCTGCAGTTCGGTATTGAGTTCGGTGCGGCTGGTGGCGGTGGAACTGAGCCGGATGATGCGGTGGATGCCGACCCGCCCGGCCAGCCGGCGGCTGTCGCCCCCGGCCAGCACGAACACGCAGGCGCTGTGGCACACCGAATCCTCGCGCACCCAGATCGTCCAGCGGTTGCCGCCGATCCAGTCGCCGGCGCGGATCGCGTCCTCGACCTGGCCACCGGTGGAATCCAGGTCCAGCACCCGGCTGTCGATGCCGAGGCTGTCGGCGACCCGGGTGACGCGCTCGACCAGGGCGGTGAAGTCGCTGGCGATCTTGCCGCGGTAGCGCAGGCGCACGACGTCGCCGTCGCGGCACGGCTCCAGCAGGTGCCGCAGGTTGGCGCGGCTGGGGGCCTCGACCGCCTCGCCGTCGCCCTCCCGGTAGTCGAGCCGGCAGTCGATCCAGGCCTGCCCGGAGGCCAGCTCGATCGGCGACCAGTCGGCCACCTTCGCGGTCGGCGGCAGCGGGACCGGCGCCGGCGCGGCCGGTGGCGTGGTCATGGGCGCGCGACTGACCGCGCCCCCTTCCTCGGGCGAGGCGACCGTCTGGGTCTGCACCGCCTCCACCGGCGCCGGGGCCGGTCCGCGGCCACAGCCCGCCAGCAGCCCGAGGCTGGCCAGGAGCAGGCAGGCGCGCAGGTTCGGCATCGGGGACACGTCACGCAGGGTGGGAACCGCTCCCAGTCTAGGCGCGGGCACCGGCGCGCGCCGAACGCGCGATGAACGCGGCGGCCTCAGCGCAGCAGCGGCACGAGCACCATCGCGAGGCCGGCCATCGCCACCACCCACGCGAGCGAGCGCAGGTAGCGCACCGCACCCATGTACAGCGGCACGTAGACGACGCGGGCCCAGAAATACAGCTGCACGCCCAGCGCGCTGTGGTCGCCGGTGCGGCCGGCGACGGTCACCGCCAGTACGGCGGCGGCGAAGAACGGGAACGTCTCGAGGAAGTTGCGGAACGCCCGTTCGCTGCGCCCGGCCACGCCGCTCACCGGCGGCGAGGAATCGCGCGGCCCGGTGTTCCAGGCCAGCCCGCGCTGGCGCGTGACCAGCAGGTCGGCGACCAGCAGCTGGACGAAGCCCAGCACGATGGCCCACGCGAGGAACTTCAGCTCGATACCCATGCGTCGTCTCCCTGGAAGTGCGGCCAGCCTAGCAGGGGCGCCCGCCGCGGCCGGTAACATGCCTGCATGAGCGCGTCCGCCCCGCCTCCCGCGCCGCGACCGGATGCGCGCGCCCTGTTCGGCGAGATGCGCCGGATCCGGCCCTCGCCGCCCCAGCGCTGGGCGTTCGCCCTGCGCGCGGCGCTGGCGATGGGGGTGCCGATCCTCGCCGGCTGGCTGGCGGGCGACCCGGCGGCGGGGATGATGGCGACCATCGGGGCCTTCACCGCGCTGTACTGCAGCGGCCGTCCGTACTACGCGCGGGGCATCGCCCTGGCGGTGATCGCCGGTGCCTTCGCCGCCGCGGTGATGTTCGGCCTGTGGCTGGAGCACTGGCCGTGGCTGGTCGTCCCCGTGCTGGCGCTGGTGGCGATGCTCGCCACCTGGTTGTGCCGGGCGACACGGATCGGGCCGCCCGGGGCCTACATGTTCGTGCTCGCCTGCGCGGCCGGCACGGCGATGCCGGCCCAGCACCTGTCGCCCTGGCATGCGGGCAGCCTGGTTTTCGCCGGCGGGGCGTTCGCCTGGCTGCTGCACATGGCCGGTGCCCTGGCCTCGCCGCGCGGGCCCGAGCGCAAGGCCGTGGCCGCCGCGGGCACGGCGGTGGCGGCGTGGCTCGGCCTCGACCGCGATGCACCAGCCCATGCGCACCACCAGGCACGCCGGCAGGCGGCGCAGGCCCTGCACGACAGCTGGCAGATGCTGGTCGGGTTCCAGCCGGTCCCGGCGCGGGCCAACGGCGAACTGGCGCGGCTGCGCGGGCTCAACCGCGAGCTGCACCTGCTGTTCGCCTCGACCCAGGGCGGCGCGGGCACCGGGCTGCAGCGCAGTGCGCTGCAGCAGCGCGCGCGGGCGCTGGCCGAGGAGGCGCGCCAGCCCGCGATCCGGCGACCGGCGTCGCTGCCGCCCGCGTCGGTGCCGCAGGGCTACCCGCGTTCATGGACCCTGCTGCGCGAAGGCATCGCGCCCGGCACGAACGCGCTGCGGGTCGTGCTGCGGGTCGGCGTGGCCACGTTGCTGGCCGGCGCCGTCGCCGGCGCGCTGGACCTGGAGCGGGCGTACTGGGCCATCGCCGCGGCGCTGCTGATGCTGCACCAGGGCTTCGACTGGCCGCGCACGCTGCAGCGCAGCCTGGAACGCACGCTGGGCACCTGGGCCGGCCTGCTGCTCGCCGGCGCGATCCTGTGGCTGCACCCGTCGGGCCCCTGGCTTGCGCTGGTGGTCATGGCGCTGCAGTTCGCCATCGAGATCGCGGTGGTGCGCAACTACGCGCTGGCCGTGGTGTTCATCACCGGCGTGGCGCTCACCATCGCCAGCGGCGGCCACCCCGTGGACGACATCGGCGGGCTGCTGCTGGCGCGGGGCCTGGACACCGTGCTCGGCTGCGCCTGCGCGCTGGCGGCGTTCCGCCTGCTGCCGCCCCGCGCCGACGCACGCACCGTGGCCGGCGGCATCGGCAAGTGCCTGGCGGCCGCCGCCGAGGTCTGCGTCCACCTCGCGGCGGGCGACACCACCGGGCCTGCGGCGCGCGAGGCGCGGCGCACCCTACAGCACCGTTCGTTCGTACTGGAACAGACCACGGACGAGGCGGTAGCCGGCTCGGAATCGGAGCGGCGCGACGCCGCGACCTGGTGGCCGGCGGTGGCCGCCTGCCAGCGGCTGTGTTACCGGCTCCTGGCCGCCTGCTGGGACCGCGAGCGCGACCCCGGATCGCCCGCGGAGGCCGACACCATCCCACCCGGCGACGCCGATGCCTCGAGGCTGGCTCCGCTGCTGGACGCGCAGGCGCAGGCCTGGCTGCACCTGCGGCCGCCGCCGGCGCTGCAGGCGGAGGTGGCCCTGCTGTCGCCGGAGCTGGGCGACCTGCGCGACTTCCTGGACCGCCAGCTGCGGCCCGCCGCGCTCAGCTGACCGCCGCCGCGTCGGGGTCCACCGCCCCCGCCCAGGCCATCGCCACGCCCGCCTGGTCGCGCTCGAAGCTGCGGATCTCGGTCGCGGGGAAGAAGCGCGCCGCGACCCCGGTGACGGCCGCCAGCCAGCGCTGGTCGGTCACGATCGCACCCCGCGCGAACCGCTCGAACTGGCCGATCCTGCCCAGCGTGTATCGCAGGTCGCGCGCCACCGCCGCCGGGGTGATCCCGGTGATGTCGAGCATGTCGCAGTAGATGCCGATCCGCCGGTGCCTCGCCAGGCGCGCCTCGATATCGGCGATGCAGGCGTCGTAGTCGTCGGCGGTGAGGATGCCGCTGAAGCGGTAGGCGGCCAGGTGCGGAAGCGACTGCAGCACTTCGAACATCGCGGACTCCCGGAGGACGGCGTGGCCCAAGCCTACGCCGCGGCGGCGAACACGGGGTGAGCGGTTCCTTGCCGCGTCCTGAACATGGCCGCCGGCAGCCTGTCGGTCCGGTCGATTCCGCCGTCGCCCACCCGTCGCTGCAACGAGGGCCACGACCGGCCCCGCATTCCAACAGGAGACCCGCATGTCCTACGTCGATGGTTTCGTGATCGCGGTTCCGACCGCCAACAAGGAGAAGTTCTTCGCCCACGCCCGCGAACTCGATCCGGTGTTCCTCGAGCTGGGCGCCACCCGCGTGTACGAATGCTGGGGCGACGACGTGCCCCGTGGCCAGGTGACCGACTTCCACCGCGCCGTCGCCGCCAAGGACGACGAAACCGTGGTGTTCTCGTGGGTCGAGTGGCCGGACAAGGCCACCCGCGATGCGGGCATGAAGAAGATGATGGATGACCCGCGCATGGATCCGGCGGCCAATCCGATGCCGTTCGACGGCAAGCGCATGATCTTCGGCGGGTTCAGCGCCGACCTCGTGCTGGGGGATTGAACCGGCCCGGGACGCATGGCGTGGCCGGGGACGGCCACGCCTGTTCCCGACGCGCTCAGGCCGGTGGCAGGCCGCCCCAGAGCCGCGCGAACTCCAGCCACGTCGCGGTGCGTGGCACGGTCATCAGCAGCCCGAGGTTCAGCGCGAACACCGCGCCGACGACCACGAATGCGCGCTGGCCGGGCCGGCCGCGTCCAAGCCACAGCATCGCCCCCAGCAGGGCGAAGACCGCGCCGTAGCTGACCAGCGAGATCGCCGGGCCGGGCACCGGCAGCAGCATCAGCAGGCGCGCCAGCGCGGGATCGATCATCACCAGCGCGGTGGCCACCATGTACCGTGCATGCAGGCCAGGCTGGCGGCGATGCACGATCGCCAGCCCCCAGAACAGCAGGAACATCACCGATGCGGCCATGCCCAGGTACAGGATGAAGGCCTGGAAGCCGGAACTCTCCGGGGTGGCGGCGGACATGCGCAGGTGCGACAGGCCCAGGCAGGTGGCCACGATCGCCGGCACCAGCGCATACGACACGCGGCCGAGCCGCCGGTGCAGCTCGAGCCGGCGCGTGCGCACCAGCCACGGCTGCACGGACAGCATCGCGAACCAGGCCAGCATCAGCCCGGCATGCAGGTGGGTGACCGCATCGGCCGCGCCGATCCGGCTGACGTAGGAACGCCAGAAACCGGCCAGCGCCAGCAACAGCAATGCCGCGATCCAGACGCCCGACCCGGTCCCCCACGGGAGCGGACGGCGTACGAACGCAGCTTCGGAATGGACCGCCATGGTGCACCTCGGTATCGGCAATGGCTGCCAATACGCCGGCCGCGTCTTGACCCGGCCACGCGCGCCCGCGGCGTGCGCGCCGGGTTGGCGCTAGAGTCCCCGGACCCGGACGCGAGGAGCACGCCATGACCAGGACCGGCGGTTGCCGCTGCGGCGCGATCCGCTACACCCTCTCCGCCCCGCCGCTGGCCACCCGGCTGTGCTGGTGCCGCGACTGCCAGTACTGGGCCCTGGGCAACGCGGCGGTGAACATCGTCGTGCCGCGCGCGGCAGTGGCGACCCGCGGCAGCCCGTGCCATTTCGACAGCACCGCCGAAAGCGGCAACCGCATGCGCCGCTCCTTCTGCGGCACGTGCGGGACCCAGCTGTTCAGCGAATCCAGCGGCAACCTGCAGAACATGGTCATCCGGGTCGGCACCCTGGACGACGCCGGCGGGATCGTGCCGACCGCGGTGATCTGGACCGATTCGGCGCCGGCATGGGCCACCCTCGACCCGGCGCTCGCGGCCTTTCCGCGCCAGCCCGGCTGAGCTGGCGGCCGCCCCGGCCCGCCCGCCGGCCCGTGCTAGCCTGCATCCGCGACGGCCGAGGGGGCACAGATGAGTCGCAGATCCATCGTGGTCACGGCGATCCTGCTGGCGGTGCTGGCGGCGGTGCTGCCGCTGTTCGTGCTCTCCCACATCTCGCGCCAGCGCGCCCTGGCCTCGGAGCAGTCCCGGCTGGCGCACGAGGCCGAGCGCGCGCTGCAGCGCGTGCAGGTGACCGTGGCCCAGGCGCGACGCGTGCTGGAGACCCTCGAACGCGAGGGGTGGAGCGGCTGCAGCGACGCCCACGTCGCCCGCATGCGCGCGCTGACGCTCGACGCGCCGGCGATCGAGGAGATCGGCTTCTTCGAGGGCGACCGGCTGGCCTGCACCAGCTGGGGCGTGGTCGACGGGCACGTGCCGGCGCAGCCCAGCGACCTCGAGTTGCCGGACGGCCTCGGAATCGACCTTGAGCTGCACCCCGCCGCCAGCCCCTCGGCGACGATGCTCGCGCTGCGCCGCGATCGCCACAACGTGCTGGTCAAGCCGGAGCGGCTGGTCGACGTGATCATCGACCCGGGCATCTGGCTCGGCGTGGCGACCCGGACCGGCCGCCCCATCGTCGCCTCCCCCGGCGCCGATCCCGCGCTGGTCGCGCGGCTGAGCCGCGCCGCGACCACCGGCGCGGATGAGCGCCACCTGTTCGCTTCGCGGGTGGAAGGCGGCGTGGTCGCGTTCGCCATCGCCGACCGGGCCCAGGCCGAGGCTTCCACGGCCGCCGAACGCCGGGCGATGGTCCCGCTCGGCCTGCTGGCCTCGGCGGTGCTGGTGGGCCTGGTGGTCTGGCTGTCGCGGCAGCGCCTGTCACCCCAGCGCGAGCTGGACATCGCGCTGCGCCGCGGCGAATTCGTGGTGCACTACCAGCCGGTGGTGGAACTGGCCGGAGGCGGCTGCGTCGGCGCCGAGGCGCTGGTGCGCTGGCAGCGACCGGACGGGGCGTGGGTGCCCCCGAACCTGTTCATTCCGGTGGCCGAACGCAGCGGGCTCATCGCCGCCCTCACCGACCAGGTGATCGAACGCGTCGTCCAGGACCTGGCGGGCGCGTTCGCCGGCGAACCTTCGATGCACGTGTCGATCAACCTGTGCGCCGGCGACCTGCACAGCGGGCGCTTCCTCCCCGTGCTGGAAGCGGCGCTGGCCAGGCATGGCGTCGCCCCGTCGCAGGTCTGGCTGGAAGCGACCGAACGCGGCTTCATCGACACCGCCTCGGCCGGCGGGCACCTGGCGCGCGCCCGCGCAGCGGGCCATCGCGTGGCGATCGACGACTTCGGCACCGGCTACTCCAGCCTGTCCATGCTCGAATCGCTGCCGCTGGACGCGCTGAAGATCGACAAGTCCTTCATCGACGCGATCGGCAGGGGCGCAGCCACCGGCGTGGTCATCCCGCACGTGATCAACCTCGCCCACGGCCTGGGCCTGGACATCGTCGCCGAAGGCGTGGAAGCGCCCGGACAGGCCGCCTACCTGGCCCAGGCGGGGGTGCAGTATGCGCAGGGCTGGCTGTACTCGCCGGCGCTGGCCGCCGACGACTTCATCGCCTACTACCGGGCGCACCGCCCCTCGCCGCGGGCAGTGCAGTCGGTCGCCTGACCCGCGCTTCAGCGCGCGCGCACGCCGAAGGCCGCCGCGAACTCGGTGGGGTCCACGTTGCCGTCGCCGTTGCGGTCCATCGAGGTGAAGCGCATCTCGGCCGCGCCGCGCAGCTCGTTCTCGTCGAGCTGGCCGTCGCGGTCCAGGTCGGCGACGACGATGCGCTCGGCGGCCGTCGGCCCGTCGGCGGCGACCCGGCCCAGGACCGCGTCGAGTTCGTCCGCCGACAGGCGCCGGTCGCCATTCGCATCCAGCACCGCGAAGGCGTTGTCACCGTCGTACTCGTAGCGGCTCAGCAGGCCGTCGCCATCGGCATCGAGCAGCTGGAACCCGGTGGTGGACGCGGCGGCCGGCGCCGGCTGCGCGGCCGCCGGGGCGGCCAGCACGGCCGCCACCAGCACGGCGGCGGCAAGGGTCGGAATGGTCATCGGGAGTCTCCATGGTCACGGACGGTGCCAGCATGGCCAAGACCGATGGCGGACGATGGTGGACCTTGTACCTATTCCGCCGATGGCGCAGTCACCCGGGGAGCATCGGCAGCTTCAGGCCCTGCTCGCGCGCGCACTGGCGCGCGATCTCGTAGCCGGCGTCGGCATGGCGCATCACGCCGGTGCCGGGGTCGTTCCACAGCACCCGGGCGATGCGGCGATCGGCCGCCTCGCTGCCGTCGCAGACGATAACCACGCCCGAATGCTGCGAATAGCCCATGCCGACGCCGCCGCCATGGTGCAGCGAGACCCAGGTCGCACCGCCGGCGACGTTGAGCATGGCATTGAGCAGCGGCCAGTCGGAGACCGCGTCGCTGCCGTCGGCCATCGCTTCGGTCTCGCGGTTGGGCGAGGCCACGCTGCCGCTGTCCAGGTGATCGCGACCGATCACCACCGGTGCCTTGAGCTCGCCATTGCGCACCATCTCGTTGAACGCCAGGCCCAGCTTGTGGCGCAGGCCCAGGCCGACCCAGCAGATCCTCGCCGGCAGGCCCTGGAAGCTGATCCGCTCGCGCGCCATGTCCAGCCAGCGGTGCAGGTGCGGATCGTCGGGAATCAGCTCCTTGACCTTGGCATCGGTCTTGTAGATGTCCTCCGGATCGCCGCTCAGGGCGACCCAGCGGAACGGGCCGACACCGCGGCAGAACAGCGGACGCACGTACGCCGGCACGAAGCCGGGGAAATCGAACGCGTTCTCCAGCCCCTCGTCGAACGCCATCTGCCGGATGTTGTTGCCGTAGTCCACGGTCGGTATGCCCTGCGCGTGAAAGGCCAGCATCGCTTCCACGTGGACGCGCATGGAGGCCTTGGCCGCATCGCGGACCTTGTCCGGCTCGCTCTTCTGCGCGGCCAGCCACTGCTCCACCGTCCAGCCGACCGGCAGGTAGCCGTGCACCGGATCGTGCGCGCTGGTCTGGTCGGTGACGCAGTCCGGGCGCACGCCGCGGCGCACCAGCTCCGGGAGGATCTCGGCCGCGTTGCCCAGCAGCGCGATCGACCGCGCCTCGCCCGTGGCGGTGTACGTCGCGATCCGCGCCAGCGCGTCGTCGAGGTCGGCCGCCTGTTCGTCCACGTAACGCGTGCGCAGGCGGAAGTCGATCCGGCTCTGCTGGCATTCGATGGTCAGCGAACTGGCGCCGGCCAGCGAGGCGGCCAGCGGCTGCGCGCCGCCCATGCCGCCCAGGCCGGCGGTGAGGATCCACTTGCCGGCCAGGCTGCCGCCGTAGTGCTGGCGGCCCATCTCCACGAACGTCTCGTAGGTGCCCTGCACGATCCCCTGCGAGCCGATGTAGATCCACGAGCCGGCGGTCATCTGCCCGTACATCATCAGGCCCTTGCGGTCGAGCTCGTTGAAGTGCTCCCAGGTGGCCCAGTGCGGCACCAGGTTGGAGTTGGCGATCAGCACGCGCGGGGCATCGGCATGGCTGGGGAACACGCCGACCGGCTTGCCCGACTGCACCAGCAGGGTCTCGTCGTCGCCGAGCGTCTTCAGCGTGGCCAGGATCGCGTCGTAGCTGGCCCAGTCGCGCGCGGCGCGGCCGATGCCGCCGTAGACGACCAGGTCCTCGGGACGCTCGGCCACTTCCGGGTCGAGGTTGTTCTGCAGCATCCGGAACGGGGCCTCGGTGAGCCAGCTGCGGCAGGAGAGCTGGGCACCGCGCGGGGCGCGGATGACGCGGGACGGATCGTGGCGCGGGTCGGACATGCCGGAACAACCTCGAAGGACAGGCCGGCATTATCGCAGGGGGCCGTCGCCGGGCCACGCCGCGGCGCGGAAGCAGGCCCGGCGGTGGTGGCGCCGGGTCAGGGTTCGACCGGGACCGGCCGTGCCTCCGACGCGGCGCGCTGGCGCTCGAGTTCCTCGCGCTCGCGTTCGTAGGCCTGGCGACGCTGTTCGTAGTCCAGGCGCATGCGTTCGGATTCGACCGGGTTGCGGGCGGCGGCGCGGTCGCGTTCGGTGCGCGCGCGGTCGACCTCGAGCTTGCGCCGGTTGCTGTCGATCGCCAGTCCGATCCGGTCCTGCTCGGCCTTGCGGGATGCGTCGTCCTGGCGACGCTGCACGTCCTCCGTGGCCTGGCGCTGGCGCTCGTAGCTGGAGGTCGGGGGCGGCAGCGCCGGCGTGGCGTAGCGGTTGGGCGCGACCGATTGCGCCATCGCGATGCACGGTGCTACCGCCATCGCGACCGCCAGCAGCAGGGTGCGCGCATCCGGTCCACGGGCGCGCCCGGCGGGGCGGCTGGCGGACATGACCGGAAAAGAAAAACAGCCCTTGCACGTATCCATGGGCCGGTTATACGCCGGCGCTTCCCACGCCCAGGTGAACCTGCCGTGGCGCTTCAGCCCGCACTCATGCCGGCGGACAGGCCTGGGCGCGACCGCGATGGAACGCTTCGGCCTGCGCGGCATCGGCCGGCTTGGGCGCCAGGCCGTCGTCGAACACCACGCGCCACGTCCCGTCCCCGCCCCGCTGCCATACCGAACTGAAGCGACCGAGCCGGTACTGCCCGCTGGCCACGTCCTGGTAAAGGGCCGGCCCGCTGGAGGCGACGACGCTCCCGTCCCCGCCCGCGTGGACGTGGTCGGGATACCACCACAACCGGGTCTGCACGCCGGCGATCAGGCCGTCCCATGCCGCGAGGATCTCGGCCTGCCCGCGCTGGGGATTGGGCCGGCTGACGCCAAACACCGCAGCCGGGTGCAGGTGCGCGGCGAACGCGGCCGCGTCGTGGTCGGCCACCGACTGGGCGAACGACAGTTCGCGCGCCCATACCTCGCACCGCGCGGTAGCGGCGGCCCCGCCGTCACCGTCCGGACGGGCCGGCGCGGCGGCCGGGGCCACGGACGTGCTGGTGAACAGGGCCAGCAGGAGCGTGCTTTGCTGAAGCAAGGCAACCTTCATGTGCGGTCCTCATCGGGGTCGGCGCCGAGCATCGTTGCCCTCTCGTCGCCGCGTCAAGCACGCGACCCTGTCATGCGCGGTGCGCACGAGTCTGCCAAGCTGTACGGGACATCCTCACCGCTCGTGCAATGTCCGCTTTCCCGCAGCGCCCCCTCCGGTCCGCGTGCCTCGCCCTGCTATTCGCCTTGTCCGCATGCGCGGTCGCGCCGCGTGCCCCGGCGCCCGCCCCTGCCGCTGCCGCCGCGCCCCCTCTGCTTTTGCTCGTGTCGATCGACGGACTGCGGGCCGACGCGCTCGGGCGCGGCGATACGCCGACCCTCGACCGGCTCGCCGCCGGGGGCGTGCGCGCGCAATGGATGCGTCCGTCCTACCCGGTGCTGACGTTTCCGAACCATTACACGCTGGTGACCGGCCTTCGCCCGGACCACCACGGCATCGTCCACAACTCGATGAACGATGCCGGGCTGGGACGCTTCGTGGTGGCCGACCGCGAGGCCGCGCGCGTGCCCGACTGGTGGCAGGGAACGCCGTTGTGGGCCAGCGCCGAGCAGGCCGGCATCGCGACCGGGGTGTGGGCATGGCCCGGGGTGGCGGCGCCGAGGGGCGGCGCGCTGCCGCGCCACTGGCACGAATTCGACCCGGGCATGCCGCTGGAGGCGCGCATGGCGCGCGTGGCCGGATGGCTGCAGTCCGGACCGCGGCCCGGGCTGCTCGCGGTGTACCTGGAGAACGTCGACGGCGCCGGGCACGACCATGGTCCCGGCGCACCCGAAACGCGCGCGGCGATCCGCGCGGCGGACGCGGCGGTAGGCGACCTGCTGTCACGCCTCGAGGCGGCTGGCGTGGGGGGAACGACCAACGTGGTGGTCGTCTCCGACCATGGCATGGCGGACGTGCCGGAAGCCCACTACCTGGCGGTGGAGGACATGGCATCGATGGAGGAGGCCGAAGTGGTGAGCATCGGCCAGGTCATCGGCCTGGTGCCCAGGGCCGGGCACGAGGCCACGGTCGCCACGCGCCTGGCCGGCCGGCACGCGCATTACCAGTGCTGGCGGAAAGCGGACATCCCGGCGCGGCTGCATTACGGCGACCACCCGCGCGTGCCGCCGATCGTGTGCCAGATGGACGAGGGCTGGAACGCACTGCCCCGGACCACCGTCCAGAAGCGGACCGCGGAGGGCTCGCACGACCGCGGGGCGCATGGTTACGACCCGGATGCGCCGTCGATGCGGGCCGTGTTCATCGCGCATGGACCTGCGTTCCGCCAGGGTGCCGTGCTCCCGCCGTTCGACAACGTGGACGTCTATCCGCTGCTGGCGCGTCTCCTCGGCCTCTCCCCGCAACCGAACGACGGCGAGGCGTCCACCCTGGCGCCGGCGCTGCGCGCGCCCTGAGCCGGGCACGCCGGACGGGCACGGCAGCGCCGCCTTCCATGTCCGGAAACGGCGAGTCACCGTCCCGGCGCGGTGCTAGCCTGCGTGCATGTCGTCCCTGCCCGCCCCGGCTTCGCTCCCCCCGCCGCGCGTCTGCGAACGCGCCCGGCTCAGCCGCGACGCGCGCTTCGACGGCCTGTTCTTCACCGCCGTGCGCAGCACCGGCATCTACTGCCGGCCGGTCTGCCCCGCGCCGGCGCCGAAGGCCGCCAACGTCGACTACTACCCCACCGCCGCCGCGGCCGAGGCCGCCGGTTTCCGGCCATGCCTGCGCTGCCGCCCGGAGCTGGCCCCCGGCGAGGGCGCATGGCGCCGCGGCGACGAAGCGGTCGCGCGCGCGCTCAAGCTGATCGACCAGGGGTTCCTCGCCGACCGGCCGCTGTCGGAACTGGCCGTGCGCGTCCACCTGGGGGAGCGCCAGCTGCGGCGCCTGTTCGTCGAGCGGCTCGGCGCGGCACCGGTGGGCGTGCACGGCACGCGGCGGCTGCTGTTCGCCAAGCAGCTGCTGACCGAAACCGCGCTGCCGGTGACCGAGGTCGCGCTGGCCGCCGGATTCTCCAGCCTGCGCCGCTTCAATGCCGCGTTCCTCGAGGCCTACCGCATGGCCCCGCGCGACCTGCGCAAGCGGGCGCCCGCGGAAGTGCCGATCGCCGACCGCGCGCAACCGCTGGTCCTGCGCCTGGGCTACCGCCCGCCCTACGACTTCGCCGCGATGCTCGACTTCCTGCGCGGCCGGGCGCTGCCCGGCGTGGAAGTGGTCGACGCCGCCGGCTACGCGCGGGTGATCGGAACGCCGCAGCAGCCCGGCTGGCTGCGGGTCGGTGCCTGGCCGGGCGGGCGAGACGGCCGCGCGCATGCGCTTCGGCTCGAACTGCACGGCGCGGCGCCGGCCGACCTCGGCCGGATCGTGGCGCGCGTGCGCCGGATGTTCGACCTGGACGCCGACCCCGGCGCGATCGCGCTGGCGCTGTCGGCCGATCCCCGCCTGCGGCCACTGCTGCGCCGGCGGCCGGGCCTGCGCCTGCCCAGCGGCTGGGACGGATTCGAGATCGCGACACGGGCGGTGATCGGGCAGCAGGTCAGCGTCGCCGCCGCACGCACGCTCACCGCGCGCCTCGCCCAGCGCCACGGCCACGTGCTCGCGAGCCCGCTGCAGCCCGGCCTGACCCACCTGTTCCCGGCGCCGGACACCCTGGCCGGGGGCGACCTGGACGGCCTCGGCCTCACCCGCGCACGCGCGGCCACGGTGCGCGGCATCGCCACCGCGCTGCTCGACGGCCGGGTCGGATTCGACGCGGAGCAGACGCTCGACGCGTTCGTCGCCGCCTGGAGCGCCCTGCCTGGCGTCGGCCCATGGACCGCGCACTACCTGGCGATGCGCGCGCTCGGCCACCCGGACGCCTTCCCCGCCGAGGACCTGGTGCTGCAGAAGGCCGTGCCGGCCGATGGCAGCCGCCTCACCGCGCGCCAGCTGCGCGAACGCGCCGAAGCCTGGCGTCCGTGGCGTGCCTACGCCGTGATCCACCTGTGGCGCGATGCGATGGCAGCGCCTGCTTCCGCGGAGACATCCTGATGGACACCGTCCTTTACCAGCGCATCCACAGCCCGGTCGGCATGCTGACCCTCGCCGCCTCCGACGCCGGCCTGCATGCGATCGAATTCCCGAGCAACCGCCACCCCCAGCGGCGCGAAGGCTGGCACGAGGGCGACCACCCGCTGCTGCGGCAGGCCAGGGCCCAGCTGGACGAGTACTTCGCCGGCGCGCGCCAGGCCTTCGACCTGCCGCTGGCACCGCAGGGCACGCCGTTCCAGCGCGAGGTCTGGTTCGCGCTGGCCGCCATCCCCTATGGCACGACCGCCAGCTATGCGCAGCTGGCGGCGCGGGTGGATCGCCCGGCGGCGACGCGCGCGGTCGGCGCCGCCAACGGGCGCAACCCGTTGCCGATCGTGCTGCCCTGCCACCGGGTGATCGGCGCCGACGGCTCGCTCACCGGTTTCGGCGGCGGACTGCCGACCAAGCGCTTCCTGCTCGAACTCGAGGGCGCGCTGGCGCGCGCGCAGCCGGCGCACGGCCTGTTCGCCTGACATGCCCCGCGGCCTGCGGTCCCCGGGGCCGTGCAGCGTCCCGGCTACGCCGCGTCGATCGCCTCGCGCAGCGGGACCAGGAACGCCTTCGCGCGCGCCGCGGCGTCTTCCACGCCGGTGGCGTCGGCCAGCGCCGACACCAGCGCGCTGCCGACCACCACGCCGTCGGCGTCGGCCGCCATCACCGCCGCGCTCGTCGCGTCCTTGATGCCGAAGCCGGCCACGACCGGCACCTTTGCCGATGTCCGCAACTGCTGCAGCCGTCGGCCCGCAGCGCCGGTGTCGAGGCGGTCGGCGCCGGTCACGCCGGCGTAGCTGACGTAATAGAGATAGCCCTGCGCGCTGGCGCTGAGCATCGCGGCGCGTGCGTCCGACGTGGTCGGCGACGCGAGCATCACCAGTGCCAGCCCGGCGGCGTTGAACGCACGCTGGAACTCCGACGCCTCTTCCGGCGGCAGGTCGACCAGCAGCACGCCATCGACCCCGGCGGCCACCGCCTCCTCGGCGAAGCGCGCCGCGCCGCGGATCTCGACCGGGTTGAGGTAGCCCATCAGCACCACCGGCGTGCCGGCGTCGCGCCTGCGGAACTCGCGCACGCACTCGAACACGTAGCCCGTCCCCGCGCCGCGCGCCAGCGCGCGTTCCGAACTGCGCTGGATCACCGGGCCGTCGGCCATCGGATCGGAGAACGCCACGCCGAGCTCGATCGCATCGGCGCCGGCTCCGACCAGCGCGTGCATCACCGGCACGGTCGCTTCCAGCGACGGGTCGCCGGCGGTGACGAACGGGATCAGCGCCTTGCGGCCCGCGGCGCGAAGCTCGGCGAATGTCTTTTCGAAGCGGCTCACAGGACGATCCCCTCGCGCGCGGCGATGGTGTGCACGTCCTTGTCGCCGCGGCCCGACAGGTTGCACAGCACCAGCGCGTCCTTGGGCAGCTCGCGCGCCAGCCTGATCGCCTGGGCGACCGCGTGGCTGGATTCGAGCGCCGGCAGGATGCCCTCGGTGCGGGTGAGCTTGTGGAACGCGGCCAGCGCTTCCTCGTCGGTGACGCCGACGTACTCGGCGCGGCCGCTGTCCTTCAGGAATGCGTGCTCCGGGCCGACGCCCGGGTAGTCCAGGCCGGCGGAAATCGAGTGGGTCTCGATGATCTGGCCGTCGTCGTCGCAGATCACGTAGGTGCGGTTGCCGTGCAGCACGCCGACCCGGCCGGCGGCCAGCGACGAGGCATGGCGCCCGGTCTCGATGCCGTCGCCCGCCGCCTCGGCTCCAACAATCCGCACTGACGCGTCGTTGAGGAACGCATGGAACAGGCCGATCGCATTGCTGCCGCCGCCGACGCAGGCGGTGATCGCGTCGGGCAGGCGGCCGTAGTCGGCCAGCATCTGCGCCCTCGCCTCGCGGCCGACGACCGCGTTGAAGTCGCGGACCATGCGCGGGTACGGATCGGGGCCGGCGACCGTGCCGATGATGTAGAACGTGTCCTGCACGTTGGTCACCCAGTCGCGCATGGCCTCGTTGAGCGCGTCCTTGAGCGTGGCCGAGCCGCTGGTCACCGGCACCACCGTGGCCCCGAGCAGCTTCATCCGGTAGACGTTGATCTTCTGCCGCTCGATGTCGGTGGCGCCCATGTAGACCACGCATTCCAGGCCCAGGCGCGTGGCCACGGTGGCGCTGGCCACGCCGTGCTGGCCGGCGCCGGTCTCGGCGATGATCCGCTTCTTGCCCATCCGCGCGGCGAGCAGCGCCTGGCCGATGGTGTTGTTGATCTTGTGCGCGCCGGTGTGGTTCAAGTCCTCGCGCTTGAGCAGGATCTGCGCGCCGCCGGTCTCGCGGCTCAGCCGCTCGGCGTGGTAGATCGGGCTGGGCCGGCCGACGTAGTGCTTGAGGTCCTTGTCGAACGCGGCCACGAAGGCCGGATCGACCCGGGCGGCGTCGTAGGCCGCGGCCAGTTCCTGCAGCGGACCGACCAGGGTCTCGGCCACGAAGCGGCCGCCGTGGCGGCCGAAATGGCCGGCGGCATCCGGGTAGGCATGGAAGTCGGCGACGGTCATGGCGAGGCGGATCCGGCGATTCGGCGGGGACTGTCAGCCTAGCGCACGGGTTCCACCCCGGGACAGCGACATTTGCGCCTGTACATGTGAGATAAACTCACGCCATGACCCGCCCCTTGCCGCCGCTCAACGCCCTGCGCGCCTTCGAGGCCGCAGCCCGCCTGGGCAGCGTCACCCGGGCCGCCGAGGAACTCCATGTCACCCACGGCGCGGTCAGCCGCCAGGTCCGTGCGCTCGAGGAAGCGCTGGGCACGCCGCTGTTCGAACGGGAGGGGCGCGGCCTGGGCCTGACCTCCGCCGGCCTGCGCCTGCGCGACGCGGCCGGCGATGCCTTCAACGCGCTGCAGTCGACGTGGGCCGGCCTGCGCCGCGACGCCCTGCCCTCGGCCCTGGTCCTGGGCTGCCCGGGCAGCCTGCTGGCGCGCTGGGTGATTCCGCGACTGGAGCGCCTGGGCGCCGACCTGCCGACGCTCAAGCTGCACCTGTCGGCGCAGGAAGGCGGGTTCGGCCCCACGCTGGCCGGGCTGGACGCGGCCCTGCTGCTGGGCGAGGCGCCATGGCCGCCGGGGTGGGACGTGCGTCCGCTGGCACCCGAGCGCATCGGCCCGGTGCTCAGCCCGCGCCATGCGCGCCATGCCGCGTTGCGCACCGCGCCGCCGGCGGCGCTGCTCGAGGAACCCCTGCTGCGCACCGCGTCGCGGCCGCAGGCATGGCCACGCTGGTTCCGTGCGCAGGGGCTGGCCGACGCCGGGCTGCCGCCCGGCACCTCCTTCGACCACCTCACCTACCTGCTGGAGGCGGCGGTGGCCGGGCTGGGCGTGGCGATCGCGCCGCAGGAACTGGTGCAGGCCGACCTCGAAGGCGGCCGCCTGGTCGCGCCATGGGGATTCATCGAGACCGGCGGGCAGTGGGCGCTGTGCAGCGCGCGCGGCAACGACGATCCGCGCCTCGCCCGCCTGGGCGACTGGCTGGGTCGCCAGCTGGCCGGCTGAGCGCCTCGGCCTGGGGGTCGACCTGGCGCCGGCGATGCGGCGACGCACGCCGGCATCCCGGACCCGCCGCATCGCGCGGCAGGCGCCCTGCGACGCTCAGAACGACCCGAACACCGATCCGAGCGCGATCACCACCACCAGCGCGACCACCGGCCCTGCGATGGCCGCCACCGCGATGTCGCGGTAGCTCTGCCGATGGCTGCAGCCGCACACCGCCAGCAGGGTGATCACCGCGCCGTTGTGCGGCAGGCTGTCGAGCGTACCCGACCCGATCACCGCGACCCGGTGCATCAGCTGCGGCGACAGCCCGGTCTCGGCCGCGACCTGCATGAAGGCCGCGCCCAGCGAATCCAGCGCGATGGTCAGGCCGCCTGACGCCGAGCCGGTCAGTCCGGCCAGGACATTGGTCGCGACGGCGAGCGATACCAGCGGCCCGCCACCGATGCCCAGCACCCATTCGCGGACCACCGCGAACGCAGGCATCGCCGCGACCACCGCGCCGAAACCGACCAGGCTGGCCACCGACAGGATCGGCAGGACCGAAGCGTTGGCGCCGGCATCCACCGTGGCCCGCAGCACGGCGAAGCGGCGCCGGTTCAGGGCGACCACCGCGACGATCGCCGCGGCAAGCGCCACCGACACCGACCACACCCCGCCCACCGCCGGCAGCGTGGTGCCGAAGCGCGGCTCGGCCAGGTAGGACACGTCCATGCGCGGCAGCACGACCAGGGCCATCAGCAGGTTCACCCCTACCACCACCGCCAGCGGCGCGAACGCCACCGCCACCGGCGGCTGCGACGGACAGGCCGCGCCGCGCCCGGCTTCGGCCGGATCGAACGCCTGCGCCACCGACGCGCGCTCGCGCACCACCCCGTCCGCGGTCGGCTCCGGGATCGGCGCCGGTGCACCGAAACCCTCGCCTGCCGCGCGCGCCCGCGCTTCGGCGCGACCCAGCCACCACAGGCCGAAGCCGAGCATGATCGCCGAGGCGATCAGCCCCAGGCCGGGGGCGGCGAACGGCGTGGTGCCGAAGAACGGCATCGGGATCGCGTTCTGGATCGAAGGCGTGCCCGGCATCGCCGACATGGTGAACGTCGACGTGCCGAGCGCGAGCGCGGCCGGCATCAAGCGGCGCGGAATGCCGGCGTCGGCGAACAGCGCCGCGGCCATCGGCGCGAGCACGAAGAACGCCACGAACAGGCTGACCCCGCCGTAGGTCACCAGCGCGCCGGACAGGACCACCGCCAGCATCGCCCGGCGCGCGCCCAGCCGGCCCGTCATGAAGCGGGCGATCGCCGCGACCGAGCCGCTGTCCTCCATCAGCTTTCCGAACAGGGCCCCGAGCAGGAACAGCGGGAAGAACTGGGCGAAGAAGCCCGCCGCGCTGGACATGAAGGTCAGGGTCCAGTGCGCCAGCAGCGGTTCGCCGGAGAACAGCGCCGCCACGAGCGCCGCCGCCGGCGCCAGCAGCAGCACGCTCCAGCCGCGATAGGAGAAGAACACCAGCAGGCCGAGGCCGAGCAGGATCCCGATCAGGCCCATGGCTCAGACTCCGTCCAGCAACACGTCGAGGTCGATCGACGATCGCCGGCCGAGGTTGCCGCCTTCGCTGGCGAGGAAGGCCCCGGCCGCGCGCCGGCCCTCGCCGTGCAGCATCGACAGGAACGCCCACTCGGCATTCATCTTCGACGAATAGTCGAGTTCCTGGGCCAGTTCGTTGCGGACCAGGTGGATGCGCATCTGCGCCCAGCGCGCGCCCTCGCAGTTGCCCGCGTCCACCACCTGGCGCAGCATCGCGATCATGCGCAGCTCCTTGAGCAGGCCGGCGTTGAACGAGACTTCGTTGATGCGGTTGAGGATGGCGCGCGCGGTGGTCGGGCGGCCGGCGCGTTCGACCGGGTTGATCGCGACCAGGATCGTGTCGCGCGAGTCGCATTCGCGCACCAGCGGGGTGATGGTCGGGTTGCCGGAATAGCCGCCGTCCCACCAGTACTCGCCATCCAGTTCCACCGCCTGGAACATGTTCGGCAGGCACGCCGAGGCCAGCAGCACCTCGGGCGACAGCTCGGGGTTGCGGAACACCCGACCGCGGCCGGTGCGCACGTTGGTGGCGGTGATGAACAGCTTCACCGGCGCGCGCGCCAGGCGCTTGAAGTCGATCGTGCGCTCGAGGATGTCGCGCAGCGGGTTGAGCCCGAAGGGATTGAGGTCGTACGGCGACCACAGCCGCGAGGCCAGTTCCATGCCGACGAACAGCGGCGAGCCGTCCAGGCTCCAGCGTCCGAGCAGCACGTCCAGCGGACCGCGCTGCAGCGGACTGAAGCGGGCCGCGTCGGACACGTCGCGCCAGAACCGCGCCAGCGCCTGGCGCGCGCCTTCGCGGCCGCCCCGGTCCAGGCCATCGACCATGACCGCCGCGTTCATCGCCCCGGCCGAGGTGCCGGAGATACCGTCGATGCGCAGCCATTCCTCGTCCAGCAGGCGGTCGAGCACGCCCCAGGTGAACGCGCCATGCGCGCCGCCGCCCTGCAGTGCGAGATCGACCAGGACCGGTTTGCGTTTCGGCGCGCGTGCGCGGGCCCTGCGCGTGGGCGGCCTGGGGACCTCGGTCGAGCGCGGGGGTGCGGGCATGGGCATGGGCTCCGGCGTCGGCATCGGTTCGATCCACGCCCCGCTCCACCCGGCACGGCTGCCTGCCTGCCGGACCGGATCGGCGCCCCCTCCCGGAACGCGCTCCACGGGAGCCGCGATGCATCGCGCCTCCCGCGTCCCGAACGCTACCGCGCTTCAGGGCCGCGGCAAAGTGCCACGGTTCCATTCCAGGATGATGACGCCCCGCGCCTCAGTCGCTGCTGCAGTCGGCGCGCCGGACCTCGGCGACGAAGCGGCGCATCTTCTCGCCGTCCTTGATCCCCGGCGACACCTCGATGCCGCTGGCCACGTCCACCGCCCACGGCAGCGTGGCCAGGATCGCGTCATGCACGTTGTCCGGGGTGATGCCCCCGGCCAGCACGAACGGCCGGTGCAGTCCGGTCGGCACGCGGCTCCAGTCGAACGGCTGCCCGGTCCCGCCGGCGCCGCCCTTGCCGTGGCTGTCGAACAGGAAGCCGTCGGCATTTGGCCAGCGCGCCTGCAGCGTGCGCGCATCCCAGTTCTCGCCGCCGGCCATCGGGATCGCCTTCATCCACGGCACGCGGAACGCGCGGCAGAACGCGTCGTCCTCGTCGCCATGGAACTGCAGCACGGCCGGGCGCACCTGGCGGACCACCTCGCGCACTTCGGCGGCGGTGTTGTCGCGGAACAGCGCCACCGCGCTGACCATCGGCGCCAGCGCCAGCCGCAGCTGCCGGGCCTCGGCCGCGGTCAGCCGGCGCGGGCTGCCGTGCGCGAACACGAAGCCGATCGCGTCCACGCCCAGTTCCCCGGCCAGGCGGACGTCGCCGGGACGGGTCATGCCGCAGAACTTGATCCGGGTGCGGTACAGGGTGCGGTTCACAGGCTCACTTCCTCGGGCAGGCCCCATTCGGGTGGATAGAGCGGACGCAGGAAGACCAGCCCCTGCGGCGGCGCCGTCGGCCCGGCCAGGGTGCGGTCGCGGCCGGCCAGCAGGCGGGCGATCCAGTCCTCGTCCTGCGTGCCTGCCCCCACTTCCAGCAACGAGCCCACGATATTCCTCACCATGTGATGGAGGAATGCGTTCGCCTGCACCTCGATCTCGACCGTTTCCCCGGCCCGCCGGACCAGGATCTCCTGCAGGTCGCGGCGCGCGTGCGGGGCCTGGCAGTGCACCGTCCGGAACGCGCTGAAGTCGTTCTCGCCCAGCAGCGCCTGCGCGGCGCGGTGCATGGCATCCGCATCCAGCGGGCGCCGCTCCCAGGCCATCAGTTGCCGGTACAGCGCCGGCCGCACCGGGCGGTTGACCAGCCGGTAGCGGTAGCGGCGCGCCCGCGCCGAGAAGCGGGCGTTGAAGTCCAGCGGCACCGGCACGCACCAGCGCACGCATACCGCCGGCGGCAGGCGCCCGCTCACGCCGAGGGTCCAGGCGCGCGGGTCGCGCTGGGCGGTGCTGTCGAAGTGCACCACCTGGCATTCCGCATGGACGCCGGCGTCGGTGCGGCCGGCGCAGGTCACGGTGATGGCCTGGTCGGCGACCGAGCCGAGCGCGCGCTCCAGCGCCGCCTGCACGGTCGGCGGGCCGCCGGGCCCGAGGCCCTGCCATCCCTGGAAGCCGCCGCCGTCATATTCGACGCCCAGCGCGTAACGCATCGCGACGCTTCCCGTGTCAGCCGATCTCGCGCAGCAGCTGGGCCGCTTCGTCGCGCGCGGAAGGATCCTGGCCCGCGGCCACCTCGCTCAGCAGCGCGCGCGCGGTCTGCACGTCGCCCAGGTCCAGGTAGGCGATCGCCAGTTCGAGCCGCTCGCGACCGGCGGGCGCGGGATTGAGCGGCGCCAGTCCGATCGCCGCGCCGGCCGTGCCGGTGTGCCAGGCCGGCACCGCGACATCGTCCGGGTGGGCCGCGGCGGGATAGGAGGTGTCCTCCGCGTAGGCGGCGTGGTGGGCCTCCTCCGGCGTATCGGCGGCCAGCACGGGGTCGGCGGCGGCCGCCTGTGCCGGAACCGCCGCGGCCAGCGCGGCGGCATCGAAGCCGCGGCCGCGCGGGGCCGGGATCGGCGACGGCTTGGGACGCCGGGCCAGCCACCACACCAGTGCGGCCGCCAGGACCAGGCCGAGGCCGCCCCAGAGCCAGACCGGCATGCCCGGAGCGCCGTCGGCCGTGGCGGCATTGCTGCGCGCCAGCGTCTGCTGCGCGGCGGCCAGCTCGCTGTCCTTGAGCTGGATCAGCTTGAGCTGCGCCTGCTGCATCTTTTCCAGTTCATCGACCCGGCTGCGCAGTTCCGCCAGTTCCGAGTCGCGCGTGGCCAGGTCTTCCTGGGCCTGGCGCAGTTGTTCGTTTGCCAGCATGTCGCCCTCGCCACCGGCGCCGAGTCCGGATTCTGTCGCCTGGGTCCCGGCCGCCGCGGCCGCCGGTGCGATTTCCAGCCGGGCCCCGGCCGGGGCGGCCGGCGCCGCGGCCGCCGCGGGCGCGGCCGGTGCCACGGTGCCGGTGTCGGCCGGCTGCGGGATCGCGGTCCGTGCCTGCCGCCATTGCGCGGTCTGTTCGCGCACCTGGGCCGCCGCCGATGCGGCGGTGGCGTCGTAGGCATCGGCATCCGGCATGCGCAGCACCGCGCCGCTGCGCACGCGATGGATGTTGCCGTCGATGAACGCGCCGGGATTGGCCCGCAGCAGCGCGATCATCGCCTCGTCGAGGCTGCGCCCGCCGCGGTCCATGCCGGCGGCGATCTGCGACAGGGTCTGGCCGCGCTCGACCCGGGCCACGACGTCGCCCGGCGCCGCGGCGGCGGGAACGGCACGGGGTTCGGCCGGCGCCGGGGGCGCGGAAGGGGCGGCCGGCGGGGCCGCATCGGGCGCGTCCGCCACCGGTTCGGGCTCGCGCACGATGGTGTCGGACGGCACCGCCGCGGGCGCCTGGATCGAGGGAGCCTCGATCGCCACCGCGGTCTGCGGCGCGGCGACGAGCGCCGAGTATTCGCGCACCAGCCGGCCCTGGCCCCAGTCCACCTCGACCAGGAACCCGACCGCCGCCACGTCGACCGGCGCGGTGCTGGTCACGCGCACGATCGCGCGGCCCTGGGCGTCGCTGGTGATCTCGAACTGGAGGTCGCTGACCAGGCCCGCCGGCGGCTGCAGGCCGACCCGGGCGAAGGTTTCCGGGGATGCCAGCCGCGCGCGCGCGTTCTCCAGCTCGCCCGGGGCGTTGGAAATGATCGGGATTTCCGCCAGCAGCGGCTGCCCCGGCGCCGACAGTACCCGGATCTGGCCCAGGCCGAGCGCCATCGCGCCGCTGCTCAGCAGCGACAGCCCGACCGCCAGCAACCAGTGCCACGGGCGCCTGGCGCCCCGTCCCCTCGTTCTCATGCGGCGCACTATAGCCGAGCCCCCCGGCCGAACACAGCCGGGCGGGCGGCGCAGGCCAAGGCCCGCGCCGCCGCGACGATCAGCGCTCCTGCGCGACCAGCTCGGCCAGCTGCACGGCGTTGAGCGCCGCGCCCTTGCGGATGTTGTCCGAGACGATCCACAGGTTCAGGCCGCGCGGGTGCGAGAAGTCCTCGCGGATCCGGCCGACGTAGACCGCGTCGTTGCCCGAGGCGTGCGTCACCGGGGTCGGGTAGCCGCCGGGCCTGCGCTCGTCGACCACTTCCACGCCCGGCGACTGCTCGAGCAGCGCGCGCGCGGCCTCCGGGGTGACCTTCTTCTTCGTCTCGATCGCCACCGCCTCGGAATGGCCGAAGAACACCGGCACGCGCACCGCGGTCGGGTTCACCTGGATGCTGTCGTCGCCGAGGATCTTGCGGGTCTCCCAGACCAGCTTCATCTCTTCCTTGGTGAAGCCGTTGTCCTGGAAGTCGTCGATGTGCGGGATCAGGTTGAAGGCGATCTGCACCGGGAAGCGCTGCGGGTCGGCGTCCTGGAAGTTGAGCAGCGCGCCGGTCTGCCGGCCCAGTTCCTCCAGCGCCGAACGGCCGGCGCCGGACACCGACTGGTAGGTGGCCACGTTGATGCGTTCGATGCCGTACTCGCGGTGGATCGGCGCCAGCGCGACCAGCATCTGCATGGTCGAGCAGTTCGGGTTGGCGATGATGCCGCGCGGGCGGTTCTTCGCCGCTTCCGGATTGACTTCCGACACCACCAGCGGCACGTCGTCGTCGTAGCGGAAGGCCGAGGAGTTGTCGATCACCACCGCGCCGGCGGCGGCGAACTTCGGGCCGTATTCCTTGGACACGCCGCCACCGGCCGAGAACAGGGCGATGTCCACGCCCTGGGGATCGAAGGTGGCCAGGTCGCGGACCGGGACCTTGCGGCCGCCGAAGTCGACCTCGCCGCCGGCGGAACGCTCGGAGGCCAGGGCGACCAGCTCGCCGACGGGGAACTGGCGCTCGGCCAGGATGGACAGCATGGTCTCGCCGACCGCGCCGGTGGCGCCGACGACGGCGACAGTGAAACGGCGTTCTGCAGTGCTCATGGTTTTTTCGTTTCCGGTTCTGTGTTCGTTGGAGGTGTCTCGCGCGGTGCGCGTCCGGGCCGGGTTCGGGGAACCTCTTCCTGGGTGCGGCCGGTGCTCCGGCGCCTGGGAGGTTCCCTACCGTTTGCCGGCCGCGGTTTTGCCGGTGGCGATGCCGGCGGCGTCGGTGGCGCCCGGTCGGGCGGCGGTGGTCTTCGTGGCGGTGACCGGCGTCGGCGGACGGCCCGCGTCCGGGCCCAGGCCCAGCGCCGCGAGCAGGTTGTCGACCGCCAGTTGCACCATCGCCCGGCGCGTGGCCAGGCTGGCGCTGCCGATGTGCGGGGTCAGCACCACGTTGCGCAGGGCCAGCAGTTCCGGGCGCACGGCCGGTTCGCCTTCGTACACGTCCAGGCCGGCCGCGGCCAGGCGTCCGTTCGCCAGGGCGTCGGCGAGCGCGGGCTCGTCGACCAGGCCGCCGCGGGCGATGTTCACCAGGGTCGCGGTCGGCTTCATCCGGGCCAGCGCGGCGGCGTCGATGAGGTGGTGGCTGGCCGCCGAATACGGCAGCACCAGGACCAGGTGGTCGGCCTGGGCGAGCAGCTCGTCGAACGTGGCGTAGCGCGCGCCCACGCTGCGTTCGACCGCGTCGGGCAGGCGCGAACGGTTGTGGTACAGCACCTTCATCCCGAAGCCGTGGTGGCCGCGCCTGGCGATGCCCTGCCCGATCCGGCCCATGCCGAGGATGCCGAGCGTGCGGCCGTGGATCTCGGCGCCGAGCATCGTGGAGAACGACCACTGCCGCCAATGCCCCCCGCGCAGCCACCGCTCGGACTCGGTGACCCGCCGGGCGGCGGCCATCAGCAGGGCGAAGCCGAGGTCGGCGGTGGTCTCGGTCAGCACGTCGGGCGTGTTGGTGGCGATGATCCCGCGCGCGTCGAGCGCGGCGATGTCCAGGTTGTTGTAGCCGACGCCGACGTTGGCGATCGCGCGCAGGCGCGGCGCGGCGGCCAGTTCGCCCGCGCCGATGCGCTCGTTGAGCGTGACCAGCGCGCCATCGGCGTCGCGCAGCGCGGCGGCCACGTCGGCCGGCGCGTGCTCGCTGACCGCCGACACCGCCTCCACCTCGCAATGCGCCGCCAGCTGGCCGACGATGTCGTCGAACAGCGGCTGCGACACCCAGACGCGGGGACGCGGGGCGGACATGGCGGCTAGCCCTGCCCGCCTTCGCCCAGCGCCGGCCCGGCGGGGATGCGCGGGGTGACCGTGCCGACGTCGCCGCACTGGGCCCGATGGCGCAGCGCGTGGTCCATCAGCACCAGCGCGACCATCGCCTCGGCAATGGGCGTGGCGCGGATGCCGACGCAGGGGTCGTGGCGCCCGGTGGTGACCACCTCGACCGGCTGGCCATGCACGTCCACGGTCGGGCCCGGCAGGCGCAGGCTGGAGGTCGGCTTCAGCGCGATCGAGGCCACCACCTGCTGGCCGGTGGAGATGCCGCCGAGGATGCCGCCGGCGTGGTTGCTGGCGAAGCCGTCCGGCGCGATCAGGTCGCGGTGCTGCGTGCCCTTCTGCGCGACCACGTCGAAGCCGTCGCCGATCTCCACGCCCTTGACCGCGTTGATGCTCATCAGCGCGGCGGCGAGTTCGCCGTCGAGCTTGCCGTAGATCGGCTCGCCCCACCCCGGCGGCACGCCATCGGCGACCACGGTCACGCGCGCGCCGACCGAGTCGCCGGACTTGCGCAGCGCGTCCATGTAGTTTTCGAGTTCGTCGACCTGGGCCGCATGCGGCCAGAAGAACGGGTTTTCCTCGACCGCGCGCCAGTCGAAGCCCGCCGGCTTCACCTGGCCGATCTGGGCCATGAAGCCGCGCACGCCCACGCCGTAACGCTGCTGCAGCCACTTCTTGGCGATGACCGCGGCGGCCACGCGCATGGTGGTCTCGCGCGCCGAACTGCGTCCGCCACCGCGTGGATCGCGGATGCCGTACTTCTGCCAGTAGCTGTAGTCGGCATGGCCGGGGCGGAACTGCGCGGCGATATTCGCGTAGTCCTTGCTGCGCGCGTCGGTGTTGCGCACCAGCAGCGCGATCGGCGTGCCCGTGGTACGGCCTTCGTAGACGCCCGACAGGATCTCGACTTCGTCGGCCTCGCGCCGCGCCGAGGTGTGGCGCGACTTTCCGGTGGCGCGGCGCTGCAGGTCGTGGGCGAACTCCTCCGGCGCGATCTCCAGCCCCGGCGGGCACCCGTCGACCACGCAGCCGATGGCCGGGCCGTGCGATTCGCCGAAGGTGGTGACCGACAACAGTTTGCCGAAGGTGTTGCTGCTCAAGGCGCCGCTCCGCGGGGGAGAACCGGTGGGGAGACGCGCAAGGATCGCACATCGGCGGGGCCTGCTGCAGTGCGGCAGGACGCGGGGAAATGTTGCCTTGGCAACGGTTTCCATGGGTGCGGCATGGTCCGCGAACACGCGGAGCCGGTCGGGGTCGCGCCCTGCCGCGACGGCAGGTCCGATCCCGGGACTGCCGATGCGTTCGCGGCCGGCCCGCGCCGCGCCCGCCTCAGCCGCGCGCGGCTGCCAGCTCGGCGATGCGCGCGTTGTGCGCGATCAGGTCGCGGCACTCGACCGCGAAGATGCCCATCTGCCCGACCTTGAACTCGATCCAGGCCAGGTCCAGCTCCGGCAGCAGCCTGACCAGGTGGCGCTCGGATTCGCCGACCTCGCACACCAGCAGGCCGTCCTGCGACAGGTGCAGCGGCGCGTCGCGCAGGATCTTCAGCACCAGGTCCAGCCCGTCCGGCCCGGCCCGCAGGCCCAGCTCGGGCTCGTACGAGTATTCCTTCGGCAGCGCGTCGGTCTCGTCGTCGGTGACGTACGGCGGGTTGGTGACGATCAGGTCGTAGTGGCGCCCGGTCAGTCCGGCGAACAGGTCGGACTTGAGCAGGGTCACGTTGTCGGCGTGCAGGCGCGCCTTGTTCTCGGCGGCCAGAGCCAGCGCGTCGTCGCTGATGTCCACGCCGTCGACCTGCCACTCCGGCTGGTAGTGGCCCATTGCGATGGCAATGCAGCCCGAGCCCGTGCACAGGTCGAGCGCGCGGCGCACCTCGCGGCCGCCGAGCCACGGCTCGAAACCGGCCTCGATCAGCTCGGCGATCGGCGAGCGCGGTACCAGCGCGCGCGCGTCGCTCTTGAAGCTCAGGCCCGCGAACCACGCCTCTCCGGTGAGGTAGGCAGCCGGCACGCGCTCGTCGATGCGACGCTGGAACAGCGCCAGGACCTTGTGCTTCTCCGCGGTGGTCAGGCGCGACTGGCCATAGACCGGGCTCAGGTCGTGCGGCAGGTGCAGCGCGTGCAGGACCAGCTGGGTGGCCTCGTCCATCGCATTGTCGTAGCTGTGGCCGAAGGTCAGCCCGGCCTCGTTGAAGCGGCTGCCGCCGTAGCGGATCAGGTCGATGAGGGTGTGCAGCTCGGCGGCCGGGTCGACGGTCATGGCGCGTGCCGCCGGGCGGCGGTGTCGGGAAAGGCCGGCGATTATAGGCCAGCGGGGCGCCTTCGCCCGACCGCGACCGCCCCTGCCGGTATCATGTCCGGCCTCGGACACACCGGATGCTGGACCGCATGTTCAACCGCACCTTCGGCTACATCCTCGCCGCCGCGCTGGCCGGCGGCCTCGGGCTGCTGGCCGCATGGCACTTCCTCGGCCGCGAACCCGGCCCCGCCGCGCCGGAGCTGAAAACCGTCACCCTGCTGCCGCAGCCGCGCGAACTGCCGGCGTTCAACCTGCGCCAGTCCGACGGCACGCCGCTGGTGCCGGGCGAACTGGCCGGGCACTGGACCCTGGTGTTCCTCGGCTTCACCTTCTGCCCCGACGTATGCCCCACCACGCTGGCCGAGCTGGCCCAGGCGCAGAAGCAGTGGGAAGCGCTGCCCGAATCCACGCGTCCGCGCGTGCTGTTCGTGTCGGTCGACCCGGAGCGCGACACCCCGGGCAAGGCCGGCGAGTACGCCCACGCCTTCCACCCGGACACCCTGGCCGCCACCGCCGACGTGCCGGCGCTGGAGAAGTTCGCCACCTCGGTCGGCTTCGTGTTCATGAAGGTCCCGGGCAAGGGCTTCGAGCAGAACCCGCAGGACTACAGCGTCGACCACTCGGCCAACATCGCCCTGCTCGACCCGCAGGGTCGCCTGGCGGGCCTGATCCGGCCGCCGTTCCAGCCGCAGGCGATCGCCGACGACCTCGCCCGCCTGACCGCCGCGGACCGCGCGCCATGAGCCTGATGACCACCCTCAGCTGGGTGCTGCCGCACCGGCTGCTGTCGTCGATCGCGCGCAGCGCCGCCTACTCGGACACGCCCTGGCTGAAGCAGCACTTCATCGACGCGGTGGTGCGCAACTTCGACGTCGACCTGGACGAGGCCGCCCAGCCCGACCCCACGGCGTACCCGACCTTCAATGCGTTCTTCACCCGTGCGCTCAAGCCGGGCGCGCGCACCCCGGACCCGGACCCGCGGGCGCTGCTGATGCCGGCCGACGGCCGGATCAGCCAGCTCGGGGCGATCGAGGCCGACGGCCGGATCTTCCAGGCCAAGGGCCAGTCCTTCACCGCCGCCGAGCTGCTCGGCGACGCCGAAGCCGCGCGCGTGTTCGCCGGCGGCCGCTTCGCGACCGTGTACCTGTCGCCGCGCGACTACCACCGCGTGCACATGCCGTGGACCGGCACGCTGCGCGAGACCGTGCACGTGCCCGGGCGGCTGTTCAGCGTGGGACCGGCCGCGGTCAGCCGCGTCCCGCGGCTGTTCGCGCGCAACGAGCGGCTGGTGTGCCACTTCGACACCGACTTCGGGCCGATGGCCTCGGTGATGGTGGGCGCGCTGCTCGTGTCCGGGGTGGAGACGGTCTGGAGCGGCGAGGAAATCCCCGCCTACGGCGACGACATCACCCGCAAGGATTGGCGCGGCAAGGGCATCGTGCTGGAGCGCTTCGCCGAGATGGCGCGCTTTAACTACGGCTCGACCGTGGTCGTGCTGCTGCCGCCGGGTGCGGCCACCCTGGCCCCCGGGCTGGGGGCCGAATCGCCGGTGCGGCTGGGCCAGGCGCTGGCCCACCTCGCCCGCTGATCCGGCGTCGCGCTACTTCGTGCAGCCTTCCAGTTTCAGCTGCTGGCCCTGGCGCACGCTGTAGCCCGGCGCCTTCAGTCCGTTGGCGCGCGCCAGCGCCTTGGCATCGCAGCCGTGGCGCTGGGCGATCCGGCCGAGCGTGTCGCCCTTGGCCACCCGGTAGCTGCGCGCCTGCTGCGCCTTGGGCGTGGCCGCCTGGGGGACGCCGGTCGCGACCGTGGTGGCCACGCCCGGCAACGGGGTCACGTCGCCGACGGCGACGGTGCCGCCCGGATCGTCGCGCACGATCGCCGCATTGACGTCGGCGGTCACCAGCGCCTGGGCCAGCTCGGTGCGCGCACCGCCGCTGCAGTGGCGGTGGTAGAGCCCGGCCACGCGGGTGGTGGCGTTGAGCGTGGTTCCGGCCGGGATCCAGGCCTCGGCCTCGTAGCGCGGGTTGAGGTTGCGCAGCGTGCGCATGTAGCCGTCGCGGTTGCCGTAGTTGCCCAGGCAGATCGTCAGCGCGTAGATGCTGGCCGGCCGCACCAGCTTGAACGTCGCCGGGTGTGCGTCGACCTTCGGGAAACCCACCCCGTACTGGCGCGGGTGCAGGTAGATCCAGGCCGCGGCGATCACCATCGGCACGTAGTCACGGGTCTCGGCCGGGAACTGGCTGTACACCGAGGCGTCCCAGAAGCCGGTGCCGCCGCTGGCGCGGTGTACCCGCAGGGCGCGGCCCTCGCCGCCGTTGTAGCCGGCCAGCGACAGCTCAACGTCGTTGTTGAGCTGGCGCAGGCGCTCGTTGAGGTAGGCGGCGCTGGCCATGGCCGCGCTGCGCGGGTCGTAGCGGCTGTCGAAGCCGCTGTCGTCCGGGCCGAGCCCGAAACGGCGGCCGGTGGCCGGCATGAACTGCATCGGGCCGGCGGCGCCCGCGCGCGAGACCGCATGCACGCGGCCGTTGGACTCCTTGGCCATGATCCCGAACAGCAGCGCCTCGGGCAGCCCGCGCCGCTCGAACTCCGGCCACATCAGGTGGCGCATGACCTGGTAGTTCTCGTAGCTGTCCATCAGCTGCGGACGCATGTCGGTCAGCCAGCGGCGGATGCCGGCCTGGATCGCGGGATTGAACTTGACCATGCGGTCGAAGGCGTGGCGGTTGTCGTCACCCAGCAGGCGGACGGCGCGGGCGGCCTCCGGGATGTCGGCGGCCAGCGCGGTGTCGGCCTCGAGCAGCCCCTCCTCGCCCGGATCCTCGTCCAGTTCCTCGCCGGCGGCGTCCACTTCGGCCTTCAGCAGGCGCTTCCACGTCGCCAGCAGGTCCGACATCGGGCAGCCCTTCTGCTTCACGCAGGCGTCGACCACGTCCTCCATGTCCTCGAGCGCGGCGTTGCTCTCGGTGGTGCCCTTCGGATCGCCGTTGGCGGCCAGCACCAGCGCATCGCGATAGCGCTGCTCGGCGGTGGCCATGCGCTGGACCAGGGCGTCGGAGGCGGCCCTGTCCTTGGCGGACACCCGTTGCGCGTGCGCGGACGGGACGAGGCAAAAGAGCAGCGCGGCGGCCAGCGGCCAGTGTTTCGGGACACGGAAGGACATCGGGCACATCGGAAAACGAAGCGACCGGCAGGGTAGCCGCCCGCCGCCGCGGGCGGCAAGCCGCGACCCCGCTAGAATCGACGCCACCACAGCCTGACATCGCCAGGAGGCGACGCATGGATCCGATCCTGCTCGGCAAGGGCCTCACCGACGACGTCCCCGTCGTCCTGCTGCCCAAGTACGGCAACCGCCACGGCCTGGTGGCCGGGGCCACCGGCACCGGCAAGACCGTGACCCTGATGACCCTGGCCGAGGGCTTCTCGCGGATCGGCGTGCCGGTTTTCATGGCCGACGTGAAGGGCGACGTGGCCGGGCTGGCCGTGGCCGGCGACGGCAACGCGAAGGTGGCGCAGCGTGCGGCCGAGGTGGGCGTGGCCGGCTACGCCCCCGGCGCCAGCCCGGTGGTGTTCTGGGACCTGTACGGCACGCTGGGGCATCCGGTGCGCACCACCGTCAGCGAGATGGGGCCGACCCTCATCGGCCGCATCCTGGAACTCAACGACACCCAGTCCGGCGTGCTCGACATCGTGTTCAAGCTGGCCGACGACCGCGGCCTGCTGCTGCTCGACCTGGACGACCTGCGCGCCCTGCTCAGCCTGGTCGCCGCGGAGCGCAAGGCGGTGTCGGCCGAGTACGGGCTGGTCAGCGCGCAGTCGGTGGCGGCGATCCAGCGCGCGCTGCTGCGCCTGTCGCAGGACGGCGGCGAAGGCTTCTTCGGCGAGCCGGCGCTGGAACTGGCCGACCTCATGCGCGTCGACCACGACGGCCGCGGCGTGATCGGCATCCTCGCCGCCGACCAGCTGATCCTCAAGCCGCGCCTGTACGCCACCTTCCTGCTGTGGCTGCTGTCGGAGCTGTTCGAGAACCTGCCCGAGGTCGGCGACCTGGACAAGCCGAAACTGGCCTTCATCTTCGACGAGGCGCACCTGCTGTTCGACGACGCGCCGCCCGCGCTGCAGCAGCGCATCGAGCAGGTCGTGCGCCTGATCCGCTCCAAGGGCGTGGGCGTGTACTTCTGTTCGCAGTTCCCCGACGACGTGCCCGACGACATCCTCGGCCAGCTCGGCAACCGCGTGCAGCACGCACTGCGCGCCTACACCCCGCGCGACCAGAAGGCGGTCAGGACCGCGGCCGAGACGTTCGTGCCGAATCCACGGCTGGACGTGGCCGCGACGCTGTCGCAGCTGGGGACCGGCGAGGCGCTGGTGTCCACGCTGCAGGAAAAGGGCGTGCCCTCGCCCGTCCAGCAGACCATGGTCGCGCCGCCGCGCTGCCGGATGGGCGCGATCACCGGCGCCGAGCGCGCGCAGGTGCGTGCGGGCAGTCCGCTCGGCACCCGCTACGACCACGCAGTCAACCGCGAATCGGCGACCGAGATGCTGGCCGCGCGTGCGCAGGCCGCCGCGGACAGCGTGCAGGCCCCGCCCGCGAAGGGGGGGGGCGCAGGCAAGACTCCGGCGCCGCAGGAGGAAGGCGGCTTCGGCAAGGCGGTCAGCGACGTGCTGTTCGGCAACGGCCGTCGCCAGGGGGTGATCGAGGCCTCCGGCAAGCAGGCCGCGCGCACCATCACCAACCAGATCGTGCGCGGGATCCTCGGCGGGATCTTCGGAGGCAGGAAGCGTTGAACCGTCACGGGCGCCCCAGCAAATGACGAGCGCGCTGCCTGCCCGCTTGCGGTTGGCGTTCGTACCGGCGTTGGGGCTGGCGATGCTCGCGCCACCGGGGGTCCGTGCCTCGGAGCCGGCCGCGCCGGTCGCCGCCGCGGTCGAGCCGGGCACGTTCTTCGGCAGCCTGCCCCTGCATGGCTGCGCCGGCGCCGACGCGCTGTTGCGGCTGGATGCGGACGGACGCTACCTGCTGCAGTCGCATTGCCGCGCCACGCTGCAGGACCTGCCGCCCGAACACGGCGCCTGGTCGGTGGAATGGAACGGCACCTGCGTGCGGTTGGTCGCCGACGGCCTGGCCGGCGCGCGCGAGTTCGCGGTGGCGCTGGACGACCTGCTGGTCCTCACCGCGGGCAGCTGCATCGAGCCGGTCGACGACCCGCGCGGGCGCAGCCTGCACCGCGCTCTGGCGCCACCGGCGGCGCGCTGACATGTCGCGCTGGCGACCGCCTCCGGAAAAGAGCACCGCGCTGATCACCCGCGGCGGCCACGACCGGCTCAAGGCCGAGCTCGACGACCTCTGGCGGGTGAAGCGCCCGGACGTGGTCAGGGCGCTGGCGGCGGCCGCCGCCGAAGGCGACCGCTCGGAGAACGCCGAATACACCTATCGCAAGAAGCAGCTGGGCGAGATCGACCGGCGCGTGCGCTACCTGAGCAAGCGGGTGCCGGCACTGAAGGTCATCGACCAGGCGCCCGCCGATCCGGACGCGGTGTTCTTCGGCGCCTGGATCGAACTGGAACGGATGGATACGGGCGAGCTGGCGCGCTATCGCATCGTCGGCCCGGACGAGACCGATGCGGCGACCGGCTGGATCAGCATCGATTCGCCGCTGGCGCGCGCCCTGCTGAAGAAGCGCGTGGACGACGAGGTGGAGGCGCAGCTGCCGGGCGGGCCCGCGCGCTTCGCGATCGTGGCGGTGGAGTACGCGCCGGGCCCATGAGCGCGGCGTCCGCGCGGATGGCGGCCCGGGCAAGGACCGCATAGCGGCCGGCGCCGGCAGGCCGCGGGCCCGGGCGCCTTACAGGACGCGCAGCCCCGCCGCCCCGGAATCGCCGGAGGCTTCGGCGTACTCGACCTCGCCGTACAGGTCGTGCTCGTCGCTGCCCATGATCCGCACGTCGACGAACTCGCCCACCTGCAGGCCGGCGTCGCGGCCGTCCTGGATCTGGACCACGCCGTCGATCTCGGGCGCATCGGCCATCGAGCGGGCGATCGCCAGCTCGCCGTCGAGCACGTCGACCAGGCAGCGCTGCACGGTGCCGACCTTCGCCTCCAGGCGCGCGGCGGAGATCTCGCCCTGCCGCTCCATGAAACGGGCCAGGCGCTCCTGCTTGACCTCCTCTGGCACGGCACCGGGCAGGTCGTTCGCGGCCGCGCCATCGACCGGCGAATAGGCGAACGCACCGACGCGGTCCAGCTGCGCCTCGTCGAGGAAATCGAGCAGTTCCCCGAACTCGGCCTCGGTCTCGCCCGGGAAGCCGACGATGAAGGTCGAACGCAGGGTCAGCTCCGGGCACGTCGCGCGCCAGCGCTGCACGCGCTCCAGGGTCTTGTCCACGGCGCCCGGGCGCTTCATCAGCCTGAGGATGCGCGGGCTGGCGTGCTGGAACGGGATGTCCAGGTACGGCAGCACCTTGCCCTCGGCCATCAGCGGGATGACGTCGTCCACGTGCGGGTACGGGTAGACGTAGTGCAGGCGGGTCCACGCGTCGAGCTCGGACAGGCCCTCGCAAAGGGCCTTCATCCGGGTCTGGTACTCGCGGCCGCGCCAGCTGCGCGACGCGTACTTCAGGTCGACGCCGTAAGCCGAGGTGTCCTGCGACACCACCAGCAGCTCGCGCACGCCGCCCTTGACCAGGCGCTCGGCCTCGCGCAACACCTCGTCGACCGGGCGCGACACCAGGTCGCCGCGCATCGACGGGATGATGCAGAAGCTGCAGCGGTGGTTGCAGCCCTCGGAAATCTTCAGGTAGGCGTAGTGGTGCGGGGTCAGCTTGAGTCCGTAGTCCGGGACCAGGTCCAGGAACGGGTCGTGCTTCGGCGGCAGCGCCTTGTGCACGGCCTCCATCACGCTGCCGTAGTCCTGCGGGCCGGACACCGAGAGCACGTCCGGATACTGCTCGCGGATCAGCTCCGAGCGCTTGCCCAGGCAGCCGGTGACGATGACCTTGCCGTTCTCGTTCATCGCCTCGCCGATCGCGTCCAGCGATTCGGCCACGGCCGAGTCGATGAAGCCGCAGGTGTTGACCACCACCACGTCGGCGGCGTCGTAGCTGGGGACGATGTCGTAGCCCTCCACGCGCAGCTGGGTGAGGATGCGCTCGGAATCGACCAGCGCTTTCGGGCAGCCGAGGCTGACGAAGCCGACTTTCGGGTTCTGCAGGGACATGGTGACGGGCGTGTGGGGCGGGCTGCCGGGACGGTGGCGGTGCCGGCGTGGCCGGGCGCGGAATTATACGCGCGGGCCCGCCGCCACCGGGCCTGGCGCGGGGCGGTGTTCAGGATCGACCGGGACGCCGCCGGCTTCCGGGATCGCGTCCACCGGCTCCGGCGCGTCGACCGCCTACACTGGCGCCCCCACCTCGACCGGAGCGCCCCGATGGGCCAGTGGATCCAGCTCGACACCGCGCGCGGCCCCGTCGCCGCCTGGCAGGCCGACCCGGCCCGGGTTCCCAAGGCCGGCCTGGTGGTGATCCAGGAGATCTTCGGGGTCAACCCGCACATCCGCGCCGTCGCCGACCGCTTCGCAGCCGAGGGCTACGCGGTGCTGGCGCCGGCGTTCTTCGATCCGGTCGAGCGTGGCGTGGAACTGGGCTACGACGCGGCGGGCTTCGCCCGTGGGCGCGAGCTGGTCGGCCAGCTCGGGATCGATGCCGCGCTGGAAATCGCCTCGGCCGCCGCCTCGCAACTGCGGGCGCACCTGTCGGTGTTCCAGGCGCCGCCACTGGTCGGGACCGTCGGTTACTGCTGGGGCGGCACGGTGGCGATGCTGTCGGCGCTGAAGCTGGGCCTGCCGTCGGTCAGCTACTACGGCGCGCGCAACCTGCCTTTCCTGGAGGACGCGGCGCTGGTCGCCGCGCCGCGCGCGCCGGTGATGTTCCACTTCGGCGAGCACGACGCCTCGATCACCGCGGCGGCCGTCGACGCGCACCGGCGCGCACTGCCCGGCATGCCGGTCCACACCTACCCGGCCGGCCACGCCTTCAACCGCGACGTCGATCCGGACGCCTACGACAAGCCCAGCGCGCGCCTGGCGCTGGACCGCACCCTCAGCTTCCTTGCCGAGCAGCTGAAGTGAGCGCGGCCGACGGGTTCCAGCTCGATCCGCGCCTGGCCGCCGACAGCGCCTTCATCGCCGACGGCCCGCTCTCCCAGGTGCGGCTGATCGACGACACCCGCTTCCCCTGGCTGGTGCTGGTACCGCGGGTGGCCGACGCCAGCGAGTGGATCGACCTGGACGGCGGCCAGCAGCGCATGCTGCTGGCCGAGCTCAACCAGCTCTCGCAGCTGCTGCGCGCCGAGGCCGGCGTGGAGAAGCTCAACATCGGCGCGCTCGGCAACATCGTCCGCCAGCTGCACGTGCACGTGGTCGGCCGGCATGCCGCCGACGCGGCCTGGCCCGGGCCGGTCTGGGGCAGCGGCGCGATGCAGCGGCACGCGCCCGAGGCGCTGGCCGCGCGTGCGGCACTGTGGCGTTCGCGGCTAGGATAGGCGCCCACTCCAACTGCCGAACGACCCGCCATGGGCTCCAATGTCTTCGCCGCGCTCGTCCTGATCGTCCTCGGGCTGTTCTTCCTGGCCCGCAACCTCGGATGGATCGACAGCGGCCTGGGCAGCCTGCTGGCGACCTGGTGGCCGGCGGTGCTGGTGGCGGTGGGCGTGGGCATGCTGCTGCGGCGCAAGTAGTCCGTTCGCCGGCCGTGGCCAGGGCGCAAAAAGTAACTTCCGGCACCTGATCCGCGACCGCCCCGGCCCCAGCATGGCGACACACCCTCCCGAGGACGCCGCCATGCACCGCCGCCTGATTCCCGCCCTGGTCCTGATCGTGCTGGGCACGCTGTTCCTGCTCGACAACCTCGGCCTTGGCATCGATGCCGGCCAGCTGCTGGGCACCTGGTGGCCCGCGCTGCTCATCGCGGCCGGCGTCGGCAAGCTGCTCCTCCCCGCCGGCGGCAGCGCCCGGCACTGCTGAGCGGCGTCCAGCCGCCGCGTCGGAGGCTCGCCGCGCCGTGCTGACCCGGCCGGCGCATGTGCAAAGGGCGCGGTATCCGCGCCCTTCTCCTGCGATCCGGTTGCCCGCCCGCTCAGGTGCGCGGCAGGGTGACCCCGGTCTGGCCCTGGTACTTGCCGCCACGGTCGCGGTACGAGGTCTCGCAGACGTCGTCGGCGTCGGACTGGAAGAACAGCATCTGGGCCACGCCCTCGTTGGCGTAGATCCGCGCGGGCAGCGGCGTGGTGTTGCTGAACTCCAGGGTCACGTGCCCTTCCCACTCCGGCTCGAGCGGGGTGACGTTGACGATGATCCCGCAGCGCGCGTAGGTGCTCTTGCCCAGGCACACCACCAGGGTGTCGCGCGGGATGCGGAAGTACTCGACCGTGCGCGCCAGGGCGAAGCTGTTGGGCGGGATGATGCACTCGTCGGCCTCGATGTCGACGAAGCTCTTCGGGTCGAAGTGCTTGGGATCGACGATCGTGGAGTTGATGTTGGTGAACACCTTGAACTCGCGCGAGCAGCGCACGTCGTATCCGTAGCTGGACGTGCCGTAGCTGACGATGCGCTGGCCGTCGGCCGCATGCTTGACCTGGCCCGGCTCGAACGGCTCGATCATCCCGTGCTGCTCGGCCATGCGGCGGATCCAGCGGTCGCTCTTGATGCTCATGAAGTGTTCCCTGGGGCGCGGCGGCCCATGACCGCGCGATTCTAGCGGAGGCGACCGGCGGCGGCAGCCGCCACCGCCGCCACGGTCGGGGAACGCCGGCTCAGGCCAGCGTGGAGGCGATCGGGATCGAGGCGCGCGGCCGCGCCGCCAGCTGCGCGGCCAGCGCCTGCGCCGCGGCCAGGTACGCCTGCGCGGGCGCCGAGTCCGGCGCCGCGGCGACCACCGGCGTGCCGGCGTCGCCCTGCTCGCGGATGCGCAGGTCCAGCGGCAGCGAGCCCAGCAGTGGCACGCCGTACTGCGCGGCCATCGCCTGGCCGCCCCCCTGGCCGAACAGGTGCTCGGCGTGGCCGCAGTTGCTGCACACGTGCACGGCCATGTTCTCGACGATGCCCAGCACCGGCACGTTGACCTTCTCGAACATCTTCAGCGCCTTGCGCGCGTCGAGCGTGGCGATCTCCTGCGGCGTGGTCACGATCACCGCGCCGGCGACCGGGATCTTCTGCGCCAGGGTCAGCTGGATGTCGCCGGTGCCCGGCGGCAGGTCGATGACCAGGTAGTCCAGGTCGCCCCAGCGGGTGTCGGTGAACAGCTGGGTGAGCGCGGACGTCGCCATCGGCCCGCGCCAGATCATCGGCGTGTCGGTGTCCACCAGCAGGCCGATCGACATGGCCTCCACTCCGAACGCGCGCATCGGCTCGATCGACTTGTCGTCCGGGCTCTCCGGCCGCCCGGACAGGCCCAGCATGGCCGGCACGCTGGGGCCATAGACGTCGGCGTCGAGCAGCCCGACCTTCGCGCCGAGCCGCTGCAGGGCCAGCGCCAGGTTGACCGCCGTGGTCGACTTGCCGACCCCGCCCTTGCCCGACCCCACCGCGATCACGTTGCGCACGCGCGCGGCCGGCGACAGGCCCGGCTGCACCGCATGGGCGGCGATGCGGTGGCGTGCGTCGAAGGATGCCAGCGCGCTGCCGGCGGCAAGGGCCCGCGCCGCGACCTCGTCGCGGATCGCGGACGCGGCCGCCGCGGCCAGGGGAAAGCCGGTGGTCAGCTCGACGTGGAAACCGTGCGCGTCGGCGCGCCCCTCCCAGCGGGCCTGCGGCCCGGTCAGGGCGAGCCCGCTGCCGGGTTCGACCAGGTGCTGCAGGGACGAAATGAACGTTGGAAAGTTGCTCATGAAATCAGGTCATCAGCCGTGTCGGACGTCATTGTGACAAATGGATGCATCTGGAATTAAAAGCGTGTTAAGGTCGGGCCAGGTCATTTGTTATGGCCGTATTCAGTTTGGCTCGGGGTGAGCCGACTTCTTGAACTTGTTAGGGGATCCCATCGATGAAAAAGCGCTACTACGCGCCCAAGCGTAGCCGCCTGAGCGCGGCGCTCATTTCCACCCTAGTCCTGCCGCTGGTGGCCGGCCAGGTGCTTGCACAGGAAACCGAAACCCCGGCGCAGGCCACCGCCGCGGCGGAAGGCACCACCAACCTGGACAAGGTGACCGTGACCGGCTCGCGCATCAAGCGCGCACAGATCGAAGGTCCGTCGCCGGTCACCGTGATCACCGCCGAGCAGATGCGCCAGGAAGGCTTCGTCACCGTCGCCGAGGCCATCGACTCGATCAACCAGAACACCGGCTCGGTCCAGAACGACTTCAACGCCGCCGGTGGCTTCACCCCGAACGCCAGCCCGGTGAACCTGCGCGGCCTCGGCCCGGGCCGCACGCTGCTGCTGATCAACGGCCGCCGCGCAAACGACTATCCGTTCCCGTACAACGGGCGCAGCAACTTCCAGAACCTGGGCAACATCCCCGCCGCGGCGGTGGAGCGCATCGAGATCCTGTCCGGTGGCGCCTCGGCGGTCTACGGGTCCGACGCCGTCGCCGGCGTGGTCAACGTGGTGCTGCGCACGGGCTTCGAAGGCAACGTCCTGCGCGTCAAGGGCCAGACCTCGACCGATGGTGGCCGCGACATGGGTGACATCCAGTGGGTCGGCGGCAGGACCGGCGACAACTGGAGCGTCACCTACGCGTTCGAGTCGTACAACGTCGAGCCGCTGTTCGGCTGGCAGCGCGACTTCATGGATTCGGCCGAGGACAACCCGGCTCCCCCGGGCACCTTCCCGCTCGCCAACGGCAACGGCCGCGGTGGCTACCAGCCGCCGATCGGCATCCAGATCCGCCGCATCAGCAGCACCGGCGCCACCCAGGGCTACGTGATGCCGGCCGGTCGCGACTGCAGCGGCAGCCCGTTCTACGACCCGCACTTCTACACGAGCTCCTCCACCGGCGCCAACCTGGGCCCGGGATGCGGCTACGACCGCTACCCGGCCGAGCAGACCGTCGCCAACGGCAGCAACGACCTGTCGGGCTACGTCTACGGCACGCTCAACCTCACCGACACCCTGGAAGGCTGGGCGAGCGTGATGGCGTTCAACTCGCGCAGCCGCCTGGGCGGCGGCGTCGAACAGTGGTTCGGCGGCCCGCAGTCCAACGCGACGTTCTACGACCCGGACCTGCGCATGCGCGTCCTGCCGATCCGCGCCCTGACCCCGGAAACCTATGGCGGCGAGGAAGGCACCTTCCAGAAGTTCGAGGAGAACTCCCTGGACCTGGCCGTCGGCCTGCGCGGCACCATGGCCGACCGCTTCGACTGGGAACTGACCCTTTCGGGCGCCAGCTACGAGATCGTGCGTGACCGTCCGCGCATGACCGTGGAAGGCGCGACCGCGTTCTTCCTCGGCAACCGCCTCGGCACCACCGGCCAGGGCGCCTACACCGGCCTGGCGGGCGTGCCCAACGGCCTGCCCGTCTACCGCCTCAACCTGGACCGCTTCTACGGCCCGATCTCGGCGGCGGACTACCGCTCGATGTCGACGATGGTCCACTACGAGGCCGAGTCCCGGAACGGCGCCGGCAACTTCGTGCTGTCCGGCGACCTCTGGGAACTGCCGGCCGGCCCGCTGTCGTTCGCCGGCGTCGTCGAAGCCCAGCGCCAGAGCTACCGGGTGGACAGCGATCGTCGCCTGCTGCCGGACGTGCGCGAGATCTACAACCTCACCGGCACCGGCGGCGGCGGCGACCGCAACCGCTATGCGGCCGGCGTGGAGTTCAAGATCCCGCTGTTCAGCATGTTGACCGCCAGCCTGGCGGGTCGCTACGACAAGTACGACGACATCACCGAAGTGGACGCCGCGCCGACCTGGGGCGCCGGCCTGGAGTTCCGCCCGATCGACTCGCTGCTGCTGCGCGCCAACTACGCCACCAGCTTCAAGGCACCGGACATGCACTACGTGTTCTCCGAGCCCAGCGGTTCGTTCGGCACGGTCACCGACTACTACCGCTGCTACCAGGCGGGCATCAGCACCAGCGGCAACGTCTGCTCGACCTCCGGCGCGACCTACAGCTACCAGGTCTTCACCACCTCCGAGGGCCAGCCGACGCTGAAGGAAGAGACGGGTGACTCCTGGACCGCCGGCTTCGTCTGGGACGCCACCGACGACCTGTCGTTCTCGGCCGACTACTACCAGATCGAACTCAACGACGTGGTCGCGGTGCTGAGCGGCACCGACATCCTGGCCGCCGAGCTGGGCTGCATCACCGGCAGCTACCCCAACGGCAGCACGTTCCCGCATGCCGCGGGCAGCGGCTACTGCAACTCGATCACCTCGCGCATCGACCGCAACCCGGAAACCGGCGCGCTCACGGAGATCCGTTCCGGGCCGATCAACCAGTCGTTCCTCGGCACCAAGGGCATCGACGGCACGGTCCGCTACCAGTTCGACACCGACCGCTTCGGCGACTTCAACACGTCGCTGCAGTGGACCCACGTGCTCGAGCAGACCCAGAAGCTGTCGGTAGACCAGCCGCTGCAGAGCTACCGCGACCTCAACAGCAACCTGGACAACCGCAGCCGCGTCCGCCTGACCGTGAACTGGAAGCTGGACGACTGGGCCGCCACGGTGTTCATGAACCGCCTGGGCAGCACCCCGATCTGGGATCCGACCGTGCCGGTGGCCTATCCGGAGTTCGACACCCGCATCGGGCCGTACATCACCTGGAACGCGAGCGTCGCCAAGGACATCACCGAGAACCTGACCTTCCGCGTCTCGGTGGTGAACATCTTCGACAACCACCATCCGACCGACATCACCAACTACACGTACCCGTACTTCTGGCGCGCGTTCGACCCGATCGGCCGCCAGGTCGGCTTCGAAGCGACCTACCAGTTCAACTGATCGGATCGCGATGTTCCACCTGGGCCCGGCGGCAACGCCGGGCCTTTTTTTTTGCACCGGACGTGCCCGGGACACGCACGCGCCCGGCGCCCTCCGCTACCATCGAAGCGGGGATTTCCAACGGGGACACCATGAAGCCACGCCTTGCCGCCCGCCTGCTTGCCGCCGGCCTGCTCGCATCCGCCACCGCAACCGCCGCGCCCGCGGCGATCCGCGACTTCGTCGACCATCCTGCCTTCGGCACCGCCAAGATCTCGCCGGACGGCCGCTACCTCGCCATCACCGTGGACCGCGGCGACCAGGACGTGCTCACGGTCATGCGCACCGACAGCATGGAGGTGGCCAACGTCACCCAGCTGCCGGACAAGAAGAGCGTCGGCTCGTTCGAGTGGGTGGGCCCCGAACGGCTGATGTTCAACGCGGTGCGCAAGATGGGCGGCTACGCCCAGCCCTTCAACACGGGCGAATGGTTCGCGGTGAATGCCGACGGCTCCCAGCCCCGGCCGCTGATCTTCTACGGCACGCTGGACGCCACGCAGCGCGGCAAGGCCCTCTCCTCCGAACGCTTCCGCCTGGTCGACACCCTGCGCGACGACGACCAGTTCGTGATCATGGAAGCCAGTTCGCCGCGCTCGAGCGAGGGCGCAGGCAGCGAGCTGTTCAAGGTGGACGTGCTCAACGGACGGCGCCTGTCGATGGGGCGGGCGCCGCGGGAGAACTGCCGGATCGCGCTGGACCAGGCCAAGCAGGCGCGCTTCGCGGTCTGCTATTCCAGCCAGAACGAGGACGGCGAGTACGACGAACGCACCGAGCTGTACCGCCGCGACGGCCGCGACTGGACGCTGGTCAACGCCTCCACGGCCGGTGGCCGGCACCTGGACATCCTCCACACCGCCGCCGACGGCACCGTATTCGTGACCCAGGACGACGGCCGCGCGCCGGCCGCGGTCGGCACCCTGGACACCGCCACGGGCCAGTTCAAGCCGCTGTTCCAGGACCGGCAGGCCGAGGTCTCCCGCTACATCTGGTCGACCGACGAATCGGCGCTGGTGGCGGTGGTGACCGAGGCCGGCGCGCCAGCGGTCACGCTGGTGGACGAGGCGCACCCGGACGCGGAGCTGTACGCTTCGCTGGCCGGCGCGTTCGGCGGCCAGATGGTGGATTTCTCCAGCCACACCCGTGACGGCCGCAAGATCGTGGTGTCCGTGTACAGCGACACCAACCCGGGCGAGCTCTACCTGTACGACCGCGACACGGGCAAGGCGAGCTTCCTGATGAAGCGGCGCCCGAAGCTGGACAAGGACGCGATGGCGGCGGTCAAGCCCTTCAGCTTCACCGCACGCGACGGCAAGACGATCCACGGCTTCCTGACCATCCCCCGCGGGTCCGACGGACGCAACCTGCCGATGATCGTCAATCCGCACGGCGGTCCGATCGGCCCGCGCGACGACTGGGCGTTCAACCAGGAAGCACAACTCCTGGCCAGCCGCGGCTACGCGGTGCTGCAGGTGAACTTCCGCGGCTCCGGCGGCTACGGCGGCGCCTTCCGCGATGCCGGCCACGGGCAGTGGGGCCAGGGAATCCAGAACGACATCATCGACGCCACCCAGTGGGCGGTCAGGAGCGGCTTCGCCGACCGCGACCGCATCTGCCTGTACGGCGGCAGCTTCGGCGGCTATTCCTCGCTGATGGCGCCGATCCGCGCGCCCGGGATGTTCAAGTGCGCCTTCGGCTACGTCGGGGTGTACGACGTGGCGATGATGTTCGAGAAGGGCGACATCCCGGAACGCGAATCCGGGCAGCGCTTCCTGCGCCGCACGCACGGCACCGACGCGAAGCGGTGGGCCGAGAACTCGCCGGCGCGGCGCGCGGCCGAGGTGAAGATCCCGGTCTACCTCGCCGCCGGCGCCCGCGACATGCGTGCCCCGCCGGAACAGACCGAGCTGATGGCCAAGGCCCTGACCGCGGCGGGCAACCCGCCGGAGGGCATGGTCATCCAGTCAGGCGAGATGCACGGCTTCTACGAAGTGGACAACCGGGTCGCCCTCTACACCGGGATGCTCGCGTTCTTCGACCGCCACATCGGCCAGTCGACAGGGGCAGACGGCGCCGCGCCGTGACCGGAGCCGGGCCGCGCGCGGCCCGACCGTGACCACAGGCGCATGCGCCCGCACGGGCCTTCGCGGACGATACCCCGTCGCCCATTGCCAAAGGACCCGGCTGCCATGACCTGTCACCCCACCCGCCTGCGACCCCTGGTCGCGGCCCTGCTGCTCGTGGTCGCGTCTCCCGCGCTGCTGGCGGCGCCGCCGCCGGATCCGACCGGCGACAGCGCGCTCCTGAGCGCGGGCTTCCTCGAGGGCCATCCGGACCTGCGCTACCGGATGCTGGGGATGGACGCCTTCAAGGCCGGCAAGCACGAGCAGGCGGTCCGCTTCTTCAAGCGGGCTGCGCGCTACGGCGACAAGCCCTCCCAGGGCATGCTGGCGGAAATGCTGTGGAGCGGGAACGGCCTGCCCAGGGATCCCGCGCAGGCCTACGCCTGGATGGACCTGGCCGCCGAGCGCGACTACGCAGGCTTCGCCGCATGGCGGGAGCTCTACTGGAGCCAGCTGGACGAGCAGCAGCGGCAGCGCGCGCTGGACGTCGGCGAAGCCCTCTACGCCGAGTATGGCGACGATGTCGCCCTGCCGCGCCTGGCCATCATCCTGCGCCGGGAAAAGAAACAGGTGACCGGCAGCCGCACCGGCTTCACCGGCTCGGTCCGGATCGAGGTGCCCGGGCCCGACAGCACCATCTCGATCGATGGTTCGAAGTTCTACGACGAACGCTACTGGAACCCGGCGCAGTACCTGGCCTGGCACGACAGCCTGTGGAAGGATCCTCCCGCCGGACGGGTATCGGTCGGCGAGGTCGAGCAGGTGCCTGCCGCCGGGATCAGGCCGCTGCTCCCGCCGGCCGGTGGGGACCAGCCCCCCGCGGAAGCCCCGAGGCAGGATCCGCCGCCGCCGTAGCCACATCCATACGCATGCGGATGCGGTATAACGTCTCCAGTCCCTGCTTCCGACGGCGGACCGATCACATCCCTGGGAGGGGAACATGCGCAACATCCTGTTCGTCACGCTGGCCAGCGCCGTGCTGGCCGCCGTTCCGCTTGCCGCCAGTGCCGCCGACTCGGTCGTCGGCCGCTGGAAGACCATCGACAGCGAAACCGGCAAGCCGAAGTCGATCGTCGAGATCACCCAAGCGGCCAATGGCACCCTCAGCGGCCACATTGTCGAACTGCTCAACCCGAGCAAGCCGAACCCGGTCTGCGACAAGTGCAGCGACGACCGCAAGAACAAGCCGATCACGGGGATGGAGATCATCCGCGGGATGAAGGCCAGCGGCGGCGGCAAGTACGCCGGCGGCACCATCCTCAAGCCCGACGAGGGCAAGGTCTACAAGTCGAAGATGGAACTCGTCGAGGGCGGGAAGAAGCTGGAGGTGTCCGGCTGTATCGCCTTCATCTGCAAGTCGCAGACCTGGCTCCGGCAGTAAGCCCGTCCCGCCACGGCATGCCCGCGACCCGGCCCCGGCCGGGTCGCTGCTTTTCGGGCCATGCGCCGGGCGGCGGCGGGTGCGGCTTCGCCCCCGTGCGATAATCCCCGCCCCTCCGCAGCCTGCCCGCCATGTCCCGCTCCGCGCTCGTCACCAACGCCCTGCCCTACGCCAACGGCCCGCTGCACCTGGGCCACCTGGTCGGCTACATCCAGGCCGACATCTGGGTCCGGGCGCGGCGCATGCGCGGCGACACGGTGCACTACGTGTGCGCCGACGACACCCACGGCACCCCGATCATGCTCGCCGCCGAGAAGGCCGGGGTCACCCCGGAAGCCTTCATCGCCGGGATGCAGGCCAGCCACGAGCGCGACTTCGCCGCGTTCGGCGTGGCCTTCGACCACTACGACTCGACCAACTCGGCCGCCAACCGCGAGCTGACCGAGCTGTTCTACGCGCACCTGGACGCCGCCGGCCACATCAGCCGGCGCAACGTGGCCCAGTTCTACGACCCGGCCAAGGGCATGTTCCTGCCGGACCGCTACATCAAGGGCACCTGCCCGAACTGCGGCTCGGCCGACCAGTACGGCGACAACTGCGAGGTCTGCGGCGCGACCTACGCGCCGACCGACCTGAGGGAGCCGAAGTCGGTGCTGTCCGGCGCCACCCCGGAAATGCGCGATTCGGAGCACTTCTTCTTCGAGGTCGGCCGCTTCGAGGCCTTCCTGCGCGAATGGCTGGCCGGCGACGTGGCCCTGCCCGGGGTGAAGGCCAAGCTGATGGAGTGGCTGGACGCCGAGGGCGGCCTGCGCGCGTGGGACATCTCGCGCGATGCGCCGTATTTCGGCTTCCAGATCCCCGGCCAGCCCGGCAAGTACTTCTACGTCTGGCTGGACGCGCCGATCGGCTACCTCTCCAGCTTCCGCACCCTGTGCGCGCGCAACGGCGCGGACTTCGACCGTTTCCTCGCACGCGACAGCGACGCCGAGCTGCACCATTTCATCGGCAAGGACATCGTCAACTTCCACGGCCTCTTCTGGCCGGCGGTGCTGCACGGGGCCGGCCTGCGCGCGCCGACCCGGCTGCATGTCAACGGCTACCTGACCGTGGACGGCGCCAAGATGTCCAAGTCGCGTGGCACCTTCATCATGGCCCGCACCTACCTGGACGTGGGCCTGGAGCCGGACGCGCTGCGCTACTACTTCGCCTGCAAGTCCTCCGGCGGCGTGGACGACCTGGACCTCAACCTGTCCGACTTCGTCGCCCGCGTGAACAGCGACCTGGTCGGCAAGTTCGTCAACATCGCCAGCCGCTGCGCGAAGCTGCTGGAGACGCACTTCGGCAACGTGCTGTGGACCGCGCCATCGCTGACTGCCGATGTCGACGGGCTGGGCGACATCTGGCGCAAGCGGGCCGCGCTTCTCGGCAGCGTCGCGGCGCACACCCATGGCCCGGCCGCCGTGCTGTACGCCGACGACAACTTCGCCGCGGTGGCGCGCAACGCGATGACCGCCGCCGACCAGGTCAACGAGTACATCGCCCAGACCGCGCCGTGGGCGCTGGCCAGGGATCCGGCACGGCGCGAGGAACTGCACGTCGTGCTCAGCACCGCCATCCAGGCCTTCGCCGACATCGCCGGCGTGCTCAAGCCGGTCGTGCCGGTCACCGTCGCCAGGGCCGAGGCCTGGCTGGGGGTCGAGCTGGCCGTTGACCGCCGCATCGACCTCGACGGCCGCACCCTGGCGGCGTCCTACTCGCCCCTGTTCACCCGCATCGACCCCAAGCTCATCGACGCCATGACCGACGCTTCCAAGGACACCCTCGCCGCCGCTCCCGCCACTCCGGCCAAGGCCGAGGCGAAGCCGGCGGAGGCCAGACCCGTGGCGGCCACGCCCGCCGCGGATGCCCCGCAGCACATCGGCATCGAGGATTTCTCGAAGCTGGACCTGCGCATCGGCAAGGTGCTCGAGTGCGGCTTCGTCGACGGCTCGGACAAGCTGCTGCGTTTCCTGCTGGACGCCGGCGACTTGGGCCAGCGCCAGATCTTCTCCGGCATCCGCGGCAGCTATGGCGAGCCGGAGAAGCTGGTCGGCCGCAGCGTGGTCTTCATCGCCAACCTCGCCCCGCGCAAGATGCGCTTCGGCGTCAGCGAGGGGATGATCCTGTCGGCCGGCTTCGACGGTGGCGCGCTGGCGCTGCTGGACGCCGACGCGGGCGCGCTGCCGGGCATGCCGGTGCGGTAAAGGCGCCAGCCCGGGCGTCGCGGCCCGCACGGACAGGCCGCTGCGCCGGCGCCATGCCGGTCGCGTCCTGCGCACACCCGCCGCGCCGACGCGCGGCCACGGTCGAGACCCCGATGGACCTGGCGCTGATCGACTTCGACCACACGGTCACCACCTGCGACACCTACGCGCGCTTCCTGCGCGGCCTGGCGTCGCCGCGCCAGCTCGCCGCGGCGAAGTGGAGCGTGGGCCCGTGGCTGGCGGGCTACCGGATCGGGCTGGTGTCGGCGGCGGCGCTGCGTACCCGCGTCACCCGGCTGGTCTTTGCCGGCCGGGATCCGGGCGAGATCGAGGCGGCCGGCGAACGCTACGCCGAAGACGTGCTGCCCGGCCTCCTGCGCCCGGAGATGATGGCGCGGATCGCGTGGCACCGCGGCCGCGGCGACACCCTGGTGCTGGTATCGGGTTCGCTCGATGCATACCTGCGGCCGTGGTGCCGGCGCCACGGCCTGGAGCTGGTGTGCAACCGCCTGGAGAACATCGACGGCCGGCTCAGCGGCCGCTACCTGCACGGGGACCGCGGCCGGCACAAGGCCGCCGACGTGCTCGCCCGCTATGACCTGGCCGCGTTCGCCCGGGTCCATGCCTATGGCGACAGCCGCGAAGACCGGCCGATGCTCGCGTTGGCGCACGAGCGCTGGTACCGCGGCCGCCGCGTCGCCTGAAACCCGCGGCCGCGCGATAATTCCCGCCGACGCGCGGCCCTCGCGCTCCACCCGCCGCATGACCGACGCCTCCGCCCCCGACCTGGTCGAACGCCTCGACCGCCTGCTGCCGCAGACCCAGTGCGGCCAGTGCGGCTTTCCCGGCTGCCGGCCGTACGCCGAGGCGATGGCCCGCGGGCAGGCCGGCACCGGCCATTGCCCGCCCGGCGGCGACGCCGGCGCGCGGGCGCTGGCCCTGGCGCTCGGGGTCGATCCGGTGCCCTATGACCGCGCCCGCGGCACGCACAAGCCACCGCAGGTGGCGGTCGTGGTCGAGGCCGACTGCATCGGTTGCACCAAGTGCATCCAGGCCTGCCCGGTCGACGCGATCATCGGCGGCAACAAGCTGATGCACGTGGTCATCGATGCGCTCTGCACCGGCTGCGAGCTGTGCGTCCCCGCATGCCCGGTGGACTGCATCGTGATGGAGCCGCACCCCGGCAGGGCGTGAGGCGGCGGGCGCGGACGCCTGCGCTCAGCGCGCGCAGGCCGAGCAGATCCGTTCCACCCGGTATCCCCTGGCGCGCAGCTTCTCGACCACGCCGTCCCCGCCGAGCAGGTGCAGCGCGCCGACCACCACCAGGACGTCGTCGTCCTTGCGCGCCAGTTCGCGCTCCAGCTTCGGCAGCCAGGCGTCGTTGCGCTCCACGTTGATCCGGCGATACAGCGCCGGGTAGTCGCGCTTCATGTCCGCCGCCATCCGGTTCCACAGCCGCTCCGCGTCGCCGGCGCGCCAGGCCGCGTGCATGTCGCGCAGTTCGCGGGGGCCCTGCTCGGCCTGCTCCAGCGACTCGGCCAGCATCTGGGTCTGTTCCAGCGCCGTCATGCCGGCGAGCACCGCGATCTGGCCCGATGCCTGTTCCAGCCCCGCGGCCGGCTTGCCGGCGCGCGCGGCCGCATCCATGAAATGCCGGTCCAGGCCGAGCGCCGGATCCAGGCCCATCCTCGCCATCTCCGTCAGGCTCACGCTCAGGGCGATGAACCAGGGATCGAACGCCGCCAGCTGCGCGAGCGGCAACCCGTTGGCCTTCGCGTACGCCTCCAGCCGGCTCCACAGCTGCGGCCCGAGGTCCTGCTGCAACGTGCCGGGGCGCTTGCGCAGCGCGGCGCGGGCCATCTGCGCCGGCAGTCCGGGCGAGTTGGCCTCCTCCGGCGACAGCTCGAACGCCAGCGATTCGGCGTCCGCGAAGGCGGCCTCGACATCGGCGGCCAGCGGATAGTCGTCGCGGGTCAGCATGTGGAACGAGCCGAGCAGGTAGATCGAACTGTCCGCGTCCGACACCTTCCACAGCAGCGGCACCGGCGGCTCGGCGCGGGCCGGCATGGCCACGGGAAGGAACGCGGCCGCCACGAAGGCGAGGAACAGTCGGGTCGTGCGCATCGTGTGGAATCCTCCCGGCGGGTGCGTCAGTGCACCGGCGCCACGTAGTTCTTCTCGCCCGCGGCGATGGCCAGGTCCAGCCGGTTCTCCGGCGGCGGCAGCGGGCACGTGGCGAACAGGGTGAACGCGCACGGCGGGTTGTAGGCGCGGTTGAAGTCGAGCACCACCTTGCCGTCCGCGCCGGGCCATGCCGCTTCGAGGAAGCGGCCGGCCGGGTAGCTGCCGTGGCCGCTGGTGCGGTCGGCGAGGACGAAGAACAGCTCGCCGCCCGGCTCGCCCAGCGCCTCCAGCCGGAACAGGCGGCCGTCGCGCTCGAACTCGACCACGCCCGGGTTGGGCGAATCGCTCCGGGTGCCGACGATGTCGCCGATCGGCAGGGTCTTGCCCGGGGGATGGGCGATGAAACGCCCCTCGATCCGCCACGACGGGTCGGCCGGCCAATACTCCAGGCCGGCGAACTGCAGGCGGGTGGCGGCATCGGCGTACTTCACCCGCAGCGCATCGCGGTCGCCGCGGCGGATCAGGGTGACCTGGCCCCTGCCCTCGTCGAAGCCGATCACGCTGGGCTCGGCGTCGTGGTCGTTGCGCAGGGCGACGCGGCCCTTGAGCGGCTCGCCGTTCAAGGTCAGCGCCACGCCGCTTTCCGGGATGAAGGACCAGCCGCCGGCGCCCTCGCGCGCGATCATGCCCATCTTCTCCGGGCCGAAGGCGAAGCGCACGCCGTTGCCGATGCGCGCGCCGCTGCCCAGGTAATGCGCCTTCAGCTCGAGCCAGTGCAGGCCCACAAGGCTGGTCCAGCCGTCGGGCCGCAGCAGCTCCTCGAGGCGCTGGTTTCGCCAGGCCTGCTGCTCGGCGACGAAGGCCTGGTCCACCCTGGGCGTCGCGCCCGCCTTGTCCGCGGGATCCGCCCCGCCCATGCCGCCGCAGGCGGCGAGCGTGGCGGCCAGCAACGCCATCCCCATGGCGATGCCGGCGGCGCGCGCAATGCTCATCTTCCCCTCAGGAACCATCGATCGATCTCCCCCAGACTGAAGCGCGCCCAGGTCGGGCGGCCGTGGTTGCATTGCCCCGAACGCTCGGTGGCTTCCATGTCGCGCAACAGCGCGTTCATTTCCGGAACCGTCAGCCGACGGTTCGCGCGCACCGCGCCGTGGCAGGCCATGGTCGACAGCAGTTCGTCGCGCGCGGCGGCGACGCGGCGGCTGTCGCCATGCTCGCGCAGGTCGGCGAGCACGTCGCGCAGCAGCGCCTCGGGTTCCGCGTGCGCCAGCAAGGCCGGCACGCTGCGCACGTTGAGCGTCTGCGGGCCGCTGCGGGTGACGTCGAAGCCGAGGTCGGCCAGGGTCTGCGCCTCGCGTTCGGCCACGTCGGCGTCGCGTTCGCCGACCGCCAGCGCCAGCGGCACCAGCAACGGCTGCGCGCGCAGGCCGATGCCGTCGTGCGCGCCCTTGAGCCGTTCGTAGCCGATGCGCTCGTGCGCGGCGTGCATGTCCACCACGACCAGGCCTTCGGCGTTCTCGGCGAGGATGTAGATCCCGTGCAGCTGCGCGATCGCATAGCCCAGCGGCGGCACCTGGCCATCGCCGGCCGGCAGGGCCAGGTCCTGGCGCGGCAGTGCCGGCGCGAACGTGGCCGCGGGCTGCGCGTACAGCGCCGCGTACGCGCCTGCCGCTTCGTCCACGCGCAGTCCCAGTGGTTGCGGCTGCGGGGTCCACGCCGGCATGCCGCCGGCGGAGGGCCCGGCGGACCCGCCGGCAGCCACCGGCGCACCGGCCATCGCCGCCACCTCGGCGCCCGCGCGCGTGTGCGCCAGCGCCTCCTGCAGGGTGCGGAACACGAAGTCGTGGATCAGCCGCGAATCGCGGAAGCGCACCTCGTGCTTGGCCGGGTGCACGTTCACGTCCACCCGCGTCGGATCCAGCTCCAGGAACAGCACGTAGGCCGGCTGGCGCCCGTGGAAGAGCACGTCCTGGTAGGCCAGCTTCACCGCGTGGGCGACGCTGCGGTCGCGCACCGCGCGGCCGTTCACGTAGAGGTACTGCTGGTCGGCGCTGGAACGCGAATAGTGCGGCTGCGCGATCCAGCCATGCAGGCGCAACCCGGCGCCGCTGTGGTCGATGCGCAGCGCGCTGCGCGCGAAGTCCTCGCCCAGGGTCTCGCCCAGCCGCGCGGCGGCGTCGAGGTCGCCGGCCCGGTAGCGCCGCGAGGGCTTGCCGTTGTGGCTCACCCGCAGCTCCACGTCCGGGCGCGCCAGCGCCAGCGAACGCAGCCACTCCTCGATGTGGCCCAGCTCGGTGCGCTCGGCGCGCAGGAACTTGCGTCGCGCCGGCACGTTGAAGAACAGGTCGCGCACTTCCACCGTGGTGCCGGGCGCGTGCGCCTTCGGTCCCACCTCGCCGACCCGGCCGCCGTCCACCTGCAGCGCCGCGCCGTGCGCGTCGCCGGGGCGGCGCGAGGCGAGCAGGAAGCGGCTGACCGAGGCGATCGAGGGCAGCGCCTCGCCGCGGAAACCGAGCGTGGCCACCGCCTCGAGGTCGTCGAGCGAGGCGATCTTGCTGGTGGCGTGCCGCGACACCGCCAGCGGCAGTTCGTCCGGGGCGATGCCGCCGCCGTCATCGCGGATCCGGATCAGGCGGATGCCGCCCTCTTCCAGGTCGATGTCGACCCGGCGGGCGCCGGCGTCGAGCGCGTTCTCGACCAGCTCCTTGACCACCGAGGCGGGCCGCTCGACGACTTCGCCGGCGGCGATCTGGTTGATCAGGGTGTCCGGAAGCGGTCGGATCGGCACGGCGTCGCGGCGTCGCGCGCCGGTTCGGAAGACATGCGTGGATGATAGCCGGAGCGGGCGTGCGCCGCGTCCCGCGCGGGGCTCAGGGCGTGCCGCCGGCCCCGGCCATGGCCAGGCTTTCGGCCTCGGCGCGCGCGGCGAACAGCGTGCCCGGCGGCGGCTGCCGGGTGAAGTAGGTGTTGATCCCGTCCACCACCGCGCCGGCGACCTTGCGCTGGTAGGCCGGATCGGTCAGCCGCTTTTCTTCCTCGGCGTTGGAGATGAAGGCGGTCTCCACCAGCATCGCCGGCATGTCCGAGGTGCGCAGCACGGCGAAGTTGGCGCGCTCGATGTTCGGCTTGTGGTTGTTGCCGACCCGCTTCAGCCCGCCGAGCACGTGGTTGGCTGCATCCTCGGACGCGCGCATGTGCCCGCTCTGGGCCAGGTCCAGCAGCACGCCGGCGAGCACGTTCTCGGTCTGCTGCAGGCGCACGCCGCCGACCAGGTCGGCCGCGTTCTCCTTGTCGGCCAGCCAGCGCGCACGCTGCGAGGACGCGCCCTTGGTCGACAGCACGTACACCGAGGAGCCGCGCGCGCTGCGGTTCTCGGCCGCATCCGCATGCAGGGAAACGAAGATGTCGGCCTTGGCGGCGCGCGCGCGCTGGGCGCGCGACGGCAGCGGGATGAACACGTCCGAATCGCGCACCAGGAACGCCTTCAGGCCGGGCGTGGCATTGATCTGGCGCGCCAGCTCGCGGGCCATGGCCAGGGTGACGTCCTTTTCGCGCTTGCCGGTGGGGCCGATCGCGCCCGGATCCTGGCCGCCATGGCCGGCGTCGATGGCCACGACCAGCGGGCGCATGCCGGCGGCGGAAATGGCGGGGCGCGGCGGCGCGACGGGCGGCGGCGGGGTGGCGGGCACGGGCGTGCTCGCCGGCACCGGCGCCGGGGTGACCTGGGGGGTGGCGGCCGCCGTCGAACCCGTGGAGACCGTCGCCGCCGGGGGCGCGGTGGGGCTGCCTTCGAGGATCGACCGGGGCGACGCGGCGGTCGCGACCGGCCCGGCCGACGCCGACGGGCTCTGGACCGGGGCGGTCGCCGGCGGAACGGCAGCGGCGGTCGGCTGGCGCAGCGCCTGCGTGACCTGCGCCGTCAACAGCGCGGTCGCGCGCGCGGCGTCTTCGCGCGGATCCTTGGGCGGCGGGGCGGTCGGCGGCGAGGTCGGGGCGGCGACCACGGCCGGCACCGCCGCGGCGACCGCGGTGCGCGTCGGCGAGGTCGGGGCGGGCCCGTCGCCGGGCCATTCGATCAGCAGCCGTGCACCGCTGCCGGTGGATTCGGTCCGCAGCGGCAGGGCCGCCACCGGCGCGGACAGTTCGAACACGATCCGCAGGGTGCCGGGGACCGGCTGGCCGGTTCGCACCGCGGTGACGACCCCGGCGGCAGCCGGCAGGGCCAGGCCGCGCGCCGCGCTCGAGTCGGGCAGGTCCAGCACCAGGCGATCGGGTCCGCTGAGCGTCAGCGTCTTGTAGGTGCCGGCGCCCTGCAGCTGGACTTCGGCGCGCGTCCCGGTTGCGCCCTGGTGCAGGGCCACGGAGCTGACCTGGCCCGCCCAGGCGTGGCCGGCCAGCGCAAGCGCGGCGAGCACGAAGCCCCCCCTGCATCGTCCGAACCGGGCATTCCCTTGGCGCATGGGCCGGATTCAACCACCATGCCGCGACGAGTGCAAGGGGTTTTCCCTTAATAATCCGGGACCTGGGATACCTTCCTAGGGTCGCCCGGCAGGAAAGCCCGGCAAACTGCCGGTTTGTGCCAGCGCAGCCAGCCAGTCCAGGCCGCTCGGCGTCCCGCCCTCCAGCCAGGCCCGCCGTCCCGGACCCGCCTGCGCCAGATGGACGTGGAGGTCCGCGGCAGGCAGCGCCGCCGCGCCCCGCTCCGGCCATTCGACCAGCCACAGCGTGGCCTCGCCACCGTCCAGGCCGAGGAAATCCAGCTCGGTCGCATCGCCGATCCGGTACAGGTCCAGGTGCCAGGCTTCGCCACCGGGCACCGGGTAGCGCTCGACCAGGGTGTAGGTGGGACTGCGGATCGGCCCCTGCACGCCGAGTTCGCGCAGCAGGGCGCGCGCCAGCGTCGACTTCCCCGCACCGAGGTCGCCGTGCAGGTGCACCGCGGCCAGCGGCGGACGGGTCGAGGCGAGTGCGCGTCCCAGCGCTTCGGTGGCCTCGCTGTCGGCCAGTGCGATCTGCATCAACTCTCCTCCGGATTGGCCAGTCGGCGCAGCCAGGGCAACAGGTCCGATGGCAGCAACCCGCGCTCGCCGCCGTGCATGGCGGCCGCGTCGCCGGCCAGCCCGTGCAGCAGTGCACCGGCACACGCCGATTCGAAGGCCGCCAGCCCCTGCGCGCGCAGCGCGGCGATCACGCCGGTGAGCAGGTCGCCCATGCCGCCGGTGGCCATGCCGGGATTGCCCGCCTCGACCACGCACGGGACTTCGCCGGGTGCGGCGACGATCGTGCCGGCGCCCTTGAGCACGACCACGCAGCGATGGCGCGCGGCCAGTGCATCGGCGGCCGCGAAGCGGTCGCGCTGGATCGACGCGGTATCGGTGTCGAGCAGGCGCGCGGCCTCGCCCGGATGCGGCGTGAGCACCGCGTCGGCCAGGGCCTGCGGCCCACCGGCCAGCAGGTTCAGCGCGTCGGCGTCGAGCACCAGCGGCTTGCCGCAGGCGAGCACGCGCGCGAGCAGCGCCCTGCCCCATTCGCCACGGCCGAGGCCGGGGCCGCACGCGATCACGTCGGCCGCTTCCAGCAGCGGTGCGAATTCGGCGCTGCTTTCGGCCGCATGCGCCATCGCCTCCGGACGCCGCGCCAGGATCGCCGGCACGTGCGCGGCACGCGTGGCGACGGTGACCAGCCCGGCACCGGTGCGCAGCGCGGCTTCCGCGCACAGCGCGACCGCACCGCCGCCACCGTGGTCGCCGCCCACGCACAGCACGCGACCGGAACGGCCCTTGTGCGTGTCGCGCGGCCGCGGTCGCAGCCGCTCGCGCAGGAACGTCGCGTCGAGCAGCATCGCCGCCGGCGAGGCCGGGGCGCCGTCTGCCGCGGCATCCACCCCAAGCGGATCGAGCAGGAGCTCGCCGCGATGGTCCAGCGCCGCGCCGGTGCGCAGCCCGGCATGCGCGACGATGAACTGCAGCGTGCAGTGCGCATGCACCGCCGCGCCCGGTGCGCAGCCGTGGTCGGCGTCGATGCCGCTGGGCACGTCCAGCGACAAGACCGGCGCCCCGGCCGCGTCGAGCGCGCGGATCAGCGCGGCGACGTCATCGCGCGGCGCCTCGCGCAGGCCGATGCCGAACAGCGCGTCGACCAGCACGTCGGCATCGTCCAGCGGCCCCGGATACAGGTCGACCTGGCCACCGGCGGCCAGATACTCGGTGCAGGCGCGCTGGGCCGGCGGCGTGCGCGGCCCGCCATCGACCGGGTGCACGACCCGCACCCGGCGGCCGGACTGCAAGGCCAGGCGCGCGAGCACGTAGCCGTCGCCCCCGTTGTTGCCCGGGCCGCAGGCCACGACCACGCGGCTGGCCTGCGGCCAGCGCTGCAGCAGCACCTGCCAGGCCGCCTGGCCGGCGCGCTGCATCAGCACGTAACCGTCGCCGCCCAGCGCCTGGGTGGCGAGGCGGTCGATCCGGCGCGCGGCGGCGGAGTCGTAGAGGGCGGAGGTGGCATGCACGGGGTGGATTCTAGCCGCCCCGCGCGCGCAGCCCCTTGCGGCCCGCAGGGCGCGCGGGGCCCGCGGCGGCCGGTCCCTATAATTCCGCCATGACCGCCGCCACCCCGCCCGTGACCGGACGCGCCGCCGACCCGGCCGCGCTCGCCGGGCGCGTGCGCGCGCTCGCCGCCGGCCTCGGCTTCCAGCGCGTCGGCATTTCCGGCATCGAACTCGGCGAGGACGAGGCGCACCTGCGCGACTGGCTCGCCCAGGGCCTGTACGGGACGATGGACTGGATGGCCGCGCACGGCGACAAGCGTTCGCGTCCGCAGGAACTGATCCCGGGCACGCTGCGGGTGATCTCGGTCGGCCTGGATTACGGCCGCAACGACGGCGACGAGGTCTGGTCGACGCTGGCCGATGGCGGCCGCGCCTACGTCGCCCGCTACGCGCTGGGACGCGACTACCACAAGCTGATGCGCAACCGCCTGCAGAAGCTGGCCGAGCGCATCCAGGCCGAGGTCGGTCCGTTCGGCCATCGCGTGTTCGTCGATTCGGCGCCGGTGCTGGAGCGCGCGCTGGCGCGCAACGCGGGCCTGGGCTGGATCGGCAAGCACACCTGCCTGATCGACCGGGACGGCGGCTCGTGGTTCTTCCTCGGCGAGATCTACGTCGACCTGCCGCTGCCGGTCGACGCGCCGGCCAGCGCGCACTGCGGCACCTGCACCCGCTGCATCGACGTCTGTCCCACGCAGGCGATCGTCGCCCCGTACCGGCTCGACGCGCGCCGCTGCATCTCCTACCTCACCATCGAACACGAAGGCCCGATCCCCGAGGACCTGCGCCCGGCGATCGGCAACCGGATCTTCGGCTGCGACGACTGCCAGTTGGTCTGCCCATGGAACAAGTTCGCCCGGCGCAGCGACGAACCGGATTTCCGCGCGCGCAACGACCTGGACACGGCGACGCTGCCGCAGCTGTTCGCGTGGGAGGAGGACGAGTTCCTGCGCCGCACCGAGGGCAGCCCGATCCGTCGCAGCGGGCACGAGCGCTGGCTGCGCAACATCGCCGTGGCCCTCGGCAACGCGCCATCCACGCCGGCGGTGCTCGGTGCGCTGGAGTCGCGTCGTGGACACCCCTCGCCGCTGGTGCGCGAACACGTCGAATGGGCGCTCCGGCGCCACCCGCGGCGCTGAGCCGGCTTCGCGCTATCCTGTCCCGCCGACCCGCGCGTGCCGATGTCCGAGCAGAATCCCGTCCTCAGCCCGAGCCAGCTCAACACGCTGGCACGCGACCTGCTGGAGAGCGCGTTCCCGCTGGTCTGGGTCGAGGGCGAACTCGGCAACATCACCCGGCCGGGCTCGGGCCACCTCTACTTCACCCTGAAGGACGCGCGCGCCCAGGTGCGCTGCGCGATGTTCCGGCCCAAGAGCCAGTGGCTGAAGTTCGTCCCGCGCGAAGGCCTGAAGGTGCTCGGTCGCGGCCGGCTGACGCTGTACGAGGCGCGCGGCGACTACCAGCTGGTGTTCGACCACCTGGAGGAGGCCGGCGAAGGCGCGCTGCGCCGCGCGTTCGAGGCGCTGAAGTCCAGGCTCGAGGCCGAAGGACTGTTCGACGGGGCGCGCAAGCGCGGGCTTCCGGCCTTCGTGCGACGGCTGGCGGTGATCACCTCGCCCACCGGCGCGGCGGTCCGCGACGTGCTCAGCGTGCTGGCGCGGCGCCTGCCCCTGCTCGAGGTGGAGGTCCTGCCCAGCCTGGTCCAGGGCGAGACCGCCGCCGCGCAGATCGCCGACCTGCTGCGCCGCGCCGGCGCCAGCGGGCGCTACGACGCCGTGCTGCTGGCGCGCGGCGGCGGTTCGCTGGAAGACCTGTGGGCGTTCAACGACGAACGCCTGGTGCGCGCGATCGCCGCCTCGCCGGTGCCGGTGGTGTCGGCCGTCGGCCACGAAACCGACTTCACCCTGGCCGACTTCGCCGCCGACGTGCGCGCGCCGACGCCTTCGGTCGCAGCCGAGCTGCTCGTGCCGGACCGGCGCGACCTGCAGGCGCGGCTGCGCGCGCTGGCGGCGCGCGTGCAGGCGGTGCAGCGCCACCGCCTGCGCCAGGCGATGCAGCGCGCCGACCGCGCGGTGTTGCGGCTGCAGGCGCAGTCGCCCCAGGCCCGCCTGCAGTTGCTGCGGCAACGCCAGCAGGCGCTGGGCCGTCGGCTCGACGCACTGTGGCGCGAGCGCGTGCAGCAGCGCCACGCGCGGTTGCGCCACGCAGACGCGGTGCTGCGCGCGCACCACCCGGCGCGGCGCCTCGCCCAGCTGCAGGCGCGCCTGCAGCGCCTGCAGGCCCGTCCGCAGGCGGCGATCGCCCGCGTCCTGCAGCGCGATGCCCTGCAGCTGCGGGCGCTGGCGCGCTCGCTCGAGGCCTGCAGCCCGCTGGCGACCGTCACGCGCGGCTACTCGATCGTGACCCGCGGCGACGACGGCCGGCTGGTCCAGTCGGTGGACCAGGTCGCCGCCGGCGAACCGCTGCAGGCACGGGTGCGCGACGGCGTGATCTCCGTCACCGTGCAGGGCGTGCGCCGCGACCGCGACGACAACGCGGCCTGACGCCACGCGCGGCGGTCACGCCGCGGTCATCGAGCGGTCACCGCGGTTGCATGCAGGCGGCGCAGTCTGGATAAAACCGGAGCCGCCGCATGCGCTACGCCCTCGTCACCGAAACCTGGCCGCCGGAGGTCAACGGTGTCGCCCTGACCGTGCAGGGCCTGGCCCATGGCCTGCGTGCGCGGGGCCATGCGGTGGAGGTGGTGCGGCCCCGGCAACCCGGCGACGCGCGCTCCGCGGCCGAGGATGGAACGCTGGCCACGCTGCTGCTGCGTGGCGCCGCGCTGCCGCGCTACCCGGGCCTGCGCTTCGGGCTGCCGGCCACGCGCCTGCTGGCCCGCCACTGGCTGCAGGCACCGCCCGATGCGGTCTACGTCGCGACCGAAGGACCGTTGGGATGGTCGGCGCTGCGCGCCGCGGCACGGCTGGGCATTCCCGTCGCATCCGGCTTCCACACCCGCTTCGACCACTACATGCGCGACTACGGCATGCCCTGGCTGGAGGGGACCGCGCTGTCCTGGATGCGCCGCTTCCACAACCGCGCCGACGCCACTCTGGTGCCGACGCTGGAACTTCAGGAATTCCTGCAGGCCCGCGGTTTCGAACGCGTGGTCCGGCTCGCCCGCGCGGTCGATTCGGCGCAGCTGTCGCCCTCCTCGCGCGACGACGCGCTGCGGGCGGCCTGGGGCGCGGACGCGGGAACGCTGGTGGCGATCCACGTCGGCCGCATCGCGCCGGAGAAGAATCTCGACCTGGCGGTGCGCGCGTTCCGCGCGATCCAGCGGCAGCGGCCGGACGCGCGCTTCGTGTGGGTCGGCGACGGACCGGCGCGCGAGGCACTCGCGCGCGCCAACCCGGATTTCGTGTTCTGCGGCGTGCGTCGCGGCGCCGAACTGGCGCGGCACTTCGCCAGCGGCGACCTGTTCCTGTTCCCCAGTCGCAGCGAGACGTTCGGCAACGTCACCCTCGAGGCGATGGCCAGTGGCGTGCCGACGGTGGCATTCGACTCCGGCGCCGCGCGCGAACACCTCGTCCACGGCGTGCACGGCGCCCTCGCGGACACGGATGCCGGATTCGTCGATGCCGCCACCCGGCTGGCCGGCGACGACCTGGTCCTGCGCGCCATGGGCCGGGCGGGACGGACCGCCATGCTGCGCCTGCGGCCGGAACAGGTCGCCGCCGACTTCGACGCCCTGCTGGCCGCCCTGGCCCGTCGTGGAGACCGACATGCCGCTCTCGCCGCCTGACCGCAGCCACCCGACCTTCGCCCCGGAAGGCGACCGCCGCGGCGCGCGCCTGCGTGCCCACGACCGGGGCTGGTGCATCCGCGCCAACCGCTGGGGCGCGCGCGGCGCGGTGCGCCGCTATTTCTCGGTGGTGAGCCGGCTGGGCGACGGCGTGTTCTGGTATGCGCTGATGGCCACGCTGGTGGCGTTCGACGGACGCGATGGACTCGCCGCTTCGCTGCACCTGGCGCTCACCGGCGTGGCCGCGCTGGCCCTCTACCGCCGGCTCAAGCGCTGGACCCGTCGGCCCCGGCCGTTCGCGGCCGATGGCCGCATCCGGGCCTGGGTCGCGCCCCTGGACGAGTTCAGCTTCCCGTCCGGACACACCCTGCATGCGGTGGCCTTCACCGTGGTCGCCCTCGCCTACTACCCGTGGCTGGCGGCCGTGCTGATTCCGTTCACCGCGTCGGTCGCGGTGTCGCGGGTGGTGCTGGGCCTGCACTACCCGAGCGACGTGCTGGCCGCGACGGCGATCGGCTCGTTGCTGGCCGGCGCCTCGCTGTGGGCGGGAACGATGCTCTAGCCCGGGCCACCCGCGGCGCTGGCGGCCGCGCAGGCGGATGGGCGAAACGACCTATGGCGGGGTGAACTCCACCACCCGGGCCCGCGCCAGCGCCGGCGACTGCTGGCCGCGCCAGTCGCGGTCGTTGGCCACCTGCGCGCGCCCACGCGTCCCCTCGAGCAGTGCGAAGTCGAGCTCGGCCACGGCCCACGCCTCATCCCCGCGCGTGCGGGCCAGGATGCCGTCGTCCGGGAAACCCCGGTCCATCGGTGCATACAGGGTCGCCTCGCCGGTGTTCTCGTCCAGCGCAGGGCTCCAGGCCGCCCGCCCCGCGGTCACCGCCTGGGCCACGAACATGCGGTTCTCCAGGGCGCGGGCCAGGCAGCCGACCTGGACGCGGGTGGCACCGGCGGCGGTGTCGGTGCAGCTGGGAACCAGCAGCAGGCGTGCGCCGGCTTCGTACTGCGCACGCACCGGCAACGGGAACTCGCTGTCATAGCAGACCGAGATGCCGGCGCGGACATCGCCTATCCCGGCCACCTTCAACGCATCGCCGCCTTCGATGACGCCGGTGGCCTTCTCGAACCCGGTGAGCTGCAGCTTGTCCTGCCACGCGTGGCCGCCATCGGGCGCGAACAGGTCGCTGCGGTTGCGGTAGCGCCCTTCCGCGGTCGCCAGCAGGAAGCTGCCGGCGAGCACGTGCATGCCGGTGGCGCGCGCCAGGCCGGCGAACAGGGCCAGCCAGCGCGCCCGCAGCGGCTGGATCGCCTGCAGCGAAGCGTGCAGGTCGCCGCGTACCGCGGCCGGGAACACCGCCGCCAGCTCCAGCGACAGGTATTCCGGCAGCACCGCCAGCCGGGCGCCGCGCGCGGCCGCTTCCTCGAGCAGGCGCTGCTGCCTGTCGGCGAAGGCCTCGAAGTCGGCCGGCTGCCCGACCGCGTATTTGCATACCGCGACCTTCATGCCGACGGCTCCTGCCAGTCGCGCAGCCAGAACGTGAGGGTGTGGTCGACCTCGCCGAGGCCCGGCTCCTTCCAGCGCAGCCGCATCGCCATGCCCGGCTGGCGGAGGTAGCCGCGCCCGTGCCAGAACGCGTCGTTGGGGCGGTAGCCGGCGGGCAGGCGCGGATCGTCCGGGTCGCGGTCGACCGCGCAGAACGCGGTCCAGCGATGGCGGCCCGACGCGCGCGCATGCGCCTCGCGCCGGTCGAAGAACGCATGGCCCACGCCCATCCCGCGGTACTCCGGCAGCAGGACCGACTCGCCGAAGTAGAACACCTGCGTCGCCGGTATGGCGCCTGCGCCGAAGGGCGCGGCGAATGCGGGCGCGTCGTCGGCCAGTGGCAGGCCGGTGGAGGCGCCGACCACGCGTCCGCCATCGAAGGCCAGCACGAAGATGCTGTCCGGCGAGCGCGCGTACGCGGCCAGGTAGTCGCGTTCGTACGCGGCATCGCCGTCGTACAGGTACGGCCAGTGGCGGAACACGGCGATGCGCAGGCGGGCGACGTCTTCCAGCCAGGGGGCGATGGCCTCGCCATGGACGTGGCGGATCTCGGGGCGTGGAGTCATCGCACGATTCTAGTCCCGGGGCCTCCAGCCGCGTCGCCATGCCGGGGCGCGGGAACCGGCGCTCAGCGCACCGCGGCGATCCGGCCCAGGGTCGCCGCCATCTCCCACGACTTCAGGCCACGCGGGCCCAGGTGGTGGGCCAGCACCGCGCGCAAGGGCAGCCGCAGGCTGGCCAGGTCGGCCGGCTCCGGTCGCGCGTCGGCGTCCAGGGCGAGCAGCGCGCGCCCGGTGGCCGCGGCGCTGCGCTCGGCATGGCCGCGGTCGCTGAGCAGGCGGCGCGGGCCATGCTCGGGGTCGAGCCGGTAGCGGGCGGCCGGATCGAGCGGCTCGCCGTCGCCGTCGCAGTGGAGCTCGAAGCCGACGCCCAGCGCGTCCAGCAGGTCGCGCTCGAAACGCCGCAGGGTCCAGGCCAGCGGCTCGCCGCCGCGCAGGCGTTCGCGCGTGCGCGCGTAGGCGGCGTCGAGCTCGGGCAGCGGATCCTGGCGGGGCGCCAGGCGCAACACCAGCTCGTTGAGGTAGAACGCCGCCAGCAACGCGTCGCCCGCCAGCGCCGGGGCCGCATCGAGCGCCTCGGCGCCACGCAGCTGCGCCAGCTCGCCGGCCAGCACCGCGTCGAAGCGGATGTGCTGCAGCGGCTGCAGCGCGGCGCGCAGCACCTGCCGCTTCGGCGAATGCACGCCGCGCGCGACCAGGCCGATCCGGCCGTGGCCGGCGCTCAGCACCTCGACCAGCAGGCTGGTCTCGCGCCACGGCCGCGCGTGCAGGACGAAGCCGGTCTCGCCTTCGATCCGCATCCCGGCGCGAGCGTCGCTCAGTTCTCGCCGTAGCCGAAGGCCTTCAGCGCGGCCTCGTCATCGGACCAGCCCTCGCGCACGCGCACCCAGGTCTCCAGGAAGACCTTGCGCCCGAACAGCCGTTCCATCTGCTGCCGCGCCTTGCTGCCGATGTCGCGCAGGCGGGTGCCGCCCTTGCCGATGACGATGGGCTTCTGCCCTTCGCGCTCGACCCACACCACCGCGCCGATCCGCAGCAGCTCGCCATCCTCGGCGAAGCGCTCGATCTCCACCGTGGTCGCGTACGGCAGTTCGTCGCCGAGCTGGCGCATCAGCTGCTCGCGGACCAGTTCGCCGGCCAGGAAACGCTGGCTGCGGTCGGTGATCTCGTCTTCCTCGTAGGCCGGCGGGGCCTCCGGCACCAGCTTGAGCAGGTCGCCGACCAGCGCCTCGAGCCCCTTGTGCTTGAGCGCCGACACCGGGTGGATCGCGGCGAAGTCGCGGCCTTCGCTGACCTGGGCCAGGAACGGCAGCAGCACGCTCTTGTCCTTGAGCCGGTCGACCTTGTTCACCGCCAGCACCACCGGGATACCGCCATCGCGCAGCACGTTGAAGACCAGCGAGTCCTCCTCGTCCCAGCGCCCGGCCTCGACCACCATCAGCGCCGCGTCGACGTCCTCGACCGCGCCGCGCGCGGTGCGGTTCATCACCCGGCTCATCGCCGAGGCCTTGAACCGGCCTTCGCCGCGATGCAGCCCGGGCGTGTCGACCAGCAGCAGCTGGCCGCCCTCGACGGTGGCGATGCCCAGCAGCCGGTGGCGGGTGGTCTGCGGGCGGTTGGAGACGATGCTGACCTTGGCGCCGACCAGCGCGTTGACCAGGGTGGACTTGCCGACGTTCGGCCGGCCGATCACCGCGACGCTGCCGCAGCGGTGGGAGTCTTGGTTGTTTTCGGAGTTCACTCGACGACGCTCATGGATGCCGGGGCGAAGGCTCCAGCCGTTCCAGCACTGCGGCCGCGGCGGCCTGTTCGGCCAGCCGGCGGGAGGTGCCCTGCCCGTCGGCACTGACCGGCGGTTCGCTCAGGGTACACCGGGAAAGGAAGACCTTGGCGTGCTCCTCGCCGCTCTCGGACACCAGTTCATAGGCCGGCAGGGGACGCTGCCGCGCCTGCAGCCATTCCTGCAGGCGGGTCTTGGCGTCCTTCTCCGGCTTGCCGACCGGCAGGGCCGCCAGCGCCTGCTCGAACCAGGGCAGGACCACGCGCCGGCAGGCCTCGTAGCCGGCGTCCAGGTAGATCGCCGCGACCACCGCTTCGAGCGCGTCGGCCAGGATCGAATCGCGGCGGAACCCGCCCGACTTCAGTTCGCCCGGCCCCAGGGTCAGGCGGTCGCCCAGCTCCAGGTGGCGGGCGATGGTGGCCAGCGAGGCTTCGCGGACCAGTTCGGCGCGCGCCCGGGTCAACACGCCCTCGTCGGCGGTCGGCCAGCGCTGGTAGAGGGCCTCGGCCGCCAGCAGGTTCACCACGCCGTCGCCGAGGAACTCCAGGCGCTCGTTGTGCGGCGTGCCGGCGCTGCGGTGGGTCAGCGCCTGCGCAAGCAGCGCCGGATCGGCGAACGGGTGGCCGATCCGGTCGCGCAACACGCTGCGGTCACTGCCCGCCACCACGCCTGGAGAGGTTCTGGGTGCTGTCGAAGTGGCCGACCACGTCCAGGTTGCCGACCAGCGGGCGACGCACCTCGTACTGGACGCGCATGTCCCAGCCGCCGTCGGTGCGCTCGAACTTGACGTTCTGCGGCTTGACGTTGTCGGAATAGCTCATGTCCAGCCGCCGGAAGAACAGGTCCTGGATCCTCCGCGGATCCATGTCGCCCACGCCCGGCTCGTTCGCCAGCCCCTTCATCGCCGTGCGGACGGAGTAGTACTCCTGGTACATCGGGAACAGCTTCATGCCGATGTAGGCGGCGAAGCCGACGACGGCCAGCACGACCAGGAACGCCACCAGGCTCAGACCGCTTTGCTTGCGCTTCATTCCCAACCCCCTATGACGTGCGCCACCGGCAGGTGCACCCGACGCGCCGGCACGCTACTTGATCGATGTCCCGATCCGCGACGGATCGAAACTCCCCTTGCAGAACCACCCCTCGCAGTTCAGCCAGATCAGGAACGCCTTGCCCCGGAGGTTCTCCTCCGGCAGGAAGTGCGTCTGGGTCCAGAACCGGCTGTCCTCGCTATTATCACGATTGTCGCCCATTACGAAATACTGCCCCGCCGGCACCGTCCATTCGCCCTGGCCGGCCGGGTTGGCCCGGTCCAGCCACTCCAGCACCTGGTGCTCGCGCCCGGGAAGCTTCTCCAGCAGCAGGCTGGCCCCGGTCATCTCCGCGCCGCGGCCCTGGCCGACGAAGTCGCCGAGCTTCTCGTACTGCACCGCTTCGCCGTTGATGTACAGCGTGTCGCCATGGAAGCCGATGCGGTCGCCCGGCAGGCCGATCACCCGCTTGATCCAGTTCTGGTCCGGCGCGTGCGGCGGCTTGAACACCACCACGTCGCCGCGCTCGGGCTCGCCGATCGACACGAACTTGTGGTTGTTCACCGGCAGGCGCAGGCCGTAGGCGAACTTGTTGACCAGGATGAAGTCGCCGATCAGCAGGTTCGGCATCATCGAGCTGGACGGGATCTTGTAGGGCTCGGCGACGAAGCTGCGCAGCACCAGCACCAGCGCCAGCACCGGGAAGAACGCGCGCGAGTAGTCGACGACCACCGGCTCCTCGTCCAGCAGGCCGCCGGCGGCGGCGCGGCGCTTGGCGAAGAACAGCCGGTCGACCAGCCAGATCAGGCCGGTGGCGAAGGTCAGCACGACCAGTCCGAGCTCAAACCATTTCATTCGTAATCCTTGGCGGGGAACGCATCTGGGAACGGGATCGGAACGCGGCAGCCGCGGCCGCCCTTACTTGCTGTCCACCTGCAGCACGGCGAGGAAGGCCTCCTGCGGGATCTCGACGCGGCCGACCTGCTTCATCCGCTTCTTGCCTTCCTTCTGCTTCTCCAGCAGCTTCTTCTTGCGGGTGATGTCGCCGCCGTAACACTTGGCCAGCACGTTCTTGCGCATCGCCTTGACCGTGGAGCGGGCGATGATCTGCGAGCCGACCGCCGCCTGGATCGCGACGTCGAACATCTGGCGCGGGATCAGCTCCTTCATCTTCTCGCACAGTTCGCGGCCGCGCCGGTCGGCGTGGCTGCGGTGCACGATCAGCGAGAGCGCGTCTACCCGGTCGCCGTTGATCAGCGTGTCCAGGCGCACGAACGGGCCGGCGTCGAAGCGCAGGAAGTGGTAGTCCAGCGAGGCGTAGCCGCGGCTGACCGACTTGAGCTTGTCGAAGAAGTCCAGCACCACCTCGGCCATCGGCAGCTCGTAGCTGATCTGCACCTGGCTGGCCATGTAGGTGATGCCGATCTGCACGCCGCGCTTGTCCTCGCACAGCTTGATGATGTTGCCGATGTACGCCTCGGGGGTGAGGATGTTGGCGCGGATGATCGGCTCGCGCACCTCCTCGACCAGGTTGGACTGCGGCAGCTTGGCCGGGTTGTCCAGCGAGACCACCGTGCCGTCGGTCCTGAGGACCTCGTACACGACCGTCGGCGCGGTGGTGATCAGGTCCAGGTCGTACTCGCGCTCCAGCCGCTCCTGCACGATCTCCATGTGCAGCATGCCCAGGAAGCCGCAACGGAAGCCGAAGCCCATCGCCTCGGAGCTTTCCGGCTCGAAGCGCAGCGCCGCGTCGTTCAGGCGCAGCTTCTCCAGCGCCTCGCGCAGGGCCGGGTAGTCCTCGGCGTTGGTCGGGAACAGGCCGGCGAACACGCGCGGCTGCATCTCCTGGAAGCCGGGCAAGGGCTTGGGCGCCGGGTCGCCGGCCAGGGTCAGGGTGTCGCCGACCGGGGCGCCGTGCACGTCCTTGATCGAAGCCGTGATCCAGCCCACCTCGCCGGCGCGCAGCGCGGGCAGTTCCTTGCGCTTGGGGGTGAACACGCCGACCTTGTCGACGTCGTGGGCGCGCCCGGTGGACATCACCAGGATCTTGCTCTTCGGCTTGATCTCGCCCTGCATGACCCGCACCAGCGAGACCACGCCCAGGTAGTTGTCGAACCAGGAATCGATGATCAGCGCCTGCAGCTTGTCGGTGTCGCGCGGGACCGGCGGCGGGATGCGGTGCACGATCGCCTCCAGCACCTGCTCCACGTTCAGGCCGGTCTTGGCGCTGACCGCGACCGCGTCGTCGGCGTCGATGCCGATCACCGCCTCGATCTCGGCCTTGGCCCGGTCGATGTCGGCGGTGGGCAGGTCGATCTTGTTCAGCACCGGCACCACTTCCAGGCCCTGCTCCACCGCGGTGTAGCAGTTGGCGACCGACTGCGCCTCCACGCCCTGGGCGGCGTCGACCACCAGCAGCGCACCCTCGCACGCGGCCAGCGAACGGCTGACCTCGTAGGAGAAGTCGACGTGGCCGGGGGTGTCGATGAAGTTCAGGAAATAGGTGTGGCCGTCCTGCGCCTTGTACGGCAGCGAGACCGACTGGGCCTTGATGGTGATGCCGCGCTCGCGCTCGATCGGGTTGGAGTCGAGCACCTGGGCCTCCATCTCGCGCGCCTCCAGGCCGCCGCACAGCTGGATGATGCGGTCGGCGAGGGTCGACTTGCCGTGGTCGACGTGGGCGATGATGGAGAAGTTGCGGATGAACCGCATCGAATCGGATGACATGTGGGGGCGGCGGTCTCGGCCGTCGTCGGACAACGGCGGATTATCGCACGCCGGGCGGGGTTCCCGCCCCGCCCCCGGCCGCGGGCCCTGGTGCCGGGGACGCCGGCGGCCCGCGGGGGCCGCCGGCGCCTCGATCGTCAGTCGCCGGAACCCACGGTCAGGGCCACGAAGCTGGTGCGGCCGGCGGGATCGCGGACCAGCAGCATCACCGCATCGCCGGGGCCGACGCCACCGAGCTGGCGCTCCAGGGCGGCCACGCTGCCCACGGGGGTGCGGCCGACGCGCAGGATCACCATGCCGGGCTGCAGCCCGGCTTCGCGGGCCTCGGTACCGTCCACGCCGGTGATGCGCACGCCCTCGCCCGCGCCCAGGCCGAGCTGCCGGCGCGAGCCGGCATCCAGCTCCGCGACCCGCAGGCCGAGTTCGTCGACCGCCGAAGCGGCGGCCGGGCCCGCGCCGGCGTCGTCGGGGCCGGCCGAAGCGCGCTGCGCATCGCTCGGCAGTTCGCCCAGGGTCACGCTGAGCTCGCGCGGCTTGCCGTCCCGGATCACGCCGATCTTGGCCTTCGAACCCGGCGCCAGCATGCCCACCATCGGCGGCAGGTCGGCGCTGGTGGCCACGTTGCGGCCGTTGACCGAGACGATCACGTCGCCGATCTCGATACCGCCCTTCTCCGCCGCGCTGCCCGGCTCGACGCTGTTGACCAGCGCGCCGTCATTGGTGTCCAGGCCCATCGCCCGCGCGCGGGTCGCATCCAGGCCCTGGATCTGCACGCCGAGCATGCCGCGGCTGACCCGGCCGCTCTTCTTGATCTGCTCGACCGCGCCCATCGCCAGGTCCATCGGGATGGCGAAGCTCACGCCCATGTAGCCGCCGGAGTTGCTCAGGATCTGCGAGTTGATGCCGACCACCTCGCCGGAGGTGTTGAGCAGCGGGCCACCGGAGTTGCCGCGGTTGATCGCCACGTCGGTCTGGATGAACGGCACGTACTGCTGGCCGGGACCGCCGGTGCGGCCGACCGCGCTGACGATGCCGGCGGTGACCGACTGGTCCAGGCCCAGCGGCGAGCCGATGGCCACGACCCACTGGCCCGGCTTGATCGAGCCCGACTGGCCCTGGCGCAGGACCGGCAGCCCCTTGCCATCGACCTTCAACAGGGCGACGTCGTAGGTTTCGTCGCTGCCGACGACCTTGGCGGTGAACTCGCGGCGGTCGGACAGGCGCACGGTGACGCTGTCCGCGCCGTCGACCACGTGGTGGTTGGTCAGGACATAGCCGTCGCTGGAAATGATGAAGCCCGAGCCGACCGAGCGGCCCGACGGCGCGTCGGGGCCGGGGCGACCGGGCTGGCCCGGCGCTCCGGGAAAGTCCGGTCCGAAAAAGCGGCGGAAGATTTCCGGCATCTCGTCGTTGCCGGGCATGCCGCCGCGGCCGGCGGTACGCGCCGGGATCCGCGCCTCGATGTTCACCACCGCCGGGCCCACCTGTTCGACCAGCCGGGTGAAATCCGGCAGGCCCGTGACGAGCGGAGCGGAAGGCGCCTGCGGGGCGGACACGGCCGCGGCCGGCGCGGCGGCCTGGGAGGCGGTCGCCGCGCCCTCGGGCGCACGCGCGCAGGCCATCAGCGGGACGGTGAGGACCAGTGCGGCAAGCAGGCTGGGACGGACGCGGGAATTCATCGGGATCATGCCTTCGGGATCAGGGGGAGGAGCGGCCACGACCGGGCGGCCGTGGACACGGAGCTATCGGGATCGGGGGAACTGCCGGCGCGCGCGACGCCCTTGCCGGTCAACGCGCGTCGTCCTCCGGCGGCGGAGCCGGCAGGTCGCCTGCCTCGTCCGCGGCCGCGGGTACCGCGAGCTGCGGGCCGGGCTCGAACGGATAGAACGGGCGCGGTGCCGCCTGCTGGCCGAAGCTCGCGGTGAACGAACTCGAAGCCGGCTGCGAGAGTGCGGCGCGCGGCCACGGCCGCGCCTGCAGCGGCGCCGAGGACGCGAACGGATCGGTCGGCCGCAGCACACCGGCCCCGGCATCGGCGACCAGCGGCAGCGCGGGCGCCGCCGGTCCGGGTTGCGCGGCCGGGGTGGCGTCCGCGACCACGGCCGTGCGACGGCTTGCGGCGACCGCCGTGCGCGGCGCCTGGGCGATGGCCGCCTCGCGCGAAGCGGCCGACGATGCGGCCTGCGCAGGCGGCGCGGCCAGCCGCGCCTCGGTGGACGGCAGGGTCTGCATCGCGACCAGCGGCGGCGCCGGCTGCGGAAGTTCTTCGCGGCCGGTCACCATCATCGCCACGGCGGCGACGGAGGCGGCCAGTGCCGCGCCGCCGCCCCAGCGCGCGAGACCGCGGCGGCGACCGGCGCCCGCCACTGCGGCGGGACGTCCCTCGGCCGCCGGTTCGCCGGCGACCGCGGTGGCCACGCGCTCGGCGAAACCGGGTGCGGCCGCGCGCCGCACCTGGCCCCGGAGTATGTCGCCGGCCAGGTGCCAGCGTTCGTAGCGGCCTGACAGCTCGGTGTCGTGCTGCAGGCGGCGCAGCAGGAAGCGCGCCTCGTCGGGCGAGAGCTCGCCGTCGACCAGGGCGGACAGCTGCTGCCGCGCGTGGAGTTCGAGTTTGTCGACGGTGGCGTCGCCGGGCTGGATGCGTGGGTCGTGGGTCATGGACGGTTTCGTTCGCGGGTGGCGCTCTGGATGTCGAGCAGGGGCCGCAGTTCGGCATCGATGGCCTCGCGCGCCCGGAAGATGCGCGAACGCACCGTGCCGATCGGGCTGGCCATCTTCTGCGCGATCTCCTCGTAGCTCAGGCCGTCCACCTCGCGCAGGGTGATGGCGGTCCGCAGTTCCTCAGGCAACGCATCCACCGCCTTCATCACGGTCCGCTCCAGCTCCTCGCGCATCGCTTCGCGCTCGGGCGTGTCGGTATCGCGCAGGCGCGCGCCGGCGTCGTACTGCTCGGCGTCGCTGGCGTCGATGTCGTCCGTGGGCGGACGGCGGTTGTGGGCGACCAGGTGGTTCTTGGCGGTATTCACGGCGATGCGGTGCAACCAGGTATAGAACTGGGCGTCGCCGCGGAAATTCCCCAGCGCGCGGTAGGCGCGCATGAAGGTTTCCTGGGCCACGTCCTGGCATTCGCTCCAGTCCGGCACGTAGCGTCCGATCAGCCCGGTGATCCGGTGCTGGTACTTGCGCACCAGCAGGTCGAATGCCGCGCTGTCGCCACGCTGCACGCGGCGGACCAGCTCGAGGTCCAGCTCCTGGGTCGGATCCTTTGGCGTTCCTTCGGCCATGCCGGGCCACACTCCTGGTCAGCCCGACGTTCCGGGCCTTGTGACCGCCGTTGCCGGAAAAAGTTCAGCGGCCTGGCGGAAGCCGCTGCCCGGGGGCCGCGCGCGGGTGTTTCCAGGCCCGGCCCGCCTGCGGCGCCGTGCCGCGATCGTCATGCAGGACCTTAACCGCGCGGCCAGTATGGTCGGGCTCGCCGCCATCCGCGACCGGTCCGATCCACTGGATCGGGATTTGACGCCACGGAAACAACCTCGGGATGATAGCGGCTCCTCCATACACAACCGGATGGTCAGGCCATGCTCCCAGGCTTCGACGGACTGCGATTCAGCCACTGGCAAGCCGCACAGCGCGATGACGGCGTCGTCGTGCTGGCGCTGGACCGCCAGGGAGCGCCGGTCAACGCGCTCTCGCAGGACGTGCTGATCGAACTGGGCGACATCGTCGAACGGCTGGCGATCGACCCGCCCAGGGGGGTGGTGTTCCGCTCGGCCAAGGCGTCCGGCTTCATCGCCGGCGCCGACCTGAAGGAGTTCCAGGACTTCGACCGCAAGGGCACGGTCAACGACGCGATCCGCCGTGGCCAGGCGGTGTTCCAGAAGGTCGCCGAACTGCCCTGCCCGACCGTGGCCGCGATCCATGGCTTCTGCATGGGCGGCGGCACCGAACTGTCGCTGGCCTGCGACTACCGCGTGGCCTCGGCCGATCCGTCCACCCGGATCGGCCTGCCGGAGACCAAGCTCGGCATCTTCCCGGGCTGGGGCGGCAGCGCCCGCCTGCCGCGGCTGGTCGGCGCGCCGGCGGCGATGGACCTGATGCTGACCGGCCGCACGCTGTCCGCCTCGGCCGCACGCGGCATGGGACTGGTCGACAAGGTCGTCGAACCGGCGCTGCTGGAGGATGCCGCCGCGGCGCTGGCGCTGAAGGGCACGCAGCGTCCGTTCAAGCAGCGCTTCACCGGCTGGGTCACCAACACCTGGCCGGCGCGGAAGATCCTCGCGCCGCAGATGGCCAAGCAGGTCGCGCGCAAGGCGAAGAAGGACCACTACCCCGCGCCGTATGCCCTGATCGGGGCGTGGGAACGCGCCGGCGGCAGCGGCATCCAGGCGCGCCTGGACGCCGAGCGCCGCGCGGTGGTCAAGCTGGCCGGCACCCCGACCGCGCGCAACCTGATCCGCATCTTCTTCCTCACCGAGCGGCTCAAGGGCCTCGGCGGCAAAGACCATGGCATCCGCCACGTGCACGTGGTCGGCGCCGGCGTGATGGGCGGCGACATCGCCGCCTGGTCGGCCTACAAGGGCTTCGAGGTGACCCTGCAGGACCGCGAGCAGCGCTTCATCGACGGCGCCCTCGCCCGCGCGCAGGAGCTGGTCGCGAAGAAGGTGAAGGACGAAGGCAAGCGGCCGGCGGTCGCCGCGCGGCTGAAGGGCGACCTGGCCGGTGCCGGCGTGCCCGAGGCCGACCTGGTCATCGAGGCCATCATCGAGAACCCCGAGGCCAAGCGCGACCTGTACCACGCGCTCGAGCCGCGGATGAAGGACGATGCGCTGCTCACCACCAACACGTCCTCGATTCCGCTGGACGAGCTGCGCGAGCACATCGCCCGCCCGGCGCACTTCGCCGGCCTGCACTACTTCAACCCGGTGGCGCTGATGCCGCTGGTGGAGATCGTCCAGCACGACCGGCTCGACCCGGCCGTGGTCGCGCGGCTGGCCGCGTTCTGCAAGGCGCTGGACAAGTTCCCGGTGCCGGTCGCCGGCACCCCGGGGTTCCTGGTCAACCGCGTGCTGTTCCCGTACATGCTCGAGGCGGCCACCGCCTATGCCGAGGGCATCCCCGGCGTGGTCATCGACAAGGCCGCGGTGAAGTTCGGCATGCCGATGGGCCCGATCGAGCTGATCGACACGGTCGGCCTCGACGTGGCGCAAGGCGTGGGCGCGGAGCTGTCGCCGTTCCTCGGCCTGCAGGTGCCGTCGACGCTCGCCACGGTGGAACCGGGCAGGCGCGGCAAGAAGGACGGCCAAGGCATCTACAAGTGGGAACAGGGCAAGCCGGTCAAGCCCGAAGCGCCGGGCGGCTACCAGGCGCCGTCCGACCTGGAGGACCGGCTGGTCCTGCCGCTGCTCAACGAAGCGGTCGCCTGCCTGCACGACGGCGTGGTGGCCGATGCCGACCTGCTCGACGCGGGCGTGATCTTCGGCACCGGCTTCGCCCCGTTCCGCGGCGGCCCCATCCAGCACATCCGCGCCACCGGCGCCGACGCCCTGCTCGAGCGGCTCAAGGCGTTGCAGGCGCGGCACGGCGACCGCTTCGCACCGCGCCCCGGCTGGGACAATCCGCTGTTGCGGCAGCCCCCGGAGTAGGCGCGGCGTCCGACCTGGCGCGGAGCCTATTCGACTCCGGCCTCGGCCAGCATCCGCTGCAGGAAGGCCACCTGCGCGTCGCGACGGTCCGGGCCGTCGTAACGGCGCACCGTCCACCATTCGCGCGCGCTCGTGGTCTCGCCGGGGGCGAGCGTGGCGAACGGCGCATGCACCTCCAGCTCCATCACCCCGGTATCGCGCTGGCCGGGCGTCCAGGCCAGGTAGAGCTCGACCTGGCCCTGGTCGGGGTGGATGCGGTCCAGCGGCTGCAGCTCGAAGTGGACCAGGAACGCCTGGCCGGCATTGAAACCGGCGATCCAGCCCGCCCGCGGCTGGATGAAGACCTTGCCGCGGCGACCCTGCAGTCCGGGAGCGGGCGGCAGCGGCTCGAGCGAGAACAGGCCGTCGGCCGTGCTGCTCACAAGTCCGTCAAAGCCCTCGCCGGTATCCGAGCGCACGCGCACGCCGCTGCCGTCCGCGGCGACCGGCACGAACACCCGCGTCTCCGGGTGCACCCGGGTGTTGAACCAGATGTCGCGCGCCACCGGCTGCTTGCGGATGTTGCGCATCTCGACCGCCAGTTCGACCGTATCCGGCCGCTCCGGCGCGATCGAGAACGACTGGGTCAGCTGCACGCCGCTGACCGGGCTGGCTGCGCCCTCGAGCACCAGCCGGTCGGCTTCATGCACCCGCACCTGCGCCGGGGCATGCGCCAGCCACGGATCGGGTGGCCATTGTGCCGCCGCGTCGCGCCGGGCCGGATTGAGGCGCTGGTCGGTCCACCACGCCGCCTGCGGACCGACCCACATCTCGTGGCCGAGGTAGGGAATGTTCGGGCCGGCCGGGTCCACCCGCGGGTCCGGCTGCGAGGCGACCGCCTCGCCGGTGCGCAGCAGGTTGGGCGCCCCGGGCACCGAGAAATGCAGCACGCGCCCGCCGAGCCGCGGGGAAACCTCGAGCGCGAGCTTCGGGCTTTCCAGGCGCACCCGGGCGGGGGCATCGACGGCGGAAGCCGGTATCGGGCCGGCACCGAAGGCCAGCAGGACCGTGGCAGGCAGGAGCCGGGCAAGCCGCATCGCATCCCTCCAGGCGCCGCGCGCCCCGCGCGCGGGGCCGGTCACATGGTCTGGGTCGGCTTGTCCGCGTTGAGGGTGCCGGCCAGCTGGGTTTCGATCCGGTTCTTCACCGCCTCGCCCTCCGCCCCTTCCGGGAACTGCACGCCGATGCCGGCGGTGCGGTTGCCCTGGGCGCCGGCAGGCGTCACCCAGACCACCTTGCCGGCGATCGGCAGGCGGTCGCTGGAATCGGGCAGGGTCAGCAGCAGGAACACCTCGTCGCCGAGGAAGTAGCGCTTGGGCGTGGGCACGAAAATGCCCCCATGCCGCACGTACGGCATGTAGGCGTTGTACAGCGCGGCCTTGTCCTTGACCGCCAGCGACAGGATGCCCTGGCGCCCGCTTGCAGCACTCATCGGTTGTCCCCTTTGCCGGCCTGCGGACGCGACGCGTCGCGCCAGGCCAGCAGCAGATCTGCCATCACCAGGTCGGCGCGCACCGTGCTGCGCAGCAGTTCGCGGGCACGGTTGGCGGCATCGAACCAGGCCCCCAGCTTGTGCAATCGGTCCGGATCGGTCAAGCCGGTCCCGGCCGCCTGCGCGCGGCCCAGGCCGAGCGCGTGTTCGGCGGCGTGGCGCAGCCGTTCGGCGGCATGGTCGTCCGCGGTCCAGCGGGTCGCCGCCTCGAGCGGCTCCAGCCGGCCGGCTTCCATCGCGGCCATGTCGGTCGCCACTTCCCGCCGCAGGGCGAGCCCGTCGCCCCGCAACCATTCGTCCGCCAGGCCGGGATGCCCCCGGGCGGCGTCCAGTGCTTCCGCGGCCGCCGGCACCGCGTGCCCCCGCGCGTGCAGCCAGGCGGCCGCCTCGTCGCGGGGCGGGAGGCGGAATTCCAGCCGCTGGCAGCGGCTGCGGATGGTGGCGGGCAGGCGCCCCGGCCGGGCGCTCACCAGCCACAGGTAACGGCCTGGCGCGGGTTCCTCGAGGGTCTTGAGCAGCGCATTGCAGGCGGAGGTGTTGAGCGCATCGGCCGGATCGATGATCGCCACCTGCGCCCGCCCGTACTGCGGGGTGAGCGCGAGCTGCTGCCCCAGCTCGCGGATCTGCTCGATCACGATCTCGGTGCGCAGGCGGGTGCCTTCCTTGTTCGGTACGAATGACACCACGTGCAGGTCCGGGTGCGTGCCTGCGGCGATCAGCGGACGATTGCGCGCCTCGGCGGCCGGTTCGCCACCGGACAGCACGTACGCCGCCAGGCGCTCGGCCACCGCGCGCTTGCCGAGGACGGCCGGGCCATCGAACAGCAGCGCGTGGCCGAGCCGACCGGCGGACAGGGTGGCCATCGCCTGGTCGTGGACGCGCTGCTGCCACGGCGCCAGCGATTCGCTCACGCCTGTTCCTCCAGCCAGCGCGCGACCGCCACGGCGACGGCGTGGCCCACCTCGCCCGGCGCGCGCGACGCGTCGACCACGCGGAAACGGCCGGGTTCGGCCGCGGCGCGGCGGCGGAAACCGGCGCGCACGCGTTCGAAGAAATCGTCCTGTTCGCTTTCGATGCGGTCCGGCCACAGGTCGCGGCCGGCGGTGCGGGCACGGCCCTCGCGCACGTCCAGGTCGAGCAGCAGGGTCAGGCCTGGCCGCAGCCCGACCGCACGCCGTTCGAGGTCGGCGATCCAGGCCGGGTCCAGGCCGCGGCCGTCGCCTTGGTAGGCGTAGCTCGAATCGGTGAAGCGGTCGCTGACCACGAACGCCCCGCGCTGCAGCGCGGGGCGGATCACCTGGCGCACGTGCTGGGCGCGCGCGGCGAACACCAGCAGCAGTTCGGCCTCGGCCGACAGCGGCTCGTCTTCGCCGCCGTCGCCGCGCAGCGAGTCGCGGTTGTCCAGCATCAGCGCGCGGATCCGTTCGGCCAGCGGCGTGCCACCGGGCTCGCGGGTCAGCACCACCTCGTGCCCGCGCTGCAGCAGCGCGTCGCGCAAGGCGGCGATCGCCGTGCTCTTGCCGGCGCCCTCGCCGCCTTCCAGGCTGATGAACCGCGGGTGCGAGAGGACGCCTCCGCTCATCGCTGGCGCGCTCCGTCCTGCGCTTCGCCCGCGGTGGAGCCGGCCGGGCAGCGGCGCCGCTGGTAGCAGTCCACCGCGGCGCTGTGCTCTGCGTAGGTGGCCGAGAAGATGTGGCTGCCGTCGTTGCGCGAGACGAAATAGAGCGCGTCGCCCGGCGCGGGGTTCACCGCCGCCTGCAATGCGGCGCGGCCGGGCATCGCGATCGGCGTGGGCGGCAGGCCGGGGCGGGTGTAGGTGTTGTAAGGCGTGTCGGTGGTCAGGTCGCGCTTGCGGATGTTGCCGTCGTAGCCGCTGCCCATGCCGTAGATCACGGTCGGGTCGGTCTGCAGCAGCATGCCCTTCTGCAGGCGCCGGGCGAACACGCCGGCGATCTGCGGGCGCTCGCGCGCCTGTCCGGTTTCCTTCTCCACGATCGATGCCAGCACCAGCGCCTCGTCGGGCGACTTCAGCGGCACGTCCTGCGCCCGGCCGGCCCAGGCTTCGGCGAGCGCCTGTTCCATCGCCGCGTGCGCGCGGCCGAGCACGTCCAGGTCGGTGTCGCCGCGCTGGTACAGGTAGGTCTCGGGCAGGAAGCGCCCTTCCGGATGCTGGCCGGGCCGGCCGAGCGCGGCCATGACCGCCGCGTCGTCCATGCCGCGGGTCTCGTGCCCGAGCGGTTCGGCCGCTGCGAGCGCAGCGCGCAGCTGGCGGAAATTCCAGCCCTCGACCAGGGTGACGCGGTACTGGACCACGCGGCCATCGCGCATGCGCTGCAGCAGCTCGCGCGGCGTCAGGCCCGGCTCCAGGGCGTACTCGCCGACCTTGAGCCGGCCGGCCGCATCCATCCGCCGCGCCAGCAGCCGCCATTCGAGGTCATGGCCGGCATCGACGCCGGCCTCGCGCAAGCGGCCCAGGACGGTGGCGAAGCCGTCGCCGCGCTCGATCCGCACGCTGGCGCCGGCATCGCCGCTGGCGGCCGGCGCATCGGCGAAACGCTGGAAATGCAGCCAGCCCCACCCCGCCAGCGCGGCCGCGACCAGCAGCAGCACGCACGAAACCCCCAGTCCCCAGCGCAGTGCGCTCCTACGTCCGCCGGCCACGTCCACCTCGTCGATCACGATCCGGCCAGCATACCGCGCCAGGCGGCAACCGCCGCCGTCTTCCCGCGCGCATGCCTAGGGCTCCAGCGCGCGCAGGAGCCCCCGCGCCTTGGCCCGGGTTTCCTCGAGCTCGCGCTCCGGCACCGAATCGGCGACGATCCCCGCGCCGGTGCGGAACACCGCTTCGTGTCCCTGCAGTTCGGCGCTGCGGATGAGGATGTTCAGGTCCAGGTCGCCGTTGCGGTCCAGCCAGCCGATCGCGCCGGTATAGGCGCCGCGCGGGGTGGCCTCCAGCGCGGCGATGATCTGCATGCAGCGCACCTTCGGGCAGCCGGTGATGGTGCCGCCCGGGTAGACCGCGGCGATCACCTGCCCCGGCGTGGCGTCCTCGCGCAGGATGCCGCGCACGTTGCTGACGATGTGGTGGACGTGCGCATAGCTTTCCACCGTCATCAGCTCGTCGACCTGGACGCTGCCCGGCTCGCACACGCGCCCCAGGTCGTTGCGCTCCAGGTCGATCAGCATCACGTGTTCGGCGCGTTCCTTCGGGTGGCCGACCAGTTCGCGGATCCGGGCCGCGTCGTCGTCGCCCTCGAAGCGCGGGCGGGTCCCGGCGATCGGCCGCGTTTCCACCACCCGGCCGCGCACGGACACCAGGCGCTCGGGGGAGGAACTCGCCACCGCCCAGCCGGGACCGGCGAAAAGCCCGGCGAACGGGGCGGGATTGGCCAGGCGCAGGCGCTGGTAGAACGCCGCCGGATCCAGCGGCGCCTCGAAACGGGCGCGCCAGGCGCGCGACAGGTTGACCTGGAATACGTCGCCGGCGCGCAGGTGGTCGAGGATACGGCCGACCCCCTCGAGGAAGCGCTGCGGGTCGTCCTCGACGATCGAGGCCGGCGGTTGCCACGGATCGGGCGGTTGCTGCCGCACGGCGCCTTCGACGTCGGCGACCAGCAGGTCCATGAGCGCGGCATGCGCCTCCTCCACCACCGCCATGCACTCGCCGCTGGCGCGATCGCGCAGCACGGCCGCGGGGCAACGCAGCGCCAGCGCCACCGGGCGCCCGGCGCCGTCCCGTCGCGGCAGTTGCAGCACGGGTTCGACCTGGGCCGCCAGTTCGTAGTCCAGGAGCAGCGCCCAGCCGCCGTGGAACGGCCAGCGCGGCTCCTCGGCCGCGACCTGGTCGCGTCGCCAGTGCGCGTCGAGCACCGCGAGGAAGTCGCCGGCCTGGACCTGGCCGCCCAGGTCACGCGTCGTTCCGTCGGGATCGAGCTGCAGGCCGCTGCCATCGGTCGCCAGCAGCAGGTCCCAGCGCCCCTGGGCGGTACCGGAGGCCACCGACTCCAGCAGCAGCGGGTAACGCGAGGGCGCCTGCCGGTGCAGCGCCAGCAGGTCGGTATCGGAAGGAAGCGGATGGAAACGCAGCATCAGGTCCTGCCGGCGTAGAGGATGCGGGAACCCCGGCCAGCGGAGCGCCGCGGGCGGGCGCGACGCCATGCCCGCGATGGCGTGCGCAGTCCGCCGGTCAGATCCGGCGGAACACCAGGGTGCCGTTGGTGCCGCCGAAGCCGAAGCCGTTGGACACGGCCACGTCGAACTTCGCCTGGCGCGCCACGTTCGGCACGTAGTCCAGGTCGCAGCCCTCGCCCGGGTTCTCCAGGTTGATCGTCGGCGGCACCACCCCGTCGTGGATGGCCAGTACCGAGAAGATCGCCTCGATGCCGCCGGCCGCGCCGAGCAGGTGGCCGGTCATCGACTTGGTCGAGCTGACCATCAGCTTGTACGCGTGCTCGCCGAAGGCGCGCTTCATCGCCAGGGTCTCGGCCAGGTCGCCCAGCGGGGTGGAGGTGCCATGCGCGTTGAGGTAGCCGACCTGCGCCGGATCGATCTTCGCGTCGCGCAGCGCGGCCAGCATGCAGCGCGCCGCGCCGTCGCCGTCCTCGCTGGGCGCGGTCATGTGGTTGGCGTCGGCGCTGGCGCCGAAGCCGACGAGCTCTGCGTAGATGCGCGCGCCGCGCGCCTTGGCGTGCTCGTACTCCTCCAGCACCAGGATGCCGGCGCCGTCGCCGAGGACGAAGCCGTCGCGCTCGGCGTCCCACGGGCGCGACGCGCGCGCGGGCTCGTCGTTGCGGGTGGACATCGCCTTCATCGAGCAGAAGCCGCCCATCGACGTCGGGGACGAGCCACGCTCGGCGCCGCCGGCCACCATCACGTCCGCGTCGCCGTGCTGGATCATCCGCATCGCGGTGCCGATGGAATGGTTGGAGGTGGCGCAGGCCGACACCGCCGAGAAGTTCGGGCCCTTCAGGCCGCGGATGATGCTCAGCTGGCCCGGGAGCATGTTGATGATGGTGCTGGGCACGTAGAACGGCGAGATCTTGCGGGCGCCGCCCTCGAGGTACTTGGCGGTCTGCTCCTCGATGCCGAGGATGCCGCCGATGCCCGAGCCGATGATCGAGCCCACGCGCTCGGCGTTGGCCTCGGTGATCTCCAGCCCGGAATCGTCCAGGGCCATGAACGAGGCCGCCAGCCCGTAGTGGATGAACGGCTCCATCTTCTTCGCGTCCTTGGGCGACACGAAGGCGGTGGGATCGAAGTCGCGGATCTCGCCGGCGATCTTGGTGGTGAAGCCGGTGGTGTCGAAATGGGTCACCGGGCCGATGCCGGATCGTCCATTGACGATGCCGTCCCAGGTGCTGGCCAGGTCGTTGCCCAGGGGGGTGACTGCACCCATGCCGGTAACGACGACGCGACGATGGCTCATGGACGGCTCCTCGTGGTTCTGCGGATCAGAGTCTTGCGTCGCGCCGGCGGACGGCGCCGGACGCGCACGGGGCCGCACGCAGCGGCCCCGGTTGTGTTGCGGCGCCGCGGGCCTGACGCGGCCCGCGGTCGCGGCGTGCGTCAGCTCTTGACGTGCGCCTTGATGTAGTCGATCGCCTGCTGGACGGAAGTGATCTTCTCGGCCTCTTCGTCCGGGATCTCGCACTCGAACTCTTCCTCGAGGGCCATCACCAGCTCGACGGTGTCGAGCGAGTCGGCGCCCAGATCGTCGACGAACGATGCGCTGTTGGTCACTTCCTCTTCCTTGACGCCGAGCTGTTCGACGACGATTTTCTTGACGCGCTCTTCGATGGTGCTCATGGGTTTGCTGCTCCAGGCGGAGTGGTTGTCGATACGATGCGCCGACACGCGTCGACGCGGGGTTCACTGTCCACAGGGCGGATAGTGTAGTCAAAAGCCGCGGCAGCGGGCACTGCCCGGCAACCGCAACCAGATCAAAAGCTTACGTGGCTTTTGAAATCCTTGTTCTGGCCCGGGGGGCTCAGGCCATGTACATGCCACCGTTGACGTGCAGCGTCTCGCCGGTGATGTAGCCCGCCTCGGGGCCGGCCAGGAAGGCCACCGCGCGGGCGATGTCCGACGGCTCGCCGAGGCGGCCCAGCGCGATCTGGCCGAGCATGGCGTTCTTGGCGTCCTCGGGCAGGTCGCGGGTCATGTCGGTGTCGATGAAGCCGGGCGCCACGACATTCACGGTGACGTTACGGCTGCCGATCTCCTTGGCCAGCGACTTGGAGAACGCGATGATCCCGGCCTTGGCCGCGGCGTAGTTGGCCTGGCCGGCGTTGCCGGTGGCGCCGATCACCGAGGCGATGTTGACGATGCGGCCCTTGCGCGCCTTCATCATGCCGCGCATCACCGCCTTCGAGGTGCGGTAGACGCTGGTCAGGTTGGTGTCCAGGATCGCCTGCCAGTCTTCTTCCTTCATCCGCATCAGCAGGTTGTCGCGGGTGATGCCGGCGTTGTTGACCAGGATCGAGACCGCGCCGAATTCCTTGCCGATCGCTTCGATCAGCGCGTCCACCGCGGCGGCGTCGGTGACGTCGAGCGTGCGCCCGTGGCCGCCCTTCCCGGCCAGGCGGTTGCCGATGGCTTCGGCGCCGCCGTCGCTGGTCGCCGTGCCGATCACGGTCGCGCCGCGCGCGGCCAGTTCGTCGGCGATCGCCGCGCCGATGCCGCGGCTGGCGCCGGTGACCAGCGCGATCTCACCGGTGAGGGGCCGGGCGTCGGAAGGAATGGAACTCATGTCAGGCCTCGTCGTTCGTGATGACGGGCGGCGCCGGGCGCCGCTCGCGTCGGAAGCGGGTCAGCGCCAGTCGGCCAGCGCGGATTCGAAGTCGCCTGCCGCACCGATGGCGCGCGCGTCGAGCGACTTGTCGATGCGCTTGGCCAGTCCGGCCAGCACCTTGCCGGGACCGCACTCGGCCACGCGGGTGGCGCCGCGCGCGGCGACCGCCTGCATGCAGTCGGTCCAGCGCACCGGCAGGTACAGCTGGCGGACCAGCGCGTCGCGGATGGCCGCGGCGCCTTCGTGCACCTGCGCGTCGACGTTCTGCACCACCGGCAGCGACGGCGCACGCCACTCCAGGCCGGCCATCGCCTCGGCCAGGCGGTTGGCCGCCTCGCGCATCAGCGGCGTGTGCGAAGGCACGCTCACCGCCAGCTTGACCGCCTTGCGCACGCCGCGCTCGACCAGCAACGCCAGCGCGCGGTCCACCGCCGCCGCATCGCCGCCGATCACGATCTGCCCCGGCGAGTTGTAGTTCGCCGGCACCACGACCTGGCTGCCGGATGCCGCTTCGCAGACTTCCAGCACGAGCGCATCCTCGGCGCCGAGCACCGCCGCCATCGCGCCGGTGCCCGTTGGCGCGGCGTCCTGCATCAGCTGGCCGCGCAGGCGCACCAGGTGCGCGCCGTCCTTCAGCGACAGCGCGCTGGCGGCGACCAGCGCGGTGTATTCGCCCAGGCTGTGCCCGGCCAGCAGCGACGGCCGTGCGCCGCCCTGTGCCTGCCACGCGCGCCACACGGCGATGCCGGCGGCGAGCAGTGCGGGCTGGGTGTACTCGGTGCGGTTGAGCATCTCGTCGGGGCCGCCCTGCGACAGCGCCCACAGGTCGACGCCGGCGCCCTCGGACGCTTCGGCGAAGGCCTCGCGGACCTGCGGATGCAGTTCGGCCAGCTCGGCCAGCATGCCGACGGACTGGGAGCCTTGGCCGGGGAAAACGAAAGCGAGCGTCGGATCGGTCACGCGCAGCCGCACAACGGGAAAGAGCGGCGATGATACGGGCGATTCCGCGGGTTTGTCTGTACCAGCCCGTATGTCGCCGTATGGAACGGACACCTCGTTCGAAGCCCCCGCAACGTCGAAGGGCCGCGCGATGCGCGGCCCTTGCTGGTTCGATGACGCCGATGCCGGACGGCAGGGTTGCCGCGGGGCCTGGTCAGTACCGCAGCAGCGCGGAACCCCAGGTGAAGCCGCCGCCGAAGGCTTCCAGCAGCAGCAGCTGGCCGCGCTGCACGCGCCCCGAACGCACCGCTTCGTCCAGCGCCAGCGGCACCGAACCGGCGGACGTGTTGCCGTGGCGGTCGACGGTGACGATGACCCGCTCCATCGGCATGTCCAGCCGCTTGGCGGTTGCTTCGATGATGCGCAGGTTGGCCTGGTGCGGGATCAGCCAGTCCAGGTCGTGCTTGTCCAGGCCATTGGCCTCCAGGGTCTCGTCGACCACCGAATCCAGCGCCTTGACCGCATGCTTGAACACTTCGTTGCCGGCCATGACGATGCGCACGCCCACGTTGGGCGCCTGCGCGTCGAAACCGGCGGACACGCCGACCGGGTTCCACAGCAGTTCCTTCTTGCTGCCTTCGGCATGCAGGTGGGTGCTGAGGATGCCGGTTTCGGTGTCGGCCTTGAGGATGACCGCGCCGGCGCCATCGCCGAACAGCACGCAGGTGGTGCGGTCGGTCCAGTCCACCATCCGGGTCAGGGTCTCGGCGCCGATCACCAGCGCGGTCCTGGCCGCGCCGCTGCGCACGAACTGGTCGGCCACGCTGAGCGCGAACACGAAGCCCGAGCAGGCCGCGTTGACATCGAACGCCGGGCAGCCGCGCGCACCCAGCTTCTGCTGGATCAGGCAGGCGGTCGAGGGGAAGATCAGGTCGGGCGTGGTCGTGCCGACGACGATCAGGTCGATCTCGTCGACCGAAACGCCGGCCGCCTCGATCGCCTTGAGCGCGGCCTGGTAGCCCAGGTCGCTGGTGGTCTGCCCTTCGGCGACCACGCGCCGTTCGCGGATGCCGGTGCGCGAGTGGATCCATTCGTCGCTGGTGTCGACCACCTTGGCCAGGTCGTCGTTGGTCACCACCTTCTCCGGCAGGTAGCTGCCGGTTCCGGCGATACGCGAATAGATCCGCTCGCTCATGCGCGTTCCCGCTGGAGGCTCCGCGGAGCCGGGATGTTCAGTGCCACGGACGCGGCGCGCGCCGCCGGCGCGCGCCGGGGGTCACGCTCAGTCTTCGTCGACGACCGAGGTCTTGGTCGCGATGACCTTCTTGCCGCGGTAGTAGCCGTCGGCGGTGACGTGGTGGCGCAGGTGGGTCTCGCCCGTGGTCGGGTCGGTCGCCAGCTGCTTGGCCGTCAGCGCATCGTGGGAACGGCGCTGGCCGCGGCGGGACGGGGTGACACGGGATTTCTGCACAGCCATGGGATTGCTCCAAACTCGTTGATTGCGTGTTCTTGTGGGACCTGCAAGCCACCCGCCGGTGCCGTTCCAGGGCGCCTTCGGCGGCGGCGCGGCCGTCTACTTCTTCTTCAGCGATGCCAGCGCCGCGAACGGGCTGGCCGCCTTCAATTCCTCTTCGCCCGCCGACCAGGTGCGGTCGACCGGCGCGCTGTCCGGCGCGAGCGGCACCACCGGCACGGCCAGGACGAGTTCGTCCTCGACCAGGTCGACCGGCCGCAGCAGGCCGTCTTCCGGCACCAGCAGCGCCTCGTACCCCGGCGGCAACGCGGCCTCGTCGGCTTCGTCGCGGATCAGGCCGAGCCGCTGCACGGTCTTCACCGGGAACACGAACCGCTCCAGGCTGCGCTGGCACACCAGCGGCAGGCCCGCCTCGATCGACAGCTCGACGAACGGCACCTGCAGCGTGTCCTGGCCGAACTCCAGCGCGAAGCGGCATTCGCCGTCGCTGTCGGCAAGACTGCCACCGAGCCTGGACATCGCCGAGAGCGGCAAGGTCCCTTCGAACTGCCGCCTCGCGGCGACCATGCGCCAGGCATCCAGCGTTTCGGGAAGCTGCACGACAGACGCACCTGCGGACATAAGCCGCTGAATGTTAAGGATCGGACCGCACCCTGTCAAACCCGGCGGCCACCTCCGTACACATGGCGTTGGCCACGTTGCCCGCCCCCCCGCGCCGCGCCCAGACTGGACCTCCCCACGCGGAACCCCCGGCCATGCTGATCCTCGCCTCGACCTCCCCCTACCGCCGCGAGCTGCTGCAACGCCTGCGGCTCCCGTTCGAATGCGCGGCCCCGGGGGCCGACGAGGCCCCGCTGCGGGGCGAGAGTCCGGGCCAGCTGGTCCGCCGCCTGGCCCGGGCCAAGGCCGACGCGGTGGCCGGCCGGCACCCGGGGACCTGGGTGATCGGCTCCGACCAGGCCGCCGACCTGGACGGGCGCATCCTTGGCAAACCGGGGGGCCGCGAGGCTGCGCTCGCCCAGCTGGCGGCCATGGGCGGGCGCACGGTCCAGTTCCATACCGCCGTCTGCCTGCGTCGTGGCGACCACGAACTGGCGGCGGTGGACAGTACCCGGGTGCGTTTCCGCGCCCTGTCCGCCGCGGAGATCGAGCGCTATGTCGATGCCGAACGCCCCTTCGACTGCGCCGGCAGCTTCAAGTGCGAAGGCCTGGGCATCTCGCTGTTCGAGGCGATCGAAACCCACGATCCCACCGCGCTGGTCGGCCTGCCGCTGATCGCGCTGTCCGGACTGCTGCGCCAGGCCGGCTACGCGGTGCCCTGATCCGGGCTCAGCGACCGGGGTCTTGGGCGAGGGGCACCAGCCTGCACCAGCGATAGGGGTGCGACTGCGCACCGATCCAGCTGTCCAGCTGGATGCAGGACGACGGCTCCAGGTGCAGCCCATGGCGCGCCAGGAGCGGCACCGCGTCGGCGACGACCGCTTCGTTCGCCTGCGCGGTCGCGTGGACGCGATCGGCGGCCGGCGCCAGGCGGCAACGCCCGTCCGGGGCCTGGGACGGCTCGACCAGCTGCAGGCTGCGGCTGCGCCGGGCGAGCCAGCGCAGCACCGGGCAGTCGCCGGCATCCAGGCCCAAGCGCCCTGCCCACAGGTTGCGGCGGGCGATGCCGTCGACGCGCCGGTCCATCACCACCGGCAGGATCGCCGCGACTTCGCCGCCCGAGGCGCGCACCATGTCCGACACCCTCGCCGCGTACGCGGGGGTCTCGGGGAAGTTGGACCCCACGGACGCGTAGGCCGGACCCGGCGGCAAATACGGCAGGCGCCACGCCTGCGGCTCCGCGCCCACCACCAGCACCAGGCCGACCGGCGGTCCGGGCGGCGCCTGCACGCGGAAGGCGCTGCGCGCCCAGCCGGCGTGTCCCCAGTCGTTCCAGCCGGCCAGCGCCACCAGCGCGGCGAGCGCGAGCGCCGCCAGGGCTGCGCGCGTGGCGAAGCGCACGGGCAGCAGGTACCTCAGCAGCATCCACAGCACCAGCGGCGCGAGCAGCTCGAGCACGACCAGGTAGCGATGGATGCTGAACAGCAGCAGCCAGACCGCGAACGCCACCGCGAAGAACACGCCCAGCATGCGCGTGGCCGACACGTCGCCGGCCACGGCGGCCGGCGACGGGCGCCGGACCACGAGCCAGCGGGCCAGCGCGGCCAATCCGGCAAGGTAGAGCAGCGCCCACATCACCTGCAGCAGCGCGATCTCGCTGACGAGATAGGGATTGACGGTGAACAGCAGCGGCCGGACCAGCGCCTCGCCCCAGCCCTGCGGCAGCCAGCGCGTGTCGGCCACCGCCACCGGAGCCGCCAGCGGCGCCTGGAACCAGGCGTTGAACTGCGGGAACAACGGGTTGCCGAACGTGCTCCACAGCCGGTACAGCCAGGGCCCCGCCAGCACCGCGAAGACGCCCAGCGCGACGGTCGCCAGCACCACGCCCCCGCGCAGCCGCGCGCCCCACGACTGCCGCGGCGCCAGCATCGCCAGGCCGAGCGCCACCGCATAGAGCGCATTGGTCAGCTTGAAGGCGACCGCCATGCCGAGCAACGCACCGGCCAGCGCGATGCGCGTGGCCGGCCAGCGCCCGTCGGCCCGCGGCAGCGCGAGCGCCAGCGCGCCCAGCACCAGCGGTGCGGTGGTCGCGTCGCCCATCGTGTTGCCGAGCTCGGACAGGAACGCGGCGCTGGCCAGCCCGGCCAGTCCGAGCAGCGGCGCGAGCCAGTCGCGGCGCGGGTCGGCGGCCAGCACGCGCCAGGCGATCCAGGCCACCGGCAGGAACGCCAGCCCGTGCAGCAGCCCCAGCAGCAGCCCGGCCAGCGGCGCCGGCGCGTGCTGTACCAGCAGGAAGTACGGCACGTCCAGCACCGGCACGAAATAGCTCTGCATCTGCGCCGGCGCCAGGTCGATGCCCAGCCGCCCTTCCAGCAGCGACCATGCGTTGTGGACGTGGTAGTTGCGCAGGTCCCAGTTCGCATCCTGGCCGCGCAGCAGCGATACCAGCCCGCCCAGCAGCGACACGGCCACGGTCGCGCGGGCGATGCCGCGCCGCGTGCCGAAGCCGAACGTGCGACCCAGGCGCAGCAGGACCGGCGCCAGCCGGCTGCGCGCACGCGCGCCCCGCAGCCACCGCATCAGCGTGGCTCGCCGGCGGCGGACACCGCCGCGGCGGCGTCCGCGCGCCCGGCGGCGCGCACCGGCAGCTCGCCGCGGGTCGCCGGGAGCGCGAGGTACGCCAGCCGCTTGGCTTCGACGCGTCCGCGGGTGACCGTGTCCAGGATCAGGCCACAGGCCAGCAGCACCGCCGACAGCAGCACCAGCGCCGAACACAGGATCGCGGTGGGAAAGCGCGGCACCAGCCCGGTCTCGAAATAGGTGACGAACAGCGGGATGGCCAGCAGCACCGACAGCAGCAGGCTCGCGGCGGCGCCGAGCGAGAAGAACAGCAGCGGCCGTTCGGCCTTGAACAGGCGGACGATCGTGGCGAGGATCCGGGCGCCGTCGCGGTAGGTGTTGAGCTTGCTGGTCGAGCCTTCCGGCCGCGCGCCATAGGCGGTCGGCATCTCGGCCACCGGCATGCGCAGCTGCAGCGCGTGGACCGCCAGCTCGGTCTCGATCTCGAACCCCGCCGCGTGCGCCGGGAACGACTTCACGTAGCGGCGCGAGAACACCCGGTAGCCGGACAGCATGTCGTCGAAGCTGTCGCCGAACAGCCGCGCCACGCAGCCGGTCAGCAGCCGGTTGCCGAAGCGGTGGCCGGCGCGATAGGCGGCCGGGTCCTGGTCCACGCGCGCACCGACGACCATGTCCAGGCCCTCGTCGAGCAGCCGGCGGACCAGCGCCGGCGCGGCGGACGCATCGTAGGTGGCGTCGCCGTCGACCATCACGTAGACGTCGGCCTCCACGTCGGCGAACGCGCGGCGGACGACGTTGCCCTTGCCGCGCAGCGACACCGGGTGCACGCGCGCGCCCGCCGCGCGCGCCAGCGCGGCGGTGTCGTCGTCGGAGCGGTTGTCGAACACGTGGCAGCTGGCGGCCGGCAGGCTTTCGGCGAAGGCCGCGACCACCGCGGCCACCGTGGCCGACTCGTTGCGGCATGGCACCAGCAGCGCGATGCGCAACGGCTCCACCCCGCCCGCGGCGGCCTGCTTTCCGGCTGTGTGCATGCTGCCCCGTTCCTGGATCGACTGGGCGCGCATGTTAACCGCCGCCGGCGACGATCCGCACACGCTGCCGCGGCCAGTCCTCGACGCTGCCGTCGCTGCCGTGCAGGCGCAGGCCCAGCCAGCGCTCGCCGGCCTGGCTGGCCGGCAGGTCGACGACGGCCCTGAAACCGACACGCGGGAGATGCGGATCGGCCGCGCCGGGGAAGGCCCCGGTCACATCGAGCGGCTCGCCGTACTGCGCCTCGGCGACCACCGCGCCGTCGAGGGTCAGTTCCACCCGCGACAGCCCGACGCCCTGCTTGAACGCCCAGCCGCGCACCTCGAAACGCGGGGGCACCGGCTGGCCCGGCACGGGCGCGTCGACCCAGGCCAGCGCCGGCGCCGTGCAGGCGCCCGCCGGCAGCGGCCCCTGCCCATGCGGCGGCAGGCGCACCAGCAGGAAGCGCTGGGCACCGTGGTCGACCAGCACCGTGCGCGACGCCGGCGGCAGGGGCCCGAGCACCTCGCACAATGCGTGGTAGCGCTGCAGCAGCGACTTGAACGGCAGGTCGCCCGGCGCCAGCACCAGCAGCGTCGGCGCGTCCGCCGGACCGTCGGCCTGGATGTCCCACAGCCGCAGCTGCGGCGCGCGCCCGTGCGCGTGGTTGAGCGGATGGTCGAGTACCGCGATGCGCGGATCGTCCAGCGCGAAGCCGAGTTCGGCACCGACCTTGAAATTGTCGGCGAGCACCCGGGTTCCCTCGGGCATCGCCGCCAGTTCCTCGCGCACGGCCGCGGCCAGCGGTTCCCAGCCGGCGAAGTTGCGCGGGTAATGCTTGGAGCCCGCGCTGGCCGCCCGCAGGTCCGGCGCGGCGATGGCCAGGCACGCGGCGAGCGCCACCAGCAGGCCCAGCGCCGCGGTGATCCAGGCGGCGCGGCGCCATGCAACCGGCCAGCCTTCGATCATCATGGCCGCGGCGGGCAGCAGGGCCAGGTAGGCGGGCACCGGCCAGTGGAAGCTCACCCGCTCGCGGTCGGCGAAGAAGCCGAGCACGAACAGCCCCGCCAGCACGATCGCGCCGAACAGCGCCAGGAACCGCCACTGCGGGCGTGCCGGCCGCCGCCTCCAGCCGGTCAGCCATGCCGCCTGCAGCAGCGCCCACGCCAGCAGCGGCGTGGCCAGCAGCGCCTGCACCGGGATGAAGGCCAGGCCACCGGCGTGCAGGCGCCACGGGTGGCGGTCGAGCAGCTGGAAGCGCAGGCCCGCTTCACCGTTTTCCAGGTTCCACAGCAGCAGCGGCAGCCACGCCAGCATGCCGACCACCAGCGCGATCAGGATCCGCGGATCGCGCAGCAGCCGACGGCCCTGTGGCAGCCACAGCATCACCAGCGCGCCCACCACCACCACGCCGGCGAACCGGTAGTGGCTCAGTGCGCCCAGCGCCAGCCCCAGCGCCAGCTCGATCACACCGAACGGCGTGACCTGGTGCAGCAGGCGGGCGCCGGCGTGCAGGCAGAGCACGGTGGCCAGGGCGAGCGGCACGTCGGGCAGGGCCAGCACCCCGAGCATGCCGACCAGCGGCATCAGCACCGCCAGGGTACCGGCGTGCCAGCCGGTGATCGCGCCGAACCAGCGCCGGCCGATCCGCGCCACCCACCACGGCAGCAGCGCGCCCAGCGCGAGGAACGGCAGCCGCAACGCGATGACGTGCTCGCCGCCCAGCAGCGTGCCCAGCCGCGCCAGCCACGCGGTCATGCCGGGCAGGTCCGAATAGGCCGAAGCGAGGTGGCGTCCTTCCTGCCAGTAGAAGGCCTCGTCGACGAACAGCGGCAGCCTCGCCGCCACGACCAGTTTTAGCGCGCATGCCAGCGTCCACCACGCGATGAACGCACGCCGCGCGCGATGCTCGGCCTCCATCTACCGCTACACTCCGGTTCAGACCCACGATGCAGGACGACGATGACGCGGTCCGTGGATACCCCGCCCCCCATCCTAACCGACGGCCTGCGCGACGCCCTCGCGCAGGCGCAGCGCCAGGTCAACGGCCTGGTGCTCGGCAAGCCGCAGGAAGTCCGCCTCGCCCTGGTCGCGCTGCTGGCCGGCGGGCACGTGCTGATCGAGGACCTTCCGGGGCTGGGCAAGACGACCCTGGCGCACGCGGTGGCCGCCACCGTCGGCCTGACCTTCCAGCGCATCCAGTTCACCTCCGACCTGCTGCCGGCCGACGTGCTCGGCGTGTCGGTGTACGAGGCCGGCACGTCGCGCTTCCAGTTCCATCCCGGACCGGTGTTCACCCAGGTGTTGCTGGCCGACGAGATCAACCGCGCGCCGCCGCGCACGCAGAGCGCGCTGCTCGAGGCGATGGCCGAACAGCAGGTCACCGTGGACGGCGTGACCCACCCGCTGCCCGACCCGTTCTTCGTCATCGCCACCCAGAACCCGGTGGACCTGTCGGGCACGTTCCCGCTGCCGGATTCGCAGCTGGACCGCTTCCTGCTGCGCTTCTCGCTCGGCTACCCGAATGCCGAGTCCGAACGCGCGCTGCTCACCGGCGCCGACCGCCGCGAGCTCATCGCCCGCGCCTCGCCGGTGCTGGGCGACGGCGACGTGCAGGCGCTGCGCCGGGCCGCCGAGCAGGTGCACGCGAGCGAAGCGCTGGTCGGCTACGTGCAGGCGCTGCTCGCGCGCAGCCGCCAGCACCCCGGCGTGCGGGTCGGCCTGTCGCCGCGCGCGGGCCTCGCGCTGCTGCGCGCCGCGCGTGCCTATGCGCTGCTGCTCGGCCGCGGCCACGTGCTGCCGGAAGACGTGCAGGCGCTGTTCATCGCCGTGGCCGGGCACCGCCTGGTCGGCGAGGCCGAAGCCGGCGGCGGCGCGGTGCTGGCCAAGTCCATCCTGCACGCGGTGCCGGTCGACTGATGTCCGCCCCGCTGCGCGAGCTGCGCATGCGCCTGCAGGCGCTGGAGCGGCCGCGCGCGCCCGAACCGCTGCCGGTCCGGATCGGCCGCCGCAGGATCTACGTGCTGCCCACCCGCTTCGGCCTGTTCTACGGACTGCTGGTCGCCGGCATGGCGCTGGGCGCGCTGAACTACAACAACAACCCGGCGCTGCTGCTGGCGCTGCTGCTGGGCGCCGCCGGCCTGGCCAGCCTGATCGCCGCGCACCTGCAGCTGTCCGGCCTGCACCTGGACGCGGTGTCCGCCGAGCCCGTGGCCGCCGGCGATCCGCTGTGGCTGCGGTTGACGCTGTCGTGCCGCGATGGCCGCCGCCGGCGCGGCCTGCGCGGCGACGTGGACGGCGCGGACGCCTGGGCCGCCACCGGCGAGGACGGCATGGCGGAACTGTCCCTGCCGGTCCCGACCCGTCGCCGCGGATGGCTTCACCCCGGTCGCGTGCGCCTGTCCACCACCCAGCCCCTGGGGCTCGCCCGCGCCTGGTCGCGGGTGTGGCCGCGGCAACCGCTGCTGGTCTATCCGCGTGCCGAGCCCGGCGCGCCGCCGCTGCCCGACACCGGCACCGATGCGCAGTGCAGCCAGGTCCACCCGCTGGGCGACGAGCCCCACCAGCTGCGCGCCTACCGCGCCGGCGACCCGCGCCGGTCCGTGGCCTGGAAGCACAGCGCGCGCCGCGGCAGCCTGGTCGTGCGCGAGTACGAACGCGCGCGGCAGCAGGACGTCGTGCTCGACTGGGGCGGATTGCGCGGGCTCGCCTACGAGGCGCGGGTGTCGCGGCTGGCGGCGTGGGTGGACATGGCCGAGCGCGAGGGACGCCGCTATCGCCTGCAGCTGCCGGCGCAACCGCCGCTGGGGCCGGGCAACGGCCCCGAGCACCACCACGCCTGCCTGCGTGCGCTGGCCTTGCTGCCGGGCGCGACGTGAGCACCGTCGCCGCCCGCGCCGTGCCGCTCGATGCCGGCAGCCGCGGCTGGGCGCTGGCCTCCGCCGGCCTGGCCCTGCTGCCGCTGCTGGCGACCCTGCCGCCGGCGCTCGGCGCCGGATTCGCCGCCACCGCGCTGGGGGTGGCCGCGATCGCATGGTGGTTCCCCGTGCCGGGCTGGCTGCGCGTGCTGCTGACGCTGGCGATGCTGATGGCGGTGGTCGCGGTGATGGGGACCCATCCCGGACGCGACACCGGCAGCGCGCTGCTGGCGGCGATGCTGGCGATCAAGCCGGCCGAACTGCGCAGCCTGCGCGATGCGCGCAGCCTGGTCGGGTTCGCGCTGTTCGCGCCGTTCGCCGCGTTCCTGCTCGAGCAGGGTCCGATGGTGATGGTCGCCGCGCTGGCCGCGGTGCTGGCCGGACTGCTGACCCTGCAGCGGCTGGCCGACCTGGAGGCGTCGATCGCGCCGCCGGCGCTGGGCGCGCGCCTGGCCACGCTGGGCCGGCTGGTGGCCATCGGCCTGCCGCTGGCGCTGGTCGCGTTCTGGCTGTTCCCGCGGCTGGGCTCGCCGCTGTGGGGCGTGCCCGATCGCGCGGTCGCCCAGCTCGGCCTGTCCGACAGCATGAGCCCCGGCGACTGGGTGGACCTGATGGTCGACGACGCGCCGGCGATGCGCGTGCAGTTCGACGGCGCCGCCCCGGCCGCGGACCAGCTGTACTGGCGCGGGCCGGTGTTCATGGACTACGACGGCCGCACCTGGGCGCGCGCGCGCTGGCTCGAGGCGCTGCCGCCGCCGCAGGTCGAGAGCGGCCCGGTGCGCTGGCGCTACCAGCTGGACGTGGAAGCTTCCGACCGGCGCGACCTGCCCGCGCTGGACCTGGCCACCTCGGTGCCCGAGGGCGCCCACCTCACCCATGGCGGCAGCCTGGTGACCGGGCAGTCGCTGTCGGCGCCGAGCCGCTGGCTGCTGCAGTCCGCCGCGCCGGTGGTGTTCGAACCGGACCTGCGCCGGACCCTGCGCGAGCGCGCGCTGGCGCTGCCCGACGGCTTCGATCCGCGCACCCGCGCGCTCGCCCGGCAATGGCGGGCCGAAGCCGGGAGCGACGACGCGGCCATCATCGAGCGGGCGCTGGCCTGGATCCGCGCCGACTTCGGCTACACCCTCGACACCGCCCTGCCCGGCCGCGACGCGATCGACGAGTTCCTGTTCCAGACCCGGCGCGGCTACTGCGAGCATTTCAGCTCGGCGTTCACCGTGCTGATGCGCGCGGCCGGGATCCCGGCGCGCGTGGTGACCGGTTACGCCGGCGGCTACCGCAATCCGCTCGGCGACTACTGGATCGTGCGCAAGATGGACGCCCACGCCTGGGTCGAGGTGTGGCTGGACGGGCGCGGCTGGGTGCGGATCGACCCGACCGCGGCGGTCGCGCCGGAACGCATCTACGACACGCTCGAACAGCGCGTGGCCGGCGGCGGCGCGCTCGAGGGCCTGGCGCTGGGGAACGTGCACGACGTGGGTGACTGGCTGCGCCGCGGCTGGAACGACCTGGTGCTGGGCTTCGATGCCGAACGGCAGCAGGCCCTGCTCAGCCCGCTCGGCCTGCAGCTGGCACCGGCGCACCTGCTCGGCCTGTTCGTGGCCTTCGCCGCGCTGGCCCTGGCCGGGATGATCTGGCTGCTGGCCCGTGGCGAGCGCGAGCGCGATCCGCTGCTGCGCGCGTGGCACCGGCTCGGCCGCCGCTACGCGACGCTGGGGCTGGGCCGTGCCGCGCACGAACCGGCGCTGGCCTGGGCTGAACGGGTCATCGTGGCCCATCCGGCGGCCGCGCCGGAGCTGCGCACGCTCAGCCAACGTTTCGCCGATGCGCGCTACTCTCGCGGCAACGGGGGAACGCGCCAGCTGGTAAAGGACCTGCGGCGACACCGCCCCTGAATTCCCGGGAGGCTGTCATGTCCGTCCGCAATCCGTTCCGCTTCGCCCTCGCCCTCGCGGCGACCGCCCTGCTCGGCGCCTGCGCCAGCGCCCCGCAGCCGCTGCAGGGCACGTTCCTCGGCGTCACCCCCGAACAGGCCGTGGTCGGCCAGCAGATCGGCGCGAGCGTGCGCTGGGGCGGCCGGATCGTGGAGACCACGACCGGCCCGGACAACACCTGCTTCCAGGTGGTGTCCACCCCGCTCAACGCCACCGGCCGTCCCGACAGCAACCGCGCCGATTCGGCCCAGGGCCGCTTCGTCGCCTGCCGCCAGGGCTTCTACGATCCGGCGGTGTTCACCCCCGGCCGCGACGTGACCTTCGTCGGCCGCGTGCAGAGCACCGAGTCGGTGCGCATCGGCGAGTACGACTACCGGCTGCCGCTGCTCGCCGCCGACGTGGTCTACCTGTGGCCGGTGGTCACCGAGATCCGGGTGGTCAACGATCCGTGGGGCCCGTGGGGTCCCTGGGGCCCGTGGGGTCCGTGGGGCGGCCCGTGGGGTCGCTGGGGTTACTGGGGCTGGTGAGCGACCCGCCCCGGTCCGGATGAAAAAAAAAAGCCGCCCATGGGCGGCGTTTTCCGTTCCGGGTCCTTGCCGGCGGCACGCGCGTCAGGGCGTGCCGAAATGCCCCAGCGGCGCACCCGCCAGCAGGTGCAGGTGCACGTGGAACACGGTCTGCCCGCCGTGCCCGCGGCAGTTCATCACCACCCGGTAGCCGTCCTGCGCGAAGCCTTCGCGCCGCGCGTATTCCGCCGCGGCGAGCATCAGCCGGCCCAGCAGCGGCGCCTGGTCCGCGGTCGCGTCGTCGAGGGTCGGGATCACCTCGCCCTTGGGCACGAACAGCACGTGCACCGGCGCCTGCGGGGCGATGTCCCTGAAGCCGAGGATGTCCTCGTCCTCGTAGACCACAGTCGCCGGGATTTCGCGGCGGATGATCTTGCCGAAGAGGGTGTCGTTCATGGGCGGCTCCTTGCCGATGCCGTGAGGAGGCGGCCAGCATAACGCCCCGGGCCTCCTAGCCCGGTGCGCAGCCCGTGGCCCGTGTCGCATGCATCGCGCCTGCATCGACCGGCGCGTGGGCGGCCGCGCCATCGCGGCGCCGGCATGCCCGGACCGCTCAGTCGCGCATCTCGCCGCGCGTGCCGAACGCGTGCGACAGGGTGCCGCGGTCCACGTATTCCAGTTCGCCGCCCAGCGGCAGGCCCTGCGCCAGCCGGCTCGGCCGCGCGCCGTGCTGGCGCGCCAGCTGGGCGAGGAAGTGCGCGGTGGCTTCGCCCTCGACCGTGGCGCTGGTGGCCACGATCAGTTCGGCGACCTCGCCGGCGGCCAGGCGCGTGGCGAGCGCGTCCAGCCCCAGTTCGCGCGGGCCGATGCCGTCCAGCGGCGACAGCCGGCCCTGCAGCACGTAGTACAGGCCGCGGTAGCCGGTGGCGGTCTCGATCGCCAGGCGGTCGGCCGGCGATTCGACCACGCACAGCTGCTGGCGGTCGCGCCCGGCGCTGGCGCAGGTCGCGCAGACCTCGCTCTCGCTGAAGTCGCGGCACTGGCTGCAGTGGCCGATCCGCTCCACCGCCTCGGCCAGCACCTCGGCCAGCCGGCGGCCGCCGTCGCGGCCGCGCTCGAGCACGTGGTAGGCCATGCGCTGGGCGGTCTTGCGGCCGACCCCGGGCAGCACGCGGAAGGCTTCGATCAGCTGCTCGAGCAATGCGGACATCGGTGTGGTCGATCTCGGTATCGAAGCCGGTCGCGCCAGGAAGGGCCGGGATCGGGGCGTCCGATCCGCCGGCCGCGACCTGGCGCGCGGATCAGAACGGCAGCTTCATGCCCGGCGGCAGCGGCATGCCGGCCGAGGCCGCGGCCATCTTCGCCTTGGATTCGACGTCGACCTTGTTGGACGCGTCGTTGAACGCGGCCGCGACCAGGTCCTCGATCATCTCCGCATCGGGCTCGGCCAGCAGGCTCGGGTCGATCCGCACCTTGCGGCACTCCTTGGTGCCGCTGAGGGTCACGCTGACCAGGTTGCCGCCGGCGCTGCCGGTGACCTCGAGCCTGGCCAGTTCTTCCTGGGCGCGCTGCAGGTTCTCCTGCATCTTCTGCGCCTGTTGCATCAGCTGGGCGATATTGCCGCGCATGTCGGTTCTCGTCTAATTCTCGTCTAACGGTCGGATGGAGTCCGGCACCACGCGGGCGCCGTGCTGCTCGATCAGGCGCTTGACCGCCGGATCGTTGAGGAAGGCCTGCTCGGCCGCGCTCTGGCGCGAGTCGCGCTCGCTCTCGCGGCGCTGGTGCAGGGTTTCGGCCTGGCCGGTGGCGGCCTGGATGGCGATCTTCGGCACGCCGCCGAGCGAGCCGGCCATCGCCTCGGCCAGCGCGGCCAGCGAACGCTCGCTGCGCAGGTATTCGAAGCCCGGGTCCAGGGCCAGGGTCAGCACGCCGTCGGCGTGGCCGACGAAGGCGGTATGCGCGGCCAGCTGCCGGGCCGGACCGGTGAGCTCGCAGGCGGCGACGCGGCGCAGCCAGTCCTCGGCGTCGGCGACGACCGGGCCGGCGCCGGCGGACGACGCCGATGCGGGCGCCACGGCCGCGACCGGCGCTGCCGCCTGCGCCGGCGGCGACATCACGATGCCCGGCGCCAGCGCCGCAGCGGCCGCCGGCGACGCGGTGCCGGAGGCCGGGACCACGACCGGCGCATCGTCGAGCGAAGGCGCACGGCGCACCGGCGCGGGCGGCGGCGCGGACGCCATCTCCGGCGCGACCACGGGCCGCGCGGCCTGGCGCGGCGCGGGCACCTCCCACGGCGGCGGATCGTCGGCCGCGACCACGGCCGGACGCACCGGCGCGGCGTCGACCGCGGCGGTCGCGGCGCCGTGCACGCCGGGCGCGGGCACGACGGGCGCAGACGCGACCGGCGCTGCCCCGGCCGGCGCCGACACCGCACGCGGCGGCACCGCCTCGCGCGACCCGGCCGCCCCGGCCTCACCGGCCGCCGCTGACACCGGCGCGGTACGCGACCCGGCCCCACCGGCAGACCCGCGTGCCCCGGCCGCGGCATCGCCGCCGCCCAGCGGGCCGGCATCGGCCTCCGGCCGGAACGCCAGCATCCGCAGCACGCTCATCTCGAACCCGACCCGCGGCGCCGGCGCCAGCTCCAGGTCGCGGCGGCCGTTGACCGCCATCTGGTACCAGAGCTGGACCACTTCCGGGCGCACGCGCGCGGCATAGCCGGCCACGTCCAGCCCCTCGTCGTCGCGGCTGGCGACCGGCACCAGCTGCTTGACCTGGATCCGGTGCAGCGCTTCGGCCAGCGCCTCCAGCACGTTGCCCCAGTCCGGGGCGAACCCGGCCAGGGTCTCGACGGTGTCCAGCAGCCGGCCGCCGTCGCCGTCGGCCAGCGCGTCCAGCAGCGCGGCGACCTGGGTCCGGTCGACGCTGCCGAGCATGGTCCCGACCACGTCCTCGCGCAGCGCGCCGCCGGCGTAGGCGATCGCCTGGTCCAGCAGCGACAGGCCGTCGCGCAGGCTGCCGTCGGCCGCCCGCGCCAGCTGGCGGATCGCGCCGGCGTCGGCCTCGATCTGCTCGGCGGCCAGGATCTTCGTCATCTGGCCTTCGATCTGGCCCTCGTCCAGCCGCTTGAGGTTGAACTGCAGGCAGCGCGACAGCACCGTCACCGGCAGCTTCTGCGGGTCGGTGGTGGCCAGCAGGAACTTCACGTGCCCCGGCGGCTCCTCCAGCGTCTTCAGCAGCGCGTTGAACGCCGCCTTGGACAGCATGTGCACCTCGTCGATCAGGTACACCTTGTACTGCCCGCGCGAGGGCATGTACTGCGCGTTCTCGATCACCTCGCGGACGTCGTCCACGCCGGTGTTGGAGGCCGCGTCGATCTCCAGCAGGTCGATGTAGCGCCCGGCGTCGATGTCGGTGCAGGCGCCGCAGACCCCGCAGGGCTCGGCGCTGGTGCCCTTCTCGCAGTTGAGCGACTTGGCGAAGATCCGGGCGATGGTGGTCTTGCCCACCCCGCGGGTGCCGGTGAACAGGAAGGCGTGGTGGACCCGCCCGGTGTCCAGGGCGTTGCCCAGCGCGCGCACGACGTGCTCCTGCCCGACCAGCTCGGAAAACCGCTTCGGGCGCCACTTTCGGGCCAGGACGAGATAGGACATCGGACACCGTTTCGACCGGAACCGGCATTGTGCCACGCCCGCCCCCGGCCCCGCCCCGGACCACCCCCGCGCTTGTGGCAAGTGCCCGCGGGCGCTAGAATTCGCGGCCCTGACGGGAGCCCGACGGCCCCCTCACCAGGTTCCGGAGAGGTGTCCGAGTGGTTGAAGGAGCACGCCTGGAAAGTGTGTAAGCGTCTAAACCGCGCTTCGGGGGTTCGAATCCCCCTCTCTCCGCCAGATACGCAAAGGGCCCCCGCAAGGGGGCCTTTTGCGTATCTGGCGGAGAGAGGTGACTTAGATTCGAACCCCAGCGGGTTCGACCACCCGCGCAGCGGGTGGACACGACGGCGAAGCCGTCGCCCCGAAGGGGCAAGGCGCGAAGCGCCGCAGTGAATCCCCTCTTACCCCGTCGGTTGTCGACGCATAGTGGCGCCAAGATATCCTCTCAGCACAGGGACAAACAGATTATCGGGGGCGCGATGGCACACCAGTACCGGTCACATCGGACGGGCAGCAATCCGAACAAGGATGGCCTCCCATTGCCCACTATCGTCGATCTTTTCAATCGCAGCTACGAGCAAATGGCGGAGCTGGGCTATTTCGACGAGGCTTTCGGCTCACATTGTGTCGACCTTGGGTTCACCCCGGGCTCCGTCGCGGACGTCTCACTCGAGATACTTCTCTCGATCCGAAAGAACAATCTATGGCCGATACACGAGTACGGCACGTCGTATGACGAAGACGACCTCTTTGACGTGATCGAATTTCTGTACCAGCACGTATCGAAGCCAGTCGACGGAAACCTCCATAACTACGGCAACTGCGGAATGCACTGGCATACCTTCAGCAAACAGGCCGGCCAGAAGGAGTTCCGAAATCGCATGAATCAGGTACTCATGCACTACAAGAAAAGATTCGAGCTATCGGAGAACGGCGAGATTCTTAACAAGCCCGAGGCAGGGTTCGAAGCAATTTTTCGAGCAGATATCCCCACCAATGACGACAAGATTAGAAGTCGAATCGACTCAGCCGTCCGTTTATACCTGCGCCACCGCGCAAGTATCGATGATCGGCGACAGGCGGTCCGCGAGCTATGCGACGTCTTCGAGTATTTACGGCCACGCCTTCAAGCAGCCCTGACAAGATCCGACGAAAGCGATCTATTCAATATCGCAAACAACTTCGGAATTCGCCACCATAACGAGAGCCAGAAGACTGACTACGACGTCGGCATATGGCTTAGCTGGATGTTCTACTTCTACTTGGCAACCATTCATGTGGCCCTACGAAAGCTGAAGCTAGAGACGTGACAACGTCAAGCGTTCGGGCGGACCCGCTTAGGGCTTCGCAGGAAAAAAGGCCTAAAGCCGCCCCTCCAACTAACGGCCACGAGCACCCAGATGACTATCTCCTTCCAAGTCTTATCAAAAGGCGCGGGCTTTCGAACTGGTCTGCGCGGCGTGGCACAGCTCCTGCCTGATAACTGGGACGACTTTTCATTTAAGACGCTGTTCGTACTGCACTACGTCGACATGGCCGGACGTCATGTGGAGCTTGGCGCAGTGAAAATCGGGTTCAAGGGCCAGACGACCGGGAGGACCAGCGATTCGATCCCCAGCCAGTTTGAACAGCTACCGGACGCGTGGTTCTCGTTGGGCCAGGATGTCGACTACTACGCCAATGCAGTCCAGGAACTGTCAGAAGAAGAACGGATAGCAATATTGTCCGGACTACGGGACGTGGCGTTCATCGAGCAAGCATTTCAGATCGCGAAAGAAGAAAGCGTTTTCGAAACATCCCTACTTCGTAATGTGAATGAACTCACGGTACACGCTCAATTCCGAAGAGTGCTCCGCGGTGAAGCAATATTGAGTGACTACCAGTTTTCCTATATAGACCCAGGAAGCGACAAGCGAGCTAGTGTGGATCTAGATTTCCGAGTCAACGCAGGCTCAAGGCCGCCGACGAATGTGCATGTTCTGATTGGTCGAAATGGCATTGGCAAGACCACCATTCTGAACGGAATGGTCAAGGCGGTTCACCAGGACTACGGCAAAGAAAGGACTGGCGGGTTCGCATCCCGAGACTTCTTGGGCAACGAGAGCGAGCTTTCACATAATTACTTCGGAAGCGTTGTCTCCGTATCCTTTAGCGCATTCGATCCGTTTGTTCCGCCGCCGGACAACGACGAACCAAAGAGGGGACCCAAATACTTTTACATCGGCATGAAGAGATCCCGGCTGGGGTCAGCCACGGACTCAGCAACCCTAAAGAGTGAAGAAGATCTGGTTGACGATTTCGCCTCAAGCTTTGAACAGTGCATGAGCCTTGAAACGAAGGCAAAGCGCTGGCTCAAGGCTATAGAAAGGCTTTCATCCGATGTGAACTTTGCCGCCATGGAACTACCTACTCTCGCGGATGCCGCAAGTCGAAAAGATGCACGATCGAGTCAGTATGCGAGGCACATTCTTGGAAGAATGAGCTCCGGACACAAGATCGTACTCCTAACGATAACGGCCTTGGTGAACCTTGTGGAGGAGAAGACTCTAGTGTTGTTTGATGAGCCCGAAAGCCACCTGCATCCCCCCTTACTTTCCGCGTTCACTCGTGCGCTTTCGGAACTCCTCCACGACAGAAACGGCGTGGCCATCATTGCGACGCACTCCCCCGTAGTGGTTCAAGAGGTTCCCCGTTCCTGCGTTTGGATCTTGAACAGATCGGGCTTGCAGTGGCGTAGAGACCGACCAGTTCGCGAGACATTCGCAGAGAACGTTGGAATCCTCACAAAGGAAGTGTTCGGCCTTGAGGTCACCAAATCAGGCTTCCATTCGATGCTTCAAGATGCCGTAGACGCTGGCGGCACCTTCGAAGAAATTTCCGATTCTTTTAAGAACAGGATAGGCATGGAGGGCGCATCAATTCTTGCAGCCATGATCGGCACGCGCGATTCCAGCATGCACAGGGGTGGAAATTGAGGCGACTTACAATCCCTGATCTAAGTCAGGCACCTGTCTATGCCGCATGTGCACTGGGGCTCCGTGATCAAGGCGCGAGAGCCAAGGCTGTCGCCATTTCCGATCAAATGGATCAACAGGAACATAGTTATCGCGCCTTAGCGATGGTCGGACAGCTGCATCAGTGGGCGTCACACCCCCGTGGTGGCGATGATGTAGTGGCACTCGGAATGGTTACGCGAGGAGACTTCAAGAGGATGTATACAGGGCAGCTCGCGAGGAGTGGAAGCCATGCACGTCCTTTCTACGATCGAATAAAAATGTCAGCGCCGAACAACATTTGCCCGTACTGTGGGTTTGGCGCAGTAGAAACCCTGGATCACTTCCTTGCGAAGGGTCGCTATTGTTCCTTAGCAGTGCTGCCGATGAACTTGGTGCCGGCGTGTAGCGACTGCAACAGGAAGAAGCACGACGGGGTAGAGACAGCAGAAGGCATTTCATCGCACCCATACTTTGAGGAATCGTGCGTTGCGGTCGACGAGTGGCTTTATGCAAGCCTCATCCACTCAGCGCGACCTGCCGCAACATTCCATGTAATGCCTCCTGACACCTGGGATCGAGCAGTGGCTCAGAGGGTCACTAACCACTTCGATAGATTTGAATTGGCCGGCCGCTATGCGACCCAAGCATCTGAGCGTTTAATGGTCTATGCGGCCGTAGTTCATGAGCTCGTCAGCGCTGGCGCGCAGGATGAGGTCGCCACGCATCTACAACGAGGGGCTCGGACGGAGCTAAGGATAGGCCGAAACTCATGGCAGGCGGCATTAGCCAAAGCCATCGCGAACGACATCTGGTTTCACACTGAGGGCTACAGACGACTCATATAAGGGTGGTGATTGATATCTTGAAGATAAGCGGGAAGAACGGGGTCAGGATCCCCTCCGCAGCCGCTTCACCGCTTCAACGCCGCCACAATCTCCGGAACACTAAGCCCGATCTCCAGCTGCACGCGCACGTAGTCGCGCTCCTTGCGCGACAGCGGGCGGCCGACCTCCAGGCGGACGTCTTCCGCCTCCAGGATGCGCATGATCCGGGGCAGCGCCGAGCCGATCACGTCCTGGCCGTAGCCGGCTTCGCGCAGGGCGGTGCGGATGAGGGATTCAGCGTCCATGGAGCGTCCGGAGGAGGGTCGGGCGCCGCATTGTGCGCCATCGGCGAAGCAAGGGGCGGAGTGCACCTTCCAGAACCGGTCAGAGTGCACCTTTGCTATTTGTAGGGACCGAATAGCATTCTTAACTCTGGCTTTCGACTCGGTGCTGTTTCTCTCTTCGCCGGGAACCGCCCAGCCCACCGGCGAACATGGCAGCCCTCATCCCAAAAGCCAACCCAATCCCGTTTCCAGGTCATTTCCTGAATCGGTCAAGTGAGACCACATTGGGAAGCCCGTTCGGCATGGTCGGCATCGCTGCATCGCTTGGATCCCGCCGTTTGATCGCAAGCTCCACGATGTCGGCCGACTTTCCGGTCAGATAGCCGATCGGAAGCCCGAACATGCTTTCGACATCCCGCGCGGAAATACCAAGCATGTCAGCTAGGCCATCAGCCCGGATGACGCCCTCATTGATCAGCAGCTCCATGGTGCGTCTGAGCAGTCTGGGCGCCTCTGGAAGACGCTCATCGTCCAGTGGCTCACGCTTGTTGCCCCATTTAGCCGACCGATGCTTGATCAATCTCAGATAGTCTTCTTCCGACACCACGCCCAACGCACGCAGACGCATGATCATAGCGGCCACCGACACACCCCAACGTTGCTTGAGGAACACCAGCGCATGCAGGGAAACCGGCGTGGACACCTCGGCCACGAACCCACGCGCGGGGAGCAGGAACGCGCCTGCGAACCGGTGTGCCTGCTGCTCCATGAGCTTGTGAGTTGCAGAGTCCGCCGGCGCCGTGATACCGCGGTGTAACACCAGATGCCCAAGTTCGTGGGCGGCATCGAACCGACTGCGGAACGCGTTGCCCTTGTCTGCACACAGCAGCACAAGTGGCCTGCCGGACATACTCCAGGACGACAGTCCTTCGATGCGAGCAATGCCCGTTTCTTCCAGTGCCACGACAACGCCAGCGTTCTCGAGAAGCAGTAACGTGTCGCCGACTGGGCCGTCACCCAAGTTCCACAACTTGCGACAGGCATCGGCGGCCTCCTCGATCACGCTGTCCGTAATCTCAGCAACACGCTTAATGCCGAGATCTGGCAGATTCACCGGAGGGTAGTCCACGAACTCTTCAAGCTGAGCCGAAACTTCTTCGAGCCACTCGATGCGACCACCCAGCAGTCCACGCTCCTGCTTCAGCTGAGCGATGCTGCCGCGGTAATTGGGCTTGGAGGTGGCGCTACGCATCGGGCGCGTCAACCATTCCGGTGCAACTCTCAGCTCCGACGCCATGGATTCCAACATCGCGGGACTGGGTATCTGACTGCTATTGCGCCAGCGGCTGATCGTGGTGTTAGTCACACCAATACGCGCCGCCAACTCCGTGGCAGAAAGGCCGCGCACAGACAAAGCCTGGCTCAGCCTGTCGGGTACGAAGTTGCCCACGGAGCGATTGTTAGTCCGATGATTCATGCAGGTGTCGCGTCGGGCTGGTCGTCGTCGGTCTTGTCGAGAAGCTTCTTAATGTTGCTCTTGAGCGTCGGCTTGACGCGATCTTCCACGTCTTGGGGCTGCTGGTATCGCTGCAGGAACTGGTGGATTTCTTCCCGGAACACGGGGTGGCGCAGGTCCATCGTCTCGTCGGTGACGACGATATGGATGGCGTAATGATCTCCCGGCCCCCAGGCTTCCGTCACCACGAATGCAGTCATCTCGACCGGTTCCGTGATCGAGATCTCGTCCTCGAACAGGTCCGGATGAAGGAGCTTCTTTACGTGAGCGTTGGGCTTGCACAGCTTCACCTTCATCTTGCTGCGCCGAGCGTTGTCCCACTTGACTTGACCCATGTGGACGCGGGCTATCGTCACCACCCCCACTGTGCCGAACACGATGGCGTTGCCCCGCGGTGCCTTGTGGTCAATTCCAGACTCATCGAGCGCCTGATGCATCACCTCATTGAGTAGGAGATGGCGCGCGAAGCCCGTTGCCGAAGGACGATGCCCCTCTTGGAACAGCATCCCTTGCGCGTTGGCGGTGGCCAGCGCCTGAGGCACCAGTCGCTCTAAAGCGAGCCAAAAACCGCGGGGGATGTCAGACGACAACTTTTTGCCGATGATTTCGTGGCCGCTGGCGCTCAAGACAATTCTCCTTTGTCGTGAGCGCGAATATACATCGAAATTTTTGTCGTTACAACGCGCCCAGCCGCGATTTTGCCGGAGGCCAGCTGCCGCGGAAGAACGGTGACCAAAGGCAGGAGAAGCCCGGGGAGGTATCGAACCCAAGTTCCAGCACCCCGCCAGCCCCGATCACTCGTACCCCAGTGATCTCAATGCGGCCGCGCATCGAAATCGCCGGCGCGCCAGTCCCAATCACCGACGCAGACCCGATTTCCATGCGTCAGCGCATGGAAATTAGGCGCCCGCCAGTTCTAATCACCCGTGCACCCGTCCCAACCACTCGCGCCCTAGTGATTTCCATGCGCGCACGTATGGAAATCAATGACGCGCCAGTCCCCCACCACGCATCGTTCCCTGCCACTCACTGACGCGCCGGTTCCGATCACTCGCGCATCGGCCTCCGCCACTCAAGCGCGTGTCCCGAAAGGGAATTCCCGCCAGCGCAGGCAATCAAAAAGCCGGGCGGAGTCGCCTCCGCCCGGCTTCGGTTCCCACCTGCCTGGCCGCGCCGGGCCCGGTTCAGGCCGGCTCAACCACTGGTTCGACCTCCTCGCGCCGCGGGCCGCGGGCGAAGCGGCTGCTGCCCAGCTCCCGCCGCTGGTCCTCCAGCCCGCTGGCCCGCCCGCTCACCTTCAGGAGTGCGTATCCCTCCAGCGAGGCCGACATCACGTCCGCGCCCAAGGCGAGCAGGGTGTCCTCGCCGCGGGTGGTGAGTAGCTTGAGCCGGCGCAGGCGTGGGCGCAGTGCGTCCAGGGTGGCGAGGTCGGCGGTGGCCTCGTCCAGGCCCAGCGCCGGGGTGACCACCTGCGGGTTCTGCTCCAGCACCTGCAGCACGCTGCGGCAGAACACCTCGGACTTTTCGCCCATCTTCGCCAGGCCGCGCACCTCCGGCGGGGTCAACGACACCAGGCCGGCCAGCTTCTCCTCGACCACCAGCAGCGCGGCGTCCAGCGCCGCCAGGTCTTCGGCCGAATACGACAGCGATACCAAGTTCTTCATTGCAGGGTCCTTTTGCATTGGAAGGGATACCGCCCTGTCCCGCGGGACGGCGATGCTTCACGGCACCCCTGACTCCCTCGTCGATGGTGTTGGTCCGATCTCGCACCGCGGGCGGCCACGTAAGGATGCGCGTGCGTCGAAAATCTCCAATCGGGGAAGTCGGGCCGGATAAGTAGGAAAACTCCCCGCGACGATTCGGAATTTCCCTACCCCCGCCACGCTGGCCAGCCAGAACGGGGTCAGGTTCACTTCCTCCTGGCCGTTTCAACCTCCTTCTGCAGCGCGTTCAGCGCTTCAACCCCGCCACGATCTCCCAAACACTAAGCCCGATCTCCAGCTGCACGCGCACGTAATCGCGCTCCTTGCGCGACAGTGGGCGGCCGACCTCCAGGCGGACGTCTTCCGCCTCCAGGATGCGCATGATCCGGGGCAGCGCCGAGCCGATCACGCCGACACCGGGGCTTTCACCCCGCCCGCGGAGCTCCCGGGCCTCGCCGCCGGGGCTTTCAGCCTCGCCGCCGGTGCTCCCCAGCCCCGCCGCCGTTGCTTTCCGCCCCGATCACGCACCTCCGGCACCCGTCACCGACATTCAGTAACCCCTGCAACGACTTCGACCCGCCCGATCGCGCACCCGCCCACCCCACCCGCCCCTCGCCCTGCCCCGCCCCCGGCCTTTTCCTACCCACCTGTCAGGAAATTCCTACCCCGCACCGGGCCCTTCGCCGATAGCCCGGCGTGCCGTCCCGCGCCAGCGTGTCCCCGCCGGCCACTCCCGGCCGGCCCACTGACAAGGACGCTGCTGCCATGACCCAGAACCTGATCGACCTGAACCTGTCCGCCGGATCCCTGGCCGCGATCGACGCGGCGCTGGCCACCCTGGAGACCGAGCTGGCCCCACTGCTCGGGCTGGACCCGGAGCTGCGCCGCGACCTCACCAAGATGGGCGCCAAGTCCGAGGCGTTCTGCCGCCAGGCGGTGGCCGCCTTCAGCGAGCACGCCCAGGTGCTGCCGCGCAACTTCGACGTGGCCGCCTACCGCGGCGACCTGGCCGCGCTCGACGCGCTGCGCCCGCGCCGGCAGCGGCTGGAACGGCTGCGCGAACTGCTCGAGCACACCGAGATGGCGCTGGGCAGCGACCTGATGACCGCCTCGCTGGAGGGCTACGCGGTGCTGAAGGTATCGGGCAAGAGCGCCGGCCTGGACAACCTGCGCCAGGCGCTGTCGGCGCGCTTCCGCAGCCGCCGCGGCGAGGCGGCGCAGCCCACCGCCACGCCGGCCTGACCTCGCGCCCGCGCCGATGACGGAAACGCCCCGGTTCGCCGGGGCGTTTCTTTTCAGAACCGGGAATCAGCGCGCACGTCCGCCCGCCACGCCGGCGGTGGCCGCCGAGGGGCCAGGTGCGAAGCCGCCGCGCAGCCGTGTCCCGCTCCGCCGAGCCCGACCCAGGCGCACCGCCGGCCAAGCTCTACTTGCCTGACCGCCCCGCTCGCGACGCCCGCGACGCCCGCGACGGCACCAGCAGCCCTTCCGCCAGCTGCACCAGCACCGGGCCGTGCCAGTCCGCGAGGAACACCAGCTCGCAGGGCCACGCGCCCTCCTGCGGCTCCCAGCCGAACGGCTTGCCGAACTCCAGCGCCCACGTCTTCGATTCCGCGCTCACCGCGCCGCGGACCACCGGGCTGTCCGGCTCGCTGCGGTCGACCACCAGGTCGACGGTGGCGCGCACGCGCCGTCCGACCCGGGTGGCACGCGCGCCGCGCCTGAACTGCGGCAGCTGCACCGCGAGGGCCACCGCGAACAGCCCGCCCACGCCGGCGAAGAACAGCAGCAGCACCTTCACCGGCTCCTGCGACACCCGGCCGAACAGGACCAGGCACGCCACGCACACGAGCGCGGCGATGACGGCGGCGACGGGCAGCGCCCGCGATTCGCCGAACCGCCGGAGGTAGTCGATCTGCTGCGGGAGGTCGAGCGGCGGCCTGCGCTTCATCGGGACCTCGGGGAGGGGTCGGCCGGACTCAGCCGGGGCGCACGCCAGGACGCCGGGATCGAACGCAGGCGAGCCCCATCCGGAGTCGCGCGCGGGCCCCTGCTTCGCTTGCCCACGACCGGGGGCGGCCCACCCGAACGGACGTGCACGCCGCCCGCGGTTTCCTGCGACAGGACGCGCCGAACCCGATCAGCCTCCCGTGCATGCCACCGGCGTGCCCTGCGGCGGCGTCCAGGCCAGCTGTCCGGCCTCGATCGTCAGGGTGTGCTGCCCATCGGAAAACACGGTCTTTCCGCTCGTGGACCCCTGCTCCGGCAGTTGCACCGGCGCACCGCCATCGACCGTGACCGCCGCGCTCTCGCCGAGCAGCTGCACCCCAAGCTGGGTGTCGCCGCATTGATACCGGGATACCGGATGGGTCGGCCCGCTGCCGCCGATGCTGGCGACCGGCTCCGTGGCCGGTTGCCGCTGGCAGGCGGTCGCGCACAGGAGCAGGACGGCGATCGAAAGTGGCTTGCGCATGCTCGGTTCTCCAGGTCATCGGTCGGGACGTGCAGGAGCGGGGTGCCGCCACAGGCCTTGTAAGGCTTCGCCGTGCGGCAGGCAAGCAACGCCTCCGCACGCACGGGGCCTGGCTCACTTCGTGGAGGAGGACCAGTATTTCGCCTCTGTCCGCCCCCCCCCTTCATAGGCCAGGAGCTTCCCGCAAGACGGGAAACTTGACCGCCACCGCTCTCCCCCCGTTCCCCGAACACCATCGCCGGGACCGGACCACGGCGTCCGTCCGCAGCGGCTTCAGCGCTTCAGGCCCGCCATGATCTCCCGGGACGCGTGGCGGCTATCTGGATCCGGACCCGATGGTGCCGGGGCGCGTCGACGGACATCGCCTCCCGCGCGCAGCTCGCCGGGTCAGGACTGCAGGAACAACCAGGCCGAGGTGAATCCGCCAGCCAGCAGCAGGAGTGCGGTCAGCATCACCACGGCGCGATGAAGCGGCCTGAAGACGGCGCGCTCGATGTCCTGCTTGACGTGCCAGTACCGGTACAAGGACCACACGATCACGATCAGGCCAATGATGACCATCCCGGCGCCTGCGTACTCCGAGCTGCGCATCAACGGGCCGCTGTTGTCCTCCGCCAGCCTGCCCTTTTCCTGCAGGAAGACGCTGAACCGGTTGATGGTGATCCCGAACCCGATCAGTGAGATCGCGGTACGCAGGTAGGCCAGGTGGGTGCGTTCGTTGGCCAGGTTCGAACGCAGGTCCGACAGGCCCGTGCGCTGGATGGCCAGCCTGGTCCGGTGGGACGCCAGCAGGGTGGAGGCGGTACCGCTGTCCTTGCCTTCGATGGACCGCGAGAGGTCTTCCGGCAACTGCGTGTCAGGCGTGATGGCGTTCATGGGTTAACCGCGCTTGGAATGCTCCCTCCGGCGAGCCAGGGAGTGTCGAAAACCGGAGGCCTTGAAGATGATCGAAGCGGGCCTGCGCCCCGCCGCAGCGGCGCGCAGGCTCCGGCCGTCAGGAGGCGGTGAGGTATCTCACGTGCACCTGGTCGATCCTGCCGCTGAACTTGAACGGTACCTTGTCGTAGTAGTCCAGCGAAACCGGCGAGCCGTGGACGACGCCGATGTCGAGGCAGTCGTTGGCGGTGAACAGCAGCGGCGCACTGACCGGAACCGTTCCTTCCGCGACCTGCGTGCCGTTGACCTTGAGGACCACTTTGAGCGGCCCGGCCGGCCGGGGCTCGACGTAGGTGGTCTCGACCTCGATTCTGACCTGGCCGGTTGGCAGCTTGCCCTGGGCACGGATTTTCGTGCGCTGGATGATGAACAGGTTGTACTCGTAGCACAGCACGCCGTCTTCGACGAAGCAGGTGAGTCCGCCGGCCGCGGAGCCCAGCTTGTAGAGCACCCCGTTCGCATCGTCGGGGACCTGCGCATCGATCGTCACCACGTTGGGCTTGTTGCCCAGCGCCGGCGCGCAGAACTCGGGCATGCGCACCGTACTGCCGGAGAACGTCCATTCCGTATACGGAGGGGCGATGCGCATCTCCGGATGCAGAGCCGCCACCCACAGGCCGCCACCGATGGGCAGCACCTTGTTGCGGGTCGCCTCGACCAGGAAGATGTCCTTCATCTGCGCCAGCTTCTCCGGCATCGAGTCAGCCAGGTCGTTGGCCTGCGTCCAGTCCTCCCGCAGGTTGTACAGCTCCCAGGTGTCCTGGTCCGGGGTCCACTCCCGGATGCCGGCGGGTGCGCCCGGCAGCCAGGGCGTCCGCGGACCGAACGCCGAAGCCATCCAGCCGTCGTGATAGATGGCGCGACTGCCCATGATCTCGAAATACTGCGTGAGCAGGCGACCCTCGGCCGTCGGATCATCGAAGCTGTAGGCGAAGCTCACCCCATCGATCGGGTCCTGGGGTATGCCATTCACCACCCGTGGTGGCGTGATCCCGATGACTTCGTACAGCGTGGGGACCAGGTCGTTGCAATGGTGGAACTGGGCGCGCGGCGTGCCGTCGTGCTTGATGCGCGCCGGCCAGCGCACCGCCATGGGATTGCGCGTGCCGCCGAAGTGCGAGGCCAGCAGCTTGGTGCCCTTGTACGGGGTGCTGCCCGCCCACGCCCAGCCGGCGTGGTACTGGTTGTCGGTCTTGGGCGAGCCGAGCACGTCGAGGCCACCGAGCGCTTCGAGCGCGGCGATGTGCTGGCTCACCTGCGTGGGGATGTTGTTCTGCGCCAGCAGCTCGCTGATGGTGCCGTTCTGGCCTTCCGATGAAGAGCCGTTGTCGCCCCAGATATAGAAAACCAGCGTGTTGTCGCCGTAGCCCAGGCGCTCGACCTCGTCGATCAGGCGCCCCACCTGCACGTCGACGTGTTCGGCAAAACCGGCTGCCACCTCCATCAGGCGGCGCTGGAACGGCTTCTCGTCCTCGGGGATGCTGTCCCAGGAGGGCATGCTCTCGTGGCGGGGCGTGAGCTTGGCGTCCTGCGGTATCCAGCCCTTTTCCTTGGCCCGCTTGAACACGCGTTCGCGATAGGCGTCCCAGCCATCGTCGAACTTGCCTTTGTAGCGGTCGGCCCACTCCTTCATGATGTGGTGTGGTCCGTGGACCGCACCGCTGGCCCAGTACATATAGAACGGCTTGTCGGGCTGCATGGCCTTGTGCTTCTGCAGCCAGTCGATCGCGTCGTCGGCGAGGTCCTCGCTCAGGTGGTAGCCCTCTTCGGGCGTGCGCGGTGGCAGGACCACCGTGGTATTGCGCACCAGGTTCGGTTCGTACTGCGAGGCTTCGCCGGCCAGGAAGCCGTAGAAGTACTCGAAGCCCAGCCCGGTCGGCCAGCTGTCGAACGGACCGGCGACCGTGGTCTCCTCCGCGGGGGTGTTGTGCCACTTGCCCCAGGCGGCCGTGCAGTAGCCGTAGTGCCGGAGCACCTCGGCTGCCAGTGCACTGCTCCTGGGAATGTGGCCGGAGTAGCCGTCCCAGTCGTTGGCCAGCTCGGCGATCTGGCCGTTGCCGACGCGATGGTGGTTGCGGCCGGACAGCAGCGATGCACGGGTCGGCGAACACATCGCCGTCGTATGGAAGCGGTTGTAGGCGATGCCTTCGCCCACGATCCGGTCCATGGTCCGGGTCGTGACTTCGCCTCCGAAGGTAGTCGGCAACCCGGGCCCGGCGTCGTCGATGAGGATGATCAGGATGTTCGGCGCGTCGCCGGGCAGGTGCCGCGGGTGCGGCGCGGGCTGGTAAATGGATTCCTGCATGGTCCGGCCGGCAATGCTGCCCGACGGCGTGGGCGGGAACGGCAGCGTGTCCTGGGTGGGAAGCTTCGGATGGATCATGGGGAGTGCTCCTGCCGAATGGGATCTTTCCTGGGGAAGTGCGTCTACTGCCGTAACGGCAGGGACGCGTCCTTGCTGCCGTCGTGTCCACCGATACTCGGCGGCGTCGGTCCGGTTGCCCCCTATGGGTCCATATCAGGCCGCGGTTGCAAATCCTGCGGGCATCGATGCGAGGGTTGTCCCGTGGACCGGATGGATGTTCTCGCGCACCGGAAGCATCAAGCCGCTGGAAGTTCGCTGTTCCGCGACTTCAACGTTCATTGCCGGTCCCGGCCAGGATCTGCCCGCGCCCGGCGTATGCCGGTGGACCGGCCGTTCCGAATGAGTATTGGGACAGCACCGAAAAGGACGCCCACTCGTTGTTCGGATCGCGACGCCTGCATACCTCGGCATTCGACGGGTTCCGGCCTACGGCGTCGGGCGAAGCTAACCCCAGCCCGATTTCGCTGGAATAGGACCTTGGGCCTAGTTGGTCACGCTCGGATTGGATGCCAGCGCGCGCGCTTGTATGCGAACCTGCGAGCGCCACAAGGATGCAAGTCTGCTTGGGGTCCGACAGTGCCTTCACACCATGAAGTACCCCGCTCGCCTGCCCTGCTGATGTCCGCTCCTGGCCGGAAGCGGACGCCGCGCTAGGAGGGAACGAAGCGCAGGCCGACCCCGGGTTCGGTGGCGATGTAACGCGGGGCGGTGGCGTCATCGCCCAGCTTCTGCCTCAGTTTCCCCACCAGGATGCGCAGGTAGTGCGTGTCTTCTTGGTGGTCCGGCCCCCATACCTCGCGCAGGAGCTGCGGCTGGGTGACCACGCGACCCGGATGGCGCATGAGCGCCGCCAGCAACGCGTATTCCTTTCGACCCAGCGCGACCGGCGTCCCACCCACGCGGACCTCGCGGCTCAGGAGGTCCACGTGCAGGTGACCGTCGTCGAATACCGGAACCGCGGCGCCGGCCGGCACCGCATGGGTGCGCAGCAGGCCGCGGATGCGCGCCATCAGCTCCTCGATGCCGAAGGGCTTGGTCACGTAGTCGTTGGCGCCTGCATCCAGCGCGGCCACCTTCTCCTGCTCGCCGTTGCGCACGGTGAGCATGATCACCGGCACCTGCGACCATTGCCGGAGCGCCTGCAGCACCCCGTGGCCGTCGATGTCCGGAAGGCCGATGTCCAGCACGACCAGGTCCGCGCCATGCGCGGCCAGTTCGGCCAACCCGGCATGGCCACTGGCCGCCAGCGTGACGTCGTAGCCCTGGCTGCGCAGGCTGATGTCCAGGAAACGCCGGATCTGGGGTTCGTCATCGACCACGAGGACGCGCGCCGCCGGCACGGCGCCAGGGTTCGCGGAACGGGTCGGGGGCATGGCGAAGTCGTGGTCAGGTCGTCGGAGCCAGGAGCGGCAGGTTAATCCGGATCAGCGTGCCGCGCCCGTCGGGCCCCGGCAGCGCCTGCACGCTGCCGCCGTGGGCGCCGACCATGCCCTGGCAGATCGCCAGGCCCAGGCCGGTTCCCTGCCGGCCGCGATCGCCGCGCTCGACGCTGTAGAACATGTCGAAGATGCGGCTGCGCTCGTCTTCGGGGATGCCTGGGCCGCGGTCGCGCACGTCGATGCGCAGCGCGGCGTCGACGCACCGGGCCTCGACCTCCACCGGCTCGCCCGGCGGCGAGAACTTCGCCGCGTTCTCCAGCACGTTGAAGAGCGCCTGTTCGAGCAAGGCCGGGTGCACCCAGATGGGCGCCAGGCCGGGGGCGATGACCGTCCTCACCGCCGCCTCCGGCTGGTAGCGCTGCAGGCGCGTGACCGCCGAGCCGACCAGTTCGTCCACCCCGATCCAGTCGCGGTTGAGGGTCAGGCCGCGGTGGCCCAGCCGGGTCATGTCGAGCAGGTTCTGGATGTAGCGGTCCAGTCGCTCGCCCTCCCGCCGGATCGTGTCGAGCAGGCTGCGCCGGTCGTCCACGCCCATCGCGTCGCCGTAACTGGCCAGGCTTCCGGCCGAACCGATCATCGATGCCAGGGGCGAGCGCAGGTCGTGGGACACCGACGAGAGCAACGCCGAGCGCAGCCGCTCGGTTTCGCTGCCGACCCGTGCGGTTTCCAGTTCGGCCACCAGCTGCACACGCGACACCGCTTGGGCGATGTCCTCGACCATGGCCTCGGCCAGGCGGCGCTGCTCCAGCGACAGGCTGCGTCGTGCGGCATCGAAGCGCAGCGCCGCGACACCGATCACCCCGCGGGCTTCGCGCATGGGCAGGTACCACCACGGCGAGCCGGACAGTGTGTCGGTATGGCGCCCGGCGGCCTGTCCGTGGACGCGGACCCAGTCGACCGCGCCCGGGTCGATGCCCGCAGGCGCATCGACCGGTGCTCCCGGAGCCCCTGCATGCAGCCAGGCCTCCGCATCGAGATGGCGCCCGAGCGCCTGCCGGCCGGCCTCCAGCACCTGGTCGAGGTCGGCGGCCGCGCCCAGCCGCCTTCCCAGTGCCTGCAGCACCGTGGCGTGTGCGTTGGCCGCACGCAGCGCCAGCACCTGCATGCGCAGCTTCGAGGCCAGGCGGCCGGCCACCAGCGCGGCCGCCAGGAACAGGAACACGGTGACCACGCCCTGGCGGGCACTGATGAGGAAGGTGAAGCGCGGTGCGAGGAAGAAGAAGTTGTAGGCGAGGAAGCACAGCGCCGCGGCCAGCGAGGCGGCGGCCAGGCGCGTCCGCGACGCCACCAGCACCACCGCCAGGATGAAGATCATCGACAGGTCGTCCAGGCCGACCCAGCGCTCGCTGGCCCAGGCCAGCGCCACCGCACCGCCGGTGGCGGCCAGCACCAGCCCGGCCTCGTGGCGATCCAGGCGCGCGCCCTGCGGGTCCTGGCCGCGGCGGGCACGGGCGCGTGCACCGGGCGAGCTGATGATCACCAGTTCGTAGTGCGCGCCGCGCCGCAGCAGCTGCTGGGTCAGCGTGCGGTTGAACATGCGCGCCAGCGGGCGTTCGCGGGTGCGCCCGACCACCAGGGTCGATGCTCCCTCGCGCTCGCCGTGGTCCAGCAGCGCGTCGGCGACGCCGGAGCCATGCAGCACCGCCGTATCGGCACCGAGGCCGCGGGCCAGGGCGAAGGCCCGGTCCAGCTCGGCCTGGCGCGGCCCATCGATGCCCGCGCCGGACTGCACCGTCACCACGCTCCACGGCGCATCGCGACGCTCGGCGATCCGGCGCCCGGCCCGGACCAGGTACTCGGAGCTACCCAGCCCATCGATGGCCACCAGCACCCGCCGGCGCAGCGGCACGCCCGGCAGGCCGCGCGCGGCCTGCGCCTCGCGCGCGTCGCCATCCACCCGGTCGCTGGCGGCCTGCATCGCCAGCTCGCGCAGCGCGGACAGGTTGGCCGGCGAGAAGAACGCCTGCAGCGCCTGTTCGGCCATCCCGGGCAGGTAGACCTTGCCCTGCTGCAGCCGCTCGATCAGCTCGCGCGGCGGCAGGTCGACCAGGCGGATGTCCCGCATCCGGTCGAACAGTGCATCGGGCACGGTCTCCGACACGCGCACGCCGGTGATGCGGTGGACGATGTCGTTGAGGCTCTCCAGGTGCTGGATGTTGATGGTGGTGAAGACGTCGATCCCGGCGTCGAGCAGCTCGACCACGTCCTGCCAGCGGCGCTCGTGCCGGCTGCCGGGCATGTTGCGATGGGCCAGTTCGTCCACCAGCGCGACCTGCGGCCGCCGGGCGAGGATCGCATCCACGTCCATCTCGTCGAACCGGCGCCCCTGGTACTCGGCATTCCGCCGCGGCACGACTTCCAGCCCCTCGAGCAGCGCAGCGGTTTCGCCCCGGCCATGGGTCTCGACGACGCCGACGGCCACCGCGACCCCCTGCCGCTGCAACTCGCGCGCGCGCACCAGCATCGCGAACGTCTTGCCGACGCCAGGGGCGGCGCCGAGGAACACGGTGAGCCGCCCGGCTTCCTGCCGGCGCAGTTCGCCGGCCAGTGCGTCGGCCACGGCTTCGCGGGGTGCGTTCATGGGTGCAGTCTAGGGGCGGCGGCGACGGGCGCCTATCGCGCGATCGGGGTAGCGGCGTCGAGGGCGAGATTGAGTTCGAGCACGTTGACCCGCGCCTGGCCGAACAGCCCCCACTGCGGGGGCTCGGTGCGCGCGCGCACCTGCGCTTCCACGACACCGGGATCCAGCCCGCGCGCCCGCGCCACGCGCGCGACCTGCAGCGCGGCGGCCTGCGGCGAGATGTGCGGGTCGATCGCGCCGCCGGACTGGGTCACCAGGTCGCCCGGCACGCGCGCGGCCGGCACGCCCTCGCGCGCGGCCACGGCGTCCCGTGCGGCGTCGATGCGCGCACGCAGGTCCGGGTTGGTGCGTGCCTGGTTGCTGCCGGCCAGCGCCATCAGGTCGTAGCCGGCGGCGGATGGCCGCGGCTGGAAGTACCCCTCGCCCGCGAACGGCTGGGCGACCAGGGTCGAACCCACGACCCGGCCGCCGCGCTCGACCAGGCTGCCCGACGCGGCATGCGGGAACAGCAGCTGACCCAGGCCGACGCCGACCAGCGAGTAGGCCAGGCCGAAGCCCAGCAGGGTGACCAGCGACAGGCCGGACGCGCCGCGCAGGAGAAGCGCCACGCGGGAGCGCGGGCCGACGTGGACGGGCGTGGAATCGATGACAACCATGGGAGCCTCCTCAGGCGCCGAACGTGGCGGCCAGCGCCATGTCGATGAGCTTGATCGCCGCGAACGGCAGCAGCACGCCGCCGACGCCGTACACCAGCATGTTCCTGCGCAGCAGCGCGGTGGCGCTGGCGGGACGGAAACGCACGCCACGCAGCGCCAGCGGGATCAGCAGCGGGATGATGGCCGCGTTGAACACCAGCGCGGCCAGCACCGCGTTGGTCGGGCTGGACAGCCGCATCACGTCCAGCGCGGCCAGCGAGGGGATCGCCGCGGCGAACAGCGCAGGCAGGATCGCGAAGTACTTGGACACGTCGTTGGCCAGCGAGAACGTGGTCAGCGCGCCACGGGTGACCAGCTGCTGCTTGCCCACGCGGACCACGTCCAGCAGCTTGGCCGGGTCCGAGTCCAGGTCGACCATGTTCCCGGCTTCCTTGGCCGCCTGCGTGCCGGAGTTCATCGCCAGGCCCACGTCGGCCTGGGCCAGGGCCGGGGCGTCGTTGGTGCCGTCGCCGACCATCGCCACCAGCCGCCCGCCGGCCTGTTCCTGGCGGATGCGGGCGAGCTTGTCCTCCGGCCGCGCCTGCGCGATGTAGTCGTCCACCCCGGCTTCGGCCGCGATCGCCGCCGCGGTCAACGGGTTGTCGCCGGTGATCATCACCGTGCGGATGCCCATCGCCCGCATCTGCGCGAACTTCTCCCGGATCCCGTGCTTGACCACGTCCGACAGCTCGACCACGCCGAGCAGGTGGCGGCCATCGGCCACCACCAGCGGCGTGGCACCGCCGCGCGCGACCTGCCCGACGCGCCCGGCCAGTTCGACCGGCACCGCGCCGCCGAGCCCGCGCACGTGCTCGACGATCGCGTCCATCGCGCCCTTGCGGACGTGCCGCATGCCGGCGCCTTCGCCGGGCAGGTCCACGCCCGACATCCGGGTCTGCGCGGTGAAGGCCACGAAGGCCGCGCCAGCCGGCGCCTCGAGCGGCGACCCCGGCGCCCTGGCGAGCCGCACGATCGACGTGCCCTCCGGCGTCGGGTCGGCCAGCGAGGCCAGCAGCGCGGCCTGTCGCAGCTGCTCCAGGTCGACCCCGGCCAGCGGATGGAACGCGGTGGCCTGGCGGTCGCCGTGGGTGATCGTGCCGGTCTTGTCCAGCAGCAGCACGTCGACGTCGCCGGCCACCTCCACGGCCTTGCCGGACTTGGCCAGCACGTTGGCGGCCAAGGCGCGGTTCATGCCGGCGATGCCGATCGCCGGCAGCAGCCCGCTGATGGTGGTCGGGATCAGGCAGACCAGCAGCGCGACCAGCAGCAGCGGATCGAGCCGAGCGCCGACGAAGCCGGCGATGAACGGCAGGCTCGCCACCACGACCAGGAAGGTCGCGGTCATGGTCACCAGGAGCAGGCCGAGCGCGACCTCGTTCGGCGTCTTCTGCCGGTTGGCGCCTTCGACCAGGGCGATCATCCGGTCCAGGAAGCTGTGGCCGGGCTGGGCGGTGACACGGACCACGATCTCGTCCGACAGGACCTGGGTGCCACCGATCACGCCCGAGCGATCGGTGCCGGCCTCGCGCAGCACCGGCGCCGACTCGCCCGTCACTGCCGACTCGTTGATCGTTGCCAGCCCGCGCACGATCTCGCCATCGGCCGGCACCTGTTCGCCGGCCGAAACGACGACCAGGTCGCCCGGGCGCAGCCCGGCGGCCGGGATGCGCTCCTCGTTGCCGCCCGACGCGGTGCGCACGCGCCGCGCGACCAGGTCCTTGCGTGCGCGGCGCAACGAGGCCGCCTGGCCGCGCCCGCGCGCTTCGGCCACCGCTTCGGCGAAGTTGGCGAACAGCACGGTCAGGAACAGCAGGGCGGTCACCGCCCAGCCCAGCGCGGACGAGCTGGCCTGCCCGGCCAAGGTCATCGCGGCGGCCAGCACGGTACCGAGCCAGACCACCGCCATTACCGGGTTGCCGAAGGCGTGGGCGGGGGCGAGCTTGGCGAACGAGGCCACGATCGCCTGGCGCAGCCCGGGACCGTCGAGCAAGGCGAGCCGCGGCGACCGCGGTGCGACGGATGCCGCGTCTGTCGGAAGTGAGTCGCTCATTTCGATTTCCTCAGGAAGCCATCAGCGCGAGGTGGTCGGCCACCGGGCCGAGCACCAGCACCGGCATGAACTGCAGCAGGGTCAGGACCACGACGATCGCGACCAGGGTCAGGGCGAAAGTGGGCGTCTCCACCTGCGGGGTGCCCGGGCCCTCGGGCGCCGCACGCTTGGCGCCCAGCTGCGCGGCGATCACCAGCGGCAGGATGAGCGCGGGATAGCGGCCCAGCGCGAGCACCAGCGCGCAGGTCAGGTTCCACCACGCCGTTGCGTCGCCCAGGCCCTCGAAGCCGGAGCCGTTGTTGGCGAACGCCGAGGCGTACTCGTAGAAGACCTGGCTGATGCCGTGGAAGGACGGGTTGGAGGCGCCGGTGACCGAGGGCATCGCCAGCGTCGCCGCGGTCAGGCCCAGCAGGACCAGCGGTTGCAGCAACGCCAGCACGGCCAGCAGTTTCACTTCGCCGGCCTCGATCTTGCGGCCGAACAGCTCGGGTGTGCGTCCGGTCATCAGTCCGGCCAGGAACACCGCCAGCAGCAGGTACACCAGGAACTGCTGCAGGCCGCAGCCCACGCCTCCCCAGATGGCGTTGACCAGCATGTTGGCCATCGCCACCAGCCCGGTCAGCGGCGCGGCCGAGTCGTGCATCATGTTGACGGAGCCGTTGTTGACCGAAGTCGTCAGCGCCGCCCACAGCGCGGAGGGTTCGGCGCCGAAGCGGACCTCCTTGCCCTCCATCAGCGCGATGTCCTGCGCGGTCGAAGACCACGCTTCCGACCACAGGGCCGCAGCCGTGGTCGCCAGCGACATCGCCAGCATGGTGCCCACGACCAGGGCACTGAACTTCCGTCGCCCGGTGAACGGGCCGACCATGAAGGCGACGGCGACCGGGATGAGGACGATCGCCAGCATCTGGACCACGTTGGACAGCGGCGTGGGATTCTCCAGCGGCACCGCGCTGTTGGGGCCGTACCAGCCGCCGCCATTGCTGCCCAGCTGCTTGATCGCCACCATCGGCGCGACCGGCCCCAGCGGGATCTTCTGTTCCTTCATCCGGGCCTGTGCGTCCAGCGGCGTGGCGACCGGTCCGCCCTGCAGGGTCGCCGGCACGCCCTGCCAGGTCAGCAGCAGCGAGAACGCCAGGCATAGCGGCATCAGGAAGCGCACCGTCGGCCGCAGCACGTCGGCCCAGTAGTTGCCCACGTCGACCGCGGCGGCGCCGCCATCGACCTGGCCGCGGCTGTTGGCGCGGCCGCCGAACAGGCCGCGCAGCGTCGCCGCCACCAGCGCCAGGCCCATCATCGGCGTGACCACCTGCAGTCCGACGATCGCGGTCATGTGCGCCAGGAACGACAGTTGTGCCTGGCCCGAGTAGTGCTGCTGGTTGGTGTTGGTCAGGAACGAGACCATCGTGTGCAAGGCGAGGTCCCAGCGCATGTTGGGCGCATGGTTGGGATTGAGCGGCAACCAGGCCTGGGTCATCAGCACGACCCACACGACCACGCCGACCGCCAGGTTGCTGAGCAGGAACGCCGCCGCATACCCCTTCCATCCCATGCCTTGCGCGGGGTCGGTGCCGAGCAGGCGGTAGGCCGGCCGTTCGATCCAGCCGAACACGCGGTCGCCACGCATCGGCGCGCCGCGCATGACCGCCGCCAGGTAGTGGCCCAGGGGCCAGCCGAGCGCGACCGCCAGGAAGAAGACGAGGAGGAACTCAGCCACGGGCGCCTCCGCGCTTCCTGCCGGCCGGGCGGGCGCTGGCGTGGCGGGTCAGCAACAGGAACAGCAGGCCGGTAGCGGCGAACAGCCCCGCCAGTGTCAGCAGCAGAATGAGGAAGTCGGTGGCCATGTGCGTGATCGGGACGGAACCATTCCGCCGGTCACGAAAGTCTGGGAGCGCTCCCCGTAAAGGCTCCATGCGAACCGGGAGCGGGGACGTAAATTCTTCGTAACCTCGGGCTGGGCTCCCCTCGGCGGCGCCAGTGGCTCACTCGCATCGGCGTCCGCCCTGAGCCGGGCGCGGCCCTCCAACCCCGGCAAACGGCCCCTGGCCCCTCCCCCGTCGCTGTCCGCTTCGGGCCACGAGCGGACGCCTGCAACCACCCGGCCGGGCGCGGATCGCATGTCCCGCCATGCCCGCCGTCGCGACGCCTGCCGGGACATGCGAAAATTCGCGGCCTGCGGCACGCACGCACGTGCCAGCCGCCCCCCGTCCAGAGATACCGTGAAGACTCCCCAAGGCTTGCAGGCGCTGATCGAGGACGGCGTCATCGATGAAGTGCTGCGGCCGCTGAAGAGCGGCAAGGAAGCGGCGGTGTACGTCGTCCGCAGCGGCGACGAGGTGCGGTGCGCCAAGGTCTACAAGGACATGGCGCAACGCAGCTTCCAGCAGCGCGTGCAGTACCAGGAGGGCCGCAAGGTGCGCGGCAGCCGCGAAGCGCGCGCCATCGGCAAGGCCAGCAAGTACGGGCGCAAACAGCAGGAAGTCGCCTGGAAGAACACCGAGGTCGATGCGCTGTACCAGCTGCGCGCCGCCGGCGTGCGCGTGCCCGAGCCCTTCGGCTATTTCCACGGCGTGCTGGTGATGGAGCTGGTCACCGATGCCGACGGGTTCTCCGCGCCGCGCCTGGGCGAGTTCGAACCGGGCGCGGAACAGGCACGCGAGTTCCACCGCGTGCTGGTCCGGCAGGTGGTGCTGATGCTGTGCTGCGGGCTGATCCACGGCGACCTGTCGCCCTACAACGTGCTGGTCGATGCGGACGGGCCGGTGGTGATCGACTTCCCGCAGGTCGTCAGCGCCGCCGGCAACAACGCCGCGCGCACCATGCTGCTGCGCGACGTCAACACCCTGACCGCCTACCTCGGGCGCTTCGCGCCCGAGCTGCTGGACACCTGGTACGGCGAGGAGATGTGGGCCCTGTTCGAGGCCGGCGAACTGCGGCCGGACAGCGAACTGACCGGCACGTTCGCCGCGGACGAACGCAGCGTCGACCTGGACAGCGTGCGCCACGCCATCAACGACGCGCGCGAGGAAGCGCTGATCCGCCAGCAGGGCCGCGAGGCGGCGGAGCAGGACGACTGAGGCGATCGGCCGGCGGGCCGCCGGGAGGTCAGAACTTCTCGCCGACCGGCAGGTAACGCCACGCGCCCGGCGGCATCGGGCCGTTCGGGCCCTTGCCCAGGGCCACCTTGCCGATGCGCAGGCGGCGGATCGACAGCACGTCCAGCCCGACCTGCGCGCACATCGCGCGCAGCTGCCCGTCGCGCACGCCCTTGATCGCGAAGCGCAGCCGCGTCTCGTTCTGCCAGCTGACCTTGCACGGCGGCAACGCGCGGCCGTTGAACGCCAGGCCGTGGTTGAGCCTGTGCAGGCCGTAGGGCGCGATCTCGCCGGCGACTTCGACGATGTACTCGTGCTCGATCAGGTCGGCGTCCTCGGTCAGGCGGCGCCATGCCCGGCCATCCTGGGTCAGCACCATCAGGCCGCTGGCCTGCGTGTCCATCGACACCAGCGGCGTCAGCCGGTGGAAATGGCGGCGCAACAGGCGCACGCCGCTGGGGTCGTCGGCCCAGCGCGTGTCCGGCCGCACCAGCACGCTGGCCGGGCTGCGCCCGTCGATCGCATCGAAGCCGGCCGGCTTGTGGAACAGGATCGTCGCCGGCTCCACCGCCTCCAGGCGCGCCTCCGGGTCGAGCTCGACGCGCTCGGTCGTCACCTTGTGCTGCGGCATCTCGACCACGCTGCCCTCCACCATCACCCAGCCGTTGCGGATGAACTGCTCGGCTTCGGCGCGCGAACAGGCGAACAGTTCGCTGACGCGATGGGCAAGTCGAACGGGCGCTGACATCGGGACCACCAGGAGACGGGGCGTGCAGTGTAACGGCCGGGAAGGCAGGTCCCGCCCCGGCACGCCCAGACACCCGCGGCCACGCCCGGCTGCGGCCGCGCCGGCAGGACGTGTCGACGCCCCGGTTCCGCCGGGCGCTTTTTGCCGGGAATCGGGAACCTGGCCGTCGGTATTCCAGACGGACGTGGACGTGTCGTCGGCGGTCGCGTCCACGCGGTGGACCGCGAAACAGCCGTGCTCGTGGGCATGCAACGAATCGAGGGTGACGTGCAGCAGCAGGTCTTCGAGTGTCGCCGGGGTCATGGGGGCTCCAGACAGAAGGAGGGCCTCCGTGGAGGCCCCTGGTCACGTGGATCGCTCAGCGCTGCTGGCGTTCACGTTCCCGGCGCTGGTCCTGCCGGTCCTCTTCCTCGTTCTCCTGGCGCTGCTGCCGCTCGTTCTGGTTCTGGTTCTGGCGCTCCTGGTCCTGCTCCTGTTCCTGCTGGCGGTTCTGGCGCTGTTCGTTGTTGTTGTTCTGCTGGGTCATGTCCGTCTCCTGGCCGGCCGCGGCGTGATTGCCGACGTCCTGGGACGGAAGCTAGGCACGCGCGCATCGCGCACGCGTGGAAAACGCAGAGGAAGCCGCTTCAATGCCTGCAGAAGTTGCAGCATGGCCCAGGCGTGGCGGGCCGTGAGTTTCCTGGCGAGAGAGATGGCAGGGAGGTGACGCCTGAGGTGGCGCTTGCGCCTGCATCGATGCGCCGTGTTTGCCAGCCCGTCCGCAACGCACCGACGTGCGCCGGCAGGCCCACCGGCGCCGCGGCAGCCGCGTGCCCCGGCGCGTGTACGCGGCTCGTAGCCGGACCGTTCAGCCCGCCTGTGACGACTGCCCGGCCAGCCATTCGCGCGGCGAGGCGCCGGTGCGCCGCCGGAACGCGCGTGACAGCGCCGGCGCATCGGCGAACCCGAGGTCCAGCGCGACCTGCTTGACCGAACGGCCCGCGCGCAGCAGCGAGGCGGCGACGTTGAGCTTCCAGTCCAGCGAGTAGGCGGCCGGCGTGGTGCCGGTGGCGGCCTTGAACGCGGCGGCGAACGCGCTGCGCGACATGCCGGCGTGCGCGGCCATGCGCTCCAGCGTCCAGTCCGCATCGGGCGCCTCGTGCACCGCGATCAGGGCCCGCGCCAGGCGCGGGTCGGACAGGCCCATCATCATCCCCTGCGAGACGCGCGCCTCGTCGGGATGGTCGATGATCCAGCGCAGCACCTGGATCAGCACCACCTCGAACAGGCGGTTGGCGAGCAGCCGCGACCCGCAGCGCGCGTGGTCGGACTCGGCGAACAGCAGGTCCAGCGCCGCGCCCAGGCCGTCGATCTTCTCCAGCGGCAGCGCGACCACGTCCGGCAACGACTGCACGATCGGGTTGCGCGCACCGCCGTCGAAATCCAGCGTGGCGCAGGTGAAGTCCGAGCCGTCGACCGGCGGGTTGATGAACTCGTGGTGCACCGCGCGCGGGAACAGCAGCAGCGTCGGCTGGTCGAGGTGGGTGCGGGTCATCCGCGCGCCGTCGCGGTGGAGCATCTCCATTTCGCCCCGCCGCAGCACGTGCAGGAAGCCGCGGCCGGGGCGCGCATCGAAGACCTGGTGGCCGCACAGCGGGCCGGAATGGAACAGCGAGGCCTGCACCCGGAAACGTTCCAGCACCGGCGTGAGGCGGTCGATCGAGGGGACGGGCGCGTCGGCGGCGCGGGTCGCGGACGTGGACGAATTGCCATCTATAAGCGACACAAAGCCACCAAACGTCCCGATCGGGCGCCCATTATGCCCCTCAACCGGCCGCCCCGGCCGGACCTTCGACAAGGAATCCGATCATGTCCCGCGTTCCCCTCATCAACCCGCAAGACACCACCGACGAACGCCAGGCCCTGCTGGGCCAGATCCACGCGGCCTTCGGCGCCACCCCCAACATGTTCCGTGCCGTCGCCAACTCCACCGCCGCCCTGAAGAGCATGTGGGGTTCGTTCGGCGCGCTGGGCGGCGGCGTGATCCCGCCGCGGCTGGGCGAGCAGATCGCCGTGGCCATCGCCAACCGCAACGCCTGCGAGTACTGCCTGTCCGCGCACACCGCCCTGGGCCGCAAGGCCGGCGCGAGCAGCGAGGAGATGCGCGCCGCGCAGGCGGGCGAATCGGCGGACCCGAAGACCGCGGCGGCGCTGCGCTTCGCCCTGCGCGTGGTCGAAGGGCGCGGCCAGGTCGACGAGGCCGACGTGGCGCAGCTGCGCGCGGCCGGCTTCGACGACGGCGAGATCGTCGAGATCCTGGCCCACGTCGCGCTCAACCTGTTCACCAACTACGTCAACGTCGCGTTCGCGGTGCCGGTCGACTTCCCCGGCGTCAAGCTGCGTTGAGCGCCCGCCCGTCACGTGGACCGGCCTCGCCGGTCCACGCGGCATGCCTGCTGGCATCCCACCGGAGGATCGACCCGTGTCCCGTCCCTACGTTCCCATCAACTGCGAGTTCCATGACGTCCTCGAGGCGACCGCCATCCGTCGACGCCTCGCCAGCTTCACCCTGCGCGACGACGGCGGCGCGCACCGCACCCTCCTGGCCCGCATCGCCGACCTCCATGCCCGCGACGGCGCCGAGTACATGCGCCTGGACGACGGCAGCGAGGTGCGCCTGGACCGCATCGCCGCGGTCGACGGCATCGAGGCGGCGCGCTTCGCCGATGCGTGCCGCGTCGCCTGAGCGGCGTCGCCGCGGGCCCCGGGGACCGATGCCCGCGGCCCGCCTCGCCTGGCCGTGCGCATCCCGGCGTGCGGTCCATGCCACGCGTGTCGGCCGTGACGCCTCCTGCGCGACCTCCAGGCGCGGCGGCGTCCGAGCCTAGGCCTGGACTTCGGCCCGCAACGCGATCTCGATCAGCTGCTCGGGGAACGCCAGCGCGGAGACGCCGATCAGGTTGCTGGCCACCTGCGGCACCGGCTGGCCGTAGACGGACGGACGCACCTTGCCGCTGGCGGCGAAGGCCGCCGGCACGTCGATCACGAACAGGGTTTCCTCGACCACGTCGGCCAGCGAACTGCCCAGCTCGGCGAGCAGCACCTGCGCGTTCTCGTAGGCACGCCGCATCTGCGCCTCCATCGTGTCGAAGTTCGCCGGCCTGCCGTCGGGCGCCAGCGGCGCCGGCGCCACCAGGGTGCCCTCCGGCGTGTGCGCGAGCTGGCCGGATACGTAGATCGTGTCGTTGACGCGCAACGCCTGCACGTACCCGTAGGCCGATTCCCACGGCACTCCGAAGCTGGCGGTCCTGCGTGTGGTGTTGCCCATGGCGGCTCCTTGTGCGAAGGCGGCCAGTGTGGCGGTCGACCGGCCACGCATGCCTCCCCCGATCGGGGAGCGCGCAGCGGGCACGACCGCGCGCGGTCGGCGCGAACGCCCGCGTGGTGCGCAGCGGGCAGTGCCCTTCCGCGGGCATGAGCCGCGCTCAAGGCTGGCTTGTGGAATGTTCATTACGCCCCGGCCGCGCGGATCGTTACCCTCCGCGCAGGTCCCGGGAGCCTGCAATGCCGATGCGTGCGCTGGTCATCGTCCCCTGCATCCTGTCGGCCGCCGCGTGCGTCGCCGCGTCCGCCGCCGACCTCCCGCTGCCGGCCCCGGTGCGCTGGACGCCGCCGGCGCTGTCGACCGGCCAGTACGAATCGTCCCCGGTCTTCTCGCCGGACGGCCGCGAGCTGTTCTTCTTCCGCGCACCACCGGCGTTCGACCGCTACCGGCTGCTGCATGCACGCTGCGGCGGGACCGAGTGGGACGCGCCACGCGAGCCGGCGTTCGCCGCCCCGGCCGGCGCGCTGGAGACCGACCCGGCGTACAGCCCCGACGGCGCCTGGCTCTACTACGCCAGCGACCGCGCGCACGCGGGCGACCTGGACATCTGGCGGGTGCCGCGCCATGCCGACGGCCGCTGGGGCGAGCCGGAGCGGCTGCCGTCACCGGTGAACTCGCCGCAGACCGAGCTGCTGCCGCGGCCGCAGGCGGATGGGCGCCTGCTGTTCGGCTCCAGCCGCGAAGGCGGCCCGGGCGGACGCGACCTCTACCTGGCGACGCCGCGCGCCGGCGGCGGATGGGACCTCGCCCCCTTGCCCTCGCCGGCCAACACGGCGGCCGACGAGTACGAGGCCGACCTGTCGCGCGACGGCCGCGTGCTGGTGGTGGTCGCCAATCGCGGGACGCGCTCGCACCTGTACGTGTACGACCGCCACGGCGAAGCCTGGCGCGAGCGCGGGCGCGTGCCGGCGCGCAGCGACGTGTTCCAGGTGGGACCGCTGCTCTCGCCGGACGGGAAGCGGCTGCTGTTCGCGCAGGCCGTCGGGGAACGTTCGGGCGAGTTCTTCCTCGTGGACCTGGCGCCGGATGCCGACCGCGCATGGCCACCGGCATGCGCCGGCACGCCCTGACACGAACGCGATTCAACCACCGACGACGGGCGCAGGCGACCGGCGCACCCGCACATGCGGGCCCGGTTCACCATGCCGCGGTCGGAGCCGCTCCACGCGGTCGTTCATGCTTCACGCCTGCCACAGATCCGGGCGCCGGACGGTGGCGACCTGCCGCCGCCCGGCACCACGCGTCGCGTGAGGCTGTCGCCACTCAGTGGCGGGCGGTGCGTGCGCGCTTGCCGTCGTCCCGTTGCGCGGTACCGCGGGTCTGCACGAACTCGGGGAAGGTGTCCGCCAGGGAGTCGGTGTCCGGCAGGATGTAGAACACCCCGCCCCGCTCGAAGGTCGGGCGGATCACGCCCTCGTAGAACCCGGGCTCGACATTGATGCAGCCATGGGTGACGCGGTTGTCGTCGGGCGATGGCGAGGCCAGGCGCTCGGCGCGGCGCTCGGCCGGCACGCCGGTCGCGGTCGGGTGCATGGAAACGGCCGACTCGTAATCGATCCACAGCACGCGCCCGGCGTCGATCGAGGGACCGTACCCACCCACGAAACGACCGGCAGGCGTCGTGCGGTCGCGACCCGGAATCTCGCGAAGCGCGAGCCCCGCGACGCCCGGGGCGGTGTGGTCGCCCACCGCCGAGCCGAAGAGCCCCGGCGCGGCGCCGATGATGCGGCCGTCGCCGTCGAACACCAGGATCTGCGCCGCGGACTTGTCCATGACCGCGAACGGATAGCCCTGGCTGTCGCGGGTCGCGACCACCCAGCCCGCCAGCTCGATCACCGTGTCGGACACGTGCTGGTCCGGTGGAAGCTGGTCGACGGTGAGCGCCGCCTGCGCGGCGGCGTCCCCGGCAGTGGCCACGCCGGGAACCGCGAATGCAAGGGCGAGCACCAGGGCGCCGTAGGCGCGGAAAGCAGGGTAACGGCGAGTGCGGATGGGACGGTTCCTCATGCTGGAAGCTGGATAAGGGAAGAAGACCGGTGGCCGACGAAGGCCACCGGTTCCCTCCGGTCACGTATCGCGGGGATGATTATCCGCGCGGCTGGCGGCGCGGCGCCGTTTCCAGCTGCTGGACGCGGCTCTCCAGCTGGTCCAGCCGCTGGTTGGCCTGCTGCGCGGACTGGTTGGCGGACTCCGCGCTCTGGGCCGCACCCTGCACCCGCGTGTCGAGCTGGTCGAGGCGCGAATTGATCGTCGCGAACTCGTCGTCGTAGGTGGCGCAGCTGGCAAGACCCAGTGCGGCGACAAGCGCCACGCCGAGCGTACGGGCCGTCGTCACATGTTGCTTGGTCGGGAACATTTCCACTCCTCCTTCGTCTGGGACGACCGGAATATAGCGGCCTTTCCCATCGGTGCCACCGGGCGCCTTCAGCTGACGTTGGCATACGTGGATGGCTCGTGAAGATGCGCAAAATGGAGCATTGCGCCTCCCGTCCGGCCCCTGCACCGCGCGCCCGCGCCGCATTCATCGACGGGTCGGCTTGTCCTCATGAGCGCCGGTTTTTCGTGGGACGTAGAACCTTAATAGGCAACCCTCCACCTCCGCGGATCGCTGGGATATGCCACGCCCCTGGAGCAGGCGCATCAGGCCCCGGGGGACGGCTTCGGACTGGCCGCTGCCGATGGCCGCGACGCCTCCGATCCGCGCGCGACGGCACTGCCTGACCCGTGGAACAGACGGAGGGCGCCGCGAGGCGTCGGAATGGGATCGACCGGAGGTATGGGACGGCGATGGCTCGCCCGTCAGCGCGCGCGACGGTAATGCGTGGCGATCGCGCCGTTGCGGAGCGGCGTCGCCGACACCAGCTCCAGCCGTCGCGTGCCCGGCAGGCCGCCCGCGTACAGGGTCGGGCCGTGGCCGGCGATCCGCGGGTGGATGAGCAGCCGGTATTCGTCGATCAGATCCAGCCGGTCGAGTTCCGCGGCAAGCAGGCCGCTGCCGAGCAGCACGCCGTCAGGAGTCGCGGCCTTCAGCGCGCGTATGCCGGCGCGCAGGTCGCCGGCGAGGTGGTGGCTGTTGCTCCACGGGAAGTCGCTTCGCGTGGAGGACGCCACGTACTTCGGCTTGGCCTCGAGCCTGACCGCCCACTCGCGCACCGCCGGCGGCGCCGCGACCTCGCCACGCGCGACCGCGGGCCAGCAGTCTTCCATCATCTCGTAGGTGACGCGTCCCCACAGCATCGCCCCGGCCTCGTCCATCAGCCGGGTGAAGAGGGCATGCGTCTCGTCGTCGGCGATGCCTTCCCGGTGGTCGACGCAACCGTCCAGGGTGAGGTTGAAAGCGAAGGTCAGAAGTCCCACGGCGTCCTCCATCGGCGACACGATGCGCTGCGCGCTGCCTACCGGGCTGCACGCCAGGCCCGCGCGGACTTCACCGGCCCAGGTAGAAATCCAGCGGCACCAGTTCCACCGTCCAGCCGCATTCCTCGCCGATCGTCGCCGCCGGATGCATCGAGGCGATGCGCAGCGCCTCCTCCTCGTCGTCGGCGTCGATGATGAACAGCCCGCCGACCACTTCCTTGGCCTCGGTGTAGGGACCGTCGCTGACCTGCGTCCGGCCACCGCGCGGGCGCAGCGTCTTCCACGTGTGCAGGTCGCCGAGCGAGGCGGAGACCAGCATCTTGCCCGTCGCCTGCATCTTCTCGTCCAGCGCGGGGCACTGGCGCGTCAGCGCCTCGACAGCCTGCGGCGTCATCGCCGCGAAGGCTTCGGGGGAGTAGTAGGCCAGGCCGAGGTATTTCATGGACGGATCCTTGGATGGGATGCAGGGACGACGAAACAGCGGGCCCGGAATCGACGCGCCACGCCCGCGCCCCCGGCGGCACCGCGCTGCAGGAGCGCCCCGTCGGCGCCTCAGGCGCCGCCGGCGACCCGGTCGAGCACTTCGCGCACGCGCAGGGCCAGTTCCTCGACGGTGTAGGGCTTGGCGATCAGTTCCACGCCCGGGTCCAGCACGCCGTTGTGGACCACCGCGTTGCGGCTGTAGCCGGTGGTGAACAGCACCTTGAGGTCCGGGCGCCGGCGCCTGGCCTCGTCGGCGAGCTGGCGGCCGTTGACCTCGGGCATGACCACGTCGGTGAACAGCAATGCGATCTCCGGATTGAGGTCGAGGAGGCGCAGGGCGGCGGCGGCACTCCCGGCGTCCAGCACGTGGTATCCCAGTTCCGTCAGCGCATCGACCGAGAACTGGCGCACCGCCGGCTCGTCGTCCACCACCAGGATCACCTCGTTGCGCTCGCCCTGCGGCAGGGCGATGCGGGCCGGCGGCGGGGCGGACTCCTCCGCCTCGCCGAGCAGGCGCGGCAGGTAGACCTTGATGGTGGTGCCCTGCCCGACCTCCGAATAGATCTTGACGTGGCCGGCCGACTGCTTGACGAAGCCGTAGACCTGCGAGAGCCCCAGCCCCGTCCCGCGCCCGACCTCCTTGGTGGTGAAGAACGGGTCGAACGCCTTGGCGATGACGTCCGGCGGCATGCCGGTGCCGGTATCGGTGACCGCCACCATCACGTACTGCCCGACCGGCATGCCCAGGTTCTCGGCGGCGTAGCGGTGGTCGAAGTGGCAGTTGGCCGTCTCCACGGTCAGGCGCCCGCCGCCGGGCATCGCGTCGCGCGCGTTGACCGCCAGGTTGAGGATCGCGTTCTCCAGCTGGTTGGGGTCGGCGTGGGTGCGCCACAGGCCGGCGGCCAGCACGGTCTCCAGCCGCACGTCGGCGCCCAGCGCGTGCACCAGCAGCTCGGACATGCCGGCGACCAGGCGGTTGGCGTCGACCGGCTCGGGCTTGAGCGGCTGCTGGCGCGAAAACGCCAGCAACCGCTGGGTCAGCTGCGCGGCGCGGCGGGCGCCGTCGATCGCCAGGTCGATGTAGCGGCGCGCGCGCGCGTCGCCGTCGTCGATGCGGCCGGCGAGCAGGTCCAGGGGACCGATGATCGTGGCCAGCATGTTGTTGAAGTCGTGGGCGATGCCGCCGGTGAGCTGGCCGACCGCCTCCATCTTCTGGCTCTGGCGCAGGGCTTCCTCGACCTTCAGGCGCTCGGCCACTTCCTCGCTGACCCGGCTTTCCAGCCGCTCGTTGAGTTCGCGCAGCCGCGCCTCGTCGGCCTTTCGCGCGGTGATGTCGATCGCCACGCCGACGATCCGCACGCAGATCCCGCCCTCGAACAGGCCGCGGCCCTTGGCCGCGACCCAGCGCACCACGCCGTCCTCCTTGCCGACGGTGCGGTACTCCACGTCGTACAGCGCGCGCCGCCGGGGATCGATCGCCGCCGCCAGCGCCGCGCTGGTGGCCTCGCGGTCCTCCGGATGCAGGCCGGCATAGAAATCGCGCATCGACACCGGCACGTCGGGCGAGATGCCGAACATCGCCTTGGTCCGCGCCGGCCAGATCAGGATGTCTTGGACCAGGTCGACGTCCCAGAAGCCCAGGTCGCCGGCGTCGGTGGCCAGGCGCAGGCGCTGCTCGCTCTCGGCCAGCGCCGCTTCGGCGGCCTTGCGCCCGCTCAGGTCTAGCATCGCCCCGATCATCCGCAGCGGCTCACCCGCCGGCCCGCGCAGCACCGTGCCGCGGTCGAGCACGGAGGCGAAGCTGCCGTCCGCGCGGCGGAAGCGGTACTCGCCGACCCATGCGGTGCCGGTGCCGTCGATCACCGCGTGGATGTCGGCGTCGATGCGCGCGCGGTCGTCCGGGTGGATGTGCTCCAGCCACCACTGCGCGGTGGTGCCGGCGACCGGGTGCCCGAACAGGGTGCCCAGCGCCTCGTTCCAGATCACCTCGCCGTCGGCGATGCGCCAGTCCCAGATCGCGTCGTTGGTGGCGCGCGCGGCCAGGCGGTAGCGTTCCTCGATCTCGCGGTGGGCCAGCTCGGCGCGCTTGCGGTCGGTGATGTCCAGCGAGGTGCCGACCAGGCCGATGACCGCGCCGGCACCGTCGCGCAGCGGGGCCTTGGTCGACAGCCAGCAGGCGCGGCGGCCATCCGGGTAGCTGACCTCCTCCTCCACCTGCTCGGTGGTCCCGGTCTGGATGATGCGCTGGTCGTTGGCCATGACCCGGGCCGCCTGGTCCTTGTCGGCCAGCAGTTCGGCGTCGGTGCGGCCGATGTACGCCTCGGGCGGCACGCCGAGCAGCTCGGTCACGCCGCGGTTGCCGACCAGCAGCCGGCCCTGCCGGTCCTTGGCGTACACCACCCCGGGCATCGCCTCGACGAAGGCGTGCAGCAGCGACTGGGCCTGGTCGCGCTCGGATTCGATCCGCCGCCGTTCGTGGATGTCGATGAGCACGCCGGGGAAGCTGGCCGCGTTGCCGGCCGCGTCCAGGTCGACCCGGCCGATGGCCTCGATCCAGCGGTACTGGCCATCCGCGCCACGGGCGCGGTACTGGTGCGCGTACGGCCCGCCGCGGCGGATGGCCTGGGTGATCGCCTCGCCCAGCGCCTGCCGGTCGTCGGGATGGACCATCGACACCACGTGCTCCAGCCGCAGCGCGTCGCGCCGCAGCGCCGGGTCCAGGCCGAAGGTCCGCGCCAGCGCCTCGTCCACGCTCAGCTGGTCGCGGCGCACGTCCCAGAACCAGGTGCCGACGATGGCGCCTGCCGCCAGCGCCATGCGCACCCGCTCGGTGTCGGAAAGGATCGGGCCGTGCATGTCGTCCTGTGGAGCGGTCACGTGGGGTCTCGCGGTGGGAGGGCGGCCCGGGGCGATCCGTCGCGCAGCTCGGCCGGAAAGCAGGCACCCGAGTCTAGTGCACCGCGTCGGGTGCCGCCGTCGCGCAGGCGGCGGGCGGGCCCGGGCGATCGCGGCGCGGCCGCCGGCCGGCCGCCGACAGCGCGCCGGCCGTGCCCGTGCATCTCCCCCGCTGCGGGCCGTGCCGTTATGCTCGCAGCCCTGGGAGCAACACCGTGGACACGCCGGCCACCGGGGCGGCAGGCATGTCCCTGTTCGGGATGGGGAACCCCATGGAAAACGTCGGCTACACCCCGCGCATGGAGGGGCTGGACGCGTTGCGCGGTTTCGCCCTGTTCGGGCTGTTCATCGTGCACATGCCGGAGCTGTTCGAACTGTACTGGGCGCACCCGGCGACCGACCCGCTGCAGCTGGCCGTGCACGACACGGTCTGGCTCGTGTTCGCCGGCAAGGCGTTCGCGCTGCTGGCGCTGTGCTTCGGCGTGAGCTTCTTCATCATCATGGACCGCGCCGCGCGCCGCGGCGTGGACTTCACCGGGCGCTTCGTCTGGCGGCTGGCGCTGCTGGCGGCGATGGGCCTGCTGCACGGGCTGTGGTACCGCGGCGACGTGCTCGAGGTGCTGGCGGTGATGGGCCTGTTCCTCCTTCCGTTCCACCGGGTCCGCGCGAACGGTGCGCTGCTGGCGGTGGCGGTGTTCTTCCTGCTGCAGCCGCTGATGCTGGTGCGGATCGCGGCGGGCCTGGCCGGCGGGGACACTGCCCTGGGCGCGTGGGCCAACCAGCCGCTGCGCTTCTGGAGCGCGACCATCCCGCAGGTCTACCTGGACGGCGGCTTCACCGACACGCTGCGCACCAACGTCACCGAGGGCTGGGCCTTCAAGTGGCTGTTCATGTACGAATCGGGACGGCTGAGCCAGATCCTGGGCCTGTCGCTGGTCGGCATGCTGCTGGGACGGATCGGATTCTTCGCCCGGCCCGGGGCGTTCGCGCGTGCCCGCGTGTCCGGGCTGGCGGTGGCGCTGGCCGCTGCCGCGGCGCTGTACTTCGGGCGCGAACCGCTGGCCGCGCTGGTGCCGGCGAGCGAGGCGATGACCATGCCGCGCGCGCTCGCCGGCGCCCTGCTCGGCAGCCTGTTCGACCTGGCGATGATGGCGGTGCTGATGCTCGGCTTCTGCACGCTCTACTACGGCGGCGGCCACCGTGCGCTGGGCGTGCTCGCGCCCGCCGGCCGCATGACCCTGACCCTGTACCTGGCCCAGTCGCTGCTGTTCGTGCCGGTGTTCTACGGCTACGGGCTGGGCCTGCATGCGAGCATGACCCAGCTGCAGGCGCTGCTGCTCGGCCTGGTCGCGTTCGCCGCGCAGCTGGTGTTCGCCCACCTCTGGTTCCGGCGCTTCTACTACGGGCCGCTGGAATGGCTGTGGCGCGCGGGCACCTACCTCACCGTGGACGTGCCGTTCGTGCGCCGCAGCGGCGGCGGCAAGGCGGGCGTGCCGGCCTGAGGCCTGCGGGCCGGGCCGGGGCCGCCATCGATCCGGTCACCGCGGGGTCGGCGCTGAACCGCGCGTCCGCGCCATGGCCGCCGCCATGGCGGGCGGTTGCGCGGATCGGCTAGAATTCGCGTCCCGCTCGCGCGGCGGCCGCTCCCGCAGCCCGCCCCGCGCGCCGGAACCCGCGGTCGCCCCGCGCGTTCCAGTCCTATGGTGGCCCCGTCGGCCCCTCGCGACGCTAGACCGAAAATCCCGCCAGGGCCGGAAGGCAGCAACGGTATCGGTCGATGCGGGCGCCGAGGCCAGCCGGCGGGGCCGCCACCTTTCCGGGCCCCGGAAACCCGTGCCTCATGCCGCCGCCCGTGGCGGCGTCCTTCCGCCGACCCCATCGCGGACGTACTGCCGTCGCCCGCCGCGTCGATTCGGCATGGAAGGCCGACCCGGGCGCCTGCCGGCGACGATGTGGGCGCCGCAGGGCCGCCTGGCGACGCTGCCAGCCGGCGGCGCGCGTGGGCTACTTCGCCCGCGCAGGCGGCGCTGCGGCGGCGCCGACGATCCCCAGCGCATCCGGCTCCTCGCCCGTCGCCCAGCGCTCGACCACCGTCCAGCTGGCGGTGTCGACCACCGCGATCTCGTTGCCGCCGCTGACGGCGACGTAGGCGCGGCGGCCGGAAGGATCGACGATCGCGCCGATCGGCAGCGCGGCGCGGCCGAGCATGGTTTCGCGGTAACTGGCGCCGGGACGGGCCAGTTCGACCAGCGCCACCGGGTCGCGCGTGACCGCGTCGAACACCGCCAGCGTCGCCGCGCGCGCATTCGTCACCAGGGCGTGGCGGCCGCTGGGCGTGAACACGATCCGGATCGGGAAGCCGTCGCTGGCCAGCGTGTCGAGCACCTCCAGCGTGGCCGCATCGTGCACGGTGAGCGTTTCCTCCTCGCGGTTGCTCACCCATACCGAGCCGTCGGCGGCGACCGCGATCCCCTCGGCCCCGGCGCCGGCGGGCCGTTCCAGCACCTCCCCGCTGGCCAGGTCGATCCGCGCCACCGTCCCCGCGCCGACCTTGCTGACGTAGGCGACCTTGCGGTCGGCGGCGAGCGCGACCATGTGCCCCTTGCCGGGGCCGATGTCGATGGCGCGTTCGACCTTGCCCGCGTCCACGTCGACCACCAGCAGCGCATCGCTGCCTTCGGCGGTGGCCAGCAGGCGGTGGTCGTCGTCCAGGAAGCGCAGGCCGTGCGGGCGCGTGTGCGCACCCAGCGCGATGCGCCGGAGCAGCCGGCCGCCGACGGCGTCGTACACGCCCAGGGTGTTGCCGGGCGACTGCCGGCCGTACTCGCTGACCACCGCGATGCGGCCATCCGGGCTTACCGCGATCTCGTGCGGGCCCGGCGCGGTCGCCGCTTCGCCGCGCTTGCGGCCATCTTCCAGCGACAGGCGCCACAACGTGTCGGCCGCCTTGTTGCCGACCAGCAGCTCGGCCGCATGGGCGGAACCGGCCACGGCGAACAGCGCCGCGCACAGGCCGAGCCGGTGCAGGGACGTCCTCGTCATCGATCTTCCTCCGTGTCGCCACCCGGGGCACCGGCGGCCGCCCCCGTCTCCGGATGCAGCCACTGGCGGTCGCCGTCCAGGTAGCGTTCGCGCTTCCAGATCGGCACCCGGGCCTTGACCTCGTCGATCACGAAGCGGCAGGCGTCGAACGCGGCGCCGCGATGGCCCGCGCTGACCCCGACCCACACCGCCAGGTCGCCGATGGCCAGCTCGCCGGTGCGATGCACGCAGTGCACGCCGGTGATGGCGAAGCGCGCGGCGGCGTCCTCGACGATGCGCCGGCCCTCGGCGAGGGCCAGCGCGGCATAGGCCTCGTAGTGCAGGCCGCCTACCGGCCGGCCTTCGTTGTGGTCGCGCACCCAGCCTTCGAAGCTGGCGTAGGCGCCGGCGCGGTCGTCGAGCAGGCGCGCGCGCAGCGGCGCGATGTCGAAGGCCGCATCGGCCAGCTCGAAGCGCGCGGGCGGCGGGGTCTGGTTCGTCGCCACCTCAGCCTCCCGAGACCGGCGGGATGAAGGCCACCTCGCTGCCATCGGCCAGCGCGTCGTCCCAGCATGCGAACGCGCCGTCCACCGCCACCCTCAGGCGTTCGCGCGGCCACTGCAGGCCGTGCCGCGCGGCGGTTTCGGCGTACAGCGCGGCCAGGTCGCCCGCGCTGCTGTGCACGGTCTCGTCGTCGCGCCCGGCCGCCTCGCGGAGGCTGGCGAAATACAGCAGCCGCACCGTGGCCATCAGCCCTCCCCGCCGAAATCGCGCTTGCCGCCGCGCTTGCCCAGCAACCGGGCCGGGCCGAGTACGATCGCGTGCGACAGCGCCTTGCTCATGTCGTAGACGGTCAGCGCGGCCACGGTCGCGCCGGTCAGCGCCTCCATCTCCACGCCGGTGCGCGCGGTGGTGCGCGCGCTGCATTCGATCCGGAGCTCGCGCTCGCCGTGCCAGTCGATGGCGATGCGCACGCCGTCCAGCGGCAGCGCGTGGCAGAACGGGATCAGCTCGTGGGTGCGCTTGGCCGCCATCGTGCCGGCGATCACCGCGGTCTCGACGATGCCGCCCTTGCTGCCGCGCAGGCCGCTGGCGCGCAGCTGCGCGGCCACGACGGCCGGGAATCTCACCTTGCACTCGGCGGTCGCGCTGCGCGCGGTGACGGCCTTGGACGACACGTCGACCATGGCCGGGCGCCCTTCGGCGTCCAGGTGGGTCAGTTGCGGGCGGGACGGCTTGCGGGTGGCCACTCAACCTCCGATCAGGTACATCTCGATGTGCTTGCGCGGTGCCTGCGGGTTGCCGCGGATCTCGCTGTAGCGGTCGCCGCGACGGGACCACAGCGCGGCGACATGGCTGGCCAGCGCGGCCTCGCCCTGGGCCAGCAGCGGCCTGAGGTCGTGGCCTTCGCCGGCGAACAGGCAGGTGTAGAGGCGACCGTCGGCGGAGACGCGGGCGCGGTGGCAGTCGCCGCAGAACGGCGCGCTGACCGAACTGACGAAGCCGACTTCGCCGGCGCCGTCGGCGAAGGCGTAGCGCTCGGCCACCTCGCCGCGGTACTGCGACTGCAGCGGATGCAGCGGCCAGCGCGCGGCGATGCGGTCGCGCAGCTGCGCCGAGGTCACCACCTCGTCTTGGCGCCAGCCGTTGCAGGTGCCCACGTCCATGTATTCGATGAAGCGGACCACGTGGCCGCTGCCGCGGAAGTGCTCCAGCAGCGGCAGCACCTGGTCCTCGTTGGCGCCGCGCTGGACCACGCAGTTGATCTTCATCGCCCTGAAACCGGCGGCCTCGGCGGCGGCGATGCCATCCAGCACCGCGCCGACCTCGCCACGCCCGCCGGACATGGCGCCGAACACGCCCGGGTCCAGCGCGTCGAGGCTGACCGTCAACCGGTGCAACCCGGCCTCGCGCAGCGCGCCGGCGTGCGCGGCCAGCAGTGAACCATTCGTGGTCAGGGCCAGGTCGTCGATGCCCGGGATCCGGGCCAGCCGCGCGACCAGCTCCGGCAGGCGCTTGCGCAGCAGCGGCTCGCCCCCGGTCAGCCGCAGCTTGTGCACGCCGATGGCGGCGAAGCCGCGCACCAGCGTCTCGATCTGCTCGAAGTCCAGCCGCCCGGCCGCGTCCAGCCCGTGGTCGTCGGGGATCCGGTCGGCCGGCATGCAGTAGCCGCAGCGGAAGTTGCAGGCGTCGATCAGCGACAGGCGCAGGTCGCGCAGCGGACGGCCGAGGCGGTCGTGCGGAAACGCCTGCAGCGGCCGGGCCAGGTTCATGGCAGCGCGATCGCCCCGGTCCTGGGCTCGGCCAGCGGCCAGTCCTCGCCGGGCCGGGCCACGCGGTAGCCGCGGGCCACCATGGCCGCCGCATCGCCCTGGCCTGCGTAGTGGTACAGCAGCATGCGCTGCCGCAGTGCGTCGGGATACTCGCGCTCCAGGTCGTCCAGCCCGGTGTGCGAAGGATTACCGTGCAGCGCGCAGTCGTGCGCGACCAGTTCGCCGGCGTCGGCGTGCCGCGCCAGCATCTCCGGGATCGGCCGGGTGTCCCCGCTCCAGACCACGCTGCCGCGCAGGCGCAGCCCGAACGCGGTGTCGGGCCAGTGGTGGCGGACCGGGAACACCTCCAGCCGCACGCCGTCGTGCCAGAACGCGTCGCTCACCGGCACCAGCTGGAACGCATCCCAGAAATTGGCGCCGCCCTCGGCCAGCACGTTGGGGTAGTCGCCGACCCGGCGCTGCAGCAGCGGCACCACCGGTGCGGGCACGTACAGGCGCACGCGGCCGCGGCGCTGCGGATCGAAGTAGCTGGACACGAACAGCCGCTCGAGCCCGGCGACATGGTCCAGGTGCACATGGGTGATGAACACCGCATCGGGCATGGCGCGGTAATGGCCTTCGAACGCGGTCAGGCCCTCGGCGCCGCAGTCGATGGTCAGCCATGGCCGGCCGTCGCGCTCGATGCTGGCCATGGCCGAACCCAGCTCGACCGCCGAGGCGTTGCCGACGCCATGCAGCCGCAGCGCCCAGGCGGCCATCAGCAGCCCCGCTTCCAGGCCAGGTCGTAGGCCCGACGCAGGCGGGCGAAATCGGCTTCGACCTCGCCCGAGGCGCGCTCGCCGCGCAGCTTGAGCAGCGAGCGCAGCAGCCGGCGCAGGTTGTCCTCGCGCCAGTGGGTGGCCGGGATGCGCAGGCGGCCGCGGTCGAAGTCGATCATCCAGCCGCGGCCGTTGCCGTCGAACAGCAGGTTGTGGGCGTTGAGGTCGGCGTGGTCCAGGCCCTCGCGGTGGAAGCGGGCGATCAGCCGCCCGGCCTCCTCCCACGGCGCGCCGTTGCCCGCCACCAGCGCGCGGTCGGCCAGCGAGCGCACGTCCATCAGGCGCTCGAGCAGGATCGCGGCGCGGTAGCTGTAGCCGTCGCGCACGTAGCTGGCGGCGACCGGGCGCGGCACCGGCAGGCCGCGCACGATCAGTTCCCGCATCAGCCGGAACTCGGCGAAGCTGCGCGTATGCGAGGCCCCGCGCCACAGGTAGCGGTCGCGGCTGAAGCGCGCCGCCAGGCCCCCGCGCAGGTACTGGCGCAGGACGCAGGCGCCGAACGGCGCATCGACGAACCAGGCGCCGCCGCGGCCGCCCGACCCCACCGGCCGGGCCCGTTCGCCCCAGGCTGCCGGCGAGAACAGTTCGGCGCCGGCTTGCCGCAGTCGCTGGCGGTCGAAGAGAATGGCCCCGTACCCGCTGTCGGCGCGGTACGGCGTCAAGGCTTCGCTGGCGTCGAAGGCGACCATCCGCACGAGTCTAACAACACCTGCAAGCGATGCGCCCCTCACTCTGCCTGCTGCGCCTGTCCGCCCTCGGCGACGTGACCCATGTCGTGCCGCTGGTGCGCACCCTGCAGCGCGCCTGGCCCGACGCGCCGCCGCTGCACTGGATCATCGACCCCGCCGGCTTCCGCCTGCTCGACGGGCTGGAAGGCGTGCGCTTCCATGTCTACGACAAGCGCAGCGGGCTGGCCGGCATGCGTGCGCTGCGCGCGACTCTGCCGGCGGGCCGCTTCGACGCGCTCCTGCAGATGCAGGTGGCCTTCCGCGCCAACCTGCTGTCGGCCCACATCCGCGCCCGGCGCCGGATCGGCTACGACCGTGCGCGCTCCAAGGACCTGCACGGCCTCTTCGTCAACGAACGCATCCCCGACCGCCCCGGCATCCACGTGCTCGACGCGATCGGCAGCTTCTGCGAGCCGCTCGGACTGGCCCAGGCCGAAGTGCGCTGGGACCTGCCGGTCCCGGACGCGGCGCGGGAATGGGCCGCGGCGCAATGGCCCGACGACGGCACTCCGGTGCTGATGATCTCCCCCTGCTCCAGCCACGTGCGGCGCAACTGGTACGCCGACCGCCATGCCGCCCTCGCCGACCACGCCGCCTCGCGCGGCTGGCGGGTGGTGCTCTGCGGCGGCCGCAGCGAACTGGAACGCAGCACCGCCGATGCGATCCAGGCGGCGATGCGCGCCCCGGTCCTCGACCTGGTCGGCAAGGACACGCTCAAGCAGCTGCCCGCCCTGCTCGCGCGTGCACGCCTGCTGGTCACGCCGGACTCGGGCCCGATGCACATCGCCAACGCGATGGGCACCCGGGTCCTCGGCCTGCATGCGGCCAGCAATCCGGCACGCAGCGGGCCCTATTCCGACCGCCGGTACTGCGTGGACCGCTACGACGATGCCGCCCGCCGTTACCTGGGCAAGCCGGCCGCGGCACTGAAATGGGGGACCAAGATCGAGCACGACGGCGTCATGGAACTGGTCACCGTCGCCGACGCGATCGATGCCTTCGAACGCTACCGCGCCGACCACGGCGCCTGACGCGCGCGCCATCGGCGGCGGCGCACCCGCGCGCGTGGCGCCGGCCGCCCTGCCGGCCGCGGCGGTGCTCTCGCTGTTCGTGGTGTCCGGATCCGCGGGCCTGGTGTACCAGTCGCTGTGGACGCACTACCTGGGGCTGGTACTGGGCCATGCGGCCTACGCGCAGAGCCTGGTGCTGGCGATCTTCATGGGCGGCATGGCCCTGGGCGCCTGGCTGGCCGCACGCCTGGGCGTGCGCTGGACGCACCTGCTGCGCGCCTACGCGGTGGCCGAGGCCGGCATCGGCCTGCTGGGGCTCGCCTTCCATCCCCTGTTCCTCGGCTACCTCGGGCTCTCCGGGGCTGCACTGCCCGTGCTCGGCGATGGGCTCGCCGGACGCCTGTACCCCTGGGTGTCGGCCACGCTGCTGATCCTGCCGTCGTGCCTGCTGCTCGGCGCGACGTTCCCGCTGCTCAGCGCCGGATGGCTGCGCAGCGGCACCGGCGCCGGCGCAGACGGACAGGATGCCCGCGTGCTCGGCGGCCTGTACTTCGCCAACAGCCTGGGCGCCGCACTGGGGGCGCTGGGCGCGACCTTCCTGCTGCTGCCGCGACTGGGCATGCCCGGCGCCATGGCCGTGGCCGGGTTCGCCAACCTGGCGGTGGCTGCGGGCGCATGGGCGCTGTCGCTGCGCCACGGAGGCATGCCGCGCCCCGGCCGCGCGGCCGCGGCGGACGCGACACCGACGGGCCACCCGCCGGCGGCGCAGGTCGCCCTCGCCCGCACGGTGCTGTGGGTCGCGCTGGCGTCGGGCGCCTGCTCGTTCGTCTACGAACTGGGCTGGATCCGCCTGCTCAACCAGGCCCTGGGCACGACCCTGCACAGCTTCGAGCTGATGCTCGCCGCGTTCCTGCTGGGGCTGGCGTTCGGCGGCGCGTGGGTGCACCGGCGCGCGGCGCGCCTGCATGACCCACTGCGCACCGCGGCGCTGGCCCAGGTCGCGATGGGCGTGGCCGCGCTGCTGTCGCTGCTGGCCTTCGCGCACGCCTTCGACTGGACCGCCGCGCTGGTGCAGTCGCTGGCGCGCACCGACGGCGGCTATCGCCTCTACCTGCTGGGCAGCGCGGGCATCGCGATGGCGGTGATGCTGCCGGCCGCGTTCTTCGCCGGCACCACCCTGCCGCTGTTCACCCTGGCCCTGCTGCGCGCCGGCGCCGGCGAAGCGGCGATCGGCCGCCTGTACGCGGCCAATACCGTCGGCGCGATCGCCGGCGTGCTGCTGATGATGCACGTACTGGTCCCGCTGCTGGGCGTGCGCGCCGGGATCATGCTGGCCGCCGCCGGCGACGTGCTGCTCGGCTTCTGGCTGCTGGCGCACGGACGCGGCGAGGTGGCGCCGCGCCGGGTCGCCGGGCTGGCACTGGGGGTCGCCGCGGCGTTCGGCATCGCCCTGGCCTGGGGCCGGCCCGACCCGCGCGCGCAGCTGTCCGGCGCGTTCCGCACCGGTTTCGCCCGGCTGGACGAAACCCTGCAGGTGCCGTTCCTGCGCGATGGCCGCACCGCCACCATCGGCGTGGCCCGGTCACCCTCGCAGGGAATGCTGTCGCTGCTGACCAACGGCAAGTCGGACGGGGCGATGGCCGTGACCCTGACCGGCCCGCCCGGCGGCGACGAGCTGACCATGGTCAGCCTGGGCGCGCTGCCCCTGGCCCTGCACCCGGCACCGCGGCAGGTCGGGGTCATCGGCCTGGGCCTCGGGCTCTCCACCCACACCCTGCTGGGCAGCGACCGGGTCGAGCGCGTGGATACCGTGGAGATCGAGCCGGTGGTCCATGCCGCCGGGACCCGCCTGTTCGCCGGCCGGATCGGGCGCACCCTGCACGATCCGCGCTCGCACATCCATTTCGACGACGCGCGCCATTATTTCTCCAGCCATCGCCGCCGCTACGACGTGATCGTGTCCGAGCCGTCCAACCCCTGGGTCAGTGGCGTGGCGGGACTGTTCACCACCGAGTTCTACGGCTTCCTGCATGGCCACCTGGCCGACGACGGCCTGCTGGTGCAATGGCTGCAGACCTACGAGATCGACGATGCGCTGCTGGCGAGCATCGTCGCCGCGCTGCTGGAGGCGTTCCCCGACGCCGCGGTCTACCTCGCCCAGGACAACGACCTGGTCGTGGTCGGCTGCCGCCGCCGCTGCCCGGCCGCCGATGCCGCCCGCCTCCAGGCAACCGCCGCGCTGGCCCGCGAGACCGCGCGCGTCGGCCTGGACGGCGACGCGGCGCTGCGGCTGCGCCGGATCGGCGGCCGCGAGCTGCTGCGGACCTACGTCCGGGCGCTGCAGGCCGAGCCGCACAGCGACTTCCATCCGCTGGTCGCCCTGCAGGGCCCGCGCACGCGGTTCCGCGGCGACCGCGCCGACACCCTGCAACGCCTGGCCGACAACGGCCTGCCGGTGCTCGACCTGATGGAGCGGCGCGGCATTCCGGGCGGAAGCGAGCCGGTGGCTGCGCTGCCCGGCCACAGCCTGCTGCTCGCCAGGCAGCACGCGATCGGCCTGGCCGCGGCGCTGCGCGGCGGGACGCACGCCAGCGCACTGGCCATGCGCGATCGCGACGCTCCACCGGCGGAGATCGAATTGCAGGCCCTGCTCGGGCTCTCGCGCGGCACCGTCGAGGATCCGGCGACGTGGGCCGAGGCGGCGTCCAAGGTGGCGGTGGCGACCCTCGGCCACCTGCCGGCGGAAGACCTGGAAGGCGCGTGGATCGCGCCGGCCTGGATCGATGCCCCGGCGCAGCCCGAGCCGGTCCGCCGGATGCTCGAGATGTACGCGGCCGCCGCCGCCCGCGACGCGGACGCCATGCGCGCCAGCGGCGAGGGCCTGCTGCAGTTGCCGCAGGCGCTGCCGGCGGATGTCCAGGAACAGGGGCTGGTCATCGCCCAGCTCGGCGCGCTGGGACAGGGACGGCCGGCCGAGGTCGAGCAGCTGCACGCCGGCTACGGCGTGGCCCTGCCTTCGAGCCCTTCCATGCGCATGGTCCGGCACATGATCCGGATCCGCGCGCTGGAGCTGCAGGCGCGCAAGGCGACCGCGCCCGATCAGGGCGCCTCGCCGCCCCGGTAGTCCTGGTAGGACTTCTCCTCGACGTAGGCCGAGCCCAGCGCCAGGTTGATCTCCTTCTTGACCCGGGCCCGCTCGTCGTTCTCGAAGTAGACGCTGCGCGCCAGCCGCACGAACTCCTCGTCGAAGGCCTGCGCCTTCTCCTTGACCCGGACTTCGTCCTCGATGTCCCACAACCGCTCGTTGACGGCCTTCAGCTGCGCACGCAGCAGGGCGATGTCACCGCCGGCGGCCGGGTGCTGCATCCAGCTGCGCTCCAGCGCGGACAGCTCCTTGCGGACGTTGGCGAGCTTGGCCGGATCGGTCATGCGCTCGGACTTGATCTGCAGGATCGCGATCTTGTCGAGCAGTTCGCCGAAGGAAACGGGCACGAGGAGTTCGGACATGGCGGCGACGTCGTGGAGAAACCCCGACAGTCTAGCGCCGGCGCATCCGGGACCGTGGATATGCCATCACGGCGGCCCCCGCTGGCGCAGACCGCCGAAGCAGGTGCCGAAGCGGCCGCCGCTGCCGCGGCCTGCGCCGATCCGATGCGTGCGCGGCTGCCCGGGCCGTGGCGGTCCCAGGTGGCCGCCGCCCCCGGAACCGGCGCCACCGCGTCCACTTGTCCCCAGACATGCAAAAACCCCCTTCCGGGGGTTTCTGCGGATCTGGCGGAGAGGGAGGGATTCGAACCCTCGAGGCGCTATAAACGCCTGCCTGATTTCGAGTCAGGTACATTCAACCGCTCTGCCACCTCTCCGTGGCCCCGGCATGACCGGGGGCGTGCATGATACGGGCCCGGAGGTTCCGGGACAAGCCGCGGTACCACCCGGCGCGGCGCGGCGCAGGCCGCCTTCCCGGGACATTCATCCATCGCCTTGTGGGTTGTCCGTTCCGCACGGATGATTGCGTAAGCATCCTTGAGCAATCCTGCCCCGCAGGCAGCCATGATCGAATTCGGACACCTGACCCACGTCGGCCTGCGCCGCCAGCTCAACGAAGACACCTATTACGGCGACAGCGAACTCGGCCTGTGGCTCGTGGCCGACGGCATGGGCGGGCACGCCTGCGGCGAGGTGGCCAGCGCGCTGGCGCGGGAAACGATCGTCCGCGAGATCCGCAGCGGCACTCCGCTGGCCCAGGCCATCCGCATCGCCGACGAGGAAATCATCCGCGTCTCGCGCCGGCGCAACGACGCCCTGCCCATGGGCACCACGGTGGTCGCCGCGCGGGTCCAGGGCCAGCGTTTCGAGGTGGCCTGGGTGGGCGACAGCCGCGCCTACCTCTGGCGCGACGGCAAGCTGGCCCAGCTCAGCCAGGACCACAGCTACGTGCAGGACCTGATCGCGCAGGGCACGCTGACCCCGGAGCAGGCGCGCTCCCACCCGCACCGCAACGTCGTCACCCAGGCCCTGGGGGTGACCGACCCCACCCACCTGAACGTGTCGACGATGGCCGGCGAGCTGCGCCCGGGCATGCAGCTGCTGCTGTGCAGCGACGGGCTAACCGAGGAAGTGGACGACCGCCACATCGCCAGCACCCTGGCCGAACAGGACTGCAGCGCCCAGGAATGCGTCGACACGCTGGTGGCCGCGGCCCTGGACGGCGGCGGCTCGGACAACGTCACCGCGGTGCTGGTGCGCTGCCAGTAGCCGCCAGGACCTCCCTGCCGTGGATCAGGCGGGCTCGGCTTCGACCATCGCCGGCGGCTCGACCGCCAGGTCCCACGCGGCGCGGCCGGCCTTCTTGCGCAGGGTTTCCAGCCGCCTGGCGTGCGCGGCGGCCTCCTCGGCAGACGCGCTGATGCGCGGCCGGGCACCGCTCGCCGGGGCTAACGTCGCGACCGTCGCCGGGCGGGCGATGGCTGCCTGCACGTCGCCGAAGCCGATCTCCTCCTGGCCGGAGGTCAGGGCGATGTACACGTCGGCCAGGATCTGGGCGTCGAGCAGTGCGCCGTGCAGCTGGCGGTGCGAGTTGTCCACGCCCAGCCGCTTGCACAACGCGTCCAGCGAATTGCGCTGCCCCGGGTAGCGCTCGCGCGCCAGCAGCAGCGTGTCGACCACGCTGGCGCGGTCGGTGATCCGCCCGTAGTGGCTTCCGGCCCGCGACAGTTCGTTGTCGAGGAAGCCCAGGTCGAAGGCGGCGTTGTGGATGATCAGCTCGGCGCCGTCGATGTAGGCGAGAAACTCGTCGACCACGTCCTCGAACGCCGGCTTGTCGGCCAGGAACTCGAGGGTCAGCCCGGTCACTTCCTGCGCGCCGGGCTCGAAGTCGCAGTCCGGCTTCAGGTAGCGATGGAAGTTGCGTCCGCTCGGGCGCCGCTCCAGCAACTCCACGCAGCCGATCTCGACCACGCGGTTGCCCTTCTTCCATTCCAGCCCGGTGGTTTCGGTATCGAGGATGATCTGGCGCATGCGCGGTCAGTGTACCGCGCCGGTGTCTCGCACCCGCTGCGCCGCGGTGCGTGCCAGCACGTCCACCCGCTCGTTGTCGGGGTCGCCGTTGTGGCCCTTGACCCAGCGCCAGTCGATCCGGTGCCGGCCGGCCGCCGCGTGCAGGCGCTCCCACAGGTCGCGGTTCTTGACCGGATCGCCGCCGGCGGTCTTCCAGCCACGCCGCACCCAGCCGGCCATCCATTCGGTGATGCCCTGGCGCACGTACTGTGAGTCGGTCTGCAGCATCACCTCGCACGGCTCGCTCAGCGCCTCCAGGCCCATGATCGCCGCCATCAGCTCCATGCGGTTGTTGGTGGTGTCCGGCTCGCCGCCGGCCAGCTCGCGCTCGTGGGCTTTGTAACGCAGCAGCGCGGCCCAGCCCCCCGGGCCAGGATTGCCGAGGCAGGCGCCGTCGGTGTGGATCTCGATCTTCTTCATTGTCTCCCTGTCGTTGCTCATGCGGCTGGCGCGGTACCACGGCGCCAGGCCGGAGGCGCCGGCACCACCGGCGCCAGGCCGCGCTTCTCGGCCACGATCACCCGGCACGCCCGCAACGGCCACGCCGAGGCCTGCGCGCCCTCGACCTTCGCCATCCGCCAGCTCGGACCGATGAAGCAGGCCGTGTCGATCTGCATGCCCTGCGCGCGCAGGTGGTGCTGCCAGGCCGCGCCCGCCGCCGGCAGGTCGCGCGGAGAGCGCCACCGGTACGGACTCCACGGGTTGACCAGGAACAGCCACAGGCGGCCGCCATCGACCAGCACGCGTGCGCACTCCTCGACCAGCACGGCCGCATCGCGCGCGCCCGGATGCTGGAGCACCACGTCGCCCAGGCAGTCGTTCGGCAACGGCAACGGCAGGCCGCAGCGCACGGTGCCGGCGTAGCCGTCCGCGTGCTCGTGCAGCCGCAATCCACGCGGTGGCGGCGTGGGCCAGTCGCCGGCGGCCGTGGCGGCAGGCGCCAGCCACAGCCACGGGCGCGCAGGCCGGCTGGCGAGGTTGGCGTCCAGCCATCGACGCTCTTCAGCCAGCAGCCACTGCGCCTCCCTCCCACTGAACCGGATCGAGGCGCCGGGTTGACGGCTGGGCGCGGCGGCGGGCATGGTCGCGATTCTATGCGACTGAGCCTGCTGCCGGCATTCGAGGACAACTACATCTGGGTCCTCCGGGACGCAGGGCGCGCGCTGCTGGTCGATCCGGGCGATGCGGCGCCGGTGCTCGCGGCGGCCGAACGGGGCCTGGAACCGGCCGCCATCCTGCTCACGCACCATCATCCCGACCACTGCGGCGGCGTGCCGGCGCTGCAGGAACGCTGGCCCGGCCTGGACGTGTTCGCACCGGACGACCCACGCATCGAGATCGACTGCGACCGTGTCGGCGACGGCGCGTCGTTGCAGGTGCTGGGGATGCGCGTGCAGGTGATGGCCACGCCCGGGCATACGCGCAGCCACGTCGCCTACCAGGTGGACGGCCACGTGTTCTGCGGCGACACGCTCTTCAGCCTGGGGTGCGGGCGGATGTTCGAAGGCACTGCCGCACAGATGCACGCCTCGCTGCAGCGGCTGGCCGCCCTGCCCGATGACACCCGCGTCTGCTGCGGGCACGAATACACCCTGGCCAACGCCGCGTTCGCACTCGAGGTCGAGCCGGACAACGCCGCGCTCGGCCGGCGGCGCGCCGAAGCCGCGTCGCAACGCGCGGGAGGCATGCCCACCCTGCCGACCACCATCGCCAGCGAGCGTGCCTGCAATCCCTTCCTGCGCTGCGACCTGCCCGGAGTGCGCGCGTCGGCGGCACGCCGGACGGGGCGGACACCGGGCGATTCAGTGGAGACGTTCGGCATGCTCCGCGCGTGGAAGGACACGTTCCGCGCATGAGCCGCACATCGTCCTTCGTGGCCGGCGGCCTGCTGGCCGCCGCGCTGTCGGCCTGCGGCACCACCCCGGCGCCACGGCCGGGCGCCGTTCCGCCGGGCCCGCCCGAACCCTCCGCGCGCGAAGCCCCGCCGTCCGTGACCGCCACTCCGCCGGCGTCGGGCCCTGCCACGGTCGCGGCTGAACCTTCGTCCCGCGACACCGGCCTGGCGATCTACCAGGATTTCCGCGCGGGACTGGCCGAACCGCAGTGCGGCAACGCGCAGGCACGGTGGCGCAAGCACTTCGCCCACGCGCCGCGCCGCGTGGGCGACCCGGCAACCGACACCCTGCCGTTGTTCGGCTACGTGGTGCAGACCCTGCGCGAGGCCGGCCTGCCGACCGAGTTCGCGCTGATTCCGTTCATCGAAAGCGGTTATGCACCGGGCGCCCGCAGCAAGGCCGGGCCGGCGGGCCTGTGGCAGTTCATCGCGATCACGGCACGCAGCCATGGCGTGCGCGTCGAGGCGGGATACGACGGGCGCCTGTCCCCGGCAGAATCCACGCGCGCCGCGGCGAGCTACCTGAAGTCCCTGCACCAAAGGTTCGATGGCAACTGGCGCCTGACCGCCATGGCCTACAACGCCGGCGAATACCGCGTGCTGCGTGCCCTCAACGGCAGCGGCGGCAACGCAGCCGAAGCCACGCCCGCCAGCATCAAGGGGCTGCCGGCGGTGACCTACGCCTACGTGGAGAAGCTGCACGCGCTTGCCTGCCTGCTCGAGGAAGCGGGCGAACAGCCGCAGTGGCGCGCGGCGCTGGAGACCCCCGTGCCGCGGCTGCATGCCGTGCCGCTCGACGACGCGCGCTCGCTCGAGGCGTGGGCCAAACGCAACGACCAGGACGCGGCGACCCTGCGGCGCCTCAACCCGGCACTCGCCGGCCACTGGCCCAGCCGGGGGGCGCCATGGGCGCTCGTGCCGGGCACGGGCCAAGGCCTCCCCGCGGCGCAGGCGCCCGACCCGGGCGCGGACGCGGATGCCCCGGATGGCCCCGTGCGCAGCCACACGGTACGCAAGGGCGAATCGGCCTGGAGCATCGCGAAGCGCTATGGCGTGCCAACCCGCCGGCTGCTGGACCTCAACGGCCTCAAGGCCGACAGCGTGCTGCGCCCGGGCATGGTGCTCCGCCTGCAGTAGCCGCGTCCTGCGCATGCGTGGGCAGGACGCACCGGATCGCGGCCGCATCCGGGGATGAAGAAAGGGCGCGGTCTCCCGCGCCCTTGCAGTTCGAGTCCGGGCCGGCACTCCGGCCGGCGCGCCCTCCCTGGGCTTACAGCTGGCTTTCCTGCACCACGACATCGAAGCTCTTGCGGATCTCGCGCACGTAGCCGTCGACCGCGGCCGCGCCATCGATCTGGGCCAGCTGGTCGCGCAAAGCCTTGCGCTGCTCGGCCTGCAGCTCGGCCGGGTCACCCGGATGGACCGCAGTGACCGTGAACAGCGCGAAGCGTCCGTCCGGCATCGCGAAACGGCCGGCGGCAGGCTTGCCCTCCGCCGGAGGCGTAACGGCGAAGATCGCGCGATTGGCTTCCGGCGAGGGCGCGGGCACGCCGCGAGGCAGGCCGGGAAGCGGCATCACCTGGGTGCCGGCCGAGGCGGCCACCTCGGCGAACGACTCGCCGGCCTGCAGGCGCTTGACCAGTGCATCGGCAGCGGCGGCGGCGGCCGCCTGCTGGCGATCGGCCCGCACCGCGGCGACGACCTGCTCACGGACTTCTTCCAGCGGGCGGGGCTGCTCGGGGGTGTGCTCGAGCACGCGGATCACGACCGCATGTTCGGGACCGAGCTGGATCGGATCGCTCGCGGTGCCGTCCTCGATCAGGTTCTCCGAGAAGGCGGCCTTCTTGACCTCGGGCGACGCGCCGATGCCGAGCGTGTCCTCGCGCGTGAACGGTCCGAGCTTCTGCACCTGCAGCCCGACCTGTTCGGCGGCCGGCGCAAGGGACGAGGGATTCTGGTAGACGAGGTCGGTGAGCCGCCCGGTGAGGTCGCTGAAGGCACGCTCGCGGTCCGCCTGGGCCTGCTCGCGCGCCAGCTCCTCGCGTGCCTGCTCGAAGGCGACCTGCGCGCCCGCCTTCAGCTCGCGCAGCTGCAGCACGTGGTAGCCGAAGTCGGTCTTCACCGGGCCACGCACCTCGCCTGCCTGCATCGCGAACAGCGCTTCCTCGAACGGCGCGACCATCGCCCCGCGCTCGACCCAGCCCAGGTCGCCGCCGCTGTCGCGCGAACCCGGGTCTTCCGAGTTGGCCCTGGCCAGCGCCGCGAAATCGGCGCCCGGCGCGCGGGCCTGGTCGGCCAGGCGCTGCGCCTTCTCTTCGGCGGCCTTGCGCGTGGCTTCGTCCGCACCCGCGTCGACGCGGACCAGAATGTGCGACGCCAGTCGCTGCTCGGGCTCCACGAAGCGCGCCCGCTCTTCTTCGTAGCGCTTGCGGAGCGTGGCATCGTCGGCCGCCGGTGGCGCCGGCAGGCGGCTTCCGTCGATCTCGACGTATTCGATCGTGACCGACTCCGGCCGGGTGAAGTCGCCCGGGTGGGCGTCGTACCAGGCCTTGATGGCGTCCGCGCCGACCTCGGCCGTGTCGACGGGCACCGCGGGCAGCAGCGCCAGTTCGACGTCACGCTTCTCGCCGGACAGGCGCACGATGCGATCGAATTCGGCGTCGGTCACGAACGCGGAGGTACCGAGCGCAAGCGGGATCAGCGACTGCTGGAGCGACTCGCGCACGAGCTGCTCGAACTGCGTGGGCGTGCGCGCGGGCACCTGCGAGGACAACGCGAGCTGGTAGCGGTTCGCGTCGAACTTGCCATCCACCTGGAACGCCGGGATCGAGGCGATGTACTCGCGGACTGCGTCGTCGCCGACCACCACGCCGGCCCGCTCCGCCGCCAGCTGCAGCGCCTTCTCGTCGATCAGCTGGTCGAGCACCTTGCGCTTGTTCTCCATGGTCTCGAACGCGCGCGGGTCGAAGGCCTCGCCCTGCGCCTGGCGCTGGTTCATGCGCTCCTGTTCGAAACGTTGGCGGAACTCGTCTCCGCCCACCTCGCGGTGTTCCCAGAGCATCGAGGCCGGCCACCACTTCGGGGCGCCCTTCCACCATGTCGGCGGGGCCTTCACCTGGGCCACGTTGTTGGCACCGACGCCGCCCAGGTAGCTCTGGTCGATGACGAAGAGGAACGGGACCATCAGCAGCGCGATGATGATCGTGGCGACCCAGCCCGATGTCCGTTCGCGGAGTTTCTGCAGCATTGTTGCCAGCCTGGTGGTTAAGCGACGAAAGGTAAGCGGCGCAGTGTAACCCGTCGTGGCCGGCGCCGGTGCCGGTCGGATCCGCCCCTGCCAGGGCCCGGATGCGGCAGCCGTGGGGCGCCTGGCCGCACCGGAAAGAGAAAGGGCCCCTGGTTTCCCAGGGGCCCTTTCGGATAGTGGCGGAGTGGACGGGACTCGAACCCGCGACCTCCGGCGTGACAGGCCAGCATTCTAACCGACTGAACTACCACTCCGCGCTAAGACCGCTATTGTAAGGTGATTCGCGCCATTTGCGCCAGACCACCCGACAAATTTTTTATTCTCTTCTCGCGCCGCCTAGGCTGGTGGGTGCTGAGGGTTTCGAACCCCCGACCCTCGCCTTGTAAGGGCGACGCTCTACCGCTGAGCTAAGCACCCGGGTGCATGCACCCTGCCATCGGCAGCGGGTCGATTAGTTTACAGCGTCCTTCAGGGCCTTGCCAGCCTTGAACGCCGGATTCTTCGAGGCCTTGATCTTGATGGTCTCGCCGGTCTTCGGATTGCGGCCGGTACGGGCGGCGCGCTTGCGGACCTGGAAAGTGCCGAAGCCCACCAGCGTCACGGCGTCGCCCTTCTTCAGCGCCTTGGTGACGCTGTTGATGACCGCGTCCACGGCACGGGCGGCCTCGGCCTTGGTGACTTCGGCTTCGCTGGCAACGGCGTCGATCAGATCGGTTTTGTTCATTCTTCTGTGCTCCCTGTGCGGCCGCGCCGCGAGATGGGTGACCGGGTCCGCGCGATGCGGGCGTACCCGAGTGGTCCAGTGCCACCGCACGGTCAGGCCGTCGGCGGGTGGGCCCGTTATACAGGTCGCCGGGCCCTTGCGGCAAGCCGGAAATGCAGCAACGGCGCGGGTTTTGCGCCCGCGCCGTTGCATTTCCAGCCTCGCGAGTCAGTGCTTTACGCCGGCCTGATCTTCGGCGGGACGCTGGCGGCGTCCGCCCGCCTTGCCGCTGCGCCCGGCCTTGCCCGATGCAGGCCGCAGCGCGCGCTCGAGCGCCAGGTCGAGGACCTCGTCGATCCAGCGCACCGGCACGATCCGCAGGCCTTCGGTCACGTTGGCCGGAATGTCGGCCAGGTCCTTGCGATTCTCCTCAGGGATCACCACGGTGCGGATACCGCCGCGCAGCGCCGCCAGCAGTTTCTCCTTGAGCCCGCCGATGGCGGTCACTTTCCCACGCAGGGTGATCTCGCCGGTCATGGCGATGTCCGCGCGGACCGGCACCTTGGTCAACGTCGACACCAGCGCGGTCACCATCGCGATGCCGGCGCTGGGGCCGTCCTTCGGAGTGGCGCCGTCCGGCACGTGCAGGTGGACGTCGTGCTTCTGCAGGAAGTCGGTTTCGATGCCCAGCGCCTCGGCGCGGGCCCGCACCACCGACAGCGCGGCCGACGCCGATTCCTTCATCACGTCGCCGAGCTGCCCGGTCAGGATCAGCTGGCCCTTGCCCGGCACCAGCGTCGCCTCGATCTGGAGCAGGTCGCCGCCGACCTCGGTCCAGGCCAGGCCGGTCACCAGGCCGATCTCGTTCTGCTCCTCGGCACGGCCGTAGTCGAAGCGGCGCACGCCCAGGTACTTGTCCAGGTTCTTGGCCGACACCTGCACCAGCGCGGCCCTGGGCTTGCGCGCCGCCGCCTTCTTCGAGACCTTCTTGACCGGCTGCGGACCGCGCAGCGCGATCTCCTTGACCACCTTGCGGCAGATCTTGGCGATCTCGCGCTCAAGGTTGCGCACGCCGGATTCGCGCGTGTAATAGCGCACGATGTCGCGCACGGCGTCCTCGGCGATCGACAGTTCCTCCGGCTTCAGGCCGTTGGCCTTGAGCTGCTTCGGCACCAGGTAGCGCAAGGCGATGCTGAGCTTCTCGTCCTCGGTGTAGCCGGGGATGCGGATGACCTCCATGCGGTCCAGCAGCGGACCCGGGATGTTCAGCGAGTTGGACGTCGCCACGAACATCACCTCCGACAGGTCGAGATCCACCTCGAGGTAATGGTCGTTGAAGGAGTGGTTCTGCTCCGGGTCCAGCACTTCCAGCAACGCCGAGGACGGGTCGCCGCGGAAATCCATCGACATCTTGTCGATCTCGTCGAGCACGAACAGCGGGTTCTTCGTGCCGACCTTGTTGAGGTTCTGCACGATGCGGCCGGGCATCGAGCCGACGTAGGTGCGGCGATGGCCACGGATCTCGGCCTCGTCACGCACGCCGCCCAGCGACATGCGCACAAATTTGCGGTTGGTGGCCTTGGCGATCGACTGGCCCAGCGAGGTCTTGCCCACGCCCGGCGGGCCGACGAGGCACAGGATCGGGCCCTTCATCTGCTTCACGCGCGACTGCACCGCCAGGTACTCGAGGATGCGTTCCTTGACCTTGTCCAGGCCGTAGTGGTCGGCATCGAGCGTGTCCTGCGCGGCCTTGAGGTCCTTGCGCACCTTGCTGCGCTTCTTCCACGGCACGCCCAGCAGCCAGTCGAGGTAGTTGCGCACCACCGCCGCCTCGGCCGACATCGGCGACATCTGCTTGAGCTTGTTGAGTTCGGCACGGGCCTTGGCCTCGACCGCCTTGGGCATGCCGGCCTCCGCGACGCGGCGCACCAGCTCCTCCATCTCGCCCGGCGTGTCGTCCAGGTCGCCCAGTTCCTTCTGGATCGCCTTCATCTGCTCGTTGAGGTAGTACTCGCGCTGGCTGCGCTCCATCTGCGACTTGACCCGGCCGCGGATGCGCTTCTCCATCTGCTGGACGTCGATCTCGCCCTCGACCAGGCCGACCAGCAGCTCCAGGCGTTCGCCCACGTCGGCGCTTTCCAGCAACCGCTGCTTGTCGGCCAGGCGCACGCCGATGTGCGCGGAAATGGTGTCCGCCAGGCGACCGGGCTCGTCGATGCCGGACAGCGTCTGCAGCAGCTCCGGCGGCAGCTTGCGGTTGGTCTTGACGTACTGCTCGAACAGGCTGGTGAGGGTGCGCGCGACCGCTTCCACCTCGCGGTCGCTGCGGCCGCTGCCCGCCTCGACCAGTTCGCCCCGTCCGTGCAGCGCGCCGTCCCGCTCGGCGATGCGGTCCACGTGCACGCGGGCGGTGCCTTCCACCAGCACCTTGATCGTGCCGTCGGGCAGTTTCAGCAACTGCAGGACCTGGGCCAGCGTGCCGACCGCGTACAGGTCCCCGGCCTCCGGGTCATCGGTCTCGGCCGACTTCTGCGCGACCAGCAGGATCTGCTTGTCGGATTCCATCGCCTGCTCCAGCGCACGCATGGACTTGTCCCGGCCGACGAACAGCGAGATGACCATGTGCGGGAACACCACCACGTCGCGCAGGGGCAGGACGGGCAGCTCGAGGGCGTCGGATCGGGTGCGTGACATGGAAACTCCGGAACATGGGGGCGACGGCCGGGGCCGTCCTCGCTCCGTTATGGGGGCAAGGCTCGGGCGATGCAAGAAGCGGCGACTTTTCCCTTTGGTATCATGCAGATGCGAGAAGCCCCGGTCTGGCCGGGGCTTCTTCACACGATGAACCAGCGTGCCGCCATCACTCCGCCGACGCGACCTTGGGAGCGGCCGGCGGGGTCTGGTAGATCAGGTACGGGTCGGTCTTGTGCTCGATCACCGATTCGTCCACCACCACCTTGCTCACGTTCTCCTGCGACGGCAGGTCGTACATGGTGTCCAGCAGGACCGACTCGACGATCGTGCGCAGGCCGCGGGCGCCGGTCTTGCGCTTGAGCGCCTTCTTGGCGATTGCCGACAATGCGTCCGGACGGAACTCGAGCTCCACGCCCTCCATCTCGAACAGCTTCTTGAACTGCTTGGTGATGGCGTTCTTGGGCTCGGTCAGGATCTTGACCAGCGCCGGCTCGTCCAGCTCCTCCAGGGTCGCCACCACCGGCAGGCGGCCGACGAATTCCGGGATGAGGCCGAACTTGATCAGGTCTTCCGGCTCGACCTCGGCCAGCAGCTTGCCGGTGTCGGCCTTGCGCGCCTGGCTCTTCACCTTGGCCCCGAAGCCGATACCGCCGGCCTCGGTGCTGCGCTGCTGGATGATCTTGTCCAAGCCGGCGAACGCGCCGCCAACGATGAACAGGATGTTCTTGGTGTCCACCTGCAGGAATTCCTGCTGCGGATGCTTGCGCCCGCCCTGCGGCGGCACGCTGGCCACGGTGCCTTCGATCAGCTTCAGCAGCGCCTGCTGCACGCCTTCGCCGGACACGTCGCGGGTGATCGACGGGTTCTCGCTCTTGCGGGAAATCTTGTCGATCTCGTCGATGTAGACGATGCCCTGCTGCGCCTTGTCGACGTCGTAGTCGCACTTCTGCAGCAGCTTCTGGATGATGTTCTCCACGTCCTCGCCGACGTAGCCGGCTTCGGTCAGCGTGGTCGCATCGGCGATCGTGAACGGCACGTTGAGCAGCCGCGCAAGCGTCTCGGCCAGCAGCGTCTTGCCCGAGCCGGTCGGACCGACCAGCAGGATGTTGGACTTGGCCAGCTCCACGTCCTCGTTGCGCTGGCGGCTCTCGATCCGCTTGTAGTGGTTGTACACGGCCACCGCGAGCGTCTTCTTCGCCCGCTGCTGGCCGATCACGTACTGGTCCAGGACCTCGAGGATCTCGCGCGGCTTGGGCAGCGAACTGCGCGCCGATTGCGCCTTCTCCTCGAGCTCCTCGCGGATGATGTCGTTGCAGAGCTCCACGCATTCATCGCAGATGAACACGCTCGGGCCCGCGATCAGCTTGCGCACCTCGTGCTGGCTCTTCCCGCAGAAAGAGCAGTAGAGGATCTTGTTGCTGTCGCCGGAACGGCCTTGCCGGTCTTCGCTCATGCTTCGTTTTTCCAGTATCGCAGCCCGCTGGGACGGACTCCGGTTCGAGAATAGCACAGGGCCGGAACCGCGCCAGCGGCGCGCCGGGCCCCGATATATGGAGCCGCGGACCGGCCCTCGGGGCGGTCCGCGGAGGTTCGGCGGACCGTGGTTCAGCCCGCCTGGATGGACTCGTCCGGGCGACGCTCCAGGACCTCGTCGACCAGGCCGTAGGCCTTGGCTTCGGCGGCGCTCTTGAAGTTGTCGCGCTCGGTGTCCCGGGCGATGGTCTCGATCGACTGGCCGGTGTGGCTGGCGAGGATCTCGTTCAGCCGGGCGCGCATGCTCAGGATCTCGCGCGCGTGGATGTCGATGTCGGTCGCCTGGCCCTGGAAGCCGCCGAGCGGCTGGTGGATCATCACCCGCGAATTGGGCAGTGCGTAGCGCTTGCCCGGGGCGCCGGCAGCCAGCAGCACCGCGCCCATGCTCGCCGCCTGGCCCACGCAGATCGTGCTCACGTCCGGCTTGATGTACTGCATGGTGTCGTAGATCGCCATGCCGGCCGTGACCAGGCCGCCCGGCGAGTTGATGTACAGGCTGATGTCCTTCTCGGGGTTCTCGGCCTCGAGGAACAGCATCTGGGCGATGATCACGTTGGCGACATGGTCCTCGACCGGGCCGACCAGAAAGATCACCCGCTCCTTCAGCAGGCGCGAATAGATGTCGTAGGCGCGCTCGCCGCGGCTGGTCTGCTCGACCACCATCGGGACCAGGTTGAGGGCTTTGGTCGGGATCATGCTCATTGGTGCGTACGCTCCTGGGCGTGCCGTGTCGGGGGCTGGGCGCCGGCCTTCCGGACACCCTGGGGCAGCATAGCGGGCGCGGCGGTCAGGCCGCACCCGCCACCGCCGTCATCCCCGGATCGCTTCCTGGAACGACAGCGGCGTCTCGGTGTGCTGGGCGCGCTCGGCGATCCAGTCGATCACCTGCTCTTCCATCACCCGGTTCTGCAGTCCCTGCATCAACTGGGGATCGTTGCGGTACATCTCAATGACCTGCTCCGGCTGCTCGTAGGTCGAGGCGATCAGGCGCAGGGTTTCGTTCACCCGCTTCGGGTCCAGGCGCAGGTCGTGGCGGCGGGCCACCTCGCCGACCAGCAGGCCGGCCAGGACCCGCTTGCGTGCGGGCTCGAGGAAGGCCTCGTGGGCGTTGGCCGGGGGCTGCCCCGGGTCGCGGCCGCCGCGGCGGATCTGCTCCAGCTGCTGGGCCAGCATGCCGCGCGCCTCGTTCTCCACCAGCCGGGGCGGCAGCTCCACGTGGGCCCAGGTCGAGGTCAGCTGCTCGCCGACCTCACGGCGCAGGCGCGCCATCAGCGCACCCTTCAGCTCGCGCTCGAGGTTGCTGCGGATGTCGTCGCGGAACTTGTCCATGTCGCCGCTGCGCACGCCGAAGCTCCTGATGAAGGCGGCATCGACTTCCGGCAGCACCGGTTCGGAGACCTGCGACAGGGTCACGTGCACCTGGGCGGTCTTGCCGGCCAGCTGCGGCTGGCGCCAGCCCTCCGGGAAGGCGACGTCGATGATCGTCTCCACGCCCGCCTCGAGCCCGACCAGCGCATTCTCCAGCGCCGGCAGGAGCTGGCCCGAGCCGATCGCGGTGGTGAACGGCTCGGAGCCTTCCGCCGGCTGGCGGAAGTCGTCGATCCGGGTCCACAGCGAGCCGGTAACCAGGTCGCCTTCCTTCGCGGCGCGCTCGACCTTGCTCCAGGTCCGGCGCTGCACGCGCAGGTTTCCGATCATCTGCTCGATGTCGGCATCGGTGACTTCGGCGGTGTTGCGCACGACGGTCAGCTTGGAGACATCGACGTCGCCGAAGTCCGGCACCACTTCGAAGGTGGCGACGAATTCCAGTTCGCCCTCGCCCGCGCGATCGATGCGCGGATTGCCGGCCAGGCGCAGGTCGTGCTGGCGCACGGCCGAATCGAAGGTCTGCCGGACCATGCCGCCGAGCACCTCGGCCTTGACCTGCTCGCCGTAGCGCTGCTCGATCACCTTGGCCGGCACCTTGCCGGGGCGGAAGCCCTTCATCTTCGCGGTGCGCGCGATCTCGCGCAGGCGGCCGCTCACGGTGGACTCCAGCTGATCCGCCGGCAGGCTGAAGTTCATGCGACGCTCGAGGTTGCCGGTGGATTCGACGGAAACTTGCATGGTGGTCTGGCTCCTGCGGCCGGGGCTCCTGCCACGGCGGAAAATCGACGGGTTTGTGGGGTCGGGACGCGGCTTCCGGCCGCCCCTGCGGAACGCGCTAGTTTCACCTATCGGCCGCGCCCGCGCCAGCCTGCGGGCCCGGGCGCCATTGACAGCCCCGGCGTGCTTCACGAACAATAGCCGGCCTTCCAGGGAGCCTCCGGGCGCCCGGGAGCCGGGCCCGGCGGGCCGGAATTCGAGGGCGATGCCGGACCGACCCAGCACACCGGGGTATAGCGCAGTCTGGTAGCGCGCCTGCTTTGGGAGCAGGATGTCGGGGGTTCGAATCCCTCTACCCCGACCATTCCGCCGCCAGGCGGTCGATGTGATACCGAGTTGTGCGCCCGTAGCTCAACCGGATAGAGCACCGGCCTTCTAAGCCGGCGGTTGCAGGTTCGATTCCTGCCGGGCGCGCCATCACGGGCTCCGGCGGACGCGGTTCAGAGTTGGTTTTTCGGTGGTGGCTGTAGCTCAGTTGGTTAGAGTACTGGATTGTGATTCCAGTGGTCGGGGGTTCGAATCCCCTCAGCCACCCCACTTGTTCGACGCGGCGCACGCCGCGGAGCTTGCCAGGAAAGCGGAATCCGCTAGAATGCGCAGCTCGGTTGTAATCGAGTTGTTCGGGGCCGTTAGCTCAGTTGGTAGAGCAGCTGACTCTTAATCAGTAGGTCCAAGGTTCGAATCCTTGACGGCCCACCATCCCGAGGAAGCGCCCGGCATCGCCGGGCGTTTTCGTTTCCGCCGCCGGCCGGGCGGCGCGGCTAGAATGCGGGCGCGTTCGCGAAAGTGGCGGAACTGGTAGACGCACTGGATTTAGGTTCCAGCGGGTAACCCCGTGAGGGTTCGAGTCCCTCCTTTCGCACCACCGCGCGCCCTTCCAGGCCACCGGCGGCCAAGACACGTGGCGCGTATCCCCGGCAGGCCACACCGGCCGGGGAACCATCACCGGCCGAGGCTTCCGCCGCACACCGTGTCGTGCCTGTCCGCGGTCGCCGGGGATCCGCACACCGCGCCATGGGCGCACCGGCGGCTGACTTCCTTGCGCCTCGCCGGGGGCTGGGGCTCCCCGTGTATGCTTGGATCCATCCGACAACACTCTATGGAGCAGCGGCATGCGCAGCGGCAATCCCGCCCTCAAGGAATCGACCTTCCTCGACCTCGGCAGCGGCGCGGTGGTTTCACGCGACGGCGGGGCGATGACCCTGACCGGCACCAGCAACAAGACCGGCCTGCTGCTGTTGCTGGCCGTGCTCACCGGCAGCTGGTCCTGGAGCCAGGCCTTCGGCGCCGACGGCGCGGTCAACCCGGCGATCGGCATGTACCTGTGGGGCGGCGTGCTCGCCGGCTTCGCGCTGGCGCTGGTGACCATCTTCAAGAAGACCTGGGCACCGGTCACCGCGCCGCTGTATGCGCTGGCGCAGGGTGTGTTCCTCGGCGCGATCTCGGCGATGTACGACGCGCGCTTCAACGGCATCGTCATGCAGGCGGTGCTGCTGACGATGGGCACCCTGTTCGCGATGCTGTTCGCCTATCGCAGCGGCCTGATCAAGGCCACCGAGAACTTCAAGCTGGGCGTGGTCGCCGCGACGGGCGGCATCGCCCTGGTGTACCTGGCCTCGATCATCCTGGGCTTCTTCAACATCCAGATCCCGCTGATCCACGAGTCGGGCATCGTCGGCATCGGCTTCAGCCTGTTCGTGGTGGTGATCGCGGCGATGAACCTGGTGCTCGACTTCGACTTCATCGAGAACGGCGTCGAGCAGGGCGCGCCCAAGTACATGGAGTGGTACGGCGCGTTCGGGCTGATGGTCACGCTGGTCTGGCTGTACCTCGAGTTCCTGCGCCTGCTCTCCAAGCTGCAGTCGCGCTGACCAGGGCGCCGGGGGCAAGAAAAAGGGCGCCGATGGCGCCCTTTTTCGTTCCCGCGCACGACGCCCGGGCTACAGCCGGCTGGCGATCGCCCTGGCGAAATCCATCGTGCCCGCGCTTCCGCCGAGGTCGCCGGTCAGCGAATCCTTCGCTTCCAGCGTGGCCACGATCGCCTTGCGCAGGCGCTCGGCGTTCTGCGGCTGGCCGATGTGGTCGAGCATCTGCGCGGCCGCCAGCAGCAGCGCGCAGGGGTTGGCGATGCCCTTGCCGGCGATGTCCGGGGCGGTGCCGTGCACCGCCTCGAAGATCGACGCGTGCTCGCCGATGTTGGCGCCCGGGGCCAGTCCGAGGCCGCCGACCAGGCCGGCACACAGGTCGGAAATGATGTCGCCGAACAGGTTGGTGGTCACGATGATGTCGAACTGCTCGGGACGCATCACCAGCTGCATGCAGGCGTTGTCCACGATCATTTCCTGGAATTCGATGTCCGGGTACTGCGCGGCCACTTCGCGGGCGACGTTGAGGAACAGGCCCGAGGTCGACTTGATGATGTTGGCCTTGTGCACCGCGGTGACCTTCCTGCGGCCGGTGCTGCGGGCCAGCTCGAAGGCGTAGCGGACGATGCGCTCGGAACCCTTGCGGGTGATGCGGGTGCCGGAGATCGCGGTCTGGCCGTCGGCCGACACCTCCTGGCCCTCGGCCAGGTAGGCGCCCTCGGTGTTCTCGCGCACCGTGATCAGGTCCACGCCGTCGCCGAAGCGCGACTTGGTGTTCGGGAACGACTTGGCCGGGCGCACGTTGGCGTACAGGTCGAAATGCCGGCGCAGGCTGACGTTGATCGAGGTGAACCCGCCGCCGATCGGGGTGGACAGCGGGCTCTTGAGCGCGACGGTGTTGCGGGCGATCGAGTCCAGCGTGGCCTGCGGCATCAGGTCGCCGTGCGTCTCCAGCGCGGCCACGCCGGCGTCGGCGAATTCGTACTCCAGGCCCGCGCCGAGCTGGTCGAGCACGTACAGGGTCGCGTCCATGATCTCCGGGCCGATGCCGTCGCCGCGGATGACCGTGATCTTCTGGGTCATGGGTGTTTGTCCGGAACAGGCGCACGGACCATGGCGGCCCGGGCGCGGGGGGAAGAAAGTTGTTGGTGAAATTATGCCCGATCGGCGCCCGATCCCCTACCTCGACCTTGGGAGGGGCCGCCCGCCGCTGCCTCCGGCACGGGGCCCGGGCGGCCGCTCAGCCGTGATCGTGCGCCGGGACCGCCGACGGCTCGCCGGCCTCGAGCCGGTCGAGGAAATCCACCGCCCGGCGCAGGTGCGGGATGACGATCGAACCGCCGACCACCAGCCCGACCGAGAACGTCTCGAAGAACTCGTCGCGGCTGACCCCGGCGTCCTTGCACTGCGCCACGTGGTAGCTGATGCAGTCGTCGCACCGCAGCACCAGCGAGGCCACCAGCCCCAGCAACTCCTTGGTCTTCACGTCGAGGGCGCCGGCCTGGTAGGTCTGGGTGTCCAGCGCGAAGAAGCGGCGCACCACCTGGTTCGGCTCGGCCAGGATCCGCTGGTTCATCCGCTGGCGGAACTCGGTGAACTCGCGGACGCGATCCCCGCCGCCGGTTTCGCCGCCGGTCTCCCCGCCGCTCACGCCGCTCCCCCGGACGCCTGCCCGTCGAGCAGCGGCAGGAGCCGCCCGGCCCGGTGCAAGGCCATCATGTCGTCGTAGCCGCCCACGTGGACGTCGCCCACGAAGATCTGCGGCACGCTGGTGCGCCGCGCGAGGTCGATCATCTTTCGCCGTTCCTCCAGGTCCAGGTCGACCCGCACCTCGGTCCATTCGCGGCCCTGGCTCTTCAGGAAGTTCTTCGCCGCGACGCAATAGGGGCAGACGGCGGTGGAGTAGATGACGATCTGGGGAAGGGACGACGACACGGGAAACTCCGCGGGACGGAAGGGGTCTGACCGAATATGGTAGCGGCGTGGTCCGGTCCAGCCTGCACGGATGGAACACAGCGGGTTAACGACCGATTCACGCGCGTCGTCCCGCCCGCGCCCATGCTCGCCCCACCCGTTCAGCCTTTCCGGAGGATCCGTCTTGCGCACCGTGCTGCTGGCTGCCGCCCTCGCCCTCTCCCTGGCTCCCATGCGGGCGCCGGCGCAGGAGGAGCCGCGCCTGCCCGACATCGGTTCGTCGGCCGGCGACGTGCTGACCCCCGCCAGGCAGGCGGAGTACGGGGCGATGATGCTGCGCGAACTGCGCAACTACGGCTACCTGCTCGAGGACCCGCTGCTGGATGACTGGCTGCAGACCATGGGCAACCGCCTCGGCGCGAACAGCGACCGGCCGGAGCAGCCGTACACGTTCTTCATGCTCCGGGACCGCCAGATCAACGCGTTCGCCACGCTCGGCGGCTACATCGGCATGAACGCCGGCCTCGTCCTCACCGCGCAGCGGGAAGACGAGGTGGCCGCGGTGCTGGCGCACGAAGTGGCGCACGTCACCCAGCAGCACGTGCTGCGCGGCGTCGAGCGCGCCCAGCGCGACCAGATCCCGATCCTCCTGGGCATGCTCGCCGCGATCGTGGCCGCCCAGGCCGCCGGCGGCAGCTCGTCGGGTGACGCCACCCAGGCGGCGGTCGCCAGCGCGATGGCGCTGATCCAGCAGAACCAGATCGACTACACCCGCTCCAACGAATCGGAAGCCGACCGGCTCGGCATCCGCACCCTGTCGCGCAGCGGCTACGACGTCGATGCCATGGCCGGCTTCTTCGAGCGCATGTCCTTCGCCATGCGCGGCAACGAGGGCGGCTACACGGCGCCGGACTACCTGCGCACCCACCCGGTCAACACCACGCGCATCAGCGAGGCCAAGCAGCGCGCGGAGCAGCTCAAGCGCGGCTCGGTGACCGCGGTGACGTCCGTGCCCGGCGGCGGCGAACGCGTCGAAAGGCTGGACCCGTTCAAGGTCCAGGCGCCACCGCCGGCCAGCACCAACCCGCTGCTGCCGGCGGGGTTCCGCCTCGAGCCGTTCGACCCCACGGCCGAGGCGGCTGGCAGCCAGTTCGCGTGGGCCCAGGAACGCCTGCGCGCCCTGACCGCGAACACCCCCGATGCGGCGATCCGCGAGTATGAATCGCTGCGGCGCGCCAGCCCCGAGGGGCTCAGCGATGCGCAGGCCTACGGGCTGGAGCTGGCCCGACTGGCCCGGCAGCCGGCCGCCGCGGCCGCCGGGCTGGCCCGCCTGCTCGACCGCCACCCCGACAACCTCTGGATCGCGCTGGCGCTCGGCGAGGCCGAGTCCCGCTCCGGCCAGGGCGCCCAGGCCAACCGCCGCTTCGACGAACTGCTGCGGCGGATGCCGGGCCACCGGGCCGTGGTCCTGACCTATGCCCGCACGCTGGTCGAGCAGGGCGGCGCCGATGCCGGACGCCGCGCCCAGGAGGTGCTGAGGCCCCTGCTCTCCCGTTCCGCCGGCGACCCCGTCTTCCAGCAGACGTTCGCCCGCGCCGCAGAGCTCGCCGGCGACACCAGTCGTGCCGCCGAGGCCTATGCGGAGGCCGCGTTCCTCAACGGCCGCCCGGAGCAGGCGCTGATCCAGCTGGAAACACTGAAAAAGCAGGGTGGCCTGGACTACGTCTCCCGGGCCCGGGTCGATGCGCGCATCGTCGCGATCACCCCGACCGTGCTGGAGCTCCGCCGCCAGGGCATCCGCGACCCCGACATGCAGCGGCGCTGAGCCGCCATGCCGGCGCCGCTGTCACAATTCGGTCATCGGACGGTAGTCTAATCCCGGCCGTCCCCCCAACTCCGGGAAAGCCGTGCAGAAGCAGATCCTGATCGTCGACGACGAACCCGCGATCCGGGACATGGTCGCCTTCGCCCTGCGCAAGGGCGACTACGCGCCGGTGCACGCCGGCGACGCGCGCGAGGCCCAGGCCGCGATCGCCGACCGCGTCCCCGACCTGATCCTGCTGGACTGGATGCTGCCGGGCACCAGCGGGCTGGAGCTGGCCCGGCGCTGGCGGCGGGAGACGCTGACCCGCGAGGTGCCGATCATCATGCTCACCGCCCGCGGCGAGGAGAACGACCGGGTCGGCGGGCTCGAAGCCGGCGTCGACGACTACGTGGTCAAGCCGTTCTCGGCGCGCGAGCTGCTGGCGCGCATCCGCGCGGTGATGCGCCGGGCGCGCGAGGACGACGAGGACGGCAGCGTCGCGGTCGGCCCCCTGCGCATCGACGGCGCCGCCCATCGCGTGTTCGCCGGCGAGGCGGCGGTGCCGATCGGCCCGACCGAGTACCGCCTGCTGCATTTCTTCATGACCCATCCCGAACGCGTCTACAGCCGCGCGCAGCTGCTCGACCACGTATGGGGCGGCAGCGTGTACGTGGAAGAGCGTACGATCGACGTGCACATCCGCCGCCTGCGCAAGACCCTGGAGCCGTTCCGCGTCGAGAACATGGTCCAGACCGTGCGCGGCGCCGGGTACCGCTTCTCGACCGCGACCTGAGGGCGCAGGACGCGCCGCACCGGATGACCGACGACCCGACCTTCCCATCCACGCGCATCCGGGGCACGACGACCGAACAGATGCCGCCGCACCTGCGTGCGGCCTGGCGCCGGACGCTGGCCGTGCTGGCCGGGCTGCTGGCCGGCGCGACCCTGCTCGGCCTGGCGGTCGGCCAGACCGGATGGGTGCTGGCCGGCACGGCGCTCGGCGTACTGGCCTGGCACTACTGGCGGCTGCGCCGGGTGCTGCTGGGCCTGACCGCGCGCCGGCGCTGGGAACCCGCGCGCGGGCAAGGCGCCTGGAACGAACTCGACCACCTGCTGCATCGCAGCCAGGTGGAGATGCGCGCGCGCAAGCGCCGGCTGCTGGACATGCTGCGCGCCTACCGCGCCGCGGCCGCCGCGCTGCCCGACGCGGTGGTGGTGGTGGAACGCAACACCCAGCGCACCATCTGGTTCAACCGCGCGGCCACCGACCTGCTCGGCCTGCGCCATCCGCGCGACCTCGGGGTGCCGGTGGTCGAGCGGTTGCAGCCGCTGCCCCTCGCGCGGTGGCTGGCCGCCGGGCGCAACGCCGAGCCGATGCTCGACGCGCCCTCGCCGGTCGACGACAGGCTGCGGCTGAACCTGCGCCTGATCCCGTACTCGGAGGACTACTGGCTGCTGGTCGCCCGCGACGTCAGCAAGCTGCTGCGCCTGGAGCAGATGCGCCGCGACTTCGTCGCCAACGTCTCCCACGAACTGCGCACCCCGCTCACCGTCGTCCACGGCTACCTCGACATGCTCGACCCGGCCGACTTCCCGCCGTGGCAGCCGATGCTGGCGGAGATGCAGAAGCAGTCGCAGCGGATGACGCGCCTGGTCGAGGACCTGCTGACCCTGTCGCGGCTGGAGTCGCGCGACAGCCTGCCCGAGGAGCCGGTGGCGATGGCGCCGATGCTGGCCACGCTGCGCCGCGAAGCCGAGGCCTACAGCCAGGGCCGGCACGCGGTCGAGGTGCATGACCGCGCCGGCTGCGACCTGCTCGGCTCCACCCAGGAACTGCACAGCGCCTTCTCCAACCTGGTCACCAACGCGATCCGCTACACGCCGGCCGGCGGCCGCGTCGACGTCGAATTCGCCCGCACGGCCGAGGGCGGCGCCATCCTGTCGGTGCGCGACACCGGCTACGGCATCCCGGAGGCGCACATCCCCCGCCTGACCGAGCGCTTCTACCGCGTGTCCAGCAGCCGCTCGCGCGAAAGCGGCGGCACCGGCCTGGGCCTGTCGATCGTCAAGCACGTGCTGGGACTGCACCAGGCGCGCCTTTCGATCCAGAGCACGGTCGGCCAGGGCAGCGTGTTCGCCTGCCATTTCGGTTCCGAACGCGTGCAGGCGCGGCAGGAAGATCCCCTCGCCCTGCCCGCGGCCGAACCCGCCACCCGCTGACATGCCAGTGCCCACCTCCATGGACAACGACAGCCGACTCCCCGACCACGCACCCGGCGCGCACGAGCACGAGCCTCACGGCGACGCCCTGCGCGACCCGGCGCTGTACCTCAACCGCGAGCTGTCGCAGCTGGATTTCAACTTCCGGGTGCTGGCCCAGGCGCAGGATCCCGAGGTCCCGCTGCTCGAACGGCTGCGCTTCCTGTGCATCTCGTGCACCAACCTGGACGAATTCTTCGAGATCCGTGCCGCGACGGTGCGCCATGCCCTGGACCTCGGGCTGCCGGCGCAGTCGGACGGCATCGCCCCGGCGCGGCTGCTCGACCTCATCCACGACCGCGCCGCGGAGCTGGTCGACGCCCAGTACCGTTGCTGGAACGAGGTGATCCGCCCGGCGCTGGCCGACGCGGGCATCGGCATCCTCGGCCGTCACAGCTGGAACGCCCGCCAGCGCCGCTGGCTGCGCGCGTACTTCCGCAACAAGGTCATGCCGGTGCTGTCGCCGCTGGGCCTGGATCCGTCGCATCCGTTCCCGCGCATCCTCAACAAGTCGCTCAACGTGGTGGTGGTGCTGGAGGGCATGGACGCGTTCGGCCGCCCGGGCCACCTCGCCATCGTCCGCGCGCCGCGCTCGCTCAGCCGCATCGTCGAGCTGCCGCCGAGCCTGGCCGGGAAGGGCAAGCAGGCCTTCGTGCTCCTGTCGACGATGCTGGCCGCGTTCGTCGACGAGATGTTCCCGGGCATGACCGTCCGCGGTGCCTACCAGTTCCGCGTGACCCGCAATTCCGAACTGGTGGTGGACGAGGACGAGGTGGAGAACCTGGCCTCGGCCCTGCGCAGCGAGCTGGTCGGGCGCGGCTACCGGCCGGCGGTGCGGCTGGAGATCGCGCACGACTGCCCCAAGCCGATCGTGCGCACGCTGCTGCAGAACTTCGAACTGGGCGAGAACGCGGTCTACTACATCGACGGCGCGGTCAACCTCAACCGGGTGATCCAGGTCTACGACCTGGTCCAGCGCCCCGACCTCAAGTATCCGCCGTTCACCCCGCGGACCCGGCTGGACGACGACAACATCTTCAAGACCGTCGCCCGCGGCGACGTGCTGCTGCACCACCCGTTCGACTCGTTCTCCGGCGTGCTGGAGCTGCTGGCCCAGGCCGCGGTGGACCCGGAGGTGCTGGCGATCAAGCAGACGCTCTATCGCACCGGCAAGGATTCGGCGATCGTCGATGCCCTGGTCCAGGCCGCGCGCAACGGCAAGGACGTGACCGTGGTGGTCGAGCTGCGCGCGCGCTTCGACGAGGACGCCAACCTGGGCGTGGCCGACCGCCTGCAGGAGGCGGGGGTGCAGGTGGTGTACGGCGTGGTCGGGTTCAAGACCCACGCCAAGATGCTGCTGATCGTGCGCCGCGAAGGACGGCGCCTGCGCCGCTACGTGCACCTGGGCACCGGCAACTACCACAGCGGCACGGCGCGCGCGTACACCGACCTGAGCCTGATCACCGCCGATGCCGACATCGGCAACGACGTCCACCTGCTGTTCCAGCAGCTGTCCGGGCTGGCGCCCTCGATCCGGCTCAAGCGGCTGCTGCAGTCGCCGTTCACCCTGCACAGCGGCATCCTGCAGCGGATCGAGCGCGAGACCCGGCTGGCGGCGGCCGGCCGGCCTGGCCGGATCATCGCCAAGATGAACGCCCTCAACGAACCGCAGGTCGTGCGCGCGCTCTATGCCGCCTCGCAGGCGGGCGTGCAGATCGACCTGATCGTGCGCGGCGCCTGCACCCTGCGCCCGGGCCTGCCCGGGGTGTCCGACAACATCCGCGTGCGCTCGATCGTCGGCCGCTTCCTCGAGCACAGCCGGGTGTACTGGTTCGGGAACGACGGCCGGCCCGAACTGTACGGCGCGAGCGCCGACTGGCTGGAACGCAACCTGCTGCGGCGGGTGGAGACCTGCTTCCCGGTGCTCGACCCGGCCCTGGTCGACCGCGTGCAGCGCGAAGCCCTGCAGAACTACCTCGCCGACAACACCAACGCCTGGGAGCTGGGCGCGGACGGACGCTACCGCAAGCGCGAACCGGCCCCCGGCGAAGCGCCCTACTCGGCGCAGCTGGCCCTGCTGGAGGCGCTGTAGGGTGGTCGCGCGGGGGGAGGAATGGCCGCGGCCATCCGCTACCATTCCCGCCATGCCAAGCACCCTCGCCTCGCGCGCGTCCTCGCGCCCCCCGGTCCAGGACGGCGATGCGCTCGCCGCGATCGACCTGGGCTCCAACAGCTTCCACATGGTCCTGGCCCAGCACACGCTGGGCCAGCTGCGTGTGGTGGACCGCCTGCGCGAGACCGTGCGCATGGCGGACGGGCTCGATGGCGCCGGCGGGCTTTCGGAACCGTCCCGCCAGCGCGCGCTGGATTGCCTGGCGCGCTTCGGCCAGCGCCTGCGGGGGGTGCCGCGCCTGCACGTGCGCGCGCTGGCCACCAACACCGTGCGCCAGCTGCGCGATCCGCAGTCCTTCCTGGCGCCCGCCGAAGCGGTGCTCGGCTCGCCGATCGAGGTGGTCTCCGGCCGCGAGGAGGCGCGCCTGATCTACCTTGGCGTGGCCCATGCGCAGCCGCCCAAGCCCGGGCAGCTGCGCCTGGTGATCGACATCGGCGGCGGATCGACCGAGTTCATCATCGGCCGCGGCTTCGACCCGATCGAGCGCGAAAGCCTGCAGGCCGGCTGCATCGCCAGTACCCGCCGCTTCTTCCCCAGCGGCCGCCTGTCGAAGAAGAAATGGAAGGACGCGCTGACCGAGATCAGCGCCGAGTTCCAGCAGTTCGCCGGGCTGTACCGGGCGCTGGGCTGGCAGGAGGCGCTGGGCTCGTCCGGCACCCACAAGGCGATCGGCGAGATCTGCGCGGCGATGAAACTGACCAAGGGCGCGATCACCGCCGAGGCGCTGCCGCAGGTGCGCGAGCGCCTGCTCCAGGCCGACAGCATCGACCAGATCGACCTGCCCGGCCTGTCCAGCGACCGCCGCCCGATCATCGCCGGCGGGGTGCTGGTGCTGGAGGCCGCCTTCCAGGCGCTGGGGCTGCAGAAACTCCTGGTGAGCAAGGCCGCCATGCGCGAGGGCATCCTCTACGACATGCTCGGCCGCGGCGGCGGCAACGATCCGCGCGATGCTTCCGTCGACGCGCTGACCCGGCGCTACGGCATCGACGAGGCACAGGCCGCGCGGGTGGAAGGCACGGCGATCCGCCTGCACGAACAGGTCGCGGGCGCCTGGTCGCTCGACGACGACGACGCGCGCATGCTCGGCTGGGCCGCACGCGTGCACGAGCTGGGGCTGGCCATCGCCCACAGCCAGTACCACGTGCACGGCGCCTACGTGCTGGAGCACTCGGACATCGCCGGCTTCTCGCGGCAGGAACAGCAGGTGCTGGCCGCGCTGGTCCGCACCCACCGGCGCGGGGTGCCGAAGAATGCGTTCGACGCGCTTCCGGACCGCCTGTTGCTGCCGGCGAAGCGCAAGGCGGCGCTGCTGCGCCTGGCCGTGCTGCTGCACCGCTCCCACGATGGCGACCACATCCCGCGCCTGGACCTCGCCGCCGACGGCAACCGCCTGCAGCTGGTCATGGACCGCGACTGGGTCGAGACCCGCCCGCTGCTGCGCGCCGACCTGCTGGTCGAGAAGGAAGGCATGCCCGGGCTGGGCATCGAGTTCCAGCCGATGGTGGCCTGACCCGGCCCGGATCGCCGCGCCAACCCCGCTTGCGTTGCTGGTGCGTTCGACATCCCGTCCAACACGGGAGTCAGACATGCGCACCAGACCGAAATCCCCCCGGCTTCCCGCCGGCGCCACGCTGCTGCTCGCGCTGGCGCTCGCCGGCTGCCACTCCGCCCCGCCCGCCGGTTCCGTGCGCGAGGAGCCCCCGGTTGCGGCCTGGACGGCGGACCCGGCCGCGGCCGCCCCGCTGGCACCGCCGCCACCGCCCCCCGCGATCGCCGCGATGGAGGCCGCGCGCGCGAAGCAGCGGCAGGACGCCATGGCGTCCCAGGCCCAGGTCCACCTCGCCGCCCAGGCACGGATGGCCCTCGCGCCGCCGCCGCTTGCACCGGCGGCCAATACCGAGCGCTACGAAGGACGGGACGACAATCCGGTGCGGCGTGCGAGCGAGCAGCCGGTATCGACCTTCTCCATCGACGTGGACACCGGCAGCTACGCCAACGTGCGGCGGATGCTGCGCCAGGGCGTGCGTCCGCCGGCCGACGCGGTGCGCGTGGAGGAGTTCCTCAACTACTTCAGCTACGGCCACCCGGCGCCGGCCACCCGCGAGGTGCCGTTCCGGGTCACCACCGAGCTGGCGCCATCGCCGTGGAATCCGAAGCGGCAGTTGCTGATGGTCGGGATCAAGGGCTACGACGTGGCCAAGGCCGTCCTGCCGCCGGCCAACCTGGTGTTCCTGGTCGACACCTCCGGATCGATGCAGTCGCCCGACAAGCTGCCGCTGCTCAAGCAGGCCTTCGCCCAGCTGGTGCCGCAGCTGCGCGCGCAGGACCGCGTCTCGATCGTGGTGTATGCCGGCTCGGCCGGCCTGGTCCTGCCCCCCACCCCGGGGAACCGCCACGACGAGATCCTGGCGGCGCTGGACCGGCTGGAAGCCGGCGGCAGCACCAACGGCGGCGACGGCATCCGGCTGGCCTACGCGGTCGCGCGGCAGGCCTTCGCCGAAGGCGGCGTCAACCGGATCCTGCTGGCCACCGATGGCGACTTCAACGTCGGCACCGTCGACCGCGGCACCCTGGAGACCTGGGTCGCCGACCAGCGCCGGTCGGGGATCGCGCTGTCCACCCTGGGCTTCGGCGAGGGCAATTACAATGACGCGATGGCCGAGCGCCTGGCCGATGCCGGCGACGGCAACCATGCCTACATCGACTCGCCCGAAGAGGCGCGCAAGGTCCTGGTCGAACAGATGCAGGCCACGCTGCTGACCATCGCCAACGACGTGAAGGTCCAGATCGAGTTCAACCCCGCGCAGGTCGCCGAGTACCGCCTGGTCGGCTACGAGAACCGGCTGCTGGAGCGGGAGGACTTCGCCAATGACCGGGTCGACGCCGGCGACATCGGCGCCGGCCACGAAGTGACCGCGCTGTACGAGATCGCGCTGGCCGGTTCGGGCGGCGAACGCCTGCCGGCGCTGCGCTACGGCACCGGCGCCACGCCGGCCGCCGCGTCTACGGGCGGCGAACTGGCCCACCTCCGCCTGCGTTACAAGCTGCCGGGCCAGGATCGCAGCCGCCTGATCGAAACCCCCATCCGGCGCGACGCACTGGCGGCGCGCCCCAGCCAGTCGCTGCACTTCGCCGCCGCGGTGGCCGGCTATGCCGACCTGCTGCGCGGCGGCGGCAATGTCGGCGACTGGGACTGGGACGATGTCGCCGCCAGCGCGCGTGCCGCCGCGGGCGAGGACCGCCGGGGGCTGCGCCGCGAGTTCGCCGCGCTGGTCGAATCCGCGCGGCAGGTCACCGCCGGCACGCCGCCACCGGCGGCCGCCATCGCGGTGGAATGAGCGGAATGCGGACGCGGCGCACGGGCGCCGCGTCCGCCGACGCGCGGGAGCGTCAGCCGAGCAGGTGCTCCAGCACGGCCATGCGCACCGCCACGCCGTTGGCGACCTGGCGCAGGACCCACGACTGAGGGCCGTCCACGACTTCGTCGGTGACCTCAACGCCACGGTTGATCGGCCCCGGGTGCAGCACGGCGGCGCCCGGCGCCGCGCGCTTCAGGCGCTGCGCGCTCAGGCCGTAGCGCGCGTGGTAGTCCTCGAGCGAGGGCACCAGGCCTTCCTCCATCCGCTCGCGTTGCAGGCGCAGCATCATCACCGCGTCCACGCCCTCGAGCATCGCATCGAGGTCCTCGCCGACCACGCAGCCCGCCGTGGTGCCGGCATCGGGCAGCAGCGAGGCCGGACCGCAGACGCGGACCTCGCCGGCACCCAGCGTGCGCAGCGCGTGCAGGTCCGAGCGGGCCACGCGCGAGTGCTTCACGTCGCCGACGATCAGCACCTTGAGCTTCGAAAAGTCGCCGCCGCAGGCCTGGCGCAGGGTCAGCATGTCGAGCAGGCCCTGGGTGGGGTGGGCGCTGCGGCCATCGCCGGCGTTGACCAGCGCCGTGCCCTCCCCGGCCTCGTCGGCCAGGCGCTGCACGGCGCCGTCTTCCGGGTGGCGCACGATGAAGCCGCGCACGCCCATCGCCTCCAGGTTCTTCAGGGTGTCGCGCGCGGTCTCGCCCTTGCGCGTGGAAGACGTCGACGCGTCGAAGTTGAGCACGTCCGCGCCCAGGCGCTGCGCGGCCAGCTGGAACGAGCTGCGCGTGCGCGTGGAGGGTTCGAAGAACAGCGTGCACACCGCGCTGCCCGCCAGCACCGTGCGCTTGCCGACCCGCCCGACCGCCGCGTCGCGGATCTGGCCGGCGCGGTCGAGCAGCTGGACCAGGGTGGCGCGCGGAAGGCCCTCGAGGGTGAGCAGGTGGCGGAGGCGGCCGTTCGGGTCGATCTGCGGGGTCATGGTCGGTCTGCGTGCGGGTTCGGAATGGGATGCGGATGCGGCCTAGGCGGGCGTGGCGTCGCCCGGTGCCGAAAGCCAGCGCTCGATGATCACCGCGGCGGCCGCGGCGTCCAAGGTGCCGGCATCGCGGCGGCGCCGGTTGCCGGCGGCGCGCTCGCGCGCGAAGCGCTGCGCGGCCTCGACCGAACTCGAGCGCTCGTCGACCAGCGCCACCGGCAGCCGGTAGCGCGCCCTGAGTTCGGCGGCGAAGGCGCGGGCGCGCCGGCGGATCGGCTGGTCGCCGCCCTCCAGCGTCATTGGATCGCCGACCACCAGCCCCTGCGGGCGCCACTCGCCCTGCAGGCGATCGAGGGCCTTCCAGTCCGGGCCCGCCGGGTGCACGTCCACCACCGCGACCGCGCGCGCGCCCGCCAGCGCGCTGCCCACCGCCACGCCGATGCGGCGCGCGCCGACGTCGAAGCCGAGCACCATCGCGTCGGGGGGCGGCAGCGCCGGGCTCATGGTCGGATCAGGCATGCCCGCTGTAGTCGGCCAGGCGGAACAGGTCGTCCACGCCAATGCTGCCGGCGGCGGTCTGCCAGCGCCGCTCCAGCGGCAGCTCGAACAGCAGCTCGGCATCGACCGGCGCGGTCAACCAGGTGTTCTCGCCGAGTTCGTATTCCAGCTGGCCGGCGCCCCAGCCGGCGCAGCCCAGCGCGACGACCGCATGCGCCGGGCCTTCGCCGGCGGCCATCGCCTCGAGGATGTCGCGCGAGGTGGTGAGGTACAGGCCACCGCCCACGCGCAGGCTCGAATCCCACTCGCGCGCGCCGTCGTGCAGCACGAAGCCGCGCTCCTGGTGGACCGGCCCGCCATGCAGCACCGTGCGCGCGCACAGCGCCTCGTCGTCGCTGCCGATGCCCATCTGCGAGAAGACCTGGCCCAGGGTGTACTCGGAGGCGCGGTTGACCACCACGCCCATCGCGCCCTCGTCGTCGTGCTGGCAGATCAGCGCGACGGTGCGGGCGAAGTTGGGGTCGGCCAGCGCGGGCAGCGCGATCAGCAGCTGGTTGGCCAGGTTGTCGTTCGACGCGGGCATGCGGCCATTCTAGCGCCGACGGCTGGCCGCGGCCCGCGTCCTTGCCATAATCGGCGCCGGTTCCCCGGGACTTCGCCATGTCCGGCTATTGCGACTTCGCCCGCGGCCATCTGCTGCACGGGCCCTACCACGACACCGAGTACGGCTTCCCGCAACGGGACGAACGCGTGCTGTTCGAACGCCTGCTGCTGGAGATCAACCAGGCCGGGCTCAGCTGGGAGACGATGCTGAGGAAGCGGGACGGGTTCCGCCGCGCCTACGACGGTTTCGACGTCGACACGGTCGCCGCCTACGGCGAGGCGGACCGGGCGCGGCTGCTGGCCGACCCGGGGATCATCCGCAACCGGCTCAAGGTCGACGCGGCCATCCACAACGCCGGAGTCATCCGCGGGCTGCGCGCCTCCCACGGGGGATTCGCCGCGTGGCTGGATGCGCACCATCCCCGCGCGAAAGCCGACTGGGTGAAGCTGTTCAGGAAAACCTTCCGCTTCACCGGCGGCGAAATCACCGGCGAATTCCTGATGAGCCTGGGCTACCTGCCCGGATCGCACCGTCCGGACTGCCCGGCCTACGCGCGCGTGGCCAGTCTGCGGCCGCCGTGGATGGGGGCGGCCGGCTGACGCCTTCACCCGCCGCTGCGCGCGGGGCGGGGAAGCTGCGGACATGGCCATCCACATCGGCATATCGGGCTGGCGGTATCGCCCGTGGCGCGGCGTGTTCTATCCGCCGGGCCTGCCCCAGCACCGCGAGCTGGAGTATGCGGCGCACAGCTTCTCGAGCATCGAGCTCAACGGCTCGTTCTACTCGCTGCAGCGCCCGCAGAGCTGGCGGCACTGGGCGTCGGCGTTCCCGCCCGGTTCGGTGCTGGCGGTGAAGGGGCCGCGCTACATCACCCACATGCTGCGCCTGCGCGACGTGGACACGGCGCTCGCCAACTTCTTCGCCTCCGGCGTGCTGCAGCTGCGCGAACGGCTCGGGCCGCTGCTGTGGCAGCTGCCGCCGACCCTGCGCTATTCCCCGGACGTGCTGGAGCCGTTCCTGTCCCGTCTGCCGCGGGACACCGACGCCGCGCTGGCCCTGGCGCGCCGCCGCGAGCGCGTGCGCATGCGCGGCCGCGCCTCGTTGCCGTCGCAACCCCGGCGGCCGATCCGGCACGCACTGGAAGTGCGCCACGACAGCTTCCGCGACCCGGGCCTGGTGGGCCTGCTGCGCCACCACGGCGTGGCACTGGTGGTGGCCGATACCGGCGGCCGCTTCCCGCACATGGAGGACGTCACCGCCGACTTCATGTACCTGCGCCTGCACGGACCGGCCGAACTCTATGCCAGCGGCTATCCCGACGATGCCCTGGACCACTGGGCCACGCGGATACGGTGCTGGGCCGACGGCCATGAGCCGGCGGACGCCCGGTCACTGCCGGGCGTGGCGCCGCCACCGCGGATTCGCCGCGACGTCTACTGCTACTTCGACAACGACGCCAAGGTGGACGCGCCGTTCGACGCCAAACGCCTGTACCGGATGCTGGCCAGCCGTGCCCCGGCGACCGCCGGCGATGGCTAGACGCCCATGTAGCGGTGCGGGCGGTGGTTGAACATCAGGATCAGGCTCAGCACCAGCGCCCCGACCGCCGAGTACAGCACCTTCGACGGCGACAGCACGAAGAACGCGGCGCCCATCAGCACCGTGTCGAACGCCAGCTGCACCTTGCCGGCGCTGATCCCGCGCTCGCGCTGCAGGTACACCGCCAGGATCCCCACGCCGCCGAGGCTGGCCCGGTGGCGGATGAAGAACAGGATCCCCAGCCCGCACAGCGCCCCGCCGACCAGCGCCGAGTACAGCCCGGTCATGTGCGACCAGCCCGCCCAGCGCGGCAGCAGGTCGGTCAGCAGGCCGCAGGCGCCCACCGCCAGGAAGGTCTTGAGGGTGAACTCCCACCCCATCCTGCGGACGGCGATCCAGTAGAACGGAAGGTTCACCAGCACGAAGACCAGGCCGAAGTTCCAGCCCAGCGCGTAATGCAGCAGGAACGAGACGCCGGCCATGCCGCCGATCATGAGCCCGCCCTGGGCGAACACCGTCAGCCCCAGCGACGCCACCAGCGTGGCCAGGACCATGCCCTGCACGTCCTCGGCGACCGAGTGGTGGAAGGCGCGGGCGTCGGCCGGGGTGCCGGCCGAATCGGGCGGAGGCGTCAGCGGCCCGGCGGTGACGATGGCGCCATCGACGGGCGACGGAGCGGGCCGGAGATCCGGGTCTCTGGAGTTCACGGGTCAGGCGCGCGCGAGGGGGGCGCGCATTCTAACCGCCGCCGTGCGGCCGCCGTGGAGGCGAAGCCGCCGCCTTCGCGGGTCCCTGGGCTGTTGCGTCCGGGTCAGCGCGCCTCGGCGATCTCGACGCCGTCCAGGCCCTGGGCGAGCGTGCGCGCGTCGCCGCCCTGCGACAGCTTGATCCGCAGGCGCACCTCGTTCTGCGAATCGGCGTAGCGCAGCGCGTCCTCGTAGCTGATCTCGCCGGCCTGGTACAGCTCGAACAGGCTCTGGTCGAAGGTCTTCATGCCCAGGTTGGTGGACTCCTTCATCACTTCCTTGAGCTTGTGGATCTCGCCGTCGCGGATGTAGTCCTGGACCAGCGGGGTGCCGAGCAGGATTTCCATGGCCACCCGGCGGCTCTTGCCGTCCGGCGTCGGGATCAGCTGCTGCGCGACCACGCCCTTGAGGTTCAGCGACAGGTCCATCAGCAGCTGGCTGCGCCGGTCCTCGGGGAAGAAGTTGATGATGCGGTCCATCGCCTGGTTGGCGTTGTTCGCGTGCAGCGTGCACAGCACCAGGTGGCCGGTTTCGGCGAAGGCGATCGCGTGGTCCATGCCCTCGCGGGTACGCACCTCGCCGATCATGATGACGTCGGGCGCCTGGCGCAGGGTGTTCTTCAGCGCGTTCTCCCAGCTGTCGGTGTCGATGCCGACCTCGCGCTGGGTGATGATGCAGCCCTCGTGCTTGTGCACGAATTCGATCGGGTCCTCGATCGTGATGATGTGGCCGGTCGAGTTCTGGTTGCGGTAGCCGATCATCGACGCCAGCGAGGTCGACTTGCCGGTGCCGGTGGCGCCCACGAACAGGATGATGCCGCGCTTGGTCATCGCCAGCGTCTTGATGATCGGCGGCAGGTTCAGCTCCTCCACCGTCGGGATCTTGGTCTCGATCCGGCGCAGGACCATGCCCACCTGGTTGCGCTGGTAGAAGCAGCTGACGCGGAAGCGGCCCACGCCGGCGACGCCGATGGCGAAGTTGCACTCGTGGGTCTTCTCGAACTCCTCGCGCTGCGCCGGCGTCATCACGTTCAGCACCAGGTCCCGGCTCTGCTGCGGCGTGAGCGGGGTCTGGGTGATCGGGCTGATCTTGCCGTGGACCTTCATCGACGGCGGCATGCCGGCGGTGATGAACAGGTCCGACGCCTTCTGGTGCGCCATCAGCTTGAGGAACGAGGTGAAGTCGATGGTGCTCATGGCGGTGCTCCGGAAGTGCGTGGGCGTCGGGCCGGGCTATGCCGCGGCCGTCATTCGAACAGGCGCTTGTCCTTGGCGTATTCCCTGGCCTGGTGGCGGGTGATCAGGCCGCGCTTGACCAGGTCCTGCAGGTGCTGGTCCAGGGTCATCATGCCGTACTGCTGGCCGGTCTGGATCGCCGAGTACATCTGCGCGACCTTGTCCTCGCGGATCAGGTTGCGGATGGCCGGGGTGCCGACCATGATTTCCCAGGCCGCGGTGCGGCCGCCGCCGACCTTCTTCAGCAGCGCCTGGCTGATCACCGCGCGCAGCGACTCGGACAGCATCGAGCGGACCATCGGCTTCTCGCCGGCGGGGAACACGTCGATGATGCGGTCGATGGTCTTCGCCGCCGACGAGGTATGCAGGGTGCCGAACACCAGGTGGCCGGTTTCCGCGGCGGTCAGCGCCAGGCGGATGGTTTCCAGGTCGCGCATTTCGCCGACCAGGATGTAGTCCGGGTCCTCGCGCAGCGCCGAGCGCAGCGCCTCGTTGAAGCCGTGGGTGTCGCGGTGCACCTCGCGCTGGTTGATCAGGCACTTCTGCGAGGTGTGCACGAATTCGATCGGGTCCTCGACGGTGAGGATGTGCCCGTACTCGTTCTTGTTGATGTGGTCGATCATCGCCGCCAGCGTGGTCGACTTGCCCGAACCGGTCGGGCCGGTCACCAGGATCAGGCCCTGCGGCTGGTTGATCAGCTCGCGGAAGATCGGCGGGCAGCCCAGGTCCTCCAGGCTCAGGACGTCCGAGGGAATGGTGCGGAACACCGCGCCGGCGCCGCGGTTCTGGTTGAACGCGTTGACGCGGAAGCGGGCCAGCGACGGGATCTCGAACGAGAAGTCGACCTCGAGGAATTCCTCGTAGTCGCGGCGCTGCTTGTCCGACATGATGTCGTAGACCAGCGCGTGGACCTGCTTGTGGTCCAGCGCCGGGATGTTGATCCGGCGCACGTCGCCGTCGACGCGGATCATCGGCGGCAGGCCCGCGGACAGGTGCAGGTCGGAGGCCTTGTTCTTGACCGAAAAGGCCAGCAGTTCGGCGATATCCATGCGCGAATTCCCCGTGATACGGCAGTCAATCGATAGCCGGCGGATTCCCGCAGGCTGGAACGATACATCCCCGCGGGGCAGTATAGCGCTCCCGCCGCCGCCGCCAATGGCCCGTCCATCCATGCCCGATGCCCGCCTGCGAACCGTGATGCAGCGCATCCTGAACGCGGCGGACGCGGCCGGGAGGCCAGCGCCCGCGCTGCTGGCCGTTTCCAAGACCCAGCCCGCCGAGGCGGTGGCCGCGCTCGCCGCGGCGGGCCACGTCGCCTTCGGCGAGAACTACGTCCAGGAAGCCGCGGCCAAGCGCGCGGCCCTGGCGGCCCGCCATCCGGCGCTGCAGTGGCACCTGATCGGGCACCTGCAGTCGAACAAGGCGGCGCTGGCCGCCGAGGTCTTCGACTGGGTGCAGAGCGTGGACCGCCCGGGCGTGGTCGACGCCCTTGCCCGCCACCGGCCGCCCGCCCGAGGGCCGCTGAACGTGCTCGTCCAGGTCAACGTCGAGGGCGAAACCGGCAAGGCCGGGTGCCGGCCCGAAGACCTGCCGGCCCTGGTCGAACGCGTGGCCGCCCAGCCGGCGTTGGCGTTCCGCGGGCTGATGTCGATCCCCGTCCCCCATCCGGATCCCGAGCAGCGCCGGCCGGCGTTCCGGCGCATGCGCGGCCTGTTCGAATCGCTGGCCGGGCGCCATCCCGGCGTGGACACGCTGTCGATGGGCATGAGCGACGATTTCGCCATCGCCATCGCCGAAGGCGCCACCCTGGTGCGCATCGGCACGGCGCTGTTCGGCCCGCGCGGCGCCGGTCCCAATCCCCCCACGGAGCGTCCATGACCACCCTGCCCGACGACCGCGACACCCTGGCCTTCATCGGCGGCGGCAACATGGCCCGCAGCCTGATCGGCGGCCTGGCCCGGCGCGGCGCGGACACGCGCCGCATCCGCGTCGCCGAGCCGCTGGCCTCCGCCCGCGAGGCCCTGGCGGCGGACTTCGGCGTCCAGGTCTTCGAGCGTGGCGAACAGGCGGCCGAAGGCGCCAGCCTGTGGCTGCTGGCGGTGAAGCCGCAGATGATGCAGGCCGCGTGCACCCCGCTCGCCGATGCCGCGCAGCGGCAGCGTCCGCTGGTGGTATCGATCGCCGCCGGCATTCCGGTCGCCGCCCTGCAGGCGTGGCTGGGCGGCGGCCTGCCGGTCGTGCGCTGCATGCCCAATACCCCCACCCTGCTGGGGGCTGGCGTGACCGGCCTGTACGCGGGCGAAGGCGTGGACGACGGCCAGCGCCGGCGCGCCGACGCCCTGCTGTCGAGCGCGGGCACTACGGTCTGGGTCGCGGAAGAGCCGCTGATCGACGCGGTGACCGCGGTCTCGGGCAGCGGGCCGGCCTACGCGTTCCTGCTCGCCGAGGCGATGGAAGCCGCCGCGGTGGCCGAGGGCCTTCCCGCCGCCGACGCCCGCACCCTGGTCGTGCAGACCCTGCTCGGCGCGGGACGCATGCTCGCCGAGGCCGGCGAGGCGCCGGCCGAACTCCGCCGCCGGGTGACCTCGCCCGGGGGCACCACCCAGGCCGCGATCGAGGCGTTCCAGGGCGGCGGTTTCGAGGCCCTGGTGGCGCGTGCCGTCCACGCGGCCCGCGAACGCGGCGCGGCGCTGGCCGCGGCGGGCCAGTCGTGAGCGCGGTCGGCCGCGCCGGGGCGATGGCGGCGATGTTGCTGTTGTTCGCGGCCTGCGGTGGCCCGGCTCCGGAACCGGCCCGCTTCGTCCCGCCGGCCCCCAGCGTGGTCGAGCTCGACGGGCCGCTGCGCGCCCGCTACAACCTGCTGCCGACGCTGGCGCTCGGCGAGGCGGTGGCCCGCGAGTACGGCGTGGCGCGCGAGGCCGATTCCGCCCTGCTCGTGGTGGCCCTGCGCCGGCCGACCGCCGACGGCGACGAGACCACCGCACACGGCGAAGTGACCGCCGAAGCGGTCGACCTGGCCGGCCGACGCCAGCAGGTGAGCCTGCGCCGGGTCGCCACCGGCGACTACATCGACCATGTCGGCACCGTGCGCATCGGCGTGCACGACACGATGCGCGTGCGCGTCGGCGTGGTGGCCGGTGGACGCCGGCAGGAATTCGACTTCCAGCGCAATTTCTGACGCGCGGGTTTGCATGGCCGGGCCGCGGCGGGTACTTTCACCGAGGGGGCCGCGGCGCGGGGAACGCAGGCGCGGCCAAGGGGAGACAGCAACGTGCGGGCGCCGGATGTCGCGCCGGTGGCGGCATGCATCGCCCTCGCCACGCAGCGCCGCCCGCGCATCCGATGACAGGCCTGCCAGCCGCGGGCCAGGGGGAAGCGTGATGAACAAGCTCTATTGCCTGGGGTTCCTGCTGGCGGCCTCGGCCTTCGACGCCGCCGCGCAGGACGCGGCATGCCCCTCGCTGCCGGCGGGCTCGACCCTGCGCTGGGAAGCGAAGGCCGGCGACGGGTTCACCGTATGCCGCGCACTCGACGGCGAGCGCCAGGTGCTCGGGCTGATGCTGACCCGCGAACCGACCGTGAACCTGCTGCGCCGCAACCGCGAGGAGGAGGGACGCATCGGCACCCACGAGGTGCACTGGTACCAGCCGGAGATCGCGGCCCAGACCGGGGAGCGCAAGCGGATCACGATCGTCGAGCTCGGCGAGGACCGCTACGCGCAGGTGTGGGTTGACGCGGGCAATGACGAAGAACTGCGGCAGCTGCTGGCGATGGCCGAAGGCATCGCACTCAACTGACCGCCTGGCGGCGGCGCGCCGCCGCCGGCGCCGCCGTCAGAACCGGCCTTCCTGGAAGTCGACGAAGGCCTGCATCAATTCCTGGCGCGTGTTCATCACGAACGGTCCATGCCGCGCGACCGGCTCGCGCAGCGGGGTGCCCGCGACCAGGATCAGTCGCGCACCCGCCTCGCCGGCGCGCAGCACGAGCTGGCGGCCGCCACCCAGCACCGCCATCTCGCGTGAATCGAGCGGTCGCGCCTCCTCGCCTTCGCCCACCGTCGCCGCGCCCTCGAACACGTAGGCGAAGGCGTTGTGGCCGTCCGGCAGGTCGTGCCGCCAGGCCACGCCCGGCTGCAGCGCGATGTCGAGGTAGAGCGGGTCGGTCGCCGGCTGGACGATCGGGCCCACGGTGTCGCCGACCCGGCCGGCGATGACCTTCACCTCGACCCCGGCGGCCGGGTGCGCGACCGGGATCCGGTCGGGGGCGAATTCCTGGTAGCGCGGCTCGGTCATCTTCTCGCGCGCGGGCAGGTTCACCCACAGCTGGAAACCGCGCATGCGCCCGGATTCCTGCTCCGGCATCTCGGAATGGACCAGGCCGCGGCCTGCGGTCATCCACTGCACGCTGCCCGGCGTGAGCAGGCCCTCGTTGCCGTGGTTGTCCTTGTGGCGCATGCGCCCGTCGAGCATGTAGGTCACCGTCTCGAAGCCCCGGTGCGGATGGCTCGGGAAACCGGCGATGTAATCCTCGGCCTTGTCGGTGCCGAACTCGTCCAGCAGCAGGAACGGATCCAGCTCCGGCAGCCCGGCGCCGCCGATCACGCGGGTCAGCCTGACCCCCGCGCCGTCGGAAGCGGCCTGGCCGCGCACCTTGCGGATGATGCGGGCGGGGGCGGTGTCGATCGGGGCGGTCATGGGACGTTCTCCGGTTGCGGTCGCACGGAAGATGATGCCTGCGCGACCACAACGGAACCGCGCATGGCGTAACCGTCTGTTCCACCGCCGTCATCGAAACGGCGCCGGAGCGCGGTCAGGCCGGCGAACGCGCCGGCCCGCGGCGCCAGCGTGGCGGGACGGCGCTGGCCGCCAGGGCGTCGCGCGCGCCGCGCGAGCGCAGGAAGGCCTCGGCCAGCAGCAGGTTCGGCACCCAGCACAGCCAGGCGATGGCCGGATAGGCGATGGCGAAGGAAATCCCGGCGAACTGGCTGGCTGGCAGGTAGATGCGCAGCGTCACCGCCGCCAGGGTCAGCGCGTAGCTGCGCACCATCCAGTCGCGGTGCGCTGCCAGGCGCCGCCGGCGGATCGCAGCCACCGCCAGCGCGGTGGTCGCCAGCCAGGCCAGGCCGAGCGAGGCGAAGCCTGCAGCGGCCACTCCGCCGCTGGTCGTACGCAGCGCCAGCACCAGCGCGGCGATGCCGCCGGCGGCGACGGCCAGCACGTAGGCGCGGCCCAGCCAGCGATGCAGGCCGAGCCAGCGGTTGCGCAGGCGCGCATGCAGCTGGAATGCGCCGACGACCAGCGCCGTCCCGCCGCCGGCGAAATGCCCCCACGTCGCCAGCGGCTGCTGCGCGAAGAGCCCCCGCACCAGCGGGTGCCGCCACTCCGGCACGCCCGCCATGGCGAACGCGTAGCCCGCCACTAGTACCGCCAGCACCGTCATCGCGTACCAGCCGAGCCCCTTCCAGCGCATTCCGCTCTCCCCTGGCCGGATCGCGCCGGCCCCCGCTCAGGCCACGTAGACCGACTTGATGTTCATGAACTCGTGGATGCCGTGTTCGGCCAGTTCACGGCCGAAGCCCGAGCGCTTGGTCCCGCCGAATGGCAGGCGCACGTCGCTGCGCACGATGGCGTTGACGAACGCGGCGCCGACCCGCAGCTGGCGCGCGACCCGTTCGCCGCGCACCGGATCCCCCGTCCACACGCTGCCGCCCAGCCCGTAGGTGGTGTCATTGGCCACGCGCACCGCCTCGGCCTCGTCGGCCACGCGCAGGATGCTGGCCACCGGCCCGAACAGCTCCTCCTCGTAGGCCGGCATTCCCGGCACCACCGCTTCCAGGATCGAGGCCGGATAGCCGGCGTGCGAGGCGTCAGGCTCGCACCCCAGCAGGGGCCGCGCGCCCCGGGCGATGCTGTCGCGCACCTGGCGGTGCAGCTCGTCCCGCAGGTCCTGGCGGGCCATCGGCGCCAGCGTGGTGGCTTCCGCGTTCGGGTCGCCCAGGCGCAGCTTCGCCGCCGCTTCGACGAAGCGCCGGGTGAAGGCGTCGGCGATGGCGTCGACCACGATGAACCGCTTGGCGGCGATGCAGGTCTGGCCCGCGTTGCCGAAACGCGAGGCGACCGCCCCGGCCACGGCCTTGTCCAGGTCGGCATCCTCCAGGACCACGAAGGCGTCGCTGCCGCCGAGCTCCATCACGCACTTCTTCAGCTGCTCGCCTGCATTGCCGGCGATCGAGCGGCCGGCCCGCTCGCTGCCGGTGAGCGTCACCGCGACCACGCGCGGATCGCGGATCACCCCCGCCGCCTGGTCGTTGTCGACGTGCAGCACGCCGAACACGCCGGCGGGCAGGCCGGCGTCCGCGAGCACCCTGGCGATCAGGTCGGCGCAGCGCGGCACGTTGCTGGCGTGCTTGAGCACGGCGACATTGCCGGCCATGAAGGCCGGCGCCAGGAAGCGGAACACCTGCCACACCGGGAAGTTCCACGGCATCACCGCCAGCACGCAGCCCAGCGGCTCGTAGCGCACGTAACTGCGCCGGCCCTCGGTGGCGACGGGCTGGTCGGCCAGGTAAGCGGCGGCCTGCGCCGCGTAGTAGTCGCAGGCGTCGGCGCACTTGTCGACCTCGGCCAGCGCTTCCCTGCGCAGCTTGCCCATCTCCGCGGTCATGGTCCGCTGCAGCTCGTCGCGGTGGTCGCGCAGGCCGGCGCCGATCGCCCGTACGACCTCGCCGCGGCCCTCGAGGCTGCGCTGCGCCCAGGCCGGGAACGCCGCTTGGGCGGCGGCCAGGACCGCCTCCACCTCGGCCGGCGCCATCAGCTCGTGGCGGTACTCGACCTGGCCGGTCGCGGGGTTGATCGTCTCGACCGTCATGGCGTCCTCGCTTCGCGTTGCAGGCGCCGATTCTGCCGGCGCGGTCGTTAGGGCACCGTGCCCCGCCATCGCTGCCCTCAGCCGTTCTCCTGCAGCGCCAGCTGCATGTCGCGCTGGCGGCGCTGCTCCTCGCGGAACATGAGCCACCAGCCGACCACGGCCGCGATCGACACGGCCATGATCATCAGCGTGGCCAGCGCGTTGATCTTCGGGCTTACGCCCAGCCGCACCGAGGAGAAGACCTTGATCGGCAGCGTGGTCGAATCCGGCCCCGCGACGAAGCTGGCGATCACCACGTCGTCCAGCGACAGGGTGAAGGCCAGCAGCCAGCCGCTGACCAGCGCCGGCGCGATGATCGGCAGGGTGATCAGGAAGAACACCTTGAGCCGGTTGGCGCCCAGGTCCATCGCCGCTTCCTCCAGCGACTTGTCCAGCTCCTGCAGGCGCGAGGACACGACCACGGTGACGAAGGACACGGTGAGGGTCACGTGCGCGATCCAGATCGCGACCATGCCCTTGGACGGGATGCCGAGCGCCGCGCCGGCCGACACCAGCATCAGCAGGATCGACAGGCCGATGATCACCTCGGGCATCACCAGCGGCGCGGTGATCAGCGCGCCGAACAGGGTCTTGCCGGGGAACCGCCGGAAGCGGGTCATCACCATCGCCCCGAGCGTGCCGATGACCGTTGCCGCCGTCGCCGTCCAGAAGGCGATGCGCAGGCTGACCCAGGCCGCCTGGAGGATCTGGCGGTCGCGCAGCAGTTCGCCGTACCACTTGGTCGAGAACCCGGCCCAGACCGTGGCCAGGCGCGAGGAATTGAACGAATAGACGATCAACAGCAGGATCGGCAGGTACAGGAAGGCGAAGCCGAGCAGCAGCACGGCCCAGCGCAGCAGCTTCTGTCCCAGGGTCGGGTTCATGTCAGCCGGCCCTCCATCTCCTTCTGCTGGTAGCGGTTGAACACCAGGATAGGCACCAGCAGGAGCAGCAGCATCACGATCGCCACCGCCGACGCCGCCGGCCAGTCGCGGTTGTTGAAGAACTCGCCCCACAGCACCCGCCCGATCATCAGCGTGTCCGGGCCGCCGAGCATCTCGGGGATCACGAACTCGCCCACCGCCGGGATCATCACCAGCATGCAGCCGGCGATGATGCCGGCACGGGACAGCGGCAGGGTGATGCGCAGGAAGGCCTGCCATGGCTTGGCGCCGAGGTCGTAGGCGGCTTCCAGCAGGCGCAGGTCGAGCTTGACCAGGTTGGCGTACAGCGGCAGCACCATGAACGGCAGGTAGCAGTAGACGATGCCGATGTAGGCGGCCAGCGGCGTGTAGAGGATGCGCAGCGGGGCGTCGACCAGCCCCAGCCCCATCAACGCGCGGTTGAGGATGCCGTTGGCGTCGAGGATGCCGACCCAGGCGTAGACCCGCAGCAGGAACGAGATCCACGACGGCAGCACCACCGCCATCAGCGCGATGTTGCGGGTGGACGGCTTCATCCGCGCGATGAAGTACGCCATCGGGTAGCCGATCAGCAGGCACAGCAGGGTCGATACCGCCGCGATCTTGATCGAGCTCAGGTAGGCCAGCACGTACTGGGAATCGGTGAACAGGGCCACGTAGTTGCCCAGGTTCAGGCGCAGGGTCAGCGCCTTGTCCACGTACTCCACGATCGGCGTGTACGGCGGCATGGCGATGGCCAGCCGCGAGAACGAGATCTTCAGCACGATCAGGAACGGGATCGCGAAGAACACCACCAGCCACAGGAACGGCACCGCGATCACCGCCCAGCGGCCGCCCGGCAGGAACCGCTTCAGCGCGCGCGCGTTCATGAGGTCAGCACCACGCCGTCGTTGTCGTCCCACCACAGCCAGACCGGGTCGCCCCAGGTCATGCCCTCGCTGGCCCAGCGCTTCTCGTTGGCGAAGTTGGCCATCAGTTTGAAGCCGCTGGGCAGGCGCACGTGGTAGACCGAGTGGCTGCCAAAGTAGGCGATGTCCTCGATCGTGCCGCGCGCCTTGTTGTGCGGCTGCGCCGGCTCGTCCTTGCCGATGTCCAGCTTCTCCGGGCGCACCGCGAAGGACACCGCCTGGCCCGGGAACCCGGTGATGCCGTGGCCGATGTAGATCGGCGCGTCGAACGCCGGCGTGCGCAGGGTGACGTAGTCCGGCTCGTCCTCGTCGATGGTCGCGTCGACCAGGTTGACCGAGCCGATGAACTCGGCGGCGAAGCGGTTGGCCGGCTGCTCGTAGATCTCGTCCGGGGTGCCGACCTGCTGGATCCAGCCCTGGTCCATCAGCGCGATCCGGGTGGCCATGGTCATCGCCTCCTCCTGGTCGTGGGTGACCATCACGCAGGTCACCCCGGAGGTCTCGATGATGTTGACCAGCTCCAGCTGCATGCGCGAACGCAGCTTCTTGTCCAGCGCGCCCATCGGCTCGTCCAGCAGCAGCAGCTTGGGGCCCTTGGCCAGCGAACGGGCCAGCGCCACGCGCTGCTGCTGGCCGCCGGACAGCTGGTGCGGCTTGCGCCTGGCCAGCTTGCCGAGCTGGACCATCTCCAGCATCTCGCCCACGCGCCTGCGGATCGCATCCTTGGCCAGGCCGTCCTGCTTGAGGCCGAAGGCGATGTTCTGCTCCACGGTCATGTGCGGGAACAGCGCGTAGGACTGGAACATCATGTTGATCGGCCGCTCGTACGGCGGCAGGCCGTTCATGACTTCGCCGTCGAGCACGATCCTGCCCTTGGTCGGCTGCTCGAACCCGCCGAGGCAGCGCAGCAGGGTCGACTTGCCGCTGCCGGAGCCGCCGAGCAGGGCGAAGATCTCGCCCTTGCGGATGTCGAGGCTGACGTCGTCGACGGCGACGAAGCCGTCGAATTCCTTGCGCACGCTTTCGATCCGGAGGTAGCGCTCGGCGCCGGCTTCGGCCGGGGCCCCGTTCGTGCGCTCGTTGATCGCCATGGCCGCTCCAGGTTGGGGTGGGCGGGCCGCCCGGCGGCGGCCCGCACCTGCGTTGCATAGCCTAGCGGCCGGTCTTCAGCTCGGTCCACAAGCGGGTGTACTGGCGATCCACCTCCGGCGGGAGGTTGGCCAGGGTGAACAGCTTGGCCGCGGTCGCCGGTGGCGGATAGATCGTCGGGTCGTTGCGGATCGCCTCGTCCACCATCGGCAGCGAGGACGGCACCGGGTTCGGGTAGCTGACGTAGTTGCTGTTGGCCGCCGCCACGTCCGGGCGCAGCAGGTAGTCGATGAAGGCGTAGGCGTTGTCCAGGTTCTTCGCGTCCTTGGGGATGGCGAGCATGTCGAAGAACAGCGCCGTGCCTTCCTTCGGGATCGAATAGGCCACCTTGACGCCGTTGCCCGCCTCCTCGGCGCGGTCGCGCGCCTGCAGCACGTCGCCGGACCAGCCGATCACCAGGCAGGCGCTGCCGTTGGCCAGCGCGTCGATGTACTGCGAGGAGTGGAAGGTCTGGACATGCGGCCGCAGGGCCTTCAGCAGCGCGGCGGCCTTCTCGATCACCGCCGGGTCGGTGCTGTTGGGGTCCTCCCCCAGGTAGTTCAGCACCACCGGGACCACCTCGGACGGCGCGTCCAGCATCATCACCCCGCAGTCCTTCATCTTGGCGAGGTTCTCCGGCTTGAAGAACAGGTCCCAGCTGCCGGCGATCTCGGTGCTGCCGAAGGCGGCGGTGAGCTTGTCGACGTTGTAGCCGATGCCGGTGGTGCCCCACAGGTACGGGACCGCGTACCGGTTGTCCGGGTCCTGGACGGCGATGCGCTTCATCAGCTCCGGATCGAGGTTGGCGTAGTTCTTGAGCCGCGACTTGTCCAGCGGCTGGAACACCCCGGCCTGGACCTGCCGGCCGAGGAACTGCAGGCCGGGCACCACCACGTCGAAGCCGGATCCGCCGGCCAGCAGCTTGGCCTCGAGTACCTCGTTGCTGTCGAACACGCCGTAGTTGACCTTGACCCCGCGTTCCCGCTCGAAGTTCGGAACGATGTCCTCGGCGATGTAATCGGACCAGTTGTAGACGTTGAGGGTGCCGGCCCCGGCCCCGGCCGCGGCGCTGGCGCCGCCGGCGGGCGACGCCGCCTCGTCCTTCTTTCCGCAGGCGCCCAGCGCGACCGCCGCCAGCGCAACGCACAACCACTTCGGTGTCCACGTACTCATCGTCGCTTCCCCTGGCCCCGCAGGGCCGTCTGGTTGTCCACGACGCCGCCAGCAAGGCAGGCGCCACCGGGTTCCCCTCCCTTCGCCTCCCACCTCTTCCACCGCCAGGGCCACGCGGGACGGGACGTCCCGCGGATACCGCCGCCGGCGCCGCGCATCGGCGCCGGACATGCCGCGCGACCGCTCAGCGGCCGGTCTTGATCTCCGTCCACAGCCGCGTGTACAGCTTGTCGGTCTCCGGCGAATTGATCGCGTAGGTGAACAGCTTGGCCTTCACCTCGGCCGGCGGATAGATGGTCGGATCGTTGCGGATCGCCTCCTCCACCAGCGGCGTGGCGCCCGCGACCGGGTTGGCGTACTGGATGTAGTTGGTGTTGTTGGCGGCCACCTGCGGCTCGAGCAGGTAGTTGATGAACGCGTAGGCGTTCTCCGGATGCTTGGCGTCGGCCGGGATCGCCAGCATGTCGAACCACTGCGGCGCGCCCTCCTTCGGGATCGAGAAGCCGACGTTGACGCCGTTGCCCGCTTCCTCGGCGCGGTCGCGCGCCTGGATGATGTCGCCGGACCAGCCCACCACCAGGCAGGTCGTGCCGTTGGCCAGCGAGCTGACGTACTGGCTGGAATGGAAGTTCTGCACGTACGGCCGGATCGACTTGATCAGGTCGGCCGCCTTCTGGATCACCGCCGGATCGGCGCTGTGCGGGTCCTCGCCCAGGTAATGCAGCGCGATCGGGATCATGTCCGACGGGGTGTCGAGCAGGGTCACGCCGCAATCCTTGAGCTTGCTGATCTTGGCCGGGTCGAACACCAGGCTCCAGCTGTTGGTGACCTCGGTGCTGCCGAACGCGGCGGTGACCTTGTCGACGTTGAAGCCGATGCCGGTGGTGCCGGACATGTACGGCACGCCGTACTTGTTGCCCGGGTCCTGCGCGGCGATCAGCTGCATCACCTGCGGGTCCAGGTTGGCCAGGTTCGGGATCTTGCTCTTGTCCAGTTCCTTGAACACGCCCGCCTGGATCTGGCGACCGAAGAAGTTCAGGGTCGGCACCACCACGTCGTAGCCGCTGGAGCCGGCCAGCAGCTTGGTCTCCAGCACCTCGTCGCTGTCGTACACGTCGTAGGTGACGCGGATGCCGCTCTGCTGCTCGAAGCCGGGGATGGTGTCCTCGGCGATGTAGTCCGAATAGTTGTAGACGTTGAGCACCTTCTCCTCGCCACCGGCGGCGGTGGCGGCGCCGTCCGGCGCGGCGCCCTCCTGCTTGCCCCCGCACGCGGCCAGGGTGGCGACGATGCCGGCGGTCAGCAGGCGGATGGTCAGCGGGCGCAGCTTCATGGGGTGTTCCTCGTCACGTTCCGGGGGATCGGGCCAGCGTAGCGCCGGCCTGTTCATTTGCCCAGCTGGGCCGCGGTCTCGTCCAGCGCCTTCCAGGCCTTGTCGAACAGTTCGTCGACCTGCGCGCGGGTGATCACCAGCGGCGGCGACAGCAGCATCGAATCCCAGGTGGCGCGCAGGATCAGGCCATGGCGCAGGGCGATGTCGCGGCACAGGCCGCCGACCTTGCCGCGCTCCTCGAAGAACGCGCGCCGTCCCTTGTCCGGGACCAGCTCCAGCGCACCCATCAGCCCGGCGATGCGCGCCTGCCCGACCAGGCGATGCTCGCCCAGCTCGGCCCAGCGCCCGGCCAGGTACGGGGCGACGTCGTCGCGCACGTGCTCGACGATGCGCTCCTCCTGCAGGATCCGCAGGTTCTCCAGCGCCACCGCCGCACACACCGGGTGGCCCGAATAGGTCGCCCCGTGCGCCAGCTCGCCGCCGCTGTCCTTGAGCACCCCGGCGACGCGGTCGTTGAACATGGCCGCACCCAGCGGGATGTAGCCGGAGGTGATGCCCTTGGCCACCGGCATGATGTCCGGCTGGAAGCCGAAGTACTGCGAGCCGAACCATTCGCCGGTCCGGCCGAAGCCGCAGATCACCTCGTCGGCGACCAGCAGCACGTCGTACTTGCGGCAGATCCGCTCGATCTCCGGCCAGTAGGTCATCGGCGGGATGTACACGCCGATCGCACCCATGACCGGCTCGCCGATGAAGGCGGCCACCCGCTCCGGGCCCAGCTCCAGGATCCTGTCTTCCAGCCGCCGCGCGGCGACCAGGCCGTATTCGTCCTCGGACAGGTCGCCGCCATCGGCGAACCAGAACGGCGGTTCGATGTGGTGGATGTCGGGGATCGGCAGGCCGCCCTGACCGTGCATGCCCTTCATCCCGCCCAGGCTGGCGCCGGCCACGGTGGTGCCGTGGTAGCCGTTGTGGCGGCCGATGAAGATGTTCTTGCGCGGCTGGTCCTGCACCGCCCAGAAGTGGCGGACCATGCGCAGGATGGTGTCGTTGGCTTCCGACCCGGAATTGACGAAGAACGCGTGGTTGATGTCGCCCGGCGCCAGCTCGGCCAGCTTGGCCGCCAGGTGGATGGTCGGCTCGGTGGTGCACTGGAAGAAGCTGTTGTAGTAGGCCAGCTGCGTCATCTGCCGTGCCGCGGCCGCGCCCAGCTCCGGCCGGCCGTAGCCGATGTTCACGCACCACAGCCCGGCGAAGGCATCGAGCAGCTTGTTGCCCTCGGCGTCCCAGACATAACAGCCCTCGCCGCGGGTCAGCACCCGGGTGCCCTTCTTCGCCAGCGCCGCGTTGTCGTTGAACGGGTGCAGGTGGTGGGCCGCGTCCAGGCGCTGCAGCTCGCGCAGCTCCGCCGGTTCGAAGGGATGCGGCTCGGTGCGGTGCGGTTCCATGCGGCGTGGCTCCGTGCGGGGCGTCGGCGGTCGGGGTCAGACGTTGAGCAGCAGGAACTCGCGTTCCCACGAGCTGATCACGCGGAAGAAGGTCTCGTATTCCTTGCGCTTGACCGAGACGTAGGCGCGCACGAAGCGGGGCCCCAGCAGCGCCTGCAGTTCGGCGCAGCCCTCCAGGCCGTCCAGCGCCTGGTTGAGCGAGCGCGGCAGGGCGAAGCCGGCATCCTGCGCGCTGCTGTCCATCGCCGGCATCGGCTGCAGCTTCTCGCGGATGCCCAGCAGGCCACACGCCAGCGTCCCGGCCATGGCCAGGTAGGGATTGGCGTCGGAGCCGGCGAAGCGGCTCTCCACCCGGGTGTTCTCCGGGGTGTCCATCGGCACCCGCAGGCCGCAGGTGCGGTTGTCGTAGCCCCAGTGCACGTTGATCGGCGCCACCTGGCCCAGCGCCAGGCGCCGGTAGGAATTCACGTTCGGCGCGAAGAACGCCATCGCCATCGGCACGTACTTCTGCAGCCCGCCCAGGTAGTGCATGAACGTGGCGCTGTGCTCGCCCGCCTTCTTGCCCGCGAACACGTTCTGCCCCCGCGTGACGTCCACCAGGCTCTGGTGGATGTGCATGGCGCTGCCCGGCTCGTTCTCCATCGGCTTGGCCAGGAAGGTGGCGTACACGCCGTGGCGCAGCGCCGCCTCGCGCATGGTCCGCTTGAACAGGAACACCTGGTCGGCCCGCGAGAGCGCATCGGCATGGGTGAAGTTGACTTCGAGCTGCGCGGCGCCGGATTCATGGATCAGCGTGTCCACGTCCAGCTCCATCGCCTCGCAGTAGTCGTACATCAGGTCCAGGATCGGGTCGAACTCGTTGACCGCGTCGATCGAGTAGGACTGCCGTGCCGTCTCCGGGCGACCGTTGCGACCCGCCGGGGGCAGCAGCGGGAAGTCCGGGTCGGTGTTCTTCTGCACCAGGAAGAATTCCAGCTCGGGCGCCACTACCGGCTGCAGGCCCAGTTCCTCGTAGGCGGCGAGCACCCGGCGCAGGACATTGCGCGGCGCCAGCTCGTGCGGCTGGCCATCCTTGGTCTGGCAGTCGTGGATGATCTGCGCGGTCGGGTCGGCCGCCCACGGCACCATCCGCACCGTGTCCGGGTCGGGACGCAGCAGCATGTCCGAGTCCGACGGCGAGGTCAGCTCGTAGTAGTCGTCCGGGTAGTCGCCGGTGACCGTGGTGGCGAAGATGCCCTCGGGCAGGCGCGTGCCGTAGTCGTGGCTGAACTTGTCGGCCGGGATGATCTTGCCGCGCGCGTTGCCGGTGATGTCCGGCACCAGGCACTCGACCTCGGTGATCCGCCGCTCCTTCAGCCAGCGCCGCAGCGAGCTCTCCTGCGAAGCGGTGCTGGCGGGCTTGCGGCGGGTGGGACGGGTGCTCATGCGGATTCCGTGAGGAGGGTGCGTTGCGCCTGCGCGCGGCGCGCGGCGTAGGCCCGGCAGGCGTCGCCGAAGGCGCGGAAGATGCCGAGATGGAACGGGTTGGAAGCGACCTGCCATTCCGGATGCCACTGCAGCCCGAGCAGGAAGCCGCCACCGTCGCGGCGGAACGCCTCGATCGCCCCGTCCGGCGCGATCGCCTCCACCACCAGGCCCTCGCCGAGCCGGGCCACGCCCTGCCCGTGCAGCGAGTTGACCCGCGCGGTGGAGCCGCCGGCGATGGCGGCCAGCAGCCCGCCCTCGGCCAGGCGGATGTCGTGCGCGGGCGCGTACTGGACGTCGAGCGGGTCGTCCGGGTTCTCGCGGTGGTCGTTGAAGCCGGTGGCCTCGTGCAGCTTCTGGAACAGGCTGCCGCCGAAGGCGACATTGACCTCCTGGAAGCCGCGGCAGATCGCCAGCACCGGCAGGCCCATCGCGACGGCGCGCGGGACCAGGCCCAGCGTGGTCGCATCGCGCGCCGGGTCGTGCAGGTTGCCCTCGTAGCTGGGCTCGTCGGTGTAGTGGTGCGGCTCGATGTTGCTGACCGCGCCGGTCAGCAGCAGGCCGTCCAGCCGGGCCAGCCAGTCGTCCACCGGCAGCGCCGGCTGCAGGGCCGGCAGCAGCACCGGGGTGGCGCCGGCCCCGTCGACCACCGCGCGCACGTACTTCTCGCCGACGGCGAGGAACGGATGCAGGCCGATCTGTTTGCGGTCGGTGGGCAGGCCGACGAGGGGCGGCAGGGCCATGCGCGGAGGGGTCCGGTGGCGTCCGTCGAACTTACCCCGGCCGTTTTATTTTTACAACACGAAGGCCCCCGCCAGCCCCTGCGCCCCGCTTTGGTGCACAGAATCGGCCGAAGTGGCGCCCCTGCCGTTGAGTATTCTTGACGAACCCCGCCCTGCTACTCTCGCCTGGCACCCGCCGAGGTCCCCGATGAACCACCCCGCCTCCCCGTCCGCGTTGCCGCCCGAGGACCTGGCCACCCTGCACGCCCTGCCCGGCCACGCCGAGGCGCACGTGGACCTGCTGCTGCCCGACTGCAACGGCGTGCTGCGCGGCAAGCGGGTGGCCGCCGAGGCGCTGGAGAAGGTCTATGCCGGCGGCGTCTGCCTGCCGATGTCGCTGGTCGCCGCCGACATCACCGGCAATACCGTGGAGGAAACCGGCCTGGGCTACGACATCGGCGACGAGGACCGGATCTGCCGGCCGATCCCCGGCAGCCTGCGACCGGTGCCGTGGTCGCCGCGGCCGGCGCTGCAGCTGCTGCTGGCGATGGAGGACGGCGCCGGCGGCTGGTTCGAGGCGCACCCGCGGCGCGTGCTGGAACGCGTGCTCGCCCGCTACCGCGCCGCCGGGCTGACCCCGGTGGTCGCGGTGGAACTGGAGTTCTACCTGTTCGACCGCCTTGCCGATGCCGACGGCCGGCCGCAGCCCACGCTCAACGCCAGCGACGGCGCGCGCAACGCCAGCACCCAGGTCTACTCGATCGACGACCTCGACGAGAACGCGGCCTTCATCGACGCGGTGGCGCGTGCCTGCCGCGCGCAGCGGATCCCGGCCGACACCGCGGTGGCCGAGTACGCGCCCGGACAGTTCGAGATCAACCTCAAGCACCGCGCCGATGCCGTGGCCGCGTGCGACGACGCGATCCTGCTCAAGCGCGCGATCAAGGCGATCGCGCAGCAGCAGGGTGCGCTGGCCAGCTTCATGGCCAAGCCGCTGGCCGGCCAGGCCGGCAGCGGCCTGCACCTGCACGCCAGCGTGCTCGACGCCGACGGCCGCAACCTGTTCGCCGGCACGCCGGACGCGCCCGCCGACGCGCTGCGCCACGCCGTGGGCGGCCTGCAGGCCAGCGCGCGCGACAACCTGCTGCTGTTCGCCCCGCACGCCAACAGCTACCGGCGCTTCGTCGCCAACGCGTTCGTGCCGCTCAACGACAGCTGGGGCTTCAACAACCGCACCGTGGCCATGCGCATCCCGCACAGCGACGCGGCCAACACCCGCATCGAGCACCGCATCGCCGGCGCCGACGCCAACCCCTACCTGGTCGCCGCCGCGGTGCTGGCCGGCATGCTCGACGGCATCGAGCGGCAGCCGGACCCGGGCGCGCCGGTGGTGGGCAACGCCTATGAGCAGTTCGAGGCGCGGAGCCCGCACTGGCGCGACGCGATCGACGCCTTCCTCGGCAGTGCCTTCGCCGCCCGCTGGTATGGAGACGCCTTCCGCCACGTCTACGGGCAGCAGAAGCTGAAGGAGATGCGCGACTTCCAGGCGCGGGTGCCGGACCTGGACTACGCCTGGTACCTGCGCACGGTGTAGCGGTCCGGCTCAGCCACCGGCCGCGCCGGCCACCGGAGCGGTGCCCTCCGGATCGGCGGTTTCCACGCAGGTCCCGCGCGTGGGTGCCCGTTCCGGGCCATCGACCGCCATGTACTGGTCCTCGAACGCCAGCGTCGTCCGGTCGATCGTCAGCTGCCGCACCTCCAGCAGCCGCTCGCCGCCTTCGCTGAAGAGCGCGGTGCGGTGCAGGTAGCGTTGCGGCTCCACCACCAGCGGCTCCTGGGTCCGCCCGATCGGCCAGATCGACCGGCGCCAGCCCGGCGCCTGCTGTTCCGGCGCCAGGCCGGTCGAGCCGGCACCCGCGGCGGCATCGACCCAGTACCACATCCGCGCGTTGTCGATCTTGACCCGCCAGCCGGGGCCTGCGGCGGCGTCGTCGGGGCGGCATTCGAGCACCCGCGGCGGCGCGGCCGGCGGCAGGTCGCAGCGCCCGCTTTCGGCCTCGCACCACGGGCTGGCCCGCTCCGCTTCGACGATGCCGAGCTGGCCGTAGACCGGGCCGGATTCGACGCCGTCGAAGAACCCTTCAGCGAAGCGCGCCGTCTTCAGCTGCGCGTAGTCGTGCCACGACGACGCCCCGGGCATCGGGCTGACGCCGGGGGCCAGGCAGTTCAGGGTGAACGCCAGCGGCGTGCCCGCAGCCGCCTCGCCGCGGAAGTCGCGGAGCACCCTGCCGCGCACCTCGCAGTTGGCCGAGCCGGCGCCCGGCTCCAGCGTCACCGCATCGATGCGCAGCTGCAGGTGGTGCGCGGCCTCGGCGCGCGCGTTGCTGTAGTACTCCGGCGGCAGTGCCGCGTGCGCGGACGCGGACAGCGCCGCCAGCACGACCATGGACATGGCCCGGCGACGGGCGTGGTTCGAAGCAGGTATGTGCATGCGTGAGCGTTCCGGATCCCCTTCGCCGAGTATGGCAGCGGGCCTGGCCGCATGCGAAACCCGGCGGCCGAGGACCGCACCGCCCCTCCGGGCTGCGGTAGGCTCGATCCATCGTTCCCGCCGCCGGCCCCGCATGCCGCCCGCCACCGCCTACCCGCCCAGCTGGTACGCCGCCAGTGCCACGCCGCTGCTGGAACAGCCGGCGCTGCAGGGCACGCTGCACGATGTCGACGTCTGCATCCTCGGCGCCGGCTACACCGGCCTGACCACGGCGCTGGAGCTGGCCGAGGCCGGCTACCGGGTCGTGGTGCTGGAAGCCGAGCGGATCGGCTGGGGCGCCTCCGGGCGCAACGGCGGCCAGGCCATCGTCGGCTACGGCTGCGAGCAGTCGAAACTCGAAGGCCTGCTCGGCCAGGCGGCGGCGCGGGTGCTGTTCGACCTCTCGCGCGAAGGCATGGACCGGCTGCGGGCGCGGATCGCCCGGCATGCGATCGCCTGCGACTGGCGCGACGGCCATGCCCACGTGCCGATCAAGCCGCGCCAGGAACGCGACCTGCGCGCAGGCATCGTCGAGATGACGGAGAAGTACGACTATCCGCTGCAGTGGTGGGACCGGCGCCGCCTGCGCGACGAACTGGAAAGCGACCGCTACCTGGGCGCGGTGTACGACCCGGCCAGTGGCCACCTGCATCCGCTCGAATACGCCTTCGGCCTGGCCCGCGCCGCGCTGGCGGCGGGCGTGCGCATCTTCGAACGCTCGCCGGTGGTCGAGCTGGTGCGCGGCGCCCGGCCGCGGCTGCGGACCGCGCAGGGCGAGGTCGGCGCCGACTTCGCGGTGATCGCCGGCAACGCCTGGCTGCGCGGCGTGGCCCCGGAGCTGGAGTCGCGGGTGATGCCGGTCGGTACGTACATCGCGGCGACCGCGCCGCTGGGCGCCGAACGCGCGCAGGCGCTGATCCGCAACGACATGGCCGTGGCCGACGTGAACTGGGCGCTGGACTACTTCCGCCTCAGCCGCGACCACCGCCTGCTGTTCGGCGGCCGCGCCAGCTATTCCAGCTATCCGCCGCCGAACCTGCGCGGGGTGATGCGGCGGCGCATCCGCGCGGTGTTCCCGCAGCTGGACGACGTGCCGGTCGAGTACCTGTGGGGCGGCTACGTCGACATCTCGCTCAACCGCGCCCCGCACTGGGGCCGGCTGACCCCGAACGTCTATTTCGCGCAGGGCTTTTCCGGCCATGGGGTGGCCAGCACCGGCCTGGCCGGGCAGCTGGTCGCCGAAGCGATCCGCGGCCAGTCCGCGCGGCTGGACCTGTTCGCGAAGATCCCGCACGCGCCCTTCCCCGGTGGCCGCCTGCTGCGCACGCCGCTGCTGGTGCTGGCGATGGCCTGGTACCGGATGCGCGACGCGCTGTGGTGACCGCGCGCGCACGCGCGGCGGGGGATTGATCCCGATCAAGGCACCGGGACGACGCCGCCCCTAGCCTGCGCGCATCGAAGGAGATGACGCATGGCTTTGCTGCTCTGGCAGGACGACCTCAACACCGGCATCGAGGTGATCGACGACCAGCACCGCCGGATCGTGTCGATGATCAACCAGCTGCACCAGGCCCAGACCGGCGCCTCGGCGCTGGTGGTGGCCGACGTGATCGACGAACTGGTCGACTACACCCTGTCGCACTTCGCCTTCGAGGAAGAGCTGATGGAGGAAGCCGGCTACCCGTTCTGCGCCGCGCACAAGCGGGTGCACGAGGTGTTCACCAAGCGGGTCAGCGAGTACCGGATGCGCTTCCAGGCCGGCGAGGACGTGGTCGACGAACTCAAGAGCATGCTCTCGCGCTGGCTGTTCAACCACATCCGCAACGACGACCGCGCCTACTCCGAGCAGGTGCGCCGCCACCTGGACCGGTTCACGCGCGAGCACGAGCACGGCGGCTGGCTCGCGCGCACGGTCAGGCGGCTGTTCCGCTGAGTCGCGGGACCTACCTCACTCCGGGGCGCGCCGGACCAGCAGCAGGGCCAGCAGGGTCAGCGCGGCCATCGCGCTCAGGTAGGCGCCGACCGCGGCGATGCCGTGGCTGCCGGCCAGCCGGGTGGCGATGTAGGGCGCCGGCGAGGCGCCGAGGATCCCGGCCAGGTTGAACGCCAGCGACGCGCCGGTGTAACGCACCGGGGTCGGGAACATTTCCGCCAGGATCGTGCCGCACGGACCGTAGGTCAGGCCCATCAGCCCCAGCCCGAGGCACAGGAACAGCAGCACCTGCGCCGGGTGGCCGGCGGCGAATAGCGGCTCGAACAGCAGGCCGAAGGCGATGATCCCCAGCGTCGCCAGGACCATCGCCCGGCGCCGGCCGCGGCGGTCGGCGTACATGGCCGACAGCGGGATGGTCGCGGCGAAGCACAGCACGCCGACCATCTGCAGCAGCAGGAACTCCTGCCGGCCGTAGCCGAGCTGCGAGGTGCCCCAGCTCAGCGCGAACACGGTCATCAGGTAGAACAGCACGAACGTCGCCATCAGCGAGAACGTGCCGACCAGCAGCGTGCCGGCATGCTTCGTCAGCACGGTGGCCATCGGCAGGCGCTCGCGTTCCTCGCGTTCCAGGGTCTTCTGGAACGCCGGCGTCTCCGTGATCCGCAGCCGCACCCACAGCCCGACCAGGACCAGCGCGGCGCTGGCGATGAACGGGATGCGCCAGCCCCAGGCCATGAACTGGCCCTCGTCCAGCACCCCGGCCAGCAGCAAGAAGATGCCGGTCGAGCACAGGAACCCCAGCGGCGCGCCCAGCTGCGGGAACATGCCGTACCAGGCCTTGCGGCCCGGTGGCGCGTTCTCGGTCGCCAGCAGCACCGCCCCGCCCCACTCCCCGCCCAGGCCCAGGCCCTGGCCGAACCGGCACAACGCCAGCAGGGCCGGCGCCCACACCCCGATCTGGGCGTAGGTCGGCAGCAGGCCGATCAGCACCGTGGAGATGCCCATGGTCAGCAATGCGGCCACCAGCGTGGCCTTGCGCCCGACCCGGTCGCCGTAATGGCCGAACAGGGCCGAGCCCAGCGGCCGGGCGAAGAACGCCAGGGCGAAGGTCGCCAGCGACTGCAGGGTGGCCGCCGCCGGCTCGGCCGCCGGGAAGAACAGGTGCGGGAACACCAGCACCGCGGCGGTGGCGTAGATGTAGAAATCGAAGAACTCGATCGTCGTACCGATGAGGCTGGCGAACAGGATGCGGCGTGGCGAAGCGGGTGCACTCATCGGCGGGCGGTCGCGGCGGCGTGGAATCGGGCCGATTCTGGCAGATGCGCGCGGCGCGGGAGACGGTCCGGCCGTGCTCGGCGGGCGGAGCGGTCCACCGGTCGCCGCCGGGCCCGCGGCTGTTCACGGATCGCCGGCGGCCGCAAGCGTTGCCCGGCGCCCGCTTCACCGGCAGAATCCGCCTCGCCACGTCGCATCGCGGCCGCCGCCGGCCCTGCCCGCCGCCCGCCGCACCCGGAACCACCCACGCAGTGCCCTGTACGGGCCCACGACGCGCCCCGCGTCGAAGCGGCCTGCCCCTCGCCTGAAAGAGCAGAACGGAATCGCCATGGCCCCACGCAACCCCTCCTCCACCACCGTGCGCAAGGCCTCCTACGGGCGTCGCATGACCCTGATGCTGATCGGCGTGGCCGTGGTCTTCGGCGGCGTGTTCGCGGTCAAGGCGCTCATGGGCAAGGCCACCAACGAGTTCTTCGACAACATGCCGCAGCCGCCGGTGGAGGTCAGCACCTTCCAGGCGCGCAGCGAGCAGTGGAGCGGCACCGCCGAATCGGTCGGCACCCTGGTCGCCGACAACGGCACCGACGTGACCACCGAGGCCGGCGGCGTGGTCCAGCACATCGCCTTCGAGTCCGGCCAGACCGTGCGCAAGGGCGACCTGCTGGTGCAGCTGAACACCGCCAACGAGCAGGCCCAGCTCAAGGCGCTGGAAACCGCGGCCCGGCTGGCGGTGACCCAGCGCGACCGCTGGCAGGAGCTGGGCCAGCAGAAGCTGGTGTCGCGCGCGGAAGTGGACGAGCGCATCGCCGACGCGGCCACCACCCAGGCCCAGGCCGAGGCCCAGCGCGCCCTGATCGCGCAGAAGACCATCCGCGCACCGTTCGACGGCGTGCTCGGCATCCGCAAGATCAACCTGGGCCAGTACCTCAACCCCGGCGATCCGATCGTCGGCCTGCAGGCGCTCAACCCGATCCACGTCGACTTCACCCTACCCGAGCAGCGGATGAACGAGGTCGCGATCGGCGCACCGGTGCGCCTGGAAGTGGACGCGCAGCCCGGCAAGCCGTTCGAGGCCAAGGTCACCGCGATCGAACCGTCGGTCGATGCCAACACCCGCAACTTCAAGGTCCGCGCGAGCCTGGAGAACCCGGGCGGCGCGCTGCGCCCGGGCACGTTCGGCCGGGTCGGCTTCGACCTGGGACGTTCGAGCGACGTGGTGGTGGTGCCGCAGACCGCGGTCAGCTTCAACCCGTACGGCAATGCCGTGTACGTCGTGGTCGAGGCGCCGAAGCAGGCTTCCGCCGAACCGCCGGCCGAAGGCATGCCGCAGGCCACGCACGTGGTCAAGCAGCGCTTCGTCACCACCGGGCCGGCCCGCGGCGACCTGGTCGGCATCACCGAGGGCCTCAAGCCCGGCGAGGTGGTGGTCACCAGCGGCCTGCTGCGCCTGCGCAACGATGCCGGCGTGACCATCAACAACAAGGTGCAGCCGGCGGCGCAGGACAAGCCCGAGCCCGAGAACCGCTGACGCGCCGCGACGGCGGGCCCGCGCCCGGCGCGGCCCGCCGCCCTTCCCTTTCCTGCCGGCGCGCCTGGAGCGTCCCGGCGGAGGACCCGGATGAAATTCACCGACATCTTCATCAACAAGCCGGTGCTGGCGATGGTCGTCAGCCTGTTCATCCTGCTGCTGGGGTTGCGCTCGTTCAACGAACTGAACGTGCGCCAGTACCCCGAGCTGCAGAACGCCGTGGTCACGGTCAGCACCGCCTACTACGGCGCCGACGCGGACCTGATGCAGGGCTTCGTCACCACCCCGCTGGAGCGCGAGGTGGCCTCGGCCGAGGGCATCGACTACCTGACCTCGACCAGCGCGGCCGGCATCTCCACCATCCAGGCCTACATCCGCCTGGACTACGACGCCAACGAGGCGCTCACCCAGATCGCGGCCAAGGTCAACAAGCTGCGCAGCCAGCTGCCGGCCGAATCCGAGGACCCGGTGATCGACCTGCAGCAGGGCCAGCAGATCGCGGCGATGTACGTGTCCTTCGCCAGCGAGCAGCTCGACAACAACCAGATCACCGACTACCTGATGCGCGCGGTCGAGCCGCGCATCGCCACCATCCCGGGCGTGCAGCGCGCCGACATCCTCGGCGCCGGCACCTTCGCCATGCGCGTGTGGCTCAAGCCGGACCGGATGGCCGCGCTGGGCGTGACCGCCAGCGACGTGCACGCCGCGCTGCAGGCCAACAACGTGCTGTCCGCGCTGGGCTCGACCAAGGGCCAGATGGTCGCGGTGGACCTGACCGCGCGCACCGACCTGCGCAGCGCCGAGGAGTTCCGCCAGCTGATCGTGCGCGAGCAGGACGGCGCGATCGTGCGCCTGGGCGAGATCGCCGACGTCGAGCTCGGCTCGGAGAACTACGGCACCTCGGTCCGCATCAACGGCGACGCGGCGACCTTCATGGGCATCTTCGTCTCGCCCGACGCCAACTCGCTGGAGGTGATCGAGGAGGTGCGCAAGGTCTGGGACACCGAGATCGTGCCGCAGCTGCCGGAAGGCATCGTCGCCACCATCCCCTACGACAGCACCGAATCGATCCAGGACGCGATCAACGAGGTGGTCAAGACGATCATCGAGGCGGTGGTGATCGTGATCGTGGTGATCTTCCTGTTCCTGGGCTCGCTGCGCAGCGTGATCATCCCGGCGGTCACCGTGCCGCTGTCGCTGGTCGGCGCGCTGTTCCTGATGCTGCTGATGGGCTTCACCATCAACCTGCTGACCCTCCTGGCGATGGTGCTCGCCATCGGCATCGTCGTTGACGACGCGATCATCGTGCTGGAGAACATCCACCGCCACATCGAGGAGGGCATGAGTCCGCACGACGCCTCGATCAAGGGCGCGCGCGAGCTGGCCTGGCCGGTGGTGGCGATGACCACCACGCTGGTGGCGGTGTACCTGCCGATCGGCTTCCAGGGCGGCCTGACCGGCGTGCTGTTCACCGAGTTCGCCTTCACCCTGGCCGGCTCGGTGCTGCTGTCGGGCATCATCGCCCTGACCCTGTCGCCGATGATGTGCGCCAAGCTGCTCAAGCCGCACAGCGCGCACGGCAAGACGAAGCTGGAATCGTGGCTGGACGCCCGCTTCGAATGGCTGCGCAACGGCTACGAGCGGCGCCTGCACAGCGCGCTGGAGACCCGCGGGGTGATCGCGGTGTTCGGCGCGGTGGTGCTGGTCTCGTGCGTGTTCCTGTACATGACCGCGCCGAAGGAGCCCGCGCCGCTGGAGGACGAGGGCTTCATCTTCGCCGTCGGCAGCGCCGACGCCTACACCACCCTGGACTACGTCGAGCGCTACACCGAGGAGCTGGAGGCCGCGGTCAAGGGCATTCCCGAGGTCAACGACTTCTTCCTGTTCAACGGCGGCTTCGGCGGCGGCGGCGGGGCCAGCAACAGCGCGATGGGCGGCTTCGTGCTCAAGCCCTGGAGCGAGCGCGACCGCTCCACCAACCAGGTGCTGCAGCAGGAACTGCAGCCCAAGCTGTCCTCGATCACCGGCCTGAACACCTTCGCCCTGGTCCCGCCCTCGCTGCCCAGCGCCGGCGGCGACGGCGGCGGCGGCGAGTTCCTGGTGCTGGGCATCGGCTCCCTCGAGCAGCTCAACGAGCTGTCCGATGCGATCCTGCAGAAGGCGATGGAAAGCCGCCGCTTCATCTTCCTGGACAAGGACCTGAAGATCGACAAGCCGCGCATCGAGGTCCAGATCGACCGCGAGAAGGCCGCGCTGCTGGGCATCGACATGCGCACCCTGGCCGCGGACATGGCGGCCATGCTCTCCGGCGGTTACGTCAACCGCTTCGCCATGGAGAACCGCTCCTACCGTGTGATCCCGCAGGTGCAGCGCAGCGACCGGCTCAACGCCGCGCAGCTGGAGAACTACTACACCCGCACCCGCGACGGCGAGCTGGTGCCGCTGTCGACCCTGGTGACGCTGAAGGAGACCGCGCAGCCGCAGACGCTCAAGCGCTTCCAGCAGCTGAATGCCGTGGGCATCACCTTCGCCCCGCGTCCCGGCGTGTCCAAGGGCGAGGCGCTGCGCGTGCTCGAGCAGGCCGCGGCCGAAGTGCTGCCGCAGGGCTACAGCGTCGACTACGCCGGCGAGTCGCGCCAGTTCAAGCAGGAGGGCGCGGCGATGCTGGTCACCCTGGCCTTCGCCCTGATCGCGATCTTCCTGGTGCTGGCCGCGCAGTTCGAGAGCTTCCGCGACGCGCTGATCATGCTGATCACCGTGCCGATGGCGATCTCCGGCGCACTGCTGGTGCTCAACGCGCTCGCGCTGGTGGCCGGCGTGCTGCAGTTCACCGGGGTCGAGGCCTTCCCGGGCATGAGCATCAACATCTACACCCAGGTCGGTCTGGTCACCCTGATCGGCGTGATCGCCAAGCACGGCATCCTGATCGTGGAGTTCGCCAACAAGCTGCAGCAGCAGGGCCTGTCCAAGCGCGAGGCGATCGAGCAGGCGTCGGGCATCCGCCTGCGGCCGGTGCTGATGACGACCGCGGCGCTGGTGTTCGCGATGTTCCCGCTGCTGATCGCCAACGGCCCCGGCGCCGCGGCGCGGTTCTCGATGGGCATGGTGATTGCCGCGGGCATGACCATCGGCACCGCGTTCACCCTGTTCGTGCTGCCCGCGGTCTACCTGTACCTGGCGCGCGACCACAGCCACGACCGCGCCGAAGCAGGCGCCGCGGCAGACGGCGAGCCGCAGCCGCAGCCGCAGTAGGCCGAATGCGGCGGCGGGCCCGGCCGGGTCCGCCGCCGTGCTGCCGCCGGCGGGCTAGTGGAACAGGCCGACCGCCAGGTCGGCCCACAGCAGCCCGAACGCCAGGCCGACCGCGGCGACCGCCGCGATCCGCGCGCGCCGGCGCCGCAGCCGCGCCATCGCCAGTTCGCACAGGCCGCAGGCCACCAGCAGCATCGCTCCGAACACCGCGAAGTCGCCCGCGGTCCAGGCCACCTCGCGGGTGACGTGCATGGCCGCCGCCGGCAGGCCGAGCAACGCGGCGGCCCCTCCCCACAGTGCCAGGCGCCAGCCGTTTCCGGCCGTGCCACCGACGTTTGCCTGCCTGTCCATCCCCATCCTCCCGGTACTGCAGCGTGGCGTTGCGGCCGCATCGCGGCCGGCGCCAGCATGGCCGCGGCGCATGGAGCGAGGGCGGCCGCAGCGTGAAGCGGGGAAGAAGTCGCGGGACGCGCTTCGCCGGCGCAGGCCGGCCGGCGGTATGCTCGCTCGCGGCGCCCGCCCCCGAGGGCGCGGAGGCAAGCCCGTGGACGAAGCCGATCCGGACGTGGTCGCCATGCTCGACGCGCTCGAGGCGCGGTTGCCGCACCTGGTGCGCGACACCGCGCCGGACGCGCTGATGGACGTGTTCGCCGACGAGGCCGAGGCCATCGCCGAAGCCGCCGGCCCCGAGCACGCCTCCTTCGTCAGCGCGCGCCTGCAGGCGATGGCGGCGTCGCTGCCGCTGGCGCTGCGCGGCGCCCGGCCCTGGTAGCGCGTTTCAGCCTGCCGACCGGCCGGTGTGCGGGGTGAGGATCAGGTCGGACAGGTCGTAACCCTGCTGGCGCGCGGTGCCGAGGAAATCGGCCTTGATCTCTTCGGCCAGCGACGGCTCCCGCGACAGCAGCCACAGGTACTTGCGGTCGGGCGAGCCGACCAGCGCCGTCCGGTAGTCCTCGTCCACGCGCAGGATCCAGTAGTCGCCCCGGGTGAACGGCACCCACTTCAGGCCGTCGGGCATGAAGCTGACCTCGAGCCGGGCATTGCCGCTGCCCTCGACCACCGAGGCCTCGCCGATCGACTGCTCCGGTTCGCCCTTGCCGTCGAGCGCGCGGTTGTCGACCCTGACCTTGCCCTCCGGCAGCAGCGAATAGGTCGCGGTGATGTCGGTGTAGTCGGCCGGCTCGTGCCGCATCGGCAGCCGTGCGATCTCGTACCAGGTGCCGAGGTAGCGCCCGAGGTCGACGTGCGCGACCGTGGACGGTTCGCCTGCGTGGGGCATGGGAGTTCTCCGTGGTGGGCAGGCCGTTCTAGGCCACGGCACGTGAACCGGTCGTCGGCGCCCCGCGCGCGCGGGGACGCGGGCGCGTCGCCGCGCCGCAACCGGCCACCCTGCCCTGCGCCTGCCGACCTCCGGCACATGGTCGCGCACCGGAGCACGCGGCTATCGTCCTTGCGACCCCGCTCCATGACCGATGTATCCACGCTGCGCCTGGCGCTGCTGCGCGCCATGTACCTGCTCATCGCCGTCGGCCTCGGATGACGCTCTGGCCGTCGATCGTCGGCTCCGTGGACGACCCGGCCGACCCGCACCCGGTGATCCGCGCCATGCTCGGCGCGCTGTCGCTGATGTGCCTGCTGGGCCTGCGGCATCCGCTGCGGATGCTGCCGCTGCTGCTGTTCGAGCTGGCCTGGAAGGTGTTGTGGGTCGTGCTCACCGCGCTGCCGCGGTGGCATGCCGGCACGCTGGACACCCATGGACCGGAAACCCTGTTCGCCTGCCTGGTCGGCGTGGTCCTGGCGCCCCTGGTGGCGCCGTGGGGCCATGTCGGGCGCCATGACCTCCGCGGTCCGGGCGAGGCATGGCGCGTCGCCCGCCGCGCGCCCTGGGCGCGCGCCCGGGGGCGGGCTGCCCACGCCGCCCCCCGCCGCGCCGCCGCCCCGCGCCGCCTGCGCCGACGGCAGCGCAGGCGCCGGATGCCGCGTCAGAGCCCGCCGCCCCAGCGATGCTGCCAGGTCACCGCGACGGCATCGAAATCGTTGCCGGTGCGCGCGTACACGCCGCTGCTGAGCGCCACCTTCACCGAGTTCCTGCGGTCCACCGGCAGCGACAGCGAGGCGCCCACGCGCCAGTTCTGCTGCAGGTCGCGGTTGTAGCGCCCGTCGATCTGCGACCGCCCTCCGGCAAAGTACGTCGCGTCGAACGACCACCACGCGCCCGTGGCCAGGCTGCGGATCAGGTTGCCCTGAAGGGCGTACACCGGATCCTGCGACCGGGTCACGCCGCCGTAGAACGCGTCGTTGTCGGTGTAGAAGGTCGCTGCGAGCTTCAGCTCCCCGGTCCACGGACCGGAGGCCTTGGACAGCCCGAGTTCGGGCTTGAACGACCAGCGGTTGGCGGTGATGTTGACGATGCGGTCATCGTCGTACTGGCCCAGCGGAGGCGAGACCTGCAGGCTGGCGCCGATGATCAGGTCCTGCTGCCAGCCGCGGAACTCGGCCATCGACAGCGCCGGCGCGCCGGACAGGGCGGTCGACAGCCTCAGCACCGGACGGCCGACGCCGCTGACGCGGCGCTCGACCGGCACGCCCAGGTAGTCCGCGGTGCCGTCCAGGCGCGTGTAGGGAACGGCGGCGTCGAACTTGGCCGAGCGCCCCCACAGCGAGAAGGCGCGGGCGTAGCCGAGCACCAGGCTGGTGGTGCGCAGCGATTCGTCGGTCACCGGCACCGACGCGTCGAAGTTCAGCCCGCCACGGGTCTGCGCGGCGCCCGCCACGGCGAAGTTCATGCCGACCGGCACGTTGCCGTAGGCGCGCGGTTCGAATTCCTGCGCGGCGAGCGGGAACGCGGCGAGCAGGAGGACGGCAAACACGGCGGAGCGGGACGGTGCCGCCGCTCTGGAGGTCTCCCGGGTCCCCTGCCTCATCGTGCGACTCCGTCCCGTACCGGCGGAGTCTATCGCGGGCGCCCGCCGGCCACTCCCCGGCGGAGCGCGCGGCGCCCCGGGCCGCCGCTCATGGCAGCGCCGCAGCGGCATCGGCCCGTGCGGGGCGTGCCGGACGCGCCTGCGGCACGACCCTGCCGCCTTCCACCAGCAGCACGCGGTCGGCGCTGGCGATGGTTTCCGGACGATGCGCCACGATCACCCGGGTGAGCCTGAGCCTGGCGACCGCGTCGTTGACCGCCCGCTCGTTGGGGACGTCCAAGTGGCTGGTCGCTTCATCGAGGAACAGCAGGCGCGGCTGGCGGTACAGGGCCCGCGCCAGGATCAGCCGCTGCTTCTGCCCACCCGACAGCGAACTGCCCATGTCGCCGATCAGGCCGTGGTAGCCCATCGGCATGGCGGCGATCTCCTCGTGCACCGCTGCCTGCCGCGCAGCCGCCTCGACCCGCGCCGGATCGCAGTCCGGGTCGAAGAAGGCGATGTTGTCGGCCAGGCTTCCGGCGAACAGCTGGTCGTCCTGCATGACTACGCCGACGATCGATCGCAGGTTGCGCCGATCCGTGCCGTCCACTCCGCAGCCACCGATGCGGATGGAGCCCGCGGTGGGCCGGAGCAGGCCCAGCATCAGCTTGACCAGCGTGGTCTTGCCGCACCCGGACGCGCCCACCAGGGCCACCGACTCGCCAGGCTCGACAGTGAAGCTGCAGTCCTGCAACACCCAGGGCTCGCCGTCGCCATAGCGGTAGCAGAGGTTGCGCACTTCGATGCGCGCATCCTCCGGAAGCCGCGCTTCCGCGGCCTCCCCGTCGTCCTCCGGCGGTTCCAGCACGATGTCCGCCAGCCGCTCGCCGTGCAGGCGCAGCATGCGGAACTCCATCCACCGGTCGACCAGCGCCGAAGCGCGCGTGGCGAACTGGTCCTTGTAGGCCAGGTAGGCTATCAGCATGCCGACCGAGAACACGCTTTCCATCGCCAGCGTCGCACCGATCCAGATGACCGCGATGCGCTCGACGCCGAACACCAGCTGGCTGGCGGCAGCGAAGCCCAGGCCCATCCGCGCCAGCCCCGCTTCGAGGTCGAACGTATCGACCATCAGGTTGGCATAGGAGGCGCGGCGCCCGGGCTCCTCGCCCGCCACCTTGAGGCTCTGCATGCCACGCAGCGACTCCAGCAGGTGGCCGTGCTGGCGCGCCGCGGCGACCAGGTGCTTCTCGGTTCCGTCGCGCAGGGGCCGGTAGGCCAGTCCGCGGATGGCCAGGTACAGCGCCACCGCCAGCAGCGTCACCAGCGCCAGCTTCCCGCTGTACACCAGCATCAGCGCCAGCGTCACCGCGGCCATCATCCCGTCGACGACCGCCTCGACGAACCCCGTGGTCAGGGTGCGCTGGATGGCCTGCACCGAGTCCATGCGCGACGTCACGTCGCCAAGGTGGCGCCTCTCGAAGAAGTCCAGCGGCAGCCGCAGCAGGTGGGCGAAGACGTTGCCTGCCCACTGCAGGCCCAGTCGCGAGGACAGATGCACCAGCGACCAGCCGCGCAGCAGCCCGGTCGCGACCTGCAGCAGCAGCGCCAGCCCGAAGCCGAGCCCGAGCACCGCCAGCAGGTCTCGGTCCGCGGAAACCAGCACCTGGTCCACGACCCATTGCATGAGGAACGGCGCCAGGATCACGAACACCTGCAGCGCGGCCGACAGCAGCAGGACCTGCGCGAGCGCCGGCCACAGGCCGCTGATGCGGCCACCGAGCTGCCGCAGGGAAACGGCGGGCGCCGGCTTCCGCGGAAGGAACGCATCGCCGGGCGCCAGTTCCAGCGCCACGCCGGTGAAGTGGGCGGACACCTCGTCCAGCGCGAGCGTGCGTTCCCCGCAGGCCGGATCCAGCACCGTCGCCCGTGAACGTCCCACCCGCACCAGGACCACGAAATGATTGAGGTCCCAGTGCAGGATGCAGGGCAGGGAAAGGCGGTCCAGTTCCTCCAGTTCCAGCCGCAGCGGACGGGTGCCGAAGCCGAGGTGCTGGGCGACCTGCATCAGCTGCGACAGGCGCGCGCCCTTCAGCGACGTGGGGTAGCGGCGACGCAGTTCGGCCAGCCCGACGTGGTGCCCGTGGGCGGCGGCCACCATGGCCAGCGCACACAGGCCGCATTCGGCCGCCTCCGACTGCAGCACGGGCTTCACGGCGCATCCTCCACGAGCCATCGGCGCACACGCAGGCCCTGGTCGCAGGGCCGCCTGCCGGAGGACCGCGTGCGCCGGCACTCAGCCATCGCCGATCCGGCCCCTGACCGAATACAGCGGCTCGAACACCCATTCGATCAGGCGCCGGCGCTCACCCAGGATGTCGGCATCCAGCAGCATGCCCGGCCGCAACGGCTCCTCGTTGCCGAATGCGGTCACCGCTTGGCGCGCCAGCGCGACGGTGACCCGGTAACGGGGTTCGCGCGCCTGTGGCTGGCCCGCCACCGGTCCGATATCGGCCGGGTCCAGCGCGCTGCGGCTGATCCGGACCACCCGTCCGCGCTGGTGGCCGAACTTCTGGTACGGAAACGCGTGGTAGCGCAACAGCACCTCGTCGCCCGGTTCGACGAAGCCGATCGCGCGACTGGGCACCAGCAGCTCCGCCTCCAGGCCGCCATCGGCGGGTAGCAGGCTCAACAGCGGCTGCCCGGCCTGCACCGCCTGGCCCGCCTTGGCCAGCTGCGCGGACACCGAACCGGCCACCGGTGCGTTGACCACCAGCGCCCCGCGCGCGCGGGTCTCCAGCTGCTCCTGCTCCAGGCGCGCAAGTTCCTGGCGCAGGCCGGCGTCGCTGGCCATCGCCTGGCCGGGCAGTTCGGCCAGGGACTGGCGGAGCTGGGCGATGGTCCTGCGCGTGGCGGTCGACTGGCGCTGCAACGCCTGCATCTCGCCACGCCAGGACAACACGTTCGATTCCTGCTGCCTGAGCTGCAGCAGCCCGACATAGCCGGCCTCCTGCAGGGGCCTCAGCCGTTGCAGCGTCTCCCCGGCGATACGCACCTGCTCGCGGCGGGTGGCGACCTCGGCATCGAGCTGGGCGCCTTCGCGTTCGGCCGCGGCCAGCTGGGCGCGCAATCCGGCGTCCTGCGCCGCCAGCAGCGCCTGCCGCGCCGCGCGCTCTTCGACCAGGCCTTCGCGGCGCGACGCGAGCCGGCGCTCCAGCGCGGCGAAGGTGTCGCCTTCGGCGAGGGTCGCACGAGGCACCGCGACCGTCGCGAGCGCCTGCCCCTGGCGCACGCGCCCGCCCTCGGCCACCTCCAGCCTGGATACGACGCCGGAGGCGGGCGCGACCACGGTGGCCAGCCCCCTCGAAGGCACCAGCTGGCCGGCGACGGTGGAGCGCCGCGTGTAGGTGCCGGTCAGCAGGAACAGGACGACGGCGGCGGCGGCCAGGCCCGCGCCCAGCGCCAGCACGCGCAAGCGCACCGGCTGGACGAGCGAGATGTGCCCCAGCCAGCCATGGCGCCTGGCCTCCATCACTTCCCTGCGGAACAGGTCCTGGCTCATGTGGCACCACGGTCCATGCCGGTGTCACGCCAGCCTCCCACCGGCGCGGGGACCGCTCAATCGGAGCGGTCATCGCCGACACGTCAGGATTGTCTGACCCCGGGTCGCGGGCCGCAGGCCCGGGACCACGGGCGGCACTCAGCCGGCGAGCAGGCCCGCTTCACGCAGGGCCGCCTCGAGCGGCGCCTGGTGGCCCGCCTCGAGCTCCGTCATCGGCAGGCGCAGGGTACCGCCGCAATGGCCCAGCCGGGCCATCGCCCACTTCACCGGGATCGGGTTGGCCTCGACGAACAGCTGCCTGTGCACCGGCAGCAGGCGCGACTGGATCGCCATCGCGGCGCGCACGTCGCCGGCCAGCGCGGCGACGCAGAGCTCGTGCATCAGCCGCGGCGCGACGTTGGCGGTGACGCTGACGTTGCCGTGGCCGCCGCACAGCATCAGCGCGACGGCGGTGGCGTCGTCGCCGGAATAGACGGCGAATCCTTCCGGCGCCTCGCGGATGAGCCACTGCGCGCGCTCGAGGTTGCCGGTCGCTTCCTTGATGCCGACGATGCCCGGCACCTGGGCCAGGCGCAGCACGGTGCCGTGCTGCAGGTCGGCGACGGTGCGGCCGGGCACGTTGTAGAGCACGAGTGGCAGGTCGCCGGTGGCCTCGGCGATCGCCCTGAAATGGCGGTACTGCCCCTCCTGCCCGGGCTTGTTGTAGTACGGCACCACCTGCAGCTGGCTGCTGGCGCCCACCTGGCGCGCGTACTTCGCCAGGGCGATGGCTTCGGCGGTGGAGTTGCCGCCGCAGCCGGCCATCACCGGCACCCGCCCGGCGGCCTGCTCGACCGCCACGCGGATGATCTCGCAGTGCTCCTCCACGTCCACCGTCGGCGATTCGCCGGTGGTGCCGACCACGCCGATGCAGTCGGTGCCTTCCGCCACGTGCCAGTCGATCAGCCGGCGCAGGGCGTCGTAGTCGACGCTGCCGTCCTCGTGCATGGGGGTGATGAGGGCGACGATGCTGCCGCGGAGGACGCGAGGCGTGCTGGTCATTCGATGGACGCGGGCGAAGGGAAAACGCCGATTCTAATCGGGCCGCGGAGGCTTGCGACGGACCCGGCGGACCGTCCGCGTGGTTACTCCGGAAACGACCGGCGACAGCCGCTCGAGCCCGATGCGCCGCGCCGGGAGCGGACGAGCCGCGCGTTACGCCCGCCACACGTTTTCTCCACACCGGACTTACAACAACAGGCGGAGCGTACGCGTCCCGGCATGGTGCCGGCGGGAGAATCCAGATGGCGAACACGCGCGAGGGTCGGCAGGAACAGGACGAGGGGCAGGAGTGGGGTCCGCGCCAGGGCGGGCCGGACGAGGAAGAGGAATAGCGTCCCCTGCCGCGACAAGGCTCCTGCATGCAGGAGCCTTGTTCTTTCCGGAACCCGCCCGCGAACGGCGGCGCGAAGCAGCGGTCACGTACCCCCGGCGGACTCCATGGCGGACGCCCGGCACACGTGATGCCCCGCCCCCGCCTGCCGACGGACCCGCAAGCCGGCATGGCCCGGGCCAGCCCACGCAGGCGCGCTGCGGTCCCGCACGGGCCGGAACCGCGCCGGATTCATTCCAGCAGTCGCTGCATCCGCGCCGCGTCGGCGACGGCGAACCCGTGTGCGGTGTTGTCGAAGACGATCCACGCGCCCTGCCGGCCTGCGGCGCGCACCGCGGCCGCCAGCGCCTGCAGCGCTTCGTCGGAGTATTCGCTGTAGTAGATCCGCGGCGAGCCATGCCAGCGCCAGTAGCGCCAGCGGGCCGTGCTGGCGGGACGGTCGGCGCCGGGCACGCGGGCCGGATCGGCGGCGGCGCGGGACACGCCATGGCGCTCGAGCAGGGCGTCGGCCTGCGCCGTGAACCAGCTCGCATGGCGCGGCTCGCAGGCCAGCGGGGCCTCGCTGCGGCGGCGGAATGCACGGAAGAAGGTCGAAGCGGTGCGCGGTTCCAGCGCGAGGCCGGGCGGCAGCTGCAGCAGGTAGCCGCCGAGCCGCCCGCCCAGGCCGGCGCTCTCGTCGAGGAAGCGGTCCAGCACCGGCCCGGTGGCGCGCAGGCCACGCTCGTGCGAGGCGGCCTTCGGCACCTTGACCGAGAACCGGAAACCACGCGGCACGCTGGCCGCCCAGCGTTCGTAGGTCCTGGCCTGGTGCGGCCGGTAGAAGGACGAGTTGATCTCCACCGCGTCGAAGCGGGTGGCATAGCGGGCGAGCATGCTCTCGCCCGGCCCGAACAGGTGCGCGTGCTGGCGCGGGATCGACCATCCCGCGCATCCGATCCGGACCCGTGTCGCCATCGTTCCTCCGTTTCGACGCCACGCAGTGTCCGGCCCCGGGCGTGATCCGCCGGCGAAAGCCGGCCGTCCGGGCCAGCGCGACGCGGCGGCACCCGCAGCCTCCGTCGCCCCGGGCTGCCGGTGCTAGGATCGCCGGCCGGGACCCTTCCCGCGGACCGCCCCCATGCCCTCGCCTCCCCCTGGAAGCAGGCTCGGCCATCTCCTCCAGCGCGAATGCCTGGCGGCAGTCGAGGCGCTCGCGACCGCCGACCGGGACGCACATGCCGGGGTCCACGAAGCCCGCAAGGCCATCCGCCGCGCGCGTTCGCTGCTCGCGCTGGTGGCGCGCGAGCTGGACGTGCAGGCGGCCGACCGGATCCTCCGGCGCGCCGGCGCGAGCCTGGGCGCACTGCGCGACGCCCGCGCCGTGGCGCTCACCGCCGACCGCCTGGCGCGCCCGCGGGATGACGCGACGTGGAGCCTGGCCGCGGCGACCCTGCAGGCCCGGGCCGATCGCCTGGCCCGGCGCGAACTGGCGGTCGACCCGCGCTTCGCCCGGCGCCGCCGCGCGATCCAGCGCGCCGCGCGCCTGCTGCGCGACCTGCCGTGGGCCGACGTGCGTTCGGCCGACATCCGCACCGGCGTGGTCCGCCAGGCGCGGCGGGCGGAGCGGGCCGGCCGGCGGGCGGACCGGCACCCGGATCCGGACAACCTGCACCGCTGGCGCCGCCGGGTGCGACGCCTGCGGATGCAGGTCGACGCGCTCGACGCGTTGCGCATCGACGTGCCGGCGCACGACCCAGGCGCCTCCCGGCGCCTGCACCGCCTGAGCGACGCGCTGGGGGCGCGCCAGGACCTGGCGGTCCTGGAAGAGACCCTGCGGCGGCTGCGCGCGCTGGACGGTCGCCGCGAACTGCTGGCGCAGCTGCAGGCGCAGCCGCGGTCGACGTGATGCCGCGCCGGCGGCCGGCGACGCCACATCAACGCGTGATGCAGGAAGCCCATGGCCAGGATCGACGCGAAGAAGGACCTCGGGCACCTGTACCTGCCTTCCGCGCAGGAGGTGGTGGAAGTCGACGTGCCGGCGCTGCGCTTCCTGATGGTCGACGGCCGGGGTGATCCCGACACCGCGCCGGCCTATGCCGCCGCGGTCCAGGCGCTGTTCACCGCGTCGTACTCGGCGCGCTTCGCGCTGAAGAAGCGGGTCGCGATCGACTATGCGGTGATGCCGCTGGAAGGCCTGTGGTGGTCGGACGACATGTCCGCCTTCCTCGAAGGCGACCGCGCCCGCTGGCAGTGGACGCTGATGGTGATGCAGCCAGCGGTGGTGGACGATGCCACGCTGCAGGCCGGCATCGCCCATGCCCGCGCGAAGGGCCTCGATGCGGCGGGCGGCCTGCGCCTGGAAACCTTCCACGAGGGCCGCTGCGCCCAGGTGCTGCACGTCGGTCCCTTCAGCGACGAAGGTCCGACGGTGCGGCGCGTCCATGACTTCATCCAGGCGCGTTCGGGCCTGCGCGGCCGGCACCACGAGATCTACCTCAGCGACGTGCGCCGTGCCGCCCCGGCGCGCTGGCGCACGGTGATCCGCCAGCCGATGCGGTGACGGCGCCCGGCGCGGCGGCCCGCGATCCCGATATCGGCATCGCTCGCGCCGACAATGGCATTGGTCGCGATGCGCGGCCCATCCGATACTCGCCCGGTTCCCTGCATCCGCACGCGCCACGATGGCGCCCATTGCCCCGGGAGATCCGATGCGCCCTCCACGCCGGTCCCACGCACGGTTCGCGCGCCTGGCGGCCGTGCTCCTGCTGCTTGCCGGCCTGCCCGCGGCGGCGGCCGACTTCCACGAGTGGGCGCCGTCGCCGCCGATGGGCTGGAACAGCTGGGACGCGTTCGGCACGACCGTGACCGAAGCACAGGTGATGCAGCAGGCCGAAGTGATGGCCGCGCGCCTGAAGCCGCACGGCTGGCAGTACCTCACCGTCGACATCCAGTGGTACCAGCCCACCGCGCGCGGCCACGCCTACGAGGAAGGCGCGGCGCTGTCGATGGACGGCCACAGCCGGCTGCAGCCGGCGGTGGCGAAGTTCCCCTCGGCGGCCGGCGGGCGCGGCTTCGGGCCGCTGGCCGACAAGGTGCACGCGCTCGGGCTGAAGTTCGGCGTCCACATGATGCGCGGCATCCCGCGCCAGGCGGTGGAACGCAACACGCCGATCCTCGGCACGGCCTACCGCGCCGCCGACATCGCCGACCGCGGCAGCACCTGCCCGTGGAACCCGGACATGTACGGCGTGGACATGGCGCGCCCCGGCGCCCAGGCGTACTACGACTCGCTGATGCAGCAGCTCGCCGACTGGGGCGTGGACTTCGTCAAGGTCGACGACCTGGCCCGGCCCTACCACCAGGCCGAGGTGGAAGCGATCCGGACGGCGATCGACCGGACCGGGCGGCCGATCGTGCTGAGCATCTCGCCGGGCGAAACGCCGCTGTCGGCCGGGCCGCATGTCGGCGGGCACGTCAACATGTGGCGGATCAGCGACGACTTCTGGGACCAGTGGCCGCTGCTGCTGGCGCAGTTCAAGCGCCTGCACGACTGGACGCCTTACCGCCGCGACGGCGCCTGGCCCGATGCCGACATGCTGCCGCTGGGCCTGGTCGAGTTCGGCCGGCCGACCCGCTTCACCCGCGACGAGCAGTACACGCTGATGACCCTCTGGAGCATCGCCCGCTCGCCGCTGATCCACGGCGGCGACCTGACCCGGACCGACGACTTCACCTGGTCGCTGCTCACCAACGACGAGGTGCTGGCGGTCAACCAGCGCAGCCGCGGCAACCGCCAGCTGTTCCGCACCGAAGACGGCCTGGTCGCGTGGGTCGCCGACGGCGGCGATGGCGCCACCTACCTGGCCGTGTTCGACGTGCGCGATGCGCCGGCCGGTGCGCCGGCCACCCGTGCGGTACCGGTCGCGCTGGACACGCTGGGCCTGCACGGCCGCGTGGCGGTGCGCGACCTGTGGCGCCGCACCGACCTGCCGGTGGCGGAAGGCACCTTCGCGCCGCAGGTGGCGCCGCATGGGGCCGCGCTGTTCCGGCTGCGACCGGTCCGCAGAGTCGACCGGCCGCGTGCCGCACGCTCCCCGTGCGGAACCGCGGCCCGATCCATCCGGCCATCGCGCCGCGGCATGTCCACCGCCCGCGCCATGCGCAAGGCCGCGCCACGCACCGCGGCATCGCCCTGCCACGACCTCACTTCGGCTGCAGCGACGCCTGCAGTGCGCTGGCCAGGGCCGCATCGCCGTTGACCAGCTCGACCCAGCGCAGCTCCAGGCCTTTGCGGCGCCCTTTTTCCACCAGCTTCAGGCCGTCGGGGTCCAGGGTCAGGGTATAGGCCTGGCCTGCGATCGTGAGCTCGCGGCGCAGGGGCTTGTCGAGCGGGGTCATGGCAGGTCCTCGACCGGCGTTCGCCCGTCAGTCCTTTCCGTCATCATTCGGCGAATCGGCTTCCTTGGCCTCATCGTTCGACCGCGTTTCCTGGGCGCCGGTGCCGTAGGGACTCGGTGTCTCCGGCTGGTGGGCGTCGGCGGTCGGCGCGGGATTGCCTTCGGCGGGCTCCTGCCGGCATGCCGCCAGCGCGAGGGCGAGCATGAGCAGGGTCGTGGTGCCCGTGAATGTGTTGCGGCGCATCTGCGTGGTCCTCCAGGTCTTGCACGCCGTGGCGGCGAGCCGCGGCGCGATCCCGGCACAGGCTAGGCGTGGCCACCTGACAGCGCCGTGACGGGGACCACGCGCATGCCCCTGCAGGAAGCAAGCGTGGATACACGGCGCCGCGCCGGCCCCGCCCCTGGGGGCGATCGCCGGCGCGGCGTGAGGCGGGCTACCGGACGATCCGGCCGTCGATGATCGGGTAGTAGACCGACGGGTTCGGGTCGTCGATGTCGATTTCCAGCAGGCTGGTGTCCCAGTGGTCCACGGTCAGTTCCCAGCGGCGCTTCTCGCCGGCGACGTAGGCCTCGGTGTCGGGGAACAGCTTCCTGATGAGCTCGCCGCGCGACAGGCCCAGCGGCCTGGGCTCGGCCGGCGACACGCTGATGATCACGAAGTCGTAGGGGGAACCGACCTGGTGGTTGCGCAGGGCGTACAGGTTGCTGCTGGTGGTGGTGCCGGCCTTGATCTGCGCCTCCATGATCGGCCGGTGCCATTTCTTGTACAGCGCCAGCCATTCGTCCTGCTTGCCGGGCGGCACCTTGTAGTAGCTGACGCCCACGCGCGGCCGGTCGGGCAGGTCGCGGCCGGCCAGGGCCTGGGCGGCCGCGGCCTGGATGCCGAGCACGGCGATGCCGAGCGCGGCGACGAATGCGAGGATGTGCTTCTTGGCGGTCATGGAGGGTCTCCTGGTAGGGAACGCGACGCGGGGATTCGCGCCGCTCAGAGCTGCACGGTGAGGGCCACGAAGTACTGGCGGCCGTAGATGTCGTAGGTGCTGTTGTGGGTGACGCCGGCCACCCCTCCGACCTGCGGCGGGTCCTTGTCGAGCAGGTTGTTGATGCCCGCGCCCAGGCGCAGCCGGGTGCCGAAATCCCAGCTGCCGAACAGGTCGAAGTAGCTGAAGGCGTCGACCGGCGGCGTGGTCGAGGCCGGGTTGAGCACCTTGGACGAATGCTCCATCGCGCCGATGTAGCGCCAGCGGAGGCCGATGCTGCCGGGGCCCTGCTGGTAGCGCGCCTGGCTGACCGCCTTCCACGTCGGCAGCGTGCCGACGTAGCCGGCGTAGTCGTAGGCCGGGCCGCCCTTCAGCGCCTGCACCTCGTACCTGTCCACCCAGCTGGCGACGGTCCCCGCGGACAGCCGCGCGCCGTTGCCGAGCTCGCCCTGCCAGTCCAGTTGCGCGTCGATGCCGCTGGTCCGCAGGCTGCCCATGTTGAAGGTGGGCTTGTAGATGTTGTCGATGCGGCCGGTGTCGGCATTGCGCTGGATCAGCGCGCAGTAGAAATTGCCCGCGGAGTAGCCCGGGTTGGAGCCGTCCTGGTTGAAGCACGAGGCCAGCACCTGCGCCGAGGTCAGCGTGCCGATCACGTCCTCGACCCGGATGTCGAAGTAGTCGGCGGCCACCGAAAGCCCGGTGCCGTCCGGCGTCCACACCACGCCCAGGGTGTAGGTGTCGGCGGTCTCGGGGTCCAGCGCGGTATTGCCGGACCGGGTCGCCAGCGATTCGCGCTGGGTGTCGATGTAGCTGGGCAGCAGCGCCGCGGGGATGCCGTGGGCCAGGCACAGGGCTTCGATCGCCGCGGCGTTGCCGCCACGGCGCAGCGGGCTGCCGGCCTCGCACTGGTCGCCCTGGCCGTTGGCGACCAGGCCGTAGCTGTTGGACTCGGTTTCCGACGCCACGTAAAGCTCGCCGACGCTCGGCGCACGCACCGCGCGCTGGTAGCCGCCGCGCACGCGCAGGTCCTCGATGAGCGCCCAGGTGAAGTCGGCCTTGTAGGTGTCCACGCCCCCGGACAGGTCGTAGTCCGAGTAGCGGTACGCCAGGCCGACGTCCAGCGAGCGCGCGAACGGCGCGTCGTACAGGACCGGCACCAGCGTCTCCACATAGGCCTCGCCGACCCGGGTGCTGCCGTGGCTGGGTCCCTTGGCCGGCACGCCGACGATGCCGCCCTGCTGCAGCAGCCGGTCGGGCTGGAAGCCGTAGCTGTTGCGCCGCCAGCCCAGGCCGGCGGCGAAGCGCAGTTCGCCCGCCGGCAGCTGGAACAGGCCGCCCTGCACGTTCGCCTCCACCACCTCCTGTTCGAGTTCGGTCCGGCTGGCGGTGGCCGCGACCAGGTAGGTGCGGCACTCCGGCGAGAGCACGGTCAGGCCGAACGGGTCGTAGCCGCCTGCGCACAGGCTGGCGCCGCCGTCCGGGGCACCCAGCAGGTTGCGCAGCGAGGCGATGACCACCGCGCCGTTGTTGACCTCGTGCGCGCGCAGCCGGCCCTTGCTCGCGTACGCGTCCCACGAGCCGTTGATCGCGGCGAGGTCGCCGCGGACGCCGGCCAGGAACTGCCAGGTGTCGAAGTCGCGCTCGAAGGTGCGCGGACCCGCCTCCTGGAAGCGCTTGTGCAGGCGGAAGTCGGCGTTCGGATTGGCACGCGAGGCCAGGATCGTGCGCAGGTCGGCGGGGACGAACGGGTTGGCGACCGGGACGTTGATGCCGGTGTTGCCCGCTTCGGCGGCCACGTAGCTGGACAGGCTGGACCAGCTGAACTGGCCGTAGGCCTGCACCTCGTCGGTGACGTCGTAGCCGACCCGGGCGAACGCGCCGTGGCGTTCCAGCGGCACCTGGACCAGCGAGAACTGGTTGAGGTTGTTGAGCTGGGTGCCGGTGTCGTTGAGCTGGCCGTCCGGGCCGCGCCAGTTGAACGGCCCCTTGTTGGCCGCGAACAGCGTGCCGTCGTCGTTGAAGCCCAGGTACGTCGTCGGCGATACCGGCACGCGCCCGGGGGCGGCGCCGTACTGCGCGAAGACCCGGTCGACCGCGGCCTGCGCCGGCAGGTTCGCGCCGAACTCGTAGGTGCCGGTCTGGATCCGGAAGTCGGTCCCCCCGGGATTGCGGCGGAAGAACTCGCGGGCCATGAAGTCGACCCCGTCGCGGTCGCTCCACGACAGCGACAGCACGGCGTTGCCGCGGTCATCGGCGAAGTTGCCGCCCAGGGTCACGGCCAGGTCGGTGGTGTCGCCATCGCCCTCGCCGTACCGGGCGAACTGCCCGTCCAGCCGGATGCCCTCGAAGTCCTCCTTCAGCCGCACGTTGACCACGCCGGCGATGGCGTCCGAGCCGTACACCGCCGACGCGCCGCCGGTGATGATCTGCACGTCCTCGATCAGTGCGGCGGGGATGGCGTTGACGTCGACCACGTTGTCGGTGGTGGCGGGCTGCAGCCGGCGGCCGTCCAGCAACACCAGGTTGCGCTGGGCCCCGAGCCCGCGCAGGTTGAGCGTGGCCTGCCCGGTTCCGCCCCAGCCGGCATTGGTCTTGTTCGCGCCGATGCCCAGCTGTGGCAGCTGGTTCAGGGCTTCCTCGAGGGTGGACGTGCCGGTGTCGCGCAGGGCTTCGCGCGAGACGCTGGTCAGCGGGCTGCTGCTGGCGTAGTCCGGCCGGGCGATGCGCGAGCCGGTCACGGTCACCGCATCCAGTTCCGTGGCGGTCACCCCTGCCGGAGCGGCCGCGGCGGCGCCGCCGGCGTCATCGGCGGCGTAGGCCGGCAGCGCGAGGCAGACGGCCTCGGCAACCAGCAGCGCGAGCGCGCGGCGCCGAAAGCGGGCCGCAGCGGGCCATTCCCCCGGGCGACGCCCGGGAGCGGAACGAGTACCTGTGGACATGGTCTGGAAGCCCCTGGGTTCTGCGCGACATGCGCGAACGTCACGGGAATCTGCCAGTTGCACGACGGCATCAGAAAATCATTTGGAAGCATCTGCTCATGGAGCAGCGGGCTCATCTGCTCATGCGTTCCGGTTCTGTGTCGGCGACGCGGTCGGACATCGCGCGCTGCCATCTGCCATGCCTCGCGATCCGCGCCACGCCTGACCCGATCGGCAGCATGCCGCCTGGTTGCATCACGCACACGCATCGCAGCGCGCATCGGGCAGGTCCGTCCGGGAGCGCGTGGCCGCGGTGGCTGGCGCGTGCGGCGGACTTCAGTGGCGACCGCGCGGTGGCGCGGACACGCGCGCGACCCGGCGCGTGCGGGACGCGAAGCGGGGCCCTGCGGCCGCCGCCCGCCCGCTCAGTCGGCGAGGTTGATCCAGGTCGCCTTCATCTCGGTGTACTTGTCGAAGGCGTGCAGCGACTTGTCGCGGCCGTTGCCGGACTGCTTGTAGCCGCCGAACGGGGCGGTCATGTCGCCGCCGTCCCAGTAGTTGACCCAGACGCTGCCGGCACGCAGGCCGCGCGCCATGCGGTGCGCGCGCGCCAGGTTGGCGGTCCACACGCCGGCGGCCAGTCCGTACTCGGTGTCGTTGGCGATGCGCAGGGCCTGGGCCTCGTCGTCGAACGGAATCACCGACAGCACAGGCCCGAAGATCTCCTCGCGGGAGATGGCGTGCTCCGGACGCACGTCGTCGAACACGGTGGGCTCGATGTAGCAACCGCCCTCCACGGTCTGCACGCGGTTGCCGCCCAGCGCCAGCCTGGCGCCTTCGGCCTGGCCCCTTCCGATGTAGTCGAGCACGCGCCGGGTCTGGCCTTCGTCGACCATCGCGCCCATCGGCGCACCCGGTTGCAGCGGATGGCGCGGCTGCATCCTGCGGCCGGCCTCGACCACGCGGGCGACGAATTCCTCGTGGATGCCGCGCTCCACCAGCAGGCGCGAGGCGGCGGTGCAGACTTCGCCCTGGTTGTAGAAGATGCCCGACGCGGCGGCCTCGGCGGCCTTGGCCAGGTCGGGCGCGTCGGCGAACACGACATTCGGGCTCTTGCCACCACATTCCATGTACGCGCGCTTCATGTTGGACAGGCCGGCGCACTGCAGCAGGCGCTTGCCCACGGCGGTCGAGCCGGTGAAGACCAGGCCGTCGACGTCCATGTGCAGCGCCAGCGGCTCGCCGGCCTCCTTGCCGAACCCGGGCACGACGTTGAACACGCCATCGGGGATGCCGGCTTCCGCGACGAGCTCGGCCAGACGCAGCACGCTCAGCGGCGACTTCTCCGACGGCTTGAGCACCACCGAGTTCCCCGTGGCGAGCGCCGGCGCCAGCTTCCACGCCGCCATCAGCAGCGGGAAATTCCACGGCACGATCGCGCCGACCACGCCGAGCGGTTCGCGGGTGACCAGGCCCAGTTCGTCATGGCCGGTGGGCGCGACCTCGCCATACACCTTGTCCAGCGCCTCCGCGGTCCAGGCGAAGCAGCGGATGGTCGCGGCGAGGTCAACGTTGCGCGCGTCGTCGATCGGCTTGCCCATGTCCAGCGTTTCCAGCAGCGCCAGCTCGTCGGCGTGCCGTTCGATCAGCGCGACCAGCTTCTGCAGGGTCTTCTTGCGCTGCACCGGCCGCGCCCGGGACCAGCCCCCGGCCTCGAAGCTGCGCCGCGCCGCGCGTACCGCGCGGTCGATGTCCGCCTGCCCGCCGGCGGCGACCTGGCCCAGCACGCGGCCGTCGATCGGGCTGACGCAGTCGAAGGTGGCGCTGTCGGCGGCATCGACGTAGCGGCCGTCGATGAAGGCCTGCGTGCGCAGGGCGAGGCCGTCGGCCATCGCCTGCCAGTCGTCACGGGTGCGGGGGTTGCTCATCGGAATCTCCAGTTCCTCAGCGATCGTGTCCGCACAAGCGGAAACCGTGTGCCTTCACTCGCGGCCTCGCCACGCACCAGCGATCCGGTGCGAGGCCTGCCGACGGGAAGTAAAGGAGGAGGCTGCGGCCGCAGGCCGGAGCCGGGGGACATGGACGTCGGCAGGCCTCGCGCCGGATCGCCGCTACCATCTTCCACGTGCGTCGAAGGAGGCCGCCGAACTGCACTGGCCGCCAAGCTGCCCATCAGAACGTCGCCGGCGTGTTCGCGCTGACGATCACCGCCTCAGTGTCGCCGACGTTGCGGAAGCGGTGCGGAACCCTGCTCTCGAAGTAGTAGGCCTCGCCCGGGCCGAGTACCCGCACCTGCGCCCCGACGGTGACTTCGACCTGGCCGGCGATGACCACGCCGCCCTCCTCGCCTTCGTGCTCGATCATCGCCTCGCCGGTGTCGCTGCCGGGCGGCATGACCTCGCGCAGGATGCACATCTGCCGCTGCGGGCGGTGCTGGCCGACCAGGTAGTAGTGGATGTCGTTGTTGCCCACGTCCGGCAATTCGTCGGCGGCATAGAACGGCTGCTCGGGCGGGCCCGGGTCGAGGTCCAGGGTGAAGAAGTCGGCCAGGGAGATCGGGATGCCGTCCAGCACCTTCTTCAGCGAGCTCACCGACGGGCTGACCTTGTTCTGCTCGATCAGCGAAATGGTGCTGTTGGTGACGCCCACGCGGCGGGCCAGCTCGCGCTGGCTCAGGTTGCGGGCGGTGCGGACCCGCTGCAGGCGTGCGCCGATGTCCATTCCGCGTGTCGGCTCCCGTGCGCGGGTGGGGAAGATGGCCGCCGGGTGTCCGGCGTGTTGCGGGATACTTTACATGCCACCCCGCCACGGTCAATTTTTGGCGTAGACTCGCCCCGAGCGTTGAATTTTTAAAACGGCGACGCCCCGGCCGGCCCGGTACGTCCCGTCCGGACCCGACCCTGCGAGCGTGCCGATGAGCCAAGACGACCCCACCCTGCGTGCCGCCCTGGCCGACCACTACGCCGCGCAGAACCTGGCGGCGCCGGCGGCGATGGACGCGTTCTGGATGCCGTTCACGGCCAATCGCCAGTTCCGCGGCACCCCGCGCCTGCTGGCCTCGGCCGAGGGCATGTACTACCGCGACGTCGAGGGGCGCCCGGTGCTGGACGGCACTGCCGGGCTGTGGTGCTGCAACGCCGGCCACGCGCGCCCGCGGATCGTGGAGGCGGTGGCGAAGCAGGTCGCCACGCTCGACTTCGCGCCCAACTTCCAGATGGGCTCGCCGCTGCCGTTCGTGCTGGCCGAGCGGCTGAAGGCGATCGCCCCGCGCCCCCTCGACCATGTGTTCTTCACCAACTCCGGTTCCGAGTCGGTGGACACCGCGCTGAAGATCGCCCTCGCCTACCACCGTGCCCGCGGCGAAGGCCAGCGCGTGCGCCTGATCGGGCGCGAGAAGGCCTACCACGGCGTCGGCTTCGGCGGCATCTCGGTCGGCGGCCTGCCCAACAACCGCAAGTGGTTCGGCCCCGGCCTGCCGGGCGTGGACCACCTGCGCCACACCCTGGACATCGGCCGCAACGCGTTTTCGCGTGGGCTGCCGGCGCATGGGGTGGAGCTGGCCGAGGACCTGGAGCGGCTGGTGCAGCTGCACGACGCCAGCACCATTGCCGCGGTGATCATCGAGCCGATCTCCGGCTCGGCCGGCGTGGTCCTGCCGCCGCCCGGCTACCTGCAGCGGATCCGCGAGATCTGCGACCGCCACGGCATCCTGCTGATCTTCGACGAGGTGATCACCGGGTTCGGCCGGGTCGGCGAGCCGTTCGCCGCCCAGCGCTTCGGCGTCACCCCGGACATGATGACCACCGCCAAGGGCCTGACCTCCGGCTGCGTGCCGATGGGCGCGGTATTCGTGTCGGCCGATATCCACGACGCCTTCATGCAGGGTCCGGACAGCGCGATCGACCTGTTCCACGGCTACACGTACACCGGCCACCCGCTGGCCTGCGCCGCCGCGCTGGCCACGCTCGACACCTACGAGGAAGAAGGCCTGCTGACCCGCGCGCGCGCGCTGGAACAGCACTGGGAAGACGGCCTGCATGCGCTGCGCGACAAGCCGCATGTGGTCGACATCCGCAACTTCGGCCTGATCGGCGCGGTCGAGCTGGCGCCGGAAGCGGGCAAGCCCGGCGCGCGCGGATACCAGGTCCTGGAGCGCGCGTTCCGCCGTGGCCTGCTGGTGCGCACCACCGGCGACACGGTCGCGCTGTCGCCGCCGCTGATCGTCGAACGACAGCACATCGACGACATCTTCTCCATGCTGGGCAAGGTGCTTTCCGGCCTCTGACCCCGCGACCCGGTCCCCCGCGCCGCAGACACCGACATCCACGGAGATTCCCATGCTGATCGGCGTTCCCAAGGAAATAAAGAACCACGAGTACCGCGTCGGCCTGACCCCGGCCGGCGCGCGCGAGCTGTCCGCGCGCGGCCACCAGGTGCTGGTCGAGCGCGACGCGGGTGCCGGCATCGGCCTGGCCAACGAGGCCTACGAGGCGGCCGGCGCGCAGATCGTCGACACCGCCGCCGAGGTCTACGGCCGCGCCGAGATGGTGGTCAAGGTCAAGGAACCGCAGCCGGCCGAGTGCGCGATGCTGCGCCCCGGCCAGGTCCTGTACGCCTACCTGCACCTGGCGCCGGATCCGGAGCAGACCGCCGCGCTGCTGGCGTCCGGCGCCACTGCCATCGCCTACGAGACCGTCACCGACGATCGCGGCGGCCTGCCCCTGCTGGCGCCGATGAGCGAGGTCGCCGGACGCATGTCGATCCAGGCCGGCGCGCACGCGCTGGAAAAGGCGCAGGGCGGCTCGGGCATCCTGCTCGGTGGCGTGCCCGGCGTGAAGCCGGCCGAGGTCATGGTGATCGGCGCCGGCACGGTCGGGCTCAACGCCGCGCGCATGGCGATGGGCCTGGGCGCACACGTGACCCTGCTCGACCGCTCGCTCGAACGCCTGAAGTACGTCGACGAGCTGTACGGCGACCGCCTGACCACGATCTATTCCAACCGCGACGCGATCGAGGACCGCCTGCCCTACACCGACCTGGTGGTCGGCGCGGTGCTGATTCCCGGCGCCGCCGCGCCCACCCTGCTCTCGCGCAGCCATCTCCGGCTGATGCGTCCCGGCTCGGTGCTGGTGGACGTGGCGATCGACCAGGGCGGCTGCTTCGAGACCAGTCGCCCGACCACGCACCAGGAGCCGACCTACGAGGTCGACGGCATCATCCACTACTGCGTGGCCAACATGCCCGGCGGCGTGGCGCGCACCTCCACCTTCGCCCTGACCAACGCCACCCTGCCGCATGCACTGGCGCTGGCCGACAAGGGGGCGCTGCAGGCGCTGCGCGACGACGTGAACCTGCGCAACGGCCTGAACGTCCACGCCGGCAGGCTGACCTACCGCGCGGTGGCCGAAGCGCTGACGCTGCCGTACACGCCGGCCAGCGAGATCCTGGCCGCCTGACGCCGGCGTTGCCGGGCATGGCCTGACATGCAACGACCACGCGAGGACGCCATGACGCGGACGCTCCACCATCACATCGGCGGCCGCCCGCATGCCGGCGATGGCGACCATGGCGAGGTGTTCGATCCGGCCACCGGCCAGGTCACCGCCCGCGTGCCGCTGGCCGGTTCCGATGACGTGCGTGTGGCGGTGGATGCGGCCCAGGCGGCCTTCCCGGCCTGGGCGGCGACGCCCCCGCTGCAGCGCGCGCGCGTGATGTTCCGCCTGCGCGCGCTGCTCGAACGCGACGCCGACGCGCTGGCCCGCACGATCACCGCCGAGCACGGCAAGACCCTGTCCGATGCCCGCGGCGAGGTGACCCGCGGCATGGAAGTGGTCGAATTCGCCAGCGGCATCCCGCACCTGCTCAAGGGCGAATACTCGGCCGAGGTCGGCCGCGGCGTGGACAGCTGGAGCGAACGCGCGCCGCTGGGCGTGGTCGCCGGGGTCACCCCGTTCAACTTCCCGGTGATGGTCCCGCTGTGGATGGCGCCGGTGGCGCTGGCCTGCGGCAACAGCTTCGTGCTCAAGCCGTCGGAGAAGGTGCCTTCGGCCGCACTGCACCTGGCCGCGCTGCTCGGCGAGGCCGGCCTGCCCGACGGCGTGTTCAACGTCGTCCACGGCGGCCGCGCGGCGGTGGACGCGCTGCTCGACGACGGTCGCGTGCAGGCGCTGGGCTTCGTCGGCTCCACGCCGGTGGCGGAATACCTGTACCGGCGCGGCAGTGCCGCCGGCAAGCGCGTGCAGGCGCTGGGCGGGGCCAAGAACCACGCCGTGGTGCTGCCCGACGCCGACATCGCCGTGGCCGCCGACGCGCTGCTCGGCGCCGGTTACGGTTCGGCCGGCGAGCGCTGCATGGCGATCTCGGTGGCGGTGTGCGTGGGCGAGGCGACCGCCGATGCACTGGTCGCCGCACTGGCGGCGAAGGTCGCCGCGCTGCGCATCGCGCCGGGCATCGACGATCCCGACATGGGCCCGCTGGTCGATGCGGCGCACCGCGAACGCGTGCGGGGCTACCTCGACCTGGGCGTGGCCGAGGGCGCCCGGCTGGTGGTCGACGGGCGCAGCCACGCATGCGTGCGCGGGGACGGCTTCTTCCTCGGCGGCAGCCTGTTCGACCGCGTCGAGCCGGGCATGCGCATCTACCGCGAGGAGATCTTCGGGCCGGTGCTGTGCGTGGTCCGGGTGCCGGACTTCGAAGCGGCGCTGGCACTGGTGGACCGGCACGAGTACGGCAACGGCACGGCGGTGTTCACCCGCAGCGGGGGCGCGGCGCGCGAGTTCGCCCGGCGGGTGCAGGCCGGCATGGTCGGGATCAACGTGCCGATCCCGGTGCCGATGGCCTTCCACAGCTTCGGCGGCTGGAAACGGTCGCTGTTCGGCCCGCTGCACATGCATGGCCCGGACGGCGTGCGCTTCTACACCCGGCTGAAGACCGTGACGGCGCGCTGGCCGGACGGCGCGGCCGGCGCCGAGTTCACGATGCCGACGATGCGCTGAGGCGCCGGCCCCGGCCGCGATGCGGCCTGCACGCCGCGATGGCTACACTGCGCCCCCGCCGTCCGATCCGCACGGGAGAGGCATGACCGACGATCCGCGCCGCGCGCAGCTGCGCCGCATGAAGGCCATCGCCCTGGCGATGCTGCTGGCGATGCTGGCCGGCTTCGTGCTCAGCCACGCGATGGGCAACGAAGGCGTGTGGGCCTGGGTCTCGGCATTCTGCGAGGCGGCCACGGTCGGCGCGCTGGCCGACTGGTTCGCGGTGGTCGCGCTGTTCCGCCACCCGCTCGGCCTGCCGATCCCGCACACCGCCATCGTCCCGCGCAGCAAGGCGCGCATCGCCGACAGCCTGGCCGCGTTCGTGCGCGACCACTTCCTGGAGCCGCAGACGCTGCTGGCGCGGCTGGAAGTGTTCGATCCGGCGGCGAAGCTCGGCGAATGGCTGTCGCGGCCGGAGCAGTCGCACAGGCTCGCCGGGCTCGCACGGGGCTGGGCGCTGCAGGCGCTGGACCTGCTGGACGAGCGCGCGGTGCGCGAGGCCATCCAGGCCTTCGTCACCGCCCGCCTGCGCGGCTGGAACGCCGCCGCCACCGCCGGCGACGTGCTCGGCCTGCTCACCGCCGACGGCCGCCACCAGGCGCTGCTGGACGAGGCGCTCAAGCGCCTGGCCCGCTACCTGGACGACGAGGCGGTCAAGCAGCGCGCGTCCGGCCTGCTGGTCAAGCACGCGCGCAAGGAATGGCCGCGCCTGGTGGGGACGGTGGATTTCGTCAAGCCTGTCGAAGGCATCGCCGACAGCCTCGCCGACCGCATTGCCCGGGCCATGCTCGACGAGCTCAACGAGATCCTGTCGCGCGCCGACCATCCGCTGCGCCGCGACTACGAGGACTGGCTGCAGGCCTACGTGCAGCGCCTGCGCGAGGACCCGGCGCTGGCCGGGCGGGTCGAGGCGATCAAGCAGAACCTGATCGGCCATGAAAGCGTGCAGGAATACGTGCGCGGCCTGTGGGACCAGGTCCACGCCAGCCTGCGCCGCGACCTGGAACGCGGGGACGGCGTACTCGCCCGCCACCTGGAACGCTCGCTGGCCGGGCTCGGCGGCGCGCTCGCGCGCGACGGGGCGCTGCGCGAGGCGATCAACCAGCACGTCCTCGGCGGCGCGGAGAAGCTGGCCCAGCGCCTGCGCGGCGGCGTCACCGACTACATCGCGCAGACGGTCAAGGCCTGGGACGAACGCCACCTGGTCGAGCAGCTGGAGCTGAGCGTGGGCCGCGACCTGCAGTACATCCGCTTCAACGGCACCCTGGTCGGCGGCCTGATCGGCCTCGGCCTGCACGCGCTGATCGTGCTGCTGGAACGCGGCCCGGCCTGACCACCCTGCCGCAACGCAGCATCGATTGTCCTCAAGCACCGGCCGCCCCGGCCGCTATGCGATAGACGACCGCTCCTGCGGCCACCGTAGAACAGGGGATACGACATGACCGCACGCCCGACCGTGCTGCTTTGCGACGATTCGCGCGCCCTGCGCATGCTGGCCAGCGGCCAGCTCGAGGAGGCCGGCTTCCAGGTGGCCGGCGAGGCCGGCAACGGCCTAGAGGCCGTGGCCCAGTACCAGGCGCTCAAGCCGGACCTGGTCCTGCTGGACCTGGTGATGCCCGAATGCGACGGCCGCCAGGCGCTGGCGCGGATCCTTGAGGCCGACCCGAAGGCGCGCGTGGTGATCCTCAGCTCGCTCGGCGCGCAGAGCGACATCGAGGAGTGCCTGCGCCTGGGCGCCCTCTCCTACCTGCAGAAGCCCATCGACCCCGAGGCGATGGAGCGCGTGCTGCGTGACGCGCTCGCCTGACCGGCGGGTATCATCCGGACAATGCTGAGGGGATAACCGATGGCTGTGAAATTCCTGGGCCAGTTCCTGATGGAGCGTGGCGTGATCACGCCCCAGCAGCTGCTGGCGGCGATCGAGGCGCAGCGCGCCTCCAACCCGCTGCTGGGCGAGCTGGCCGTGCGCCATGGCCTGCTGACCGAGGCGCAGGCGCGCCGCATCAACGACCGCCAGCGCGCCGACGACCGCCGCTTCGGCGACATCGCGCTGGAGATGGGCCTGCTCGACGCGGCCCAGGTGGACACCCTGCTGGCGGCGCAGAAGGCCGGGCGCAAGCTGTTCGGGCAGGTGCTGCTCGAACAGGGCGTCATCGAGCCGGCGCGGCTGGAAGCGGAACTGGCCGCGCACCGCGCCGACCAGGACGCGGCCAACCATGCGCTGGCCGTCGGCGTGGCCGACCATGCGCTGGCCGAACTGGCCAACGGCGCGATCCAGCTGTGCGGGCGCCTGTTCCCGCGCATGCTCGACGGCCAGTGCCAGGCCGCCGGGGTGCTGGGGGTGGAGGACATGGACCTGTTCCCGCACGTGGCCCACGTGCGGATCGACGGCGAGCAGCCGATGTTCATCGGCATGGCCTGCAACCTGGACACCATGCGGGCGATGGCCTGCGCGTTCCTGAAGATCGGACCGGAGCGCTGCGACGATGCGCTGGCGCTCGACGGCCTGGGCGAGATCGTCAACGTGCTGATGGGGTATGTGGTGCGCAACGTGCTGCCGGACGACGTGCAGTACCGTGCGTTCCCGCCCGGCCTGTCGACCCCGGCCGCCACGCTGCTGGCCGACCGCGAGCGCAGCCTGGCCCTGCTGATGAACTCCCAGCTCGGGCCGTTCGTCCTGCTGGTCGGGGACTGACCCGCGGGGACGCGGCGCGTGCCGCGTCCCCTGTTATTCTGGATCCGGCAGCAGGAGGATCCATGGTCACTCCGGCAGACATCCAGGCAGGCCTGGACCGCGGGGAATTCTTCCTCGAATACCAGCCGATCGTGTCGCTGGCCGACGGCCGCTGCACCGGCTGCGAGGCGTTGCTGCGCTGGCGGCGGCTGGGGCGGATGATCGGGCCCGGCGAGTTCATCCCGGTCGCCGAGGAGAGCGCGCTCGGCGGGCTGCTCACCTATTTCGCGATCGAGACCGCCGCGCGCGAGCTCGGGCCCTGGCTGGCCGAGCGCCCGCAGCTGTTCATGAGCATCAACGTGCCGCCGGCGCTGCTGGGCCGGGGCGGCATCGCCTATGCCGCGCAGAAGACCGGGTACTACCGCGTCCTGCGCGAGCAGCTGATCCTCGAGATCACCGAGCGCGGCATTCCCGACAGCATGGGCATGGCGGAGATGCAGGCGGCCGCGCGCAACGGCGTGCGCTTCGCGCTGGACGACGTGACGCTGGACAGCGCCAACCTCGCGATCCTTTCGCGCTGCACCTTCCATGTGATCAAGATCGACCGCCAGCGGGTGGCGGAGATCGACGGCGCTCGACCGCTGCCGGAGTGGCTGGCGGGATTGTCGGCGCTGCTGTCGGCCACCGACCTGCAGGTGATCGCCGAAGGCGTGGAGACGCCGGCGCAGGAGCAGGTGCTGCGCGCGGCGGGCATTCCCCTGGCGCAGGGCTCCCTGTACAGCCGTCCACTGGCGGCGCGCGCGCTGCAGGCCTTCCAGGCCTGGAACGGGGACGCACCGGCGGACGCCGGCACCGCGCCGCTGGCCGGGCCGGGCTAGCCCGCGGCCAGCCGCCAGGCGCGGTGGATGCGCGCGTTGCGCGCGAAGTCCGGCGGGATGGTCGAAGCGCTGATCTCCTCGCAGTCGGCGAACTGCGCCACCGCGTCGGCGTCCAGGCGGAAGCGGCGGAAGTTGTTGGAGAAGTACAGCGCCCCGCCCTGCGCCAGCCGCGCCGAGGCCAGCCGCAGCAGGCGCACGTGCTCGCGCTGCACGTCGAAGTCGTCGGCACGGGCGGAGTTGGAGAAGGTCGGCGGGTCGCAGAAGATCACGTCGTACTTCCCGCGCTCGGCTTCCAGCCACGCCAGCGCGTCGGCCTGCACCAGCTGGTGCGCCGCGCCGGCCATGCCGTTGAGCGCGAGGTTGTCCGCGCACCACTGCAGGTAGGTGGCGGACAGGTCGACGCTGGTGGTGCTGGCCGCGCCGGCCACCGCCGCCTGCACGCTGGCCACGCCGGTGTAGCAGAACAGGTTGAGGAAGCGCCGGCCCTTCGCTTCCCGGGCCATGCGCCGGCGCAGCGGGCGGTGGTCGAGGAACAGGCCGCTGTCCAGGTAGTCGAACAGGTTCACCCACAGCCGCGCGCCGTTCTCGCGCACCACGAAGCGCTCGCCCTGCTGGTCGTACTTGCCGTACTTGGAGCCGCCCTTGCCGCGCTCACGGGTCTTCAGCGCCAGCCGCTCCGGCGGCACGGCGAAGGTCTCGCGCGCGGCGGCGAGCAGTTCGTTGCGGCGGCGGCGCACGTCGGCGTCGGGGATCTCGGCCGGCGGCGCGTACTCCTGCACGTGCAGGAAGCTGCGCTGCTCGCCGCCGTCCTCGGCGTAGACGTCGATCGCCGCGGCGTACTCGGGGATGTCGGCGTCGTAGGCACGGAAGCAGGTCACGCCCTCGCCGCTGCGCCAGTTCTTCAGCTTGCGCAGGTTGCGCTGCAGCCGGTTGGCGACCATCTGCGCGCCTTCGGACAGCGGCCGCGGCGCGGCGTCGCGCTGCGGCGGGCGGACCGGGTCGCAGACGATCAGCGCGCATTCCAGCGCCCCGTTGAACAGCTGGTACTTCTTCGCCGCGCGCAGGCCGGTGGCATGGGCCAGGTCGGCGTCGCCGCACAGCAGGCTGGCGCGCCACTCCGGTACTGCCCGCTGCAGCGCCTGGCCCAGGCGCCGGTACAGCGCACCATCCGCGGCCAGGCGGCGATCGTAGGGTGGATTGCACGCCACCAGGCCTCGCGGTTCCGGCCGCACCGGCAAGGCGTCGATGTCGCGCACCTCGAACACGATCGCGCCGGCCACGCCGGCTGCCTGGGCATTGGCGCGCGCGGCGGCGATCGCCTGCGGATCGAAGTCGCTGCCATGGAAGACCGGACGCAGCGCGGCCAGGCCGGACTGGGCGCGGGCACGCGCCTCGGCGACCCGGGTGGCCCAGGCGGCGGTGTCGAAACCGGTCCAGCGGGTGGGCACGGCGACCGGTGGCGGCGTCGCCGGCATGGCCGGTGCACGCGTGGCCATCGCCGCGTCCCACGGGTTGGTCGTGGCGGGTGCCGCTCCGGGCGGGGCCGCATCCGCCGCGGGCAGTGCCTGCATCCGGCCGAGGCCGGGCGCGACCTCCGCGACCATCAACGCGCCTTCGATCAGCAGCGTGCCGCTGCCGCACATCGGGTCCAGCAGTGCACCGCCTTCGGCGTACAGGTTCGGCCAGCTACCGCGCAGCAGCATCGCCGCGGCCAGGTTCTCCTTCAGTGGCGCCTCGTGCGCCGAGGCGCGCCAGCCCCGGCGATGCAGCGGGCCGCCGCCGAGATCCACCGACAGCGTCGCCCGGCCCTTGCGCAGCGACAGGTTCAGGCGCAGGCCCGGCGAGTCCACGTCCACAGACGGCCGCTCGAGGCCTTGCGCGCGGAACACGTCGACCACCGCGTCCTTGATGCGTTGCGCGGCGAAACGCGCGTGGGTGATCGCCTCGCCGGACACGTGCGCATCGACGGCCACGGTGTCGCCTTCGCGCAGGTGCTCGTGCCACGGCAGCGACGCGGCGCCGTCGTACAGCGCCTGCTCGTCCGGGCAGTCGTACTCGGCCAGCGGCCACAGCACGCGGCTGGCCAGGCGCGACCACAGCACCGCGCGCTGCGCATCGTCCAGGGTGCCCTCGGCGTTGGCGCCGGCGACCGTGGCGGTGGCCTTCGCCGCGCCCAGTGCCACCAGCTCGTCGGCGAGCAGGTATTCCAGGCCCTTGGCGCAGGAGACGAAAAACTTCATGGGGAGGTCCACGGAGGGGGCGTGCGGCCGGCGCGCGGACATGCCGGCCGGTCCGCCGGCGGCGGCCGTCACCGGGATGCACGGGCACGCCGGATGAGCGGGACTGGTTTGGGCGGGAATGGTCGGGCATCGGGACGGGCAACGCCAGCCCGGCCCCGTCCACGGTCACCACGGCGTCAGCTGCCAGCCCGCGCGTCCGGCCTCCAGGCGCGCGCCCAGCGCCAGCCCGTCGAGGAACGCATCGTCGTGCGAGACCACCAGCAACGCGCCCGGGTAATCGAGCAGCATCCGTTCCAGCGCCGCTTTCGAGTCCAGGTCGAGATGGTTGTCCGGCTCGTCGAGCAGCAACAGCTGCGGCGGCTCGGCCGCGTAGAGCACGCAGGCCAGCGCGGCCTTGAGCCGCTCGCCGCCACTGAGCATGCCGGCCGGAACCGCGATCCGCGCCGCATCCAGGCCGAGCAGCGCCAGGCGCAGGCGCCGGTCCGCCTCGGACATGCCAGGGGCGGCGGCGCGCAGGCTGTCCAGCGCGCTGGCCTGCGGCGGCAGGCCCGACAGGGTCTGGTCGAGGAGTGCCACGGGCACGTGCACGTCGCAGCGGCCGGCCAGCGGTTCGAGCACGCCGGCGAGCAGCCGCAGCAGGGTCGACTTGCCGCAGCCGTTGTCGCCGACCACGCCGATCCTGTGCGCGCCACCGATCGACAGCGACAGCGGGGGCGTTCCGCGGGCGGCGAACGGCAACTCCACCTCGTCCAGTACCGCCACGCGCCGCTGCGCCGTGCTGGCCGGGGCCGGCGCGAACATCGCCACCGGCGCCGCATCGGCGACCCGCGCCGCCGCCTCGCGCACCTGCTGCCCGGCCTGCGCTTCGGCCTGCCGGCGCAGCAGCGCGCGCCGCCCGGCGGACTGCTCGCTGCGCTCGCGCTGGCGGTCGAGCAGGATCGCGGCCTGGTTGGCGTCGCGGCGCTGCTGGCGGTCGCGCGACTGCCGGCGCTGCTCGCGCTCGTGCAGGACGACGGCTTCGCGGCGCTGGCGGGCGCGGTCGGCGCGCGCGTGGGCGAGCTGCCGCTGGGCGGCGTCCGCCTCGCGCTGGCGGCTGTCCAGGTAGGCCGCGTAACCGTCGCCATGGCTGGCCAGGCCGTCGGCCGTCAGCTCGACGATGCGCTCCATCCCGCGCAGCAGCGCACGGTCGTGGCTGACCAGCAGCAGGCCGCCCGGCCAGTCGCGCAGCCGCGCGCGCAGGCGTTCGCGCGCGCCGCGGTCGAGGTGGTTGCCGGGTTCGTCGAGCACCAGGAAATCGGCACCGGACAGCCACGCGCCAGCCAGCGCCACGCGCATCGCCTCGCCGCCGCTCAGCCGCGCGGCCGGCGTCTCCGGTGCGAGGCCGGCGAGGCCTTCGTCGCGCAACGCGTCCTGCAGTTCCCCGCGCAGGTTCCAGCGTTCGCCCACCCGCTCGAAATCGGCGGGATCGCAGCTGCCGGACTCGATCCGCGCCAGCGCCGCCAGCACCGGGCCGAGGCCGGCGAGGCCGCCGATGCTGTCCGTCGGCGACGGCACCACCTGCTGCGGCAGGTAGTGCACGCGCCCTTCGCGCACGCTACGGCCCGCGGTCGGGGCGAGGCGGCCGGCCAGGATCGCGGCGAGCAGGCTCTTGCCCACGCCGTTGCGCCCGACCAGTGCGGTCGGCCGCAGGTCGAAGCGTTCATGGAGGTCGGAGAACAGGACCCGGCCGTCGGCCAGGACCTGGGTGACGCCTTCCAGCGCCAGGGAGGGATGCGACATGCGTGCTCCGGTGTGATGCCATGGCACTCCGGCCGGCCACTGGGGCGGCGGAGACTCGGGCCGTCGAAGACGGCGGCATCACTGGCGCATCGTGCGCATCCTCCAGCGGGAACATCGGGCGGACATGCTAACCCGGGGCATGCGCGCCCGGCTGAACCGGCCGCGACCCGCGGGCGCGTCAGCGCGGCAGCGATTCGAGCAGTTCGGCGAAGGCGCGCGCGGTCGCGTCCACGTGCGCGGCGAGCCGATGGCCGTCGTCGAGCAGCAGCAACCGTGCCGAACGGGTGCGCGCCCATTCGATCACCCCGGCCGCCGGGATGAGCTCGTCGTGCCAGGCATGCACCACCGACAGCGGCACCGGCGCGGCGTCCAGCGCCGGCATCGGTCCCATGCCCAGCGGCGGCACCATCAGGAACAGGGCGCGGGTCGGCACTTGCAGCGAGGCGATGGCGGAGACGTAGGCCCCCAGGCTCGAGCCACCCAGCACCACCGGACCACCGCGCGAGACCGCGGCGGTGGCCAGGTCGACCAGCCGCTGCAGCCGCGCGGGGACGTCGCCGACCCGGCTGACCTCCACGCGCGCGTCCAGGTCGGTGTAATCCGGGCGCTCGGTGGTCCAGCCCAGGCGTTCGGCGGCTTCGGCCAGGGCGGTGACCTTGGTCGCGTCCGGTCCGCTCTCGAATCCGTGCGAGAGGATGCAGTGGCCGCGGCTCACAGTGCCGCCACCGCGTCGCCCACGCGCACCGTGCCGCCCTCGACGATGCGCGCGCACAGTCCGCCATGGCCGCGCATCGCGTTGAAGCCGCCCGGCCCGAGCGCGGCCTCCATGCGCGAGCATGGATCGCAGGACTCGGTCCCCTCGAGCACCAGCTCGCCGATCCGGAAACGCCTGCCCTTCAGGGCGACGAGGGGAATGCCGGACACCACCAGGTTGCGGCGCAGGGTCGCCGGCGCGATCGCCTCGAGCCCGGCCAGCGCCGCGATCACCGGCAGGTGCTCGGCCTGGATCAGGGTCACGCCGCGTTCGCCGTTGCGGCCCTTGTAGCGGTCGCCGCGCAGTCCGCCACCGCCCTTGGCCTCCACCTCGGCCACCGCGACCATCGCCTGTTCGCGCGCCGGGCGCAGGCCGATCCATTCGACCCGACCGCTGCGCGGCAAGGTCGCCATCAGGCGCCCGAGCGGGCTGTCCGGAGCGGGTCGCGAGGAAGAAAAAGCGGGCATGCGCGAATGCTAGCATCCCGCCCCATGACCGCCGCCGCGCCCGCCATCGTCGACCAGCCGTTGCCTTACGTGGAGCAGCTCGGGCAGCGCCCGCTCGAGCAGGTCGATGTGGTCGTCATCCATTGCACCGAACTGCCCGACCTGGCCACCGCGCGCGGGTACGGCGAGCGCGTGCTCTACGACAGCGGGACCGGCAACAGCGGCCACTACTACATCGACCGCGACGGCACCGTGCTGCGCTACGTGCCCGAGGACCGCATCGCCCACCACGTGCGCGGCTGGAACCCGCGCGCGATCGGGATCGAACTGGTCAACACCGGCCGCTGGCCGCACTGGCTGGATTCGCGCCACCAGGCGATGGACGAGGCCTATCCGGACGCGCAGGTCGATGCGCTGGTGGCGTTGCTGCAGGACCTGGCCGCACGCCTGCCGGCACTGCGCCACGTCGCCGGGCACGAGGACCTGGACCGCGACCAGGTCCCCGCCAGCGACGATCCGGCCGTGCAGGTGTCCCGCAAGCGCGATCCCGGCCCCCGGTTCCCCTGGACCCGGGTGCTGGCCAGCGTCCCGCTGCAGCGGCTGCCGCGGTAGCGCTGCAGCCGGAGGCGACGCCCGGATGCAGGCGCGCCCCGGCCGATGCCGCCGGCTGAACCGCATCGCCCGCCGCCATTGCACCGCGTTCCCGGGGCACGGGCGGGCCATGTGGCGCCGCTATAATCGCCTTCTTTCCCGCAGCAGGCTGCTCCCTTGCCCCCCGCCCTCGGCCCCGTGGTTTCCGAACTGATCGAGCTGCTCGCGCTGGAGCGGCTGGAGGACAACCTGTTCCGTGGGCAGAGCCGCGACATCGGCACGAAATATGTGTTCGGCGGGCAGGTGCTGGGTCAGGCGCTGGCCGCGGCCCAGGCGACCATCGACAACGGCCGGCATGCCCATTCGCTGCACGCGTACTTCCTGCGCGCAGGCGACATCGAGCATCCGATCGTCTACGACGTCGACCGCACCCGCGACGGCGGCAGCTTCTCGGTGCGGCGGATCACCGCGATCCAGCACGGCAAGGTGATCTTCTTCTGCGCGGCCTCGTTCCAGGACGAGGAACCCGGCGCGGAGCACCAGCTGAAGATGCCGGAAGTGCCGCAGCCGGAGGACATCGCCCCGGCGCCGCCGGTGCCGGCGGAGGTGATGGCGACGCTGCCGACCAAGGTCCAGCGCTGGCTGTCGCGCGGTGGCCCGTTCGAGTTCCGCCACGTGTACCCGCGCGACGAGCTCAATCCGCCCAAGCGTCCGCCCTACCAGCAGGTCTGGTTCCGGCTGCGCGAGAACGTGGGCCAGATCCCGACCGAACTGCACCAGGCGCTGCTGGCCTACGCCTCGGATTTCCACCTGCTCGGCACGGCGACCTTCCCGCACGGGATCAGCTACTACACCCCGAACGTGCAGATGGCCTCGCTCGACCACGCGCTGTGGTTCCACCGCCCGTTCCGCGCCGACGAATGGCTGCTGTATTCGCTCGACAGCCCGAGCACCGAGGGCTCGCGCGGGCTCGCCCGCGGCCAGGTCTTCGACCGCCAGGGCCGGCTGGTCGCCAGCACCGCGCAGGAAGGCCTGATCCGGGTCGTGCCCGATCCGGGCAGCGCGCGCCTGGTCCCGGCGAAGGACTGAACCATGCGCCAGATCTTCACCAGCCAGCGACTGGAAACCGTGGAAGGCGTGGCCCGCCTGCTCGAGAACGCGGGCATCCCGGTGCACATCAGCCAGCCGCGTTCCTACCGCGGCAAGCGCCGCGGGCAGTTCAGCTACTCCGAGCCCGCGCCGGCCAACCAGCAGCCGGCGGTGTGGGTGCGGATCCCCGAGGACCAGCCGCGCGCGCGCGAACTGCTGCGCGAGGCCGGCCTGCTGGCGACCACGCGCTCCTACTCGGGCCTGCCGCAGCCAGCGACCGAACCGCTGCCTTCGCGCTTCGAGGACGGCGGCAAGCGCTGGGCCTGGCGCGTGCGCGTGGGCCTGCTGCTGCTGATCGCGGCGGTGGCGGTGTTCATCTGGCTGCGACGCCACCCCGCACCGGCCGTGCCGCAGGTCGCGCCGGCCCCTGCCGCGACGCCGGCCACCCCGGCGGCCCAGGAACCTGAAGAGGCCGGCGAGGACGAGGAAGTCCGCGTGCGGATCACGCCACCGCCGGGCGGCTGACCGCGCTTCTTCCGCCGCGCGGCGCAGGGGCGGAGCGCCGGCGTGGCCAGCGCTCCGCCGCGCCACCTCATTGCATTACTTGCGCGCCGCGTCCGGGGCCTGCCCGCGCCCCCCGCCGCCGTGCCGGCGACCCTCGGCGCCACGCCTGGCATGCGCCGCGTCGTACTCGGCCTTGCTCAGGCTGCCGTCCTTGTTGCTGTCGGCTTGCTGGAACCACTGGTCGCGGCGCTGCCGGCTGGCCAGTTCGCGATCGGCCTTGTCGACGAATCCGTCGCTGTTCGCATCGAGCTCGGCGAAACGCCCCGCGAACTCGGGCTTCGCCGCTGCCTCGGCCTTGCTGATCCGGCCGTCCCCGTCGGTATCGAGGTCGGCGAACGGATGGCCGTCGCGGCCGCCGCGCCCGTGCTTGCGCGGCATCTCGCCGCGATCGAGCTTGCCGTCCTTGTTCGCGTCGAGGCTGTCGAACTTCCCGGCCAGGCGCGGATGCGCCGCCGCCTCGGCACGGTCGACGACACCGTCGTTGTTGGCATCGAGCGCCTTGCGCGGCGGCGACGCGCCGGTGGTGCCGGCGGTCTGCGCCACGGCGGCCCCGGCGGTCACGGCCAGCAGCGCGGCGGCGATCAGGGTGGGGGTCTTGTTCACGCGATTCTCCAGTAGGTCGTGGACGTGATGGCCACGACAGGGAGAACGCCGGAGCCCGGCCGGCGTTGACGCCGGCACCGCGCCGTTCAGCCGGCGGCCGGGCGCCCACCGCCCGTGGAAGCGGCCGGAGTATGCTGCCGGCAACCGTCGATGCCGCGACCATGGGCCACGATTCCTCCCCCACCGACGACCTGCGCCTGTTCCAGACCGGTGGCCACGCGTGCGGCTACTGGCCCGAGCGCAGCGCCCGCGACCTGGTCCTGGATCCGCGCGATCCGCGCCTGCCGCAGATCTACCCGCAGGCGCTGGACTGGGGATTCCGCCGCTCAGGCGACCTGGTGTACCGGCCGCATTGCGCGCACTGCCGCGCCTGCGTGGCCGTGCGCATCCCGGTGGCGGCGTTCGCACCGGACCGCAGCCAGCGCCGCTGCCTGGCGCGCAATGCCGACGTGCAGACGCGGATCGCCCCGGCGCGGCGCACCGGCGAGCACTTCGAGCTGTACCAGCGCTACCTCGGCGCGCGCCATCGGGACGGCGGCATGGACGGGCACGGCACCGCCGAATTCGACCAGTTCCTGGTGGGCAGCTGGTCGGACACGCGCTTCGTCGAGCTGCGCCTGGGCGCGGAGCGGGGACCGGGCCGGCTGCTGGCGGTGGCGGTCACCGATCGCGTCGGCCGCGGACTGTCGGCGGTGTACACGTTCTACGACCCCGACCTGGCGGCACGCAGCCCGGGAACGCTGGCGATCCTGCGCCAGGTCGAATGGGCGCAGCGCGAGGGCCTCGAGCACCTCTACCTGGGCTACTGGATCGAAGGCCACGGCAAGATGGACTACAAGCGCCGCTTCCGGCCGCTGGAGGCGTTCGACGGCCGCCGCTGGCGCCCGTTCACCGCCTGAACCCGGCCATGCCACGACCGGCCCGGACGCGGCGATGTCACCGGCGCGTGCCAGAATCCGCGCATGCATGCCTTCTTCCGCCTCCCCCTCCCCGGGCTCGTCCTGATGCTTTCCGCCTGCGCCGGCACCTCCGCTGACGGCGCGCGCGCGCCCACGCCCACCACGCTGCGCGTGGCCACGTACAACACCTCGCTCTACGACGATACCGCCGGCGGGCTGGTGCGCCGGCTCGAGGCCGGCGACCCCGGCGCACGCAAGATCGCCGCGGTGCTGCAGCAGGTGCGCCCGGACCTGGTGCTGCTCAACGAGTTCGACTACGACGCCGGCGGCCGGGCCGCCGACCTGTTCCAGCGCCGCTACCTCGAACAACCGCAGCCCGGCGGCGGCGCGGCGCTGCACTATCCGTACCGCTATTTCGCCGAGGTGAACACCGGCGTGCCCAGCGGCCTGGACCTGGACCGCAACGGCACCGTCGGCGCCGCGGGTGCCGCGGCCGCCGGCAACGCGGGCACGGATCGCGACCGCGGCAACGACGCCTGGGGCTACGGCTTGCACCCTGGCCAGTACGGGATGCTGGTGCTGTCGAAGCACCCGATCGATACCGGCGCGGTGCGCAGCTTCCGCCTGTTGCGCTGGGCGTCGATGCCCGGGGCGAGGCGCCCGCTCGACCCGAAGACCGGCCAGCCCTGGCACGACGACGCGACCTGGGCGCAGCTGCGCCTGTCGTCCAAGTCGCACTGGGACGTGCCCGTGCGCACGCCCGGCGGCACCGTGCATTTCCTTGGATCGCATCCGACCCCGCCGGTCTTCGACGGGCCGGAGGACCGCAACGGTGCGCGCAATGCGGACGAGATCCGGCTATGGGAGGCGTACCTGTCGCCGGAAGCGCAGGCGTGGCTGTGCGACGACGCGGGCCGCTGCGGCGGCCTGCCGGCCAGCGCGCGCTTCGTCATCGCCGGCGACCTCAACAACGACCCGGTCGATGGCGATGGCCGCCACGAGGCGATCCTCGGGCTGCTCGAGCATCCGCGCGTGCTGCGCATGGCCACGCCCCGCTCCGAAGGCGGCGCGGAAACCGCGCGCGCCTATGCGGCCAAGGGCCTGCTGCGGCGCGGCGCGCCGGAGCACGTCACCGGCGATTTCGGCCCCCGGGCCGGCGCCATGCGCCTGGACTACGTGCTGCCGTCGACCGGCTTCGAGCTGCGCGGCAGCGGCGTGTTCTGGCCCGCCTCGAACGACCCCGCCGCCGCCATCGCCGACGGCAGCGACCACCACCTGGTCTGGGTCGACCTGGCGCTGTAACGCGCGCGGCGTGCGGGTCAGTCGACCCGCAGTTCGATCCCGATCGCTTCGGCCGCTTGGCGAGCGACCGCGCGGGCGCCGTCGATATCGCCACTCCGCGCCAGGGTCACGCCGACCCGGCGATGGCCCTCCACGCGCGGCTTGCCGAACAGCCGCAGCGCGGTGTCCGGCGCCTGCAGCGTGGCTTCGATGTTCGAGAACACCGGCACCCCGTGGCCATGCGCGAGCAACGCGCACGACGCCGACGGACCGTTCTGGCGGATCGTCCCGCCCTCGGCCGCACCGACCGGAAGGCCGAGGATGGCGCGCGCATGCAGGGCGAACTCGCTCAGCTCCTGCGAGACCAGCGTGACCAGGCCGGTGTCGTGCGGCCGCGGGGAGACCTCCGAGAACCAGACCTCGTCGCCCTTGACGAACAGCTCCACGCCGAACACGCCCCAGCCGCCCAGGTCGTCGGTGATCGCGCGGGCGATGGCCTGCGAGCGCTGCAATGCCAGCGGCGACATCGGTTGCGGCTGCCAGCTCTCGCGGTAGTCGCCGTCGCGCTGCAGGTGGCCGATCGGCTCGCAGAACGAAGTGCCGCCGGCATGGCGCACGGTGAGCAGGGTGATCTCGTAGTCGAAATCGACGAAGCCCTCGACGATGCAGCGGCCGGCGCCGGCGCGGCCGCCGGTCTGCGCGTATTCCCAGGCCGCGTCGATCTCGGTATCCGCGCGCACCGTGCTCTGGCCCTTGCCCGAGGACGACATCACCGGCTTGACCACGCACGGCAGGCCGACCAGCGCGATCGCGGCGCGGTACTCCTCGTAGGTGTCGACGAACCGGTACGGCGAGGTCGGCAGGCCCAGCGCTTCGGCCGCCAGCCGGCGGATGCCCTCGCGGTCCATGGTCAGGCGCGCGGCGCGGGCGGTCGGGATCACCTTCTGCCCGTGGTCGTTCTCCAGCTGGACGAGGGTCTCGGTGTGGATCGCCTCGATCTCCGGGACGATCAGGTCCGGTTTCTCGTGCGCGATCAGCTCGCGCAGGGCGAACGTGTCCAGCATGTCCAGCACGTGGCTGCGGTGGGCGACCTGCATGGCCGGCGCGTCGGCGTAGCGGTCGGCGGCGATCACCTCCACGCCCAGCCGCTGCAGCTCGATGGCCACCTCCTTGCCCAGTTCACCGGACCCCAGCAGCAGGACCCGGGTGGCGTGGGGGGAGTTGGGGGTTCCGATCCGGACCATGTCGAGGGGCGCACCAGTTTGGGGGCGCACAGTGTAGCGGCGGCGCCCGGACCGCCCGGTGAGGCGCGCCGGCCAGCCGTTTGACATCTGATATCAAATTGATATCTACTGGCGGCGAACCTGGAGACCCCGCCATGAAAGAGCTTCCGATCCGTTCCCTTCCCGGCATTCCCGTCCTCATCGCGGCCCTGCTCGCCAGCGTGGCGACCGCTTGGCTGTTCTTCACCGGCATCGTCGCGGTCAAAGCCGACGGCGGGCCGCTTGCCCTGCTCGGCTCGTTCGCGCTGGGCGTGGCCGTCCTGCTGCTGCTCAGCGGCCTGTATTCGATCCAGCCCAACCAGGCCGCGGTGCTGAGCCTGTTCGGCAAGTACGTCGGCACGGTCAAGGAAGCCGGCCTGCGCTGGAACAACCCCTTCTATTCCAAGCGCAAGGTCAGCCAGCGCGTGCGCAACTTCGAGAGCGGCAAGCTCAAGGTCAACGACCTGGACGGCAGCCCGATCGAGATCGCCGCGGTGATCGTGTGGCAGGTGGTGGACGCGTCGGAGGCGGTGTTCAACGTCGACGACTACGAGAGCTTCGTCCACATCCAGTCCGAGTCGGCGCTGCGGGCGATGGCGTCCAGCTACCCGTACGACCAGCACGACGACGGCCAGACCGCGTTGCGCAGCCATCCCCAGGAGATCTCCGACCACCTGCAGGCGCAGATCGCCGAGCGGCTGGGCACGGCCGGCGTGGAGGTGATCGAGGCTCGGATCAGCCACCTCGCCTACGCCCCGGAAATCGCCCAGGTGATGCTGCAGCGGCAGCAGGCCAACGCGGTGATCGCCGCGCGCACGCGGATCGTGGCCGGCGCGGTGGGGATGGTCGAGATGGCGCTGGCCGAGCTGCAGAAGAACCAGGTCGTATCCCTGGACGAAGAGCGCAAGGCGCAGATGGTCAGCAACCTGCTGGTGGTGCTCTGCGGCGAGCGCGGCATGCAGCCCGTGCTCAACGCCGGCTCGCTGTACTGAGGCCGCGGATGGAGGCGCTCGTGCCACTGGTCATCGCGCTGACGGGCATGCCCGCGCTGGTCATCGCCGCGTGGTACGCCCGCGCCGACGACGCGCACGCCCGCGGCACCGCCCTGCGCTGGGCGCTGATCGCCCTGTCCATCCTGGCCGGCGCGACCGGGCTGTACTTCACCGGCGGCGACCGGGCCGCCGGGACCGCGGTGGTCGTGGCGATGGTGCTGGCGGTCAATGCGCTGGTGGTGTCGATGGTCCTGCACCTGCGGCGCGGCGGCCGGGAGCGGTAGCGATGGCGGAGAAGAAGGCCTATCCGCTGCGGATCAACGCCGACGTGCTGGCGGCGGCGCAGCGCTGGGCCGACGACGAATTGCGCAGCCTCAACGCGCAGATCGAATACGTGCTGCGCGACGCACTGCGCAAGGCAGGCCGGCTGCCCAGGCCCGGCGACGCAGCGGAGACGGAAGAATGAGCACTCGCTGGCAGTACCAGGTGGTCGAGATCAAACCGAGCCTGATGGGCTCGTTCAAGCAGGACGTGCTGCAGGAAGCGCTCGTGCGCCAGGGCCAGCTGGGCTGGGAACTGGTCCAGATCGTGTCGCCGTCGCCGATGGCCGCCCTGCTGGCGGTCTTCAAGCGCGAAGCCTGAGGAGGCCGCCATGCTGCACATCGTCCATCTGCTCGAACGCCGTTCCGGCGCCCGCGGCCGTACCGTCGCCAGGGCCCTCGCGATCGGCTCGGCGTGCGCGCTGTTCGCAGGCTTGGCCCTGGCGCTGCGCTGAGCCGGCGCCAAGGCCCGCGACGCGCGAATGCCCCCGCACACCTGCACCCAACGGAGTTCCGTGATGGAGCCACGCACCTCGGATGCCGGCCTCCGCCTCACCCCGCCCGCCAGCCGTACCCGCTTCTGGCTGTTCGCGCTGGCGTTCGCGTTGCCGGTGGCCACCACCGTGGTGGCGATGGGAGCATCCTTGCTGGGCGGCTCCTCGATGGCGCTGCTCGGCGGCAGCGCCCCGCTGACCGTCGCCGCGGTAATCGCGGGCGTGGCTGTGGCGTGTGCCGCGCTGTGGGGCGGGCTGTCGTGGGCCATGCGCCGCCAGTCGCTCACCGTGGCGGGCGACGCGCTGGACGTGCGCTCCAGCTTCTATCGCCACCGCATGCCGGTAGCGGAGATGAAGCTCGACCAGGCACGGGTCGTCGACCTGGACGAACACACCGAACTCCAGCCGACCCTGAAAACCAACGGATTCTCCATCCCCGGCTTCCGCAGCGGATGGTTCCTGCTGCGCAACCGGCGGCGCACGTTCGTCGCCACCGGCGACGGCCGGCGCAAGCTGTGGCTGCCCGGGAACGGACGCAGCGACATGCTGCTCGACGTCGTCGACGCCACCGCCCTGCTCACGCGCCTGCGCGATCTGGCGGATGGCCGGAGCCGTGGCTAAGCTGGACCGATGCGCTCCCGCCCCGCTCCGCTGCACGCCCGCCTGCTGAACACCGCCGAGATCGAGGTCTGGCCCAGCGGCCTGTTGCGCGCCCGCAGCAACGCGGATGCCCGCGCGCTTTCGCGCGCCGGCGCCGTGCTGCGGCGCAAGCGTGACGGCCGCTACCTGGCCGCCGTGCTGCAGGAAGGGGTGTTGCCGCTGGTCCCGCGCCTGGCACGGGAACCGGGCATCGACGCGGCGCTCGACCTGCTCGATGCCGGCGCGACCCGCGGTCCTGCGCTCGCACCGCGCCCGCTGGCCCTGCACGGCTTGCACGAGCGGCTCGGAATGCTGGGGATCGACGGGCGTTACGCGCAGCGCACAGGCCTGGAACTGGTCGCCGAACCGGACTGGCTGCTGCTGGCCGGCTTCGACCGCTATCGGCGTCCGCTGTGGCTGGTCCCCGGCGCGGCCCGCGCCTGGCAGGCGATGCGACGCGCGGCGGCGTCCGACGGGGTCGTGCTCGAGGCCGTGTCCGGCTACCGCAGCCACGACTACCAGCTCGGCATCTTCGAGCGGAAGCTCGCCCGCGGGCAGGGCCTCGCGCAGATCCTCGAGGTCAACGCCGCCCCGGGCTACAGCGAGCACCATGCCGGCGACGCGCTCGACATCGGCGCGCCAGGCGAACCGCCGGCCGAAGAATCGTTCGAGGCCACCGCAGCCTTCGCCTGGCTGGCCCGGCATGCCGCCCGGCACGGGTTCTCGATGAGCTATCCGCGCGGCAACCGGCACGGCATCGTGTACGAGCCCTGGCACTGGCGCTGGCGGGGCTGAGCCGGGCGGCCGCGCCCGGTTGCGGGCGGACGCCTGGATCCGCCGACGCGGTCAGTCCTGGGAACGGTTGACCGGCGCCTTGGCCTCGGCGGCGAAATCGGCGATGCGCCACAGGTACAGGCTGGCGTAGGTCCGGTACGGACCCCACCGCTCGCCCCGGGCCAGCAGCTCCTTCGGCGTCGGCATCGCTTCCCGGCGGTCGACCTTCTGCGCACCCTTGCGGATGCCGAGGTCGTCGACCGGCAGCACGTCCGGCCGGCCGAGGCGGAACATCAGCATCATCTCCACCGTCCAGCGGCCGATGCCGCGCACCGGCACCAGCGCGGCGACGATCTCGTCCTGGTGCATGGCCGACATGCGCCGCAGGTCGGGGATCTCGCCCCGCGCCTCGCGCGCGGCCAGGTCGCGCAGGGCCAGGGTCTTGTTGCCGGAGACGCCGCAGGCGCGCAGCGCGGCATCGTCGATCCGTCCGAGCGTGTCGTGGTGCAGGCGGGGGCTGCCGATGGCCGCCTCCACCCGTCCGACGATCGTGGAGGCGGCCTTGCCGGAAAGCTGCTGGAACAGGATCGCGCGGGCCAGCGCGTCGACCGGGTCGAAGGTCTTGCGCCAGCGCGGCTCGGCCGGCAGCGGCCCCAGCCGCTTCATCCACGCCCCGAGCCTGCGGTCGCGCCGCGACAGGTGTTCGTAGGCGGCGGCGACATCGAAGCCGCGGGCGTGGCGCGGCATGGTCAGCGCCTCAGCGCATCGATGGCCAGCAGCAGCCAGCTGGCCATCAGCAGCATGCCGCCTGCCGGTGCCAGCCGCGTCGGCCAGCCCAGCAGCGCCCCGGCCGCCAGGCTGCCGGCGAACAGCAGCGTTCCCGCCAGCAACCCCGCCAGCGCCACGCCCCGCATCCGGCCGCGCGGCGCCGGCGCCAGTGCGACCAGCAGCGCGCCGTGGGCGAATGCATAGAGGCTGGCGGTCTGCAGGTTCCCGCGCGCGTGGAGGTCGGCGACGCCGTGGGCGGCATACGCCGATGCGCCGATGCCCAGCGCGGCCATCACCGCACCCGCCGCCGCCAGCCAGCCTCCCCGTCGTGCAACCTGCCGCATCGTCCGTCCGCCGCTCCGTGCCTGCGGCGAGCCTAAACGAAAAAGCGCCGCTTGCGCGGCGCTTTTCGCGGGGATCCGTGTCCGTCGCGGGCGACGGTTACTTGATCGCCCAGTAGATGTCGTAGGTGCCTTCGGCGGTGAACGACTTCTCCACGCCGCCCTTCCAGATCTCGTACGGACGATCGGTGACTTCGTAGCCATGGGTCAGCGCCCAGGCACGCAGCGAGTTGCGGGCGGCATCGAGCTCGGCCATGTAGCCGGTGTAGCCGGCGAAGGCGGCACGACGCGGCTCGGTGCGGATGTACTCGACCGGGGCGCCCGACGGCACGGTGACCTTCAGCGGCTCGCCTTCGGCGGCCTGCTGCACGGCGACGTTCTCGGCGGCGGTGTCCACCGGCTCGTCCTTGACCTCGCCGGCCAGCGGCGCCTGCGGGGCTTCCGGAACCTTGCGGCGGACCGGAACGGCCACGTCGAACGCGTACTTCTCGGCGCCGAAGTCGGTGGTGACGATGCGCACCGGGCCGGCGGCCTCGAGCCCCGGGTTGGCTTCCAGGGTGCGCTTGATCCACTCCTGGTTGTTCTTGATCGACTGCTTGATCGCCTCGTTGTTGCGCTCGATGTTGCCGGCGTTGACGACCAGCAGGTCCAGCGCCGGCACGTCGACGATCTTCAGGCCGGTCAGCGGCACGCCCTCGGCGCGGTAGTCGAAGTTCGGCACGGTGGCCAGCATGTTGGCCATGCGGCTCAGGCCCAGCTTGACGTCGTCGCCGACGTGGCGGCTGACGTACAGGCCGGCGTAGCGGCCCAGCAGGTTCCAGCCGTAGTCGACGTCGTAGGTCTGGGTGATCTTGACGTTGCGGTTGTTCTTGCCGGTCGGCTCGAGCAGGAACTGCACGGTCTTGTCATGGCCGCGGCGCTCGTCCTCGACCTTGATCACGACCTTCTCGTTCGGGACGCTCTCGACGATCTCCCAGCTGCCCTTGCCGACATGGGCCTCGTCCGAGGCGTATTCCAGGCGCGAGCCGACGCCGGACTCGGCACCGGTGACGTTGAGCTGCATCTTCGGATCGCGGAGCACCAGCGGGTTCCAGTCCTTGAAGCGGCGAAGGTTGTTCACCGTGTCATAGGCGATGGTCATCTTGCGGTTGGTCTCGACGCTCTCCGAAATGTGTCGGTGCGACGGAAGGACCAGGCCGACCACCAGGGCCAGAACAGCCACGATGCCCAAGGCGATCAGGAACTCGATAAGGCGGGTCATTCAGCAGTCTCCGGGGCCGATCCACGGCAAGTTGGCAATGCGAGCCGCGAATCGTAGCAGGCTTCGCCGTCCGCGCGCAGCCGGCGGGACGGGCGATGGCTAGATAAACGGAATTCTTACACCGGGACCGCCCGATGTCCCCCATGGACAGGCGTCCCGGCGTGAAGTTCCGGGCAGTCCCGGACGCCGGCTGAACGGGCCGCGCCGGCAGCCGCGGCGGAGGGCGGGCCGCGGCTCGCGCGTGTCACACCAGCTGCAACTCGAAGGCCTTCAGCACGGCGCGGGTGCGGTCGCGCACGCCCAGCTTGCTCAATATGTTGGACACGTGGTTCTTGATCGTGCCCTCGGCCACGCCGAGCGAGTTGGCGATCTCCTTGTTGGAGAAGCCCGAGGCCATCAGCCGCAGGATCTCGGTCTCGCGGTCGGTCAACGGGTCGGGGCGGTCCAGGCTGACGAAGTCGTTGCGCATGTGCTCCAGTCCCGAGAGCAGGCGCTGGGTCACCGCCGGCTGGACCAGGGAGCCGCCTTCGGCCACCGTGCGGATGGCCCCCACCAGCTGTTCCAGCGACACGTCCTTGAGCAGGTACCCCTTGGCCCCGGCCTTGAGCCCGGCCAGGACCAGCTGGTCGTCGTCGAAGGTGGTCAGGATGATCGTCGGCGGCAGCTGGTCCAGGCGCGACAGGACCTGCAGCGCCTCCAGCCCGGACATGGCCGGCATCCGCATGTCCATCAGCACCACGTCCGGCCGGACCTGGGGGATCAGCTCGACCGCCTGCCGGCCGTCGCCGGCCTCGGCGACCACCTCGATGCCGCCGTCGAGCGCCAGCAGGGAACGGATGCCCTGGCGCACCAGGGTCTGGTCGTCGACCAGGCAGACTCGGATCATGGAAGCGCTCCTTCGATGGCCGGCAGGGCCGGGGTGGAGACGGGGATGGACAGGCGCAGCCGGAAACCGGCGCCGCGCCGGGTCTGGATATCGAGCGAACCGCCGCACTGCTGGAGCCGTTCGCGCATGCCGCGCAGGCCGTTGCCGGGGACCACGCCGTCGGCGCCCTGGCCGTCGTCGTCGGCCTCCAGCAGCAGCGCCCCGGCCTCGCGCCAGACGCGGATGCGGAGGCGGCGCGCGCCGGCGTGGCGCACGGCGTTGGTGATGATCTCCTGGGTACAGCGCAGCATCACGTGGGCGCGCTCGGGATCGTCGATCGCCAGCGGCGATTCGACCTCCAGCGAGATGTCCAGCGCCGGCACATGGTCGGCCAGCGGGCGCAGCGCGGCGGCCAGGTCGATGCCGCCGCTGGCGTCGCGCAGCTGGCTCACCGCCTCGCGCACGTCGGTCAGCAGCAGCCGCGCCAGGGTGTTGGCCTGGCGCACGTGCTCCTGGGCCCGCCCCTCGGTCATGTGGCTGGCCACTTCCAGATTCAGGCTGAGCGCGGTCAGGTGGTGGCCGAGCAGGTCGTGCAGTTCGCGCGAGATCCGGGTGCGCTCGTTGACCCGGGCGCTTTCGGCCAGCAGCGCGCGGGTGGCCCGCAACTCCGCATTGAGCCGCCGCTGTTCGTCGCGCGCCTGCGCCTGCTGCTTGGCCACCAGGCTGGTCACGTAGATGAACATCGAGAAGCCGCCGTACAGCAGCGACTGCATCAGTGCCTCGAACAGCGGCATCTGGAACACGTTGTAGTAGATCGGCAGCACCGCCAGCTGGCTGAGCAGCAGCAGCACCACGCCCGCGGCCGCCGGCAGCAGCCAGGGGATGACCCCGGCCGCCACCATCAGCAGGATGCTGCCGAGGCCGGATTCATTGAAGTAGCTCACCGCCAGCGCGAGCACGGTGAGCACCAGCAGCAACAGCCGGTCCACCCAGGTACCGGCCGCGTGGCCCAGGCCCCGGGTCAGCCACCAGTAGCAGGCGCCGAACCCGAGGTAGCAGGCGAACAGCCAGACGGTACGGTCGCCCTGGGCCGCGAGGTCCTCGCTGCCGTACGCGGGCACGTACTGGGAATAGACCAGCGGCACGCCGACCATCGCCCAGGTGAACAGGCCGGCGTAGCGCAGCAGGCGGGTGTGGCTGAGGCGACCGAACATGGCCGCATCTTACGGGGCCCCGCGCCGTACCGCCGTGGACGGAAGTCATGGCCTCCCCCCGCCCTGCCCCCCGTGCGATAATCCCGGGCGGCCGCGCCAGCGGCCCCTGCGACAGCATCAACGCCCTCACGGAGTCGGCTTCACCCCATGTCCATCGTCATCCGCGACGTGCGCGAACACGAGCTGGATTCGGTCCTGGCGCTCAACAACAACGCCGGCTCGGCGATCCTGCCGCTGGACTCGGCCAAGCTGCACGGCTTCTACGGGAACGCCGAGTATTTCCGCGTCGCCGAGCGCGACGGCAACCTGGCGGGCTTCCTGGTCGGCTTCGGCAGCGGCAGCGAGCACGACAGCAGCAACTTCGCCTGGTTCAAGGCGCGCTACCCGGACTTCTTCTACATCGACCGGATCGTGGTCGCCAGCCGCCGCCGCGGCGGCGGCGTCGGCCGGGCGTTCTACGCCGACGTGCAGAGCTACGCCGAGCTGCGCTACCCCCAGCTGTGCTGCGAGGTCTTCCTCGACCACGGCGCCGACCCGGCGCTGCTGTTCCACGGCAGCTTCGGCTTCCATGAAGCCGGCCAGAACGTGATGCCGGACGTGGAGGTGCGCGCCAGCATGATGACCAAGTCGCTGTGCAGCTACCCCTGGGTCCGCGAGACCTACGGCGACGCCCTGCCGGACCTGCCCTGGGTCGGCCGCCCCCGCCAGCGCCAGCCGCGCGACAGCCGTGCGACGGGTACCTGACGTGGCGTTGGCGGCGAACGACTACGAACAGGCGGGCGAACTGAAGATCGGCCAGGTCGGCATCGCCAACCTGCGCATCCGCACCCTCGACGTGGACCAGCTGGTGCGCGAGATGCGCGAACGGGTCCAGCGCGCGCCCAAGCTGTTCGGCCGTGCGGCGGTGATCGTCGATTTCGGCGGCCTGGCCCGCACCCCGGACGAAGCCACCGCCCGTGCCCTGATCGACGGGCTGCGCGAGGCCGGCGTGCTGCCGGTGGCGCTGGCCTACGGCACCCGCGACAACGACGCGCTGGCCGAGGCGCTCGGCCTGCCGGTACTGGCCAAGTTCCGGGCCCAGTACGAACACGCCGAGGCGCAGGCCGCGCCACCGCCGCCGCGCGATCCGGCCCCGGCGCCCGCCGCGTCCCGCGCCGCCAGGCCCGCCCCGGCGGAAACGCCGCGCGCGCCGGGGCGGATGCAGAAGACCCCGGTGCGTTCGGGCCAGCAGCTGTATGCCGAAGGCTGCGACCTGACCGTCCTGTCCACGGTCGGCGCCGGCGCCGAGGTGATCTCCGACGGTTCGATCCACATCTACGGCACCCTGCGCGGCCGCGCGCTCGCCGGCGCCCAGGGCAACACCGACGCGCGCATTTTCTGCCGCGACTTCCACGCCGAACTGGTGGCCATCGCCGGCCACTACAAGGTGCTCGACGACATCCCCGAAAAACTGCGCGGCAAGCCCGTGCAGGTCTGGCTGGAAAACGACCAGCTCAAGCTGGCCGCGCTCGACTGACCCCGGCGCGCCGGCTGCCCCGCCAGGCGCGCGTACCCACCGCTTGCAGTACCCAGGAGACATCCATTGGCTGAAATCATCGTAGTCACGTCCGGCAAGGGCGGCGTCGGCAAGACCACTTCCAGCGCCAGCATCGCCATCGGCCTGGCCAAGCGCGGGCACAAGGTCGCGGTGATCGACTTCGACGTCGGCCTGCGCAACCTGGACCTGATCATGGGCTGCGAGCGGCGCGTGGTGTACGACTTCGTCAACGTCGTCCACGGCGAGGCCACGCTCAAGCAGGCGCTGATCAAGGACAAGCGCTTCGACAACCTCTACGTGCTGGCCGCCTCGCAGACCCGCGACAAGGACGCGCTGACCAAGGAAGGCGTGGAGAAGGTGCTCAAGGACCTGGCCGCCGACGGCTTCGACTACATCGTGTGCGACTCGCCGGCCGGCATCGAGAAGGGCGCGTTCCTGGCCATGTACTACGCCGACAAGGCGGTGGTGGTGGTCAACCCGGAAGTGTCCTCGGTGCGCGACTCCGACCGCATCATCGGCCTGCTCGATTCCAAGACCCGCCACGCCGAGGCCGGCGAGCCGCTGCCCGCCCACCTGCTGCTGACCCGCTACAGCCCGGGCCGCGTGGCCAGCGGCGAGATGCTCAGCATCACCGACGTGGAGGAGGTGCTGGGCCTGAAGGCACTGGGCGTGATCCCCGAATCGACCGACGTGCTCAACGCGTCCAACAAGGGCGAACCGGTGATCCTCGAAGGGGAGTCGGAGGCAGGCCAGGCCTACGACGATGCGGTCGCCCGCCTGCTCGGCGAGGAGCGGCCGATGCGCTTCACCACGCTGGAAAAGAAAGGCTTCTTCAGCAAGCTGTTCGGAGGTTGAGCATGGGCCTGTTCGATTTCCTGAAGGCGAAGAAGGACACCGCGGCCACGGCCAAGAACCGGCTGCAGATCATCATCGCGCAGGAGCGCAGCAGCCGCGGCGCGCCCGACTACCTGCCGCTGCTGCGCCGCGAACTGCTCGAGGTGATCAAGAAATACGTCAACGTCGACGTCGATGCGGTCAAGGTCGACGTGATCAAGGATGGCGACCACGACGTGCTCGACATCTCGGTCGCGCTGCCGGAAGGCAACAGCTGATCGCGGGCCGGGGCCCGGCCCCGGCCCGATCCTTCCGCGGGAATACGCGCGGTGGCCGCTGCGGCAGGCCACCGCCACCGGACCACGATGGATCCCACGCCCCCTTCCGAGATCCTCTGCCTGCGCGACATCGCGCTGGCCGATGCCTCCGCGTTGCTGGCGCGCCATGGCCTGGCGCTGGAGGCGGTTGCCGACGGTGCACCGATCCCCGGCAGCTACTGGGGCGAACCCGAGGCCGGCATCATCGGCAGCACGGTCTACGCGCGCGGTGACACGCCGGTGCATTCGATGCTGCACGAGGCCTGCCACCTGATCGTGCTGCCGGCGGAGCGCCGCGCCTCGGTGCACACCGACGCCACCGACTCGGTCGCCGAAGAGGACGCCACCTGCTACCTGCAGATCGTGCTGGCCGACGCCCTGCCCGGGGTCGGCGGCGCCCGGCTGATGGCCGACATGGACGCCTGGGGCTACACCTACCGGCTGGGGTCGACCAGGGCCTGGTTCGAACACGACGCCGACGATGCGCGGCACTGGCTGCTCGAACGCGGCCTGCTGCCGGCCTGACCCCCCCCTCGAAGGCGGCGCCCCGGGGGCCCTCTTGGGCCTGGGCATCGCCCGTTCCGGGCCGCGAAGCGCGATCCCCGCTGCCCGCTCAGCGCCCCAGCGACGCCCCCAGGTCCAGGACCGCGCGCGTGCCCTGCGGCTGGCGCGAGGTGAAGGCCAGCCGCCAGCCCAGGTGTTCGCACAGCCGCGCGACCAGCTCCAGGCCGATCCCGTCCGCGTATTCGCCGCCGGAACCGCGCGCCAGGCGCGCATGGATCGCGCTGATCTCCTCCGGCGCCATGCCGTGGCCCGGATCGTCGATCGTCGCCACCGCGTCGGCCGACAGCGACACGCGCACCACGCCGCTGTCGCTGCTCTCGACCGCGTTGCGCAGCAGGTTGCCGATCGTGGCCTGGACCACGCCCGGCGGCGCGATGATCGTGCACGGCGCGAGTTCGCCGTACTCGATGTGCAGCTGCTTGTCGCCGAGCAGGTGGGCGTGGTCGTCGAGGACGTGGCGGATGACGCGGTCCAGCTCGATCGGCTCGGAGAGCGCGGCCAGGCGCGCCGGATCGCGCGCCAGCACCAGCAGCAGCTGGATAAGCTGTTCCACGCCCTGCGCGGTGCGCAGCACGCGCTGCATCTGCGGGCGCACACGCGCCGGCAGGTCCGGATGCTCCAGCACCAGCTCGGTCGCGCCGCCGATCACCGCCATCGGCGTGCGCAGCTCGTGGCTGGCCGTCGTGATGAACACCCGCTCGCGCTCGACGAACTGCGCGTTCCGCTCCAGGTAGTCGTTGAGCGCGTCGGCGATCACGTACAGCTCCGAGCTGCCGCCGGGCGCCACTTCGATGCGCTGCGCCGGCGCGCCCGGCCGCAGCCGGCCGATGTCGCCCGCCAGCGTCGCCAGCGGCCGGACCAGGCGCCCGACGCCGAGCCACGCGGCCAGTCCGGTCACCACGATCAGGACCAGCCCGCCCAGCAGCGCCGAGCGCTCGGCGAAGGATTCCATCTCGTGGAAATCCTCGATGTCCAGCACCAGCGCCAGCCGCCCGAGCGTCGCGCTGCTGCGGACCATGGCCACGCTCAGCCGGCCGTCGATCCGGATGTCGTCGTGCAGGCCGTCGTGCAACCCGCCGAGGACGGCGGGCACCGCGTCGCCGGCGTCCAGGCGGTACAGGCGCAAGGTGTCCGAATCCTGCCAGCGGTAGGACGGATCGCGCGCGCTGTGCCGCTCGAGCGCGGCCAGTTCGGAGTTCAGCAGCGAGCGCCAGGCGGCATGCTCGGCGTGCTCGTGCACGTGGATGCCGGTGGCGAACACCAGCAGCGAGACCAGCCCGGCGAACGCCAGCAGCCACAGGACCAGGCGACGGCGCAGCGATGCCGGCCGGCGCGCACGCTCAGCCATCGGCGACCTCCTCCGCGGGCATCGCCGCCAGCCGGTAGCCGACCCGAGGCAGGGTATGGATCAGCTTGCGCTCGAAGGGTCCGTCGACGACGCGGCGCAGCTCGTACACGTGCGAGCGCAGCAGGTCGCCCTCGGGCGGCTGGTCGCCCCACAACGCGAACTCCAGCTCGCCGCGGCTGACCGCCGCCGGACTGGCGCGCATCAGCGCCTCGAGCACCTTGCGGCAGGCCGGGTACAGGTGCAGCAGGCGGCCGTCGCGGCGCGCCTCCAAGGTGGCCAGGTCCAGCACCAGGCCCTCGACTTCGAGCACTTTCTTCTGCTGGCGGCCGCGGGCGCGCAGCAGCAGCGCCTCCAGGCGGACCTCCAGTTCGGGCAGGGCGAACGGCTTGGTCAGGTAGTCGTCGGCGCCGGCGCGGAAGCCGGCGATCTTGTCGGGCAGCTCGTCGCGCGCGGTGAGCATGATCGCCGGCGTCTCGGAATGGTGCTGTTCGCGCAGCCGCCGCAACAGCTCGGGACCGTCCATGCGCGGCAGCATCCAGTCCACCACCAGCGCGTCATAGGCCTGGCTGGTGGCCAGGTGCAGGCCGGTCACGCCGTCGGGCGCGGCATCGACCACGTGGCCGCGCGCTTCGAAATAGTCGAACAGGTTGGCGACCAGCTGACGGTTGTCCTCGATGACCAGCAACCGCATGGCCGGATGCCCCGCTTGGCGATGGACCATCTTAAGCCCCGTGCCGTCGGAATCCGGTCGGAATCCCGGTCGTCCGCGAACGCGCGGGCTGAACGCCGGCCCGGCCGTTAACCGCGGGGCAACGCGACTCCGACCGCGCTCCGACAGCGGCATCGACAGCATGGCCCCGCCATCCCCGTCGCCGCTCCCATGAGCCCCCTGTTGTCCGTGCCGTTCCGCCTTGGCCCTCCCGTTGCGGCGCGGTCCACGCGCTTCCTTCTCGACCATCTCGCATGGCCGCTGGCGGCGGCCGCGCTCGTGAGTGCATGGCTCGTGCACGGCGGCGATCGCTGGCTGGCGGACGCCTTCTTCCACCTCGAGGGCGACCGCTGGGCGTTGCGTGACCACTGGGCGACCGCCGGCCTCATCCACCGCGGCGGCAAGTGGGCCAGCGTGCTGGCGGGCGTGGCGGTGCTGGGCCTGTACCTGCGCTCGCTGCGCGGCCGCGGACGGCAGGCCCTGCGCCGGCCGCTGCTCTACCTGCTGCTGGCCACGGCCCTGGGCAGCACTACCGTGTCGGTGTTGAAGTCGGTGACGCACGTCGACTGCCCCTGGGACCTGGCCCGCTACGGTGGCCACCGGGCGCAGGCCGCGCCGTTCGCCCCGCCGCCGGCCGGCGTGCCTCCCGGCAGGTGCTACCCGGCCGGCCACGCCAGCGCCGGCTATGCCTGGGTAGCGCTCTACTTCGCCGCGCGGATGTGGCGGCCGCGCCTGCGCTGGCGCGGGCTGGGCCTCGGCATCGGCGCCGGCGTGCTGTTCGGCCTGGGACAGCAGCTGCGCGGCGCCCACTTCCTTTCGCACGACATCGCCGCGCTGGCCGTGTGCTGGCTGGTATCGCTCGGACTGTTCGGCCTGTTCGCGGCACGCAAGCCGGCCAGGTCCGCGGGGGCGCGACGGGCATGAGCACCTGGATCCTGCGCCGGCACCCGCTGCCCGCGCTAGGCGCCTGGCGGCACTGGCGCCCCGGACTGTCGACCGAAGCGCTGGTCGCATGCGCGTCGCTGTTCTTCACTGTCGCCTGCAACGGCCTGTTCTGGCGCAGCGCGCTGGCGGTGCATCCCGGCAGCCTGCGGCTGGCGGCCTCGCTCTTCCTGCTGCTTGCGGGCGTCCACGCGCTGCTGCTGGGCCTGCTGGCCTGGCGCTGGAACGTGCGTGTCCTGCTGACCATGCTGCTGCCGCTTTCGCTGGCCGCGGCGCACTACATGGGGCGCTACCACCTCTACCTCGACGCCGACATGCTGCGCAACGTGCTGGCCACCGACCACAAGGAGTCGGGCGAACTGGTGACGCCGTCGCTGCTGTGGCCGCTGGCCGCGGCGATCGTGCCGGTGCTCGCGACATGGCGGGTCAGGCTCGTACGCCACGGAGCGGCCCGCGCGCTGCTGCGCCGGGGCGCCTTCCTGCTGGGCGCCCTGGCCATGGCTGGCGGCGGCGCGCTGCTCGCCTCCCAGGACGTCTCCTCGCTGCTGCGCGGCCACCGTGAAGTGCGCTACCTCGCCACCCCCGCCAACATCCTTGTCGGCCTGCCGCGGGCGCTGCGCGGCGACAATCCGGTGCGGCATGCACCCAAGCTGGCGATCGGCCAGGATGCGCGCAAGCTGCCGCGGGCGCCCGGCAGCCGGCCGCGCCTGCTGGTGATCGTGGTGGGCGAGACCGTCCGTGCCGCGAACTGGGGACTGAACGGCTACGTCCGCCAGACCACGCCGGAGCTGGAGCGGATCGGCGTGGTCAACTTCCCCGACATGCATGCCTGCGGCACCGCGACGGAAGTGTCCCTGCCCTGCATGTTCTCGCCGTGGGGTCGCCACGACTACGACGAAGCGCGCATCCGCAGCCACCAGTCGCTGCTGCACGTGCTCGAGCACGCCGGCATCGCCACCCTGTGGCGGGACAACCAGTCCGGCTGCAAGGGCGTGTGCGAGGGCCTGGCCGTCGACCGCCTCGGCGATGCCACCGATCCGGCCCTGTGCGCGAACGGCCGCTGCCTGGACGAAATCCTGCTCGAGCGCCTGCCCGAGCGCGTGCGGGCACGGCCGGGGGACCAGGTCGTGGTGCTGCATCCGCTGGGCAACCACGGCCCCAGCTACTTCGAGCGCTATCCCGCCTCCTTCCGCCGCTACACGCCGACCTGCGACACCCCCGACCTGGGCGGCTGCAGTCGCCAGCAGGTCGTCAACAGCTACGACAACGCGGTGCTGTACGCCGACCACGTCCTGGCCCGGACGATCGACACGCTCGGGCGCATGGACGATTACGACACCGCCATGGTGTACCTGTCCGACCACGGCGAATCGCTCGGCGAGAAGGGCCTGTACCTGCATGGCGTGCCATGGGCGATCGCGCCCGAGCAACAGACCCGGGTGCCGATGGCCATGTGGTTCTCGGCCGGCTTCGCCGCCGACCGCGGGCTCGACCTGGCCTGCCTGCGCGAACGCGCCGCCCGGCCCGCCGACCAGGACCTGCTGTTCTCCTCGGTGCTGGGCCTGATGCAGGTCCGCACCGCGCTCTACGACCCGCGGCGCGACCTGTTCGCCGGCTGCGCGCCGAGCGGGCGGCGCCCGGACCGGAGCGCCGGCGCGAGCCGTCTTGCGGCGCTGGGCGCGAGCCACTAGCCTGCCGACACCGCAATCCCACCGGGGAACCCAGTGAAGCACCGCCACCTGCTGCTCCCGCTCGCCATCGCCGCGAGCGTGCTTTCCCTGTCCGCCTGCAAGAAGGAAGCCTCGCCGGAAGGCGACGCCACCGCCGCGGCCTCCGCGGCCAAGCCGGGTGAAACGGCCGACCAGTTCGTCGCCCGCATCAACGCCGAGTACAAGGCCGCCCTGCCCGAGATCACCTCGGCGCAATGGCTGTCGCAGACCTACATCAGCGAGGACAGCCAGCGCGTGGCGGCCAAGGCCAACGAGCGCGCCCTGACCCAGCTCAACGCCTGGATCGAGGAGGCGAAGAAGTTCGAGGGCCAGCCGATGTCGGAGGACAGCAAGCGCACCCTGGCCCTGCTCAAGCTGATGAGCCCGATGCCGGCGCCGCGGGACCCGGCCAAGCTGGCCGAGCTCACCGCCATCGCCACCAAGATGGAAGGCGCGTACGGCGCGGGCAGCTACTGCACCGGCGAGGGCGAGGCGAAGACGTGCCGCCAGCTCGGCGAACTGGAGGACGTGCTGCGCTCCAGCCGCGACTACGACGCACAGCTCGACGCCTGGCAGGGCTGGCACTCCACCGCCACGGACAGCCGCAACGATTACGTGCGCTTCGTGGAGCTGGTCAACGAGGGCGCGAAGGAACAGGGCTACGCCGACGCGGGCGCGATGTGGCGGGCCGGGTACGACATGCCGGCCGAGCAGTTCGCCGCCGAAACCGACCGCCTGTGGGACCAGGTCCGCCCGCTGTACGAACAGCTGCACTGCTTCACCCGCGACCGCCTGCAGCAGACCTACGGCGTGGAGAAGGGCCAGGCCGCCGGCGGCACGATTCCCGCCCACCTGACCGGCAACATGTGGCAGCAGGACTGGGGCAACCTGTGGGACATCCTCCAGCCTTACCCGGGCGCGGGCAGCCTGGACATCACCGCCGCGCTGGAGAAGCAGTACCAGCAGGACCTCGCCGCGGCGCTGGCCAAGCGCGGCGCGGGCGCCGATGCGAAGGCGCGCTTCGAGGCCGAGCGCGAGGCGCAGCTGCAGGTCGCCCGGCAGATGACCGAGCGGGCGCAGGATTTCTACGTCTCGCTGGGCATGCCCAAGCTCCCGGAGAGCTACTGGGCCAAGACCCAGTTCATCAAGCCGCTGGACCGCGACGTGGTCTGCCACGCCAGCGCCTGGGACCTGGACATGGCCGGCGACGTGCGCACCAAGATGTGCATCAAGCCGAACGAGGAAGACTTCACCACCATCTACCACGAGCTGGGCCACATCTATTACGACCTGGCCTACAACGTGCAGCCGCCGCTGTTCCAGAACGGCGCCAACGACGGCTTCCACGAGGCCATCGGCGACACCATCGTGCTGGCGATGACCCCGAAGTACCTCAATTCGATCGGGCTGGTGGACGCGCCGCAGGAAAGCCACGAGGCGGTGATCAACAACCAGATGCGGATGGCCCTGGCCAAGGTCGCGTTCCTGCCGTTCGGCCTGATGATCGACCGCTGGCGCTGGGGCGTGTTCGACGGCTCCATCACCCCGGACCACTACAACCAGGCGTGGTGGGACCTGAAGGCGAAATACCAGGGCGTGGCCCCGGTCGGCGCGCGCGGCGAGGAGTTCTTCGACCCGGGTGCCAAGTACCACGTCCCGGGCAACACCCCGTACACGCGCTACTTCCTCTCGCACGTGCTGCAGTTCCAGTTCTACAAGTCGCTGTGCGAGGCCGCGGGCCACACCGGGCCGCTGTACGAATGCAGCTTCTACGGCAACCCGGAAGCGGGCCGCAAGTTCCAGGCGATGCTGGCCCGCGGCGCCAGCCAGCCCTGGCAGGCCACGCTCAAGGAACTGACCGGCAGCGAGCAGATCGACGGCGGCGCGGTGCTGGAATACTTCGCCCCGCTGCAGGAATGGCTCAAGCAGCAGAACCAGGGCAAGCAGTGCGGCTGGCAAGGCACGTCGGCGGCCGCACCTGCGGCGCCCCAGGCCCCGGCCGCGCCGCAGGCGCCGGCCACTCGCGGCTGAGTCCGGCCTCGATGAAGGAAGACGAGGCCGGCGCACGCCGGCCTCGTCGCATCAGGGGCGCGGCCGGCCCGGGTCCGGCCTGCGCGGGGCGGCTTCCCGGCACGCTGCCGCGGCGCGCCTCAATGCGCGGGCGCGGAGGGCTCGTCCCCGGCGACGGGCTGGACGGCCGCCATCTCTTCTTCCAGCTGCTGCTCGTAGTCGGCCAGCGACTTGCCGTGGGTGGCGGCCTCGAGTTCGGCCTCGTCGCGCAGCGCGTCCGAATAGACCAGCTTGACCGGCACTCCCTGCTGGTCGTGCAGGCGTTGCGCGCGGCGGATCAGCATCAGCACCTGCGCGGCGCTGTCGCTGCTGCCGACGATGCGTCCGTCCATCCCCAGCACCCACACGCCGGACTGGCGGACGATGCCGGCCAGCAGGTTGTCGTCGCGGTCGCGCAGCTCGGCATGCGGCTCGATCGGCGCGGCGCCGGCGCGTGCCTGGTTGCGGTCACGCTGCGCCTTGCGCTTGCGGGCGTCGCGGCGGGCCTTGGACTGGATCGACATGAGGGTACTCCGGAAGGACGGGAATCAGAGCTGTTCGCCCGGCTCCAGCGTGGGCGCGGACGGCGGCGGCGGGAAGCGGCGCGACACGCCGGCTTCCCAGCGCCAGAACACCCAGCCCAGCGCAATGAAGCCGGCCATGCCCAGCGCCAGGGGCAGGCCGTGCTGGCTGAGCAGCGGCGAGAGCACGCCGGCCACCGCCGCGTTGAGCACCAGCTGGGTGAACGCCTGCAGCGAGGACGCCGAGCCGCGCTGGCGCGGGTACATGTCCAGGATCGCCAGGGTCAGCACCGGGAATACCAGGGCCACGCCGAACGCGGCCAGGCTCATCGGCAGCACCGCCCAGGGCAGCGCGAGCTGCGGGGCCAGGGCGCTGTAGAGCACGTTGCCCAGCGCCGCCGCGCCCATGCAGGCATAGCCGACACCGACCTGGTACGGCGGCTTCCAGCGCCCGGCCACGCGCCCGGACAGGAACGCGCCGAGGGTCATGCCGCCGATGGTCGGGAAGAACAGCCAGGCGAATTCCTGCTCGCCCAGGCCGAGCAGGTCCATCACGAACGCCGGTGCCGATGCGATGTACAGGAACAGCCCGGCGAAACCGAACGCGCCCGCCGCGGCCAGGCGCTGGAAGCGGGGATTCAGGGCGATGGCGACGTAGTCGCGCGCGAGCCGGCCCGGCCGCAACGGCATCCGCGCCTCGCGCGGGTGGGTCTCCGGCAGCCACAGGCTGGTGGAGAGCAGCAGCAGCACCGAGAAGGCGGCCAGGAACCAGAAGATCAGCGGCCAGCGCCCGGCGCCCAGCATCCAGCCGCCGATGATCGGCGCGATCGCCGGGGCGATGCCGAAGATCATCGACACCTGGCTCATCAGCCGCTGCGCGTCGCTGCCGTGCAGCACGTCGCGGATCACCGCGCGGCCGACGATCAGGCCCACGCCCGCCGACAGGCCCTGCAACGCACGGAAGGCCAGCAACGTGGGCAGGTCGCGCGCCAGCGCGCAGCCGACCGAGGCCACGATGAACACCGACAGCCCGGCCAGAATGACCCGCCGCCGGCCGATCGTGTCCGACAGCGGCCCGTGGACGATGCTCATCAGCGCATAGGCGGCCAGGTAGACGCTGATGGTCTGCTGCATGGCCAGCTTGTCGGCACCGAACTGCGCGGCCATCTGCGGGAAGGCCGGGAAGATGGTGTCGATCGAGAACGGACCGAACATCGCCAGCCCGCCCAGCAGCAGGGCCAGGCGGCGGGTGGACGGCGCCGGGACCGCGCTCACCGCGGGGCCTCCATCCGCGCCGGCCGGCCACGCGCGGCCATGGCGCCGACGGCCCCGGGCCGTCGGTCCGGAGCCTGCGGGGGCGTGGCGGTGCTGTCCTGCATGCGGTCCCTCGGCCGATTCCGCCACCGGGGCGGGCCGGCGCCGTGGTCGCCCGGGGGCGGGTGCGGCGCTGAATACGTCGCCATGTTAAGCCATCCACCCGCCTCCGGCGGACCGGGCCGCGCGTATAATTCCGCCCACACCGCGTGCGGTGGGAGAAGCGGGGCGACCCGCTGCCGAAGGCGCAAACGCCCGTAATCGCTCAGGCTCCCATACCACCGCGCCGAACACACACTCTGGAGAGACCGGCCGCCCGCCAGGGCCGCGCCGGCGCCGAAGGGGCACGAAGCCGCGACCTCGTCCGCGCAGCTTCCAAACTCTCAGGCAAAAGGACAGAGGGGCACCCTGCCGCGCGACCGCGCGGCGCCTTCCTGCCCCTGTCCGGACCCCAGCCATGTCCCAGCACCCCGCTTCCCTGCGCGACTCCAGCCTGCGCGACCTCGAACAGCACGACGCCTTCGTCGGCCGCCACATCGGGCCCAACGACGCCGAGGTCGAGGCCATGCTCGCCGTGGTCGGCCACGCTTCGCTGGAGGCGATGACCGACGCGATCGTGCCGGCGAGCATCAAGTCGCCCGCGCCGCTGGCCTTGCCGGACAGCCTCACCGAGGAGGAGGCGCTGGCGAAGATCCGCGCCATCGCGCAGAAGAACCAGGTGTTCCGCAGCTTCATCGGCCAGGGCTACTACGGCACCCACACGCCCAAGGTGATCCTGCGCAACATCCTCGAGAACCCGGCCTGGTACACCGCCTACACCCCGTACCAGGCGGAGATCTCGCAGGGCCGCATGGAAGCGCTGATCAACTTCCAGACGATGTGCGCCGACCTGACCGGCATGGAGATCGCCAACGCCTCGCTGCTGGACGAGGCCACCGCCGCCGCCGAGGCCATGACCCTGGCCAAGCGCTCGGCCAAGTCGAAGTCCAACACCTTCCTGGTCGCCGGCGACACCCACCCGCAGACCCTGGAAGTGCTGGCCACCCGCGCCGAGCCCCTGGGCATCACCGTGGACGTGGTGCGTTCGACCGATGCGTTCCATGAAAAGCTCGCCGCCGGCGACTACTTCGGCGTCCTCGTGCAGTACCCGGCGTCCAGCGGCTGGATCGCCGACTGGACCGCCGACGCCGAGGTCATCCACGGCCACCACGCGCTGTTCGTGGTCGCCACCGACCTGCTCGCGCTGACCCTGCTCAAGCCGCCGGGCGAGATGGGCGCGGACATCGTGGTCGGCAACAGCCAGCGCTTCGGCGTGCCGTTCGGCTTCGGCGGCCCGCATGCGGCGTTCATGGCCTGCCGCGACGCCTACAAGCGCTCCATGCCCGGCCGCCTGATCGGCGTATCGGTGGACGCGGCCGGCAACCCCGCCTACCGGCTCACCCTGCAGACCCGCGAGCAGCACATCCGCCGCGAGAAGGCCACCTCCAACATCTGCACCGCGCAGGTGCTGCTGGCGGTGATGGCCTCGATGTACGCGGTCTACCACGGCCCTGAGGGCCTGGCCCGGATCGCCTCGCGGGTCGCGCGCCTGACCGCGATCCTCGCCGAAGGCCTGCGCCGGCTGGGCCATGCCGGCGTGCATGCCACCGCCTTCGACACGCTGTGCATCGATCCGGCCGGCCATGGCCCCGGCATCCTCGAGCGCGCGCGCCAGGCGCGGATCAACCTGCGCGTGCGCGGCAACGGTTCGCTGTGCATCTCGCTGGACGAAACCACCACCCGCGCCGACGTGGAAGCGCTGTGGTCGGTGTTCGCCGCCGACGGCGCCACCCTGCCCTCGGTCGAGGCGCTCGATGCCGATGCGCCCGCGCTGATCCCGGCGGAGCTGCGCCGCACCAGCCCGTTCCTGGCCCACCCGGTGTTCAACACCCACCACAGCGAGCACGAACTGCTGCGCTACATGCGCTCGCTGGCCGACAAGGACCTGGCGATGGACCGCACGATGATCCCGCTGGGCTCGTGCACCATGAAGCTCAATGCCACCGCCGAGATGATCCCGGTGACCTGGCCGGAGTTCGGCGCGATCCATCCGCTGGCCCCGGCCGACCAGGTCCAGGGCTACCACCAGCTGGTCTCCGAGCTGGAGGCGATGCTGGCCGAGTGCACCGGCTACGACGCGGTCAGCCTGCAGCCCAATTCCGGCGCGCAGGGCGAGTACGCCGGGCTGCTGGCGATCCGTGCATACCACGCCTCGCGCGGCGAGACCCACCGCGACATCTGCCTGATCCCCGAATCGGCGCACGGCACCAACCCGGCCTCGGCGCAGATGTGCGGGATGAAGGTCGTGGTCACCAAGTGCGACGCCAATGGCAACGTCGATGTCGAGGACATCCGCCGCGCCGCCGAGAAGCACTCGGCGAACCTGGCCGCGATCATGATGACTTACCCGTCCACCCACGGCGTGTTCGAGGAGGACGTGGTCGAGATCTGCCGCATCGTCCACGAGCACGGCGGCCAGGTGTACACCGACGGCGCCAACATGAACGCGCTGGTCGGCCTCGCCAAGCCGGGCAAGTGGGGTTCGGACGTCTCGCACCTGAACCTGCACAAGACCTTCTGCATCCCGCACGGCGGCGGCGGCCCGGGCGTGGGACCGTGCGCGGTCAAGTCGCACCTGGCCCCGTTCCTGCCGCGCACGCTGGGCGGCGAAGGCAGCGTGGGCATGGTCAGCGCGGCCAGCTTCGGCAGCGCCTCGATCCTGCCGATCAGCTGGATGTACGTGGCGATGATGGGGGCCGGCGGCCTGCGCAAGGCGACCCAGGTCGCGCTGCTCAACGCCAACTACGTCTCCAGGAAGCTGGCACCGCATTACAAGACCCTCTACACCGGCCGCAACGGCCTGGTCGCGCACGAGTGCATCCTCGACATCCGCCCGCTCGAGAAGGCCACCGGCATCTCCGCCGAGGACGTGGCCAAGCGCCTGATCGACTTCGGCTTCCACGCCCCGACCCTGAGCTTCCCGGTGCCGGGCACGCTGATGGTCGAGCCGACCGAGAGCGAGTCGCTGCATGAACTCGATCGCTTCATCGACGCGATGATCGAGATCCGCGAGGAGATCCGCGCGATCGAGGACGGCCGCCTGGACCGCGAGGACAACCCGCTCAGGCACGCCCCGCACACGGCGGTGCAGGTGTCGGGCAGCGAGTGGACCCACGCCTACCCGCGCGAACTGGCCGCCTTCCCGCTGCCCTCGCTGAAGCTGCAGAAGTACTGGCCGCCGGTGGCGCGCGTGGACAACGTCTACGGCGACAAGAACGTGTTCTGCGCCTGCATCCCGGTGGATGCCTACAAGGACGAAGCCGCCGAGGCCTGAGCCCGGCGCTGCGCCGCGACGAAGCCCCGCCCCGCGGGGCTTCGTCGTTTCCGGGGGTGGCGAAACGCTTCGCCGGGCTGGTTTACCATCGGACCACCCCCGCCGCAGGCACCAGGCATGACCCAGGGCACCCAGCATTCGGCCGACGACCCGCGCAACGCGGACATCCTCGTCTCGATCAATGGCGCGATGAAGCCGCGCGGCGAGGCGATGGTGTCGGTGTTCGACAGCGGCTTCGTCCTGGGCGACGGCGTGTGGGAAGGCTTCCGCGTGGTCGGCGGCCACCCGGTGTTCCTGGACGCGCACCTGGACCGGCTGTACGAAGGCGCCAAGGCGATCCTGCTCGACATCGGCCTGGACCGCGCGGCGCTGACGCGCGCGCTCTACGCCGCGCTCGACGCCAACGGCATGCACGGCGATGGCGTGCACGTGCGGCTGATGGTCACCCGCGGGGTGAAGAGCACGCCGTACCAGGACCCGCGCGTGACCGTCGGCCCGGCGACGGTCGTCATCATTCCGGAATACAAGGCCGCTTCGGCCGCCGGCAGCACGCGCGGGCTGTCGCTGTACACCGTGAGCGTGCGCCGCGGGCCACCGGACGTGCAGGACCCCAAGCTCAACTCGCACAGCAAGCTCAACTGCATCACCGCCTGCATCCAGGCCTACGGCGCCGGCGCCGACGAGGCGCTGATGCTCGACCCGCACGGCTTCGTCGCCACCTGCAACTCCACCCACTTCTTCATCGTGCGCAAGGGCGAGGTGTGGACCTCGACCGGCCAGTACTGCCTGGGCGGGATCACCCGCGCCAACGTCATACGGCTGTGCCGCGACAACGGCATCCCGGTGTTCGAGAAGTCCTTCAGCCTGACCGACGTGTACGGCGCCGACGAGGCCTTCGTCACCGGCACCTTCGCCGGGGTGGTGCCGGTGCGCACGGTCGACCATCGCGTCATCGGCTGGGAAGAGCGCGGCGAAGACGCACGCGGGCCGATGGTCAGGCGCCTGCAGTCGCTGTACCAAGCCCTGGTCGCCGCCGACGTCGCCGCGCGCGGGGCGCGCCCGTGAACGCGCCGGTCGGTCCCATCCGCGTGGCGATGTGGTCCGGTCCGCGCAACATCTCCACCGCGATGATGCGCGCCTGGGAGAACCGCGGCGACTGCGCGGTCAGCGACGAACCGCTGTACGCCCACTACCTCGCCCACACCGGGCTGGACCATCCGGCGCGCGAGGCGGTCATCGCCGACGGCCAGACCGACTGGCGGGCGGTGGTCGACGCCCTGCTCGGCCCGGCGCCGGGCGGCGCGCCGGTCTGGTACCAGAAGCACATGGCCCACCACCTGCTGCCGCACGTCGACCACGGCTGGATCGCCGGCCTGCGCAACGTGCTGCTGATCCGCGACCCGCGCCAGGTGGTGGCGTCCTACGTGAAGTCGCGCGCCACGGTCACCGCCGCGGACATCGGCCTTCCCCAGCAGGTCGCCCTGTACGAGGAGCTGTCCGCGCAGGGCCGGCCGCCGCCGGTGATCGACGCCGGTGACTTCCTGCATGCGCCCGAGGCGCACCTGCGGGCGCTATGCGACTGGCTCGGGATCGGCTTCAGCGCACGCATGCTGGCCTGGCCGAAGGGCCCGCGTGCCAGCGACGGCATCTGGGCGCCGCACTGGTACGCGCACGTGTGGGAATCGACCGGCTTCGAACCGCCGGAGCACCGGCAGGTCGAGCTGGAGGGCGAAGCCGCGCGGGTCGCCGCCGAGTGCCGCGGCCCCTACGAACAGCTGCATTCGCTGCGCCTGCGGATCGTGCCGTAGCCGCGCTGCAATGCCGCGCGGCCGGGACGGCGACGGTCAGCGGCGGCGCCGGGCCAGCGCGCTGCCGGCGGCGATGACCGCCGCCAGCACGGCCATCGACAGGAACTGCGCGCGCGTTTCGGCGCCGGCGACCAGCAGCACGAACACCACGCCCAGGATCGCCAGCGCCAGCACGGTCAGGAACGGGAACCCGGCCATGCGGAACGGCAGCCGGGTCCCGGCGCGGTCGGCCCGGCGACGCAGGACCAGCTGCGACAGCAGCGCCAGCGCCCACACCAGCAGGCAGGTCGAGCCGACGATGTTGAGCAGCGTCGGCAGCACGCGCTCGGGGAACAGCAGCTCGAGGCCCGCGGCGACGAAGCCGAACAGCACGCTGGCCAGCACCGCCGCCACCGGTACCAGGCGCCGGTCGGTGCGGCCGAGCAGCGCCGGCGCCTCGCCGCGCTGGCCCAGCGACTGGATCATGCGCGAGGCCCCGTAGAGGTTGGCGTTGAGCGCCGAGAGCAGCGCGATCACCGCGACCAGGGTGATCGCGGTGGCCGCGCCGGGGATGTTGGCCGCCTGCAGCACGGCGGCGAACGGCGACTTCAGCGCCGGGCTGGTCCACGGCACCACGGCGATGATCACCGCCAGCGAGCCCATGTAGAACACGAGGATGCGCCAGGCCACGCTGCGGATGGCGCGCGCCACGCTGCGTTCCGGATCCTCGGTCTCGGCCGCGGCCACCGCCACGATCTCGGTGCCGCCGAAGGCGAACACCACCACCAGCAGCGCCGCGCCGACGCCGGCCAGTCCGTTCGGGGCGAAGCCGCCATGCGCGGTGAAGTTGGCCAGTCCCGGCGAAGCCACGTCCGGCAGCCAGCCCAGCAGCAGCGCCACGCCGACGAGGATGAACGCGGCGATCGCGGCGACCTTGATGATCGCGAACCAGAACTCGAACTCGCCGAAGTTGCGCACACCCATCAGGTTGACCGCGGTGAAGCCGGCCATGAACAGCAGGGCCAGTGCCGGCACCGAGAGGCCTGGCCACAGCCCCGCCAGCAGGCCGGCCGCGCCGACCGCCTCGGCCGCGATCACGATCACCACCTGCACCCACCACAGCCAGCCCACCGTCGCCCCCGCGGTGGCGCCCAGCGCATCGGCCGCGTAGACCGAGAACGCGCCGCGCGACGGGCGCGCGGCGGCCATTTCGCCCAGCGCGTGCATCACGATGATCACCAGCGCGCCGGCCACCAGGTAGGACAGCAGCACCGCCGGCCCGGCCAGCTGCACGCCGACGCCGGAGCCGAGGAACAGGCCGGCGCCGATCGCGCTGCCCAGGCCCATCATGACCAGCTGCCGCGGCTTGAGGGTATGCGCCGGGCGCGGAGCCGCCGCGGGCGTGGCGGGCAGGTCGACGGGCATGGGGCGGAATCCTGGGGAACGAGGGGCGTCACGATACAGGTCGGCCGGCGCCCGCTGCAGTGCCCACGCCGCCCCTTAACTCCGCCGGGTCGGCCGCGGAACGCACTGCGTCGGCGCGCGGCCTTCCCTCGCCTGCCTGCGTGTCCAGGCCACCGGCGCAGGCCGGATCGCCCGTGAGGGCCCTGTCGGGTGAGGCGCGGAGGCAATGGCAAGGGCTGCGAACCCGGCTGCAACCGTGCATCCGCTTTTCACGGTCGCGTGACCGCGCAGTGCTTTAGCTGGGCCTGCACGACGGGTGCATCGCAGGAGTTTCCCCATGCCACGCGGCGACAAGTCCAGCTACACCGACAAGCAGAAGCGGCAGGCCGAGCATATCGAGGACAGCGAGAAGGAAGAGGGCCGCAGCCAGGAGGATGCCGAGCGCATCGCCTGGGCCACCGTCAACAAGCAGGACGGCGGCGGCAAGCAGTCCGGATCGGGCCGGAAGACCACGTCCGGCGCGCGCGGCGGCGCAAGGAAGGCCACCAAGAAGGCCGCGAAGAAGGCGACGCGGAAGACGGCGAAGAAGGCCACCGGCGGAGCGACGAAGAAAGCGGCGAAGAAGTCCACCGAAGCGGCGGCGAAGAAGGCCGCGACGAAGAAGTCGGCGACGAAGAAGTCGGCGGCGAGAAAGACGGCGAAGACGTCGACGAAGGCCGCTAAGAAGGCCAGCAAGGCACCGGCCCGCAAGGCGACGAAGAAGACCGCCAAGAAGGCGGCGCGGAAGACGCCGCGGAAAGCCGCGAAGAATTCCGCGCGCTCTGCGGCCGGAAACGGGGCCAAGCGTTCCAGTAGCCGGGGCAGCGAAACGACCCGGGCGACGGCGCGCAAGAAGACGACGAAGAAGGCGGCCGGCAAGCGGGCTGCGCGCAGGACCGGTGGCGCGAAGGCGTAGTAGGCCGAGGTTGACCACCGCCGGCCGCGACCCCTGCCCGCCCATCCCTTTGCCAGGCAGGCGACTGGCTCAAGCGTGCCGGCCGTACCACCCGAGCACCGCCGGCGCCAGCCATGCGGCGGTGTCCAGGCCCACCGTGGCGTAGCCATCGAGCACGTCGCGGACGCGCCGCTGGGCCGGCGTCGCACCGCACAGCCCGTCCAGCTCGTCGGGCGAGAGCTGGGCCAGGGTCCATTCGTGCAGGCGGTCGGCGCGACGCTCCAGCACGGCCCGCATCCAGCCGTGCAGCGGAAGCACGCGGTAGCCGCGCTGCTCGAGCGCCGCGATCCGGCCCTGCAGCAGGCTTCCCGCACCGCGGAACCACTCGGTATGGCCGCCGGCGGGGACGTGGATCGCGAGTGGCGCCGGGGCGTTGTACTCGCCCAGGCCGGCGCGCAGCTCGAGTTCTAGGTCGCGGGCGTCGCGGACCGATTCGGCCTCCACCAGCACGCCGCGCGCCAGGTCGAAGAACTCGAACCAGCGCGGATGCAGCGCCGCGATGCGCGACAGCGGATCGTTGGAAAAGCCGATCTTGCAGTGGTCTTCCCACAGGCACGGGAAGACATAGGCGTAGCAGCGCCCGTCGACCGGCACGCTGGTGGCCTGCGCGGCGGCACCCAGGGCGGGACCGGCGCGACCCGTGTTCATCGGTCGACCGTGGCCACCGGAGCATCCGGCGCGGCGGGCACACGGGGCACGCGGGAGGCCTGCCTCCCTTCCGCATGCGCCGGCATCGGCATCGCCGCGTCCGGCCGGAGCGACGGACGCTGCAATCCCTGCGCCGGGGTGAACGTGCGGCGCCGGTCATCGTTGCCAGCCGGGCGTGGCAGTGGCCGCGGCACGTCCGGGCGGGCGCGGAACACCACGCTCATCCGCGGCGGCACGGCGCGGGCGGTCTTGGGAATGCCGTGCTCGTGCGTGACCTGGCTGGCGTGGCTCATCACCAGCAGGCTGCCCGGTTCCAGGTCGATGCCGAGCGCGCGGCCGCCGGCTTTGGCGCGGATGTTCATCCTGCGCGGCGCGCCGAGCGACACCAGCGCGATCGGCTCGCCCGGCACGAGCATGTGCAGCTTGTCGTTGTGCATGGCCACGCTGTCCTGGCCGTCGCGGTACAGGTTCAGGCCCGCCGAGTTGTAGGCACCGGGGACGATGGCCTGCACCTGCGACAGCATCGCCGGCAGCGGCAGCCCGTCGGGCAGGCCGCCATGCGCGCCCGGGTCGAACGGATACCAGGCCTGCAGGCGCGGCACGTCGACCACGCGGTCGTACATCGGCCGCCGCTGGTGCTGCCAGTCGCAGCCGTCGCACAGCTGCGTGAACCACGCCCCGGCCAGGTCTTCGCCGACGAACGCGGGCCAGTAGCGGATCCCGCCCTCGGCATCGTCGACCAGCTGGATGGGCGTTGCGGCGAACAGGTCCATGCTCATGCTCGTGCTCCCCGCAGCCGTGCCGCCCCGTCGGGATCGCACGGACACGCGCGGGGACGGGGGCGCCGCATCGCGCACCATCGGCGTGTCGCGCGCGGATGCCGCCGTTCCGCGGTGGTGGCCGGTGCGCTCAATGGAAATCCCTCGAATCGACCGGCAGGCCGCCGAGCAGGCCGCTGAGGTCCTCCATCCGCCCGGCGACGAGGTGCTCCACGCCGTCCACGCGCTCCCAGCGCCCGCGTACGGCCAGCAGCCGCGACTGCAGCAGCGGCTTGCGCTGGCGGATGGCCAGGTGCGGCCAGACGATCACGTTGACCATGCCGTGCTCGTCCTCGAGGGTGACGAAGATCGTGCCCTTGGCCGTGGCCGGGCGCTGGCGCTGGGTGACCAGCCCGGCCACGTGCACCCCGCTGCCGTGCGGCCGGCCACGCAGTTCGCGCGAGCCCAGGATCCGCCGCTGCACCATCTGTTGGCGCAGCAAGGCCATCGGATGGGTGCGCAGGCTCAGCCCGGTGCTGCGGTAGTCGGCCGCCAGCTCCTCGCCCAGGCGCGGCACCGGCAGTTCGATCCGCGCTTCGTCCGGGCTGCCGGGCAGCAGCGGCCGGCGCTGCTCGACGCCGGCCACCGCCCAGCGCGCGGCATTGCGGTGGCCGGCCAGCGCATCCAGCGCGCCGGCCTCGGCCAATGCGTCGCGTGCCTTCGCATCCAGGCCGGCGCGTTGGCACAGGTCGCGCACGTCGGCGAACGGGCGTTGCGCGCGCGCAGCCATGATCGCCTGCGCCGCCTTCTCCGGGATCCCCGCCACCTGGCGCATCCCCAGCCTCAGCGCCGGCTGCCCGCCGTCGTCCCGGCCGCGGCGCGCGTGCCCGCCTTCCAGGGTGTTGTCCCAGTCGCTGTGGACCACGTCCACCGGCCGCACCTCGATGCCGCGGCGCGCGCCACGGCCGCGCCGCGCGTCCTGCACGATCTGGCTGGCCGAATAGAAGCCCATCGGCTGCGCGTTGAGCAGCGCGCAGGCGAAGGCCGCCGGCTCGTGCCGCTTCAGCCAGCAGCTGATGTAGACCAGCTTGGCGAACGAGGCGGCGTGGCTCTGCGGGAAGCCGTAGGAGCCGAAGCCCTTGATCTGCTCGAAGATCTGGTCGATGAACTCGGAGGCGTAGCCTTTGCCTTCCATCAACTCGCGGATGCGCACGCGGTGCGGCTCCATGTCGCCGCCGCGTTTCCACGCCGCCATCGATCGACGTAGGCCGTCGGCCTCAGCCGGGCTATAGCCGGCATGGATCACGAGCTCCATCACCTGCTCCTGAAACAACGGGATGCCCAGCGTTTCGCCGAGGATTTCCCGCACCCCCTCCGATGGATAGGTGACCTTCTCCTTGCCCATGCGCCGGCGCAGGTAGGGATGGACCATGCCACCCTGGATCGGACCAGGACGCACGATCGCCACCTGCACCACGATGTCGTAGAAGCGCGCCGGCTTGAGCCGCGGCAGCATGCTCATCTGCGCACGAGATTCGATCTGGAACACGCCGACGGTGTCGGCGATCTGCATCATCGCGTACGTGTCTTCGTCATCAACCGGAACGGTGGCCATCTCCAGCGTCAGCCCGCGGTGCCGCTCCACCAGGTCGAAGGCCTTGCGGATGCAGGTCAGCATGCCCAGCGCCAGGCAGTCGACCTTGAGCAACTTCAAGGTTTCCAGGTCGTCCTTGTCCCACTGGATGATGGTGCGGTCGACCATGGCCGCGTTCTCCACCGGCACCAGCGCCGACAGCGGCGTGTCGGAGATGACGAAACCGCCCACGTGCTGCGACAGGTGCCGCGGCCGGCCCTCGATCATCCCCGCCAGCGCCAGCACCTTGCGGACCATGGGGTTGCCGGGATCGAAGCCGGCCTCGCGCAGGCGCTGCTCCATCGGGGTCTCGCCGTTGCCCCAGCCGAAGCACTCGGCGAGCAGGCCCACCTGGTCCGGCGGCAGGCCGAATGCCTTGGCCACGTCGCGTACCGCGCTCTTGCCACGGTAGCTGATCACCGTGGCCGCCAGCGCGGCGCGCTGGCGCCCGTACTTTCCGTACACGTACTGCATCACTTCTTCGCGACGCTCGTGCTCGAAGTCCACATCGATGTCGGGTGGCTCGTCGCGTTTTTCCGAAAGAAACCGGGCGATCAGGAGCCTGATCTCGACCGGATTCACGGCGGTAATGCCCAGTGCGTAGCACACCGCGGAGTTGGCCGAGGAGCCGCGGCCCTGGCAAAGGATTCCCTGCGATCTGGCGAAGCGGACGATGTCCTGCACGGTCAGGAAGAACGCTTCGTACTTCTTGAAGGCGATCAGGGCCAGTTCTTCCTCGATCTGCGCACGGACCTTCTCCGGCACGCCTTCCGGCCAGCGCTCGCGCATGCCAGCCTCGGTCAGCGCGCGCAGATGACTGGCTGGGGTGTGGCCTTCGGGCACCAGTTCCTTCGGATACCGGTACTCCAGCTTGCGCATGTCGAAAGTGCAGCGCCGCGCCAGCGCCGCGGCCGCTTCGAGCAGGTGGGCGGGATGGATATTCCCCAGCGCGCGGCGGCTGCGCAGGTGGCGCTCGCCGTTGCGGAACAGCAAGGCGCCGGCCTCGGCCAGCGTGACGTTGTGACGGATCGCGGTCAGCGTGTCCTGCAGCACGCGTTCGCGGCGATGGGCCATGTGCACGTCGCCGCAGGCCAGCGCCGGCAGTTGCAGTTCGGCTGCCAGGGCAAGCAGGTTCGACAGCTTCGCCGCGTCGTCGGTCTCGCGATGCAGTTCCACGCCGAGGAAGGCGCGGTCGCCGAACACCTGCCGCAGCCAGCGTCCCTGCGCCGGATCAGGCTGCGCCCCGGGGATCCACAACGCGAACAGGCCGCAGTGGTCGGCGCAGCCGGGCAGGCCCGGCTCCACGACGGCCCCGTCCGCTTCCCGTCGAGCGGGGCTTGCCCCGCTGCCGTGCGCGCCTGCGGCGATCACCCGCTCCACGTCCCCGCGGGTCAACCGGTAGCCCTTCTTCTCCACGCTGCGCCGGGCAACGGTGATCAGCTCGCACAGCCGGGTGTAGCCGGCATGGTTCTCCACCAGCAGCACGCACTTCAGGCCATCGGCCAGCACGAACTCGCTGCCGACCACCAGTGGCACGCCGGTCGCCTCGGAGGCTTCCAGCGCGCGCACGATCCCCGCCAGCGAGCATTCGTCGGTGATCGCCAGCGCGCTGTAGCCGCAGCGCCGGGCCCGCTCGAACAGCGAGGCCGCATCGCTGGCCCCGCGCAGGAACGAGAAATCCGAGACGCAGTGCAGCTCGGCGTACGCCGGCAGGCCGTCGTCACCGATGGCCGGGTCGTCGTTGGCCGCGCGCAGGCCCAGCCGCTGCGCCACTTCCCACGCACGCGGCGGACGCCCGCCGGGGGTGTCGCGGTCGACGCCGTCGACGGCCTCGTCCCAGCTCATCCGAACCACCCGTGCAGCATCCAGCCGCCCTGCTCGCCCGGCGGTGCGAACGCCCACGCACGCTGGCCCTGCGCGGTCTCCAGCACGTAATAGTCGCGGCGCGCGTCGGCATCGTCCCACCAGCCGCTCTCCAGCCGCTCCGGCCCGGAGAGGATCCGTGCCGTGCCGCGCAGCGGCATCGGTCGTGGCAGCAGCCATGAAGGCCGCGGCGGTCGCGACGGCGCCGGGGCGATCTTCGCCTCGTCGCCCTGCACCCGGCGCCACGCGCGCTCCGGCCGCGGATCGCCATCCGGCGCGACCCGGTACACCGCCTCGTCGCCGAGCCGCGCGCGCAGGCGTTCGCGCAGCTGCGGCCACGGCAGCTGCTGCTGTTGGCGGGTGTCGAACAGGTCGCGGCTGGCCGGCACGAACGGCGGCAGGTGGCGCGCCAGCAGGCGCATGCCGACCACCGGCGCGGGGATCTCCACGCGTTCGAGCCGGCTGCGCGCCAGTTCGAACAGCATCGCCGGCTCGCGCTCGGCGGCGAGCAGGCCGACGTCGACGTCGGTATGCGTGTCCGCATGGCCTGTCGTCCCCTGCCCCGCTCCCGGCGACGACACCCGCTCGTGCTCCAGCCGCAGCACGAAGCGCTGCACGCCGCCGTCGCGGATCGACAGGAAGGTGCACAGGTCGCCGACCAGGCGTCGCAGCGGGAACAGCAGCGCGGTGTGGCTTTCCACCTCGTAGCCCAGCTCGACCCGCGCGTCGAAATGGTCCGGCGGCTGGTAGAGCTCGAGCGGATCGTCGGCCTGGCCGTAGAGCCGGTCCAGGTGCTCCAGCAGCGGCAGGCCGAAGCGCCGGCGCAGCGCATCGCGCGGCAGCGCGCGCAAGGTACGCAGATCCGCAATCCCCATGCGCTGCAGGCGCGTGCCCAGCCCGTCCGGCAGGCAGGCGCGGCGCACCGGCACCCGCTCCAGCTGCGTGGCCATGGTCGCGGCGTGCGGGATCGCCAGGCCATCGCGCAGGCCGGCGAACACCCGCGCCGCGCGCGGCGTCGGCGCCAGCGCGATGCGGTGGCGGAAGCCGAGCGCGTCGAGTTCGCCGCGCAGCCGCGCCTCGATCCGCGGCCACGGCCCGAGCAGGCCGAAACTGCCGCGTACCTCCAGCAGCAGGCAGCCCGGCCACTGCAGGCTGACCAGCGAGCTGTGCCGGTAGGCCCAGGCAGCCAGGAAGCGCTGGACCCGCGCTTCGGCCGCCTCCTCGTACTCGACCATGGCGAAGTCGCGCAGCAGCGCGTGCGCGGCGACCAGGCGCATGCCCGGTGCCAGGCCCGCGGCGGCGGCGGAGGCGTTCACCGCATGCAGCGTGCGCAGCTGCGCCGGGCCGCCGACCAGCGCCAGCGGCGCGTCCGGGTCAGGCCGGCGGCGGAGGACGGCGTCGAGCGCCAGCTGCGGCAGCAGTACACAGGCCCAGAGCATGGCGCCGCCTCACGCCGCGCCTGGCAGGAAGGCCTGCGCCGGCGCCGGCCCGCCGCGGCACTTGCGCACGTGCCACGCGCTGGCGCCGCGCGGGTCGCGCACGCACTCCAGCCGCAGCGCCGCCGGCGAGGCGTTGACCGCATGCTTCCGGTCGCGCAGGGCGAAGCCCAGGCAGGCGCCGCTGTCGGCCGCCACCTGCAGCCGCCGCAGCGCGGCCGCGTCTGCCTGCAGCGGCCAGCCCAGCACCGCCCCGCACGCGCCGCTGCGCAGGCACTGCTCGAACGCCCACAGCGCATCGCGCGGTGACGCCTCGACCACCTGCAGCGCGGCCAGGTCCACGCCTGCGGCCTGCCATGCCGGCGCATAGGGGATGTACGGCGGCGCGACCAGGGCCACGGTGCCGCCCTCGCCGGTGATGCGCGCCAGCGTCGGCAGCAGCAACGACAGCTCGCCCACGCCGTCGGCGGGCAGCAGCAGTTCGGTCAGCGCGCGGCGCGGCCAGCCGCCCTGCGGCAGCAGCGCATCGAGTGCGGCATGGCCGGTGGGCTCGCCGTCGGCGGCGATCGCCGCGCTGCGCCCGGCGTGCCACAGCGTGCGTGCGGCCAGCAGCGATTCGAGGGCGACGGCCGCTGCCATCTCAGCCCTTCCGCACCAGGCCGCAGTACACGCCTTCGATGGCGAAGTCCTGGCCCGGCTCCACTTCGATCGGCGCATGCGCCGGGTTGCGCGGCAGCAGGCGGATCGTCCGCCGCAGGCGCTGCAGCCGCTTGATGGTCAGTTCGCCGTCCACGCGCGCGACCACGGTCTGGCCGTCGCGGGCTTCCGGCGTGCGGTGCACGCCGACCAGGTCGCCGTCGAGGATGCCGTCCTCGATCATCGAGTCGCCCTGCACCTTGAGCAGGTAATCGGGCCGCGGCGAGAACAGGCGCCGGTCCAGCCACAGCCGGCTTTCAGGGTCGATGAAGCTGGCGTCGGCGTGCAGGCCGAGCCGGGCCACGCCTTCGGCGCTGACCGGCGTACCGGCCGCGACCCGTCCCAGCACCGGCAGCGGCAGCAGGTCGGCGCCACCGCCGGGCAGGCGCAGGCCGCGCTTCTGGCCCGGGGCCTGCTCCAGCAGGCCGTCGGCGACCAGCGCCTGCACGTGCTTCTGCGCGGCGTTGCGCGAGGCGAAGCCGAAGGCGTCGGCGATCTCGGCCAGGCTGGGCGCGCGCCCGGCGGCCAGTTCGGCGCGCAGGAAGGCCAGCACGGCGGCACGCTGGGGCGGGAGGACGGCGGGAACGTCGGCGGGGCTCATGGTGTACATTTGTACACCTTCCGGTCGCGCCAGGCGAGACGCGTGGCGGCCAGCAAGCTGAACGCCGCCGTCAGCCGGCCTCCACCGGCTCCACCAGGACCGACAGGTGCCGCAGCAGCCGCGACAGCGAGATCACGTCCTGGCGGTTGTGCGCCAGCACCCGCCGCAGCAGCCGCGCGTCGCCGCCGCGGAGGTAGCCGAGCCAGGCGGCCGGCGCCTCCGAGCCCGGCAGGTCGTCCTCGCGCACCACCTGCAGCACGCGCCGCTCGATCGTGGCCAGCCGGCAGTTCTCGTAGACGCCGCGGTAGCGCCGCCGCGCCGGGTACAGCAGGTCGACATGGCGCAGCCCGGCCAGCGGATGCGCGCGCCGCGCCAGCCGGTAGCGGGTGGCCAGCAGTGGCGCGTCGTAGCACTTGCCGTTGTAGCTGCACAGCACGGTGCGCGGATGCACCCAGCCGGCGAGCACGTCCAGCATCGCCGTCTCCGCGGCGGTGCGGGCGATCAGCAGCTGGCGGATGCGCAGGCGACCGCCGCACCAGTCCGCCGCGCCGACCATGAACGCGCGCGTGCCGGTGCCGCCGGCCAGGCCGGTGGTCTCGGTGTCGAAGAACAGCAGGTCCTCGGCGGCGATCGCCTCGCCGCGGTCGAACGCGCCGTCGAACGACGCCGGCACCGGGTCGTCGAGGAACTCCTCGACCAGGTGCAGGCCCGGCGCGATTTCCTCGCCGGGCAGCTGGCGGTCGCCCTCGCCGACCGCCAGCGGCGCGCGCATGCGCAGCCGCAGCAGGCCACGCAGCTGGTCGATGTCCGGCCCGTTCGTGGCCGCCGGCGGCGGCACCCGTGGCGCGGCGCCGCCGGCCTGCCGCTTGAGCTGCTGCAGCCGCGCCAGGGTCAGGCTCATGCGGCCTCCAGCGCGGCCAGCACCTTCAACGCCAGCGCCCGCGGCGTGGCATCGGCGGCGGCCTGCGCGGCCTCGTGCGCCGCCAGCACCGGCCCGACGCAGGCCGGGCAGCCGGCGCTGCAGTCGCAGGCCGCCACCAGCTCGCGCGCACGCGTGACCAGTTCGCGCTGGCGGTGCCACAGCGGCTCGCTCTGGCCCATGCCACCGGGATGGTTGTCGTAGAGGTAGACCGTCGGCACGAACCGGTCGTGCCGGTCCACGTCCACCGCGCTGCCGTCGAGGCCGCGCAGCTGGCCGCGCCCGCGGCCGTCGGCGCTGGCGAACCAGGCGCCGTCGCCGCTGCCCACCGCCTTCTGCAGGTCGGCCGAATCGGCCATCACCGCGACCTTGGCGACCACGTGCAGCGCGTAGCCGGCGCCGAGGAAGCCGTCGAGCGCGTCCTGGCGCGAGCCGAAGCGCTGTTCCAGCTCGGCCTGCGGCAACTGCCACCACAGCGCCGAGGTGTGCATTTCCTGGTCGGGCAGGTTGACCGGGCCGTAGCCGATGTTCTCGTGGGTGTAGTAGCGGATCTTCTTGTAGCCGGCCACGCGCCGGACCACGTGGACCTCGCCGTGGTGGCAGGTGCCGGCGCCGGCGATGCCGCCGTCGAAGCGCTCGAGCACCTTCAGCCTGGTGTAGTCGATCGCGTCGGTGTAGTAGTCGACGTGGGTACGGGTGACATAGGCCTTGCGCCCGTCCCAGTCCAGCTTCTCGACCTGGTAGGGCACCGACTGGACCATGTGGATCGCGCCTTCGTAGAGCATCAGCGGCGCGGAGCTGAAATCCACTTCGGCGATGATCACCTGGCGGCCATCGGTGCGGTCGACCACCACGAAGTTGCCGTCGGCCACCGAGCGCAGGCTGACCGCGTTGGCGGGGTAGCTGTCGGCGATCCATTCCCAGCGCCCGCCTTCCGGATGCACGACGCCGTCCTCGGCCAGCAGCTGCAGGTACACCTCCGGCTCGACCTGGCCGAAGCATTCGCCCTGCAGGAACGGCAGCTCGAACGCGGCGCAGCGGATATGGTCGAGCAGGATCACCGGCTGGTCCGGCGCGATGCGCGCGTGCTCGGGCGGCGCGGCGCTGAAGAATTCCGGGTGGCGGACCATGTACTGGTCCAGCGGGTCGGAGCTGGCGACCATCACCCCCAGCGAGGCCTGCTGGCGGCGGCCGGCGCGGCCGAAGCGCTGCCAGGTCGCGGCGACCGAACCGGGGTAGCCGTTGAGCACGACCAGGTCCAGGCTGCCGATGTCCACGCCCAGCTCCAGCGCCGAGGTCGAGACGATGCAGTCGATGCGGCCGGCGCGCATCGCCTTCTCCGCCTCGCGGCGCTCGGTCGGCAGGTAGCCGCCGCGGTAGGCGCGGATCCGCGCCGGCTTGCGCGGGTCGCTGTCGAACACGTCCTTCAGGTATTTGGTCAGCACCTCCACCATGGTCCGCGACTGCGCGAACACCAGCGTCTTCAGCCCGGCCTTGAGCGCGGCGCGCGCGATCCGGTTGGACTGCGAGCGCGCCGAGGCGCGCAGGCCCAGGTCGGGATTGACCACCGGCGGGTTCCACAGCAGCACGTGGCGGTCGCCGGTGGGCGCGCCGGACTCGGTGATCGCGTGGACCTCGGCCTCCAGCAGCGCCTCGGCATGCGCCTTCGGGTTGCCGATGGTGGCCGAGCAGAGGATGAACTGCGGGCTGGCGCCGTAGAACGCGCACACGCGCTTCAGCCGCCGCAGCACGTTGGCCAGGTGCGAGCCGAACACGCCGCGGTAGCTGTGGATCTCGTCGATCACCACGTACTGCAGGCCTTCGAAGAACTGCGCCCACTTGGTGTGGTGCGGCAGGATCCCCTGGTGGAGCATGTCCGGGTTGGAGACGACGATGTCGCCGTTGAGCCGGATCGCCTGGCGCTGGTCGCCGGGGGTGTCGCCATCGAAGGTCGCCGGGCGGATGCCGAGCTCGCCGGCGCGGTTGAGCTCGAGCAGCTCGGCGACCTGGTCCTGGGCCAGCGCCTTGGTCGGGAACAGGTACAGCGCCTTGGCCTGGCGGCCCATCACCCCGTCCAGCACCGGCAGCGTGTAGCACAGCGACTTGCCCGAGGCGGTCGGCGTGGCCAGCACCACGTGGCCGCCGCGCTGGACCGCGTCCCACGCCTCGGCCTGGTGCGCGTACAGCTGCTCGACGCCGCGGCTGCGCAACGCGGCCGCCAGCCGTTCGGGCAGGCCGGCGGGCAATGGCGCGTAACGGCCTTCGCGCCCGGGCTGGACGAAATGGCCGGTGACCCGGCCCTCGTACTTGCCGGCCAGGCGCAGGGCGAAGCTGGCGCCGTCGGCGGGCGGCGCCGGCAGCGCGGGTCGATCGAATGCGGTCAGGGCGGACATGGCGGGCACGGCGACTCGGGTCGGGATCGGCCGTTCTACCCGCCGTGCGTCTCAGCCCATGCGACGGGACGGTCCGTCGGCGCGCAAGCGACGGCGGCGGTCGCCGATGCGCGACGCCGGCGGTGCCGTCGCGATCGCATCGCGGCCGTCGCGCACCGGCATCGCGCCTCGCCCGGCCCGAAGGCGACGCGGCCCGGCGCACGCCGGGCCGCGCGGCCGGTTACTGCACCAGCGTCTGGATCGCGTGCGCCGGGATCGTGACCCGGGTCGAGGCGGTGCCGACGTAGTAGTTGTAGGTGATGTCCTTGCCGGTCGGGTTCATCACCACCGTGGCCAGGCTGCCGTCCTCGTTGACGAACGAGGTGGCCAGCAGGTTGCTGCGGCTGCTGGCCGCGCTCACCCGGTGCGCGCCGGGGCGCAGGAACTTCGAGAAGTGGCCGATGTACCAGTAGCTGGGGGTGTAGACCAGCTCGCCGGTGCGGGTGTCGGCGTGGATCGGCGAGAAGCAGTAGTTGCCGACGTGGTTGGGGCCGCCGGTCTCGTCCAGCAGCATGTTCCAGTCGATCCAGGCCGAGGCGCCGTTATTGAGGTCGTTGATGATCGAGGTGCCGTAGCGCTCGCCGTTGGACCAGCGTTGCACCTGGGCCCAGTCGAACTTCTCCACCGTCGCCTCGGTCAGCAGCAGCACCTTGTCCGGGTACGACTCGTGCACGCGGCGCACGTTCTCGAACATCGGGTCGAAGCCGGCCCAGGTCTCGTACCAGTGGAAGCCCATGCCCCACGCGTACTGCGCCGCCTCCGGGTCGCCGAAGATCACGTTGGCGCGGTGGACCATCATGTCGCGGTTGTGGTCCCAGACCACGATCTTCGTGTCCGGGTGCGCGCTGGCCCTGATCGCCGGGCCGAGGTGGTTCTTGAGGAAGTCGCGCTCCTCCTCGGCGGTGTACAGCATCGACTCCCAGGTCTGCTTGGCCATCGGCTCGTTCTGCAGGCTGATCGACCAGATCGGGATGCCCTCGGCGGTATAGGCGTCGATGAACTTCGTGTAGTACTTCGCCCAGGCCGCGGCGTACTCCGGCAACAGCTTGCCGCCCTGGAGCATGTGGTTGGTGTCCTTCATGAACGCCGGCGCGCTCCACGGGCTGGCCATCATCGGCAGCGTGCCGCCGGCGGCCTGGATCGCGCGCTTGATCATCGGGATCCGGTAGCGGCGGTCGTGCTCGATGGAGAAGGTGTCGAGCGCCTTGTCGCCCTCCTCGATGTAGGTATAGCTGCCGCTGGCGAAATCCGAACTGTGGATCGTGGTCCGCGCCAGGGTGTAGCCAATGCCCGCCTCGCCGTCGTAGTAGGCGCGCAGCAGTTCGGCCTGGCGCGCCGGATCGAGCTTGGCGAAGGTCTCGGCGGTGGCGTCGGTGATCGCGCCGCCGATGCCGAGGAACGGCTGGAAGCGCCGCTGCGGCTCCACGAAGATCGAGTTTTCCGCCTCCGTGAGCGGATGCCCCGGCCGGGGTGCGGCGACCTGGCTGCGGACCATCTGCTGCTTGGCGCCCTGCGCGGTCGTGTAGACGGTCACGCCCTTGCCCCCCTCGGCCGCGTGGGCCGGCAGCGCCAGCATGACCAGCGCTGTCATCAGAATCGATTTCACGCCCTTCCCTCCGTTGTCCGTGAGGGACAAGCCTAACCGGGCCGGCGGGAATGGGGGTAGCGGATGGTCCAAGGCGGGCCCGGCCTTGCGCGGCATCCATGGCGGAAGCGCGGCCTTCCCGCCCCGCCAACCCTGTCCGAAGAGCCCGACCGGCCCGCCGCCGCCCCGCACGCGACGGCCGGTGCGCCGCTCAGAACGGCTTGCCGATCTCCAGGAACAGCACGCCCTCGCCGCCTTCGCGCATGCCGTAGCCGAACAGCATCGGCCCGATCCACGAGTCGAAGCCGATGTAGGCGCTGCCGTTGAAGATGCCGTCGCCCCAGTCCATGTCGCGGCGCAGGTTCCAGGCGTTGCCGTACTCCAGGGTCGAGCCGACCACCGCCGAGCGGCCGAACACCTCGGCCAGCTGGTAGCTGTAGCCCAGCGTCACCACCGCGTAGTTCTGCCCGGTCAGCTCGTTGTAATGGAAGCCGACCAGGCGCCCGCGCCCGCCCATGCTGTAGCGCTCGTACAGCGGCAGCACGCCGGACAGGGTGGTCTGGTAGCTCGCCCCGTACTGGATCGCGTGGCGCCCGAACGGCACCGCGCCGAGCACGTCCAGGCCGGCCTCCTCGAAGTCGGCCTCGCCGCCCAGCCAGCCGGCGGTGGCGCGGTAGTCCAGCCGCGCCGAGTAACCGCTGCGCGGGAAGTACAGGCTGTCGAGGCGGTCGATCGAGACGAAGCCGAACCATGCGCCGGTGCCGACCTCCAGGTCCGGAAGCACGGGGTTGCCGACTTCCAGGTCCGAGCGGGACTCGGAACGCTGCACGCCGAGCTCGGCCGCGCCGAACAGGCCGAAGGTCCGGCCGAGGCTGAAGCGCGCGTCGCCGACCAGGGTGTCGTAGGTGGCGATGCGGTCGCCGTCGTTGTTGAACAGCGGCGTGGTCCGGTTCTGCGCGCCCATGCGCCCGTAGAAGTACCAGCGCGCCTGCGGGTCGAACGGGTGGTAGTACTCGGCCCACAGCCCCGCCTCGCTGCCCAGGGCCGCCAGCAGCCGCGCCTCGGCGCCGTACTCGGTGACCGGCGAACGCAGCAGCGCCACCCGCAGGCTGGACTCGTAGGTGCCGCTGAAATCGGTCTGCAGCAGGAAGCCGGCCTGCACGTAGTTGGGGCCCTGGGGCTTCTCGCGCGCCTTGACCACCACGCCGGTGCGGCCGTCCTCCTCGACGACTTCGTAGGTCACGCTGGCGAACGTGCCCTGCGCGTAGGCGCGCAGCGTCGCCTGCTCCAGTTCCTCCGGATCGACCGGGCGCCCGACCGGCACGTCGATGATCGCGGTGAGCACCTCGTCGCTGTAGCGGCTGTTGTTTTCCAGGCGCACGAACTCCACCACCGGGGTCGGCGGCGCCTTGAACGGCGCCGGCGGCGCGCCCCGGTAGCGCGGCAACCCGGCCAGCCGTGGCTCCGCCGCCATCGCGGCCTTGTCGCCGATGGCCAGCGCCTCCTTGGCCTTGGCGAAGTCGGCCGTGGTCACCTCGGTGCCCAGCTCCGGCACGATCAGCACGTCGTGCTCGGCCAGCTTCGCGGTCGAGGTGCGGGTGTTGCCCACGGTGAGCATGCCGGTGAGCTGCGAGATCACCTGCAGCATGCTGGCATCGGCGTCCAGTTCGGTGAGCGGCGTGCCCACGTCCACCGCGATCACGATGTCCGCGCCCATCCGGCGCACGGTGTCCACCGGCACCTGCTCGGCGATGCCGCCGTCGATCAGCACGCGGCCGTCGATCACCACCGGCTGGAAGATGCCCGGCAGCGACATCGACGCGCGCATCGCCTCGGCCAGGCTGCCGCGGCCCAGCTCGACCGACTCGCCGGTGTTGAGGTCGGTACCGGTGGCGCGGAACGGGATCGGCAGCCGGTCGAAATCGGTGATCGTGCTGACCGCCAGCGTCTTGCGCTCGAACATCGACAGGATCCGCTCGCCCTGCAGCATGCCCGGCGACACGTTGACCTTGCCGCGGTTGATGCCCACGCCCAGGGTCGCGACCCCGTCGCGGTCGTCCTGCTTGCGCCGGTAGGAACGCTCTTCGCGCGGGATCGAATCGTCGAACAGGCGCTTCCAGTCGGTCTCCATGACCAGCGCTTCCATGTCCTCGATCGGCACGCCGGCGGCATACAGGCCGCCGACCAGCGACCCCATGCTGGTGCCGGCGATGCAGTCCACCGGGATCTTCATCTCTTCCAGCTTTCGCAGCACGCTGATGTGGGCCACGCCGCGCGCGCCGCCACCGCCGAGCGCCAGGCCGATGCGCGGCCGCGAGGTGTCGCCGTCGCGCTGCGCGCAGGACTGGCCCGCGGGCCGCGCCTCGGCCGGCGCGGGCGCCGGAAGGTGCTGCGCGATGGCCGAACCGGCCGCCAGCAGCAGGCCGAGGCCTGCGATCCACGTGAGCCGGGTCGGCCGGGCGCGGTGCCCTGCGGGGGCGGGTTCGCTGGCGCAGTCGTGCCTGGTGCGGTGCTGCATCCTGGAGGGCTCCGTCGGGTGGTCAGGCGCGATGGATCCCTGCGGGGGCCGTGCGTCGCGCCGTGACGCCTAGCCTGCGTGAAGACGGCATGCCTGCCCATCGGACCAAGGGCGCACGGAGCATCGCGTTGCCCCGTGCGTGGAGCCGCATCCTCGCCCTTGGCCCGCCGGCACGCGCCGGCGGGCCGGTGCGCGGCGACGTGGAATGTGCACCCGATCGCGGTTTCCCATCCGCGCGCTCCCCGCCTGCCTCGACCCGGCGCAGCCCTGCAGCCGTTGCGGAATCGCAGGCGGCCGGCTCACGCGCCCTCCACCTCCGGGACGCGAAGGTGGGGGCCTCCTCGCCCCCCGGGAGTCCCCATGAACCCGTCCGTGCCATCCGACGACACCCGCACCGCCCCGCGCGGCGAACAGACCGGCAAGCGGTCCAGCGACGAACGCAACGACCCCGCGGTCGAGCCCGGCGCCCGCGAGGGCCAGCCGGACTCGCGCCGCCTGCGCGAGGAGCCCGACCATGCCGCCGCGCCCGGCGCGGCGCCCCGGAGGACGCCATGACCCCGACCGCCCGCCCCGTCACCACCGCGCTGCGCCAGGGCGGCGAGGCGCTGTTGTTCCTGTCGCCGGATACGGTAGGCACCTCCTGCGGCCTGTCCGCGGCCGAGCTGGCCCTGCTTGCGGGCCTTGCCCGCGACACCGCCGACGACGAGCCCTGGCATCCGCGGCTGCAGGCGCTGCTGCGCGACCTGGTCGAACTGTTCTCGCTGCTGCGCACCGCCCGCCCGCACGAAGCGGGCAGCGCGTTCTGGGCCGCGCACCGCGCGGTGCGACGCCTGGACGGGCGCACGTTGGTGGAGGCGGTGGCGGACGGCGACTGGGACGCGGTCCACGCCTGCCTGCAGGCAGCGCCCGCCCCGCGCTGAACCGCGCGCGGGACGCAACGGAACGCCTGGACGCGGCCGCCGTACGGCCGCGGTCATTCAATCGCGCAGGCGCAGGCTCGGATGCTCGTCGAGCGTGCCGTCTTCCTGGATCACCACGTGGCGGGAACGCGCGCGGTCGAACAGCACCGGCACCGGCGCCTGGAACAGCGGCCGCCGCACGAACGCGAGCTCCCACTGGAAGATCTGCAGCGCCTCGAGCGTGACCAGCTGCGGCGGCGTCAGTCCGTCGCGCAGCGCCTGCGGATCGACGCTCGACGCCTTGCGCCGTTCACGGGCGGCACGCGCGGGGGCGGGCTTAGCCGGATCGGGAATGCCCTCGTCGGCCGGCGCGGCCGGGCGGGTTGGATCGCGGTACATCGGGGGGAACTCCACTACGGACAGCGAGGGCCTGCGCCGGCGCGGGATGCCGGCGACGGGACCATGCAAGCGGTGTACCAGCATGGTGGATGCACGGGGAATGCGGCCTGAAGCCTTCAGCGCACGCGTCCGGTGTGTTTGCCCGCGTGAAAACGGGCGGCTTGACGCACGGCGGCGCGGGTCGACACCCGACGTCGGGCGTCGACAATGGACGGCGCGCGGCGTGCGCAGGTGCGCGGCCGGATGCATGCCCGCGACGCGGGCCTGTGCGTACAGCGGTCAACGCGGCTCGGGCGGCGTCTGCGCGGGCTGCGGCTCGGTCGGCACGCGCTCGTCCGCGGCCGGCGGGCAGCCCTCGCTGCCCTCGCGCCCCACGCAATCGGCCGGCACCGCCGGTGGCGGCAGCGTGGCCGAGGGCGTGGTGGACGGGACGACGGCTTCGCCGGGCGGCGTGCTGACCGCCGTGCTGTCCCGATCGACCTCCGGATCGTTGCGGCGGTCGCAGGCGACGGCGGCAAGCGTGATGGCGACGGCAAGGAGGATGGTTCGCATGGCTTGATCTCCGTTGTACGGGCTGCGTGGCACACGCCACGGCAATCGCATCCAACCCGCACCACCCGCAGGCGGAGGTGAACTCCATGTTCACCGCGCGTGAGTGCTGCAGATGAAGTTCCGCGGAAGGCATGCGCCTGTGCATTGGGATGCCGCGCAAGGGCTGTTGCTACTTGCATGAACCGTTGCCGCCTGAAGCAATTCTTCACACTCAACTGGAGATGTCGCTAACGCCGCTCCGCGCATCCTGCCTGCAACCAGGGCGACCGCCTTGGCCCACCGACAAGGAAACGCCGACATGGCCAACAACCAGAACCGCGACCAGAACCAGGGCCAGCAGAACCAGCAGGGCCAGCAGGACCAGAACCAGAACCGCCAGCAGAACCAGCAGGGTCAGCAGGACCAGAACCGTCAGGGCCAGCAGAACCAGCAGGGCCAGCAGGACCAGAACCGCCAGGGCCAGCAGGGTCAGCAGGACCGCCAGCAGGGCCAGGACCAGAACCGCCAGCAGCAGCAGGACCAGAACCAGGGTCGCCGCGAGCAGCAGGACCAGGACCGCAACCGCCAGCAGCGTTGAGTCGTGCGAGCCCGGCGGGCCGCGACGGCCCGTCGGGCTCACCGTCCACGCAGCCATTCACGCAGCCGCGGGCCACACCTTCCACCTCCGACACGGCCAGCACCATGCCCGACTCCACCTTCCCCGACCCGCAACGCGCCCGCCTGGCGCGCTACCTGCCCGAACTGCTGCAGCAGTACCTTCCCGAGCCGCTTCGCGTGCCGGACGAGCCGCGCCCTGCCAGCCATCGCATCGACGACCCCGTCGGGCACGCCGCAGGCGGCTGACCCCTTCCCTTTCCCCACCACGGAGCCCGCCCATGAGCGTCAAGAACATCGAAGAACTCTTCATCCATGAACTGTCCGACATCTACAGCGCGGAGAAGCAGCTGACCAAGGCGCTGCCGCGCCTGGCCCGCGCCGCGGAGAACCCGGCGCTGGCCGACGGCTTCCGCACCCACCTCGAGGAAACCCAGGGCCAGATCGAGCGCATCGACCGCATCGTCGAGATGCTCGACATCCGCCTCAAGCGCATCAAGTGCGCCGCGATGGAAGGCCTGGTCGAGGAAGGCAAGGAGGTCATCGATTCGATCGCCGCCGGCCCGCTGCGCGATGCCGCCCTGATCGGCGGCGCGCAGAAGGTCGAGCATTACGAGATCGCCGCCTACGGCACCCTGGCCGCGCTGGCCAAGCAGCTCGGCTACAAGGACGCGCTCAAGCTGCTGCTGGAGACGCTGGAAGAGGAAAAGGCCACGGACGAGAAGCTGACCATGCTGGCCGAACAGGGCGGCAACCAGAAGGCCGCGCAGCAGAGCAAGGCGGCCTGATTCCCGCGTTACGACCGGCGACAGGCCAGGCCGTCGCCGGTTTCTTTCTCGAGGAGAGATCCATGCAGGCCCTCACCTACCAGGGCGCGCGGGACGTGCGCGTCGAAACCGTTCCCGATCCGTCGCTCGTCGCCCCGGACGACATCATCGTGCGCGTTACCGCTACCGCGATCTGTGGTTCGGACCTGCACATCTACCGCGGCAAGATCCCGGGCATGGAGGATGGCGACATCCTCGGCCACGAATTCATGGGCGTGGTCGAGGACGCCGGGCGCGAAGTGAGCCGGGTCAAGGTCGGAGACCGCGTGGTCATCCCGTTCGTGATCGCCTGCGGCCAGTGCTTCCACTGCATGCTCGACGAGTTCTCCGCCTGCGAAACCACCAACCCCGGCCGCGGCGCGATCATGAACGCCAAGAAGATCCGGCCGCCGGCCGCCCTGTTCGGCTACAGCCGCCTGTACGGCGGCGTGCCCGGCGGCCAGGCCGAACTGGTGCGGGTGCCCAAGGCCAACGTCGGGCCGCTGGTGGTGCCCGATGCGCTGTCCGACGAACAGGTGCTCTTCCTGTCCGACATCCTGCCGACCGGCTACCAGGCCGTGGTCAACGCGGGCATCGGCCAGGGTTCGACCCTGGCGATCTTCGGCGCCGGCCCGGTGGGCTGCATGGCCGCCGCCTGCGCGCGCATGCTCGGGGTGGAGACCATCTTCATGGTCGACCACAACGACTACCGGCTCGAATTCGCCACGCGCACCTACGGCGTGATCCCGATCAACTTCGACGATGACGATGACCCGGCGGCGACCATCATCGAGGCCACCGCCGGCCGCGGCGTGGACGCCACCATCGAAGCGGTGGGCTTCGAAGCCAAAGGCAGCACCACCGAGACCGTGCTGACCACGCTCAAGCTCGAAGGCTCCAGCGGCCACGCGCTGCGCCAGTGCATCGCGGCGACGCGCCGCGGCGGCACCGTCAGCGTGCCGGGCGTGTACGCCGGCTTCATCCACGGTTTCCTGTTCGGTGACGCCTTCGACAAGGGCCTGACCTTCAAGATGGGGCAGACCCACGTGCAGGCGGTGATGCCCGAACTGCTCGAGGCGATCGGCGAAGGCCGCCTCGCCCCCGAGGTGGTGATCTCGCACCGGATGAAGCTGGCCGATGCCGCCAAGGGCTATGAGATCTTCAACGGCCGCGAGGACGAATGCCGCAAGGTCGTCCTGACCCCGTAATGCGGCGCGCCATCGCGTGGCGCGCGGCGCCGGCATGCCTGCGGAGCGGCTGCGCGTGAGCCCGGACTGGATCGGCTGGGCCGCCTCCGCCGTGCTGCTGGCGACCCTGGTGCGCCAGATCGTCAAGCAGTACCGCGAGCCCGGCGACGGCGGCGTATCGGTGTGGCTGTTCCTCGGCCAGGCCACCGCCTCGGCGCTGTTCGTCGTCTACTCGATCCTGCTCGACAACGTCGTGTTCATCGTGACCAACAGCTGCCTGCTGCTGACCGCGGTGGTCGGCCAGTGGCTGACCCGGCGTGCGCGCGCGCGCGACAACGCAGGCCGGCGCGATCGTTGAGGCGTGCGTGGTGCGATGCCGCACCTGCCTCCGCACGCGACGGCGACCGATATCCGAAGCGATATCGCGCCGCATGGATTTCGAATCGCGCCACGAAACGCGCCCGGCGGCTCCTACACTCGGCTGCGCCCGCGGGCCCCACGGGCCATCCCATGCCGCATGCCGGAGGACACCATGCCGCTGACGTTCCGCTTCCTCGCCACGGCCATCGCCGCGCTCGCCGCCGCGTGGCTGTGCACGTTCGCCACGCCTGCCCTCGCGCAGGACGACGCGATGACCCCCATCGCCATCCCCGCGCAGCCCGACGCCATCGAGCTGGGCACCGGTCCGCTGGCCGACGCGAAGAATCCGGAGGCCTGGCACCGGCAGTACGGCAGCGTGTTCGCCCGCAACGTCACCGTCGCCACCCTGACCCCGTTCCTGCCCGACCCGGCCACGGCCACCGGCACCGCGGTGATCGTCGCGCCCGGCGGCGGCTTCCGCTCGCTGTCGATGCAGAACGAGGGCTGGGACGTGGCCCGCGCCCTGGCCGACCGCGGCGTGGCCGCGTTCGTGCTCAAGTACCGACTCAACCAGACGCCGGACGACCTGGACGGCTTCGCCGAATCGATCCGGCAGATGCTCTCCGGGCCGGTGCCGGCGCACCGGGTGGACCCGATGTCGTCCATCGCCACCCTCGGCCCACAGATCGCCGATGCGCGCGCCGCGTTCGCGCTGGTCCGCCGCCGCGCGGCCGAATGGAACGTGGACCCCGACCGGATCGGCATGGTCGGCTTCTCCGCCGGCGCCATGCTGACCATCGCCACCACGATCGCCGGCGAGGATGCGAAGCCGGCCTTCATCGGCGACATCTACGGCCCGCTGGCGCCGCTGCAGGTGCCGGCCGACGCGCCGCCGCTGTTCGTCGCGCTGGCCGCCGACGACGGCCTGTTCGCCAACAGCGGATTCGGACTCATAGAGAGCTGGCGCGCGGCCGGGCGCCCGGTCGAATTCCACTTCTACGAGCAGGGCGGCCACGGCTTCGGCATGTATCCGAAGACGACCACCAGCACCGGCTGGTTCGATGCGTTCGCCGCCTGGATGAAGATGCATGGCTGGCTGGAACGCCAGCCGGCGGTCGCGCAGGCGCGGGAGGCCGCGCGATGAGCCTGGCGCGACTCCTGCCGGCCGCCCTGTGCGTGCTGATGGCCTGGCCGCTCGCCGCACAGGCCCGATCCGATGCCGCGCCCGGCACGGCCCCCGGCTCCAACCCGCTGTTCCGCGACAAGTTCACCGCCGACCCCGCCCCGCTGGTGGTCGGCGACACGCTCTACCTCTATGTCGGCCACGACCAGGCCCAGCGCGACGAGATGTTCAACATGCGCGAATGGCTGGTCTATTCGACCACCGACATGAAGACCTGGACCGACCACGGCCCGATCATGAAGGTGGCCGACTTCACGTGGGCCAAGGCCGACGCCTGGGCTTCGCAGGCGATCGAGAAGGACGGGAAGTTCTGGTTCTACGCGGCGGTCGAGCACGACGACACCCATCCGGGCAAGGCCATTGCCGTGGCCGTGTCCGATTCGCCGACCGGCCCGTTCGTCGATGCGAAGGGCGCGGCGCTCGTCACCAACCAGATGACGCCCAAGGGCACCCACAGCTGGGAGGACATCGACCCGACGGTGTTCACCGACGACGACGGCACCACCTGGATCGCCTGGGGCAACCGCCAGGCCTACATCGCCCGGCTCAAGCCGAACATGGTCGAGATCGACGGGCCGATCACCGAGATCACCCCGCCGCATTTCGAGGAAGGGCCCTGGCTGCACAAGCGCGGCGACCTGTACTACCTGACCTATGCCTCGCTCGACCGCGCCACCCATCGCGACGAGAAGATCTCCTACGCCACCGCGCCCTCGATCCAGGGGCCGTGGACGTACCGCGGCGAGCTGACCGGCTCGGGCAAGTACAGCTTCACCATCCATGCCGGCATCGCCGAGTTCAAGGGCGACTGGTACCTGTTCCTGCACAATGCCGCGCTCACCATCGGCGACCAGAACGGCTCGATCGGACGCCGCGCGGTCACCGTCGAACACCTGCAGTACAACGCCGACGGCACGATGAAGCCGGTGGTCCAGACCGAGGCGGGCGTCTCGGTGCCGCCGCCGCGCTAGCGGCCCGGGACGGGTCCCGGGTCGCCGCCGCACGGCGCCGCTCCCGGGGGTCCGGCGCTCACGCCTGCGGCCGCGCCTCCACCTTGGGCTCGGCCACCTCCTGCCCGGCCTGCGCGTGCCCGGCCATCGCCGCGCCGGCATCGCGCGGCAGGCGCCGCATCTCCAGCACCGACAGCGCCGACAGCAGGCCCACGCCGAGGAAGGCGAAGGTGAAGTTGACCGGGTCCTCGCCCGGGCGCCCGGTCAGCGTGCCGGCCAGGCTCAGCGCATAGCCGCCGATGGTCACGCCCAGCGCCAGCGCCACCTGCTGGGCCATCGCCGCCAGGCTGCTGGCCTGGCTCATCGACGCCTGGTCGATGTCGGCATAGGCGATGGCATTGATGCTGGTGAACTGCAGCGAGCGCAGCAGGCCGCTGCACAGCAGCACCGCGACCATCACCACGTACGGCGTGTCGGCGCGGAACAGCCCGAACACGCACATCGCCAGCGCCGCCACCAGCCCGTTCCAGACCAGCACCGGGCGGAAGCCGGTCGCATGCAGGATCCGCGGCGCGAGCGTCTTCATCAGCATCGCCCCGGCGGTCGAGGTGAAGGTGACCAGGCCCGACTGCAGCGGGTTGAGGCCGAAGCCCAGCTGCAGCATCAGCGGCAGCAGGAACGGCGTGGCGCCGATGCCGATCCGGAACAGCGAGCCGCCGAGCACGCCGGCACGGAAGGTCGGGATCCGGAACAGGTCCAGCCGCAGCAGCGGATGCGGATGGTGGCGCGCGTGCTGCACGTAGCCCAGCAGCATCAGCACGCCGACGATCACGCAGCCGGCCACCACCGGCGCCGGCACCAGCCCGCGCCCGACCGCCGACAACCCGAACATCGCCAGCGCCAGCCCGCCGGCCGACAGGCCGAAGCCGCGCAGGTCCAGCGGCCCGACCACCTGGCGAAGTTCGGGGATGTGCCGCCACGCCAGCCACATGCCCAGCGCGCCCATCGGCAGGTTGATCAGGAAGATGAAACGCCAGTGCGCGTAGGTGGTGATCGCCCCGCCCAGCACCGGCCCGAGCATCGGCCCCAGCATCGCCGGCACGGTGAGCCAGCTCAGCGCGCGCACCAGCTCGGCCTTGTCGATCGTGCGCAGCAGCACCAGCCGCCCGACGGGCACCATCATCGCCCCGCCCACGCCCTGCACGAAACGCCCGGCCACCAGCGTGCCCAGTCCCTCGCTGGCCGCGCAGCCGAGCGAGCCGAGCAGGAACACCGCGATCGCGGCGACGAAGGTGCGGCGCGCGCCGAAGCGGTCGGCGATCCAGCCGCTGACCGGGATGAACACCGCCAACGCCAGCAGGTAGGTGGTCAGCGCCAGCTTCAGCGCGATCGGCTCGGTGCCCAGGTCCGCGGCGATCTGCGGCAGCGAGGTCGCGATCGCCGTCGAGTCCATGTTCTCGATGAACAGGGCGGTGGCGACGATGAGCGGGAGCAGGCGTTGCGGTTTCACGGGTCCTGGGCGTGCGGGTCCGGGGCGAGCGGGTCCGGGGCGCGGCGGCGCGGGCGCACAGTGTGGCGCGCGGACTCAGTCCACCCACGCGCGCACTCACCCCTCCGCGCGGCGGTGCTCCCGCGTCCCCAGCACCCGCGCCAGCGCTTCGCGCAGGTCGGCGACGCCGTACGGCTTGCGCAGGATCTCGATCCCCATCGCCTCGGCCTCCGCGCCGGTGGCCCCGGCGTAGCCGCTGGTCAGCAGCACCGGCAGCGCGGGATGGCGCTGGCGGAGCTCGCGCGCCAGTTCGATGCCGCTGGTGCCGCCAGGCATCATGATGTCGGAGAACACCAGTTCGACCGGCCGGCTGTCGGCCAGCGCCCCCAGCGCGGCCTTCGCGCTGGCCGCGTGGACCACGCCGTAGCCGAGGTTGCGCAGCATCTCGCCGACGAAGGCGGCGACCTCGGCATCGTCCTCCACCAGCAGCACGCAGGCGCCGGGCCCGGCCTCGGCGACGGGCGCGTCCCCGCTGGCGACGGCCTCCTCGGCCATGGCCTGGCGCGATCGCGGCAGGCGCAGGATCACCGTGGTGCCCTGCCCCGGCGCCGACTCGATCGCCACCGAGCCACCGGACTGGCGCGCGAAGCCGTACACCTGCGCCAGCCCCAGGCCCGAACCCTTGCCGATGTCCTTGGTGGTGAAGAACGGCTCGAACACGCGCGCCTTGACCGCTTCGGTCATGCCGGCGCCGGTGTCGCGCACCGCGAGCTCGACGAAGTCGCGCCTCCCGTCCCCCTCGGCGGCGAGGTTGCGGCCGGAGATGGACAGGGTGCCGCTGCCGGCCATGGCATCGCGCGCGTTGACCGCCAGGTTGAGCAGGGCCAGTTCCAGCTCGCCGGGGTCGACCACCACCGGCCACAGCTCCGCCGGCAGTTCCACCTGCAGCTGGATGTCGCCACGCAGGCTGCCGTGCAGCAGGTCGGCCATGTCCCCGACCAGCCGCGGCAGGCGCACGGTCTCCGGCCGCAGGGCGCGGTTGCGCGAGAACGCCAGCAGCTGCCGGGTCAGCCCGGCGCCGCGCTGGGCGGCCTGGCGCATGCCCTGGACCAGCCGGGCGCGGCGCTCGGGGGTGTCGTTGCGCTCGAGCATCTCCAGCCCGGCGGTCACCACCATCAGGATGTTGTTGAAGTCGTGGGCCACGCCGCCGGTGAGCTGGCCCAGCGACTCGAGCTTCTGCGTGCGCCGCAGCGACTCCTCCACCCGCGCCCGCTCGGCCATCTCCTCGCGCAGCTGCGCGTTGAGCGCGCGCAGCTGGGTGGTGCGCTGGTCCACCAGCGCCTCCAGGTTGGCCGCCGCGGCCTGTCGGGCATCGATCAGCTCACAGATCTCCAGCTGGCGCCGCCGCGCGCGCAACGCCGCCTGCATCACGCTGACCAGGGTGATCGGCTCGACCGGCCTCTCGATCAGCGAGACGTTGCCCAGCCGCCGCACCTGCTCGCCCCGCCACGCCGCGACCTTCGGATGCAGGTGGTGGCTGGTGAGCATGGCCAGCGGCAGGTCCGACCATGGCGGCTGCGTGGCGACCCAGTCCGCCAGCCGGTCCAGGTCCTGTCCGAACAGCCCCTCCTCGGCCAGGAACGCGGCGCCGGCGCCCTCGTGCAGGCACTCGACCAGCGCGTCGTAATCCTTGCAGACACAGGCGGCGATGCCGGCGCGTTCGAGCAGGCCGGACACGGTGGTTGCGTCCCGGCCGATCGGCGCCAGTACCAGTACCCTCAGCGCGCTGGCCTCATTCCTCAGCATCGGGGCCCGCCTGCAGCAGCGGGTCGGCATTGCCCAGGTAGGTCGGCGTCCCCGAGAAGATGCCGCTGAACTCGCGCAGCGGGGGTCCCAACACCAGGCCGCCGGCACCCAGGCGGAACTCGCGGATGCTGTGCTCATGGTCGCCGCTGCGCTTCTTCACCACCGACAGCGCGCGCCGGACGACGCCGCCATGTTCGAAGTAGCGCAGCATCAGCACCGTGTCGCTGAGGTAGCTGATGTCCACCGGCGTTTCGGCCGGTCCGACCAGTCCGTGCTGGGCCAGGATCATGATGCTCAGCACGCCCTGCTGGCCCAGGTAGCTGAGCAGTTCGTGCATCTGCAGGATGAGGAAGCGGCCGTCCGGCATCGCATTGAGGTAGCCATTGAGGCTGTCGATGATCACCAGCCGTGCCCGGTCTTCCTCGACCCGCGCGCGGACGATGGCGGCGAACTCGCCCGGCGACATCTCCGCCGGGTCGATCTGCTGGAACAGGATGCGGCCGCTGTCCAGCGCGGGCTGCAACGGCAGCCCCAGCGTTCGGGCGCGCGCCTGGAGCGTGCCGCGCCCCTCGTCGAAGGCGAAGATCGCGGCGACTTCGCCGCGTTCGGCCGCGGCGATGGCGTAAGTCAGCGCCAGCGAAGACTTGCCGACGCCGGCGGTGCCGATCAGCAGCGCGTTGGTGCCGCGTTCCAGGCCCCCGCCCAGCAGCTTGTCCAGTTCGGGGTTGCCGCTGGGCGTGCAGTCGCCGGCGAAGCTGGCGTGGTGCTCGGCCGCGACCAGGCGCGGGTAGATCTCCAGCCCGCCGGTGGTGATCTTCATGTCGTGGAAGCCGCCGCGGAAGCCGATGCCGCGCATCTTCACCACCCGCAGCCGGCGGCGCTCGGCGCCGTAGTCGATCGCAAGCTGCTCCAGCAGGACCACGCCGTGGCAGATCGAGTGCAGTTGCAGGTCGTTCTCCTGCGCGCTCATGTCGTCCAGCAGCACTACCGTGCACTGGCGGCTGGCGAAGAAGTGCTTGAGCGCGAGCACCTGGCGGCGGTAGCGGAGCGAGTTCTGCGCCAGCAGCCGCAGCTCGGACAGGCTGTCGATCACCACCCGGCTCGGCGAGGCGTCGGCGATCCTGTCCAGGATCAGCCGGGTCGTCTCGGCCAGCTCGATCTCGGCCGGGTGCAGCACGGTAATCTCCCGGCCCGGGTCGAGCGTGGTCTCCGGCGGCACCAGCTCGAACACGTCCACGCCCGACAGATCCCAGCCGTGGCGGCCGGCGACCAGTTGCAGCTCGCTCTCGGTCTCGGACAGGGTGATGTACAGGACCCGCTCGCCGTGACGGGCGCCCTCGAGCAGGAATTCCAGTGCCAGTGTGGTCTTGCCGGTACCGGGCCGGCCCTCGTAGAGGTACATGCGGTCGGCGTCGAGCCCGCCGCCGAGGATGTCGTCCAGCCCCCTGTTGCCGGAGGAGATCCGCGTTCCAGCAGGGTCGGCGGCGCCGGTGGGACGGGAACGGCTTTGCATGCTGGCTCCTTCTCCTCGTGTGGGCGTGCGCGGTGCGGTGGCGCCGCCGCCGCATCGGGCGGCCGCGTCCGGCACTCGCGTCGAGCGCGCCCATGGCGGTGCGCATCGCCCGAACGGGAGCGCCGCCCCGCCCCGACGTGCCGCACTGTGAACCGGTCGGCGTGAAGGAAGCATGGCGCGCCGATCGCGCGCCGGACGGGCCGATGCCGCGGGCGGGTGCACGAAGGACCTGGGTGGCAACGTCTCCAGCGCGGGTCACTCCACCCGCGCTGGAATGCGCCGCGCGCGATCGCGGCGGCGGTCGATGCGCAATGCGCGGCAATGCGGGCCATCCATGGCGAAACGCCGGCACGCCTGGGGGCGGCGCTCGTAGATCCCGCAACCCATCCGTGCGTGATCCAGCGCCAGGCACCAGCCATCGGCATCCTGCGCCATGGCCCGGGATCCATCGGCCAGCCCCGCGGTCAGCTCCAGCGGGACCTCGTCCCCCGGCTGCAGCACTGCGGTCAGCCGGCAGCACAGGGCCGCGCACCGATCGCAACGGATGGCGGGCGCGGCCAGCGCCATTACGCCGTCCATGGCGCATCCGGCGCGGTGCGGCTGTAGTGCAGCAACCGCCCGCGGTAGGGGGGCTGGTCGCGATCGTCCATCGGGCAGCACTCCTCCACCAGGCTGAAGCCGCGCTCGCCCAGCAGCCGGCTGAAGCGGCTGCTGTTGCCACGGCCCGGGTCTGTCACCAGCACCTCGGCCGCCGGATACGCATGCCGGTCGATGACCCCGGCCAGCAGTCCGCTGTGGCCGACCTCGTAGAGCACATCGCTGGCGATGATCAGGTCGAAGTGCCCCAGTGCAGGCAGCGGCACGTCCCAGCGCAGCTGGCGGTAGTGGACGGCCGGCAGCGCATTGAGCGCGGCGTTGTAGGCCAGGAACGGTTCGGCCAGCGGATGCACGTCGGAGGCGACCACGTCCACGCCGCGCTGTTGCAGCACAAGGCTGGCCAGGCCGATCCCGCAGCCCAGTTCCAGCACGCGCTTGCCGGCCACCTCGAAGCGCTGCATCGCCTGCGCCAGCAGCCGCCCGGACGGCCACAGCTGGCCGAACAGGCTCCATTGAGCCGATGAAATGCCCAGCCGCGCGCCATGCCCGTCCGGATCCGAGAACTGCTGCTTGTCGCTGAGCACGCGCAGGCGCCATACGTGGCCGCCGACGGAGACGCACTGCTGGCGCGTGGAATAACCGGGCATTGGGGGGCTCCCGTCAGGCGCCGCCCGCGACGACGGGCGGCTCACGCATGGATGGGAGCGAAGCGGAGGACCATGCCTGGGGCATGGCCGTGCGGGACGCGCGGCGCAGGACGTGCCTGCACCGGCATGCTACTCCATGTGCACGCCTTCGCGCCCCGGAAGGAAGCCTGTGCCGCCCGGGGGCAAGGCCGCCGCATTCGCGTCAAGCATCTCCTGCAGCCGCTGGCGCACGTACGGACGCTGCGCGGCGTCGGCCTGAACCAGGATTTCACCCGCGAGGGCGTCGAACTGCGGCCAGAACTGCGCCGGATGGCGCAGTCGGGCCAGCCACGGCGGCAGCATGCAGGCCAAACGGCCGATCGCCTCGTCCAGGGAACTTCCCGCGCTCATGCCACGCCACGCGGCCAGCACACCTGGACCCGGTGGACCGCCCCGTCGTCCACGAGCGGGAAATCCAGCCCCGGCTGGTCGCAGCCGTCCAGCCGCAGCCCCGGCATGCGGGCATCACTCTGCATCACCTCGATGAGGTAGGTGCTGCGCCCGTGGCGGTAGCGCAGTTCGTAACGGTCCCAGTCGGGCGGCAGGCAGGGATCGAGCGCGAGGCGATCGCCCGTGCGCTTCAGCCCGAGCAGCGATTCGAGCAGCAGCCGGTACATCCAGCCCGCCGAGCCGGTGTACCAGGTCCAGCCGCCGCGGCCGACGTGGGGCGCCACCGCGTACACGTCGGCTGCCAGCACGTACGGTTCCACCCGGTAGACCGCGGCGGCCTGCGCGTCGCGCGCATGGTTGACGGGGTTGATCATCCGGGCCAGCTCCCACGCGCGCGCCGCATCGCCATGTTGGGCGAAGGCCATCGCCGCCCAAACCGCCGCGTGGGTGTACTGTCCGCCGTTCTCCCGCACGCCGGGAACATAGCCGCGGATGTAGCCAGGGTCGTTGGAGGTGCGGTCGAACGGCGGGTCCAGCAGCTGGACGAGGCCCGCATCCGGCCGCACCAGGTGCGCGTACAGCGAATCCAGCGCGCGCCGCGCGCGCTCCGGATCCGCCGCGCCGGACAGCACCGACCAGCTTTGCGAGATCGAGTCGATCCGGCACTCGTCGCCCTGGGCCGAACCCAGCGGGGTGCCGTCGTCGAACCACGCGCGCCGGTACCACGCGCCATCCCAGGCATGGGCCTCCAGGCTGTCGCGCAACCGTCCGGCCTGGTCGTCGCACCAGGCGGCGAAGGCTGCATCGCCGCGATCGCCGGCCAGCCCGCCGAAGCGCCGAAGCGCGTCGTACAGGAAGAATCCAAGCCACACGCTCTCGCCGCGACCGGCCTCGCCCACGCGGTTCATGCCGTCGTTCCAGTCGCCGGTGCCGATCAGTGGCAGGCCACGCTCGCCGAGCAGGCTGCAGCCCCGCTGCAGCGCCAGCACGCAATGCCGGTAGAGCGTCTCGCGCAGGTGCGAGGGCAGCGGCATGTCGTAGTAACCCTCCTCGTGGGGGCTCACCGGCCTGCCATCGACGAATCCAACGACCTCGTCCAGTACGCTCGCGTCGCCGGTGGTGTCCAGGTAGCGGCATGCCGCCTGCGGCAACCACAGGTAATCGTCCGAGCAGCGGGTGCGCACGCCGCGCCCCTGCGGCGGGTGCCACCAGTGCATCACGTCGCCCTGCGGGAACTGGTGGGCCGCGCACAGCAGCAGGTGCTCGCGCATCAGCGCCGGATCGGCGTGCACCGTGGCCATGCTGTCCTGGAGCTGGTCGCGGAAGCCGAACGCCCCGCCCGACTGGTAGTAGCCGCTGCGCGCCAGGTACCGGCAGGCCAGCGTCTGGTAGATCAGCCAGCCGTTGGCCAGCGCGTCGACCGCCGGATCGGGCGTGCTCACCTGCACCGCCGAGAGCAGCCCGCGCCAGTGCACGCGCACTGCGTCCAGCGCATCGTGCGCACGTTGCGCCCCGGCGGTCCGGCGCGCCAGCGCCAGGGCCTCTTCGTGGTCCTTGCCCACGCCCAGGCGGAACACGACCTCCTGCTCCTGCGCTTCGGCCAGGGCCAGCGGCACCTGGATCGCCGCGCAGGGGTCCAGCCCGGCGCCGGTCCTGCCCGACAGGCGTTCGCGGCGCAGCGCTGCCGGGTCGTTCAGGCTGCCGTTCCGGCCGAGGAACTCGGTGCGGTCGGCGGTGTGGGTGCAGCCCACGGCATCCGTGTCGAAGAACGCGACCCGGCCACCGAATTCGGTGTTGTAGGGATTGCGCGCGAACATCCCCCCGGTTGCGGTCTCGCGCTCGCTGACCACGTGCATCTGCGACTTCGCCCGCAGGTCGCCCAGGACCCACTCCACGTAGCCCGTGACGGAAAGCCGCCGCGGCCGTCCCGACAGGTTGCGCAGCCGCAGCACCGAGAACTTCACCGCGTCCTCGACCGCCACGTACACCCACAGCTCGCTGGCGATGCCGTCCTCGAGGTGCTCGTAGACCGTATAGCCGAAGCCGTGCCGGGTGCGGTAGTCGCCATGGCCGCGGCACGGGAGCGGCATCGGCGACCAGACCCGGCCGCTCTCCTCGTCGCGCAGGTAGAACGCCTCGCCGCCGGTATCGGAGACCGGATCGTTGTGCCAGGGCGTCAGGCGGAACTCGTGCGCGTTCTCGAACCAGGTATAGCCGGGCGAGCTTTCGCTGACCACCGTGCCCAGCCGTGCATTGGCCATCACGTTCGACCATGGTGCGGGGGCGGGCATGCCTTCGCGCGACACCACCAGGTACTCGCGGCCGTCGGCGGTGAAGGCGCCGAAGCCGTTGTCGAACAGGCGCCCTTCGGCCAGCGGCAGGAACGGCCAGGGGTCCTCGTCGCCGGGATCGTCCGCGCGCGCCGGGGGCAGCCCGTCGGGCGGCACCGGCGAAGCCGGGTCGGGCTTCGTCAGCGGCGCGCCCTCGGGCAGCAGCGCGGCGATGGGCCGCTCGGCCGGCGCATGGCGGCCGACCTGCGCTGCCAGCGTGCCGTGCTCGTCGCTGATGATGGCCCGCGCCACCGCCTGCAGCAGGATGCGGTCCTCCTGCGACATCAGCTGCGCCGGACGCACGAATATGCCGCCCGGCCGATCGAGGATGTTCGACTCCGGGTCGGCCGCCACCATGCCCAGGATCTGGTCCTGAAGCTGCTGCCGGTAACCGTCCTTGCTCTCGTTCCAGATCACCAGATCCGCGCGCAGGCCCTTCAGGCGCCAGTACGCGTGCGCCTGCACCATCTGCCGCACCAGCTCGATGTTCTCCGAGTCGGTGACCTTCAGCAGCACGATCGGCAGGTCGCCGGAGATGGCGTGGCCCCACAGGCCCGACTGCCCACGCTGGTTCTGCAGCAGCACCTCGGCATCGGCGCGCAGCAGGGGATTGGCGTACAGCACCAGTCCGGCCAGCCGCTCGTAGAGCTGGGCCTCGGCCTGGGTGGCATTGATCTGGCGGCGCACCACCTGGCTGTGGGTCCACGCCAGGTCGAACACGCGGTCCGCCAGGCGCCGGTCGCGGTACTTGTCGACCAGGCCGGCGCAGGCCTCGCGGTCCGCGCCCACGCCGTAGACCATGTCGACCATCACGGTCTGTTCCGGCGCCAGCTCGATCCGGCAGCGGATCGCCACCACCGGATCCAGCACCGAGCCTTCCGAATCGGAAAGGGCCTCGTCCCCGGTCAACGCGCGCGGGGCCCGCGGCGTGTTGCCCCGCCCGAGGAAGCGCGCCCGGTCGGTCTCGTAGGAGATCGCGCTGATGTCGCCATCGTGCACCGCGATCAGGTGGAACATCCACGGCGGCACCTCGTCGCTGGCGCGCGGCCGGCGGGTGCACAGCAGCGCCTGCTTGGGGCGCACGATCTCGGTCCGCACGAACAGGTTGCTGAAGGCCGGGTGCGCCTCGTCGGCGATCGCCGGCGCCAGCACCACCTCGGCGTAGGTGGTGATTTCGATGGTGCGCGCGCGCCGGCTGCGGTTGCTCAGGCGCAGCCGGCGCAGCTCGATGTCGTCCTCGGCCGAGATCGCGATTTCCAGGTGGCTGTCGAATCCGCGGCGCGTGCCGCGGAACTCGGCCTTGGCATCGGAGAAGATCGCCTCGTACTGCTCCAGTGCCACGCCGGTGGGCTGCAGCGCCGCCGACCAGAACTCGCCGCTCTCCACGTCGCGCAGGTAGCAGAACGTGCCCCAGTGGTCGCGGGTCCCGTCCTCGCGCCAGCGCGTGGTGGCCATCTCGCGGTGTCGGCTGTAGCCGCCGCCGGCGTGGGTGAGCATGCCGTGGTACCGGCCGTTGGAGAGCAGCTGCACCTCCGGGCGCGCGGCGGCGGGATTGCGCTGGACCCGCAGCTGGGTCTCGGTTTCCGACGAGGCGACCCGCGCGCCCAGCACCTCCGCCTCGTGCGGATGGAACACCCCGGTCTGCGGGATGCGTTCCTGCAGCAGCAGCAACGTGGCCTGGAACTCGGCATCGGCGACGAAGCGCCGCTGCATCGGCTGGCCACGCAACAGGTGGTCCAGCGCCAGCAAGCCCATGCCCTGGTGATGGGCCATGAACGAACGGATCACCACGCAGTCCTGCCCCGGCGGTACCCGCGACGGGGTGTAGTCGATCGCCTCGTACATCCCGTAGTGCCCGGCGAAGCCGAGCGCCGCCAGCCGCTGCAGGTTGTGGCAGGCCGCCTCCGGCGCGACCATCAGCGCCATCATGCTGGCGTAGGGCGCGATAACCACGTCCTGGCCCAGGCCGCGCTTGAGCCCCAGCCCGGGCACGCCGAACGCGCGGTACTGGTAGTTCATCCGCGCATCCACGGCGTTGTAGCCGGATTCGGAAATGCCCCAGGGAACCGCCAGGCTGCGGCCGTGCAGGATCTGCGCCTCGACGGCATGGCGGGAAGTCTGGTCCAGCAGCGTGTCCGGGTAGCTGGGCATCACCAGCTGCGGCATCAGGTACTCGAACATCGATCCGCTCCACGACAGCAGCGTGGCGTAGCCGTTGACCTCGGTCAGCAGCCGGCCCAGCGCGAACCAGCTTTCCTGCGGCAGCTGCCCCTGGGCGATGGCCACGAACGTGCAAAGCCGCGCCTCCGATGCCAGCAGGTCGTAATAGCCGCTGTCCAGGCGGTGCTCTTCCAGGTTGTAGCCGATCGCCAGCAGGTGCCGGGCACGGTCGTAGAGGAAGCCGTAGTCCATCAGCGAGAGCTGGCCGGCGACGTGCGCCAGCCGCTCCAGCTGGTGGATGCGTGCGCGCGCCCGCGCCCCGCCCGGTGCATGCGGCGCGCCGGCCTGGAGCTCGCGCAGGGTCGGGATCGTCGCGTCGGCCATGCCCGCGGCGGGCGCAGCCGGATCGTCGGGGAAGAACGCGGCCAGCTCGGCGATGGCATCGAGGCAGGCCTGGTGAAGCCTGTCGGGCCAGTGCGGCGCGCCCCCCGGCTCCGGGGCGGGCCAGCAGGCGAGGATCGCCGCCGCATGGGCGGCCAGTCCAGCCAGTGCCTCCCCGGCCTTGGCGGGGGTCGAGGGGGGCTGCGCCAACCGCGGCGCGAGCGCGGCGCGGAACGCGGCCACCGCGTCGGCCCGCGCGGCGTCCGCCGGCGGCGCGACGGGCGCGCCGGTTTCCAGCGCCTCCTCCAGCACGGCCAGCGTATCGGCCAGCCCGTCGAACGTGTGCGGCGCCAGGACCGGGGCGTCGGCCAGCGCCAGCAATCCCTGGCGCAGGGTCAGCAGGTGCCCGGCCAGGTTGCCGCTATCCACCGTCGACACGTAGTGCGGCGGCAGCGGCCTCAACGTCTCGGTGTCGTACCAGTTGTAGAAGTGGCCGCGGTGGCGGGGCAGCCCTTCCAGCGTGTCGAACACCCGGCGGGTCCGCTCCATCACCCCGTCCATCTGCAGGTAGCCGAAGTCCCATGCCGACAGGTTGGCCAGCAGCGACAGGCCGATGTTCGTCGGCGAGGTGCGTCGCGCGACCACCAGCGCGGGGTGCTCCTGGATGTTGTCCGGCGGCAGCCAGTGGTCCTCGGCGCGCACCCAGGTCTCGAAGAACCCCCAGGTGCGTCGCGCCAGCCGCCCCAGGAACGCGCGTTGCGTCGCCGACAGGTCCGCGCGGCGCGCCTCCGGCCGGCCCAGCCAGGCCATCAGCGCGGGCGACAGGACCCAGAGCAGCAGCACCGGCGCGGCCACCGCCAGCCCCGCCGGCCGCAGCGTGGACAGCAGCACGGCCACGCCGAGTGCGAACAGCGGCGCCGGCGCCATCGCGCGCCATTCCGCGCCTCGGTCGGCGCCGAGGCTGCGCTCCACTTCGCTGGACGGATCCCACTGCAGCAGGTGGCGGCGGCTGGCCAGCAACCGCCAGAGCGTGCGCAGGATCGCGCCCAGGCTCACCAGGGCCTCGTAAGGCAGGCACGCCAGGTTCACCGAGGCGCGCAGGAGCTGGCGCGCGGTGGCCTTGCCCACCTGCGCCAGGTGCGCTTCCAGCGGCATGTCCGCCGGGACCGCCAGCGCGTTGCGCAGCGCCGGCAGCACCACCGGCAGGAACCACAGCGCCAGCACCCAGGCCGTCCAGGCCAGCGGCCGCGGCGATCCGGTCCAGCCCAGCAGCAGCAGCGCCGTGGCCGCCGGCGCGACCAGGCTGCGGCGCAGGTTGTCCAGCAGCTTGCCGCGCGAGAGCCAGCTCAGCGGATTGCGCTCCACGCCGCCGCCGCGGCGCGGCACCCATGGCAGCAGCCAGGGCAGCAGCTGCCAGTCGCCGCGGATCCAGCGATGGCGGCGCCTGATGTCGGCCGCGTAACGTTCCGGATAGTCCTCGAACAGGCGCACGTCGCTGACCAGGCCGGCGCGCGCATAGCATCCCTCGAGCAGGTCGTGGCTGAGGATGCGGTTGTCCGGGAAGCGGTCGGCCAACGCGTATTCGAACGCGTCCACGTCGTAGATGCCCTTGCCGACGAAGGAGCCCTCGCCGAACAGGTCCTGGTACACGTCCGACACGGTGCGCGTGTACGGATCGATCCCCGGCTCGCTCCCGAACAGGCGCGCGTAGCGCGAGCTGCGGCGCCCGCCCAGGCTGGTGCCGACGCCGGGCTGGAGGATCCCGTAGCCGTCCACCACCGTGCGCCGCCGCGGGTCGAAGCGCGGCTGGTTGAGCGGGTGGGCCAGGGTGGCGACGAACTCGCGCGCCGCGTCGCGCGGCAGGCGGGTGTCGGTGTCCAGGGTGATCACGTACCGCACCTGGGCCAGCACCGCGGTCTGCCCGACCACGCGCATGAACCCGTCGTCCGCGCGGCCGCGCAGCAGGCAGTTGAGCGCGGCGAGCTTGCCGCGCTTGCGCTCGTGGCCCATCCACCGCCGTTCGGAGGGGTTCCACTCGCGTGCGCGGTGGAACAGGAAGAAGCGGTCGCCCGTTTCCGCCGCGTAGCGGCCGTTGAGCCGGTCGACCTGCGCGGCGGCGTGGGCAAGCAGCGCCTCGTCGCCCGGCATCGCCTCGCGGTCGGCGTCGAGGAAGTCGGTGAGCAGGGCGAAATGCAGCTGGGCATCGCGGTTGGCGAGGAAGCGTACCTCGAGCCCCTCGACCAGGGCGTCCACCGCGCCGCGACCGGTGAGCATGCTCGGCACCACCACCAGGGTGCGGAACCCGTCGGGGATGCCGCGCGAGAAGTCCATGCGCGGCAACGGCCGCGGCGCGACGCGAAGGGTCGCCGTCCAGTTGACCAGGACGATCCCCAGCTCGCTGAACACCACTACCGCCAGCGCCGCTGGCAGCCAGGCCGCCAGCGTGCCCGTGCCGGTGGCGAGCAGGCCCCAGCCGCACAGCGCGACAATCAGGGCGATCGGGCCCAGGTAGGCCCACAGCGGCACCTGCCGCGGCGGCAGCCCCGCGGCGCGGTAGCCAGGGGCCAGCGACGCGACGCCGGCCTGCGTGCGGTCCACGCCGCGGTCCACCAGGTAATAGCCAACGTGCGCCTCGCGCGCCTGCGGATCGTCCGCGGCGGCGGCGCGGGCCAGGTCCAGCGCCACCCGGGCGACCTCTTCCTCCCGCGCGCCGCTGCGCCGGGCGATCTTCTCGACCACGTGCCGGTAGGCGTCGCGGGTGCCGAAATCCATCCACGCGTAGGTGCCGGACGGATCCTCGCGCAGGCGGTGCTCCACCACGCTCATTTCCTCGACGAACTCGCGCCAGTCCATGGTCGCCAGGAAGCGCAGGCTGCCGATGCTGTTGCCGATGGAAACCTGATCGGCCGCCTGCTGCTGGCTTTCCAGGTGGATCAGCTCCTCGATCCGCTGGCCGCCGTCGGCAGCCCACTGCTCCAGCCACACCAGCGGCATCGCCAGCACCGACCCCTGGCCCTGCAGCGCGCGGGTCAGCTCGGCCACGAACGCACCGCTGAGCGGCGGCTGCGAGCGCGCCATGTCGGCCACCACCAGGACCACGTCCTTCGGGTTCTGCACGGCCGTCTGGTTGAGCGCATCGGCCCACACCGCGGCCAGCCGCCGGTCGGCGCCGTTGCGCATCACCCGCACCGCCATGCGCCGCAGGTTGTCGATCAGCGCCAGCCTGAGCATGATCGGCACCGCCCACAGCTCGCCGAGCTTCAGCGGCGTCACCTCCTGGTAGGCGGCGACGAAGCGGCGCAGGGCCTCGGCCTCGATGCGGCCGTCGCCGTGGGCGATCGCCTGCACCGACAGGTCGTAGACCCGGGGCAGGCCGCGCGAGGGCCCCTGGGAGAGGGACGGCAGCTCGCGGCTGTATCCGCGCGGCAGGTGCCGGCGCGCGGTGTGGATCTGTTCCTCGAGCAGGTAGAAGTTGTCGAGCAGCCACTCGCCGGCTGGTGCGAGCCGCATCTCGTCCTGGACCATCGCCGTGAGCAGGTCCGAGGCGTCGTCGAGCAGGCGCTCGTTGTCGTGCAGGCGTTGCAGCAGCCGCTCGGGACCCGGTTGCGCGAGCACCTGGTGCGACCGCGCAAGCACCCGCCCCTGTACTTCCATCTGCTCGACGTTGAGCAGCTGCGCGCGCAGCGGCGCGTCATCGGGTCGCGCGAGGGGTCGCGCGAGGCGCCCGGCGGCCGCGCGTGCGCGCCAGCGGCGCCAGAGGCGGCGGCGCAGGCGCAGCCATCGGCCGAAGATCCGTCTTGCCTGGGGCATGTGGTGTCCGGTGGGGGCCAGGCATCTGCCTCGGAGCCCATCCTTGCACTGCAGGCGGTGGCCGCGCGTGAATACCGGCGAGCACCGGGCCAGACGCTTCGCGATTCCATGGCCCACGCGTCCCGCGGTCCAGGCGCCCATGCCTGCCATCTCCACCCTCGATGGCCCAGCGAAGGTGCCTTGGCGATGGCGCAGCGATGCACGCCCCGGCCATCCGTGGCCGCCCCCCGGCGGCGATCCGCGCGCGATCCTGCCGCGCAGCACCAGAACGGCGCGAGCGGCAGGCGCCGCCGGAAGAATGCGATCGCAACCGCTCGAAGGCGCGCCCACCCGCATGGACAGTTGCCGCAGCGACGCCCGGGGGCGGGCCGTACACTGCGCCTCCCCTCGTTTCAGGCCGCGCGCATGTCCCGGCACCAGGCCCCGCCCGTCCGCCGCGCCCACCCCGGCGAGGATCTGTCGCAGTTGCCACCGGAAATCTCCGCCCACCTCGCACGCCCGTTCCTCTACTTCATCCGCGTCGCCGCGATGGCCGGCGCCGCGTTGCTGGCCGCCACCATGCTGGCCCTGGCGCTGGCCAACGGCCCATGGGCAACGGCCTTCCTCGCCCTGTGGGAAATGCCGGCCGGCATCGCCATCGGCACGTTCGACACCACCCGCTCCATCCGGCACTGGATCAACGACGGGCTGATGGCGCTGTTCTTCTTCGTCGTCTCGCTGGAACTCAAGCGCGAACTGGTCCTGGGAGAACTGCGCACCGTGCGCGCAGCGATGCTGCCGGCCGCTGCGGCGCTGGGTGGCATGGCCGTACCGGTCATCGTGTTCCTGCTGCTGGTGGAGCCAGGCCCGGCGATGCACGGCTGGGGCACGGTCATGTCCACCGACACCGCCTTCGTCGTCGGCTGCCTGGCGGTCCTGGGTTCGCGCATCCCCGGAAGCCTGCGCCTGTTCCTGCTGTCGCTGGCGATCTTCGACGATGTCGGTGCGATCCTCGTGGTCGCCATCGGGTACGGCGGCCCGCTGGACTGGGGTGCGCTGGCGGCCGCCGGGGCGGTGGTGCTGACCATCGTCGCGGTACGCCGGCTCGGCGTTCGCGCCATGCCCGTATACGTCGCGCTGGGGCTGGCACTGTGGGTGGCACTGGACCTGTCCGGCGTGCACGCCACCGTCAGCGGGGTGGTCCTCGGCCTGATGACGCCATCGGGGCGGTGGGTCAGCGGCACGCGCCTGCGCGCCATCCTGGACCGGGTGGCCTCCCATCCGCTGGATCAGCGCTGGGGCGATGACAGGCTCGCACGCCAGGCCCTCAGCCGCGCCGGCACGGCCACCCGCGAAGTGCTCTCCCCGCTCGAACGCCTGGAAATGGCGCTGCATCCCTGGGTCGCCTTCGGCGTACTGCCGCTGTTCGCGCTGGCCAATGCCGGCGTTCCATTCGGCCGCGCGACGGTGGACACCGGCCTGGTGCTGGCGACAGCCGCGGCCTTCGTGATCGGCAAGCCGACCGGCATCGTGTTGGCGAGCGTGCTGGCGGTGCGCCTGCGCCTGGCCGTGCGGCCCGCATCGCTGCCGTGGAAGCTGCTGGCCGCCGGCAGCCTGCTCACCGGCATCGGCTTCACCATGGCCCTGTTCGTCGCCGAGCTGGCGTTCGATGCCGACAGGCTGGACTCGGCGAAGGCGGGCGTGCTGGTCGCGTCGGTCGTCTGCGCCCTCGCCGGCCTCGGCGCGATCATCGCGGTGACCCGCGGCCCCCGGACACCCGGACCTGCGAACAGGCGGGACCTGGATCCGGCAGCGCGGTGAAGCGTGCGACCATGCGGGGGAAGTCCAGCCGCGGCTCCACCGCACGCCAGCAACGTGAATGATGTCCGGTGGCCGGTTTGCTATTCCCCGCGCATCGGCCTACTGTGGCCGTGCTGAGTTACAAGGGTCACCGAGTCGTGGCCCGATGCTGTAGATCGAGATCCACTACACCGTTGCATCCGCTTCCCTCCTTGCAGCCAGCGTCCGCCGCATTCGCGGCTTCCTACAGTTGCTCCAAGGAGATACACCATGTCCCAGACCCAGACCGGCACCGTGAAGTGGTTCAACGACGCCAAGGGCTTCGGCTTCATCACCCCGGAAAGCGGCCCGGACCTGTTCGTCCACCACAATTCCATCCAGTCCTCGGGCTTCCGCAGCCTGCAGGAAGGCCAGCGCGTGCAGTTCGTCGCCGTGCAGGGCCAGAAGGGCATGCAGGCCGACCAGGTCCAGGCGCTCTGACAGCCGCCTCCGGCGGTTGACGGAAAAGCCCGGCGAATGCCGGGCTTTTTTGTTCCCCCCGCCGCAAGTCGTCAGCGTTGGCCCTGCAGCGCCTTGGCGCGGTCCAGGTGCTGGGCGACGTGCTCGCGGGTGGTGGCCAGGTGCGCCTTGACCTCGGGCCGGGTCGCGGCCGGGATGATCGTGCCGTCCAGCGCGGCCAGCGCCTCGGTATGGCCCTTCACCATCGCGTCGACGTAGGCCTTGGCATACGCGTCGCCTTCCAGGCCGCCGAGCGCGGCCAGTTCCTGCTCGCCCTTGGCCTTCTGCGCCTGCGCGTCGGGCGCGTTCCCGTCAGGACCGAACGCCGAGGTCTTGTCACGGTTCTCGGTATGCTGGTCGATCATCATCTGCGCATAGGCGGCCACGTCGCCGCCCACGCTCTTGCCCAGCGCCTGCTGGCCGGCGGCGATCTCGTGCGCGTTGATCGCGTTGAGCACGCCGAGCGCGGCGCGTTCCTGGGCCATGCCGGGCATCGCCTCGGCCGCGGCCTCGCCGGTGCCGGTCGTGGCCGGGGTGGCCGGAGGCGCCGCCGGATCAACCGGGCCGGCGGCATCGGCTGCGGCAGTGTCGGGAACGTCGGCTTCATCGCGGCGTCCGCACGCGGTCAGCGTGGCAAGACCGGCGGCGATGGCGACAGCGATCAGCAGCTTGCGGTTCATGGGGGATCTCCTGTGTCGGCGGCGTGTCGGTCGCGACGTGCCGCCTGCGATGCGGTGGTGGAAGCGGAGCCCGCCATCCCGTGGCGGCGACATTGGGCTTGTCCACGCGGGACCATTGCGACGCTACGCCCGGCGATGTCTGCGTGCCGTCCAGCGCGGATGAAGCCTGCGTGCAGGCCCGGGACGAGCGCATGCGGCCCCGCCGATGATGATGAATGCGCCGGGGGTGGACATGCCGCCGCCTCGCCTCCGTCCGCGTGATCCGGGCTCGCGTCCTGCTACAGCCGCGTCACCACGCTGGCACGGACCAGCACCTCGTCCTGCGCGAAGCGCTGCTGCAGCGTTTCGCGGTAGCCGCTCCACCAGCCGTGCTCGAGCTGGGCGGCCATCACTTCCACCAGCACCACCTGGTCGCGCTGCACGCCGCCGCCGTCGTCCTGCCAGGCGCCGGCGGCCGGCGAGCGCACGAACGCCGTCACTCCGCCGAAGCGTTCGGTGAGTTCCGCGCGGACGGTATCGAACATCGCCTTCGGAAACGGGGCTCCGGCATTGTCGTGCAGCGGCAGGAACAGCTGGACCAGGTGCATGGGGCGTCCCCCGTTGGCGGAAGGCAACCATCGCACGGCCCGCGTGCGGATCGCGTGCGCGCGCGTCCTGCCGCCGCGTGCTGGCGGGCTGTCGCGGTATGGCGGCGCGGCGGGGTGGCCGAAGCCGGTTGCCGGCCGCCATCGCGGGCCCCGGAGCGCAATGGCACTCGCCGGCACGCCACGCCTAGGGGGGCCCGCGGTCCGGCAGCTCCGCGGGGGGCACCACGGGTGCGGGGTGCGGTGCCGTCGTGGCTTCGCCGCCGTCCACCCAGTCGGAGAAGACCGTGTAGCCCACCGCGAGCAGTACCGCGCCGATGAACAGGCCGGGGATGCCGGCGGTGGCCATGCCGCCGATCGCGCCGATCAGGATCACCAGCATCGGCGCGTCCACGCCGCGGCCGAGCAGCAGTGGCTTGAGGATGTTGTCCACGGTGCCGGCCAGCACGAACCAGACGGTGAACACGACCTTGAGCACCGTGGACATGTCGTCGTCGGCCCACCACATCCAGGCCGCGGCCGGCAGCGACACCAGCACCACCGGCAGCTGCAGGATCGCCAGCAGCATCACCACCACCGCCAGCACGCCGGCGCCGGGGATGCCGGCCAGCAGGAAGCCCATGCCCAGCAGGATCGCCTGGATCATCGCCACGCCGACCACGCCGGTGGCCACCGAGCGCACCGTCGCCACGATCAGCCGGACCAGCCGCGGCCCGCGCTCGGGCCCGGCCAGGCGCACCACGATCCGCGCCAGCGCGCGGCCGCCGGTGCGGGCGTAGGCCATCATCGCCCCGGCCACGACGATCGCGGCGAAGAACACCAGCGTCGCCGCGGCGCCGTCGGCCAGCCACAGCAGCACCGTGCCCACGTGCGCCTTCAGCGGCGCGCCGTGCTTCTCCACGAACACCGGCAGGTTGCCCGCCGCTTCGGTCCACAGCGCGGACAGGCGCTCGCCGATCACCGGCCAGCCCGCCACCCGCGGGTCCGGCGGCGGAATGGCCAGGGTGTTGTGCTCGAAGGCGTCGTACAGCTGCCCGAGCTGGGTGGCCAGCGCGCTGCCCAGCAGCACCATCGGGATCCCCACCAGCAGCAGCGCGGCGAGCACGAACACCACCCCGGCCAGGCGCCGGCGCCCGCCGAGCGCGCGCACCAGCCGCTCGTACGCCGGATACAGCGCGATGGCCAGGATCATCGCCAGCCCGACCAGCCCGGCGAAGGGCATGAACACCCGCACGCACAGGAACAGCAGGAACGCGACCACCGCGACGCGGACCAGCATCTCGGTCAGGTCGGCGGTCACCAACCTGCGCAGCGCGGCCTGGTCGGGGGTCATGGGCGGTCTCCGCGGTGCCGGGAAGGCCCGCCGGCATGCGTGCCGGCCGGGCCTCGTCGTCCGCGAACCTAGTGCCGCACGCGACGCGCGCGAATTGGCCCTTGGCCCTATCCGCCGGCGAGGCGGGGATGTCGGCGATGCCGCCGGGGCGCCGGGCGCACCGGGGCGTACCAGGACGGGGTTCGATCCCCGCCCTCGCCGGTTTCCGTCATCCGCGTCGTGGTGTCGCTGCCGGCGTGGCCACCGGTCGGTCCGCGTTCCCGCGCGAACGCCCCATCGGAATGCCGCGTCGCGTCGGAAACGCCGGTTCGCGATGGACCATGCGCCGCAACCTCCAGCGGCCGTCGCCGCCCAGCCGGGTCATCGTGGTGCGGTAACCGAACGCAGGCCGCGCCCGCCCGTCAGCATCCACAACTGCCCTGCCAGCGGGGCGCGGATCTCTTGGGCCTTGGGGATGTCGACGCCGGAGTGCTCCTCGCCGAGGGTGACGGTGAGGAATCCGCGGGTGGCCGGGCCTTGGGTGCTGCACCCGCACCACATCCCGCGAGGAGGCCCGAAGCACCCGCACCTCGCCCAGCGGCAAGGCACCCGGCACCAGCACCCGCCCGTCTCCGTCGCACAGGCCCGGCAAACCGGTCATCGCTGCGTGGCGGAGCGTGCGGTCCGCACCAAGCCGGCGGATCCGGTCGAAGACCGGTGCCGGCGCGGCGGTTGCCGGCCGCCACCCCGCGCTCCGCTGGACACCGCAAGCACGCGCCCCGGTCTCCCGGGGCGCGTCTGCGTCACGCCCTATTTCCCGCCCTTCGGCTCCGGCTCCGGCTCCGGCCGCGGGTGCGGCCGGCCGTCCGCGCCGACCGGGCGGTCGTGGCCGCCCTGTTCGCGCCGCACCCGGGTTTCCTCGGGCGAGGGATCGGCGCGGTGCTGCTCCATGTCCGCGTCCTGGCGCTGTTCGGCGGTTTCCTGCCGCGCCTGTTCGCCGTTGCGGTCGGATTCGGCGCCCGGCGTCGCGTTCCGGCCGCCGGGGGTGCCATGGTCGTTGGCCATCGTGCGTTCCTCGTAAGCGCGACGGTGTGCGCGCCCTGCGACCATCACCGACGGCGCGTTAGCGCGCCGGCGTACGTGGCGTGAACGCGGCTTTACGAACGCGAACCGCCAATGGCCATGACGTCCTCCCGACGTCGCGCCCGGTGCGCATCGTGCATGGCACGACCACCACCGCGGCGCGCGCATGGTGCCCACCGCTCGACGCACCGTTCACGGCATCGCCGCCATAAGCGGGGCATGCGCAAGACGACTCCATCCCCCGCCTGGCTGTGCGCGGCGATGCTCCTGCTCCAGGGGTGCGGCGGCTATCCGCGCGATGCCGACCGGATGAGCGAACACGCCGCCGCCTACGGCATGCGCGTGGGCGCCAGCGCCGACCCGCCGTGGGTGCACGTGGACGCCGACGGCCGCGTCAGCGGCCCGGAGGCCGAGCTGGTGCAGCGCTACGCGGCCGCGCGCGGCTATCGCGTGCACTGGATTCCCGGCGGCCACGACACGCTGATGCGCCAGCTCGAGGACGCGCAGCTGCACGCGGTCATCGGCGGCCACCACGCCGACACGCCGTGGAAGCCGAAGGTGGGCTGGTCGCAGCCGCTGCGGCTGCGCGCCCAGGACGGCGACGGCCCCATGCCCGAACGCCGCATCGCCCTGCCGCCCGGGCAGTCGGCCTGGCACCTGGCGCTGGACCGGCACCTGGCGCAGGAGGCCGCACGATGAGCCCAGCGCCGCAACCCGCGCCCGCGTCCCACGCGCAGCACCGCCTGCACGGCAGGACGCCGTCCGCCGCACCGGACCGCAGCACCCCGCGCAAGCGCCCGCGCGATGAGTGCGCAGCCCCCGTGCCCGCTCCCCCCCTCGCCGGCACGGCCGGACACCCTCCGGCAGAACCTGCCCCACGACCCCATGCGATGAGCGTGCAGCACCCGCGACCGCGCGCAGCCTCCACGTCACGGCCGGACGTTTTCCGCCGCGCCACACAGCAGTCCGTGCCCCGGGAACCCGCGCGATGAGCACCCAGCGCCGCCCGCCCTCGCGCGAGCTGCCGCCCGAACAGCGCGACGCGCTGCGCCGCGCCGAACGGCTGTGTTGGTGGACGCTGTTCTGGATGTCGCTGGTGTCGGCGCTGATGTTCGCCGCGATGGGCGGCTCGCAGGCGATGAAGACCGCGCTGGCCGAGGACGTGCTGAGCCTGCTGCCGGCGGCCGCGTTCCTGGTCGCCAGCCGCTTCCGCCGCAAGGGCGTGGACGCCGAGTACATCACCGGCCGCGAGCGCGCGTTCGACATCAACTTCCTGATCTCGGCGGTGGCCCTCACCGGCGTCGGCCTGGCGCTGGTGTGGGACGGCCTGCATACCCTGCTCACCGCGACCCGGCCGGTGGTCGGCACCACCGTCATCGCCGGCCACGTGGTCTGGCAGGGCTGGATCATGATGGCCGCGCTGGCGGTGTCGGCGGTGCCGCCGGTGATCCTGGGCCGCCGCAAGCTGGCGCTGGCCCGCACGCTCTCGCTCAAGCCGCTGCACACCGACGCCGACGTCAGCAAGGCCGACTGGATGACCGCCGCGGCCGGCATCGTCGGCGTCGCCGGGATCGGCCTGGGCTGGTGGTGGGCCGACGCCGCCGCCGCGCTGGTGATCGCCGGCAGCGTGCTGCGCGATGGCGTGGCCAACCTGCGCGGCGCGGTGCGCGACCTGCACGACGCGCGCCCGCAGGCGCTGGACCGCGACAGTCCCGACGCGCTGCCCGACCGCCTGTGCCAGCGCATCGCCGCCCTGCCCTGGGTCGAGGGCTGCGCGGTGCGCCTGCACGAGGAAGGCATGCACCTGTCGGGCATCGTGCTGCTCGACAACCCGCGCCTGGACGCGGCGCAGATCGCCGAAGTGCGCGCCGTCGCCCGCGACGAGGACTGGCGCCTGGACCAGGTCGACGTGTCGCTGGTGGTGGCCGCGCCGCCGGAGCGTTGAGTCCGTCGGGCGTGGCTGCCCACGCGACTGTGGCGCGTCCAATGCCGACATGGTGCGGCGGCGGCTCGCCATTCGGCCGCTGTCAGCCCAGCAGCATGCCCGCCTGTGACGCAGCGCCCACCGCGTCCGGTGCCAGTCCGAGGCGGCTGCCGCGCGTCCAATGTCGACACGGCGGCGTCGGCTCGCCGTTCGGCTGTCAGCCGGGTGGCGTGCCCGCCGCTGACGCAGCGCCCACCGCGTCCGTCGCCAGTCCGAGGCGGCTGTCGCGCGTCCAATGTCGACATGGCGCGGCGGCGTGTCGCCGTCCGGGCGGCTGTCAGCCGGGCGGCGTGCCTGCCGGTGACGCAGCGCCCGCCGCGTCCGGCGACAGTCCGAGCCGGTCGGCGTCGGTAATGGCCCGCATGACCCGGCACGGCACGCCGGCGGCGATGACGTTGGCCGGGATATCCCGGGTCACCACGCTGCCGGCCGCGATGATCGAGTTCTCGCCGATGCTCACCCCGGGCACGATCGTGACCGACCCGCCGATCCAGACCCGGTCGCCGATGGTGATCGGCAGCGCGCGCTCGTAGCCGAGCTTGCGCTCCTGCGCATCGACGGCGTGGTTGGGCGTGTACAGGCTGACGTTGGGCCCCAGCAGCACGTCGTCGCCGATGGTCACCGGCGCGCAGTCCAGGATCGTGCAGTGGCTGTTGGCGTAGAAGTTCTCGCCCACGCGGATGTTGTAGCCGTAGTCGCAGTTGAACGGGGATTCGACCCAGGCGTTGCCGCCCATCGCGCCGAACAGCCGCTGCAGGACCGCGTTGCGCTCGCCGCGCATCGACGGCCGCATCGCGTTGAACTCGAACAGCAGGTCCTTCGCCCGTTCCCGCTCCTCCACCAGTGCCGCATCCCAGCTGATGTACCAGCCCTGGCCCAGCATCTTGTCCTTCTGCGTCATCACCACTCCGCTCAACCCCCGACCAGCCCCTCGCGCAGCGGCGCCAGGTCCTCGCCCGATACCGGCCGCACCACGCGCGCCAGTTCCTGTCCGTCGTGCAACAGTACCAGCGTCGGCCACAGCTTGACCTTGAACGAGCGGCCCAGTGGCTTGCCGCGGCCGTCCTCGATCTTCCGGTGCTCCAGCAGCGGATGCTCGGACACCAGGGCCTCGATCGCCGCCTGCGCGCGCTGGCAGTGCGGGCACCACGGCGCGCCGAATTCCAGCAGCTGCAGGCCTTCGTGCGCCTCCACATCCGCGCGGGACGGCTCGGTTTCCAGGTAGCGGTCGGTGTAGGGCATCGCGAGTTCAGCGTCGGATATCACGCGGCCACGCTCGCACATGCCGCGTGCCCGCCTCGTGACGCGCCAGGCGGGCGATGCATTCACGGCGGCGTGGTCGTGATCCTGCGCGCGGACGTCCCGCGCGGCGACGCGAGGCGGGTCTGCGTGACTCGACGCGCTGGCCGTGTCCATCGGCGCCGCGTCGCCCTGCTCGACGTCGCCACCGCACCCCGCTGTCAAGCCCCGCGCGGGAGTCGCCGGACCTCGTCGCGCTGGCGATACTCGCCACGCAATGGCGATGCACGGCACCTGCATGCAACCGGTGCCCGCATTGCCGCCCACGCGCACACCTGCCCGGCAGGTGCGCCTCCATGACCGACGCCGACCCGGCGCACGAGGAACCGAATGACGAAGACCGCCGGAGTGATCGTGCTGATGCTGCTCGCCGCCGCCGGCATCGGCGAGGCCGCCGCGCAGGTCGTGGTGATGGCGCACCCCGAGAGCGGCAGTTACGTCGTTGTCGCCAACCAGCAGGGCGCCCGGCTCAAGGCCCGGGAACGCGCCCAGCGGCAACATGCCGGGGGATGGACCGAACTGCTCGCCAGCACCCGGACCGGCTGGGGCCGGGCGTACTGCGCGCGACCCAAGGGCGGCCCCACCCGCTACTTCGTGGTGGAGGGCAAGGCCAGCGCCAAGGAAGCCGATGACGCGGCCCGCGCCGCCGCCATCGCCGGCACCCGTGGCCTGCCCGTCGCCAGCTGCTTCCCGGGCTGGGAAAACCGCAACGCGCATCCGCTGGACCCGGGATAGGAACGCCGCCCGCCCGGCCGCCCAAAAGAAAGACGCCCCGGCGTGCCGGGGCGTCCTGTCATCCCGCCGTGGGGGCGGTGGGCCTCAGGCCGGCGTCGCCTCCACCACCACCGTCTCAGCGCGTCGGCCGCGGTTGAAGCGCGCCGACAGCATCTGCCGCAGGCCGTCCAGGCCGGTGCCCTTGCCGGCGACCTTGAGCACCGCATAGCCCTCCAGCGAGGCGGTCATCAGGTCGCTGCCCACCGCCATCTCGGTGTCCTCCAGCAGCTCCTGCAGCCGGCCCATGCGCTGGCGGCGCGGACGCAGCGCGTCGAGCGTGGCCAGGTCGCGCCGGTAGGCGGCCAGGTCGAAGTTGCGCGGCAGCACCTCGGCGTTCTGGCTGAAGGCCACTACCGCCTGGCGGCAGAAGGCCTCGGACTTGTCGCCCATCTTGGTCAGGCCGCGGCGCGACTCCGGGTCCAGCCCGAGCAGCGGGGTCAGATGGGTCTCCAGCGTGGCCAGCGCCGCGTCGATCGCGGCCAGGGACTCGGCGGACAGCTCCAGGTCGATCAGGTTCTGGGTCATGGATGAGGCTTCCTTGTCAGTGGGGCCGGCCCGATTGGCCGGCGCGCACACGGTCCTCCGGACGCCCTGCCCCCGCCATCGGGCCGCCTCCCGGGGCCGTGTAGGAAAACGCCTAGGCGTGGGGTAGGAAAAGCCGCAGGTGGGGTAGGAAAACCGGCCAGCCCGTGTAGGAAAAACCTTCAGGGCGGGTCGGAAAGCCGGCCGATGCGGCTCGGAAGGCCGACAGGAAGGCCATCGGAAGCGGCCGCCGCAGGCGCGAACCGCCCGCAGGACCGGCCTCGACGCCGGCGCGGCCCGGCGGGCGCCCTTCCCGCCCCGCACGACCGACATCCGGGCTTTCCGACCCCGCCATTGGTTTCATCCGCACCGTTCGCAAGGCACCGAGCCCTGCGCGCAAGGCCCGGAACGTTGCGCGCAAGGCTTCGAGGCTTGCGTGCAAGGCAAAAAGGCTTGCGGGCAAGGCCGGGAGCCCTGCGCGCAAGGCAAAAAGCCCCGACCGCCGCCCGTTTTGCCTTGCGCGCAAGGCTCCAGGCTTGCGCGCAAGGCCTGGAGCATTGCGGCCGCAAGGCAAAAAACCTCGCGCGCAAGACTCCGAGGCTCGCGCGCAAAGCAAAAAGCCTTGCGACCGGGGCTGGAGCGTTGCGCGCAAGGCAGAAAGCTTTGCGTTCGCAAGGCTCGGAGGCTTGCGCGCAAGGTTCCGAGCCTTGCGCACGGAGCTCCGAGCCTTGCGGCCGGCCCCGGGGACGCCGACGGCCGGGCTCGTTCAGGTTCGTGTGCGGCTCCCCTATACTCGACCGGCGTCACAGTCCCGGGGAGGGAATGCGCGTGAGCCGCGAGATCGAGGAGCTTCAGGCCGCCCTGCGCCGGTTCGCCGAGGAGCGTGACTGGGGCCAGTTCCACACGCCTAAGAACCTCGCCGCGTCCCTGTCCATCGAGGCGGCCGAGGTGCTCGAGCACTTCCAGTGGCTGACCGACGAGCAGAGCCGGCAGCTCAACGACGAACAGCGGCAAGCCGTCGGCCACGAAATCGCCGACGTGCTGCTCTACCTGCTGCAGCTGTCCGACAGGCTGGGCATCGACCCGCTGGAGGCGGCCCGCGAGAAGCTGGCGATCAACGCCGCCAAGTACCCGGCGGACAAGGCCCGCGGCAGCAGCAGGAAATACACCGAACTCTGAATCCGGCAAGCCGAAGGGGAAAGGCTGGCGTGATCGTTTACCAGGCGACCAAAGCGACGTTCCTGCACGACTGCGACAACAAGCGGATCGCCGATGTCGTGTCATCCGCCTACGTGCAGAAGACGGGGCGATATGCCTCGCACGCGGAGTTCAAAGCCTGGCACAACTCGCTGGGCGAGATGGCGCGCGTCCTCCGCGACGGCGACATCCCCGGCGACATGGGCGTGGGCATCGAATTCGGCATCCCGCAGACCGCCAAGCGGATCGACTTCATCCTGTCGGGCAAGGCGGAGGACGACACCCCGCACGTGGTGATCGTCGAACTCAAGCAGTGGTCGACCTCCCGCATCAGCGAGAAGGACGGGATCATCGTCGCCAACCGCGGCGGCAAGGCCGAGATCGAAGGCCCCCACCCCAGCTACCAGGCGTGGTCCTACGCCGCCCTGCTGGAGGGCTTCAACGAGGCCGTCTACGACGCGGGCACCCGGCTGCGTCCCTGCGCCTACCTGCACAACTACCGGGACGACGGGATCATCCGCAACGCCCACTACGCGGCGTACCTGGAAAAGGCACCGGTCTTCCTCGACGGCGAGGCGGAACTGGCCAAGCTGCGGGACTTCATCAAGCAGCACGTGCGCAAGGGCGACAACGCCGCGCTGCTGTACGAGATCGCCAACGGTCGCATCCGCCCGTCGAAGATGCTGGCCGACAGCCTGGCGAAGATGCTCAAGGGCAACCGCGAGTTCGTGCTGGTGGACGACCAGAAGGTGGTCTACGAGACCTGCCTGGCCAAGGCCGCCCAGGCCAGCGACGCCCGCAAGCAGGTGGTGATCGTCAAGGGTGGCCCGGGAACCGGCAAGTCGGTGGTGGCGGTGAACCTGCTGGTCGAGCTGACCAAGCGTGGGCAGCTGACCAAGTACGTCTCAAAGAACGCCGCCCCGCGCGAGGTTTACAAGCAGAGGCTGGCGGGGCACCTGCGCAGGGTCGAAATCGGAAACCTCTTCTCGAGCTCGGGCAGCTTCTACGAGAGCCAGCCCAACGTGTTCGACACGCTGGTGGTGGACGAGGCTCACCGCCTCAACGAGAAGAGTGGCTTCATGTTGAACCGCGGCCAGAACCAGATCATGGAACTGATCCGCAGTGCCCGCTGCACCGTGTTCTTCTCCGACGACGACCAGATCGTCACCCTGTCCGACATCGGCCGCACCGGGGAACTGGAACGCTGGGCTCACGCGATGGGCGCGGAAGTCACGAAGCTCGAACTGGCCTCCCAGTTCCGCTGCGCCGGCTCGGACGGCTACATCACCTGGCTGGACAACTTCCTCGGTATCCGCGAAAGCGCCAACGCGGACTTCGACCGCGACAGCTTCGACTTCCGCATCGTCGATTCCCCGGTCGAGCTGCACGACCTGATCCGCGAGAAGAACAAACTCAACAACAAGGCGCGCGTCGTCGCCGGCTACTGCTGGGACTGGAAGAGCAAGGCCAACCCGGACGCCTGGGACATCGAACTCCCGCAGCACGGCTACAAGGCGCAGTGGAACCTGAGCCAGGACGGCAGCCTCTGGATCATCGCCCCCGAATCGGTCGAGCAGGTCGGCTGCATCCACACCTGCCAAGGCCTGGAGCTGGACTACGTCGGCGTGATCATCGGCCCCGACCTGCGCTGGATCGACGGCAAGCCGACGGTATTCCCCGAATCACGCTCGCGCATGGACCGCTCGGTGCGCGGCTGGAAGACGGCGATGAAGGAAGACCCGGACGCCACGCGCGAGCGGCTGGAGCTGATCGTGCGGAATACGTACAAGACACTGATGAGCCGGGGGATGAAGGGCTGCTACGTACACATTGTCGATAGACCGAAGTGAGCCCCTCGACCTATCGCAGGACGCCAATGGGCAACTCACATCGCCTGAAGAAAAGTTGGCTGTCAAAACACAGAAAAAAACCCAAGGAACACCGAATGAAGCGAATCTTCTTACTCGCCACCGTTATCGCCCTTCTTAGCGGCTGCGGCTCGTCACAGAAGGCATATGAGCAGGAACACAAGCGGGTCATGGAGCTGGAGGCGCAAGTTAAGAGCCTCACGGAAGAACTTGACGAGATTAAGTTCGGCGCTAATCGACTGCTTGCACAGGCTGAATCTGCCTATGCCGCAAGGAACGACGCCGAGGCCAGAAAGCTCCTTGTCGAACTACAGAAGCGGCACCCATCCTCGTCCGAGAGCACGGAGGCGTCTGCACTCCTTGCCCAGGTCGATCGCCGAATCGCCGACGACGACACGAATCGCAAGCAGGAGGAGGAGCGAAAGGCCGCCGAGGAGCGGCAGGCTCGCGCGCGAGCGACCGGCAACATGAAGATGAACACGGATGAGATCGAGGGGACAACCTGGGTCACCCATCGGAAGGCGCCGACATTGGGCAAGTACGTTTCCACGTACTTCGGATCAAAATCAGGTAGTGCAGCGAACTACCCTCTCCGGCTAAGGATCCAGTATTACGGCGATGACTGGCTCTTTGTCCGCTCGGTCACCGTGAAGGCCGACGACAAGGTCTACAACCTAGGCGCGCTGGATTTTGAGCGCGATCATTCGTCCGGAACAGTGTGGGAATGGGTAGATATTCCAGTGAAGGACCACGCCATGCTTAATCAGTGGATGAACGCGGAGCGCGTCGTGGTCCGATTCAATGGCGACCAGTACTACGACGACTTCACCCTGCCTAAGGAACAACAAGCCAGGCTGCTTGAGGTCTACCAAGCATGGAAGGCAATGGGTGGGAAGCCTTAGGAAGCGCACGCTCACCTTTCACATCGCTTCGGATGAGGTCGGTGTTTGCGCCCGGTGAGTGCCCACCACTGGACCACTACGCACCAAAATCCTGGAGTTGGTCTCGCCTGATAGGCGCAGGACCATGGCGACCCGGGAAACCAGGCAGCCACATGTCCACATCATCGGAACAGATCTACGCTCTTAACCGCGTCAAAAACAGGCTGTCTGCCCGGAGAACATTATGTCTGGCGACCTCACCGCAGGAATAGATAGAGCCTACGAAGAACGAACCGACTTCCTTGTGGTCGCCCTAACCGGCAGAACGGGAAGCGGCTGCACAACTACGGCAAACACACTTTGCAAACCGTACGCCGAAATTGCATTCTCCGTTGACGAGCAGATCGAACCAGAAAAAAGAAAGATACGGATTGCAGACGATCTTTTAAAGAAACAATGGATTCCGTTCAAAAAAATCACCGCGTCCACGGTAATCTTCAGCTTTCTGCTTGATCATGATGAGGAAAAGATCACCCACTTCTTAACCTCAAGCGGAATAGAGGAAGGCGTCGCCATCGATCTCTCTAGCAAGATCGAACTCATAAAGAGAGCACAGAAGTTCAAGGCTTACCAAAAGTGCATCCATGAGAATGAATACTCGAAAAATCCAGATGGATGGGATTTTTTTGAAGGGATGCTATCGCCACTTGCTGATGAAGCACGCCATACCCTCGGAACAAGCTATGCCCCGCTCTTTCAGTCTATGGGAGACAACATTCGATCCAGCGGGTCAGTGATAAGCAAATCCACTGATCCATCGAAAATATTTAGCTTGATAAGAAGGGTGAAAATTCTTGCGAAAGCAGCGTTCTATAGCAACCAGAGTCGCGGCAAGAAGAGCACGCGAGTCGTGATAGATGCAATACGAAATCCATTTGAACTTGTGTACTTGAGGGATCAGTTCGCCGCCTTCTTCGCCATTGCCATTACCGCAGATGACGGCCAACGCAGAGCTAGACTTGAGCAGATTGGCCTCGAAAAGCGGGACATAGAGAGTCTCGACAAGAAGGAGTACGAGGCCGGCAAGTCATTAAAGACATACGCGAATCTCGTCTCACAGAATATTCAAGAATGCATCCAGAAGTCGGACATCTTCTTAACAAACCCGGGGAATCCCGAAGATTTCGCCGTAAGTATCCGCAAGCTCAATGCTCAGATAGTGCGATATGTTGCTCTCATGCTGAGGCCGGGATTGATCACGCCGACAAGGGATGAGCGCTGCATGCAACTGGCTTTCGCGGCTAAACTCAATAGCGGATGCATTTCCAGACAGGTCGGCGCCGCCGTGGCGGACGCCAACTACTCAGTTAAGTCCATTGGATGGAACGATGTGCCCGCCGGCCAAGTGCCGTGCCTTCTTCGAGATGCCGACCAACTTGTGCGCGGGGGAGACGCCTCCGCCTTCAGTTCTTATGAAAACACTGAGGCAAAGTTTAAGGCGCAGATCGACAAGCACTACAAGACCAGGAATGAAAGTCTAAAGAAGCTCGGAATGCCTTGCCCGTTTTGCTTCAAGGACGCCTACAACACAATAACAGACACTGAAAATCAGGTGCACACGCGCGCGCTTCATGCAGAAGAGAACGCGTTTCTTCAGTTGGCCAAACACGGTAGTAGCGGGATCAACGGCGGCGTTCTTTACACCACTGCGAGCCCATGTGAGCTGTGCTCAAAGAAGGCATTTCAGCTTGGCATCACTGAGGTCATCTACGTCGACCCATATCCCGGAATTTCTCTTACGCACGTACTGAGATCAGGGAGCGAAGACAAGCGCCCCTCCCTTAGACTGTTCAGCGGATCAGTGGGACATGCCTACCACCGACTGTATGAGGCGATCCTTCCTGTGAAAGATGAATACAACGCTAGACTAAAGGACACCCCAACCAGTCCGCAGCAACCTCTAATTTCATGAACGCAGCAAGTTGTCGAGGACGCGGGAAAGCGATGGCGACCATGAGCCACCAGAAACTTAGCTGAGATTCGGGCTTAAGTTATCGCTTAGCGTAAAAAAAGCCCCGCCAACGCGGGGCCTTTATGTTCAAGCCGCCTAGGCTCAAGCAAACGGATCCTGCAACACCATCGTGTGATCCCGGTCCGGGCCGGTCGAGACGATGCTGATCGGGCAGCCCGCCAGCTCCTCCAGCGCGCGCAGGTAGGCGCGGGCGGCGGGGGGCAGTTCGTCCCAGTTGGTCACGCCGTGGGTGTTCTCGCTCCAGCCGGGGAACTCCAGGTACACGGGGGTGCACTCTTCCCAGCCCTGGGCGTCCAGCGGGGCGTACTCGGTGCGCTTGCCGCGGTATTCGTAGGCGATGCAGATCTTCAGCTTCTCCATGCCGTCGAGCACGTCGAGCTTGGTGATGCACAGGCCGGAGATGCCGTTGATGGCCACCGCGCGCTTGAGGGCGACGATGTCCATCCAGCCGCAGCGGCGCGGGCGGCCGGTGGAGGCGCCGTACTCGGCGCCGCGGTCGCGGATGCCCTGGCCGATCTCGTCGTCCAGTTCGGTCGGGAACGGGCCGCCGCCGACGCGGGTGGCGTAGGCCTTGGCGATGCCGAGCACGTAGTCGATGTTCTGCGCGCCCACGCCGGTGCCGGCCAGCGCGCCGCCGACGGTGGTGTTGGAGCTGGTGACGTACGGGTAGGTGCCGTGGTCGATGTCCAGCAGCGCGCCCTGCGCGCCTTCGAACAACACGCGCTTGCCCTGCTTGCGCAGGTCATGGAGGATGCCGGCGACGTCGGACTTCATCGGCTGCACGTACTCGCCGAAGGCCAGGGCCTCGTCGTAGGTCTGCTGGAAGTCCACCGCGTCCACGCCCAGGTACTTGGTCAGGACGAAGTTGTGGTAGTCCAGCGCGGTGCGCAGCAGCTCTTCCAGCTGCTTGGGGTAATGCAGGTCGGCGATGCGGATGCCGCGACGGGCGACCTTGTCCTCGTACGCCGGGCCGATGCCGCGGCCGGTGGTGCCGATGGCCTTGCCGCCGGCGGCCTTCTCGCGGGCCTGATCCAGGGCGATGTGGTACGGCATGATCAGCGGGGCGGCCGGGCTGATCTTCAGGCGGCTGCGCACTTCCACGCCGGCCGTTTCGAGTTCGGCGATTTCCTTGATCAGGGCGGCCGGGGAGATCACGACCCCATTACCGATCAGGCACAGCGCGTCCTCGCGCAGGATGCCGGACGGGATCAGGTGCAGGACGGTCTTCTTGCCGTTGATGACCAGGGTGTGGCCGGCGTTGTGGCCGCCCTGGAAGCGCACGACGGCGCCGATCTCTTCGGTGAGCAGATCGACGATCTTGCCCTTGCCTTCATCGCCCCACTGGGCACCGATGACGACGACTGACTGGCCCATGGCCTGGCTCCTTTGTATCGGGCGGCCATCGGGGCCGCGGGATGGACCGTGCCGGGGCCTGCCGCCCTGCCCTTCGTGAGCCGCCATCGGGGCGGATCGGGCTATGCGGGAACCCAGACACGGAAAAAGCCGGGCGGGTGGCTTCGTGCGAAGCGGCTCCGACCGGCTTTTGCGGATTATCCGGGTTTTGGAGGGCGGCGGCCACCCGCCGGGTGAACGGGAGATGGCCCGGGGGCTGCCTCGTGGGGCCGCGTCTCCGACGGGGCGGGCGCCCTACTTCGCCTCGTACACCGGCTGGCCGTCGACCCAGGTGGCCTTGACCTCCAGCGCGTCCAGCTCGGCGGCCGGGACCGCCAGCGGGTCGCGGTCCAGGACCACGAAGTCGGCGCGCAGGCCGGGGGCCAGGCGGCCGACGTCGGCCTCGTCGTGGCCCGCCCAGGCGGCGGTGGCGGTGAAGCCGCGCAGGGCCTCGGCCGCGGTCAGGCGCTGGCCGGGCAGCCAGCCGCCGGCCGGCTGGCCGTCGCGGTCCTGGCGGGTGACCGCGGCATGCAGGCCCAGGCGCGGGTCGACCTGTTCGACCGGGAAGTCCGAGCCCAGCGCCAGCGGCACGCCCAGGTCGAGGAAGCGGCGCCAGGCGTAGGCGCCTTCGAGCCGGTCGTGGCCGAGGCGGTCCTCGGCCCAGGGCATGTCCGAGGTGGCGTGGGTCGGCTGCATCGAGGCGACCAGGCGCAGCTGGGCGAAGCGCGGGATGTCCTCCGGGTCGACCACCTGGGCGTGCTCGACCCGCCAGCGCGGGTCCGGGCGCACGCCGCTGCCGCCCAGCGCCTGGGCGTAGGTGTCCAGCACCAGCCGGTTGCCGCGGTCGCCGATGGCATGGGTGGCGACCTGCACCCCGCAGTCGCGCGCCTTGACCACGGCCAGCGCGAACGCGGCGGGGTCGGTGACCAGCAGGCCGCGGTTGCCGAGCTCGTCGCTGTAGTCGGCCAGCAGCGCGGCGCCGCGGCTGCCGAGCGCGCCGTCCATGTACAGCTTCACCCCTTCCATCTGCAGGCGGCCGCCGGGGTGGCGGTACAGGCCGTGCGCGCAGAGGTCGGCCAGCGCCTCGCGGTTGCCGTCGGCGTAGGCGTCGATGCGCAGCGGGAGGCGGCCTTCGTCGGCGAAGCGGCGCATCAGCGCCAGGTCCTCGCGCGAGACCCCCATGTCGTGCACGCCGGTCAGGCCGTTGCGCACGGCGGCCTCGACCGCGCGGGTGAGCGCCTGCTCGCGGTAGGCATCGGTCGGCGCAGGCATGGCCTTCTCGACCAGGCGCATGGCGGCGTCGACGAACACGCCGGTGGCCTTGTCGCCATCGCGGACGATGCGGCCCCCGTCGGGCTGCCAGTCGCCGGCCAGCGGCCGCGCGCCATCGAGCGCTTCGGCGGCGCGCAGCGCGGCGCTGTTGGCCCAGCCGGCGTGGCCGTCGATCCGGCTCAGCCAGACCGGGCGGTCGGGGAAGGCCGCGTCGAGGTCGGCGGCGGTCGGGAACTGCTGGCCGGGCCAGCGGTTCTGGTCCCAGCCCCAGCCGACGATCCAGGCGTCGGCCGGCGCGGTGGCGGCGAAGGCCTTCAGCCGCGCGATCACTTCGTCCTTGCTGTTCGCGCCACTGAGGTCGGCGCGCATCAGCGCGTAGCCGAGTTCCATCACGTGGGCGTGGGCGTCGATCAGGCCGGGGACGACGGTGGCGGCGCCGGCATCGACGCGTTTGGCCTTCGGGTAGCGCTTGCGCAGCGCCTGCGCGCTGCCGGTGGCCAGGATCCGGCCCTGCCCGTCCCAGGCGATGGCGGTCACGGTCGGGGCGGCCCGGTCTTCGGTGTGGATGCGCGCGGCGGTGAGGACGGTGACCTGGTCGGCGGAGGGCGCGGCGGGCGCCGTGTCCTGGGCGATGGCAGGCGTGGCGGCCAAGGCCGGGGCCAGGGTCAGGGCGAGTGCGGCGCGCAGGCGCATCGGTGTCTCCGGCAAACGATCAGGGCCGGACTATGCCGGCCCGGCGGCCGCGGCGGCAACGCTGCGGCGCGGCATCCGTGACCGGAATCGCCGCGAGGACCTGGCGAACGCCGGTCGGATGTCGTGGCGCTCGCGGCTGCAGGTGGCTCCTGCCGGCCGCCCGTCGCGACCTGCCGCCGTCGATGGCCGCGCGGCCGGTTGCGGCCCACTTGAGGCCCCCCGCCTCCGGGCGGACGCGGTCGTCGCCTTGGCCGTCGTCACGCGGATCCGACCGCACGACGCCGCACATGGAAACGGCCGCGGGATCGCCGCGGCCGTCGGTGTTGCGGGGGGTGCCGGGGGGCTCAGCCGAGCAGTTCGGCTTCCAGCGAGATCGGCACCGCCGACAGCGCCTTGGACACCGGGCAGTTCTGCTTGGCGTCATCGGCGATCGCGCGGAACCTGGCCTCGTCGATGCCCGGGATCTTCGCCTTCATCTTCAGGCGGATGTGCGACAGGGTCGGGCCGCCTTCCAGCGACAGGTCGACCTCGGCGCGGGTGTCGATCGCCTCGGGGGTGAAGCCGGCTTCGCCGAGCTTGGCCGAGAACGCCATGGTGAAGCAGCCGGCATGCGCCGCGGCGATCAGCTCCTCCGGGTTGGTGCCCTTGACGTCGCCGAAGCGCGAGTTGAAGCCGTACGGCGTGTCGGCCAGCAGGCCGCTCTGCGGGGTGCTGAGCTTGCCCTTGCCGGACTTGAGGTCGCCTTCCCAGTGCGCGGTCGCGTTGCGGGAGATGCCCATGGTCGTTCCTTGGTGGGTGGAGGGGAGCGCCAGCGTAGCGGCGCCGACGTTAGCGGTCCGTTGTAGCGGGCCCGGCGCGGCGCGGCTTGTACCGGGTTGCCCGGCTCGCGTGCGCCACACCGCGCAGGCCTGTTCCGGCCCCTGGCGGCGCCGCGGACCTCGACGCACGCCGATGCGAGGCCTGCCGACGGGAGGCAAGGGAGAAGACGCGGCCGCAGGCCGATCGCGGGGAACACGCCCGGCGGCCCGCCGCGCATGCTCGTTGCGAACCCCAGCCGGTCCGCGGACCCCGAAGCACGCCGATGCGAGGCCTGCCGGCGGGAGGTAAAGGAGGAGGCAGCGGCCGCAGGCCGATGCCGGGGGACACTCCCGTGGGCAGGCCTCGCATCGGCGTGCCGCCGCCACCTCCCCGATATCTGGCGTTGTGCGCCGCAACGCCCCACCCGCGGCGAACGCGCTAAGGTACCCGTCCGCCATGACCGCCCGCCGGGTGCCTGCCCCGGCCTGCCTCATCGATGCGGCACTCCAGGCATGCACGCCCGGCCCGGACAGCCATGACGGCCCTTCGAACCCCAACCCTGGGAGGAACGGCCTCATGCCCTACGCAACCCATGACATCCGCAACGTGGCCCTGGCAGGCCACCCCGGCGCCGGCAAAACAACGCTGTTCGAAGCCCTGCTGCATGCCGGCGGCGCCCTGACCACGGCAGGCACGATCGAACGCGGCACCACGGTGTCGGACTTCGATCCGATGGAAAAGGCGCGCGGCCACTCGATGGACATCGCCATCGCCAGCATCGACCACGCGCCGGACAGCGACCGCAGCTACCACCTCAACTTCATCGACACGCCCGGCTACCCGGAATTCCGCGGCCCGGCGCTGGCCGCGCTGGCGGCGGTGGAAACCGCGGCGATCGTCGTCGACGCCGACACCGGCGTGGAGCACGGCACCCTGCGGCTGATGGAGCGCGCGCGCGAACGCGGCCTGTGCCGGGCGATCATCGTCAACAAGATCGACCACGAGCATGCCGACTGCGTGCGGGTGATGGAGCAGCTGCGCGAGGCCTTCGGCAACGCGGTGCTGCCGCTGAACCTGCCCGCCGACGGCGGCCGCCGCGTGGTCGACTGCTTCGGCAATGCCGAGGGCCATTCCGACCTGGGCCCGGTCGCCGAATGGCACCAGCGCATCCTCGACCAGGTGGTGGAGGTGGACGAGGCGGCGATGGAGCATTACCTGGACAGCGGCGAGGCGGGCATCCCGCCGCAGGAATTGCACGACGCCTTCGAGAAGGCGCTGCGCGAGGACCACCTGGTGCCGGTGTGCTTCGTCTCCGCGCGCAGCGGCGTCGGCGTGCCGGAGCTGCTGCAGGTGGCCGAGCGGCTGTTCCCCGACCCGACCGAGGCCAACCCGCCGCCGCTGTTCAGGCGCAACGGCCACGGCGACGAGCCGCTCGCGGTGGAAGGCAGTGCCGGCGGCCACGTGATCGCCGACGTGTTCAAGATCGTCAACGATCCCTTCGTCGGCAAGCTCGGCGTGTTCCGCGTCTACCAGGGCACGGTACGGCGCGACACCCAGCTGTTCGTCGACGACGGCCGCAAGCCGTTCAAGGTCGGCCACCTGTTCAAGCTGCGCGGGCGCGAGCACGCGGAGATCGACGAGGCCATCCCCGGCGACATCGCCGCGGTGGCCAAGATCGACGACCTGCACTTCGACGCGATGCTGCACGACAGCCACGACGAGGACGGCGTGCGCCTGGCGCCGACCATGTTCCCCAGGCCGATGTTCGGCCTGGCGGTGCAGGCGGCCAGCCGCGGCCAGGAGCAGAAGCTGTCGCAGGCGTTGCAGAAGCTGACCGAGGAGGACCCGGCGTTCCTGGTCGAGCACAACGTCGAGCTCAACGAGACCGTGATCCGCGGCCTGTCGGACCTGCACCTGCGGGTGATGCTGGACCGGCTCAAGGACCGCTTCAGCGTGGACGTGGCCACCCGGCCGCCGCGCATTGCCTACCGCGAGACCGTGTCGACCAGGGCCGATGGCCACCACCGGCACAAGAAGCAGACCGGCGGCGCCGGCCAGTTCGGCGAGGTCAGCCTGCGGATCGAGCCGCTGCCGCGCGGGACCGGCTTCGAGTTCGTCGACGAGGTCAAGGGCGGGACGATCCCGGGGCAGTTCCTGCCGGCGGTGGAGAAAGGCGTGCGCCAGGTGCTGCAGGGCGGCGCGGTCTCCGGGCATCCGCTGCAGGACGTGCGCGTGATCGTCTACGACGGCAAGCACCATCCGGTGGACAGCAAGGAGATCGCGTTCGTCACCGCCGGGCGCAAGGCCTTCCTCGACGCGATCGGCAAGGCGCGGCCGCAGGTGCTCGAACCGATCGTCGACCTGGAGGTCGGCGCGCCGGAGGCGCAGCTGGGCGATGTCACCGGCAGCCTGGCAGCACGGCGCGCGCGGATCACCGGGACCGACAGCGCGCGCGGCGAGATCGTGGTCAAGGCGCAGGTGCCGATGTCGGAGCTCGAGGGCTTCGCTGCCGAACTGAAATCGCTGACCGCCGGCAAGGGCCGCTACGCGCTGGACTTCAGCCACTACGAACCGGTGCCGCCGCCGGTGCAGCAGAAGCTGGTCGAGGCGTACAAGCCGAAACACGAGGAGGACTGAGCGCGAGCCGGGGCCCTGCCCGGCTTCATGCGCCGACGTGGAGCCGGGCGCTGCCCGGCTCCTGCATTCCGCAGGCCCCTGCCTGCCGGCGCGCCCGCCGCGTGCGGCCGGTCAGGCCGCCTTCGCCGGCGCGCGGCTGACCAGCAGCACCCCGCCCAGCACCAGCAGCGTGCCGGCCACCTGCCACGGCCCCATCGGCTCGTCCAGCACCAGCATGCTCAGGACAATGGTGGAGACCGGACCGAGCATGCCGATCTGCGAGGCCGGGCCCGAGCCCAGGCGGGCGATGCCGAGCATCACCAGCAGCACCGGCGCCACCGTGCACAGGGTGCCGTTCACCAGCGACAGCCAGTACACCTCGCGCGGCAAGGCCAGCGCCGACAGCGGCCGCAACAGCAGGAACTGGCCGATGCACAGCACGCTGGCCACGCTGCTGGCGTAGGCGGTCAGCCGCACCGCCCCGACCCGGGCCACCAGCTCGCCGCTGCCAACCAGGTACAGCGCGTAGGACAGCGCGCTGCCGAACACCAGCGCCGCGCCGACCAGGATGCCGTCGCCGCCGGCCTGCAGGTCGTGGCCGAAGGCGAGCGCCACGCCGAAGTAGCTGACGCCCAGCGCGAGCCACTGCGCGCGACGCGGGCGGCGCCCGAACGCGGCCCAGCCGATCAGCAGGACCAGGGTCGGGGTCAGGTACAGGATCAGCCGCTCGAGCGTGGCGCTGATGTACGCCAGCCCGGCGAAGTCGAGGAAGCTGGCCAGGTAGTAGCCGAGCACCCCGAGCCCGACGATGCGCCAGCGCTCCCCGCGCGTGAGCGGCCGCGGGGCGCGCCGCGCCGCCCACCATCCCATCAGCAGGAACAGCGGGAACGCGACCAGCATGCGCAGCGCCAGCAGCGTGACCGCGTCGGCGCCGTAGCGGTAGCCGAGCTTGACGATGATCGCCTTGCCGGAGAACAGGATCGCGCCGACGGCGGCGAAGGCGATGCCGGTGAGGCGACGGCGGGCCAGCGCGGCGTCGCGGGCGGCGTCGGCGACCGGTGCGGCGACGGAGGTCGTCGGTCCGGTGGCCGGCGCGAGGCCCGCTTCGCCGTGATCGGCCAGCACTGGCGCCGGCGCGACCGCCGACGCCGGTGCGTGCCGGCCATCGCTGTCGTCGAGCGCCGCCGCTTCCGGGTCCAGCGCGGCGGCCGCCATTTCGGTGGCGGCGTCGCCGTGGGTCACCGTGCCCTCGCCGGCCGGCCGGCCCGCCGGCACCTCGCGACCGCCCGTGCTCACGCCAGCGCGGCGACCAGCAGCGCGCGGATCACCCGCTGCAGCCGTTCGGCCTTCGCCGGCAGGTATTCGAAGCGGTCCTCGTCCATGTAGGCGTGCTGGGCGATCTCCAGCTGCACCGCCTCCACCCCGATCTGCGGGTCGCCGTAGTGGCGGGTGATGTAGCCGCCCTTGAAGCGGCCGTTGACCACGTGGCTGTAATCGCCCTGCGCCTCGAGCACGGCGGCCAGCCGCTGCTGCAGCGCCGGGGTGCAGCTGGCGCCGGCGGCGGTGCCCAGGTTGAGCTCCGGCAGCGCGCCGTCGAACAGGAACGGCAGCGTGCCGCGGATCGAGTGGCCCTCCCACAGCACCGCGCGGCCGTGCTCGCCGCGGATGCGCTGCAGCTCGGCGTCGAGGGTGTCGTGGTACGGGCGCCACCAGGTGTCCACGCGCGCGGCGATCTCGGCCGCGTCCGGTTCGGCACCGGCCATGTACACCGGCTCGCCGCTGAACTGCACCACCGGGCACAGCCCGGTGGTGTTCTGGCCCGGGTACAGCGAGGTGTCGTCCGGCGGCCGGTTGAGGTCGACCACATAGCGCGAATGGTGCGGCACCAGGATCGACGCACCGAGCTCGCGGGCGACCTCGTACAGGCGGCTGACATGCCAGTCGGTATCGGGCACGCGGCGGGCGCTGTCGGTCAGGCGCGCGGCGATGGCGTCCGGCACCGCGGTGCCGTCGTGCGGCAGGCTGACCAGCAGCGGCGCGGTGCCCTGGTGCAGGGTGTAGATGTCCATCGCGGCATTGTAGTCGAGGCCGCCAGCGCGTCCGTCCGCGCAGCGCCGCGCGACCACCGCCACCGCGGTGGTCACTTGTATTTCACGCGACGGCGGGCGGAGACTGCGGTTCCGCGGGTGCCCGAACCCGCGGTCGCGGCCGGGTGCGCATGCACCGGCCTGCGCGGCTCCGTGCTTGCGTTCGATCCGCCGTCCCCGTTCCGGTCCGCCCGAAGGTGATGCGATGGCTTCATGGACGATCCCCGATCCCCCGATGTGCGCCGGCGCGCCACGCCACGGCCGTGCGCGACAGCGCCGACGAGTCTCGATCGTGCCCGGCCTGCGCCGTGGCCGGCGCGTACGCCCGGTCCGCTGAAGTCCCCGCTGCGCTCCACCTGCGCCGGCGTCCCGGTCCGCGCAGTCCGTCGACATCCCGCCGAAGTCCGGTCGAAATCCCCGCGTTCCGTTGCCTCCAGGAGCTTCCGATGGCCTCCGAGCACCGCCCGTCCCCCGACCTGTCGCGCACGATCCTGCCGATCCCCGACCGCAAGCCGGTCACCCTCACCACCTACACCACGCAGGACCCGGATACCCGCTTCCCGCCGATCCGCCAGCTGCGCCCGCCGGCCGGCGCGCCGAACGTGCTGGTGATCCTGATCGACGATGCCGGCTTCGGGGCGTCCAGTGCCTTCGGCGGGCCCTGCCGCACGCCCACCGCCGAGCGCCTGGCCGGCGAAGGCCTGCGCTACACCCGTTTCCACACCACCGCGCTGTGCTCGCCCACCCGCGCGGCGCTGCTGTCCGGGCGCAACCACCACGCGGTGGGCATGGGCGGGATCACCGAGATCGCGACCTCCGCCCCCGGCTACAACTCGCTGCGCCCGAACACCTGCGCGCCGTTGACCGAGACGCTGCGGCTCAACGGCTACTCGACCGCGCAGTTCGGCAAGTGCCACGAGGTGCCGGTGTTCGAGGCCACGCCGGTGGGCCCGTTCGACCGCTGGCCGACCGGCTCCGGCTTCGAGCGCTTCTACGGCTTCATCGGCGGCGAGACCAGCCAGTACGCGCCGCCGCTGTACGACGGCACCACCCCGGTACAGGCGCCGAAAACCGCCGAGGAGGGCTACCACCTGACCGAGGACCTGGCCGACAGGGCGATCGAATACGTGCGCCAGCAGAAGGCGGTCGCGCCGGACAAGCCGTTCTTCGTCTACTTCGCGCCCGGCGCCACGCATGCGCCGCACCACGTGCCGAAGGAATGGATCGAACGCTACCGGGGCCGCTTCGACCAGGGCTGGGACCGCGTGCGCGAGGAGACCTTCGCCCGGCAGAAGGCACTGGGGGTGATCCCGTCCGACTGCGAGCTGACCCGGCGCCCGGACGAGATCCCCGCATGGGACGCGATGGAGCCCCGCCTGCACCCGGTGCTGGCGCGGCAGATGGAAATCTACGCGGCCTTCCTCGAGCACGCCGACCACCACGCCGGCCGGCTGGTCGACGCGCTCGCCGACCTGGGCGTGCTCGAAGACACGCTGGTCTACTACATCATTGGCGACAACGGCGCGTCGGCCGAAGGCACGCCGACCGGCTGCTTCAGCGAATGGATGGTCAACGAGGGCCCGGACCTCAACACCCCCGAGCTGCTGATCGAACGCATGGACGAACTCGGCGGCCCCACGGCCTACAACCACTACGCGGTGGGCTGGGCGCACGCGATGAACACCCCGTACCAGTGGACCAAGCAGATCGCCTCGCACTGGGGCGGCACCCGCAACGGCACCATCGTGCACTGGCCGCGCGGCTTCGCCGCGCGCAACGAACTGCGCCACCAGTTCCACCACGTCATCGACGTGGCCGCCACCGTGCTCGAGGCCGCCGGCCTGCCCGAGCCGACGATGGTCAACGGCGTGCTGCAGGAGCCGCTGCACGGGGTCAGCATGGCCTACTCCTTCGACGGCGCCGACGCGCCGGAGCGGCGCCCGACCCAGTACTTCGAGATGTTCTGCAACCGCGGCATCTACCACGACGGCTGGACCGCGGTGACACGCCACGGCAGCGTGCCCTGGCAGATGACCGGGCCGCAGCCGCCGATCGGGGACGACGTCTGGGAGCTGTACGACACCCGCACCGACTGGAGCCAGGCGCACGACCTCGCCGCGCAGGAACCGCAGCGGCTGCGCGACCTGCAGCGCCTGTTCGAACTGGAAGCCGGCAAGTACAACGTGTTCCCGCTCGACGACCGCAAGGCCGAGCGCGCCAACCCGGACCTGGCCGGCCGCCCGACCGTGGTACACGGCTCGACCCAGTTGTTCTTCCCGGGCATGCGCCGCGTGCAGGAGAACACCGTGATCAACACCAAGAACAAGAACCACGCGGTCACCGCCGACGTGGTCGTGCCGGGGGCCGGCGCGCGCGGGGTGATCGTGGCCCAGGGCGGCGCGCAGGGCGGCTGGGCGCTGTACGCGCACGCCGGCCGCCTGCGCTACCACTACAACCTGCTCGGGGTGAAGCGGGCCACGGTCGAATCGGACGCGGTCCTGCCCGCCGGCGCGCACCAGCTGCGCATGGAGTTCGCCTACGACGGCGGCGGGCTGGGCAAGGGCGCGGGCATCACGCTCTACTGCGATGGCCAGCCCATCGGCACCGGGCGGGTCGAGCGCACCCACTCGTTCGCCTTCGCCCTGGACGAGACCCTGGAGGTCGGCTGCGACCTCGGCGAGCCGGTCTCGGACGACTACGGCGCGCGCGACAACGCGTTCGACGGCCAGGTCAACTGGGTCCAGATCGACATCGACGCGGCCGCCGCCGATGCCGACCACCTCGTCGGCGCGGAAGAGCGGTTCCGCTTCGCCCTGACCCGGCAGTAGCCGGGACACGTGCCGCGGTCGCGCCGGCGCCGGCGCGGCCGCTCATCGCATCAGCACCACTTCCTCGGCCGAGGTCGGATGGATGGCGACGGTGTCGTCGAGCTGGCGCTTGGTCACGCCCAGCTTCAACGCGACGGCGAAGCCCTGCAGGATCTCGTCGGCGCTCTCGCCGAGCAGGTGGATGCCGACCACCCGCTCCTCCTCGCCCACGCAGACCAGCTTGAACAGGCTGCGCTGCGGCGAGTCGACCAGCGCGGTGAGCATCGGCCGGAAGCGCGAGGTGTAGACCCTGACCGCATCGCCGTGTTCTTCGCGGGCGCGCTCCTCGCTCAGGCCGACCGTGCCCAGCGGCGGATGCGAGAACACCACCGTCGGCACGTTGCGGTAGTCGAGCTTGGCATCGGTTCGGCCGCCGAACAGGCGGTCCATCAGCCGGCGCGCGGCGGCGATCGCCACGGGGGTGAGCTGCAGCTTCGCGGTGACGTCGCCGACGGCGTGGATGCCGGGCACGGAGGTGTCCTCATGGTCGTCGACCACGATCGCGCCGTCCTCGCCCAGTTCCACGCCGAGGGCTTCCAGGCCGATGCCGTCGCTGTTGGGGCGGCGTCCGGTGGCGAACAGCACGCGGTCGAAGGCCTCCGGCGCGGACGCGTCCTCGCCCGGCCCCTTGTGCAGCACGCGCACGCGTTCGCCTTCTTCTTCCAGGGCATGCACCGGCGCCTGCAGGTGCAGGTGTACGCCGTGCTGGCGGATGTCCTCCTGCAGCTGCTGCACGACCTCGCCGTCCATGTCGCCGAGCAGGCGCGGCCCGCGCGCGAACACTTCGACCCGGCTGCCCAGCGCCTGCAGCACGCCGGCCAGCTCCACCGCGACGTAGCCGCCGCCGACGATCGCCACCCGCGCCGGCGCGCCGCACAGCCGGAAGAAGTCGTCCGACAGGCCGCCCAGTTCCGCGCCGGGGATGTCCGGGCGCAGCGGGCGCCCGCCGGTGGCGACCAGCACGTGGCCGGCCTTGATCCGCACGCCGGTGTCGGTCTCGACCGTGTCGGCGGCGACGAGGCGGCCGCGGCACGGCATCCAGGCCACGCCGGCCTTTTCCAGCAGGCCGCGGTAGATGCCGTGGATGTTGCCGATGTAGCGCTGGCGCTGGGCGACCAGCTCCTTCCAGTCCAATGACGGCGGGCGGGTGTCGAACCCCAGGTCCGCCGCCAGCGCGATCTTCGAGGCCAGGCCGGCGGCCAGCCACATCGCCTTCTTCGGCACGCAGCCGCGGTTGACGCAGGTGCCGCCGAACTCGTGCGGCTCCAGCAGCGCCACCCGCGCGCCGTGCGCGGCCGCGCGCAACGCACCGGCCAGCCCGCCCGAACCGCCGCCGAGCACGACCAGGTCGTATTCCACCTGCGGGGTCGCGTCGTTGCGGGCCATGCGGGATCTCCTGTGGTGCGGGCTACTGGAAGCGTTCGACGCGGTACGGCGCCGGGTCGATGGCCGGGGCGCGCCCGGTCATCAGGTCGGCCACCAGCTGGCCGCTGGCGGTGCTCATGCTGATGCCGAGCATGCCGTGGCCGGCCGCCAACCAGACGTGAGGATGGGCCGGCGAACGGCCCAGCGCCGGCAGGTCGTCCCAGGTCATCGGCCGCCAGCCGTACCACTTCTCCTGGATCATGGACGCATCCGGCGGCTGCTTCAGGTATTCGCGTGCGGCCCGCTCCAGCGCCGACAGCCGCACTTCGTTGAGCGTGCTGTCGTGGCCGGAGAATTCCATCGTGCTGCCGAGGCGGAAGCCGCTGCCCCAGGCGGTGATGCAGACCGAGCGGTCCTTGAGCACGATCGGCCGGCGCGGCGCCAGCGCCAGCTTCGAATAGGTGATCGAGTAGCCCTTGCCCGGCTGGATCGGCAGGCGCAGGCCGAGCGGGCGGATGATCTCCGGCGTCCAGGCCGCCATCGCCACGACGACATCGCGTCCGCGGCGCTCGCCACCACCGGCGATCCGCACGCGCACGCCGTCGGCCTCGGGCTCGATCGCCTCGACCCGGCAGCCTTCCTCGATCACCCCGCCGCGTTCGCGCACCGCGCGCGCCAGCTCGGCGACGTAGCGGTCGGGGCGCAGGTGGGCGTCGTCGGGGAAGCGCACCGCGCCGACGATGCCGTCCCGCAGCGACGGCTCCTGGCGCAGGTAGTCGGCGCCGTCGATGACGTCGGTGCGGATGCCCATGGCGTTGAGCGGCGCGCACTCGGCGACGTAGTGGGCGAAGTTGCGCGGGTCGCGGAACACGTAGTCCAGCCCGGTCTCGCCGAACTCGCAGTCCAGCCCGTAGCGGCCGATCCACTGCACCAGCCGCGCGCGAGAATCGTCCAGCAGCGCGGCGCGGGCGCGGGCGCTGGACATCCAGTCGCGCGGGTTGCAGCGCGCGGTGAAGCGCGCCAGCCACTGCCACAGCGCAGGATCGACCCGCGGCTTGAGGTACAGCGGCGCGTCCGGGGTGAACATCCACTTCAATGCGCGCAGCGGCACGCCGGGCGCGGCCAGCGGCGGTGCGTGGCTCGGGGTGATCGTGCCGCAGTTGCCGTGCGAGGTGGCGCCGCCGACGGTGGCCGCCTCCAGGAGGCGCACGCCGCGGCCGGCGTCGAGCAGGGACAGGGCGGTGGCCAGGCCGATGGCACCGCCACCGAGGATGAGGACGTCGTCGCGGGATGGATTCACCCGGCGAGTTTAACCGCGGCGCCGCACGCGCTGGACGTCGCCGGCCGGACGCATCGCGGCACGAACCGTTGCAGCTGCATCCTTCGCCGCAACCAGGCCGTGGCGGGTCGCGGCGCGTCCCGCCCGGCGCCCGCCTATTCCCTGTCGAGGCTGATCCGCAGGCCGTCGGCGGTGTTGCGCACCACGATGATCTCGAAGTCCGGCGTGCTGCCGCGCTTCTTGACCAGTACGTCCTCGCCGTCGTCGGTCTCGACCTTGTAGACGTCCTTGCCGAACGTGGCCTTCACCGCGTCGCGCACCAGCCGGGCGGCGGTGTTCTCATGCGTGCCCTTGGGGATGGCCACGACCACGCTGCGTGCGGTGCCGCCCTTGGGCGTGAACGACAGTTCGACCTCGCCGTCGACCTTGGCGCTGCCGCCCAGCTGCACGCGCCACTTGTTCGACGGCGAAGCCAGGGCGGTCGAGGCCGCCAGCAGGGCGAGCAGCAGCGTGGTCGCCCGCATCCACGCCATGCGGCGCAGCGGAAGGAAGGAAGGTCGCATCGGAATCTCCTGGGTGGCGGATCGAGGGGTCAGCGGGATGGCGTCCGCGGCCTGGGCCGCGGCGCACGTCAGAAGCGGAAGCCGTAGCCGACCACCGGTCCGCTCAGGTCGAGGGTGACGTCGGCGTTGCCGTTGCCGAACTCGGCCTGCATGTAGCGGTAGCCGAACAGCCACGCGCCGTTGCCGGTGCGGTAGCCGCCCATCGCCGAGGCCGACCAGGTGCCGTCGGTCTCGCCGAACGAGGCGTCGCCGCGCAGGGCCAGGCTCCAGCGCTCGGCCAGCGGCCAGGTGTAGCGGGCACCGGCGAGGAAATCGAGGTAGCTCTGTCCGGCGTCGAGGGAGCGCGGCGCGAAGGCCGGGTTGTCGGGCACGAACCGGGTGGTCAGGTCCACGTCGATGTAGCGGGCGCCGCCGTACAGGTCCAGCCCGCTGTCGCGCGCGCCGCCGATGCGCACCGAGAAGGCCAGGTCGAGCAGGCGCGCGTCCAGGTCGGTCTCGGTGCGCAGGACGCGGCGCTGGGTGCCGTCGGCCAGGCCGAGGTAGATGAAGTCGGCGAACATGCCGTAGCGGTCGGTGCGGCCTTCGACCCGGCCCATGAACACGCCGTCGAGCTTGTCGATCACGTCGGAGAACGAGGAATCGCTGTCGGCCTCGGTCGGCGGGCTGATCGTGCGCATGTCGGTGCCGATGCTCGCCGCCCAGATGTAGGGTTCGACCATCCATTCCCAGTCGGACGAGGGCTGGGCGGACGCGGTCGCGGCGGCGGACAGGCCGCCGAGCAGCGCCCCCAGGCGGGCGGCGTTGGAGCGGGTGGATCGATGCATGGCTGCCTCCAAGGAGTCCGGTGGACGCGTCACCGGTGGCCGGACGGATCCCCGCGCCCATGCTGCCGCGGATGCCGCGGCGGCGACATTGGCCCGAAGGGCCATCCGGGCCGCCCGGCGTGCCGCCCAGGCCCGGCCCATCCGGACGGGAGGACCGGGGCCGCGGTCGCCGGCACCACGGCTCATTCGAACGGCCCGGTGTGCAGGACCATGCTGGCCATGGCCACCACGCCCAGCACCAGCAGCAGGACCGCGGTGATCAGGGTCATCGAAGGCGGGAACGGGCTCTCGGCATGGACCAGCCGGTCCCCGGCCATGCCGGTGCGCTGCCGGCGCAGGGCGAGCATGAACCAGGCGTGGTAGCCGATGCCGATCACCAGCATGACCACGCCCAGCAGCACCAGCGACACGCCGAAATTGCGCCCCGATGCGGCGTGGATGATCGCCCCGCTCTCCTTCAGGCCCTCGAACACCTTGTGGATCGTGAAGCCGAAGCTGATCAGCGACAGCGAGGTCCGGATCACCGCCATCAGCGTGCGGTCGGCGGCCAGCCGGGTGCGCTGGAACGCCATGCCGGTGCGCCGCGAGGCGAGTTCGGAGGACACGTCGGAAAACAGGGTCTTCGCCTTGCCGGGCTGGGTGTTCATCGATGGCTCCTGAGGGCGGGTGGGCTGGAAGTCAGGACATCAGTCGGGACGATGCGGGTGCGGGTGCGGGTGCGGGTGCGGGTGCGGGTGCGGGTGCGGGTGCGGATACACGATGGCCGGCGCCGCGTCAGGCAGTTCGCCATGGCGGGTCATCGGTCGACATCCCCGCGTGGGACGGCCGCGGAGGCCTGCCGCGGTCCGCGTGCCGCCCTGCTCCAGGAAAGGAACCGCTCATCCGCGCCGGGAGCCGGCGCACCACGCCGGTGGCGTCAGCTTTCCGGGAACAGCAGGGTGAAGGCGAAGCGCAGGCCCCAGTCGGGTCCGCCGGCGGGCGACTCGGCGTAATAGCGCACTCCGCCCTGGTAACTGACCATCTGCGCGCCGATCCTGGACACCTTGCTGTAGCCGATGTTGACCGGCACGGTCCATTGCCGGGTCTCCCAGTTGTAGGAGGACTCCAGGTTGAGCGATAACGTCCGGCCCTGCCCCATTCCCCTGGTGAGGAACGGCTGCAGGAAGGTGGAGCTCACGTCGTTGCGGTCGCTGTCGCCGGCGAACGACCACAGGTGGTTCACCAGCGCGCCATAGGTCCAGCCCGCTTGGGTCTGCCTGAGCACGACCGCGGTCGGCCCGGCGCCCCACTTGCCGGTCCCGAGCAGGTCGTCGCTGGCGGTCGGCACCAGCACGGCCGGCCCGAATCCGACGATCCAGCCGCCCGCGGTAGGTTGCTTGGGCGAAAAGAACAGGCTCTGGGTGATGTCGCCGGTGCCGAACTGGCTGCCGGCGCCCGGGAAGAGGTCTTCCTGGTAGGTGATCGGCAGGATGGTGCGCGAGATCATGTTCCAGTGCTCGCCGATCGACACCGGCACCACCGGCTGCACGTTGACCCAGGCGCGGCTGCCCCCGCTGTCCAGTTCGTCATAGTTGAACTGCAGCGGCACGCTGACCAGGCTGGCGACCGGATTGGACAACTGCCTGGCCAGCTCGTCGGCGTCGGCGTCGGCGTCGGCGGCCATGCCCGCGGATGGCAGGGCCAGCAGCACCGCCAGCAGCCATGCGCAGCCGGACCGGCCCGGCCGGCGCCTGGGGCGCGAGGGCGCGGAGCGGAACCGGAAATGCCTGAACAGGGAAGCGGCAACGTCCATGTCCATCCACCGTCTGACCGGATGGGCCGACCATACTCCGCCGGGGCCGCGGCGTCATCCGCGGCGGCCGACGCGGCCGGCCGGGCCGTCGGCGGCGGCCGGCGACGCGCCTGTCAGGCCGGCGCGACGCCCGCTCCGGCGCGCCGCATCGGCTGCAGCTGCCAGTAGGTGAGCGAACGCCACAGCCACTCCGCCGGGCCGAAGCGGAAGCGCTCCAGCCACCAGCGGCTGTAGAGCACCTGGACCGAGAACAGGCCCAGCGCGAACGGCACCTGCCAGAACCGCGGCAACTGCTCGAAGAAGCCCAGTCCGTAGCCGTAGAACAGCAGCGTGCAGGCGATCGACTGGACCAGGTAGTTGGTCAGGGCCATGCGCCCGGCCGGGGCCAGCAGCTCCAGCCAGCGCGCGATGCCGGGAACCTCCAGCCCGCGCATCACCCAGGCCAGGTAGCCCAGGCACATCATCGCCCCCGCCACCAGCGCCAGCGACTGCGCCAGCGCCAGCCGCAGGTCGAACACGCTGAACGACATGCTCGGCTCGAGCAGGAACGAGGCCAGCATCACCAGCAGGCCCAGCGGCAATACCGCCCGGCGCAGCCATGCGTACAGCCGGGGATGCAGCTGCGGCTGCTGGATCGCCCCGCTGCGCAGGAACGCGGCGCCGAGCAGGAACATGCCGAACACCATCGCCCCCATCACCATCAGGTTGGAGAGGGTCATGCCGAAATCGCGGACCCGCTGCGCCACGGTCATCGCGTAGCTGCCGGCGCCGTAGGCCTGGCGCTGCGATTCCAGCATCGCGTCCATCTCCCTGCCCTGCGCGGCCATGACCTCGTCCCAGCCGGGCATCCAGCCCGAGAGCAGCCCCAGCCCCATCACCAGCGCCGGCGCGGCCAGGTAGCAGGCCACGCCCAGCCAGGCCAGCACGGTGGCAGGTACGTCACGGAAGGCCAGCAACAGGAAGGACAGCAGCGCGTAGGTCACCAGCACGTCGCCGGACCACAGCAGCAGCGCATGGGCCAGGCCGATGCCGAGCAGGCCCAGGCTGCGGCGCCAGTACAAGCCAGCGAACGGCCGCCGCGCCGCGTCGGCGCGCTGGACCATCATCGCGAAGCCCATGCCGAACAGCAGCGAGAACAGGGTGAAGAACTTGCCCTGCACGAAGAAATAGACCAGGCCGTCGGCGAACAGGTCCGCGCCGGAAAGCCCGCGGTCGAGGCCGGTGTAGGAGCCCATCACCGGGCCGACGAAGGCCTCCATGTTCATCAGCAGGATGCCGGCCAGCGCGAAGCCGCGCAGCACGTCGAGGGAGGCGATGCGCTCGCCGCTGGCGACGGGTTCGAAGTGCGGGGGGCTCACCGGGATCTCCATCGGCAGGGTCGGGCGATGATGAACGAAATGCCGCCGCGGTGCCGCCACCGGCCGCGCCGCGGCCGCGCCGGGCGATCCGTCAAGCCTTGTTCCCCCCTACCCCGGCCGGTACCCTCCCCGGGGCATGTCCGGCTTCGTCCACCTCCACGTCCATACCGAGTTTTCGCTTGCGGACTCGACCATCCGCGTGCCCGAAAAACCGGAGCAGGCCGACCCGGCCAAGGCCAAGCAGGCCAACCTGCTCAGCCGCGCGGTGGAACTGGGCCTGCCGGCGCTGGCGGTCACCGACCTCAACAACCTGTTCGCCCTGATCAAGTTCTACAAGGCGGCCGAGGCGGTCGGCATCAAGCCCATCGCCGGCGCCGACCTGGCCGTGGCCGCCGGCCCCGGCGAGGCGCCGTGGCGGCTGACCGCGCTGTGCCGCGACCACCGCGGCTACCTCAACCTGTCGCACCTGCTCACGCGCGCCTGGATGGAAGGCCACCGCGCCGAAGGCGGCGTCGCCGTCGCCCCGGACTGGGTGCGCGAATGCGGCGACGGCCTGATCCTGCTGGCCGGGCGCGAAAGCCTGGCCGGGCGCCTGGCCGCCGAGCACCGCCACGACCTGGCCGAGCAGCAGCTGGCCGACTGGCAGCGCGCGTTCGGCGGCAACCTGTGCCTGGAACTGGTCCGCACCGGGCGCGAGGGCGAGGAGGCGTTCAACGCCTTCGCCCTGCACGCCTCGGCCGCGCGCGGGATCCCGGTGGTCGCCTCCAATGACGTGCGCTTCCTCGGCGCCGACGGCTTCGAGGCGCACGAGGCGCGCGTGTGCATCGCGTCCGGCCGGGTGCTCGACGACCCCAAGCGCCCGCGCGACTACAGCGCCGAGCAGTACCTGAAGTCGGCCGACGAGATGGCCGCGCTGTTCGCCGACGCCCCCGACGCGATCGCCAACACGGTCGAGCTGGCGCGCCGCTGCAACCTCGAGCTGACCCTGGGCAAGTACGCGCTGCCGGCCTATCCGGTGCCGTCGGACGAGACCCTGGACAGCTGGATCCGCAAGCAGTCGCACGACGGCCTCGAGGCGCGCCTGGCGAAGAACCCGCTGGCCGAGGGCAAGACCCGCCAGGACTACGTCGAGCGCCTGGACTTCGAGCTGGACACCATCATCAAGATGGGTTTCCCCGGCTACTTCCTGATCGTGGCCGACTTCATCCAGTGGGGAAAGAACCACGGCATCCCGATCGGCCCGGGCCGCGGCTCCGGCGCCGGCTCGCTGGTGGCCTGGGCGCTGCAGATCACCGACCTGGACCCGATCCCCTACAACCTGCTGTTCGAGCGCTTCCTCAACCCGGAACGCGTGTCGATGCCCGACTTCGACATCGACTTCTGCATGGACCGGCGCGACGAGGTGATCGACTACGTCGCCCGCAAGTACGGGCGCGAGCGGGTCAGCCAGATCATCACCTACGGCACCATGGCCGCCAAGGCGGTGGTGCGCGACTCCGGCCGCGTGCTCGGCTTCCCCTACGGCTTCGTCGACGGCGTGGCCAAGCTGATCCCCAACATCCTGGGCATCTCGCTCAAGGACGCGATGGGCGAAGGCAAGGACAGCGAGATGGCCTCGGCCGAGCTGATCCAGCGCTACGGCAGCGAGGACGACGTCCGCGACCTGATCGACCTGGCCCGCCAGCTCGAGGACCTGACCCGCAACGCCGGCAAGCACGCCGGCGGCGTGGTGATCGCGCCCGAACCGCTGCACACCTTCTGCCCGCTGTTCGCCGAACACGACCAGGACGGCCTGGGCCGCAATCCGGTCACCCAGTTCGACAAGGACGACGTCGAGGCGATCGGCCTGGTCAAGTTCGACTTCCTCGGCCTGCGCACGCTGACGATCATCGACTGGGCGGTGAAGGCGATCAATGTCCGGCACGAGCGCGCCGGCATCCCGCCGCTGGACATCGCCACCCTGCCGCTGGACGACGCCAGCGTGTACCGCGACATCTTCGCCAACGGCAACACCGGCTCGGTGTTCCAGTTCGAATCCTCCGGCATGCGCCGCGCGCTGAAGGACGCGCGGCCGGACCGCTTCGAGGACCTGATCGCGCTGAACGCGCTGTACCGTCCCGGCCCGATGGAGATGATCCCGTCGTTCGTCGCGCGCAAGCACGGGCAGGAGGAATTCTCCTATCCGGACCCGCGCACGCAGCCGATGCTCGAGGAGACCTACGGGATCATGGTCTACCAGGAGCAGGTCATGCAGATGGCGCAGATCGTCGGCGGCTACTCGCTCGGCGGCGCCGACCTGCTGCGCCGCGCGATGGGCAAGAAGGTGCCGGCCGAGATGGCCAAGCACCGCGAGATCTTCCGCGAGGGCGCGGCGAAAGGCGGCGTCGACGAACGCAAGGCCGACGAGATCTTCGACCTGATGGAGAAGTTCGCCGGCTACGGCTTCAACAAGTCGCACGCCGCCGCCTACTCGCTGGTGGCCTACCAGACCGCGTGGCTGAAGAAGCACTACCCGGCCGAGTTCATGGCCGCCACCCTGTCCTCGGACATGGACAACACCGACAAGGTGGTCGGCTTCCTCAACGAGGCGCGCGGGCTGGGCCTGACCGTGCTGCCGCCGCGGGTGAACGATTCGCCGTACATGTTCGAGGCGGTCGCCGCCGACACCATCCGCTACGGGCTGGGGGCGATCAAGGGCGTCGGCCGCGGCCTGTGCGAGGCGATCGTGGCCGAGCGCGAGCGCGGCGGCGACTACCGCGACCTGCTCGATTTCTGCCGTCGGGTGGATTCGACCAAGCTCAACCGGCGCGCGCTGGAGGCGATGGTCAATGCCGGCGCGCTGGACGCGCTCGGCCGCAACCGCGCCACCCTGATGCTGCAGCTGCCCGAGGTGCTCAAGGCCACCGACCAGATGGCCAGGGAAGCGGCGGCCGGCCAGGTGTCGCTGTTCGGCATGCCCTCGGCCGACACCGGACCGGCGCTGGCGCTGGACCTGCCGGAGGCCGGCGAATGGCCGCTGCGGCAGCTGCTCGACGGCGAACGCGACACCCTCGGCCACTACCTCAGCGGCCATCCGTTCGATCCCTTCCGCGAGGAAGTCCGCGGCCTGGTCGGCAACGACCTGGGCGAACTGGACAAGCTGTGGGCCGCCGGCACCGGCGGCGAGAAGCGCGGCTGGCGGCCGGAGGTGCAGGTGGTCGTCGCCGGCCTGGTCGTGGGCCTGCGCCGCAAGGGCGACAGCCAGGTGTTCGTGCAGCTGGAGGACGGCCGCGGCCGGCTGGAATGCGGCGTGTTCGCCGAGGCCGCCGCCGACCTGTCCAGCCTGCTGGTGCGCGACCGCGTGCTGGTCGTGCAGGGCGGCCTGCGCGAGGACGAATTCAACGGCGGCTACAGCCTGCGCCTGAAGGCCGCCTGGGACTACGAACAGCTGTGCGCGCAGCACGCGCAGCGGCTGTCGCTGCGGGTGGACCTGCGCGACCCCGGCCTGTGGCCGCGGATCGACGCGGTGCTGGCCCGCCATCGCCCCGGCCCGACGCCGCTGCGCCTGCACCTGCAGGTGGGCCGCGCGGGCCACGACGGCGCCAGCGGCGTGCTCGACCTCAATGGCGCCAACGCGGTCCGGGTGGCGCCGCCCCTGCTCGATGCGCTGCGCGCGCAGCCCGGAGTCCGTGCGGTGAAGGTCGCCATCGGCCGCCCCTGGGTGCACTGAAGCGCGCCTCGCGCCCCTCCCCGCACCTTCGACCACGGTCGCAAGGAGAAGGTCAGGAAGGGGTGACCTTGCTCTGCTTCGTCTTCCCCCGCTCGCTTCTCCAAAGCCACGCCCCAAGAGCCGCCGTGGCCCCCGCGTTCGGCAGAGGGCGCAAGCGGCACATGGATGGATGTGCAGAGGTCCCGGGTAAAGGCAGGACGCCGTCCCGGGGGATGCGCCCTCTGCCCGGGGCACGGCGGTCCCATCCGAAGCCCACGCCCCGAGTGGCTTCACCCACCACCCTCCGTACCGTACGGTCCGGTCGCTCCACGGACCTTCGGCTACACTGCCCGCCTCATGCACCTTCCGGCCCCGCCGGCTTACGGATGAACCCGAACTACCTCGATTTCGAGCAGCCCATCGCCGACCTGGAAGCCAAGATCCAGGAACTGCGCAGCGCCAGCACCGGCCCGGCCGTCAACGTCGACGCCGAGGTGCACGCGCTGCAGGACAAGCTGCGCAAGCGCACCGCACAGATCTTCCGCGACCTCAGCCCCTGGCAGGTGTCGCAGATGGCCCGCCATCCGGCCCGCCCCTACACCCTGGACTACGTGCGCGTGCTCTGCGACGAGTTCCAGGAGCTGGCCGGCGACCGCGCCTTCGCCGACGACAAGGCCATCGTCGGCGGCCTGGCCCGCATCGACGGCCGCCCGGTCGTGGTGATCGGCCACCAGAAGGGCCGCGACACCAAGGAAAAGATCCGCCGCAACTTCGGCATGCCCAAGCCCGAGGGCTACCGCAAGGCGCTGCGCCTGATGAAGCTGGCCGAGCGCTTCGGCCTGCCGATCCTGACCTTCATCGACACCCCCGGCGCGTGGCCCGGCATCGACGCAGAGGAACGCGGCCAGTCCGAGGCCATCGCCCGCAACCTGCTGGAGATGGCCGAGCTGAAGGTGCCGATCATCTGCACCGTCATCGGCGAAGGCGGCTCCGGCGGCGCGCTGGCCATAGGTGTCGGCGACTGCACGCTGATGCTGGAGTACAGCACCTACTCGGTGATCTCGCCCGAAGGCTGCGCCTCGATCCTGTGGAAGGACGCGGGCAAGGCCAAGGACGCGGCCGAGCAGCTGGGCCTGACCGCCAAGCGCCTGCACGGCCTGGGCCTGGTCGACAAGGTCGTGCGCGAGCCGACCGGCGGCGCCCACCGCAACCCGCGGCAGATGGCCAGGCGGCTCAAGGCGGTGCTGCTCAACGAACTCGACGCGCTGGAGAAGATCCCGCACGACGAACTGGTCCAGCGGCGCTACGCGCGCCTGCACGGCTATGGCGCCTACGAGGCCGCATAGGCCCGGCCACCGTGTCGCCGGCCGGTCCGCGCAGGACCGGCCGGCGCCCCGCCGCGGCGCCTCCACCCGGCACGGCGCGTGACGATGGACGCGCTGCCCGGCTGGGTCCTGCCGCTGGCGCTGTTCCTGGTCCCGCTGCTGGTGGCGCTGGTGGTCAACCGCCTGTTCCACAAGCGCAGCGGCATCGCCTCGATCTGGGTGCTGGCTTGGTTCGTCACCGTCTGCTGGGTCTTCGCCCTGGTCGTGATCCTGCGCCAGGTGCGCTGAGCCGACCCGGCGCATCGCCGCCGCGGCCCGCCGCCACGGCCAGCTACGATAGGCGCATGGCCGCGCACCCGCCATCGTCCATGCACGACCTCGCCCTGCCGGAGATCCCCGGAGCGGCGACCGGTGCGCTCGTGGTCGGTTACAGCGGCGGCCTGGACTCGACCGTGCTGCTGCATCGCCTGGCCACCGAGCCCGCGCTGCGCGCGCGCGGCCTGCGCGCGGTCCACGTGCACCACGGACTGCAGCAGGACGCGGACGCGTGGGCCACGCACTGCCAGCGGCAGGCGGCCGTGCTGCACGTCCCGCTGCAGGTGCTGCGCGTACAGGTGCCGCGCGCCAGCGGCGAGGGGCCGGAAGCCGCCGCGCGCGCGGCCCGCTATGCGGCGCTGTCGTCGACGCTGGCGACAGGCGACCTGCTGGCCACCGCGCACCACCTCGACGACCAGGCCGAGACCTTCCTGCTGCGCGCGCTGCGTGCCTCCGGACTCGACGGACTCGGGGCGATGCGGCCGCTGCGGCGCCTGGGCGGGGCCTGGCAGTGGCGCCCGCTGCTGCAGATGCCGCGCGAGGCGCTGCAGGGCTATGCGCAGGCCCACGGGCTGGACTGGATCGAGGACCCGAGCAACGCCCGCAGCGATGCCGACCGCAACTTCCTGCGCCTCCAGCTGCTGCCGCTGCTGCGCCAGCGCTGGCCGCACGCCGCCACCTCGCTGGCGCGCAGCGCCGCACTGTGCGCGCAGACCGGTGCGTTGCTGGCCGAGGAGGACGCGTCGCTGCTGCGCACGCACGCCGGCGACGACCCGCGCACCCTGCGGGTGCCGGCCCTGCTCGCGCTGCCGGCCGCGCGGCGCGCGCGCGTGCTGCGGCACTGGATCCGCACGCTCGACCTGCCACCGCTGCCGGCACGGGGCGTGGAGCGGATCGAGGAGGCCCTCCTGCACGCGCGGGCCGATGCCGAAGCCCGCTTCGCCTGGGCCGGCGCGCGGGTCCTGCGCTGGCGCGATTTCCTCCACGCCGACACCCTGCGCGCGCCCCTGCCGCCGGACTGGCAGGTCGACTGGGACGGCAGCGCCCCGCTCGCCCTGCCCGACGGCGGCACGCTGCGCCTGCGCGCGGACGACGGCCGCTCCGCGTGCGGCTTCGATGCGCCCGTGCGCGTCCATGCGCGCCGGGGTGGCGAGCGCATCGTCCTGCCAGGCCGCGCGCATTCGCACCTGCTCAAGCACGTACTGCAGGCGCGCGGCGTGCCCCCGTGGCGGCGCGCGCAGCTGCCGCTGCTTTCCGGCGCCGATGGCCGGCTGCTCGCCGCCGGCGACATCGCGTGGGCCGACGGCCTGGCCCGCTGGCTGCATGCCCGCGGCTGGCACCTGGCCTGGCAACCGCCTGCGTGAAGCCCGGCGCGCGTTGACCCTCCCGACCGCTCCGCGCACACTTCCCGCATGCCCAAGAAAGCCACCCCCGACGCCTCGCCGGTCGCCCAGTTCGAACAGTCGCTGGACGAACTGGAGCAGCTGGTCGAGAAGATGGAACACGGCGAGATGAGCCTGGAGGATTCGCTGGCCGCCTACGAGCGCGGCGTCGGCCTCTACCGGCGCTGCCAGTCGGCGCTGGAACAGGCCGAACTGCGCGTGCGCCTGCTCACCGATCCCGAGCGCCCCGACGACGCGCAGCCCTTCGCCGGCCACGATGGCGAGTGAGCGGTTCGCGCGCTGGGCGGCGCGCACGGAAGCCACGCTCGAACGCCTGCTGCCCGACCCGGCCGACGCGCCCTCGCGCCTGCACGCGGCCATGCGCCACGCCACCCTGGGCGGCGGCAAGCGCATGCGCCCGCTGCTGGTCTACGCGGCCGGCACCGCGCTGGGCGCCGGCGAACAGGCGCTCGACGCGCCGGCCGCGGCGGTGGAACTGGTCCACGCCTATTCGCTGGTCCACGACGACCTGCCGGCGATGGACGACGACGACCTGCGCCGCGGCCAGCCGACCGTGCACGTGGCCTTCGACGAAGCCACCGCGATCCTCGCCGGCGACGCGTTGCAGACCCTGGCGTTCTCGACCCTGGCCGCGGCCGATGCACCGGCCGCCCTGCGCATCGACTGGGTGCGCACGCTGGCCGATGCCTCCGGCGTGGCCGGCATGTGCGGCGGGCAGGCGCTGGACATCGACGCCACCGGCCGGGCCCAGTCGCTGGCGCAGCTGCAGCGCATGCACGCGCTCAAGACCGGCGCCCTGATCCGCGCCGCGGTGCGCATGGGCGCCCTCGGCGGTGGCGCCGATGCCGCCACGCTGGCGCAGCTGGACGCCTTCGCCACGTCGCTGGGCCTGGCCTTCCAGGTGCGCGACGACCTGCTCGACATCGAGGCCAGTTCCGAGCAGCTCGGCAAGACCGCGGGCAAGGACGTGGCCCAGGCCAAGTCGACCTATCCGGCGCTGCTGGGCATCGCCGGGGCGCGCACGAAGCTGGAGGAACTGGCGGACGACATGCGCACCGCGCTGGGTCCGCTCGGCGCCGGCGCGGCCGCGCTCGCCGCGCTGGGCGACATGGCGGTCCGCCGGACCCACTGAGCGCGCCGGCCCCGGCCCCCAAAAAAAAAGGCCCGGGCAACCGGGCCTTTTCCTCATACGCGCCGCGCGCCGGTTTACTTGACCAGCCGCAGCGTGAACGGGTAGCGGTAGGCCACGCCTTCGTTCGCCTTCATCGCGGCGATGATGGTCAGCACCAGCCAGGCCACGCACAGCAGCAGGCCGAGCGGCATGGTCACGATCGCACCGATGCCGAAGGTGACCAGGGTCAGCACCAGCAGCACCACGCCGATGAGCAGCAGGGTGATGTTGAAGTTGAGCGCCTCCTTGGCCTGGTCGCCGGCGAAGGGCATGGTGTCCTTCTTGACCAGCCAGATGACCAGCGGCCCGACGATGTTGCCGATGCCGCCGGTGAACAGCCCCAGCAAAGTGGACAGGTGGCCGAACATCGCCCACTGCTTCTCTTCGGCGCTGACCGGGCCGGTCGACGACGGCGGCGGCGGCGGTGCGGTGTAGGTTTCGAACTCGCTCATCATGGTCCCCTTGCTGGTGGTGGTGTCCGGAAGACGGCGCCGCGTCCCCGCGGCGGCGCACACCCCCGAGGATACGTCATTCGCCCCCGGCAACGGTCATGCGCCCGACCAGGATCGGACCGGTGCGGATGTGCGAACGCGGGTCGTACTCGGCGCCGACCGCCTCGATCGCGGCGAACATGTCGCGCAGGTTGCCGGCGATGGTCAGTTCGTCGACCGGGTAGGCGACCGCGCCGCCTTCGATCCAGAACCCGGCCGCGCCGCGCGAGTAGTCGCCGGTGACGCCGTTGACGCCCTGCCCCATCAGCTCGGTCACCAGCAGGCCGGTGCCCATGCCGCGCACCAGGTCGTCCAGCGACCCGGCGTTGGAGGACAGCTGCAGGTTGTGCACGCCGCCGGCATTGGCGGTGGTCTGCAGCCCCAGCTTGCGCGCCGAGTAGCTGCCGAGCACGTAGCGTTGCAGGACGCCGCCGGCGACCAGCGCGCTGTCGCGGGTGGCCACGCCGTCGGCGTCGAACGCGGTCGAGCGCAGGCCGCGCCGCAGCAGCGGCCGCTCGTCGATCCCGAACCAGTCCGGGAACAGCCGGGTGCCGGCGCTGTCGAGCAGGAAGCTGGCGCGCCGGTACAGGGCGCCGCCGGAGACCGCGTTGAGCAGGTGCCCGACCAGCGAACGGGCGACCTCGGCGGCGAACAGCACCGGGTACTGGCCGGTCGGCGCGGTGCGCGGATCCAGTCGTGCGGCGGTGCGCTCGGCGGCACGGCGTCCGATCGCCGCGGGCGCCTCGAGGTCGCCGCGGGCCAGGCCGATGCTGTACCAGCCGTCGCGCTGCATGCCCTCGCCCTGCCCGGCGATCAGCGCCACCCCGAGCGAATGCTGGGTCTCGCGCTCGCGGCCGACGAAGCCGTGGCTGTTGGCGTATACCGACAGGCTGCCGCCGCTGCCGAAGGAGGCGCCGTCGGAATTGCTCACCCGCGCGTCGGCCTCGCGCCCGGCCGCCTCGCAGGCCAGGGCCATGTCGATCGCCTCGTCCGCGTCCAGCCGCCACGGATGCCAGGTCTCCAGGTCGTGGAACGTGCCATCGGCCATCAGCGCCGCATCGGCCAGGCCGGCGGCGGGATCGTCCTCGGTGTACCGCGCGATCGCGCAGGCCTGCTCGACCGTGGCCTCGAGGCTGCGCTCGTGCAGGTCGGCGGTGCTGGCGCTGCCCTTGCGCTGGCCGAAGTACACGGTCACCGCCACGCCCCGGTCGCGGGTGGACTCGACCGTCTCCACCTCGCCCATGCGCACGGACACGTTCAACCCGTGCTCCTCGCTGCAGCTCACCTCGGCCTGGCTGGCGCCGAGCGCGCGGGCACGGGCCAGCAGCCGTTGCGAGATGTCGGCCAGCCGGTCCAGGCGGACGTGGCTGTCGTCGGTCGGGGCGATGTCGTTCACGGCTTGCACCTCTGCGATAACGGTTGATACGGCCCGGGCGTGCGGCGGCGTCGCCCCGGGCGGCCGGACGCCGGCCACGGCCGGACAAGGCGATTCAGCCCGCCCCGGGTAGAATCCGCGCGACCCGACAGAGCCCCAGCCCCATGCGCGGACGCGACGAAGACACCGGCGAGTTCCTTTCCCCCAGCCGCAGCCAGCAGCGCCGCGAGGCGCTGGAAGTGCTGGAGCTGGCCGAGAAGCTCGCCAGCCTGACGCCGACGCAGCTGGCGAAGCTGCCGATCCCCGGGGACCTGCTGCCGCACCTGGAGCACACCCGCAAGATCACCGCGCACATCGCCCGCAAGCGCCAGCTGGCGTTCCTGGCCAAGCAGATGCGGCGGGAGGACGACGAGGCGCTGGAGGCGATCCGCGACGCGCTGGACGAGGACGGCAAGGCCGCGCGCCGCGAAGTGGCCGCGATGCACCGGGTCGAGGACTGGCGCGAGCGCCTGGTCGCCGAGGGGGACGCGGCGCTGGCCGAACTGCTCGAGGAGCATCCGGCCGCCGACCGCCAGCACCTGCGCCAGCTGGTGCGCAACGCGCACGAGGAGAAACTGCGCAACAAGCCGCCGCGCGCCTACCGCGAACTGTTCCGCGAACTGCGCACGCTGCTGCTCGCCGGCAGCGATGCCGACGCCGGCGACGACGCGGTGGACGCCGACGACGACGAGGCCGACGCGCGCGAGGACTGAGCCTGCGCGGCTCACGCGCCGCGCCTCACGCCCTCGTCCCGCCCACGGTCAGCCCGTCGATCAGCAGCGACGGCTGGCCCACGCCCACCGGCACGCTCTGCCCGTCCTTGCCGCACACGCCCACGCCCTCGTCCAGGGCCAGGTCGTGGCCGACCATGCGCACCTTCTGCATCGTCTCCGGGCCGTTGCCGATGAGCGTGGCGCCCTTCACCGGCGCGGTGACCCTGCCGTCCTCGATCAGGTAGGCCTCGGTGGCCGAGAACACGTACTTGCCGCTGGTGATGTCGACCTGGCCGCCGCCGAAGTTGACCGCGTACAGGCCCTTCTTCACCGAGCGGATCATCTCCTGCGGGTCGTGCATACCGGCCAGCATGTAGGTATTGGTCATGCGCGGCATCACCAGGTGCGCGAACGATTCGCGGCGGCCGTTGCCGGTCGGGGCCATGCCCATCAGTCGCGCGTTGAGCGAATCCTGCATGTAGCCGACCAGCACGCCGTCCTCGATCAGCGTGGTGCAGCGCGTGGGCGTGCCCTCGTCGTCGATGTTGAGCGAGCCGCGGCGGCCTTCCAGGGTGCCGTCATCGACGATGGTCACGCCCGGGGCGGCCACGCGTTGTCCGATGCGGCCGGCATAGGTCGAAGTGCCCTTGCGGTTGAAGTCGCCCTCCAGGCCGTGGCCGACCGCTTCATGCAGCAGCACGCCCGGCCAGCCGGCGCCCAGCACCACCGGCATCGTGCCGGCCGGCGCATCGACCGCCTCCAGGTTGACCAATGCCTGGCGCAGCGCCTCGCGCGCGAGCTTCTCGGGACGCCCCCCGGAGAACAGCTCCTCGTACGAATAGCGGCCGCCGCCACCGGCGTAGCCGGATTCGCGCCGGCCGCCATGCTCGACGATCACCTGCACGTTGAGCCGCACCAGCGGGCGGACGTCGGCGGCCATCACCCCGTCGCTGCGCGCCACGAGCACGGTGTCCACGCCGCCGGAGAGGCTCACCGACACCTGGATCACGCGCGGGTCGGCCGCGCGCAGCAGCCGGTCCAGCGCGCGCAGCTGTTCGACCTTGTCCTCGTTGCCCATGCCGTCGACCGGATCCAGCGCCGGGTACAGCGCATGGCCGCCGCTGCGCACCAGCTGCCGCGGCGCATGCGCGCTGCCGTCGCGGGCGATCGCGCGTGCCGAACCGGCGGCCAGGCGCAACGCGTCGGCATTGATGTCGTCGGAATAGGCGAAGCCGGTCTTCTCGCCGCTGATCGCGCGCACGCCCACGCCCTGCTCGATCGAATGCGCGCCGTCCTTGACGATGCCGTCCTCCACCGTCCAGCTCTCGCGGCGGGCGTGCTGGAAGTACAGGTCGCCGAAATCGATGCCCGGCCCCAGCAGCGCGCCGAACGCGCGGTCCAGTCCGGACGGATCGAGGCCGCCGGGCACGAGCAGGCGGGTTTCGGCGAGGGTCAGCGCGGAGTCGGTCATCGTCACGGTATGGGGTCGGAAGGCGGTCGGGGCAAGCGCGGCGGCCGGCGTGCCCGGCCGCCTATGATGACAGCCCGGGCGCGGCGGACCTTCATCCAGGATCCATCGCGCCCCCACGCCCCGGACATGCCGCATGAAGGTCACCGCCCACGTCCTCGATGGCCACACGCTGGACATCCGCCCCGCGCCGCGCGAGCGCGACTGGATGGACCGCACCGACCAGCGCTACGCCTACCGCTGCCTGCCGCTGGACATGGCCAATGCCTGCGGCTGGGAGCTGCTGTGCCAGGCCGGCTTCGAGGCCGAATGGGAGGGCGGAGACGCGCTGGAATCGGTGCGGGTGCGGCCGGACCCGGGCACGCATGCGCCGGCGCTGAGCCATTTCGGCTACGGCGTGCTGACCTTCCACGTGCCCTGCCTGTTCCGCACCGGGGCCGGCATCGAGCTGCTGGCCACCGGCCCGCTGAACCGGCCCAAGGACGGCATCGCCGCGCTCACCGGCCTGGTGGAAACGGACTGGAGTCCCTACACCTTCACCATGAACTGGAAGTTCACGCGCCCGGGACGGGTGCGCTTCGCCGCCGGCGAGCCGTTCTGCCACCTGCTGCCGCTGCAGCGCGCGGTGCTGGCCGACGTGCAGGCCGAATGGCGGCCGATCTCCGAGACCCCGGACCTGGACCAGCAGCACCGGCGCTGGACCGCCAGCCGTGGCCACTTCCTGCAGGAACTGCCCGACCCGGAATCGGCGGCGGCGCGCGAGCAGTGGCAGCGTGGCTATTTCCGCGGCGTGGACATGCACGGTTGCCCCGCGCAGGAACACCGGACCCGCCTGCGGCTGCCGCCCTTCACCCGCGCGCCGGGCCCTGGCGGGGACTGAGGCCGGCGCCGGGCCTCATCGCATGCCGGCGCCGTATCCCGGCGCGGCGGCGCCCTCGTCGCGGCGCGACTGCTCGCGGCTGATCACTTCCACCTTCGGGTCCTTCCACGGCCCGCTGACCTTGTAGGTCTTCGCACCGAGTTCGCCGAGCGGCTTGGCCAGCACCGCGTTGGCCGCCGCGCCCACCGCCGCGCCGACCGGGCCGCCGGCCACCGCGCCGACCACGGTCAGCAGGTTGCCCGACTTGGGCAGCACGTCGATGGTCTGGTCGAAGCGCTGCGCGCGCAGGTCGGTGTTGCCGCGGATGTGGATGTCCGCCGCCGGCCCGTCGATCAGCATGTCGCCGGTGTGGGCCTGGCCGTCGGCGAAGTCGACGCGGCCTTCGAGCCGGTCGAAGGCGAAGCCCTTGGAAAAGAAGTCGCGGAAATCGAGCATCAGCCGGCGCGGCAGCTGGGCGACGCTGAAGAGGCCGAGCACGCGGCCCGCGCCCGGATCGAGCTCCAGCAACTGGCCGTCGCGGGCGGCGATCTGCAGGCTGCCCTGCAGGCCGGCCAGGCTGAAACCGGCCGGCGTGCCCGGCCAGCTCGCGTCGAAGCGGACCTCGCCTTCGCCGCGCGCCAGCCAGTTGCGGTAGCCCAGCCCGTCCATCAGCCGGCCCATGTCGCCGCTGTCGACGCGCAATGCCAGGTGCGTGCGCGCCGCCTGGCCACGGCCGAGCCACTCGCCGGTGCCTTCGATCGCCTGCTCGCCGGCCTGGACCTGCAGGCGCTCCACCCGCAGCCCACCGGCCACCGGCTGCGTGCGCAGCGAGGCACGGCCCAGCGACGCCTGCCGGTAGCGCAGGTCCTCCACGTCGATGGCCAGCGGCGGGATCGCCGCGGGATCGACGCCGGCATCCACCGGCGTCGCGGTGGCCGGCACCATCGCTGCATCGTCGTCGGTCGCCGTCGTCGCCACCACGCCGGCGTCGGTCGCGGCGACGCCGCTGCCTGCCGGCGGTTGCCAGTGCAGGCGTTCGAAGCGACCCTGCACCGCGGCGCCCTGCGCATCCGGCACTGTCACCCGGCCGGCGAGCGCGGGGCCGTCCACCGCGACCTCCAGTGCCTGCGCGCGCGGTTGCAGCCGCAGCCGCGTCGCCGGGAACGCGCCCCCGAGCAGCAGCAGCTCGTCGGCCACCACGTCGATCTCGCGCAGCGGCACGCCGCCGCCGCTTCCGCCCTTGGCCAGGCCGATCCACTCGAGCGCGTCCAGCGAATGGGTGCGCCCACCGACCACCATGCCGCTCGCCGGCGGCTCGCCGGCCACCGCCGCACTGCCGAGCGTGACCCGCACGCCGGTATTGCCGTCGCGCTGCCGCGCACGGATCGCCATGCGTTCGCCGAACGCCACGTCGACCGGCCCGCTGCCCAGCGGCAGGCCGAGCTGGACGCTGGTCGCCAGCGGCTCGGCGGCCGGCTTGGCCAGCGGCGCGGGCAGGTCCAGCACCGTGCCCGCCAGCGACGACTGCAGGCGTAGCGTGCCGACGCTGCCGCCGACCGGCTTTTCCGGCAGCGCCACCGCCAGCGACCACGCCGAGCGGCCGTGCACGTACGGCCGCAGCCATTCCAGCTCGGGCGCGCGCGCAAGCAGCTCGGCCGCGTCCATCGGCGCGTCCAGGCCCGCCTCGAACACGTTGCCCGGCTCGCGCACGTGGCGGCCGGAGCGCAGCGCGAGCGCGCCCTCCTGGCCCATGTAGCGCACCGCCAGCGCCTGCGCGGCGAAGCCGCCGGCGTCGTAGCGCGCCTCGCCGTGCGTGTCCTCGAACACCAGGTTCCAGCGCTTCTCGGCCAGGCGCACGCCGTCCAGGGCGACGCGGCCGTCGATCACCGCCGGCCCGCGCCCGCTGCCCAGCGGCAGGTCCAGGGCGAAGGTCGTCGCCGCCGGACCGGCCGCCGCGAGGTTGGCGAGGGTCTCGCGGTTGGCATCGGCCAGCGGACTGCGCCGCAGCAGGTCGAGCATGCGCGCGGCATCGCCCCTGGCCTCGGCACGCACGGTCAGCGGCGCGCGGCTGAAATCGGCGATGCCGGCCTGCACCCGCTGCACGCCGAGGCCGGCGACGCGCCCCTCGCCGAGCACGTTGAAGCCGTTGCCGACGAACGCCACCTCCGCCTGCAGCGCCTCCAGCTCCGGCCAGTCGCGCTGGAAGCGGATGCGTCCGTCGCGGATGGTGGCCGTGGCCTCGAAGCGGCCGTTGTCCTGGACGAACGGCCAGTCGTCCAGGTCGCCGCTGACCAGGCCGCGACCACCGCTGACCGTGCCGCCCTCCAGGGCCATGTCGAGCCAGTCGACCGCGGCCTTGGGCATCCTGTGGTGCACCCAGAACTTCTTCGCGACCGGCACCGGCGCGTCGTCGAGCTCGGCGGCGATGCCGATCCACGGCCGCGTGCCGTCGCCCTGGAACCACAGTCCGCCGCGCAGCTGCGCGCCGTAGTCGCCGCCGTCCACGCGCAGCGCCGGGGTGGCCACTTCCCAGCCGTCGCCCTCGCGCCAGGCCAGCAGGCGGCCGTCGAGCTTCATCTCGTGGACCACGCCGAACCCGCTCGGCCAGTCGAAGCGCAGCGCGCTGGCCGGATCCAGCGCGAGCTGCCAGCCCTGGCCATCGCCCTCGAAACGCCCGGCCAGCCCGTCCACGCCCGGCGCATCGCCGGCCGGCGCGAACGCCAGCCGCTCCAGCCGCCCGCTCGCGTGCATCGGGCCGCCACGCACGCCCGCCAGCGCCAGCGCCGACACCTGCACCTCCGGCGCGGCCTGCCGGATCCAGGCGCGCAGCGACGGCGGGATGCCATCGCCCAGGGACGCGATCGCCAGCAACGGTCGCGCGTCCACACGGTCGGCGAACACGCCGAAGCGCGCGCCACCGGCGACCACCAGGCCGTCCAGCGACTGCGCGCCGCGCTGGTCGGCGATGCGCAGCAGCGGCGCGTCGAGGCGCCAGCCTCCGGCCGTCACCCGCCAGCGGGCGCGGCCGCGCAGTTCGTCCAGCCGCACCTGCGGCAGCTGGCCGTCGGCCAGCGGCGCACCGGACAGCAGCAGGTGGCGCAGCTGGAACTGCGTGGTCACCAGCACCACGCGCTTGCCGCGCAGCTCGGCCCAGGCCTCCATCCGGCCGCGGCCATCGGCCGGCGCGATCCCGGCGTGGTGCAGCAGCGGCGCCCAGGCGCCGAACGCCTCGGTGTCCAGGTCGAAGTAACCGCGGCCGCGGCCGCTCTCGCGCTCGAACTGGAAGGCCAGCGACGCCGGTGCCGCGTCGGGCCGGATGTAGGCGCGCGCCCCGGCATTGACCGTGTCGCCGTCCACCCGCAGCCGCAGGTCGATCTTCGGGATGCGCGTGCGCAGGCCCAGGCGCGGCGCGCGCACCTCCAGTTCGCCGTCGATGACCTGCAGCTCGCCGAGGCCTTCGAGGTAATCGAGCGGATCGGCGCTGCCGGCCGCGGGCAGCCCGCGCACCGACCAGCGGCCATCGTCGCCATGCTCCAGGATCAGCGAGGGGCCGCGCAGCCGCAGCTCGGTGAACGACCGGCCCGGCAGCAGCCCGGCGTACATCGACACCAGCACCTCGGCCTGGCCGATGCGCACGCCGCCGTCGCGCTCGCCGATGTGCAGGCCTTCCAGCTGCAGCAGCGGCCCGCGGCGGGTCCACTGCGTGTGCACGCGCTCGAAGCCGACCGGCCGCCCGGCCTTCTCGGTCAGCCACGCGGCGATCCGTTCGGGATGGCGCTCGACCAGCGGCAGCAGCTGGCTGGCCGCGCCCAGCACCAGCGCCATCAGCACCAGCACCAGCGCCAGCAGGTACGCCGACCAGCGGCGGGCCAGGCGCAGGCGGCGGCGGAGCGGGGTCGGCATCACGGCACCACGACGACGCGCTTGCGGTCAGAGCAGGACCACATCGAACTGCTCCTGCAGGTACTGCTCGTCCGCCTGGAAGCGGATGGTCTTGCCGAGGAACTCTTCCAGTTCGGCGACCGCGGCCGATTCCTCCTCGGTGATCCGCGCGACCACCTTGGCCGAGGCGATCACCAGCAGGCGCGCGGCGTCGAACTGGCGCACCGCGCGGGTGATCTCGCGGAAGATCTCGTAGGTCACCGTCTCGGCGGTCTTCACCGAGCCGCGCCCGCTGCACTGCGGGCAGGTTTCCGAGAGCTGCCGCTCCAGGCTCTCGACCGTGCGCTTGCGGGTCATCTCGACCAGCCCCAGCGGCGAGAAGTCGTAGACCGTGGTCTTGGCGTGGTCGCGGGCCAGCGATTTCTCCAGCGTGCGCAGCACCTGGCGGCGGTGCTCCGGATCGGTCATGTCGATGAAGTCGATGATGATGATCCCGCCCAGGTTGCGCAGGCGCAGCTGGCGGGCCACCGCCTGGGCGGCCTCCAGGTTGGTGCGGTACACCGTCTCCTCGAGGTTGCGCTGGCCGAGGAACGAGCCGGTGTTGACGTCGATCGTGGTCATCGCCTCGGTCTGGTCGATGACCAGGTAGCCGCCGGACTTCAGCGGCACCTGCTTGTCCAGCGCGCGGCCGATCTCGTCCTCCACGCCGTACAGGTCGAAGATCGGGCGGTCGCCGGCGTACAGCTCGATCTTCTCGGCCAGCACCGGCATGTACTTGGCGACGAACGCCTGCAGGCGGTCGTAGGTGTCGCGCGAGTCCACCCGCACCTTCTCCACGTCGCGGCGGATCAGGTCGCGCACCGCGCGCAGCGGCAGGCTCAGGTCCTCGTAGATGATCGTGCCGGCGGCGGCCTCGCGCCCGCGGCGCTCGACCACGTTCCAGACCCGCGACAGATAGGCGATGTCCTCGGCCAGCGCCTCGGCCGGCTGGCCCTCGGCATTGGTGCGCACGATGTAGCCGTGGCCGCCGTGGTTCGCCGACAGCTCCGACACCAGCGTCTTCAGGCGCAGCCGCTCGGCCTCGTCCTCGATCCGCGCCGACACGCCGACGCTGCGCGACTGCGGCAGCAGCACCAGGTAGCGCGACGGAATGCTGATCTGGGTGGTCAGGCGCGCGCCCTTGGTGCCGATCGGGTCCTTGACCACCTGGACCACGATCTCCTGGCCGTCGCGCAACAGTTCGACGATGGAGGGCGTGGCCACCGGCTGCGGCGGCGCGTCGTCGGCCTGGCCGGCATCCACCGGCGCCGGGCGGACCACGTCGTTGGCGTGCAGGAACGCGGCGCGCTCGAGCCCGAGCTCGACGAACGCGGCCTGCATCCCGGGCATCACCCGCTGCACCCGGCCCTTGTAGATGTTGCCGACCACGCCGCGCCGCCAGCCGCGCTCGATGTGCAGCTCCTGCAGCATGCCGTTCTCGACCACGGCCACGCGGGTCTCGCGCGGGGTGACGTTGACCAGGATCTCTTCGGACACGTGCGCCCTCATCCGGCGATGGCGGCGCGGGCGCCGGTGGCTGGCGGCACGCGGCCGGCATCGGGTTCGAGCAGCCGCGCGGTCTCGTGCACGGGCAGGCCCATCACCCCGGAATAGCTGCCCGCCAGGTGCTCGACGAAGGCCTCGGCGCGGCCCTGGATGGCGTAGGCGCCGGCCTTGCCCATCGCCTCGCCGGTGGCCAGGTAGGCTTCGATCTGGGCGTCGGACAGCGGCGCGAACCGCACCTGGGTCGTCGACAGCACCTCGCGCTCGCCGCCGGCGTCCACCACGACCACCGCCGACAGCACCACGTGGGTGCGGCCGGACAGGCGGCGCAGCATCGCCGCGGCGTCGGCGGCATCGGCCGGCTTGCCGAAGACCTCGTCGTCCAGCACCACTTCGGTGTCGGCACCGAGCACGCGCGCGCCGGGTTCGGCCGCCACCTGCCGCCAGCCGGCGCGGGCCTTGTCGCGGGCCACGCGGCGCACGTAGGCGTCCGCACCCTCGCCCGGCGCCCGGACTTCCGGGACGTCGACATCGAGGAGGCGGTGGGGCTGGCCGAGCCGGTGGAGCAGTTCGGCCCGGCGGGGGGATTTCGAGGCCAGATACAGCATGGGCACAGGATAACCCGCGGCAGCTGGCTGAACCGTGGCCGAGGGGGCCTGCGCCGGTGCCGACCCCGGCCGGGCTCACGGCGCGTTCATCCCTGCGAACCGACCCTGCCGCGCAACCCTGCGCACCGTCACAATCCAAGGAGGAAACATGCGCCATACCCTCGCCGTACTGCTTGCCACCCTCGCCCTGTCCGCCCCGGCCGCGGCGGTCCACGCCCAGGCCGTCCCGACCGTCCCCGCCGACGCCACCCTGCTGTCGGTGTCGGCCCAGGCCGAGGCCCGGCGCGCGCCGGACATCGCCACCGTCTCGGCCGGCGTGGTGACCCAGGCCGCGGACGGCAATACCGCCATGCGCCAGAACGCCGAGCAGATGGGCCGCGTGCTGGCGGCGGTCAAGGCCGCCGGGGTGGCCGACAAGGACGTGCAGACCAGCGGCATCAACCTCAACCCGCAGTACCGCTACGAGGAGAACCAGCCGCCGCGGATCACCGGCTACCAGGCCAGCAACACCGTCACGGTGAAGCTGCGCGACGTGGCGAAGATGGGCAAGGTGCTCGACGCGTTGGTCGCCAGCGGCGCCAACCAGATCAACGGCCCGGCCTTCGGCATCGACGAGCCCGAGCCGCTGTACGACCAGGCCCGCCAGGAAGCGCTCAAGCGCGCCCAGGCCCGCGCCGCGACCTATGCCGACACCCTGGGCCTGCGCGTGCGCCGGATCGTCAGCATCTCCGAGGGCGGCGGCGGCATGCCGGTGCCGATGCCGCGCATGGCGATGAAGGCCGAAGCCTTCGACGGCAGCACCCCGGTGGCGCCCGGCGAAAGCAGCGTCTCGGTGCAGCTGGACGTGGTGTTCGAGCTGGGCCGCTGAGCGGTTCGCGCGATCCTTCCAAGCCCGGCTCCGGCCGGGCTTTTCTTTTGCCGGCACGGCGCGGCATCGACCGTCCGTCGGGGCTCATGGACTTTGGTCGAATCCGGGCGTCGCCCCCTTGCGGGCGCCGAGGCGCCAGGCGCAGTCTGGAGCCGGCCATCGCGGCCAACCCCGGCCGCCCTGTCCGTGCGTTGTTCCTTCCGTCATTCGCGCAATGGAGGTGGATCATGGTTCGCACGCTGCCGTCCGATGTATCCCCGCGCCTGGATGCCTCGCGCATCCTCGCCATCAGCTTCGCCATGGCCGTGCACGCCCTGGCCCTGCTGGTCCTGCTGCTGCCGTTGACCCAGGCGCCATTGCCGGAGCTGCGCAGCGAGCCGGAGCCTCCGCGCTGGAGCGTCACGCCGCCGGTCCCGGTCACGCCGCTGCCGCCGCAGCCGGTCCTGCAACCGAAGGTGTCGCCACCGCGCACGCCGCCGGCCGCGGTGCCACGCATGCAGCCGGTGCAGCAGCCGGCCATCGTCGACCAGGGCACGCTGCAGGCGGATCCTGCGACGGAGGCCGTCGGCCCGCCCGACATCGCCCCGCCGTGGGACGGCCAGCCGCTGCAGGGCGCGCAGCTGCGTTACGCGGTCGCGCCGCCGCCGGCGTATCCGCGCGATGCGCTGCGCACCGGCGCCGAAGGCACGGTGCTGCTGCGGGTGCTGGTCGACGTCGATGGCAGGCCGCTGGAGGTGATCGTCGACCGCAGCAGCGGCCACCGCTCGCTCGACCGCGAGGCCGTGCGCCAGGTGCAGCAGCGCTGGCGCTTCGAGCCGGCGATGCGCGACGGCCGGGCGGTCCAGGCGTGGGGCCTGGTGCCGATCGGCTTCAGCCTGCAGTAGCGCGCGCCGGGCCCGCGGACCGGGGGGCCCGGGCCGCCGGTCGCGCATGCCGCGGTCGCGGTCAGGCGCGATGGTAGGGGTGGTTGGCCAGCATCGCCGCGGCGCGGTACAGCTGCTCGGCCACCACCAGCCGGACCAGCATGTGCGGCAGGGTCAGCGGCCCCAGCGACCAGGATTCGGACGCGGCGGCCAGCACCTCCGGCGCATGCCCCTCGGGCCCACCGACCAGGAAGGCCAGGTCGCGGCCCTGCTGGCGCCAGTGCTCCATGCGCTGCGCCAGCTGCGCGGACGACCATGCGCGCCCGGGCACGTCCAGCGCGACCACGTGCGCGTTCTTCGGCAGCGCGGCCAGCACGCGACGGCCCTCGTCCTCGATCGCGCGCAGCGGATCGCGGCCCTTGCCGCGCAGGCCCGGCTCGACCTCGACCAGTTCCAGCGGCAGCCAGTGCGAAAGCCGCTTGCGGTATTCGCCGAATCCGTCCGCCACCCAGGACGGGGCGCGTTCGCCGGTGGCGATCAGTCGTGCCTTCATGCGGCCATGATATCGCCGACGGCGGCGGGCCCCATGCCGGCCGCCACGCCAGCTATTACCGGACGACAGCGCTGATATGCCTGCGGATACGCGTGCTACGGTCCAGCGCGACCCCACGAGCGACGACCACACGCCATGCGCCGACTGCCGACCTCCTGCGCCGCCCTGCTGCTCGCCGCGGCCAGCTTCTGCGCCGGGCATGCGCACGCCGCCGATGCCGCGCCCGAGGCGGTGTTCGACTGGTTCCACTACGAAGGCAGCGATCCGGCCGATGCCGCGCACGCGCCGGGCCCGGGCCAGTTCCGCAACCCGGTGATCAAGGGCTTCTATCCCGACCCCAGCGTGGTCCGCGTCGGCGCGGACTACTACCTGGTGAATTCCACCTTCGGCTGGTTTCCCGGCATCCCGGTGTTCCACAGCCGCGACCTGGTGCACTGGACCCAGGTCAGCAACGCGATCGACCGCGTCGACCAGCTGGACTTCGGCAAGCACGACCTGGTCAACGGCGTGTTCGCCCCGGCGATCACCCACCACGACGGCCGCTTCTGGATCGCCAACACCTGCTTCCCCAACTGCGGCGGCAACTTCGTGATCACCGCCACCGACCCGGCCGGCCCGTGGTCGGACCCGGTGTGGCTGCCGGACCTGGCCGGCGGCATCGATCCGTCGCTGTTCTTCGACGACGACGGCCGCGCCTGGATCGTCAACAACGACCTGCCGGCCGGCGGCAAGGAACGCTATACGGGCCACCGTGCGATCTGGCTGCAGGAGTTCGACCCGAAGGCGATGCGCACCACCGGGCCGCGCACGGTGATCCTCGATGGCGGCATCGACATCGCCGAAAAGCCCGAGTACGTGGAAGGCCCGCACCTGTTCAAGCGCGACGGCTGGTATTACCTCACCGCGGCCGAGGGCGGCACCGGCGAGATGCACCGCCAGGTGATCCTGCGCAGCCGCACGGTCACCGGTCCCTACGCGCCATGGCAGGACAACCCGGTCCTCACCCAGCGCGACCTGCCGCGCGAACGCCCGTTCCCGATCACCTCCGCCGGCCATGCCGACCTGGTGCAGACCCAGGACGGCGACTGGTGGGCGGTGTTCCTCGGCAACCGGCCCTACCCGCCACTCGAGGGTCACTACGTCAACACCGGGCGCGAGACCTTCCTGATGCCGGTGCGCTGGCAGGACGGGTGGCCGCGGATCACCGCGCCGGGGCAGGTCCTGCCCTACGTGCTGGACGCACCGGCGCTGCCGGCCGGCCGGGCCGCGCTGCCGACCAGCGGCGCGTTCGAGGTGCGCGACGAGTTCGACGGGCCGCGGCTGCCGCCGTACTGGATCACCGTGCGCAACCCGCGCGAATCCTGGTACCGGCTCAAGGACGGCGCGCTGCACCTGCAGGCGCGCGGCGTCCTGCTCGGTGCGCGCGACAATCCCTCGTTCCTGGCGCGGCGCCAGCAGCACCAGGACGCCACCGCCACCACCGCGGTGCGGTTCGTGCCGCAGCACGACGGCGATACCGCCGGGCTCGCGGCCTTCCAGAACGAGGACTACTGGTACCTGCTGGCGGTCACCCGCCAGGACGGCACGCCGGTGGTGGTGCTCGACCGGCGCGACGGGCGCGACAAGGGCGAAGCGGCCACCGGCACGCGCCTGGCCAGCGCGCCGTTGCCGTCAACGTCCGCGGCGTCGCCGCTGCAGCTGCGCGTCCGCGCGCGCGGCGCGAAGTACGATTTCGCGTACGCCGGCGACGACGGGGCCTGGCGCACGCTCGCGCGCGACGTCGACGGCACGCTGCTGAGCACGGCCGTGGCCGGCGGGTTCACCGGCGCGGTGTTCGGGGTGTATGCCGCCCGCCAGGGCGAAGCACGCTAGGACGTCGGGCGCGCGGCGCGCCGGACGCGATCAGTCGTCGCGGGGCTCGGGCTGGTCGCCCACGGTCCACAGCCGCTCCAGCGCGTAGAACTCGCGCACCCGGGGCAGCATCACGTGGACGATCACGTCGCCCAGGTCGACCAGCACCCACTCGGCTTCGCGCTCGCCTTCCACGCCCAGCGGCATGGCGCCGAGCTTCTTGGCGAACTTGATCACCTCGTCGGCGATCGACTTCACGTGGCGGGTCGAGGTGCCCGAGGCGATCACCAGGTGGTCGGCGACGCTGGTCTTGCCGCGCACGTCGATCTCGACGACATCCTTGGCCTTGATCTCCTCCACCGCGGCGCGGACGGACGCCAGCAGGACTTCCACGGGCGGCGGCGGTTCGGGGAGGCGGGTCTTGATGACGTGGGCTTGGCTGCTCAAGGAAGGCTCGGGTGAACGGAGTGGCGGAAACGCGGCCGATTATACCGGCGACGGCGTGGTGCCCGCGTTCATGGGTCGCGGTAGAGGCCGCGGGCGTCGATCCAGGCCGCCACCGCCGGCGCCACCCCATCCCGCCAGCCCGGCTCGCTGGCGGCGATGGCCCGGCGCAGCGCGGTCGCCGATTCGGGCTGCAGCGGCTGGCGCAGGGCGTACACCCGGCCGGCGGGCAGCGCCAGCAGCCCGGCCGGCCCGGTACTCCAGCGCCCCGCGACGGCCTCGTCCAGCTCGGCCGGCAGCTCGTCCAGGTCGCCCCCGGCGTGGCGCGCGGCGACGATGAGATGGGCCAGCCCGGGGAGCTCGCGCCAATCCTTCCAGGTCGGCAGCGAGCGGAAACTGTCGGCGCCCATCAGCAGGGCCAGCGGCGCGCCAGGCCCGAGTTCGGCGCGCAGGCCACGCAGCGTGTCCACCGTCCACGACGGCCCGGCGCGTTCCAGTTCGCGCCGGTCCACCCGCAGGCGGCGGTCGCCGGCGGTGGCGAGGTCGAGCATCCGCGCGCGCTCCTGGGCATCGGCGCCGGTCGCGCCGCGGTGCGGCGGGTCGGCGGCCGGCGCCAGCGTCACCGGCACGCCGAACGCGTCGGCGGCCGCGCGGGCGATGGCCAGGTGGCCGTTGTGCACGGGATCGAAGGTGCCGCCGTACCAGATCGTCAGCACGCCGGTGCCACTCAGCGCACCGCGGCCGCCAGCGGTCCGGCGCCCTTGAGCAGGTTCGTGGCCGGCGCCTCGGCGATCGCCAGCAGCAGGCGTTCGAGCAACTGCCACGGTTCGCCTGGCCCGCGGCCCTTGGCGGCGCGGTCCACGCGCGAGGCGTAGGCGGCGAAACGGCTCCAGCGCAGCGGCGTGGGATGGCGCTGCAGCGCGCGCTTGAACGGCGCCTGGCGCGCCTCCCACAGGCCCTGTGACTTCATTTCGGCGGCGAGGTTCGCCCCGCGCGCCTGCGCGCGCGACAGTGCGGCCGCGCGCAGCACTTCGCGGATCACCATCGGCATCAGTCCGGCCACCTGCTCGCCTTCGGCGCGAAGCCCCGCCAGCATGCGCCGCACCTGCGCCGCCTGCCCGGACAGGGTCGCCTCCACCAGGCGGAACACGTCATAGCGCGCGGCGTCCGCGACCAGCGACTGCATCGTCGCCAGGTCCAGGTCGCCTTCGGGCGCCAGCAGCGCGAGCTTCTCGATCTCCTGGGCGGCCGCCAGCAGGTTGCCCTCCACCCGCTCGGCCAGGCCCTGCACGGCATCGGGCGTGGCGCGAAGCCCGCGCTCGCGCAGGCGCCGCTCGATCCAGCCCGGCAGTTCGTGCGGCTTCACCGCCCAGGCGATCGATACCACGCCCCGGCGCGAAACCGCGTCCACCCACTTGCCGTGGTGGGCCTTGCTCCAGTCGCCGGCCACGATCATCAGGGTGACGTCGCCGGGCGGGTTGTCGCAGAAGGCGGCGATGACCTCGGCCCCGGTCTTGCCGGGCTTGCCGCCCGGCAGCCGGAGTTCGATCAGGCGCCGGCTGCTGAACAGGCTGGGTGCGTTGAAGCTCGCCGAGAGCCCGTCCCAGTCCGGGTCGCGGCCGTCGGCATCGAATACTTCGCGTTCGGCGCCCTCGGCGCGCGCGCGCGCGCGGATCGCGTCCGCCGCCTCGAGCACGTGCAGCGTCTCGGGTCCGGCCACCAGGTAGGCCGCGTGCAACGGCTGGCTGGAAGCCTGCGCGGCCAGCTGGTCGGGCCGCAGTTCCATCAGGGCGTGGTCGTCGGCTGCCCGGCGCCGGCGTCCACGGCGGGCGCCGGCGTGGCCGGCTGCGCCGCCCTCGCCGCGGCCTCCTGGGCCAGGTTCGCGCGGACCACGCTGTCGACGCGCCGCAGGATCGAAGCGGCCATCTCGCGGCGCAGCTCGTCGGCCAGGATCTCGCGCTCGGTGCTGGTGCCGGTGGCGTCTTCCGGGGGCGACACGTAGTCGCGCGACAGCTCGACCACCTGCTGCGGGACGAGTTCGCGGCCGTCGGCCAGACGGAAGGTGAAGATCGTCGCGTAGCGCAGGCTGAACTCCTGGGCGCGACCCTGTTCGTCGATCGCGATCGGCAGGTCGCCCCAGCGTTCGGACAGGATGTCCAGCCGCGAAACCTTCTCGTCGGCCTCGGCCTTGGCGTCCGCGCCCTTCCTGCGCTCGGCCACGGTGGCACCAGCATTGCGCAGGCTGCGCTCGAGGATGGTCACCAGCTCGCTGTAGGGCGTGGTCGAGACCACGCGCACCGGCGGCGAGTCCTCGGGCAGGGCCAGCTTGTCGCGCAGGTGGAAGCCGCAACCGGCCAGGACCAGGAGGAGGAGGACGGACAACGCGGGTCGGATCATGGGCGCAAGTCTGGACGAGCCGGCCGGGAGCGGCAACAGGCAGCCAGCCTGCCGCACGGAGCGTGAACGCGGTTTGAGAGCCGGATGCGGCGCGACGCGCGACCTGCGCGGCCGCGCATGCCACCCGGGCCGGGGCACCGCCGACGACGCGGTCCACGCGGACGGCCTGCCACGCCGGACCGGGTGCGGCCCGCCGCGCGAACGGGCTTCAGTCCGCGCGGCAGCGCGCGGGGCTCAGCCGGCGACGATGTTCACGATCTTGCCCGGCACCACGATCACCTTGCGCACGGCCAGGCCCTCGAGGAACTTGGCCGTGTTCGGCTCGCCCTTGGCCAGCGCCTCGACCTGCTCGCGCGGCGCGTCGGCGGCGACCTCGATGGTGCCGCGCAGCTTGCCGTTGACCTGTACCGCCAGGGTCACCGCGTCCCGGACCAGCGCGGCCGGGTCGGCCTGCGGGAACGGCACGTCCTCCAGCAGCGCCTCGGCGTGGCCCAGCAGCTGCCACAGCGCGTGGCTGGAATGCGGCGTGATCGGGTTGAGCAGCAGCACCGCCGCCTCGAGCGCTTCCTGGCGCACGGCGCGACCCTGCGCGCTGGCATCGTCGAACTTCGCCACCGCGTTCATCAGTTCCATCACCGCGGCGATCGCGGTGTTGAAGCTGTGGCGCTTGCCGTAGTCGTTGCCGACCTTGTCGATGGTCTCGTGGGTCTTGCGCCGCAGCGCCTTCTGCCCGGCATCCAGCGTCGCGGCGTCCAGCGCCGGCGCGGCGCCGTCGGCGGCGTGCTTCTGCACCTGGGTCCACAGCCGGCGCAGGAAGCGCGCCATGCCGTCCACGCCGGCCTCGTTCCACTCCAGCGACTGCTCGGGCGGCGCGGCGAACATCGAAAACAGGCGAACCGTGTCGGCGCCATACTTGCCGACCATCGCCTGCGGGTCCACGCCGTTGTTCTTCGACTTGGACATCTTCTCGGTGCCGCCGACCAGCACCGGCTGGCCGTCGGCGCGCAGCAGCGCGCCGGTGATGCGGCCGCGCTCGTCGCGCTGCACGTCCACGTCGGCCGGGTTGATCCAGTCCTTCGATCCGTCCGCGTTCTGGCGGTAGTAGGTGTCGGCGATGACCATGCCCTGGGTGAGCAGGTTGGTCGCCGGCTCGTCGCTGTCCACCATCCGCGCGTCGCGCAAAAGCTTGTGGTAGAAGCGGAAATACATCAGGTGCAGGATGGCGTGCTCGATGCCGCCGATGTACTGGTCAACGGGCAGCCAGTAGTTGCCGCGCTTGTCGACCATGTCGCGGGCCTTGGGCGAGGTGTAGCGCGCGTAGTACCAGCTCGACTCCATGAAGGTGTCGAAGGTGTCGGTCTCGCGCTCGGCATCGCGCCCGCAGTCCGGGCAGGTGCACTTGCGCCATTCCGGGTCGGTCTTGATCGGCGAACCGGTGCCGCTGAACTCCACGTCCTCCGGCAGCACGACCGGCAACTGGTCCTCGGGCACCGGCACCGCGCCGCAGCGCTCGCAGTAGATCACCGGGATCGGGCAGCCCCAGTAGCGCTGGCGGCTCACGCCCCAGTCGCGCAGGCGGTAGTTGACCCGGCGCTGGCCCCTGCCCTGGCGCTCGAAGCGCTCGGCCAGGGCCTCGAACGCGCCCCAGTAGTCCAGACCGTCGAACTCGCCGGAATTGACCAGCTCCAGGTCCGTACGGGTCTTGTCGGTGTACCAGTCGCGCCAGGTGGCCGCGTCCCAGGACTTCTCGTCCTCGTTCTTCGGCTCCTTCAGCGCGATCACCTGCACGATCGGCAGCGCGTACTTGTTGGCGAACTCGAAGTCGCGCTGGTCGTGGCCGGGCACGGCCATCACCGCGCCGGTGCCGTAGCCCATCAGCACGAAGTTGGCGACCCAGATCGGCACCTGCTCGCCGGTCACCGGGTGCACGGCCTTCAGGCCGGTATCGATGCCGCGCTTCTCCTGGGTCTCCAGCTCGGCCTCGGAGACGCCGCCGTGCTTGAGCTCCTCCAGGAAGGCGGCCAGCGCCGGGTTCGAGCCGGCGGCCTTCAGCGCCAGCGGATGCTCGCCGGCGATCGACACGAAGGTCACGCCCATCAGCGTGTCCGGGCGCGTGGTGAACACCCGGATCGGCTCCAGCGCACTACCGGCCCCGTCGACCACGTCGAACTGGATCTCCAGGCCTTCGGAGCGGCCGATCCAGTTGCGCTGCATGGTCTTGACCGAGTCGGGCCAGCCCGGCAGCTCGTCCAGGCCGTCCAGCAGTTCCTGGGCGTAGTCGGTGATGCGCAGGAACCACTGCGGGATCTCGCGCTTCTCGACCAGTGCGCCGGAACGCCAGCCGCGGCCGTCGATCACCTGCTCGTTGGCCAGCACGGTCTGGTCGACCGGGTCCCAGTTCACCACCGAGTTCTTGCGGTAGGCCAGGCCCTTGCGCATCAGCCGTGTGAACATGCGCTGCTCGTGGACGTAGTAGTCCGGCGAGCAGGTGGCGAACTCGCGCGACCAGTCGATCGCGTAGCCCAGCGACTTCAGCTGGCTGCGCATGTGCGCGATGTTGGCGTAGGTCCACTTCGCCGGCGCGGTGCGGTTCTTGATCGCCGCGTTCTCGGCCGGCAGGCCGAACGCGTCCCAGCCCATCGGCTGCAGCACGTTGTGCCCGGTCATCCGCTTGTAGCGGCTGATCACGTCGCCGATGGTGTAGTTGCGCACGTGGCCCATGTGCAGCGCGCCGGACGGGTACGGCAGCATCGACAGGCAGTAGTACTTGGGCTTGTCGGAGGCTTCGTTCACCTCGAAGGCGCGGGTGCCGTCCCAGAACTGCTGGGCGGCGGATTCCACCGCGCGGGGGTCGTAGGACGGGGCGTTTTCGGGGACGGCGGACATTGCGGGTCGCGGCGGCTGCGGCAAAGTCGCCAAGGGTACCGCAGCGCAGCATGGGGCTCCACTTCGTGGCCACGGGCCATGCCCCCGCCTCCACATCCGTATGGTCGCCCGATGGTCGGGCCCGCCTGCGGCTACCATCCGGCCATCCCAACCAGGAACCCCTGCATGCGCGCCTCCCTGCTGACGCTGGCCCTGCTGTCCCCCTTCGCCCAGGCCGATGCACCGCCGGGGGCGGCCACGAACGAGCTGCACTGCGGCCAGGTGTTCGACGCCCGCAGCGGGCGCCTGCTCGGGCCGCACACCATCCAGGTCCGCGACGGGCGGATCGCCGCGGTGGCCGCCGGCGTCCCGGCGGGCTCCACCGGCACCGCACAGGACCTGCGCGGGCACACCTGCATGCCGGGCTGGACCGACCTGCACGTGCACCTGGAGGACCAGTCCAGCCCGCAGAGCTATTCGGAGGGCTTCCGGCTGGACCCAGTCGACTACGCCTTCCGCAGCGTCGGCTACGCCGAGAAGACCCTGCTGGCCGGCTTCACCAGCGTGCGCGACCTCGGCGGCGAAGTCGCCCCGCACCTGCGCGACGCGGTCAACCAGGGCCGCGTACGCGGCCCGCGCATCTTCGCCGCCGGCCGTTCGATCGCCACCACCGGCGGCCATGCCGACCCGACCAACGGCTACAACTCCATGCTCTCGCACCTGCTCGGGCCGCCGGGTCCCACCGAGGGCGTGATCAACTCGGTGGACGACGCCCGCCAGGCCGTGCGCCAGCGCTACAAGGAAGGCAGCGACGTGATCAAGATCACCGCCACCGGCGGGGTGCTCTCGTACGCCAAGTCGGGCGACGCGCCGCAGTTCACCGTCGACGAGGTCCAGGCCGTCGTCGACACCGCCCGCGACTACGGTTACCGGGTGGCCGCCCACGCGCACGGCACCGAAGGCATGAAGCGCGCGGTCCTGGCCGGGGTGACCAGCATCGAGCACGGCACCTACATGGACGACGAGGTGATCCGGCTGATGAAGCAGCACGGCACCTGGTACGTGCCGACCATCTACGCCGGCCGCTTCGTCGCCGACAAGGCCAGGGTCGACGGCTACTTCCCGGAGATGGTGCGGCCGAAGGCGGCGCGGATCGGCGCGCAGATCCAGGACACGTTCGCCAAGGCCTACAAGGCCGGGGTGAAGATCGGCTTCGGCACCGACATGGGCGTCGGCCCGCATGGCGACAACGCGCGCGAGTTCATCTACATGGTGGAGGCCGGGATGCCGGCGGCGGCCGCGCTGCAGGCCGCCACGATCCGTGCCGCCGAGGTGCTCGGCGTCGACGACCAGGGCGTGATCGAGGCCGGCAAGCGCGCCGACATCGTCGCCGTGCCGGGCGACCCGCTGGCCGACATCACGCGGGTGATGCAGGTCGATTTCGTGATGAAGGACGGCACGGTGTACCGCCGACCCGGCGAGCCCGCGGCGGCGGGCGCGCCGTGAGCGGCGAATGGGTCGGCTACGTCGCCGCGACGCTGACCACGGTCGCGTTCGTTCCGCAGGCGGTCAAGACCCTGCGCACGCGCGACACCCGGGGCATCTCGCTGGGGATGTACGTGGTGTTCACCGCGGGGCTGTGCTTCTGGCTGGCCTACGGGATCGTCCTGCACTCGTGGCCGATGATCGTCTCCAACATCATCACCCTGGTGCTGGCCCTGCTGATCCTGGGCCTCAAGCTGCGCCACGGCTGAGCGGCGCGGCCGCCGCCAGCATCCCCCAGCCGAGCCAGGCCGCGAACGCCACCCGCTGCGCGGACGCGGCGCCGATCCAGCTGCTGCCGAGGAAGCCGCAGGCCACCACGACCAGGGCGGCCAGGGCGGTGAAGGCGGCGAAGCCGCGCCAGCCCGTCCGTTGCCACAGTCCGGCCGCCAGCAGGCCGCCACCGAGCGGGAAGGCCAGCGCCCACAGCAGCCAGGCGGTGGCGTGGTAGCGGCTGGCGCCCTGGTCGACCGCCTCCAGGTCCAGCGGCAGCACGCCCTGCGCGGCGAAGCCCAGCGCCGCCAGCAGCGCCAGCTGCGCGCCGATCCGGGCCGCCCATCCCGCGTCGGCCGGCAGGCGCGGTCGCAGTTCCAGCGCGATCCAGGCGCCGATGAGGCCGGGCAGCACGAAGCCGAACAGGCCGAACAGCGTGCCGCGCGCCCCCATCTGCTCCGCGCCGAGCCAGGCCAGCGGGTGGCGCAGCTGCGAGTAGCCTTCGGTGGCCAGGCCGGCGACGAGCGTGGCGATCACGATGCTGGCGACCGCGACCAGCGCGAGCGGCAGGCGCAGCCGTGCGGACAGGTTCATGCACTCCTCCAGTGGAAGACGTCCTCGACCCCGGCGCCGAATGCGCGGGCGATCCGGAACGCCAGTTCCAGCGAGGGAGCATAGCGCCCCGCTTCCAGCGCGATGATGGTCTGGCGGGTGACGCCGCAGGCATCGGCGAGCGCCTGCTGGGTCATCTCGCCGCGCTCGAAGCGCCAGCGGCGGATGTCGTTGCCGACCGGAGTGCCGGTCATGCGCGATCGCGCCGGTAGGCCCCGGCCACCCGCAGATGCCCGACGACGTTGGCCACCACCACGCCCAGCACCAGCAGGCCGGGCAGGCGTGCGGGCTGCGCCAGCAGCGGCTCGCGCACCGGTCCGGTCGCCAGCGCGAACGCGATGCCCACCATCCACAGGCTGGCGGCGGTCCGGAAGCCGCGATCGCCGCGGGCGAGGAAGGCGCGGTCGCGTTCGTCTTCCAGCGCGCGGCGGGGATGCCCTGCATCGTGCAGGGCGCGCCGGCGGAACCGCGACGACAGCGCCAGCACGACCGCGACCGCCGCCAGCGGGAACAGGCGCGGCTGCTCCGAGACCACGACGGTCGCGGTGAACAGCCCGAGGCCTGCCATGCCGGCGGCCCAGTTGTACGCAAAACGCTCGCCGAACGCGGCCCGCTCCATGTGTCACCCCTGCAGGACAAATTGTAAGGTTCAAGTTACATCGGCGGCCCGGGATGTCAAGTTCACCTGACGTGCGCTTGTAAGCTTCCCGCCCCGGCACCATCTCGGCGCCATCCCACTCCCACCGGAATCCCCATGGCCGACCTGCCCCACGTCGTCGACACCACCACCGACACCTTCGAGACCGAGGTCCTGCAGAAGTCGATGCAGACGCCGGTGCTGGTCGATTTCTGGGCGACCTGGTGCGGGCCGTGCAAGTCGCTGACCCCGATCCTGGAGAAGCTGGCCGGCGAGTACGGCGGCGCCTTCACCCTGGCCAAGGTCGACGTCGACCAGGAGCAGCAGATCGCCGCGGCGTTCCAGATCCGCTCGGTGCCGACCGTGTTCCTGCTGGTCGGCGGCCAGCCGGTCGACGCCTTCCAGGGCGCGCTGCCGGAAGGGCAGCTGCGCCAGTTCCTGCAGCAGCACGGGATCGAGCCGCTGGCCGGCGCGGCGGAAGCACCCGCCGAACCGGCCCCGCTGGACCCGCATGCCGAAGTGGTGCGCCTGCGCCATGCGGTGGAGGCCGAGCCGGACAAGGCCGAGCTCAGGCTCGACCTCGCCCTGGCCCTGCTGAAGACCGGCGCGGCGCAGGAGGCCGAGCAGCTGCTCGACGCGCTTCCGGCCAACCTGTCCACCGACGATCGCGCCGTGCGCGCCCGCGCGCGGCTGGGCTTCGCCGCGCTGCTCAAGGACGCACCGCCGGTCCAGGTGCTCGAGCAGGCGATCGCGGCCGACGACGGCGACCTGACGGCACGCCACCTGCTGGCCGTGCACCACCTGGTCGGCGGCGATCCGGCCACCGGGCTGGAGCAGCTGATCGAAATGCTGCGCCGCGACCGCGGCTACCAGGACGGCCTGCCGAAGAAGGCGCTGATCGATGCGTTCCGCATCGTCGAGGACGAAGACGTGGTCGGCCAGTACCGCCGGAAGATGGCGTCGCTGCTGTTCTGATCGCGCGGCCGGCGCCTGCGCGCCGGCCTGCCCGCGCTCACATCCCGCGGAAGCGGTGCAGGAATGCACCGCTGACCGGCAGCCGCTCCGCATGGCCCTTCAGGCTCAGGCTGTGGCGGCCCAGTTCGTTCCGGGAGACGCGATCGATCGCCTGCACCCGCACCACCGTGCCGCGGTGCACCTGCCAGAACGCCTCCGGATCCAGCCCGGCGAGCAGTTCCTTGAGCGGCGTGCGGATCACCCCCTCGGCGTGCTCCGTCACCACCCGCACGTACTTCTCCTGCGCCTGGAAGAACAGCACCTCGTCGATGCCGAACATGCGCACGCTCTCGCCGGCGCTGGCGGTGATCCAGCGGATCAGGCGTTCGCCGCGGGGGCGCAGGCGCGATTCCAGTCCGTCGATCAGCGCCTGCAGGTCCTGGCCCGTGCCGCCAGCCTGGCGTTCGGCCAGTCGCTCGCGCAGGCGGGCCACGGCCTGTTCCAGCCGTGCCGGCAGGACCGGCTTGAGCAGGTAGTCGGCGGCGCCGGCCTCGAAGGCGCGCACCGCGTAGTCGTCGTAGGCGGTGGTGAACACCACCAGCCCGCCCTGCTCCACCACGGCACGGGCCACGTCCAGCCCGCTCACGCCCGGCATGCGGATGTCGAGGAACGCCACCCGCGGGCGCAGCGCCTGCACCGCCTCCATCGCCGAGATGCCGTCCTCGCAGACGGCGACGATCTCGAGTCCGGGCCACGCCTGCTGCAGCTGTTCGTGCAGCGCGCGCCGCTGCGGCGCTTCGTCCTCGGCGACCAGCGCGGTGACCGCTTCCATCCGGGACGTCATGCGTCCAGCTCCGCCTGCGGACAGGGGACTTCGATCTCGGCGACCACCCCGCCCACGGCCCCGGGCAGCAGGCGCAGCCGGGCCTGCGCGCCGAAACGATGCGCCAGTTGCTCGCGCACGTTGGCCAGGCCCATCCCGCCGCCCAGGCCGGGCTTCAGTCCCGCGCCGTCGTCGACCACGCGGACGCGCAGCCGACCACCTTGGCGATCGGCCAGCACCTCGATCCGCGCCGGCCCCGGCCGCGGCTCGATCCCGTGCTTGATCGCGTTCTCCACCAGCGTGATCAGCAGCGCCGGCGGAAACGCGAGCCCGCGCAGCGCATCGTCCGCGCTCACCGCATAGGTCAGGCGTCCACCCGTGCGCACCTGCATCAGCGCCAGGTAGCTGGCACAGATGTCCAGCTGCTGGCCGAGGGTGGAATGCAGCCCGCGGTCGTCGCGCAGCTTGGGAATGGTCGCGCGCAGGAAGCCGACCAGCGCGTCGAGCGTGGCCTCGGCCTGGACGGGATCCTGGCGGACCAGCGCGCGCACCGAAGCCAGCGTGTTGAATAGGAAATGCGGCTCCACCTGCGCCTGCAGCACCCCGAGGCGCAGGTCGGCCTCGTGCACGCGGCCTTCGAGTTCATTCACCACCTCGGCCTGGCGGTGGGCGTCCCAGCGCCGGCGTTCGCTGAAGTAGGCGCGCAACGCGAGGCCGCCGCCGAACAGGCCGTAGATCACGACCAGCGCCGCGACGTTGACCGTGAGGCCGACCGCCTTCAGCGCAGGCCCCACCTCCGGGACCTTCGTCGGCGCCATTCCCATCGCGACCAGGCCGGGCTTCACCAGTTCGGTGCTGTACTCCGAGGCCACGCGGTCGATGAAGTAGCTGAGCACCATTCCCGCAAGCACCGCCAGCACCACCGCCTTGCGTTCCGTGGACTCGGGCCAGCGGCGATGCCTGACGGCGGTGGCGAACGCGGGGCCCATGGTGGCCATCAGGCTGAAGGCGGCGAACTGGGTCGCGCCGACCTTCAATGCGATGAGCGGATCCTGCAGCATCATGTACATGCCGGTCCCGGTAAGCGCGCCCACGATGGCAAGCACGCCGCAGAACAGCAGGCTGCGCCCCGCCAGCCAGCGCGCGCTGAACACCGGGTACTGGCGATAGCGGCTCCACACCGCGTTGCCGCCGACCAGCACCTCCGGCGGCAACACCTGGTGCAGCGGATAGCCGGAACGCACCGTCATCGCCTCCTCCTCAGTCGTTCCATCGCCCGCGCCCGCCGCAGGCGAGCAGCAGGGCCAGCAGCGCCGCCACCGGCGACAGCAGGATCATGATCGTGTCCATGCGCGCATCCTTCAATGCCTGGTCCGGGACGACTACTGCCGCGTGCCGCGCATCACGCGGCCGCCCTGGTGCAGCTCCAGCGACTGCACCTTGCCGGCGCCATCGCGCTGGAAGCGGATTTCGATGCCGTAGGCCGGCGCCTCGAAGGTGTCGGCCGCCGTCGCCGCGAGCGGGAACGCGCCCTGCCCGGTCGCCTGGGCCTGGAGCACGCCGTCCTGTTCGCGCACGGCCAGCGAGAACCCCGGCATCAGCGGGTAGTCGCCCGCGTAGGCGGCCAGGTCCGCAGGCGACAGCCGCGGCGCCGGCGGTGCATCGCGGTCGATGCGGACCGCCGGGAACACCGCGCCCAGCTGCGTCCAGGTGAAGCCGTAGCTGCCGTCGGCCTTGCGCTGCGGATGCAGCACCGCGTCCAGTGCCAGCGGGAAGAAGTCGCCGGCGTCGTCGTGGCCCATCTCGTATTCGCCCTGGCCTTCGGCCTGGATGAACAGCCGGCCGTCGCGCGGGCGGAGGCTCATCTTCATCGCCCCCTGCAGCTGGTAATCGCCGGCCAGCGCCTGGAGCAGCGCCGGGTCGGCGGACACCGCACGGCGCGGCTTGCCCAGCGGCAGCGACGCATCGACCAGGTGCAGGCCCAGGCTGCCGAGGCTGCCGATCGAGTTCCAGGTGGTGTCCGACAGGATCACCACCCCGCGCTGGCGCTGCGGGTCCAGCGACACGAACGCCGAGAAGCCGCCGGTGCCGCCTTCGTGCATCAGCACCGTGCGCCCGTTCACCGGCACGCGCATCCAGTTCATGCCCATCGGCGGCTGCGCGGAGAGCTCGGCATGCGTGGCCTGCAGCGCCGTACCGATCGGCGCGTCGATCCAGCCGAGCCCGCCCTGCACGTAGCGGACCATGTCGTCCAGCGTCGCGCGCACGCCGCCGACGCCGGCGAGGTTGGTCGCGAAGCGCCAGGCCGGCGTGGGCCGGGTGTTGGGCGTGTGCCCGGTGGCGGCGCGTGCGCCGGACGGCCGCTGGTTGACGTAGGCGGTGTCCATTCCCAGGGGCGCGAACAGTTCGCGCCGGGCCAGCGTCTCGAAATCGGTACCGGCACGCCGGGCGACCGCATACGAAAGCAGCATCGAGGCGAAGTTGGAGTACTCGAAGCGCGTGCCCGGGGCGGCGGCGAGTGTCGCGTCGCCGAGCGAAGCCAGCAGCGCGGCTTCGTCCAGGTTCGCGTACGGGTCGTCCATGCTGCGTGCGCCCAGTCGCGACGGCAGTGCGGGCAGCCCGGAGGTATGGGTCACCACGTGGCGCAGCAGGATCGGCCGGCCCTGCCACTCGGGCACCGGCGTGCCTTCCGGCAGCCAGGACGCGAGGGTGTCGTCCAGCGAACCCTTGGCCTGTGCGACCAGCTGCGCCAGCAACGCGGCGGTCATGGTCTTGCTGACCGAACCGATCTCGAACGCGGCATCCGGGCCGATCCGCGCCGCATCGGCCGGGTCGGCGCACTGGAAGGTGCGCGCCACGCGCGCCTTCTCGACCACCGCCACCGCCATGCAGGCGCCGGTACGGTCACCGTCCAGGCGCTGGCGCACCAGGCCGGCGAGTGCGGCATCGGTCATCGCCGCGGCGGTCGCCGGCAGCGCAAGGGTGGCGGCGGCGAGAGCCACCATCGAAGCCAGTCGAAGTTCCATTCCGCACCTCCTGAGTCGGGATGCGGCCATGCTCGCCGTTCCCGGCGGACGGATGCGGGCGTGCGACGAATGTCCCGGCCGCGGCGACGGACGACCGCAGGCGCGGATGGACGCTCAGTGGGCCAGCAGGGCGGCCACCGCACGGCGGTAGCGATCGGCGATGGCGTCGCGGTCGCGGTGCCGGCCCGCCGACACCACCGCCTGCCCCGCCACCCGCACTTCGCGCACCAGGGGGCGGTTGCCGGCGAACAGCCAGCGGTCGACCACGTCCTCCGGCCGTGCCCCCGCGAACGCCGGCGCCTCCGCATCAAGACCGACCCAGTCGGCGGCCATGCCCGGCGACAGCTGTCCGACCGGCTGCCCGGTCGACCGTGCACCGCTGGCCAGGGCGCCGTGCAGCAGGGTTTCGCCGACGCTGCTGCTGGTGCCCACCGCGATGTTGCGATGGCGCGTGTGCAGGCGCTGGCCGTACTCCAGCCAGCGCAGCTCTTCGACCGGCGACACCGATGCGTGGGAATCCGAGCCGATGCCCCAGGCGCCGCCGGCATCGAGGTAGTCGCGCAGCGGAAACAGGCCATCGCCGAGGTTGGCTTCGGTGGTCGGGCAGATCGCGACGGTGGCACCGCTGGCGGCGATGCCCGCGACCTCCCCGGCGCTCAGGTGCGTGGCATGGACCAGCGTCCAGTCCGGGCCGACCGGAACATGGTCGAGCAGCCATTCCACCGGTCGCGCGTCGCGCACGGCCAAGCAATCCTGGACCTCGCCGATCTGTTCGGCGATGTGGAGGTGCAGCGGGATGCCGGGCGGCAGCGCGTCCAGCGCCGAGGCCATCGCCTCGGGCGGCACCGCGCGCAGGCTGTGGAAGGCCACGCCCACGCGCAGGGTGTCGTCCTCCATTCCCCGCAGGGTTTCGAACAGGCGCAGGAAGCCATCGAGGTCATGGCCGAAGCGCCGCTGGCGCTCGGACAACGCGCGGCGGTCGAAGCCGCCGGTCATGTACAGCACCGGCAGCAGGGTCAATCGGATGCCGGCGTCGCGGGCGGCGGCGACCAGCGCCTTCGACATCGCCGCCGGATCGGCATAGGGCGTGCCGTCCGGCGCATGGTGCAGGTAGTGGAACTCGCAGACCGTGGTGTAGCCGGCCTCCAGCATCTCCACGTACAGCTGCGTGGCTACCGCATGCAGGCGTTCGGGATCGAAGCGCGCGGCGACCCGGTACATCGTCTCGCGCCAGGTCCAGAACGAATCCCGGGGGTGGGTCTGGCGCTCGGCCAGCCCGGCCATCGCGCGCTGGAACGCGTGCGAATGCAGGTTCGGGATGCCGGGCACCACCCAGCCGCCGTCCCAGCTCGGCTCGGCCGGCCGCAGCCGCGTGATGCGGCCGGCCCCGGTCTCCAGTCCGGCATCGCCCCGCCAGCCTTCCGGGGTCCACAGCAGGGAGCAGTCGCGCAGTTCGTCCATGCGCGCATTCTCGCGCGAACCGCGGGCGATGGCATGGCGCGGTGCCGCGCCGCTTACAATCCGGCGATGGACACCACGCCCGACCATCGCTGGGACGGATTGCTCGTCAACGCGCGCCTGGCCACCCTGGCCGGCGACAGCGGCTACGGCACGATCGAGGACGCGGCGCTCGGCTGGCGCAACGGCCTGCTTGCCTATGTCGGCCCGACCGGTGGCCTGCCGGCCGCGCCTGCGGAACTGTCGGACGAGGTGGTCAATGCCGCCGGCCGCTGGATCACGCCCGGCCTGGTCGACTGCCACACCCACCTGGTGTTCGGCGGCGACCGCGCCGGCGAGTTCGAACAGCGCCTGCAGGGCGCCAGCTACGAGGCCATCGCCCGCGCCGGCGGCGGCATCGTCTCGACCGTGCGCGCCACCCGCGCCGCCGGCGAGGAGGCGCTGTTCGCGCAATCGCTGCCGCGCGCACGCGCGCTGCTGGCCGACGGGGTGACCACGGTCGAGATCAAGTCGGGCTACGGCCTGGACCTGGAAGGGGAGCGCGCGATGTTGCGGGTCGCGCGACGGATCGGGCGCGAGCTCGGCATCCAGGTACGCACGACCTTCCTGGGTGCGCATGCCTTGCCGCCGGAGTTCGCCGGCCGCGCCGACGCCTATATCGATGCCGTCTGCGGGTGGCTCCCGCGCCTGCACGGCGACGGGCTGGTCGACGCGGTCGATGCCTTCTGCGAACGGATCGGCTTCGATGCCGCGCAGACCCGCCGGGTGTTCGAAGCCGCGCGCGCGCTCGGCCTGCCGGTCAAGCTGCACGCGGACCAGCTCAGCGACGGCGGCGGCGCGGCGCTGGTGGCGGAGTTCGGCGGCCTGTCGGCCGACCATGTCGAGCACACCACGGCCGACGGCGTGCGCGCGATGGCGCGCGCCGGCACGGTCGCGGTACTGCTGCCCGGCGCATTCCACGTGTTGCGCGAGACCCGCTTGCCGCCGCTGGAGGAGTTCCGCGCGCAGGGCGTGCCGATGGCGGTCGCCACCGACTGCAACCCGGGCACGTCGCCGCTGCAGTCGCTGCGCCTGGCGATGTCGCTGGCGTGCACGCATTTCCGGCTGACTCCGGAAGAGGCGTTGCGCGGGGCCACTGTCAACGGCGCGCGCGCGCTCGGTCTGTCCGACCGCGGACGGCTGCTGCCCGGCCTGCGCGCGGATTTCGCGATGTGGGAGGTGGCGCAGCCGGCGGAGCTGGCCTACTGGCTCGGCGGCGACCTGCTGGCCGGCAGCTGGATCGGCGGTCGCCGCCTCACCGGCTGACACGCATAAAAGAAAACGCGGCGCCAGGCGCCGCGTTTCTTCGCAACCGCTTGCCGGGGCTCAGGCCTTGGCGACGGTCTTCTTGGCCACGGCCTTCTTCACCGCCGGCTTGGCGACGGTCTTCTTCGCCGCGGGCGCGGCGGCGCCGGCGGCGGCGCGGGTCCCGCCATGGCGGCGCGCGTTGCCGTAGCTGGCGTTGTAGCGCTTGCCCTTGGCGGTCTTGCGATCACCCTTGCCCATCTCTCGACTCCTTGATCTGCATGAAATAGCTAGCGCGCGATGCGCGACAGGCCGGCAAGCCTAGCATGGGGCCTCAGTGTGCGCAGCTGGCGTCGTGCACGTGCCCGTGGTTGAGCCTCAGGTTGAGCAGGTGGGCGAACCCGACCAGGGTGCCGCCGAAGGTCATCACCACCGCGTGCGGGACCACCGATTCGTGCAATGGCGCGTAGAGCAGGCCCGCCCACAGCGCGGCCAGGCCCGGCACCAGCAGGCCGAGCGCACGCAGCGCACGGTGCCGGCGATAGCTCCAGCCGAGGCTGAAGACGCCGAGCAGGGTCACGAACGCGACCAGCACGCCTTCCAGGCTGCCGTTGAACCAGAGCGACAGTCCCAGCGAGGGCAGCGCCGCGAGCAGCAGCGGCGTGAGCGCGCAGTGCAGCGCACACAGCAGCGAGCCGGTAGCGCCGAAACGGTCGAACAGGGAATGCGGGCGGTGCGGGGGGTGGGTCATCGGCCAGCCATGACGTTTGGGGGGTGTCGTCCGGTTTGGATACATTATAACATTCCCGCCGCACTGTCACCCTCCCCCTACTGGAAGCCCATGCCGCTCATTCCCCGCCCGCCCCGTGCCCCCCGCCATCGCCCGCTTGCCGTCGCGCTCGCCGTGGCCTGCGCGACCCTGCCGCTTGTCGCCTTCGCCCACGACCCCACGGACCTTCCGTCGGTCGAGGTGACCGCCTCGCCGCTGGCCGGCGATGCCGAATCGCTGGCGCGGCCCGTCGAGGTCCTCCAGGGCGACGCCCTGGACCGCGCCAAGTCCGGCACGCTGGGCGAAACCGTGTCCAAGCTCCCCGGCGTGCAGACTACCTACTTCGGCCCCGGCGTCGGCCGACCGATCCTGCGCGGCCTCGACGGCCCGCGCGTCCAGGTGCTGGCCGGCGGCATCGGCACCATGGACGCCTCCACCGTCAGCGCCGACCACGCCACCAGCGTCGAGCCTTTCCTGGCCGACCAGATCGAAGTACTGAAGGGCCCCGCGACCCTGCTGTTCGGCAGCGGCGCGATCGGTGGCGCGGTCAACGTCGCCGACGGCCGCATCGCCCGCGACCTCCCCGACGAACCGCTCAGCGGCCGCGCCGAAGTCCGCGGCAACACCGTCAACGACGAGCGTGCCGGCATGTTCCGCCTCGACGGCGTGAACGGGAACTGGGTCCTGCATGTCGACGGCCTGGTGCGCAACACCGACGACTACGAAATCCCCGGCGTCGCCCACGCCCCGCACGACGACCACGGCCACGAGGACGAACCGCAGACGGCTGGCCGGCTGGACAACAGCTCGGTCGAGACCCGCGCCGGCGCGGTCGGTGCCACCTGGCTTGGCGACGCCGGCTACTTCGGCCTCGCCGCCAGCACCTACCGCAGCAACTACGGCATTCCCGCCGGCGCGCATGTGCACGCGGACGATGACCACGACGACGACCATGACCACGACGACGCGGATCACGACCACGAAGGCGAGGAACACGGCGACGTGCGCATCGACCTGGTCCAGAACCGGGTGGAACTGAAGGCCGGCATCTACGATCCGCTGGCCTTCCTGCAGAGCCTGGAGCTGCACGGGGCCTACAACGATTACGAACACGTGGAATTCGAGGGCCGCGAGGTTGGCACCCGTTTCACCAGCGAGGGCTACGACGCGCGCATCGAGGCGGTGCAGCAGGAGCTCGGCGGCTGGCGCGGCGCCTTCGGACTGCAACTGGGCCGGGTCGATTTCGGCGCCGTCGGCGACGAGGCCTTCGTGCCGGCCACCGTCACCGACAGCACCGGCCTGTTCGTCGTGCAGGAAAGGAACTTCGGCCCGGTGAAGCTGGAGCTCGGCGGCCGCCAGGACCGGGTCGAGCTGGATCCGGCCGGCGGGCAGCCGCGTCGCACGTTCGACGCCACCAACCTGTCGGCCGCGGCGATCTGGCGCATCGACGAAGCGTTCGACCTGCGCTTCGGCATCGACAGCTCCGAGCGCGCGCCCACCCAGGAAGAGCTGTACGCGGCCGGCCTGCACGTGGCCACCGGCTCGATCGAGATCGGCGACAACGCGATGGACACCGAGCGCGCGTTGCGCGGCGAAATCGGGCTGCATGCGCACAACGAACGCATCGACTTCAAGGTGGCGGTCTACCGCAGCGATTTCGACGACTTCATCTACCTGGCCGACACCGGGATCGAGGAGCACGGCACGCCGGTAAGGCTGTGGATGCAGGCCGATGCGGTGTTCACCGGCGCCGAAGCCGAGGCGGTGGTCCACCTCGCGGAGAACGCCGGCGGGGCCTGGGACCTGCGCGTGTTCGGCGACGTGGTGCGGGCCAGGCTCGACGGCAGCGGCAGCCGCACGGTCGAGTTCGACGTGCCGCACGGCGACCACGCGCACCACTACGAAACCGAGCTGGCCAACAGCGGCTACCTGCCACGGATCGCGCCCGGCCGCTTCGGCGCGGACCTGTCGTGGGAACTGGACGGCTGGCGCGCCTCCCTGGGCGCGGTGCGATACCAGCGCCAGGACCGGGTCGCGCAGAACGAAGAGCCGAGCCCGGGCTATACGCTGGTGGACGCGCACCTGGCCTATCGCTGGGACCGCAGCTCCGGGAACAGCTGGGAAGTGTTCCTCGACGGCAACAACCTCGGCGACAGGGAGGTCCGGCCGCATACCTCGCTGCTGCGCGAGTACGCGCCGCTGCCTGGACGGGCGGTGGCGTTCGGGGTCCGCGCCTGGTTCTGACCCCGGCGCAGGGCTGCTGACAGGAAGGGCAGCGCGCAGGCGCTGCCCTTCCCGCATGCGCGCCATATATGTGCATATGCACGTATGATGGCGCCACGCCACCGGAGCCGCACCATGCCCGCCGCCGATGCCTCGCCCTGCACCTGTTTCCGGCTGCGCCGCGCCGCCCGGCAGGTGACCCAGCTCTATGACCAGGCGCTCGCACCCTCCGGACTGGGGGTGAACCAGTACTCGATCCTCCGCCACGCGCGCACGCCCCGGACCCTGGGCGAGCTGGCGGCGCGGCTGGGCATGGACCGGACCACGCTGACCCGCAACGTCCAGCCGCTGCTGCGGGCGGGATGGCTCGACGAGGCGCGCGGTGCCGATCCGAGGCAGCGCGTGCTGTCGGTCACGGCCGCCGGGCGCGCCTGCCTGGAGACCGCACGTCCGCTCTGGCGACGTGCCCAGCAGCGCGTCGACGCCCTGCTCGGCGCGGCCATCCGCGACCGGCTGCACGCCGACCTCGACGCGCTCGACGCGGCGCTGTCCGCGGAGCGCCAGCCGTGAGCGCCGCGCGCGCCGCGGGCAGCACCGGCCTGGTCGTGGCGGCCGCGGCCATGCTGATGCTGACCATGGGCGCGCGCCAGACCACCGGCTTGTTCGTCGCCCCGATCCACCTGGACACCGGCGTCGGCATCGCGACGATCAGCCTGGCCCTGGCGATCGGCCAGTTCGTCTGGGGCGCGGTGCAGCCGGTATTCGGCGCCATCGCAGACCGGCACGGGCCCGAACCGGTGCTGGTCGCCGGCGGCCTGCTGCTCGCCGCTGGCCTGGCGCTGGTCCCGCTCCTTCCGACCGGCACCGGATTGATGCTCACCCTCGGCGTGATGACCGCGGCCGGCGCCGGCGCCGGGAGCTTCTCGATCCTCATCGGCGCCACCGCCGGACGCCTGCCGGCGGAGCGCCGTTCGTTCGCCGCCGGTTTCATCAACGCCGGCGGCTCGCTCGGACAGTTCGTGTTCGCGCCGCTGCTGCAACTGGTGATCGGCGCGGCCGGCTGGACCGTGGCGATGCTGGGCATGGCCGCGACCTCGCTGCTGACCGTGCCGCTGGCCCGGCTGTTCCGACGCCGTCCGGGAGAGGCGCCGCTCGCGCACGAAGGCATCGAGGACCGCGGCCTGCGCCACCAGCTCGGCGTCGCGCTTCGCGACCGCAGCTACTGGCTGCTGCACCTGGGCTTCTTCACCTGTGGCGTGCACGTGGCGTTCCTGGTCACGCACCTGCCGGGCGAAGTCGCGCTGTGCGGCCTGCCGGCCAGCGTGTCGGCGGTTTCGATCGCGCTGATCGGGCTGTTCAACATCGCCGGCAGCCTGCTGGCCGGCAAGCTCGGCGAGCGCATCCGCATGAAATGGATCCTGGCGGCGATGTACGCCAGCCGCGCGCTGCTGATCGCGCTGTTCCTGCTCGCGCCGAAGACCGCGTTGACCTTCTACCTGTTCGCCGCGGGCCTGGGCTTCACCTGGCTGGCCACCGTACCGCCTACCGCCGGGCTGGTCGGCAAGCTGTTCGGGCCGCGCTACCTGGGCACGCTGTTCGGCCTGACCCTGCTCTCGCACCAGGTCGGCGGGTTCTTCGGCGCCTGGCTGGGCGGCATCGCGCTGGAGCGCTCCGGCAGCTATGCCTGGATGTGGTACGCCGACATGGGCCTGGCGCTCGTCGCCGCGCTGGCGCATGTCCCCGTGCGCGAGTCGCGGCCGGCCTCCCGCCCGGCCACGGCCTGATCGTACGCGGCGCGGTCGCCTCGCGGGGCTAGACTGGCCCTGCCGACCGCGACGCGGTCACCACGGGGAACGACATGCGCATCCGGGCAGTCCGTGTTCTGGCGACCGCCGCCCTGGTCGCCGCCTCCTTCGCTGGCGTCCACGCCGACGCCTGCACCCGGGCGGTCTACCTGGGCGCCAACGGCGACGTCATCACCGCGCGCTCCATGGACTGGAAGGTGGATGTCGGCACCAACCTGTGGATCCTGCCCCGCGGCAGCGTGCGCAGCGGACAGGGCGGCCCGCACTCGGTGGAGTGGACCTCGAAGTACGGCAGCGTGATCGCCTCCGGATACGACGTGTCCACCACCGACGGCATGAACGAGAAGGGCCTGGCCACCCAGCTGCTGTGGCTGGTCGAGTCCCAATATCCCGAGCCGCGCGAGGACACGCCGGCGCTGGCGATCTCGCTGTGGGCGCAGTACGTGCTCGACAACTTCGCCACGGTGGCCGAAGCGGTCGCGGCGCTGGAGAAGGAACCCTTCATCGTCGTCACCGACAGGACGCCCGGCGAGGACCGCCTGGCCACCCTGCACCTGTCGATGTCCGACGCCACCGGCGACAGCGCGATCATCGAGTACATCGACGGCCGCCAGGTGATCCACCATGGCCGCCAGTACCAGGTGATGACCAATTCGCCGACCTTCGACCAGCAGCTGGCGCTCAACGAGTACTGGAAGCAGATCGGCGGCACCGTGATGCTGCCCGGCACCAACCGCGCCTCCGACCGCTTCGCGCGCGCCTCGTTCTACGTCAACGCCATCCCGAAGAGCGAGGATCCGGTGGAGGCGCTGGCCAGCGTGTTCGGCGTGATCCGCAATGCGTCGGTGCCCTACGGCATCACCACGCCAGACCAGCCCAACATCTCGTCCACGCGCTGGCGGACGGTGGCCGACCACACGCGCATGCTCTACTTCTTCGAATCGGCACTGACCCCCAACACGTTCTGGGTCGACCTGAACAGGATCGATTTCAGCCCGGCCGGCGGCGTACGCAGGCTCGACCTGGGCCCGGACCAGCGCAACGTGTTCGCCGGCGACACCAGCGACCGGTTCGTGCCGGCCGAGCCGTTCCGCTTCCTCGGGATCTGACGCCTGCGGCCGTTACTGGGCGGCGCAGCGCGCGCACAGCCCGTGGACTTCCAGGGTCTGCGCCTGCGGCTGGAAGCCCAGCGCCTTGGCCCGCGATTCCAGCTGGGTGACCACCTCGCTGTCCTCCAGTTCCACCGCGCTGTGGCAGCGGTCGCAGATCAGGAACGGCACCGAGTGCTGGGCGCTGTTGGGATGGTGGCAGGCGACGAAGGCGTTGACCGATTCGAGCTTGTGCACGAAGCCGTTGGCCATCAGGAAGTCCAGCGCGCGGTAGACGGTGGGCGGCGCGTCGGCACCGGCGCCCTTGCCCTCGCGGACCTTCTCCAGCAGTTCGTAGGCCTTCACCGGCTTGCCGGCATCGGCGATCAGGCGCAGCACGTTGGCCCGGATCGGGGTCAGCCGCAGCCCGCGTTCGTTGCACGCGCGCTCCACCGCGTGGACGAACGCATCGGCGCCGTCCACGTGGTGGTGCGGATCGGTGCACGTGTGGGTGGCGGACATCGCGGGCTCCGTGGACTCAGGCCTTCGCTACCTTGATAAGCGCCGCGTCGATGCGTTTCAAGGCCTCGTCGCGGCCGGCAAGGTATACGGTGTAGGAGATGTCGGGGCTGACCTGGCTGCCGGTGATCGCCACGCGCAGCGGCTGGGCGACCTTGCCCATGCCCAGTTCCAGCGCGGCGGCGGCATCGTGCAGCGCCGCCGACACGCCCTCCACGGTCCACTGCGGCAGCGCGGCCAGCCGTTCGCGTGCCTTGGCCAGCGGCGCATCGGCGCCGGCCTTCAGGTGCTTGGCCACCGCGGCCTCGTCGTAGGCCTCGAGCGGCACGTACCAGACCACCGCCTTCTCGGCCATCTCCTTCAGCGTCTGCACGCGCTCGCGCAGCGCGACCACCACGTCCACCGGCGCCGGGCCGGCGGCGGCGTCGACGCCGAGCTTCTCCAGCTGGTACACCAGCTGCGGCGCGATCGTCGCCGGGTCGTCCGTCTTCAGGTAGTGCTGGTTGACCCAGCCCAGCTTGGCCATGTCCAGGCGCGCGGCCTTGGAGTTGACGTTCCTCACGTCGAACAGGTCCACCAGTTCGGCACGGCTGAAGATCTCCTGGTCGCCATGCGACCAGCCCAGCCGCGCCAGGTAGTTGACCAGCGCGTGCGGCAGGTAGCCGGCGTCCTTGTACTGCATGACGTCGGCCGCGCCCGTGCGCTTGGACAGCTTGGCGCCCTGCTCGTCCAGGATCATCGGCATGTGCGCGAACTTCGGCACCGGCGCGCCCAGCGCCTCGTAGATGTTGATCTGGCGCGGGGTGTTGTTGATGTGGTCGTCGCCGCGGATGACCTCGGTGATGCCCATGTCCCAGTCGTCGACGACGACCGCGAAGTTGTAGGTCGGATAGCCGTCCGGGCGGAAGATCACCATGTCGTCGAGCTCGCTGTTGGCGATCTCGATGCGGCCCTTGATCAGGTCGTCGAAGGCGACCACGCCGTCGAGCGGGTTCTTGAAGCGGATGACGCGGTTGGGATCGTCGCGATGCGGCAGGCCAGCCTCGCGCGCGGCGCCGTTGTAACGCGGCTTCTCCTGCCTGGCCATCGCCGCCTCGCGCATCGCATCGAGCTCCTCGCGGGTCTCGTAGGCGTAATAGGCCTTGCCCTGGGCGACCAGCTGCTCGGCGACCTCGCGGTAGCGGTCGATGCGTTGCGTCTGGTAAACGGGGCCTTCGTCGTAGTCCAGGCCCAGCCAGTCCATCGCCTCCAGGATCGCGTCGATCGCGGCCTGGGTGCTGCGCTCGCGGTCGGTGTCCTCGATGCGCAGGATGAAATCGCCGCCGCGGTGGCGCGCCTCCAGCCAGCAATACAGCGCGGTGCGCGCGCCGCCGATGTGCAGGTAGCCGGTGGGACTCGGGGCGAAGCGGGTGCGGCAGGTCATGGGACGGGACGGCTCAGGGACAATGGAATCCGGCGATTTTACCCCGGTCCGGCCACTCCACCGGCACGGACCGCCGGTCTGCCCCCTGGAGACACGGCCCCGGCCGGCCATCGGCCCTACAATCGGCGCATGACCACGCTTTTCGTTTCCGACCTGCACCTGGACCCGTCGCGCCCCCGGGTCACCGACCTGTTCCTGCGCTTCCTGCACGACGAGGGCCGCCGGGCCGACGCGCTCTATCTCCTCGGCGACCTGTTCGAAGCCTGGGTCGGGGATGACGACCCGTCCGAATCGGGTGCGCAGGTGGCCACCGGGGTTCGTGGCGTCGCCGAAGCGGGCGTGCCTGTCCATTTCATCCATGGCAACCGCGACTTCCTGGTGGGGCACCAGTACGCGCTGCGCGCCGGCATGCGCCTGCTTCCCGATCCGGCCGTGGTGTCGCTGTACGGCGAACCGGTGCTGCTGATGCATGGCGACCTGCTCTGCACCGAGGACACCGCCTACCAGGCATTCCGGACGCAGACCCGAGATCCGGCCTGGCGCCAGGCGTTCCTCGCCCGTCCGCTCGCCGCGCGCGTGGCCTTCGCCGAGCAGGCACGCCAGGCGAGCATGGCGCGCCAGCGCGAAATGATCGCGGGCGATCGCGGTGCCTTCGAGACCGTCACCGACGTGACCGCGTCCACGGTGGACGCCACGCTCGCCCGCTTCGGCGTATCCACGCTGATCCACGGCCACACGCACCGGCCGGCGATCCACGCGCTCCAGGCCGGCGGGCGTGATTGCCGGCGGATCGTGCTGGGCGACTGGTACGAACAGGGATCGGTGCTGCGGGTGCAGCCGGGCTCGTACCGCCTAGAAGGGCTTCCGCTGTAGCCTGCGCGCGCGGACGGCCTCAGCCGCCGGCCCGCGCTTCCGCCTCGGCCGCCTGCAACGCCACCAGTTCCTCCTCGTCGAACCCGGCCATCAGCCGGGCTTCGATGTTGAACGGGCCGTGCAGGTAGCCACCGGCGTACTCGCGCAGCAGTTCCCGGAAGCGCGCGCGCGGCTCGACGCCGGCGCGCTCGCAGTACCAGCGATACCACCGCGAACCGGCAGCCACGTGCGCCACCTCCTCGTCGAGGATCACCTGCAGGATCCCGATCGTGCGCATGTCGCCGAGCGTGCGCAGGCGCTCGATCATCCCCGGGGTCACGTCCAGGCCACGCGCCTCGAGTACGCGCGGCACCAGCGCCATCCGCGCGAGGCCATCGTGCGCGGTCTTCTCGGTCATTTCCCACAGCCCGTTGTGCGCATCGAAGTCGCCGTAGTCGCGGCCGAACTCGCGCAGCCGTTCGCGCAGCATCACGAAATGGCGCGCCTCGTCGTCGGCCACCTGCACCCAGTCGCGGTAGAAGTCCGCCGGCAGGCCGCGGAACCGGTAGACCGCGTCCCAGGCCAGGTCGATCGCGTTGAGTTCGATGTGGGCGATCGCATGCAGGAAGGCGGCCCGGCCCTCGTCGCTGCCCAGTCCACGCCGCGGCAGCTCGCGCGGATGCACCAGCCGCGGCCGTGGTGGACGCCCCGGCATGCGGATCGGGCCCGGCGGCGGCGCGTCGGCCGGAATGTGCAGCTCGCCGCGGGCGAACGCGGCGGCATGGCGCCGTGCCAGCGCGGCCTTCTCCGCCGGATCGGCGGTATCCAGGCACTGACGTGCGGCGGCGAACAGCGAATCCATCCGGGCCCCTACCGCTGCAGCCGCGAAGGCAGCGCGCCGGTCAGGACGCGCGGCGCTTGCGCTTGGCCTCGTCCGAGCGCATCTGCTGGATCCGCTCGAAATAGCCCGGATCGATGCCGGTGACGTAGTCGCCGTCGAAGCACGAGGAGTCGAAGCGGCCCAGGTCCGGGTTGCCCTCGCGCACCGCCGCCTCGAGGTCCTCCAGGTCCTGGTAGATCAGCCAGTCGCAGCCGAGCTGCTTCTCGATCTCCTCGATGCTGCGGCCATGCGCGATCAACTCGTCGGCCGAGGGCATGTCGATGCCGTAGATGTTCGGGTGGCGCACCGGCGGCGCGGCGCTGGCCAGGTACACCTTGCGCGCGCCGGCGTCGCGGGCCATCTGCACGATCTGCTGGCTGGTGGTGCCCCGTACGATCGAGTCGTCCACCAGCAGCACCACGCGGTTGCGGAACTCCAGGTGGATCGGGTTGAGCTTGCGCCGCACCGATTTCACCCGCTCGCCCTGGCCCGGCATGATGAAGGTGCGGCCGACGTAGCGGTTCTTGATGAAGCCCTCGCGGTACTTCACCCCGAGCACGTTGGAGATCTCCAGCGCCGCGTCGCGCGAGGTGTCCGGGATCGGAATGATCGTGTCGATGTCGTGGTCCGGGCGCAGGCGCAGGATCTTCTCGCCCAGCTTCACGCCCATGCGCATGCGCGCCTTGTGCACCGACACGTTGTCGATCATCGAGTCCGGGCGGGCGAAGTACACGTATTCGAAGATGCACGGCGCCTGCTCGGCCGGCTCGGCGACGACCTCGCTGAACAGCTCGCCGCGCGGGGTGATGACCAGCGCCTCGCCCGGCATCACGTCGCGCATGCGCTCGAAGCCGAGGATGTCCAGCACGGCCGACTCGGAGGCGACGATGTACTCGATCCCCTCGTTGTGTTCGCGCCGGCCCAGCACCAGCGGGCGGATGCCGTGCGGATCGCGGAACGCGACCAGGCCCAGGCCCAGCACCACGCTGACCACCGCGTAGCCGCCCTTGACCCGCCGGTGCACGCCGGCCACCGCGCGGATCGCCGCCTCCGGCGAGAGCGTGCGCTGGGTGTCGAGCTCGTGCGCGAACACGTTCAGCAGCACTTCGCTGTCCGAACCGGTGTTGATGTTGCGGCGGTCCTGGGCGAACACCTGCTCGCGCAGCGCCTCGGTGTTGATCAGGTTGCCGTTGTGCGACAGGGCGATGCCGTACGGCGAGTTGACGTAGAACGGCTGCGCCTCGTCCATGCCTTCGGAGCCGGCGGTCGGATAGCGGCAGTGAGCGATGCCCACGCGTCCTTCCAGCACGCTCATCGCCTTGGCGTTGAACACGTCGCGGACCAGGCCGTTGTCCTTGTGCACGCGCAGCCGGGTGCCGTCGGCGGTGGCGATGCCGGCGGCATCCTGGCCGCGGTGCTGGAGGACGGTCAGCCCGTCATAGAGCTGACCGGCAACGTTCTGGTTGCCGACGATTCCGACGATGCCGCACATGATCCGGAAATCTCCGCTACGGTCTCACTGACCGGGGGTTGACGGGGGTGGCGGCTCCGCGCCGGGTGGGCTTGCGCGCTCGTCGACCGGAACGGGCAGCGCCCCGGTGACCTTTTCGACCACGGCGCCGGCGCCTTCGAGGAGCGCATTATCCCCGCTCGGCCGGCCGTTGCCAAAATCCAGCTCCTGAACGGCCCAGTCGGGCAGCCAGCGCGCCAGCCACTGCGCCCCGGGGGCCAGCACCGGCACCAGCCGCGAACGCGTCCACGCCGGGTCCTGCGGCAGGCTGCTGAACGCCATCACCAGCACCAGCATGCAGGCGACCAGCAGGCCGCGGACCAGGCCCAGCAGCAGGCCCAGCGCGCGATCCACGCCCGACAGGCCGACCGAGTGCACCAGCTTGCGCATCACCCATCCGACCAGGCTGACCAGCACGAGCACGGCGATGAAGGAGATGGCGTACGCGGCGAGCAGCTCGGTGGCGCCGGGCTGGCCGTCGCCGCTGAACAGGAACGCCATCTCGGCGCCGTAGCGGAACGCGAACCAGCCCGCGCCGAACCAGGCGACCAGCGAGGCGACCGCGCCGACGAACCCGCGCACGGCACCCAGCAGCGCCGACGCCGCCAGCACCGCCAGCAACACCAGGTCGATCATTTCCATCCGGCGCACCGCCTCGGCACGTCGTCAGCGTGCCTCACGGGTGCGGCACCACCATGCCCGCGCCGAATCCGCCGGCCAGGCGGGACTTCAGCTGCTCGGCCTCGGCGCGCGTGGATACCGGGCCAACCCGGACCCGGTTCAGCGTGCCCTTGTCGGTGCGCACCGGCTGGACGACCGCGCTGAAGCCGGCCGCACGCAGCCGGTCGCGCAGCGCGCCGGCCTCGGCGGCACTGGCGAAGGCGCCCATCTGCACCGCGAAGCCCACGCTCGCGGCGGCCGGCGCGGCAGGCGTGGAGGTCGCAGCGGCGGTCGAAGGCGCGGCCGCGGCCGGCTTGGGCGTGGCGGGCGCAGGCTGGGTGGCCGCCGCGCTGGCGGCCGGACGCGGTTGCGGCGGGGTGGCCGGGCGCGCCGGCACCGGTTCCGGAGGCAGCGCTTCGGTACGCACGGATGCGGCAGGCGGAGCCGGCGCGGCCTGGCTGGAGGACGCGGCCGGCGTCGCCGCAGCGGGCGTGGCCGCGGTCGGTGCCGCCGCGGCGGGCGCCGCAGCACCGTCGCCCGCGGCATCGAGGGCGATGACCTGCGCGTTCACGTCGCTGCGGATCCTCACCGCCTGCAGCCGCCCGGCCTCGGCCAGGGCGCGGTCGGCGTACGGACCGACGCGCACGCGCCAGGCCTGTCGACCGTTGACGGTGGCCTGCTCGCTGAAACCGGGCAACCCGGCCTGGCGCAGGCGCGTCAGCACCGCCTGCGCATCACGCTCGCTGGCATACGCGCCGAACGTGACCGCCCACTGCCCGGCGGCCACTGCCGGATCGGCGGCGGCCGGCGCGGCGGCAGCCGGCGCGGACGCCGTCACAGGTGCCGTCGCGGGGCCTGTCGCGGCGGGCGCCGGCAAGGCAGGCTGTGCCGCGGCCTGCGGATCCAGGGACAGTTCGCGGGTCTCGTACTCGCCGCCCGGTGCGTCGGGCACGCGGGTCGATACGTCGGCGACGCCGCTGTCGGGGGCCGGTCCCTGGACCAGCATGGGCAGGAAGATGACCGCCAGTGCGACCAGCACGGCGCCGCCGATCAGGCGTTGTTTCAGCTGGGTATCCATTCGGCTCGCAGGCGCGGCGGGAACGGCGGCAATTATAGGACGCGATCGCGCAGCCGGACCGTCAACGGCCTGAACGCATCGTCGTGATCGCGGCGGCGGCGGTATGGAAGGACCCGAACACCAGCACGCGGTCTCCGGGGACGGCCTCTGCCACGGCACGCCGCAGCGCGTCGGCCACGCCCGCGTCGCGGCTGCCTGCGTCGGCGACGGTCCCGGCCAGGCGCGCGGCGAACGCGTCCACGCCCTGGCCCCGCGCGGCATCCTCCAGGCCGGCCAGGTGCCAGCGGGCCACGCCGCTGCCCAGCGCGGCCACCATCGTCGCGGCGTCCTTGTCGGCCAGCGCGGCGAACACCACCGCCGTCGCGCCCGCCGCCGGATGCGCGGCCAGCCAAGCGCCGAGCTCGCGCGCGGCCTGGGGATTGTGGGCCACGTCGACCACCACCTCGATGCCGTCGCGTTCGAAGCGTTGCAGGCGACCGGGCAGGCTCGCGGCGGCCACCCCGGGCGCGAACGCCGCGTCGGACGGCGGCTGCGGCAGTGCGCGCAGGGCGGCGATCGCGGTGGCGGCATTGCCCCGCTGGGCCGGCGCGGAAAGCTGCGGCGCCGGCAGCAGCAGTTCGGCGCCGACCTCGCGCCAGCGCCAGTGCGACGCGTCCACCGGCTCGTGGAAGAAATCGCTGCCCAGGCGGATGGCATTGGCGCCGATCGCGTAGGCATGGCGCAGCACGCTGGAGGGCGGATCGACCTCGCCCAGCACCAGCGGTTTCCAGGCCCGGGCGATGCCGGCCTTCTCGCGGCCGATCGATTCGCGATCGCTGCCGAGCCAGTCGGTGTGGTCGATGTCGACGGTAGTGATGACGGCCACGTCCGCATCGACCAGGTTCACCGCATCCAGCCGACCGCCCAGCCCCACTTCCAGCACCGCCAGGTCCAGGCGGCTGCGCTGGAACAGCCACAGCGCCGCCAGCGTGCCGTATTCGAAGTAGGTCAGCGGGGTGCCTCCGCGCACCGCCTCGACTGCGGCGAAGGCCTCCCCGAGCGCTTCGTCGGACGCGTCCTCCCCGCCGATGCGCACGCGCTCGTTGTAACGCAGCAGGTGCGGCGAGGTGTAGGCGCCGACCGTCCAGCCGCCGGCACGCGCGATGGCCTCGATGAAGGCCACCGTCGAACCCTTGCCGTTGGTGCCGGCGACGGTGATGACCTGCGCGGCGGGCCGTTCCAGCCCCAGCCGCCCGGCCACCTCGCGCACGCGCCCAAGGCCCATCGCGATGGCGCTGGGATGCTGGTGCTCGATGAAGGCGAGCCAGTCCTGCAGCTGGGCGCCCTGCTCCGGCATGTTCCTCATGGCACGGCTCCGGCGGAAGGAGGCACAGGATACGGCCCGCCCATCCGCTGCCGACGTGCCCCGCCACGCGCGATCCGCTCGCGGACCGCGGTGCACCGCTGCGGGGGGCCCTCGCACAGCATGCTCTGGACCATCCAGCTGCGTTCGGCGTCACCCACCATCCTGCGACGCACCAGCACCCGCGTGTCGTCCGGAAGCGGGGGCGAGAGCACCCACTCGCTGTACCCCTCCTCGTCACGCAGCACGTGCAGCGCCGCCGCGTCCGCAGACGGATCGCGGGTGCGGAAGCCGTGGCGCTCCAGCATCGCCGCCGCCTGGTCAATGGTCTCCACGCCGATCGGGCAATCGTCGTCGACCACGTCCGGAACGAAGCCGCGGGCGTCGGCGGGCGGCCGCGCGGCCTGGCCCGAGCGTCTCCGCTCGAACCAGGCATCGCGGGTGCGTCCCGTGGTCCGGCCGAGCGCGTAATGCGGCGGGATCTCGAACGTGACCGGTTGCAGCGCTTCAGAGGCCACGTCCCGCCCTTTGGCGGTGGCGGGTGTGTAACGCCAGCCCGCCGCGGCCGCGGCCAATGCGGTCAGGTCCAGCAGGTCGACTCCCGACGAGCGCTCGATCGCCACCCGGGCCGGCATTCCGTGCTTGTCGATGACCAGGCGCAAGATCACGGTGCCGCCCTGGCCACGCCGGTAGAGATCGTCCGACGGCCATTCGATCGCGGTCTGCTGCGGCCAGGGCGGGCTGTCGACGTCGGCGACCGGCACCACCTTGTCTCCGCCCCCTGCGATCATCACCAGGCGCTGCACATCCCCGCCGGTGGTCCCGGCCAGCGTGATGGACTGGAATGCCAGCGCAAGGATCCAACCCGGCATCCACATGTCGACCTCCCGCCGGCTACAGCGCGCGGTGCTTGGCCTCGCCGAAGAACGGGGTGTGGTGGGCGCAGTCGTTCAGTCGCACCACTTCCAGGCTCTCCACGTCCGGGCCTTCGAGCAGGTTGAGCGTGGTCGGCGCCTGGCGGAAGGTCCACAGCTTGCCGATCGGCAGGCCGAGGATCCGGCACAGCAGCACGCGGTTGACCGCGTCGTGCGCGACCAGCAGCAGGGTGTCGTCGTCGCCCAGGCCTTCGCTGGCGCGGGCCAGGCCGCGCCAGGAACGGTCCAGCACCTGGCGCAGCGATTCGCCGCCGGGCATCAGCACCGTGTCCGGTTCCTCGCGCCAGGCGCGCAGTCGCGCCGGATCCTTCTCGCCGATCTCGCCGGCCAGCAGGCCTTCCCACTCGCCGTGGGCGATCTCCTGCACTTCCGGTTCCAGCTGCAGCATCGACGCGCGCGACTCGCCAAGCGCGAGCTCGGCGGTGCGGCGCGCGCGCGACAGCGGCGAAGCGACCGCGCGGGTGATCGGCACGTCGCGCAGGCGCTCGCCCAGCGCGCGGGCCTGGGCTTCGCCCACCGGCGAAAGCGGAATGTCGATCTGGCCCTGGTAGCGGCCTTCGGCGTTCCACGGCGTTTCGCCATGGCGGGCAAGCAGGATGCGCATGAAGTCCCCGGTGTGACGGATCCCGGCCGGCGCGGCACGGGGGGCGAATCATAACCCGCCGGGTGCGCTCCCGCCCTCGCGGCCTGCAACGTCGTTCGGTAACCGCGGCAACGGAAAAGGGCGCCGGCAGCGGCCGGCGCCCTTCCAGGATACCCGCGCTTCGAAGGATCAGCGTGCCGGCGCGACGCCCATCTCGCGGAGCAGCTGCGGCGCCGGGAACACCTCCTGCATGATCCAGCGCATGTAGCGCTGGTCGACCGAGATCATCCGGGTCATGGCCGGATCGAACACCCAGTTGGAGGCCACCGACTCCCAGTTGCCGTCGAAGGCCAGGCCGACGAGGCGGCCGTTCGCGTCGAGCACCGGCGAACCGGAATTGCCGCCGGTGATGTCGAGGTCGGACAGGAAGTTCACCGGCACCGACCCCAGCCGCTCGTCGGCCAGGCCGCCGTGGCGCTTCGCCGCGACCGCGTCCAGCAGCGCCTTGGGCGAGTCGAACGGATCCGCGCCGGTTTCCTTGGCGGCCACGCCTTCGAGCGTGGTGAACGGCGTGTACTTCACGCCGTCGCGCGGCACGTAGCCCTTGACGTTGCCGAAGGTGATGCGCAGCGAGAGGTTCGCGTCCGGATAGACGAACTCGCCCTGGCTTTTCTTGTAGTCGGCCAGCGCCTGCAGGAACACCGGACGCGCCGCCAGGTTCTCGCCGGCTCGGGTCTTGCGCTCCTGTTCCAGCGAGAGCAGGGTCGGCATCACCGCCACCGCGTACTGGATCGCCGGGTCGGTACTGGCCTCGAACGCGGCGCGATCGGCCGACAGCCACTTCAGGCGCTCCTCGGTGCTGCCCAGCCGGGTCCCGGCCAACCGGTCGAGCGCGCGCTTGACCGCCTTGGCATCGTTGCCGCCGAGCCACTGGTCGATCGCGGCCACGCGCTGGCCGGCCGGCAGCTTGAGGTATTCGTTGAGCCAGTACTCCTGCAGCTGGCGGTCCATCGCCGCCACGTAGCGGCGCTCCAGCTGCTTCAGGCCGCCCTCGATCGCCGGCAGGTCGCGGTCCTGGTAGCCGGACTCGCGCTCGGCGTTGGGCTTGCCGCGTTCGATCGACAGGCGGTACAGCTGGGTGGCCGCGCCGAGCACGGCGGTGTTGTTGAACATCGCCAGGGCCAGGTCGCGTTCGCGCGTGGCCCGGGACTGCTCGAGCAGCGCGACCAGCCTGGCGTGCGCGTCGAGCGCGCTGGCGCCTTGCGCGCCCTGCCCCTTCAGCCAGCCCAGCACCGCCGCTTCCTCGGCATGCTTCTGCCCCGCCGCGTCGATGCGCTTGAAGCCTTCGAGCTGGCCTTCGTAATTCTTGCTGGTGTTGTTCCAGCCGGCCATGGTGTTCGCATAGCGGACCTGGATTTCCGGGTCCTGCTTGCCCGCCACCTCGACCATGGCGATCTGGTTCTTGTAGTGGCGCGCGATGGTCGGATAGGTCCACTGCGCGGTGTTGTCGAACTCGGCCGCCAGCGCGTAGCGGTTGGTCGAGCCGGGATAGCCGGCGACCATCACGAAGTCGCCTTCGCCCAGCGGCTCGTCGGCGATCTTCAGCCAGCGCTTGGGCTTGAACGGCACGTTGTCGGCCGAGTACGCGGCCGGCTTGCCGTCCTTGCCGACATAGGCGCGATAGAAGGCGAAGTCGCCGGTGTGGCGCGGCCACATCCAGTTGTCGATGTCGCCGCCGAACTTGCCGACGCTGCCCGGGGGTGCGTACGCCAGGCGCACGTCCCGGATCTCGAGGTTCTTGAACAGGCGGTAGGTGTTGCCGCCGGAGAAGCTGTAGAGGCGGCACCGGAAACCGGCCTCGGCCTCGCATTCGGCGATCAGCTTCTTCTCGAACGCTTCCAGCGCCTTCGTCCGGGCCAGCGCATCGGTGCCCGCCGACGCGATCGCCGCCCTGGCGTCCTTCGTCACGTCGGTGATTTCGTCGAGCACGAACACCCGCGCGTTCGGGCCGGCACTGACCTCGGCCGCCGGTGTCGGCGCATTGAAACCGTTGCGGATCAGGTTGTTCTCGGGCGTCGAATTGAGCTGGATCGCGCCGTAGGCGCAATGGTGGTTGGTCACCACCAGGCCGTCCGGGGACACGAAGCTGGCGGTGCAGCCGCCCAGTGCCACCACCGCGCCCATCGGGTCGCCGGTCAGGTCCGACAGCTGCTGCGGGGACAGCTTCAGGCCGGCCTGCTTGAGCGGGCCGGCGATCTCCGGCAGCTGCTGCGGGACCCACATGCCCTCGCCCGCGCGGGCGGCGGGGACGGCGAGCACGGCCAGGAGGGAAGCGGTCAGCAGGCTGGGGCGCATCGGCACGGTTCCAGTTGAAAGGATTTCCGATTCTAGCGGCCGCCCGGCCGGCGCCGGCCCATGACCTTCGGCAGGGTCCCCGGCGCGAGGCGATGGTTTCCCGGGCAACCTATAATGGATCCTTTCCCGCCAGGCCCACCACGATGTCCGCAACCATGAAGGCGCTGGTCAAGCGCGAAGCCGCCAAGGGCATCTGGCTGGAAGAGGTGCCGGTCCCCCGGCCGGGACCGAACGAGGTGCTGATCAAGGTCGAGAAGACCGCGATCTGCGGCACCGACCTGCACATCTACCTGTGGGACGACTGGAGCCAGCGCACGATCAGGCCGGGCCTGGTGATCGGCCATGAGTTCGTCGGCCGCGTCGCCGAGCTGGGCCCGGGCGTGTCCGGCTACAAGGTCGGCCAGCGCGTGTCGGCCGAGGGCCACATCGTCTGCGGCCACTGCCGCAACTGCCGCGGCGGGCGTCCGCACCTGTGCCCGCACACGGTCGGGATCGGGGTCAACCGGGATGGCGCGTTCGCCGAGTACATCGTGATGCCGGCCTCCAACCTGTGGCCGATCCCCGACCCGATCCCTTCGGAGCTGGCCGCGTTCTTCGACCCCTACGGCAACGCCGCGCACTGCGCGCTGGAGTTCGACGTGGTCGGCGAGGACGTGCTGATCACCGGCGCCGGCCCGATCGGGATCATTGCCGCCGGCATCTGCAAGCACATCGGCGCGCGGAACGTGGTCGTCACCGACGTCAACGACTTCCGCCTGAAGCTCGCGGCCGACATGGGTGCCACCCGGGTGGTCAATGTCGCCAACCAGTCGCTCAAGGACGTGATGGCCGACCTGCACATGGAAGGCTTCGACGTCGGCCTGGAGATGAGCGGCAATCCGCGCGCGTTCAACGACATGCTCGAATGCATGTACCACGGCGGCAAGATCGCCATGCTCGGGATCATGCCCAAGGGCGCCGGCTGCGACTGGGACCGGATCATCTTCAAGGGCCTGACCGTGCAGGGCATCTACGGCCGCAAGATGTACGAGACCTGGTACAAGATGACCCAGCTGGTGCTGTCGGGCTTCCCGCTCGGCAAGGTGCTGACCCACCAGCTGCCGATCGACGAATTCCAGCATGGCTTCGAGCTGATGGAACAGGGCAAGGCCGGCAAGGTCGTGCTGAGCTGGACCTGATCCCGGGCGAGCGGGCAAAAGAAAAAGGCGCCCTCCGGCGCCTTTTTCTTCGTCCGGCATCGCCGGCCCGGCAGGTCAGTTGCCGATGGTGAGGGTCAGCACGACGCGGTCGTCGGCGAGGTCGCTGAAGATGTCCTTGCCGCTGCCGTCGGTACCGACGTAGGCCAGCCCCGCGGTGAACAGGCCCCAGCTGCGGTTCACGCCGATGTTCCAGTCGACGTAGTCGTCGCCCAGCGCGTCGTCGGTCATGTTGTAGCCGACGCCGGCGCTGAGGCCGAATTCGTTCGGCAACTCCCAGCTGCCGCCGGCGTTGAAGTACCACGCATCCTCGTCGGTGCCACCGAAGTCGTTGCTGTAGGCCACGGTCAGCGCGTAGGTGTCGACGAACGTGGTCTTGGTGATCAGCTCGTTGAAGTTCAGCCCGCCCGCGTCCGGGTACATGTAGCGGTTGACCATGACGTCGAAGTTGACCGCGTCGCTGAAATCGACGTTGTAGCCGACGAAGCCGTCGATCTCGACGCTCGGGTCGCCCGGGCCGAAGTCCACGCCCGAACCCCAGGTGCCGACATAGAAGCCGGAATCGTGCGAATAGGTGACGCCCGCCTGCAGGGTCGGGTCCTCGTCGGTCTGGGACACGCCGCGCCACACGTAGTCGGAGACACCGGCGACGGACCAGGTGAACGGCGATTCCTCGGCGTCCTGCGCGAAAGCGGCGAACGGAAGGGCGGACAGCACAACGGCGAGCGAAGCGGCGAGCTTGAACGGCTTCATCCTGGATCTCCTGTCGGTGGGGGGCTGCTGCGGGCGGGACCGGGGGCGCGTTACGCGAACACGCTCACGGCTTCACAAATAATTAACCCGCCTGATACTGCGATGCAACATCGCCCACCGTCAAGTGGCGGACGCCCGGGGACCCGGCCCCTGTCCGCCCAGGACATCCAGCGGACATACGACCCCTCACGCCGCTGGAAATGCCCCGAACCGAACGGGCAGCAGCCCGACCCTGCTGCCTGGCGGATGGGTGCCTTCGGCCTCCACCGGCAACTCCACCTCGACCTCGCCGTGCTCCTCGCCATGCAAGCGCGCACGCACGCGCAGCCGCGGCCCGCTGCGCTGGCTGCCCACCACGGTCGCCTCCCAGCCGCCCTCGGCGATCTTGAGGTCTTCAGGACGCACATACAGGTCCAGCTCGCCCTCGCCGGCGCCGATCCCGGCGGCGGGCAACGCCAGCCCGGCGACTTCGATGCGGTCGCCATTGCGGCGTCCGCGCAACCGGTTCACCGCGCCGACGAAGGAATACACGAACGGCGACGACGGCCGGTCGTAGGCTTCCGCCGGCGTGGCCAGCTGCTCGATCCGTCCCCGGTTGAGGATCGCCACGCGGTCGGCCAGTTCCAGTGCCTCTTCCTGGTCATGGGTGACGAACACCGTCGTCAGCCCGGTGCGCTCGTGCAGCTGGCGCAGCCAGCCGCGCAGGTCGCGTCGCACCTGGGCGTCGAGCGCGCCGAACGGCTCGTCCAGCAGCAGCACGCGCGGCTCGATCGCCAGCGCGCGCGCCAGCGCCACCCGCTGGCGCTGGCCGCCGGACAGCTGCGCCGGATAGCGCCCGCCCAGGCCTTGCAGCTGCACCAGCGACAGCAGTTCCTCCACCCGCGCGGCGATCTTCGCCGCCGGCCAGCGTTCAGGCCCCCGCCGGACCTTCAGCCCGAAGCCGATGTTGTCGGCCACGGTCAGGTGCCGGAACAGCGCGTAGTGCTGGAACACGAACCCCACCTTGCGTTCCTGGACGCTCAGCTGGGTGGCATCCTCGCCGCCGAACAGCACGCGCCCGCCGTCCGGATGCTCCAGGCCGGCGATCACGCGCAGCAGCGTGGTCTTGCCCGAACCCGAGGGCCCCAGCAGCGCCAGCAGTTCGCCCTTCCTTACCTCCAGGTCGATGCCGTCCAGCGCGGCGAATGTGCCGAAGCGCTTGTGCAGGTGTTCGATGCGGATGCCCATGTCGTCTCGTCCTCAGTGGCGGTGGTTGGCGGCCAGCGACTCGCCGTGGCGCCACTCCAGCCAGGTCTTCAGCACCAGGGTCACCAGTGCGCTCAGGGCCAGCAGCGACGCGGCGGCGAACGCGGCGCTGTAGGCGTACTCGTTGTAGAGGATCTCCACGTGCAACGGCAGCGTGTTGGTGCGTCCGCGGATATGGCCGGACACGACCGATACCGCGCCGAACTCGCCCATCGCGCGCGCGCCGCACAGCAGCACGCCGTACAGCAGCGCCCAGCGGATGTTGGGCAGGGTCACGCGCCAGAACGTCTGCCAGCCGGTGGCACCCAGGCTCAGCGCCGCCAGCTCCTCGTCCGCGCCCTGCTGCTCCATCAGCGGCATCAGTTCGCGGGCGATGAACGGGAAGGTCACGAAGATCGTGGCCAGCACGATGCCCGGCAGGGCGAAGATGACCTTCGGCAGCTGCAGGTGGACCTCGCCCAGCAGCGGCAGCGACAGCCGCCAGCCCTCGTCCACCAGCGGATAGGCCCAGCCCTGCGCGCCGAAGATCAGCACGAAGACCAGGCCGGCCACCACCGGCGAGACCGCGAACGGCAGGTCGATCAGCGTCACCAGCCAGCGCTTGCCCGGGAACTCGTGCTTGGATACCGCCCACGCCGCGGCGACGCCGAACACCAGGTTGAGCGGCAGCACGATGCCGGTGACCAGCAGGGTCAGCTTCACCGCCGCCAGCGCATCCGGTTCGCTGACCGCGCGCAGGAACGCCTGCACGCCGCCACGCAGCGCCTCGGTGAACACCAGCACCAGCGGCAGCAGGAGGAAGGAGAGCAGGAACAGCAACGCGGCGCCGATCAACAGCCACTGCACCCAGCGCGGCTCGGTGGTGGGCGAAGCGTGGCGGACCGCGCTGCGCGCCTGCCCCGGCACCACGCCTGTTTCCACCGGACTGGCGGAGAGGACGCCGCCCGCGACATCGACCATGTCAGCCTCCTCCCCTGCGTTCGCCGCGCGCGATGCGCGCCTGCAGGGTATTGATCAGCAGCAGCAGCGCGAACGACAGCAGCAGCATCGCCGCCGCGATGGCCGTGGCGCCCGCGTAATCGAATTCCTCGAGCTTGATCGTGATCAGCAGCGGCGCGATCTCCGACACCTGCGGGATGTTGCCGGCGATGAAGATCACCGACCCGTACTCGCCCACCCCGCGGGCGAAGGCCAGGGCGAACCCTGCCAGCACCGCCGGCCACAGCGCGGGCAGCACCACGCGGCGCACGGTCTGCCAGCGACCGGCGCCGAGGGTGGCGGCGGCTTCCTCCAGCTCGCGCTCGACTTCGGCCAGCACCGGCTGCACGACCCTCACCACGAACGGCAGGCCGATGAATACCAGCGCCACGGTGATGCCCAGCGGGGTATAGGCGACCTTGATCCCGACCGCCTCCAGCCAGCGGCCGATCCAGCCGTTCGGCCCATACAGCGCGGTCAGGGCGATGCCGGCCACCGCGGTGGGCAATGCGAACGGCAGGTCGATCATCGCGTCGAACAGGCGCCGGCCGGGAAAGCGGTAGCGCACGAACACCCACGCCACCAGCGTACCCATCACCGCATTGAACGCGGCGGCCGCCAGCGCGGTGCCGAAGCTGATCTTCAGCGCCGCCAGCACGCGCGGCTCGGTCCATATCCGCCACAGGCCTTCGGGGCCCAGCTGGGCGGAATGCACGAACAGGCCGACCAGGGGGATGAGCACGATCAGGCCCAGCCAGGCCATGGTGTAGCCCAGGCTCAAGCCGAAACCCGGGACCACGCGACGCCGGCGGCCACGCACGGGCACGCCGCCCGGAGGCGGCGCGCTGCGTGCATCGAGTTCGAGAGCGGTACTTCGGGTCATCGTTGCGAGTAGATCCGGTCGAACACGCCGCCGTCGGCGAAGTGCCGCTTCTGCGCCTGGGGCCATCCGCCGAAGGCCGCCTCCACGCTGAAGACGTTGAGTTCCGGGAAAGCGGCCGCATGCCGCCTGAGCACGGCATCATCCACCGGGCGCAGGTAATTTTTCGCGAAGATCTCCTGCGCGGCCGCGCTGTAGTGGTACTGCAGGTAGGCGTTGGCGAGTCCGGCGGTGCCGTGCTTCGCCGCCACCCGGTCGACCACCGCGACCGGGTTGTTGGCGCGCACCGTCAGCGAAGGCACGACCACCTCGTAGTCGGCGGCCCCCAGTTCGGCCCGGAGCAGCGCGATCTCGTTCTCGAAGGTCAGCAGCACGTCGCCGATGCCCCGCTGCACGAACGTGCTGGTGGCACCGCGGCCGCCGGTATCGAGCACCGGCACGTTGGCGAACAGCTTGCGCACGTAGGCCTCGCCGGCCGCATCGGCGCCGCCGCCGGCACGCCGGGCCCACTCCCAGCCGGCCAGGTAGCTGTAGCGTCCGTTGCCCGAGGTCTTCGGGTTGGGCAGGATCACCGCCACCCCGGGCCGTACCAGGTCGCCCCAGTCGCGGATCCCCTTCGGGTTGCCCTTGCGCACGAGGAACAGGATCGCCGACCACGACGGCGCGCTGGCGTTGGGCAGGCGCCCGGCCCAGCCCGGGGGCAGCAGGCCGGCCCTGGCGACCTGGTCGATGTCCAGCGGGTTGTTCATGGTGAGCACGTCGGCCTCCAGCCCGTCGATCACCGCGCGGGCCTGCTTGCTCGAGCCGCCATGGGACTGGGCGATGGTGACCGTCCTGCCGGTTTCGCCGCGGTAGTGCGCGACGAACGCCGGGTTGAGGTCCCGGTAGACGTCCCGCGCGACGTCGTAGGACGCATTGAGCAGCTCGACGTCGGCGGCGCTGGCATTGCCGGCCGCCAGCGCCAGCGCCACCGTCGCCATCCATCGCGACCACTTGCCCGTTCGTGCCATCTGCGTGCTCCGTCGAGGGTCAGCCGGTCACTTCTTCGCCTGCAACTGGTCGAATTCGCCGCCATCGGCGAAGTGCTTCTTCTGCGCCGCGGCCCAGGAGCCGAACACCCCTTCGATGGTCACCAGCTCCACCTTCGGGAAGCGCGCGACGTCGGCCGGGTCCGCGTGCTGCGGATGGCGCGGGCGGTAGTAGTGCCTGGCCGCGATGCGCTGCCCTTCGGGCGAGTACAGGTACTGCAGGTAGGCCTGCGCGACCTCGCGGGTGCCGTGCTTGTCGACGTTCCTGTCGACCAGCGCCACCGGTGGCTCGGCCAGGATCGACAGCGAGGGCACGACGATGTCGAACTTGTCCGGACCCAGTTCCTCGATCGAGAGGAATGCCTCGTTCTCCCAGGCCAGCAGCACGTCGCCGATGCCGCGCTGGACGAACGTGGTGGTCGCGCCGCGCGCGCCGGTGTCGAGCACCGGGACGTTGCGGAACAGCGCGGTGACGAAGTTGCGGGTCTTGGCTTCGTCGCCCTTGAAGATCTTCAGGCCGTAGGCCCAGGCGGCGAGGTAGTTCCAGCGCGCGCCACCGGAGGTCTTCGGGTTGGGCGTGATCACCGACACGCCCGACTTGAGCAGGTCCGGCCAGTCGCGGATGCCCTTCGGGTTGCCCTTGCGCACCAGGAACACGATCGTCGAGGTGTAGGGCGCGCTGTTCTCCGGCAGGCGCTTCTGCCAGTTGGCCGGGAACAGCTTGGCGCGCTCGGCGATCGAATCGACGTCGTAGGCCAGCGCAAGGGTGACGACGTCGGCTTCCAGCCCGTCGATCACCGCGCGGGCCTGCTTGCCCGACCCGCCATGCGAGGTCTCGATCGCGACCTTCTGGCCCTTGGTCGCCTGCCAGTGCTTGGCGAAGGCCTCGTTGAAGTCGCGGTACAGCTCGCGGGTGGGGTCGTAGGACACGTTGAGCAGCTGCGCGTCCTTGGCCACCGCCCCCAGCGCGAGCACCAGGCCGAAGGTGGCGGCCGCCACGCGGAACGCGAGCCAGCGACGGGTACGGATGTTCATGTGCATCGCTCCGGTTGTGGTGGGGATCAGAACGCGACCTGCAGCCGCGTGAATACCGCCTTCTCGGTCGCACGGTCGGCGCCGCCGGCGGCACCGCCGTCGAAACCGGTCTGCAGGTAGTTGGCGACGAGCTTCAGGTTGCTGTTGAGGTACCAGTTGACGCCGACCGTCCACGACTGCGCGCTGCGCGCGGCCAGCGCCGGGTCGGCGAACAGCGGGAAGGCGCCGTCGTCGACGTCCAGTTCGCCATAGCGCCCGACCAGCTCCCACGCGCCCCAGCCGCCCTTGCCGGGGCTGAACGGGCTGGAGGGCTTGGCCACGCCGCGGTAGCTCGCGTCCTCGCCGGTCAGCACCCAGCTGATGGTGGCCTGCCAGGCGGTGTTCTCGAGTTCGGCGGAGGTGGCGCCCACGCGCAGCTCCTGCGCCGACTCGATGTACTCGGCCAGCAGGCCGAAGCTGTTGCGGTAGAAGTAGCCCTGCGGCGACCAGCGCGTGCGCCGGCCGTCGGCCGCGACCGCGGCGCGGTAATTGAAGAACTGCACCTGGCCGGGCGTGCGGTAGCGCGGCAGGAAGTTGTTGCCGGTGCCCTCGGTGTCGCCGACGCTGCCGCCGATGCCGAAGCCCAGCCCGGACCAGAAGTTCGCGTCGTTCCTGAAGGGCTCGAAGAACAGGCGGCCGGCGTACTCGAATTCGTTGTCCGGGTTGGTGGTGACCGCATCGCGTCCGTCGACCGTGCCGTTGAAGACGCCGATGCCGTAGCTGACGGTGCCCTTGGCCAGCTCGCCCTGCAGCTGCGCGCCGATGTCGCGGTTGGGCGCCAGCTCGCTGGGCAGCGCGCGCTCGATCGCCGACAGTGCCGAGGACGACTCCAGCCGCTCGAGGCCGACCGGCGAGGTGAACTTGCCGAGCCGCACCGTCGCCGCGGGCGAGAACTTCAGGTCGGCGTAGGCGTCGACGATGCTGGCGCTGTCGCCCGCGAACTCGGGGGTGAAGCGGTAGCCCACCCACTTGCCCAGGGTGCCTTCGATCGTCGGCCGCGCGGTGCGCAGCAGGAAGGTGTCGTAGGTACCGGCCGGTTCGCCGGCGCTGAAGAAGCGGCCGTCGCCCTGCAGCAGGCCGCGGATCTTGACCTCGTAGTCGCCGTTGGCCGACTTGAGGGAGGCGCCCTTGTCGTTGACGGCCACCACCGCGGCTTCCTTCTCCCGCGCCACGCGCGCTTCTTCCTGCAGCTCCAGGTTCCGTTCGAGCACCCGCAGGCGCTGGTCCAGCGCGGCCACGTCCGGCGCCTGACCGTCGGCGGACGCCTGCGGGGCCGTCGCACCCAGGCGCTGTTCGAGCGCCTCCAGCCGGCGCTGCAGCTCCTCGACCGTCGGCGTGCCCTGGGCGAAGGCCGGGCCCGCCAGGACGAGCGCGATCGCGCCTGCCAGCCAGTACCGCGGCGGCGTGGCGGTGCCGCGTTCTGCATTGCCTCGGTGGTGCATGTGCGCTTCCCCATGGGTCGGGCCGGAGTTGGCCGTGGGGAGATAGTCCCTATTCAGCTTGTCGGCGGGAAATGAATAAGGCGCCGGAGCTTATAGCCGATACGCATGAGCAAGGCATGCCTGGCGCGAGCGGGTAAACTTGCGCTTTTCCCTTTGCCCGCAAGGATTTGAGCCATGTCCGACGCCGCCCTGGCCCGCTACGCCACGCAGCTGGAAACCCTCCGCGGGCAAGGCCTGTTCAAGTCCGAACGGATCATCACCAGCCCGCAGTCGGCCCGCATCACCCTCGAAGACGGCCGTGAAGTCCTGAACTTCTGCGCCAACAACTACCTGGGCCTGGCCGACCACCCCGAGGTGATCGCCGCCGCCAAGGAGGCGCTGGACTCCCATGGCTTCGGCATGGCCTCGGTCCGCTTCATCTGCGGCACCCAGGACCTGCACAAGCAGCTCGAGCGGACCATCGCCGGGTTCTTCGGCACCGAGGACACGATCCTCTACGCGGCCTGCTTCGACGCCAACGGCGGCCTGTTCGAGCCGCTGCTGGACGAGCACGACGCGATCATCTCCGACGCGCTCAACCACGCCTCGATCATCGACGGCGTGCGCCTGTGCAAGGCCAGGCGCTACCGCTACGCCAACTGCGACATGGCCGACCTGGAGAAGCAGCTGCAGCAGGCCCGCGCCGACGGCGCCCGGACGATCATGGTCACCACCGACGGCGTGTTCTCGATGGACGGCTTCATCGCCCCGCTCGACCAGATCACCGCGCTGGCGAAGAAGTACGACGCGCTGGTCCACATCGACGAATGCCATGCCACCGGCTTCCTCGGCGCCAGCGGCCGGGGCTCGGCCGAGGTCAAGGGCGTGATGGACAGGATCGACATCTTCACCGGCACCCTGGGCAAGGCGATGGGTGGCGCCCTGGGCGGCTTCACCACGGCCCGCGCCGAGATCGTCGAGCTGCTGCGCCAGCGCTCGCGCCCGTACCTGTTCTCGAATTCGCTGCCGCCCCACGTGGTCGCCGCGGGCATCAAGGCCTTCGACATGCTGGCCTCGGCCGGCGAGCTGCGCGCGCGGCTTCAGGACAACACCACCTATTTCCGCGAGCGCATGGGTGCGGCCGGTTTCGACATCAAGCCGGGCGTGCACCCGATCTGCCCGGTGATGCTGTACGACGCGCCGCTGGCGCAAAGGTTCGCCCAGCGCCTGCTCGAGGAAGGCGTCTACGCGATCGGCTTCTTCTTCCCGGTCGTGCCGCAGGGGCAGGCGCGCATCCGCACCCAGATGAGCGCGGCGCATACGCGCGAGCAGCTGGACGTGGCGATCGATGCCTTCACCCGGATCGGCCGCGAACTGGGCGTCATCCCGGGCTGAGCCCAAGCAACCCCGGTTGCGGAACGGGCGAAGTGCTCTTCGCTCAGTCGCGCGACGGCTTCGGTGCGGGAGCCGCGGCCGCGGCGACCTTCTTCGCCGGCCTGGGCTTGGGCTTCGCCTTGGCGCTGGCCTTGCCGTCGCCACCCGGGGCGCCCTTGCCCTTGGCCACGTGCAACCCGTTGGCCTTCATCCAGGCCTCGAAGTCGTCCGCGCTCATCTTCTTGCCATGCTGGGTCATGTCGAACCGGTAGCCGTGCGGCCCCTTCTTCGCGGCCACCGGCTGCTTGGCCGGGACGGCCCGCGCGGCCTTGTGCTGCGCGCCCGCGCAGGCGGCCAGCCCGGCTACCGCCGCGCCCAGAACGAATGCCCTCAGTACCTGTGTCCCCAACATGGCGCAGCTCCCCGCGTGCCCTGGATGTGCCGGAGTCTAGGGGCAAAACGCCCGGGCAAAACGTGCGGCAGTGCGTACTTGCCGCCGAAAGTCAGGGCGCGCTGCGCGTCGGCGGGGCCAGCGCCCGGCACTCGGCCTCGTCCAGGACACGCCAGGCGCCCTTCGCCAGCGTGCCCAGTACAACCCCGCCGATGGCCACGCGCACCAGCCGCAACACCTGTACATCGAACGCGGCAAGAAGGCGCCGGATCTGGCGATTGCGCCCCTCGTCCAGCACGATCTGCAGCCATGCATTCCGGGTGCCGGCGCGCAGAATCGCGGCCGACTTCGCCCGCAGCCGCCCCCCGGCGTCGTCCGGCACGCCCTCGCACAGGCCGAGCAGCAGCGCCTCGTCCGGAATGCGGTCGATCTGCACGTGGTAGGTCTTGTCCGGGCCACGGTCCGGATCCAGCACCGCGGCGGCCCACGCGGGGTCGTTGCTGAAAAGCAGAAGTCCCTCGCTGGCCTTGTCCAGCCGGCCGACGGGCGCCAGCCACGGCAGTGCGGCATCGTCCAGGCAACGGTAGACGGTGTCGCGGCCGCGTTCGTCGCGCGTCGTCGTGACGAGTCCGCGCGGCTTGTTGAGCATCACGTAGCAGCGTTCGGGAGGCAGCGCGGCGGCGGCGCCCTCGACGCGGACCCGGCGCATTCCATCATGCAGCGGAAATTCGGGGTCGCGGACCACCTGGCCGTCGACCCGGACGCGTCCCTCGCGGATCCACGTGGCCGCTTCGGTGCGCGAGCACAGGCCGGCCTTTGAAAGCACGCGCGCCAGCCCGTGACGCGGCGTGCCCCGCACGCCCGACGCCGGGCGGGTGGATGACGCGGCTGGACGGGAGGTCTTCCCGCCCATCGGGGATCTCAGTCCTTGGCCGGCGGCGTGGCCGGCGCCGGCGCGGCGGCCGGCTGGGCGGCGGGCTTGCCGGTCGCCACGCGTGCGCCCTTGGACTTCATCCACGCGTCGAACTCGTCGGCGGTCATGCGCTTGCCGCCCTGGGTCATGTTGAAGCGCCAGGGCGTGTTGTCGAACTCGGTCTTGGGCTTGTAGGCCGCCGGATCATTCGGGTTCGCCGCGGCAGGCGCCGCGGGCAGCGCGCGGGCGACGTTGCGGCAGCCTTCGATGCGCAAGCGCAACAGCACGCGGTCGAGCGACTGCGACGGATCGACGACGGGGGCCAGCACGCCGCTCGGCATGCCGAGTTGCGAGGTGCGCGAACCCAGTTCGGCGGCGACGGGCGCGGCGACCGTGGCGGGCAGCGGCAATGGCGCCTGCACCATGGGACCGGAGCAGTTGGCGGCGGCGATCGCGGCAGCCGGGACATAGGCGAGGGCGATCAGGCCGGCAGCGACGAATGCGCGCATCGAACGACTCCTGTAATGGTCGCGAGGAGTGTAGGCAGCGGTCACGGGCGATTCAAGGACGCAGGGCGCAAAAACGCCGTGATACGCGCGGCTCCACGGAAAAAAACAAGGCCCGGCAGATGCCGGGCCTTGTGGTCTTGCGCTTGGCGTCCGATCAGTTCTGGACGTTCAGCTCGGTACGACGGTTGGTCTCGTTCTTGCAGCCCGGCAGGGTCTGCGGGGTCGGCTCCAGCGGACGGCTCTCGCCGTAACCCACCGGACCGGCCAGACGCGAGGTGTCGATGCCGTTGCTGGTCAGGTAGTCGTACACCGCCTTGGCGCGACGCTCCGACAGCTTCTGGTTGTAGTCCTCGGCACCGCACAGGTCGGTGTGACCGGCCACTTCAACCTTCAGCTGCGGATAGCGGCGCAGGATCTCGGTGGCTTCGCCCAGGATGGACAGCGCGTCCGGACGCAGGGTGGCCTTGTCGAAGTCGAAGTTGACGCCCTTCAGGTCGATCGACACCGGGACCGGGCAGCCGTCCGGACCCACGACGGTGCCGGCGGTGGTGCCCGGGCACTTGTCGTCGCAGTTGTTGACGCCGTCGCCGTCGTCATCCAGGTCGGCGCAGCTCGGCGCGGCCGGCGGCGGGGCAACCGGGGCAGCCGGCGGCGGGCCCAGCGGGATCACCAGGCCGATCGAGGCGAGGATGTCGCCGAACCAGTCTTCGCTCGGGGCGTTGACGCTGCGGTCGTCGAAGTCGGCGCGGTACGCCACTTCGGCACGCACGGCGACGCGCTGGTCGAAGGTGGTCTGCAGGCCCAGGCCGACCTTGGCAGCCAGGTTGCCGTCCTCGCGCTGCTGCGGCGAGTCCGGGTTCGGGAAGGCGTCCCACTCTTCCTCGGCCTGCTGGTAGCCGACGCCGAACAGGAAGTACGGGTTGTACTCACGGCCTTCCTGCAGCCAGAAGCGGCGGAAGTCCAGCGACACGCCGTACTGGCTCCAGTTCAGGTTCCGGTTGCTGTTGAGGCCCGGGTTCTGGTGGTTCAGCTCGGCATCGATCGACCAGTTCGGGCTGACGAACTTGCCGATGCCCAGGCCCAGGTACGGAACGTCTTCGGTGCCACGGCCGCTGTCCTGGAAGTTGAAGCCCGCCGAACCGGTCAGGTACCAGCGGTCATCGAACTCCTGCGCGGAAGCCGCCTGCGCGACGGCCAGGCCGCCAAGCAGTGCAGCGGTCAGAAGTTTCTTGTTCATCTCATCTAGCTCCTTGCTGATTCGGGGGTGAAGAAACCGTGTTGCCTCAGGTCACTACAGATGCCCACTTTCACGAATTTTCCGGCGGACATCCCTGACGGCCGTTCTGCACGTCGTCCCGCGAAAGCCTAGGCGGGAGGAGGTGAAGACGGTGTTAACAGTACCATAACATGTGAAAACCGTCGATCCGTCGGCACTTTCACGCATTCCATGTGGCTCCGCAAGCGCCTTTGTGCTTACGCGCGCGGGCCTGCGAGCCGTGCCTGCGGGCGCCCCGGGCCCGGCATACTCCCCTTCGGCAAACCCGAGGAGAACGCATGAAGGCCGTCGCCCTGACCCGGTACCTGCCCATCCAGGACCCGTCCTCGCTGGAAGAGGTCTCCCTGCCCCGGCCTGCCCCCGGCCCCCGCGACCTCCTGGTCCGCGTGGAAGCGGTTTCGGTCAATCCGGTGGACGCCAAGCTGCGCGCGCCCAAGCCGCAGGTCGAGCCAGCTCCACGCGTGCTGGGCTTCGACGCCGCCGGCGTCGTGGAAGCCGTCGGCGACGAGGTGGTGCTGTTCCAGCCCGGGGACGAGGTCTACTACGCCGGCGACGTGACCCGTCCGGGCTGCAACGCCGAGTACCAGCTGGTCGACGAGCGCCTGGCCGGCGCCAAGCCGACCACCCTGGATTTCGCCGAAGCCGCGGCCCTGCCGCTGACCACCATCACCGCCTGGGAACTGCTGTTCGAGCGCATGCCGTTCGACTTCGACGCCGAAGGCAACAGCCGCAGCCTGCTGGTGGTCGCCGGGGCCGGCGGCGTCGGTTCGATCGCGATCCAGCTGGCCCGGTGCGCGGGCTTCCAGGTCATCGCCACCGCCTCGCGTGCCGAAAGCGCCGACTGGTGCCGGCGGATGGGCGCCGACCACGTGGTCGACCATCGCCAGCCGCTCGCCCCCCAGCTGCAGGCCCTGGGCCTGGCCTCGGTGGACGCCGCGCTCAACCTGGCCGACACGGACCTCTACTGGGATGCGCTGGGCGAACTCCTCGCCCCGCAGGGGCATGTCGGGTTGATCGTCGAGCCCGCGGGCGCGCTGCGGATCGGCGATCCCTACAAGGCCAAGTGCATCGGCATCCACTGGGAGTTCATGTTCGCCCGCCCCCGCTTCCGCACCGACGACATGATCCGCCACCACCAGATCCTGGGCCGGGTCGGCAGCCTGGTCGAAGCCGGCAAGCTGCGCACGACCCTGACCGAAGTGCTGGGCCCCATCAACGCCGCCAACCTGCGCGAAGCCCATCGCCGCATCGAATCGGGCAGCACGGTCGGCAAGCTGGCGCTGGCGGGCTGGGCCTGACCGACCCGCCCGCCGCACTTGCCGCGGTGGGCGTTTGGCGGGAGGATGCGCCTTCCGTACGCCAGCGTATCCCGCCCGCATGACGCCCGACGCCGCCACTTCCCCGCCACCCGCCTACCCGCACCTGTTCGCGCCGCTGGACCTGGGGTTCACGACCCTGCGCAACCGGGTGCTGATGGGGTCGATGCATACCGGCCTGGAAGACCGCGCCCGGGACTTCCCGAAGCTCGCCGCCTATTTCGCCGAGCGCGCCGCCGGCGGGGCGGGCCTGATCGTCACCGGCGGCTTCGCCCCGAACGTGGCCGGCTGGCTCAAGCCGTTCGGCGGCAAACTGTCCTGGCCCTGGGAAGTGGCCCCGCACCGGCAGGTCACGCGGGCCGTGCACGAACACGGCGCCAAGATCTGCATGCAGCTGCTGCATGCCGGACGCTATGGCTACCACCCGCTGCAGGTCGCGCCGTCGAAACTGAAGGCGCCGATCAATCCCTTCACCCCGCGCGCCCTGTCCGCGCGCGGGGTCGAGCGCCAGATCGACGCGTTCGCCAGCGCCGCCGCCCGCGCCCGCGACGCCGGCTACGACGGCGTCGAGGTGATGGGCTCGGAGGGCTACCTGATCAACCAGTTCACCGCGCCGCGCACCAACCGCCGCGACGATCCGTGGGGTGGCACGCCGGAACGGCGCATGCGCTTCGCGGTGGAGACCGTGCGCCGGGTACGCGAGGCCTGCGGCCCGGACTTCATCCTGGTGTATCGGCTCTCGCTGCTCGACCTGGTCGAGGATGGCAATGCCTGGGAGGAGATCGTCGCCCAGGCCAGGGCCGTGGAGGCCGCCGGCGCGACCGTCATCAATTCCGGCATCGGCTGGCACGAGGCGCGCGTGCCGACCATCGCCACGTCGGTGCCACGCGGCGCCTTCGCGGGGATCACCGCGCGGCTGAAGCCATACGTCTCGCTGCCGCTGGTGGCGGTCAACCGGATCAACATGCCCGAGGTGGCCGAAGGCATCCTCGCCGCCGGCCAGGCCGACATGGTCTCGCTGGCACGGCCGCTGCTGGCCGACCCGGAATGGCCGAACAAGGCCCGCGCCGGCAGGGCGCACGCGATCAACACCTGCATCGCCTGCAACCAGGCCTGCCTGGACCACGTGTTCGAGAACAAGGTCGCCAGCTGCCTGGTCAACCCGCGCGCCGGCCACGAAACCGAACTGCAGTACCGCCCGGCCGCACGCCGCAAGCGCGTCGCGGTGGTCGGCGCCGGACCCGCGGGCCTGGCCTGCTCGACGGTGGCCGCGCAGCGCGGGCACGCGGTGACCCTGTTCGATGCGGCGGCCGAGATCGGCGGCCAGTTCAACCTGGCCAAGCGGATCCCGGGCAAGGAGGAGTTCCACGAGACGCTGCGCTATTTCCGCCATCGCCTGGAGGACACCGGCGTCGAGGTGCGGCTCGGCACCCGCGCGGGCCCGGCCGAGCTGGCCGGCTTCGACGAGATCGTGCTGGCCACCGGGATCGTCCCGCGCCAGGTGGACTTCCCGGGCGCCGACCATCCGAAGGTGGTCAGTTACCTGGACGTGCTTGCCGGGCGGGTGGAGGTCGCCGGGCGCGTGGCCATCATCGGTGCCGGCGGGATCGGCTTCGACGTCGGCGAGTTCCTGGTCCAGGAGGGGGCATCGCCGAGTCTCGACCCGGCCCGCTGGCGCGCCGAATGGGGCGTGGATTTCCACGGCGACACCCGCGGCGGCCTGGTCGCTCCCCGCCCCGAGCCGGCGGCGCGCGAGGTCTGGCTGCTGCAGCGAAGCCCGGGTCGCCCGGGCGCCCGCCTCGGCAAGACCACCGGCTGGATCCACCGGGCCACGCTCAAGGCCAAGGGCGTGAAGATGCTGGGCGGGGTCGAGTACCTGGGCGTCGACGGTGAAGGACTCCATGTCCGGGTGGATGGCGAAGCGCAGCTGATCCCGGCGGGCACTGTCGTCGTCTGCGCCGGCCAGGAACCGCGCCGCGAACTGCAGGCGGAGCTGCAGGCGGCGGGCGTCACCGTGCCGGTCCACCTCATCGGCGGCGCCGATGTGGCGGCCGAACTGGACGCCAAGCGCGCGATCGACCAGGGGAGCCGGCTGGCCGCTGCGCTGTAGCGGCGGCGGCTCCCGCGCGCGGTCGGCCTGGCGGTTCGAAAGCGCTCGGGCGCGAATCCCGGCGCCGGGAAGTCACTGAATACGCGCGGAAAACTTGCGCGGGCTCACGGTTTCACACCCCGTGCCAGCCGGTCCTGTCAAGCCGAAGCGTTCAGTTTCGGTTGGGAAAGCGGCCCCTATCGTGCCGCCACTTTCCCGGTCCGCCCCCTCACTTGGCGGACCCGCCGGCCTCCAGATTCGCCGGCAACCCGGGCGGCCCGTGGTCACCAAGGCCGCCTCCCCATGACGCCCCGCGGCGCAATGCTCGTTCTCCCTTGGAGGCGAGGCTGCCCCCCGCGCAGACGGAGCAAGGAGAAACTGATGAAACTGGCATGGATCCTCTGGCTGTCGCAGCTCCTGCCGCAGCCGGCCGCCGACTCGCTGTGCCTGAGCACCACCGTGTACCTGGAAGCCCGCGACCAGAGCGTGCGCGGCCAGGAAGCCGTCGCCGAGGTGGCCCTGCGCCGCCGTGACAGCGGCCTGTGGGGCGATTCGATGTGCGACGTGGTCACCGCCCGCAAGCAGTTCGCACCGACGATCGTCTCGCCCAACACCCAGCTGGGCAACATGAAGGCCTGGGACCGGTCGATCGATGTCGCCCTGCGCGCCGAGCGCAACTGGGCCCTGCCGGTCGGCGAGCGCCGGGAAATCGTCCCGGGCGCCAGCCACTTCGCCGCCCATGCGATCGCCAACCCGAGCTGGAGCAACGCCTACCAGGTGGCCACCATCGGCGATCACACGTTCTACCGGGTCCAGCGGCTGAAGCCGCGCACCTGAGGGACGCAAGGCGGGCCGGCACGACGGTCCGTTGCGGGCAAGGCACACGCAATGAACGGAGGGCCCGCGATAATCGCGGGCCCTCTCCCTTTCCGGCCGTGGCCGAGGATCCCGCATGAAGCTCTACACCAAGCCCGGCGCCTGCTCGACCGCCGTCCACATCGACCTGGCCTGGACCGGCGCGCCGTTCGAGGTCCAGGTGCTCGACGCCGAGGCGATGAAGGCCCCGGCCTTCCGCGCGCTCAATCCGGCGGGCTCGGTGCCGGTGCTGGTCGACGGCGATTTCGTGCTGACCCAGAACGCGGCCATCGTCGGCTACATCGCCGACCGCCAGCCGCAGGCCGGCCTGGCCGGCGACGGCAGCCCGCGCCAGCGCGCCGAGGCGACCCGCTGGCTGTCCTTCGTCAATTCCGACCTGCACCCGGCGTTCAAGCCGCTGTTCGGACCGGCCATGTTCATCGGGGATCCCGCCCAGCACGACGCGGTCAAGGCCGCCGCCCGCCACCGCCTGCGCGGCCTGTTCGAGACCGCCGATCGCCAGTTGCAGGGCCGCCAGTGGCTGGCCGGCTTCCGCAGCTTCGCCGACCCCTACCTGTACGTGACCCTGCGCTGGGCCGGGCGGGTGGGCGTGGACCTGTCCGGCCTGCAGGCGCTGGCCGCGTTCCGGGAGCGGATGGACGCCGACGACGGGGTGCAGCGCGCGCTCACGGCCGAAGGGCTGGCCTGAAACCGTGCGGGCCTGGCCGGGCGCCGCCCGGCCAGCGCCTCAGGCAGGCTGTTCCAGCGTCCGCTCCCAGTCGGAAGCGAAGCTCTCGCCCTTGCTCTTGGCCAGGGCGGCCCGCAGCTCCGGCAGCAAGGCCTGCAGGGCGCCGGCATCGGTGCAGCGTTCGACCTTCAGCTGCAGGAAGTAGCCGCGCAGGCCCAGGTGGGCCCGCACCGCCTCGCTCATGCGCTCGTACAGCCGCAGGTATTCGGCGGAACGCCCGTTGCCGGCGGCCTTCGGCGCCTCGGCCATGACCACGTTCGGCGGCTGGCTGACCGGTCGCGGTGCGACCGCCCCGGCCAGCGCGGCCGGGTCGAAGCCGGACGGCACCAGCTCGATCAGGCCGTCGGCCAGCAGCGCCTGCAGCGCGTCCTCCGGCGCCTTCATGCCGGCCATCACCTCGCGCAGCTGGGCCAGCGGGCGCTGGCCATCCACCATCAGCAGGACGGTGCGCAGCGGCGGCGAAAGCCGCCGGCCGCGGTTACTGATCTCGTCCCGTCCGGCATCGGTCTTGCGGTAGATCCCCTCGCGCATGGCTCCCCCCGAGCGTCCGCGTGGTCACGTTGTATCCCCTACCCGCGCCGGTCGATCGGGACGAACTCCAGGTTCTCCGGACCGGTGTAGTTGGCGCTGGGCCGGATGATCTTGCCATCAATCCGCTGCTCGATCACGTGGGCGCTCCAGCCCGACGTGCGGGCGATCACGAAAAGCGGGGTGAACATGGCCGTGGGCACCCTCATCATGTGGTAGCTGACCGCGCTGAACCAGTCCAGGTTGGGGAACATCTTCTTGATGTCCCACATCACCGCCTCCAGCCGCTCGGCGATGTCGTACATCTTCATGCTCGACTGCTCGGCGGACAGGTCGCGGGCCACCTGCTTGATGACCTGGTTGCGCGGGTCGCCGACCGTGTACACCGGATGGCCGAAGCCGATCACCACTTCCTTGCGCTCCACCCGCGCCTTGATGTCGGCCTCGGCGTCGTCCGGGCTGTCGTAGCGCTTCTGCACCTCGAAGGCGACCTCGTTCGCTCCGCCGTGCTTGGGCCCGCGCAGCGCGCCGATCGCACCGGCGATGCAGCTGTGCATGTCGCTGCCGGTGCCGGCGATGACCCGGGCGGTGAAGGTCGAGGCGTTGAACTCGTGCTCCGCATACAGGATCAGCGAAGTGTGCATCGCCCGCACCCACGACTGCCGCGGCGGCACGCCGTGCAGCAGGTGCAGGAAGTGGCCACCGATGGAATCGTCGTCCGTCTCCACGTCGATGGCGCGGCCGTTGTGGCTCCAGTGGTACCAGTACAGCAGCATCGAGCCCAGGCAGGCCATCAGCTTGTCGGCGATGTCGCGCGCGCCGGGGTGGTTGTGGTCGTCCTTTTCCGGCGACACGCAGCCCAGGACCGAGACGCCGGTGCGCATCACGTCCATCGGGTGCGCCGAGGGCGGCAGTTCCTCCAGCGCGGCCTTGACCGCCGCCGGGATGCCGCGCAGCGACTTCAGCTTGGCCTTGTAGCCGGCCAGCTCGGCGGCGTTGGGCAGTTTGCCGTGGACCAGCAGGTGGGCGATCTCCTCGAACTCGCTGGTGGTCGCCAGGTCGAGGATGTCGTAGCCGCGGTAATGCAGGTCGTTGCCGCTGCGGCCGACGGTGCACAGCGCGGTGTTGCCGGCCGGCGTGCCGCTCAGGGCGACCGACTTCTTCGGCTTGAAGGTGGCGGTGGTCTCGCTCATCTGGATGCTCCCGTCCGCAATGTGGATCCCTCCCGGTCGGGAAGGACGAAAAAGGCTATTTCTTCGCCGCGAACAGCGCGTCGAGCTTCGACTCGAAGGCGTGGTAGCCGATCCGGTCGTACAGCTCCTCGCGGGTCTGCATGCTGTCGATGACGCCCTGCTGGTGGCCATCGCGGCGGATCGCCTGGTAGACGTTTTCGGCGGCCTTGTTGGCCGCGCGGAACGCCGACAGCGGGAACAGCTGGATCGCCACGCCCGCCGAGGCCAGCTCGTCGCGGGTGAACAGCGGGGTCTTGCCGAACTCGGTGATGTTGGCCAGCACCGGGACCTTCACCGCATCGACGAAGCGCCGGTAGGTCGGCAGGTCGTAGGCGGCCTCGGCGAAGATGCCGTCGGCGCCGGCTTCCACGCAGGCGATGGCGCGTTCGATCGCCGCATCGACGCCGTCCACCGCGATCGCGTCGGTGCGGGCGATCAGGAAGAACGAGGCGTCGGTCTTCGCATCGGCCGCGGCCTTGACCCGGTCGGCCATCTCCCCGGCCGGAACAATCTCCTTGCCCGGGCGATGGCCGCAGCGCTTGGCGCCGACCTGGTCCTCGATGTGGCACGCCGCCGCGCCGGCCTTGATCAGCGACTTGATCGTGCGCTCGATGTTGAACGCGCTCGGGCCGAAGCCGGTGTCGATGTCCACGAGCAGCGGCAGCTCGCACACGTCGGTGATGCGGCGGGTGTCGACCAGCACGTCGTCGAGGGTGTTGATGCCCAGGTCCGGCAGGCCCAGCGAACCGGCCGCCACGCCGCCGCCGGACAGGTAGATCGCGCGATAGCCGGCGCGCTGCGCGAGCAGCGCATGGTTGGCGTTGATCGCGCCGATCACCTGCAGCGGCGATTCGGCGGCGAGCGCGGCGCGGAACTTCGCGCCCGCGGAAGTCGGACTGGACATGGATCGGTTCCTCGGTGCGCAGGGTGCACGCGGCCGGGGCAATGTGTCACCCTGCCACCGGTTGATCAATCTTGATCGTATCGATCAATATTTCCCGATGGACCGCGACCTGATTCCCGCCGCCGAAGCCTGCCGGATCCTCGGCATCAGCGCCGCCACGCTCTATGCCTACGTCAGCCGGGGGCTGCTGGAGTCGCGCCCCGGCCAGGACCACCGCAGCCGCGTCTACCGGCGCCAGGACGTGGAGCGGCTGGCCGAACGCAAGCGCCTGGGCCGCGGCCCTGCGCGCGGCGCCGCGCAGAGCCTGGACCGCGGCCTGCCGGTGCTGGAGACCCGGATCTCGCTGATCCGTCCGGACGGCCCGTACTACCGCGGCCGCTCGGCGGTGGCTGCCGCCGAGGCTGGCGCCACCCTCGAGGACATCGCCCGCCTGCTGTGGGACTGCGGCAGCCAGGACCCGTTCTCCGATCCGCCCGGCGGCTGGCCCGCGCGGGTGGCGCCGCTGGCCACCGACGCCGAACTGCCGCCATTGAGCCGGGCGATGGCCGCCATCCCGCTGCTGGCGCTGCACGTGCCGCATTCCTTCCAGGCCGACCAGCCGACCCGCCGCGCGGTGGCCGCCACCCTGCTCCGCCAGAACGCCGCGCTGCTCGTCGCCCGGCGTCCGGCCGGTCCGGTCCACCACCTGCTCGGCGAGGCCTGGCGCCCCGGCGACGCGGGTTTCGCCGACCTGGTCCGCGCCGCGCTGGTGCTGTGCGCGGACCACGAGCTCAACGTGTCGGCCTTCGCCGCACGCGTGGTCGCCTCCACCGGCGCGCACCTGCATGCGACCGTCTGCGCAGGCCTGGCCGCGATGTCCGGCCCGCGCCATGGCGGCGCGACCGCCCGCGCCTATGCGCTGGTCGAAGGCGCCCGCGACTCGACGGACGTCGAACGCTTCATCGGCCAGCGCTGGCAGCGTGGCGAGGACCTGCCCGGGTTCGGCCACGCGCTCTATCCCGATGGCGACCCGCGTGCCGCGACGCTGCTGGCGATGCTGCGCGCCACCGCGGCCGATACCCGCACGATGCGCACGCTGGACGCGGTGATCGCCGCGGCCGAAGCCACCAGTGGCCGCCGCCCGAACGTGGACTTCACCCTGGCCGCGATCTGCCTGGCCCACGGGTTGCCGCCGGCGCCGGCGTTGTCGATCTTCGCGGCCGGGCGCCTGGCGGGCTGGCTGGCGCATGCGCTGGAGCAGCAGGCGCAGGGGCAGCTGATCCGGCCGCGCGCGAGCTACACCGGACTGCAGCCCGAGGCGGACGCGGACGTGGCGCACGACTGAAGCAGGCCGGTCCGTCCCGGCGGCTGCGGTCGAGCACGCGCCACGGCGACCCGATTGCGACGGCGGCGCGCGCGTTATTCGGCGACCGGCTCCAGCGTCACCAGGACCACGTCGTTGCTGCGCATCGGCAGGTCCAGCGCGAACGCGCCGTCGGCCGCCACGCGCACCACCCGGTCCTGTTCGGCTTCGTCGGCAGTGGCCGACTGCAGTTGCGCCAGCTGCGCGGCGGTGAGGTCCACCGGCCGGCCCATGTCGATGTAGTGCGACAGCGGGTCGTTGCGGAGGTAGCCGGTGCGGTGGACCGCCAGCCGATAGCGACCGGGGGCGACGCCCGCCAGCTGGATCGACAGTGGCGCGGCGCCGCCGGCGGGAAACTTGCGCGTGTAGAACGGCGTGTTGCTGACGTCCTGCCGCGGCTGCTGCCAGTCCCACGCCAGCACCGTGATCCGCCCGCCATCGACCGCCGCCCGCACCTGGGCGTCGGCTGCCGGGATCCGCAGGCCCGCGACCTGGTGCAGGTATTTGTAGGCGAACCAGGTCGGCTTGCGCACGCCCTCGCGGTTGACCAGGCCGAACCCGCCATGGAACGGCGCCGGCGGCGGGCCGGCTTCCTCGAACAGGTCGCTGTAGGCCCAGTAGCTCATGCCCTGGACGACGCCTTCGACCTGGGCGAGCTTGGTCAGCACGTACGGCGCGTTGATGTAGCTGTCGTGCACGAAATCGCGCGGGCTGTAGCTGCTGCTCCACTCGGTGAAGAACAGCGGCAGGCCGGGGAAGGCGGACGCCTCGATCTCCCGCCTGACCCGGTGCACGTCGGCGGTGATCGCGTCCGGCGAGTCGAGCAGCTTGGTGTCTTCCTTGCCCTCCTCGTCCAGGAAACCGCCGGCGACGCCGTACGTATGCGTGGTCACGAAGTCGATCGGCACGCCGTGGGCCTGGCAGAACGCCAGCAGTTCCGGCACCCAGTCCGCGCCGGCGGTGGAGGGCCCGCCGACGCGCAGCCGCGCGTCGACCGCCTTGAGGGTGCGGGCGGTATTGGCGTACAGGTCGAAGTAGGCGGCCTGGTCGGCGCCCTCCCAGAAGCCCGCCAGGTTCGGCTCGTTCCACACCTCGAAGTACCAGCGCCGGACCTCGTCGATGCCGTACCGCGCGATCACGTGCCGCAGGTAGGCATCGACCAGTTCGTTCCACATCGCGGTCTTCGGGTGCGAGGTGTTCCCCTTCCAGTAGAACAGCGTCTGCTCCGAGGTCCGCAGTTCGGCCGGGGTGAATCCGAGCTCCACGAACGGACGGATGCCCTTGGCCAGCATCCCGTCGTACAGCTGGTCGATCCTTGTCCAGTCGTAGACGATCCGGCCGTCCACCCTGCGGACGGTGCCGAGCGCGTCGTGGAACAGGTCGTGGAAGCGCACGTAGCGGAAGCCGAGTTCGTCGACGGCCAGCCCCAGGTGCGCCTGTGCGTCGTCGCGGATCAGCGTGCCGGGGAAATCCGAGCCGACCGAAAGGTCGTGGAACCGGTCCACCGGCTCGACCGCCCGGGCGACGTCGAGCCGGATCGCGCGTGGCGCGTGTTCGTTCGCTGCCCCCGCCGGGGCGAACGCGGCCAGGAGCACCAGGAGAATGCCACCGCGCATGCGTCCGTACCTGCGGGTCGAAGAACGATCGAGCATAGCGGCCCGATGGACGCGGCCGGTATTCGAATGTGGGGCGAAGGTATGCCGTGGACCGATGGCTTGGCCCGGCGCATGCGGCGACCGGACTGGCCAGGCCGCCGCCGGCTGCGGGCGATGTGCGGCATGGACGACGTCGAGGCCCCTGGCAACGCGTCGGGCGCGGGGCGGCGCGGCCGGAGCCCGAGCAGGACCACCCGCCACTGCCGCGCCGGACGGATCACGCCAAGCGGATCGCGGGCCGCCCGGTCACGGGGTAGCGAAGGTCAGGCGGCCTCCGTGCGGACCACCCGGGCGGCGCGTCCACGCACCATCCGCTGGCCCAGCCAGGCCATCGGCAGGTAGGCGCACACCAGGTCGAGGACGTCGAACCAGAGCGGCCCCGGCAGCAGGAACACGTTGGCGATGCCGGCGCAGAGGAACAGCACGCCGACCGCCCAGGCCGGACCCGCGCTGCGCCCGGGCGCCAGCAGGGTGGCCCCGATCGCGCCCGCCAGCGTCCCCAGTGCGTGCGCCAGGAACGGAAACAGGAAGTGCCTGGGCTCGAACAGCGGGAGCGCGGCCTGCAGGCCTTCGATGGTGCCCACGTCCGCCCCGGCGGGCGGCGGGACCAGGCCTGCACCCAGCTGGATCAGTCCCATGTTGACCAGGCTGCCCGCGAACAGCCCGACGACGACGGCAAGTATGTGGCGGACGATGCGACCCATGGCGATCTCCGTGATGGTGGGCATGCCCGGTTCGAGCCGCGCGCCCCGACGGGCGCCCTCCCTTCATGCGACGCGCGGCCGGCATGCGGTCCTACGATAGCCCAAGCCCGCGGTACCAGTCCGCGTAAGGACTGCTCCGCGCCAGGTGCCGGTTGTAGTCCCTGGCGCCATCGGTCCACCACGCCGGCCCGCGTTCGCCCAGCGCGACCTTGGCGGCCTGGACCGCGGCACGCGCCTGGCCCAACCGGTCCGCATCGCCGTCGCGCAACGCGGCGCGCACGCCCCTGCGCGCCTCCATCAACTGCCGGACCAGTCGCTGGCGGACGTCTTCGGACAGGTGCGGGTTGGCCGCCCGCCACAGGCGTCCGCGCACGACGAGGTAGCGCCGGTCCGGGGTGTAGAGCGGGTCGGTCACGCGTGCGCTGGACCTGTTGGCGGAAACAGCGACTGTAGTCAGCCGCGGATGCAGGGGCCGTGGACGACTCCGGCGGATGGCGCAGGTGCCTGCCGTGGATGCGCACGTGCGCGGACGGGGTCCGGGATCATCCGCCGGCGTGATCCCGCGCGCGTGGCAGGTCTTCGTAGCGCTCGCCGAACTGCACCAGGTACGGGCCGACCGCGAACACGCTGTTGTCGACGCGTGCGTCGTAGTCGGGAATACCCTGCCCGCGCACGTGGTTGCACGCCTCCGCGAACCCGGGCGAGCCGGCCCGGTACAGCAGCTTGTGGTTCGACACCGCCAGCACGATCGCCGCCACCGTTTCCAACCCCGGCAGGCTGATGTCGCACCAGCCATCGCGACCGATCGCCACCCCCTTGCCCCAGACCGCGTGGAACTCCCCCAGGTCCCGGCGGGTGGTCTCGCCTCCCTCTCCGGCAGTGATGCAGACCGTCACGATGCATTCGCGGCCCATCGGTTTTCTCCCTCTGCGTGCGGAGTCCATGGGGGCGGCATGCGCCGGATGCCAGCAGGCCCGCCCGACACGGTGTGCGCGCGTTCGCGGGAGGGCCGCATGGCGGCTGTGCCGCCGCGCACAGGCCCGGCGACGTGGCAGACCACGTCCGGGTGGCGGCGTGTATGCGGCCCGCGATCGCTCGCCCCCCCGCCGAGGGCAACGCGTCCGGGCGCGCGCGCTCCGTGGATCCGGAATCCGCTGCGCGTCCCCGGCCTCCACGCAGACGGCGGACCTCGCGCGGCACGCGCCGCGCGCATGCCGCGGAGAACCTCCCGGCGAGGCGGCTTCCACCGCCCCGACGGGAGGCGTCGGGTGGCGCGTCAGTTCGACGGCGGCGGCTCGGCCGGCGGCGCGTCCTGCCGGGCCTCGGCATTGGCCTGGCGGATCTCCTCGCGGCTCTGGTTCAAGGCCTGCACGTCGATCGGACGGATCGTGTCGATCCGGCACGGAATGCGCCCGACCTGGCTGATCCCGGGCCCGACCGGCCTGACCGTGTCGAAGCGCGCGGTGACCTGGTTGGAGAAGTGGGAGAAGGTGATCGAGCTGGCGAACTGCAGGTCCTGGCAGGGCCCGGTGAAATTGAGCAGGAAGGCCTCGTTCGGCCGGGTCCAGACCACGAGCGCGCTGTTGCCCAGCGGCGTCCAGCCATTGAGGCGGCCGAACATGCGGAAACTGCGCACCGGGTCGCCCGCGTGCGCGTGATAGAACGCCAGGCGCTCGGCATCGGTGGCCCTGGGCGCGCCGGAACTGCCGCACGCCGCCACGCCCGCCGTCAGCACCATCGCCAGCAGCGCCGGCATCAGCTTCTTCATGATCCTCTCCTGTTCGGGCCGAGCGGCCCACGGGGGCCTCCACGCGAGGCCGGCGACACACTGCAATCCCGCAACGGCACCTTGCCGGCGCGGCATCCGCACCGCATGTTCAGAAGACGTCGTCGTGCCCCGGCATCCCGGTCCCGCCGACCACGTCGCTGCCCGGTCCGGTGGCATCGCCGCCGGCCGCCGCATCCCAGTCGTTTCGGTACACGCGTCCGCCCTTCATCACGAAGCCCAGGCTGCGCAACGCGGAGATGTCGTTGCCGCGAGCATGCAGTCCACCTTGCCTCCCGCGCGGCTGCGGATGACGTGGTACGTGTAGATGCGATCACCCTGCTGGAAGCTGTAGCGGAACGGCAGCACGATCTCCACCGCGTCGGTGGCGGCCTGGATCATCTGGAAGCGCTCGGCCCAGCCCGCGGGCCCGCGCATGGTTTCCACCCCGTTGATCACCAGCGGGGCGTCGTCGGTGAAGTGGCGCGCGAAGGCTTCTTCGGTGAAGGCGCCGGGCGTGGCCATCGCCTGGTTCCACCAGGCGAACATTGCGCTGAGCCGGTCCGGCGCAGCGGACGCGTTCCCCACCGGTTCCGCGCCGGCAGCCCACGCGTGGAACAGCATGGGGACGATCGATGCGACTGCCCATTTCCCTGCGACGGCCATGCTGATCTCCTCGATAAACCGAAGGACAAAGACGGCGATGCGGGTGGAACGGCGTGATGCCTGGACCTGATCCTACGTTCCATCCGGCCCGGCGGCAAACGTGTTGGCGGTATCGCGACGGCAGGCGAGGCCCGCCGGCGTCGGGCCCCTCCCGGTCGCATGCGTGATGAGCCGATCCGCGTGCGCAGTGACGCGGGCCCATCTCTCCGGCCAGGCGCAGGTGGCCACGGCCTGACCATCTTGTGCGTGCACCACGACCCCGCTGCTCCGCAGCACGGGATCGCGGCATGAGCGGAATCGATGGACACGCGCACACTCGATTCGCCCGGACCGGGCATGCGCACGCGGGCCTTGGGGGGACCGGCACAGCCAAGGCCGGCATCGCCGCCCGTGCGCTTCACTAGTCCGGCAGGTTCGACCGGATCAGGGCCGCCGTTGCAGCCAACTGACCCGCTGGAGCACGGACGCGCTCGCGGCGCGGCGCATCGCCGGCGGGATCGTGCCGCGTGCCCGGCCGGCGGCCGGCGCCGTCGAACGTGGCCAGCTGGGGCGGCCCTATGCCCCAGTCGCTGCCCGCCTGCCGCGGCACCACGTGGAAATGGAAATGCGGGGTTTCCTGGCCGCTGTAGACCCCGTTGTTCTGGAACGTGAGGAGGCCCAGCGGGCGATAGGCCGCGACGAGCGCTGCCGCGGCCCGCCTGGCCGCCCGCAGTACCGCCGCACACTCCTGGTCGGACAGGTCGAGCAGCGTGGCGACGTGCCGGCGGGTGATGACGCAGCACTGGCCGACCTCGAACTGCCACGGGTTGATCACCGTGAGCGTGGCCGCGCCCTCCTCGATGACGGCCCATCGTTCCTCGCGCCCGGCGATGCCTTCGCACAGGTCGCACGTCTCCCGAACCGGAAGCTCGAACGGACGCTCTCGACCGTCACCGGGATGCATCACCGCGCAAGTCCTCTTCGGCCGCGCGCCTCGCCGAGGCCCTCCCGCCCCCGCCGGGACCGCGTTCCGCTCCGGCTTGCCTCCCCGGCCGCGCGGGTCATTTTTTCCCCGCGCCGCCCGGCCAGCAGACCGGACACGGGCCGGGACCGCGGTACTTGTGCCCGCGGCTGCAGGTCTTCCAGCCGTTGTTGCCCGCCGGTGCCGTCTTCTTCCTCGATGAAGCCACGGTCACGTCTCCCTTGCGCACATGCGCAGTCGCAGGCGGACAACCGGCGGCGCGCCGGGACGTCCGGCCATCGCCGCATCATCCTCCCGCCAGCGCGCGACGCAAGCGCCTTGCCTTGGCGGCGGCCCGCGCCTCCGCCGTCCGGCTCAGCCCAGGTTCTGCCGGACCGCGCGCAGCAGTTCGTTGAGGTTGAACGGCTTGAGCAGCATGTCCATGCCCTCGCCGAGGAAGGCCTGGCGGTTCTGCGCGTTCTCCGCGTAGCCGGTGATGAACAGCACCGGCAGCGCCGGCTGTCGCTCGCGGGCCCGGTCGGCGAGTTCGCGGCCACTGATGCCGGGCAGGCCGACGTCGGTGAGCAGCAGGTCGAAACGGCGCCCGGCCAGCGCCTGCAGCGCCTCGCCGGCGTCCGCACAGGCCACCACCTCGTAGCCGGCGTCGACCAGCACTTCCTGCGACATGGCCCTCACCAGCTCGTTGTCGTCCACCAGCAGGATGCTCTCCGCCCCGCCTTCGACCGCGGCCTCGTCGCCGGCGTCGGCGTCGCCTGCCTGCTCGCCGCGCGGCAGCAGCAGCTCGATGGTCGTGCCCTGCCCGACCACGCTGTGCACGCGGGCCGTGCCGCCGCTCTGGCGGGCGAAGCCGTAGGTCATCGACAGGCCCAGGCCGGTGCCCTCGCCGATCGGCTTGGTGGTGAAGAACGGCTCGAACACCTTGTCGACGATGTCCGCGGGAATGCCGGGGCCGTCGTCGGACACGCACAGGCTCACGTAGTCGCCGGGGGCCAGTTCGCCACCGTGGACCACCACCGGCCGCGCGGAAATCGTGATCCGTCCGGCGCCGGCGAGCGCATCGCGGGCGTTGATCACCAGGTTCAGGACCACGCTCTCGAGCTGGTTGGCGTCGGCCACCACCACCAGCCCCTGCGCGGGCAGGTCGAACTCCAGCGCGATGTTCTCGCCGATCGAGCGGGTCAGCAGCTCGGCCAGGGTGGACACGCGCGCGCCGATGTCGAAGGCGGTGGTGTCCAGCGACTGCTTGCGGGCGAAGGCGAGCATGCGCTGGGTCAGCGCCGCGGCGCGGAAGGCGGAGGTCGAGGCCATGCTGGCGAAGCGCGGGATGCGCTCCAGCCGCCCGTTCTCCAGCGCCATGCCGATCATGTCCAGGCCACCGATGATCCCGGTGAGCAGGTTGTTGAAGTCGTGCGCGATGCCACCGGTCAGCTTGCCCAGCGCGTCCATCTTCAGCGCCTGCTGCAGCTCCAGCTCGGTGCGCTCGCGCTCGGCGATCTGCACCGCCAGCTCGCTGGTGGCCGAGTCCAGCTGCAGCCGCTGCGCGCGCTCGCGGGCGTGGTGCTCGGTCTGGTCTTCCACGTACAGCAGGCCGACGCCCGGCTCCTTGTAGGGCGTGACCCGCCATTCGGTGACGCGCGCGCCGGCGGGCGTCTGCAGGGTGAACGTGCCGCGCCAGCTGCCGTCGTTGCGCAGCGCGTCCCGCAGGCCGGCGACCGGCTGGTCGCCGAACAGCGCGGCCAGGGTCGGCGCGCCAGCCTCGACCAGCAACTTGCGGAACGCCGGGTTCTCCTCGCGCACGTCCAGGTCGCAGGACACCGCCGCGATCGGCGCGGCAACGTTCTCGAAGATCTCGCGGAAGCGCGCCTCGCTGGCATGCAGCGCTTCCTCGGCCCTGCGCACGCGCAGCAGCGTGCGCAGCGTCGCCAGCAGCACGTCGCGGTCCACCGGATGGACCAGGTAGGCGTCGGCGCCGGCGTTGAGCCCGGTGATCAGGTCGCCGGTGGCGATGGAGGCGGCCGAGACATGGACCACCGGCAGCAGGCTGGTGCGCGGCGAGGCGCGCAGGGTGCGCACGACGTCGAAGCCGCTCATGTCCGGCAGGTTCACGTCCAGGACCAGCGCGACGAATGCCTCGCGTTCGAGCCGCTCCAGGCCCTCGGTGCCGGTACCGGCCTCCTCGACGCTGAAACCGTGGTGTTCCAGTACCCGGCGCACCGAGTAGCGGGTGGCGACGTTGTCGTCCACCACCAGGATGCGGCTAGCCTCCGTCATCGGTTCCCTCCGGCAGCGCGATGGGCAGGATCACGTGGAATTCCGACCCTTCGCCGACCACGCTGTTCACGCCGACGCTGCCGCCCAGAAGCTCGGCGAAGCGCCGGCACAGGGCCAGGCCCAGGCCGGTGCCGCGCAGGCGCTTCTGGATCGGCGAGTCGACCTGGACGAAGTCCTCGAACAGCGCGCCCAGCATGTGCTCGGGGATGCCGATGCCGGTGTCGCGCACGCTGAAGCAGACGTGGCTCTCGCCCTGCAGGCGCGCCGAAACGGAGACCCGGCCCTGCGGGGTGAACTTCAGGGCGTTGGCGATGAAGTTGCGCAGGATCTGCGCCAGCTTCTTGTCGTCGGTGTACAGCATCGGCAGCGGCGGCGGATCCTCGAACACCAGCTCGACGCTGCCGGCGCCCTCCACCAGCGGGCGGAACATGCCGCGTAAGGCGGAGAACAGGTCCATCAGGTCGAACCACGCCGGCGAGATGGAGATGCGCCCGGCCTCGATCTTGGCCAGGTCCAGCAGGTCGTCGACCATGTCGCGCAGCTCCACGGCCGCGGCGCTGACGAAGCGCACCTGCTTGAGCTGCTCGTCGTTGAGCGGGCCGTCCAGCCCGTCCTCCAGCAGCCGGGTGATGCTCAGGATCGAACCCAGCGGCGTGCGGAACTCGTGGCTCATGTAGGAAAGGAAGCGGCTCTTGAGCTCGGAGACCTGCTTGAGCTCCTCGGCCTGCTGGTCCAGTTCGGCGTACAGGGCGAGCACGCCCTGGTTGGTCTCGTCCAGCTCGGCCCGCAGGGCCGCGTTTTCCGCGCGCAGCCGTTGCAGTTCGGCGTCGATGTCCACGGCACTGTTCATGCCCGTCCTCCCAGGCGGACGGCGATGACGCTGGTGTCGTCGCGCCCGCGATCGAAATCCCGCAGCAGCACCGCCACCACCAGCGCCGGGTGGCGGAACACCAGGCCTTCGTACTGGCCCAGGTTCCAGCGCGACTGCAGGCCGTCACTATGCATCAGCAGGAGCGCACCGGACGCCGCCGGGATGGCGAACGGCGCCGCGCGCCGGTATTGCCCGCCGACGATCCCCGGATGCGAGGCCATGCCCCGGCCGGAGGCGCCGCCCTCGTGGATCGAAGCGGCGATGTTGCCGACCCCGGCGAAGCGCGCCTGGCCGGTGGCTTCGTCATGGCAGAACACCGCCGCCGCGCCGCCCCGGGTGCGCGACATCCGCGCATGCATCCGCGCGATCAGTTCGTCCGGCGGCAGGTCCGGCGCTTCGGCGACCGCGGCGGTCCCGAGCTCGGCCGCCTCGTTGGCCTGCACCCCGTGGCCGAGGCCGTCGACCAGCGCGACGACCAGGCGCCCCGCGTCCCAGCCCAGGAACCAGCCGTCGCCGCACACCAGCTCATGCCGCATCGGCACGCGCAGCGCGCCGTAGCCGAGGTCGCTGGCCGGCGCCTCTTCGGCGTAGATGCGCGCCAGCACCACCGCCCCCCGGTCGTCGGACCATGCGTCGAACACCTGCGACTGGCGCTGGATCGCGCCCAGGCCCTGGCCCTGGCTGCCGGCGGTGGAGAAGCCGTCGGGCAGGCAGCGGGCCAGCGAGAAGCCCGGGCCGCGATCGGTCGCACAGACCTCCACGCCCTTGCCCGCCCGCCCCTGCACCAGCGACAGCAGGATCCGTCCGCCCCCGCCATGGCGGAGCACGTTGGTCGCCAGCTCGGTCGCGGCCAGCGCCACGCGCCCCGCATCGAGCTCACCGAACCCCGCCAGCACCGCCAGGCCCAGCGCCTCGCGCCGCACCTGGCCTACCTGGGAGGACTCCTCGACCGGTATCGTGCGGGTGGCGTGGCCGGCGAACCCTACGCCCATTTGGTGATCGCTACCCGGGTTCCACGCCCGGGTGCGCTGTCCAGCTCGAACGCGTCCACCAGCCGGCGCGAGCCGGACAGGCCCAGGCCCATGCCGTTGCCGGAGGTCCAGCCGTCGGTCAGGGCCTGGTCGATGTCGGGAATGCCCGGGCCCTGGTCGACGAACTCCAGGCGCACGCCCTTGCGCACGCCCTGCTGCACCGTTTCCCAGTTCATGTGGCCGCCGCCGCCATAGACCACGGCGTTGCGCGCCAGCTCGCTGGCGGCGGTGATCAGCTTGGTCTGGTCGACCAGGCGCAGGCCGCAGGCGACCGCCGCCTGGCGCGCTGCCTGGCGGGCGAGCACGACGTCCTGTTCGGTGCGAACCGGCAACTGGCCGCTGGTGCTCATCGGGCCTCGTCGTCGATCTGCTGCAGCAGCTTCATGCCCCGGTCCACGTTCAGCGCGGTGCGCACGCCGGTCAGGTTCAGGCCCAGCTCCACCAGGGTGATCGCCACGGCCGGCTGCATGCCCACCACCACGGTACGCGCGTCCATCACCGAGGCCAGCGCCGAGATCGTGGCGATCATCCGGCCGATGAAGGAGTCGACGATGTCCAGCGCGGAAATCTCGATCAGCACGCCGCGCGCGGAGGTGGCGCGGATGCGCTCGGTCAGGTCGTCCTGCAGGGTCAGCGCCAGCTGGTCATGCATGTCCACCTGGATGGTGACCAGCAGGATGTCGCCCATCTGCAGGATCGGGATGCGTTCCACGCGTCAGCCCGCCTTCGACACGGTCAGGCCGGTGCGCTTGAGCGCCAGCGCCAGCGCGTCGGCCAGGTTGGCCTTGGTGACGATGCCCTGCAGGTCCAGGCCCAGGTGGACGATGGTCTGGGCGATCTGCGGGCGCACGCCGCTGATGATCGCGTCGGCGCCCATCAGGCGGATCGCGGTGACGGTCTTGAGCAGGTGCTGGGCGACCAGCGTGTCCACCGTGGGCACGCCGGTGATGTCGATGATGGCGATCTCCGAGCCGGTCTCGACGATCCGCTGCAGCAGCGACTCCATCACCACCTGGGTACGTTGCGAGTCGAGCGTGCCGATCATCGGCAGCGCCAGCACGCCGTCCCACAGCTTCACCACCGGGGTGGACAGCTCCAGCATTTCTTCCTGCTGGCGCTGGATCACTTCCTCGCGGGTCTTCTGGTAGGCCTTGACCGTGTGCAGGCCGAGCTGGTCGAGCAGTTCGGAAACCGCCCACAGCTGCCGTGCCAGTTCCACCGGCGAGTCGGCATTGGCCTGCTGGATGACGTCGAACAGCGGGCGCTTGAGCGAGAAGATGAAGGTCGCCGTCTCGGACGAACTGAAGCCCTTGAGCACGCGCTCGCGCGAGAGGTCTTCGAGGAAGTGGCGGATCTCGTCCCACTCCCGGCCCTGCAGGTTGCCTGCGTCCGCCGCGTGCATAGCGCCGAGGAACAGCCGCCAGAATTCGCGGACCTGGACATCGAGTTCGCGCTGCGAGGTGCGCCCGTCCTGCGAGGCCTGGGCCAGGCTGGCGACCCACGCGTCGATGACGGCGGTCTGGCTGGATTCGATGAGCTTGAGCGTGCGCGGGTCGAGGGCGGCCATGCATGGGTTCCTGTGTGGGCGGCCGGGCCACGCCCGCCACACACGCGGGCCCCCCCAGCCGACTTAGTCGGAGGAGCGTAACTGAATTCGGGTACGCGGTCTTGCGTGGACAACCGGCGTGGCGGAAGGGGTGAAGACGGCGTGAATACTTCAGCTTCCACAGGTGCCGGAGGCGCAGGCCTCGCACAAACCGCCGGCGCGGCCATGTCGACGCCGCGCCGCGCTGCTGCGACCGCGCACCGCCCCCGCATCAGGCATCCGGCGGCAACCCGTCGTGTTCGGCCAGCCGCGCCGCCAGCCTGGCCCAGTGCGGGCGCTGGGCGACGAACAGCGCGGCGCTCGGTTCGAACCGCGCCGGCTCGTCGAGGCTGCCGGCATACACGGTGACCAGGTCCGGCGCCGACTCCGGGGTGCCGAACAGCAGGCTGCCGCATTCGCCGCAGAAGTTGCGCACCGCGGACCGGCCGCTGCCGCCGGGGGAGCGCCACGCGCGAACGGGACCGCTGCAGGCGAACGAGGCCTTCTCCACGCCCATCACCGGCACCCCGCCGCTGCCGGACGCGCGCTGGCAGTCGCGGCAGTGGCAGATCGCCGCGAACAGGACCGGCCCCGGGGACAGGTACCGCGATGCCCCGCACAGGCAGCCTCCCGTGAGCATCGCCGCCACCCGCATCCGCGCGCCATCCACGCAGGCCCAACTGTAACGCCGCTTCAGCTCCCGGCGTCGGCGTCCCGCTCCAGCGCGCGCCTGACTTCCTCCAGCGAGCCGGGATCGTCCAGGGTGGACAGGTCGCCCGGGTCGCGATGTTCCGCCAGGGCCTGCAGCGAGCGCCGCAGCAGCTTGCCCGAGCGGGTCTTGGGCAGCGCGCTGACCACGTACACGCGCGAGGGCCGCGCCACCGCGCCGAGCTGGTCGGTCACCGCACGCATCATCTGCGCGGCCGCTTCGGCGGGCACGGTGTCGCTGCGCCTGAGCGTGGCGAACACCACCGGCACCTGGCCCTTCAGCTCGTCCTGAACGCCGATGACGGCCGCCTCGGCCACGGCCGGGTGGCTGGACACCGACTCCTCGATCTCGCGCGTACCGAGTCGATGGCCGGCCACGTTGATCACGTCGTCGGTGCGGCCCAGGATGAAGGTGTAGCCGTCCTCGTCGCGGATCGCCCAGTCCAGCGAACTGTAGAGCAGCTCCCTGAAATGGCTGAAGTAACTGCTCAGGAAGCGGGCGTCGTCGTTCCACACCGTGGTCATGCAGCCCGGCGGCAGCGGCGGCTCGATCACCAGCACGCCCTTCTGCCCGGCGGCCGCTTCGTTGCCCGTCGCCTCGTCGATGACACGCAGCCGGTAGCCGAGGTTGGGAAGCCCGGGCGACCCGAACTTCACCGGTTTCATGTCCACCCCGGGCAGCAGGCACAGCACCGGCCAGCCGGTCTCGGTCTGCCAGTAGTTGTCGATCACGGGCTTGCCCAGTGCATCGGTGATCCATTGCGCGGTCGGCTCGTCCAGCGGCTCGCCGGCCAGGAAGAGGTAGCGCAGCCTGGACAGGTCGTGGTCGCGCAGGTACGCCACGTCGTGCTTCTTCAGCACGCGCACCGCGGTCGGCGAGGAGAACATCGTGCGCACGCCGTAGCGTTCGCACAGCGACCACCACACGCCCGGATCCGGGTTCACCGGCAACCCTTCGTAGAGCAGCGAGGTCGCGCCGACCAGCAGCGGCCCATAGACGTTGTACGAATGCCCCACCGCCCAGCCCACGTCGGAGGTGGAAAACATGACCTGGCCGGGGCCGACGTCGTAGACCGTGCGCATCGACAGCGCCAGCGCCACCGCGTGGCCGCCGACGTCGCGCTGCACGCCCTTGGGCCGGCCGGTGGTGCCCGAGGTGTACAGCAGGTAGCTGGGCTCGTTGGACTCCAGCCATTCCACCGGGACCTGGATGTCGCCGGCGTGCTCCTCGAGGGCCTGCGCGCGCAGCACCGCGTAGTCCTCGTCGCGGCCGGCGACGCGCGGTTGCGCCGGGTCCAGCCCGCGCGAGACCAGCAGCACCTTCGGCGGCGGGAACTTCGCTTCCGCGCAGGCCTGGTCGACCAGCGGCTTGTACGGGATGACCTTGCCGCCGCGGCTGCCGGCATCGGCGGCGACCAGCAGCTTCGGCTGCGCGTCGTCGATGCGCAGCGCCAGGTTGTGTGCGGCGAATCCGCCGAACACCACCGAGTGGATCGCGCCGATGCGCGCGCAGGCCAGCATCGCGAACACCGCCTCGGCCATGTTCGGCATGTACACGACGACCCGGTCGCCCCTGCCGACGCCGAGCTTCTTCAGCACCGCCGCGAACGCGTTCACTTCGCGATGGAGCTCGCGGTAGGTGATCTCGCGGGTGACGTTGGTCTCGGTGGACACCACCACCAGCGCCAGCTGGTCGGCGCGCTCGGCCAGGTGCCGGTCGACCGCGTTGTGGCACAGGTTGGTGGTGCCCCCGGCGAACCAGCGGCGGAACGGCGGATCGGTGTATTCGAGGATCGCCTGCGGCGGCACCTGCCAGTCGATGGCGGCGGCGGCCTCGGCCCAGAACGCTTCGGGTTCTTCCACCGAACGCCGGTACAGGTCTTCGTAGCGCATGGCGGCCTCCCTCCCAGGGGACGACGGGCTGGCGATGGCCGGAGCATAGTCCCGCCCACCTTGAACGACCCTGCGACCTTGGTCGAAATCCACGCACATGGATGTGGAAAGGCCGGAAAACCCGGCCTTTCCGTCCGCCACGGGTTGACCGGTCCGATCAACCCGACGGCTTGCCGACGCCCCTGCCCGCTTCGGCGCGAGCGGACCGCTGCGACGGCGCTTCCTTCACGTAGCGGTCGAACCAGGCCAGCATCTCGGCCACGAAGTGCTCGTTGGATTCCCGCGCGGTGTACCAGTGCGGTTCGAACGGCAGCATCACCAGGCGGGTCGTGCCGCCGTTGCCGCGGATGGCCTGGAACAGGCGCGGCGACTGGGTCGACTCGGTACCCGGGTTGGCATCGTCGCTGCCGTGCACGATCAGCAGCGGCTCGTCGATGCGGTCGGCATGGAAGAACGCCGATGCCTGGTCGTAGACCTGCGGCGCGGCCCAGAACGAACGCCGCTCGTTCTGGAAGCCGAACGGGGTCAGGGTCTTGTTGTAGCCGCCGCTGGAGGCCACGCCGGCGCGGAACAGGTCGGTATGCGCGAGCAGGTTGGCCGCCATCAGCGCGCCGTGGCTGTGGCCGGTCACGCCGATCCGCCCGCGGTCGACGACGCCCAGCTCCACCGCCTTGTCCACCGCCGCCTCCGCGTTGGCCACCAGCTGCTCCAGGTAGGTGTCGTAGGCGGTCTTCGGGTCGCCCACGATCGGGAAGGACGCGTTGTCGATGATCGCGTAGCCGGCCAGCAGCAGCAGCCGGTACCCGGCCAGCCGGGTGAAGGTCTGCTCGGACCCGCTGACCTGGCCGGCCTTGGAGGGATCGGCGTAGTCGGCCGGATACGCGTAGAGGATGGCCGGCACCCGCGTGCCGTCCTGGTAGCCCGGCGGCGTGTACAGCGTGAACGACAGCTCCACGCCGTCCTTGCGCCTGTACGTCACCAGTCGCTTCTTGACGCCCCGGACCAGCGGCGTTGGATCCGGGAAGGTGGTCACCGCCCGCGCCGTCGAAGCGAAGACGGCCTCGCCCCCGGCCGCATCCGGGGAGGCGTCGCCGAGCGCGCGCAGGTGCAGGTTCGGCGGATCCACCGGCGACTGGTGCCAGGTCAGCAGGCGTGAAGTGTCGCCCCCGGCGAAGCCGATGAAATTCTCGAAGGCGTCCGGCGCGCTGCGGAACATCCGCTGGGTCCGGCCGCTGGCGAGGTCGTAGCGGTCCAGGAACGGGCGATTGCCCTGCGGGGTCGCGCCACCACCGGCCAGGAACAGCGCGCCGTCCTCCTCGCGGAGCACCCACGCGCCGCTCGCGAGCCGGCGATACTGCGGGCTGCCCGGATCGGCATAGAGCTCGTCGGTGGACAGGTCCCACAGCACGCGTCCAGGCACGCTGGGCTGGTCCACGTCCACCAGCGTCGTCGTCTGCCAGTTGCGATTGGCGTCGTATTCGTGGGCCAGCGCGCGACCGCCCTCGGCGAACCAGTCGATGCCGGCGTAGCGCTGCTTCAGTCGGGCGACCTCGCGCGGCTTGGCGGTGAACGGTGCGGCCAGGCTCATCAGGCGGTCGCGTGCAGGCACGTCCGCCTTCCAGTCGCCGCCATCCAGCGCCTCGGCCCAGACCAGGGTCGCCGGCTGGTTCGCGCGCCAGCCGTGGCTGCGCGGTCCGGTCGGGACCCCGCGCACGGGCACCCGGTCGGCGACCGGGAGCTGCGCCACGGTGCGGGCACGGCCGTTGTCCAGGTCGAGCACCGCGACGTCACGGGCGAAGCGGCTCCAGGTGGTCACGTAGGAATACGGACGCTGCAGCGTCTCGACCAGCACATGCCGGCCATCGGGCGCCGCATCGACTTCCCCGATCACCGCCGGCTGGCCGATCGCGGCGACCGCGCCGGTCGCCACATCCACCGTCGCCAACTGCGATGCCGCGTAGTAGTCGAACAGCGCCTCGTCCTCGGGCCCCGAGAGGGTGTCGCGGGCCTCGTAGGTGCTGCTCTCGCCCTTGCCGGCGATCGCCTCCTTGATCTCGGGCCCCGGTGGCACCGCGGCCTTCTGCGGCGCCGGCCCCTGGCCCGGTGGGACGCGCTTGACCAGCAACGTCTGCTGCGCGCCCAGCCATTGCACCTCGCTGCCCAGCATGGTGTTGAGCTGCACGCCTTCGATGCGCCGCACCGCCGCGGTCGTCGCGTCGCCCAACCACAGCTCCACCCCGCGGTCGGTGGTGTTGTCGAAGGCGAAGCGCTGGCCATCCGGCGACCACGAAGGCATGCCCGGGCAGGCGCCGGCAGGCAGCGCCACGACCGTCTGCGCGCCGGTGGCCAGGTCGAGCACGCTGAAGCCGTCCAGGCAGGTGCGGATGCCATAGCCGTTGGAGCGGTCGTGCCGACTGCGGTTGCGTGGCTCGATCCGCACGCCGGCCAGCTTCAGGTAGGGCTCGGCGACGCGCTCGACCGGCGGATACAGCGATTGCCGCACCAGCAAGGCGCGGCTACCGGTGGAGTCGATCACGGGCGAGGGGTTCAGCGGCGCGCGCAGCACGCCCAGCAGCGGCTCGGGCGGCTGCCGGTAGCCGTCGCCAGCCGCCTGTGCGATCGGGGCGAACCCGCCTCCGGCCAGCACCACGATCCCCATTCCCAGCCCTAGAGGGCGCCACGTCGTGCGCATGCATGTCCCCGCGATCATGAAGATCGTGCAACCTAGCATGGCGACAACACCGCCCTCCCCGGCCAGGCCACGCATGTGCCATCGGTCATGCGCCGGTGGAGGCGCTGGCACGCGCAACGCGCCCGGTTCGCGGACCGCATCGCGGCCACGGTATCGGGTGCAAAAAAAACGGGGCGGCCGAAGCCGCCCCGCGTGACACCGTGCAAACCGCGGGTCAGAGCAGGTGGGCGACGCCGCTGCGCTCTTCTTCCAGTTCGGCCAGGGTCTTGTCGATCGCCTTCTGGCTGAAGTCGTCCACCGGCAGGTCGCGGACCATCGTGTACTTGCCGTTCTCGGTGGTGACCGCGAAGCCGAAGATCACGCCTTCCGGGATGCCGTAGGAGCCGTCGGACGGGATGCCCATCGTGACCCACTTGCCGTTGCTGCCCAGGAGCCAGTCGCGGACATGGTCGATGGCGGCATTGGCGGCCGAGGCGGCCGAGGACAGGCCGCGGGCCTCGATGATCGCCGCGCCGCGCTTGCCTACCTTCGGGATGAAGTCGTTGGCGTTCCAGTCGGCGTCGTTGATCTTGTCCTTCAGCGACACGCCGCCGGCGGTGGCGAAGCGGTAGTCCGGGTACATGGTCGGGCTGTGGTTGCCCCACACCACCAGCTTCTCGATGTCGCCCACGGCCACGCCGGCCTTGGCGGCCAGCTGGCTCAGCGCGCGGTTGTGGTCCAGGCGCAGCATGGCGGTGAAGTTCTCGGGCTTGAGGTCCGGGGCGGACTTCATGGCGATGTAGGCATTGGTGTTGGCCGGGTTGCCGACCACCAGCACCTTCACGTCGCGCGAGGCGACCTTGTTCAGCGCCGCGCCCTGGGCGGTGAAGATCTTCGCGTTCTCCAGCAGCAGGTCCTTGCGCTCCATGCCCGGGCCGCGCGGACGCGCGCCGACCAGCAGGGCCACGTCGGCGTCCTTGAACGCCACTTCTGGGTCGTCGGTGCCGACCACGCCCGCCAGCAGCGGGAACGCGCAGTCCTCCAGCTCCATGATCACGCCCTTGAGCGCGGCCTGGGCCTTCTCCATCGGCAGCTCGAGCAGCTGCAGGATCACGGGCTGGTCCTTGCCCAGCATTTCGCCGGAGGCGATGCGGAACAGCAGGGCGTAGCCGATCTGGCCGGCGGCGCCGGTGACGGCAACTCGAACGGGGGTCTTCATCGGTGGGGAGGTCCTTCGGTGGGTGCGATGTGTCGCGTGGAGAACAATGCGGGCCGTGGCGGCGCGCGGGTTAGTAGACGTCGTACCCCAGCGGGGTCAGGGTCTCGTCGAGGGCACTGGTGTTGTAGCCGCGGATCACGGCCTGGCCGACCACGGTCACCGGCACGCCGCGGGCGCCAAGCGCGCGCATGGCGCGGTCGCCGTCCTCGTCGTCGATGTCCAGCACCCGGTAGCGCACGCCGGCGCGCTCGAAGTCGCCCTGCTGCTTGCGGCAGTAGCCGCACCATTCGGCGGCCAGCATGACGATGCCCGCTTCGCCGGTGAGCGTGCGCGGGTCGTCCGGATGCAGCTCCGGCTGGCGATCCGCCGACCACCAGGCATAGAGCCCGCCGAGGAGGCCGACGACCAGCAGCAGACCGAGGATGCGCATGTGGATTCGGGTCGGGCGGCCGGGCCGGGAGCCGGCGATTTTATCACGCGGCCCCGGGCCGGCCGGTCCGGCGGAGGTTTCGCCGGACACGGCCGCGGGCGCCGGTCAGGCGCTCAGGTAACGGTTCCACTCGGCGACGCGGTCGGCCTTGGCGGCCAGCACCGCGGCGGCGTCGCCCTCGATCTTCACCGAGTTGATCTTGTCGCCCTGGGCGACGGCGTCGACCACATCCAGGCCCTCGACCACCTTGCCGAACACGGTATGGCGGCCGTCCAGCCACGGGGTGGCGACGTGGGTGATGAAGAACTGGCTGCCGTTGGTGTTCGGGCCGGCATTGGCCATGGACAGCACGCCGCGCTCGTGGGCCACGCCGTTGCTGGTCTCGTCCTCGAAGCGGTAGCCCGGGCCGCCGCGGCCGGAGCCCTCGGGGCAGCCGCCCTGGACCATGAAATCGGCGATGACCCGATGGAAGTTCAGCCCGTCATAGAAGCCCCGCTGGGCCAGGTTAACGAAGTTGGCCACGGTCAGCGGCGCCTTCTCGGGCAGCAGGTCGACCTTGATGACGCCCTTGGCGGTGTCGAAGGTGGCGGTCAGGCTCATGTATTCAGCTCCAGATGCCCGGTGGGGGCGGTTGACCGGTTATAATAGCGCGCTTCCTTTTCGACCCCTCCGCGCGCCTTGCCCCTTCGAAGGGGGTACCTGGGTGCGCGTTTCTGATCTCAAGCGCCACGATCCCAGAATCCATGTCCATCGAAAACCTGCGCAACATCGCCATCGTCGCCCACGTCGACCACGGCAAGACCACCCTCGTCGACCAGCTCCTGAAGCAGTCCGGCACCCTGTCCGAACGCACCGTGCTGGCCGAGCGCGTGATGGACAGCAACGACCAGGAAAAGGAACGCGGCATCACCATCCTGGCCAAGAACACCGCCATCACCTGGCAGGGCAACCGGATCAACATCGTCGACACCCCCGGCCACGCCGACTTCGGTGGCGAGGTCGAGCGCGTGCTGTCGATGGTCGACACCGTGCTGATCCTGGTCGACGCGATGGACGGCCCGATGCCGCAGACGCGCTTCGTGACCCAGAAGGCGTTCGCGATGGGCTTCAAGCCGATCGTCGTGGTGAACAAGATCGACCGCCCCGGCTCGCGTCCCGACTGGGTCGTGGAGCAGGTGTGGGACCTGTTCGACCGCCTCGGTGCCACCGCCGAGCAGATGGACTTCCCGATCGTCTACGCCTCGGCCCTGAACGGCTACGCCTCGCTCGATCCGGAAGCGCGCTCGGGCGACATGACCCCGCTGTACGAAGCGATCATGCAGCACGCGCCCAAGCCGGAGGTCGACGTCGAAGGCCCGTTCCAGATGCGCATCAGCCAGCTGGACTACAACAGCTTCGTCGGCGTCATCGGCATCGGCCGGATCCAGCGCGGCACGCTGAAGAAGAACATGCCGGTGGCGGTGATCGACCGCGAAGGAAAGAAGCGCCAGGGCAAGGTCCTGCAGGTGCTGGGCTTCATGGGCCTGGAGCGGATCGAGCAGGAGACCGCCGAGGCCGGCGACATCGTCGCCATCTCCGGCATCGCCGAGCTGACCATCTCCGACACCGTCTGCGCGCTGGAATCGCCCGAGGCGCTGCCGGCGCTGACGGTCGACGAGCCGACCATCTCGATGACCTTCCAGGTCAACAACTCGCCGTTCGCCGGCAACAAGGACCTGTCCGGCGGCAAGTTCCTGACCAGCCGCCAGCTCAAGGACCGCCTGGACCGCGAGAAGGTGCACAACGTCGCGCTGAAGGTCGAGCAGCTGGAGGACGCGGACAAGTTCCTGGTCTCCGGCCGCGGCGAGCTGCACCTGTCGGTGCTGATCGAGAACATGCGCCGCGAGGGCTACGAACTGGCCGTGTCGCGCCCGGAAGTGATCATCAAGGAAATCGACGGCCAGCTGATGGAGCCGATCGAGCAGCTCGTCGTCGACGTGGAGGAGATCCACCAGGGCGGCGTGATGGAGAAGCTCGGCACCCGCAAGGCCCAGCTGAAGAACATGGAATCGGACGGCAAGGGCCGCGTGCGCCTGGACTATGAAATCCCGGCGCGGGGCCTGATCGGCTTCCAGAACGAGTTCAAGACGCTGACCCAGGGCTCGGGCCTGCTGTTCCACGTGTTCGACCACTACGGCCCGAAGGAGCAGGGCGCGATCGCCAAGCGCATCAACGGCGTGATGATCGCCAACGCGCCCGGCCCGACCCCGGCCTACGCGCTGGGCCCGCTGGAAGAGCGCGGCCGCCTGTTCGCGGCCGAAGGCGACAACGTGTACGAAGGCCAGCTGGTCGGCATCCATTCCAAGGACAACGACCTGACCGTCAACGCGATCAAGACCAAGCCGCTGACCAACATGCGCGCTTCGGGCAAGGACGACGCGATCAAGCTGACCCCGGCCATCAAGTTCTCGCTGGAACAGGCGCTGGACTTCATCGAGGACGACGAGCTGGTCGAAGTCACCCCGAAGGAGATCCGCCTGCGCAAGAAGATGCTGACCGAGAGCGACCGCAAGCGCGCCTCGCGCGCCGCCTGACCGCGCGCCGCCACGGCGGACGCGAGAACCTCCAGGACGCCGGCCATGTGCCGGCGTCCTGCTTTCCGGGGTTTGCCTCGGGCCCGGGGCGGACGTACGCTCTGCCTGCAGGTCACGGGGAGAGTTCCAGATGCGCCTCACCGCATGGCTGGCCGCGGCCGCCCTGTGTTGTGCCGCTTCCGCCTGCCGGCCCGCGCCGGATGCCGGCGTGCCGCCGGCACAGCCCGCGGCGCCGGCGGCCGGCTTCGCCTATGCCGAAGCGGGGATCGCCGAGCTCCAGGCGGCCATGGCCCGCGGCGAAACCAGCAGCCACGCGCTCGTCCAGGCGTACCTGGCGCGGATCATCGAACTGGACCGCAATGGCCCCCGGCTCAACGCGATCCTCGAACTCAATCCGCACGCGCGCAACGAGGCCACCGCACTGGATGCCGAGCGCGCCGCGGGCCACCTGCGCGGTCCGTTGCACGGGATCCCGGTCCTGCTCAAGGACAACATCGACGCCACGCCGATGGCCACGACCGCCGGCTCCCTCGCCCTTGCCGGCTTCCGGCCCGGCGACGACGCCTATCTGGTGCGCCGGCTGCGCGCGGCTGGCGCGGTCATCCTCGGCAAGGCCAACCTCAGCGAATGGGCGAACTTCCGCTCCACCCGCTCGACCTCGGGGTGGAGCTCGCTCGGCGGACAGACGCGCAACCCGTATGCGCTCGACCGTTCGCCGTGCGGCTCCAGCTCCGGCACGGCCGTGGCCGTTGCCGCCAACCTGGCCACGGCCGGGATCGGGACGGAGACCGACGGCAGCATCCTGTGCCCGGCGGCGATGAACGGCATCGTGGGCCTGAAGCCCACCGTGGGGCTGGTGAGCCGCGCCGGCATCGTGCCGATTTCCCCCAGCCAGGACACCGCCGGGCCCATGGCGCGCAGCGTCGAGGACGCCGCGATCCTGCTCGCGGCCATCGCCGGGCGTGACCCGGACGACCCGGCCACCTCCGGCACCCGCCAGCTGGCCACCTTCGACTACCTCGAACAACTGCGCAATACCGACCTGCGTGGCGTCCGCATTGGCCTGTTGCGTGACCGCATGGCCATCTCGCCGGAGGTCGCGGCGGCGACGGAGCGCGCGGTTGCGGCGTTGCGCGAGGCGGGCGCGACCGTGGTCGACTCGGCGATTCCGACCCAAGACCAGTGGGAGGACGACGAACTCGAAGTGCTGCTCAGCGAATTCAAACCGGCGCTGGAACACTACTTGCGGCAGCGCCACGCGCCCTACCAAAGCCTCGCAGGCCTGATCGACTACAACCGGCAGCATGCGGACGAGGCCATGGCCCTGTTCGGGCAGGAACTGTTCGAGCAGGCGGAGCGGCGCGAAGGCCTGGCCGCGCCGGCCTACATCGCCGCACGCATGCGTGCACGGCGACTGGCGGGCGTCGAGGGCATCGACGCGGCGTTGCGCGCGCAGCGCCTCGACGTGCTCGTCGCGCCGACCACGGGCGTGGCGTGGAGGATCGACCCCGCAGGCGGTGACGTGTTTCCCGGCGGCGGTTACGGCGCCGCCGCCGTCGCCGGCTACCCCGCCTTGACCGTCCCCATGGGGCACAGCCGCGGCCTCCCGCTGGGACTGACCTTCATCGGGCCTGCGTGGAGCGAGGCGCGCCTGCTGCGCATCGGCCATGCCTACGAACAGCTGACCCGCGCGCGACGACCGCCCACGTTCCCGGCTTCGGTCCCCGAGCCGGTGCACCACTGAAGTTCACGCGGGCGCCGGCATCTCCGCCTCGTCGCCATCCTCGGCGCGGGGTGAGCTCGGGATGTCGCCCGCCGGCCGGGGTGACCCGGTCGCGGGTTCCGTCGCGCCGTCGAGCTCCACTTCGGCCCGCAGCCGTGGCAATGCGTAGGGATGCCGCGCAGCCAGGAACGCGATCATGCGTTCGCGGACCACGCAGCGCAGGTCGAACGCTTCGCCCGAATCCCGTGCGCTGACCAGCAGGCGCACCTGCATCACATGCTCCCCGGTCTCGGTGACCTGCGCGATGCAGACGCGCCCGTCCCAGCGCGGATCAGCGCGGCAGATGCGCTCCAGTTCCGCGCGCACCTCCTCCATCGGCGTGCGGTAGTCCAGCCACAGGAAGGCGGTACCCAGCATCTGCGCGGTGCGCCGCGTCCAGTTCTGGAACGGGTTCTCGATGAACCACGACAGCGGAACCACCATCCGCCGCTCGTCCCAGATGCGGACGACGACATAGGTGCTGGAGATCTCCTCGACCCTGCCCCACTCGCCCTCGACGATGACCACGTCATCCAGCCGGATCGGTTGCGCCAGGGCGATCTGCAGGCCAGCGATGAGGTTGCCGAACACCGGCCTGGCGGCGATGCCCGCGACCAGGCCGATGATGCCGGCCGAGGCCAGCAGCGTCGTGCCGATCTGGCGCACCGCCGGGAACGTCATCAGCGCCAGCGACACGCCGAGCAGCAGGATGGTGCCGCTGGCGATGCGGCTGAGCACGCGGGCCTGGGTCTGGATCCGCCGCGCATGCAGGTTGTCGGCGATCTCCATCGGATTGCGGCGCAGGATCGACGCCTCGACGGCCCCGACGATGCGCACCAGCAGCCAGGTGACGCAGGCCAGCAGCGCCAGCCGCAGGACTTGGATCCACAATGCGAGGTGCTCGGCAGGCATCGGCACGCTGCGCAACGCGACGCTTGCGAACAGCAATGGCAGCGCGAACGCCAGCGGCAAGGCCACGACGCCGACCACGCGCGCGCGCGCGGATTCACGCGTGCCCGCACGGCGGGCGACGAAGCGCAACACCAGGTGCACCAGGATCCCGAGCGCCAGCGCTCCACCCAGGGGCACCACGTAATCGGTAAGCCATCCCCATTCCGCTGCTTGCAGACCTCGCATCCTTCTCCTCCTGTCGCGACCTCACGGGTGCGAGCCGGGCCCAGCGCGAACAGGATGCTGGCCGGCATCGCGTCGATGCCGACATCCTGCCCGCCCACGGGTGACGGGGATGCATTGCAGCAGCGGGAAAGCGCGTCGCGGGACGCGCGCCGCCGGTCAGGCCGTGGTGCGCGGGACGCGCTGGCCCTGCTTGCGCACGATCGCCATCGCGATCTCGAGCGACTGCTCGTAGTTGAGGCGGGGATCGACGGTGGAGCGGTACGCGCGCTCCAGGTCCACCTCGGTCAGCTCGCGCGCACCGCCGGTGCATTCGGTGACGTCCTCGCCGGTCAGCTCCAGGTGCACGCCACCCAGGCGGGTGCCCGCCGCCGCGTGCAGGTCGAAGGATTGCTCCACCTCGGCCAGGATGTTGGCGAAGCGGCGGGTCTTGTAGCCGTTGGCGGTGCTTTCGGTGTTGCCGTGCATCGCATCGCACACCCAGAGCACGCGCCGGCCGTCGCGGCGCACGGCTTCCAGCAGCGGCGGCAGCTTGTCGGCGATCTGCACCGCCCCCATGCGGTGGATGAAGGTCAGCCGGCCCGGCTCGTCGTCGGGATTGAGCACGTCCATCAGCCTGAGCAGCTGGTCCGGCTGCACCGAGGGGCCGACCTTGATCGCGACCGGATTGCGGATCCCGCGGAAATACTCAACGTGCGCGCCATCCAGCGCGGCGGTGCGCATGCCGATCCACGGGTAGTGCGTGGACAGGTTGAACCAGCCCCACTGCCGCGGCACCTGCCGGGTCAGCGCTTCCTCGTACGGCAGCAGCAGCGCTTCGTGCGAGGTGTAGAAGTCGATCCGGTTGAGGTTGTGCACCTCGACGCCGGCGAGCGTCTCCATGAAGCGCACCGCATCGCCGATGGAATTGACCATCTTCTGGTAATCCTCGGCCAGTGGCGAGCAGCCGACCCAGCTCAGGCTCCAGTATTCCGGGTGGTGCAGATCGGCGAAGCCGCCATCGATGAGTGCACGGACGAAGTTCATCGTCATCGCGGAACGGGCATGCGCGGTGATCATGCGCCGCGGATCCGGCACGCGCGCCTGCGGCGTGAACTCCGGCCCGTTGACGACGTCGCCGCGGTAGCTCGGCAGGCTCACGTCGCCACGGGTTTCCATGTCGGCCGAACGCGGCTTTGCATACTGCCCGGCGAAGCGACCCACGCGCACCACCGGCAGGCGCAGGCCGTGGACCAACACCAGGCTCATCTGCAGCAGTACCTTCAGGCGGTTGGAGATGGTGCCCGACTCGCAGTCGCTGAAGTTCTCGGCACAGTCCCCGCCCTGCAGCAGGAAACGCTTGCCTTCCTGCGCCTCGGCGATCTGCTTCTTCAGCGCGAAGATTTCCCAGGAAGTCACCAGCGGCGGCAGCAGGCGCAGTTCCGCCAGCGCGGATTCGAGCGCAGCCGCATCGGGGTATTGCGGCATCTGCAGCGCGGTACGGCCGCGCCAGCTGCCCGGCGACCAGTCCTCCGCGAGGTTGACGGGATGCAGGTTGCGTTCGGGCGTACTCATGGATGGCTCGCGATCGTGGAGGGAGAAGGCTCAGAGCCGGCTACGGCCCTTGCGGCGGCGGAACGCGGCCTGCAGGCCCCAGGCACCGAGCAGGACGAGGCCGATCAGGCTCCAGGCGGGCATGCTTAGCCCCAGCAGGGTCCAGTCGATGTCGCCGCAGTTGCCGCTGCCCGTGAGCACCTTGCGCACCGTTTCGAACGTCCCGAGCGTTTCGTGCAGGAACGACAGCGGCGGCCCGCAGGACGGCGCCAGTTCGGGGGGCAACGACTGCAGCCAGACGTGGCGACCGGCGATGCCGATCCCGACCAGGGCCGCGATCGCCACCAGCACGCCGTACAGCCCGCGGCCACCGGGGGAGCGCGGGGCATGCAGGCCGCCGACCAGAAAGACCAGCGCCAGCGATGCATAGGCCAGGCGCTGGAAGATGCATAGCGGGCACGGTTCCAGCCCATCGTACAGCTGGGTCTTGATCGCGTAGCCCAGCAGGGCGACGCATCCCAGGAAGCCGGCGAGGAACTGCGCGCGGAAACTCCAGCGGAACGGATTCATTGGCGGGTAATGCCCGATGCCTGAAGAACCGGCTGATTATTCCGCATCCGGGGCCGCAGCGGTAATCGTGGCGTGTGAAACGAAAAACCCCGGCGGGTGCCGGGGCTTTCGTGGTGCGCTGCGGCTGCTGCGACCTTACTCGGCCGCCTGCGGGCGGTCGACCAGTTCGACGTACGCCATCGGCGCGTTGTCGCCGGCGCGGAAGCCGCACTTGAGGATGCGCAGGTAGCCACCGGGACGCGCCTGGTAGCGCGGGCCCAGCATGGTGAACAGGTTGCCCACCGCTTCCTTGTCGCGCAGGCGCGCGAAGGCGAGGCGGCGGTTGGCGACGCTGTCGACCTTGGCCAGGGTGATCAGCGGCTCGGCGACGCGGCGCAGTTCCTTGGCCTTCGGCAGGGTGGTCTTGATCAGTTCGTGCTTGAACAGCGACGCAGCCATGTTCTTGAACATCGCTTCGCGGTGGGCGCTGGTGCGGCTGAACTTGCGGCCGGCTTTCTGGTGACGCATGGGCGTGGTTCCTGTGGAATGGTGGGACGGTTGTGGTTCGCTGTCGCCATCCAGGCGTTGGAGCTGTGGACTGCGCTGGCCCGAACCGGCATTCCGTGGCCGGTGAGTCGCCGCATGCCTTCAGGCACGTCGGCGCCGAAACGTTCCCGCATCCGATGGATGCGGGAACGGCGTTGCTTCTCAGCCGAGCATGCCGTGGGCGGCAACGCCGGCCGGCGGCCAGTTCTCGAGCTTCATGCCGAGGGACAGGCCACGCTGGGCGAGGACTTCCTTGATCTCGGTGAGCGACTTCTTGCCCAGGTTCGGGGTCTTGAGCAGCTCGACCTCGGTCTTCTGGATCAGGTCGCCGATGTAGTAGATGCTCTCGGCCTTGAGGCAGTTGGCCGAACGCACGGTCAGCTCGAGGTCGTCGATCGGGCGCAGCAGCACCGGATCCACGCCGGTCGGAGCCGCCTTGGCGGCGCCGCGGTCACGGTGGGTGAAGTCGCCGAACACCGACAGCTGGTCGCTGAGAATGTCGGCGGCGGTGCGCACCGCTTCCTCGGCGTCGATCGTGCCGTTGGTTTCGATGTCCAGGACCAGCTTGTCCAGGTCGGTACGCTGCTCGACGCGCGCGGCCTCGACCGCGTAGGCGACACGGCGGACCGGCGAGAAGGTCGCGTCCAGCACCAGACGGCCGATCGTACGGGTTTCCTCGTCCGGACGGCGACGGGCGGTGGCCGGCTGGTAGCCGAAGCCGCGCTCGATCTTCAGGCGCATGTTCAGCGCCGTGTCCTTGGTGAGGTGGCAGATCACGTGGTCGACGTTGAGGATCTCGACGTTGTGGTCGGTCTTGATGTCACCGGCGGTGACCACGCCCGGACCCTGCTTGGACAGGCTCAGGGTGGCGCTTTCGCCGTTGTGCATGCGGATGGCGACGTCCTTCAGGTTCAGCAGGACTTCCAGCACGTCCTCCTGCAGGCCTTCGACCGTGGTGTACTCGTGCAGCACGCCGTCGATCTCGACCTCGGTGATCGCGAAGCCGGGGATCGAGGACAGCAGGACGCGGCGCAGCGCGTTGCCCAGCGTGTGGCCGTAGCCGCGCTCGAGCGGCTCGATCACGATCTTGGCGCGATTGTCGGTGAGGCGTTCGATCTGCGGTCCGCGGGGACGCAGGACCTGGTTGGCGGTAACCGTCATGTTGCGGATTCTCCTGCAATGAGCCGACGATCAGGGGAACCGCCGGCTCTGGCTTGTGGCCCCGTCATCCGGGGGCGACCGGAAGGCGGGGCAACGCGATCCGGCCGGGGCGTGGGATGCGGCGCCGCGTCCCTGGGGGACGCGGCAGCCAGCCACTGTTACTTCGAGTACAGCTCGACGATCAGCGCTTCGTTGATGTCGGCCGGCAGGTCGGCCCGGTCCGGGACGGCCTTGAACACGCCGGCGAACTTCTTCGCGTCGACTTCGATCCACGACGGGGTGGTGTCGTGCTGCTCGGCGACGGTCAGGGCCTCCTGCACGCGGAGCTGCTTCTGCACCTTCTCCGACAGCGCGATCGCGTCGCCGGCCTTCACCTGGTAGGACGGCAGGTTCACCGGCTTGCCGTTGACCAGCACGCCGCGGTGGCTCACCAGCTGGCGGGCCGACGGCCGGGTCACGGCGAAGCCCATGCGGTAGACGACGTTGTCCAGGCGGGTTTCCAGCAGCTGCAGCAGGTTCTCGCCGGTGTTGCCCTTCTTGGTCGAGGCCTTCTTGTAGTAGTTGCGGAACTGCCGCTCCAGCAGGCCGTAGATACGCTTGACCTTCTGCTTCTCGCGCAGCTGGGTGGCGTAGTCGGAGAGCTTGCCCTTGCGCGCGGTCGCGCCGTGCTGGCCGGGCTTCTGCTCCAGCTTGCACTTGGAGTCCAGCGCACGGGCCGGGCTCTTGAGGGAGAGGTCGGCGCCTTCGCGGCGCGCGAGCTTACAGGTAGGACCGATATAACGAGCCATTTCTTATCGCCCCCTTAGACGCGACGCTTCTTCGGCGGACGGCACCCGTTGTGCGGGATTGGCGTCACGTCGATGATGTTGGTGATCTTGTAGCCCACGTTGTTGAGCGAGCGGACGGCCGACTCACGACCCGGGCCCGGCCCCTTGATGCGGACTTCCAGCGACTTCACGCCGTAGTCGAGCGCGGCCTTGCCGGCCTTCTCGGCGGCGACCTGCGCGGCGAACGGGGTCGACTTGCGCGAACCGCGGAAGCCCGCGCCGCCCGAAGTGGCCCACGACAGCGCATTGCCCTGGCGATCGGTGATGGTGACGATGGTGTTGTTGAAAGAAGCGTGCACGTGCGCGATGCCGTCGGTGACGACGCGCTTGATCTTCTTCTTGGTCTTGGCAGCAGCTGGCTTGGCCATTGTCTTCTAGTCCCTTACTTCCTGATCGCCTTGCGCGGGCCCTTGCGGGTGCGGGCGTTGGTACGGGTACGCTGACCACGCAGCGGCAGCCCGCGGCGGTGACGCAGGCCGCGGTAGCAGCCCAGGTCCATCAGACGCTTGATGGCGATGCCGATTTCGCGGCGCAGGTCGCCTTCGACCACGTACTTGCCGATCTCGGCGCGCAGGCGCTCGACTTCCGGCTCGGACAGGTCACGGATCTTGGTGTTGGACGCCACACCGGCGGCCTCGCACACCTTCTTCGACCGGGTGCGGCCGATGCCATAGATGCTCTGCAAACCCACCCAGACGTGCTTGTGGGTCGGCAGGTTGACGCCTGCAATACGCGCCATGACGCGATCTCCAAACTTGAGGGTCGGCACGCGCACTGGGCACGCCCGACAGGATTGGTTCAAAAGTGAACTGCGAATTCTATCAATGTCCCGGATTACTTGGAAGCCCGGGGCCCTGAGGCCCTGAACCCGGCATGGGGAGTGTGCCCATGCTCCGGCGCCGGACTTTGCTGGCGGGTCCGGTTTCCCGGAACCGCCGGCCGCGCTACTCCAGCGCGGCACCGCATCGTCTCACCCGCGCGCGAGACGTCGCACGGGCCGCCCATTTGGATGATCCGGTCGCCCCGGATGCCGGCGGAATGGGTCCGCCGGGATGGAATCTGTTCTGTGGATCAGCCCCGGGCCAGACCGCCGCCGCGGGAACCGCCCTTCAGGTTGGCCTTCTTGAGCAGGCTCTCGTACTGGTGCGACATCAGGTGGGCCTGGATCTGGGCGATGAAATCCATCACCACCACCACCACGATCAGCAGCGAGGTCCCACCGAAATAGAACGAGGTCCCCAGCTGCGTGCGCATCACTTCCGGCAGCAGGCAGACGATCACCAGGTAAGCCGCGCCGGCTGCGGTCAGCCGCGTCAGCACGCCATCGATGTAATCCGCAGTCGCCTTGCCCGGACGGATGCCAGGAATCAGCGCGCCCGACTTCTTCAGGTTGTCCGCCGTTTCCTGCGAGTTGAACACCAGCGCCGTATAGAAGAACGCGAAACCGGTGATCAACGCAGCGAACACGATCATGTGCAGCGGTTCGCCCGGGCCGAGCGCGTTGGAAACGCGCTGCAGCCAGGTCGCCTGAGTGGCCTGGCCGGACCACATGCTCAGCGTCGCCGGGAACGCCAGGATGCTGGACGCGAAGATCGCCGGGATCACACCCGCCATGTTGAGCTTGAGCGGCAGGAACGAGGTCTGGTTCATGTACGCGTTGCGGCCCCCCTGACGGCGCGCGTAGTTCACCGTGATCCGGCGCTGGCCGCGTTCCACGAACACCACGAACCAGGTGAAGGCCAGCACCACCGCCACGATCAGCAGCAGCGACAGGAAGTTCATGCTGCCGTTCTGGTAGGCCTGCACCGTCTGGATGACGGCCGACGGCAACCCGGCGACGATGCCCGCGAAGATGATCAGCGACACGCCGTTGCCGATGCCACGCTCGGTGACTTGCTCGCCCAGCCACATCAGGAAGATCGTGCCGGCGGTCAGCGAAACCACCGCGGTCAGGACGAAGCCCATCCCCGGCGTATAGACCACCGGTACCCCGCCCGGGGCCATCTGGTTCTGCAGCGCCAGGGCGATGCTGCCGCCCTGCACGACCGCCAGCAACACCGCGCCGACGCGCGAGTACTGGGTGATCTTGCGGCGGCCGGACTCACCTTCCTTCTGCAGCGCCTTCAGCGCCGGGAAGATGTGCACGGCCAGCTGCATCACGATCGACGCCGAGATGTACGGCATCACGTTCAGCGCAAAGATGCTGAAACGGTGCAGGGCGCCGCCCGAGAACATGTTGAACATGTCGACGATGCCGCCGCCCTGCGCCTGCATCATGGCGAGCATGGCATCGGGGTTGACGCCCGGCACCGGCACGAAGCAGCCGATGCGGTAGACGATCAACGCACCCAGCACGAACAGCAGGCGCTGGCGAAGTTCCGTGAACTTGCCCAGGCCGCTGCCGAGATTGCCGATGCCAGCTTGCGCCATGTGCTTCTTACTCCTCGATGCTGCCGCCGGCGGCTTCGATCGCGGTCTTGGCACCCGCGGTCACCTGCACGCCCTTGATGGTCAGCTTGCGCGACAGCTCGCCCTTCTTGACGATCTTGGCGCGCTTGGCGGTCGACGGGACCAGCTTGGCCGCCTTCAGCGTCGCGAAGTCGACGGTATCGCCTTCGACCAGCTCGAGCTTGTACAGCAGCACCTCGGCGGTGTCCTTGGCGGTCACCGAGCGGAAGCCGACCTTCGGCAGGCGGCGCTGCATCGGGGTCTGGCCGCCTTCGAAGCCGGCCTTGATCTTGCCCTTGCCGGCGCGCGCAAACGAGCCCTTGTGGCCGCGGCCGGCCGTCTTGCCCAGGCCGGAGCCGATGCCGCGACCGACGCGGGTCCGCTCCTGGCGGGCGCCTTCGGCGGGCTTGAGAGTGTTGAGACGCATGGTGTTCTCCTTAGTCCTCGACCCGCACCAGGTAGTGCAGCTGGTTGATGAGGCCACGAACCTGCGGGCTGTCCTTCAGCTCGCGGACGTCGTTGAGCTTGTTCAGGCCCAGCGCCTTCACCGACAGGCGGTGGCGGGACTGGGTGCCGCGTAGGCCGCGCACCAGGCGCACCTTGACGGTCTTGTTGGACTCGTTAGCCATTGAGGAGTTCCTCCGCCTTCTTGCCGCGCTTGGCCGCGATGCGTGCCGGCGACTGCATGGCTTCCAGGCCCGCAAGGGTGGCGCGGACCAGGTTGATCGGGTTGCGCGAACCGACGGCCTTGGCCAGCACGTTCTTCACGCCGACCGCTTCCAGCACGGCGCGCATCGCGCCGCCGGCGATGACGCCCGTACCTTCCGAAGCCGGCTGCATGAACACGCGCGCCGCGCCGTGGCCGGCCTTGACCGGGTGCCACAGGGTGCCATTGTTCAGGTCGACGGTCAGCATGCCCTTGCGCGCATACTCCATCGACTTCTGGATGGCCACCGGGACCTCGCGGGCCTTGCCGTAGCCGAAGCCGACCTTGCCGTCGCCGTCGCCGACCACGGTCAGCGCGGTGAAGGTGAACTGGCGGCCGCCCTTGACGGTCTTGCTGACGCGGTTGACCGCGACCAGCTTCTCGATCATGCCATCGTCGACTTTCTCTTCGCGGTTGCGGTCGCGATCGCGGCCCCGCGGCTGACGCTCTTCTGCCATTTCGAATTCCTTGGTTGTCTGGAGTATGTACGGCTCAGGGCCGCTTATGGTTGTGGGCTGTCGCGGTGTAGCGTCACGTCCCCGCAGAAGGAGGACGGCGCCCGGCGCACCCTGCGCCGGCAGGTCGGGGCCCGCCGCAGCGGGCCCGCTGGATCAGAACTGCAGGCCGCCTTCGCGCGCGGCGTCGGCCAGCGCCTTGATGCGGCCGTGGAAGCGGTAGCCCGAGCGGTCGAAGGCGACCTTCTCGATGCCCGCGGCCTTGGCGCGCTCGGCGATCAGCTTGCCGACCTTGGCGGCGGCATCGCTGTTCTTGCCGTTCTTCAGGCCTTCCTTGACGTCGGCCTGGAGGGTATTGGCGGCCGCGATGACCTTGGCGCCATCGGCGGTGAACAGCTGGGCGTACAGGTGCTGGCCGGTGCGCAGCACCGACAGGCGCGGCACGCCGAGCTTGCGGATGTGGGCGCGGGTCGACTTGGCGCGGCGCAGGCGGGCGTCGTTCTTGATGCTCATATAGGTGTCCTCGGAAAGCGGATCGGCCGTTAGGCCTTCTTGGCTTCCTTGCGAATGATGACTTCGTCGGAGTACTTCACGCCCTTGCCCTTGTACGGCTCCGGCGGACGGAAGCCACGGATCTTGGCGGCGACTTCGCCGACGCGCTGCTTGTCGGCGCCCTGCACCAGGATTTCGGTCTGGGTCGGGGTGGCCAGGGTGATGCCTTCCGGCGCCTGGAACACGACCGGGTGCGAGAAGCCGAGCGACAGGCTCAGGTCCTTGCCCTGCATCGCGGCGCGGTAACCGACGCCGACCAGCTCGAGCTTGCGCTCGAAGCCCTCGGACACGCCCTTGACCATGTTGGCCAAGATGGCGCGCACGGTGCCGGTCAGCGGGACCAGCGAGGCGTCGTTGGCCGACAGCACGGCATTGCCGTCCTCGACGGCGATCTGCACGCCCGCCGGCTTGGCCAGCGACAGGGTGCCCTTCGGACCCTTGGCGCTGACGCTGGTGTCCTGGATGTTCAGTTCGACGCCCTTCGGCAGGGCGATCGGCTTCTTGGCTACGCGGGACATGTCGTCGTAACTCCTTAGGCCACGTAGCACAGGACTTCGCCGCCAACGCCGGCGTTGCGCGCCTGCTTGTCGGTCATGATGCCCTGGGAAGTGGAGATGATGGCCACGCCGAGGCCGCCAAGGACCTTCGGCAGCTCGCTCTTGCCGCGGTACAGGCGAAGGCCCGAGCGCGAGGCGCGCTTGAGCTGCTCGATGACCGGGCGGCCTTCGAAGTACTTCAGCACGATCTCGAGTTCGGCCTTGTTGTTCTCGCCCTGGACGACGCGCAGGTCCGAGATGTAGCCCTCGTCCTTCAGGACGGTGGCGATGGCGACCTTGATCTTGGAGGACGGCAGCTTCACCGTCTGCTTGCCCACAGCGGCCGCATTCTTGATGCGGACCAGCATGTCGGCGATGGGATCAGTCATGCTCATGAATGGTTCCTTGAGTGCACCGATATCCGCTTTCGCGAAATCTGGATTGTGTCCTGGAGAGGCCAGGCCCTCGTGCCGCACCCGGGATCGCCCCGGGAAGCCGGCAAGTATAGCGGATAAAACCGGCCCATAGCCGGCTTCACCCCAGGTCGCCGCGCCCGGGCGGCCGTGGCCGCCCGACGCCGGTTACCAGCTGGCCTTGCGCAGGCCCGGTACGTCGCCGCGCATGGTGGCTTCGCGCAGCTTGTTGCGGCCCAGGCCGAACTTGCGGTACACGCCGCGCGGGCGCCCCGACAGCTCGCAACGGTTGCGCTGACGGCTCGGCGAAGAATCGCGCGGCAGCTTGGCCAGCTTGGTCGCCGCCTCGATCTTCTCTTCGTACGACGCGGTCTGCGACGAAACGACCTTCTTCAGGGCGTCGCGCTTGGCGGCGTACTTCTTGGCCAGCTTTTCCCGCTTCGCGTCGCGGTTGACCATGGAGGTCTTTGCCATGTCTCTAACCCTTAGTTGCGGAACGGGAACTTGAACGCCTCGAGCAGCGCCTTGGCTTCGGCGTCGGTCTTGGCGGTGGTCGTGATGGCGATATCCATGCCGCGGATCGCGTCGACGGCGTCGAAGTCGATTTCCGGGAAGATGATCTGCTCCTTCACGCCCATGTTGAAGTTGCCACGGCCGTCGAACGAACGACCCGACACGCCGCGGAAGTCGCGGACGCGCGGCAGCGAGACGCTGATCAGGCGGTCGAGGAACTCGAACATCTGGTGGCGACGCAGGGTGACCTTGCAGCCGATCGGCCAGCCGTCGCGGATCTTGAACGACGCGACCGACACGCGGGCCTTGGTCGTCACCGGCTTCTGGCCGGTGATCTTGGCCAGGTCGGCGACGGCGTTCTCCAGCACCTTCTTGTTGGCAGCCGCTTCGCCCACGCCCATGTTGAGCGTGATCTTGACGAGCTTGGGGACTTCCATCGGGTTGGTGTAGCCGAACTTCTCCATGAGAGCCGGCACAACCTGTTCCTTGTAGATCTTTTCGAGCCGCGTGGTCATTGCTTCATTCCTCAGGCGTCGAGCGCCTCACCACTGGAGCGGAACACACGCAGTTTGCGTCCATCCTCCAGGACCTTGAATCCGATGCGCTCGCCCTTGCCAGTGGCAGGGTTGACCGGCATCACGTTGGAAATGTGGATCGAGCTCTCGCGCTCGACCACGCCGCCGGCGACGCCCGCCTGCGGGTTCGGCTTGGTGTGCCGCTTGACCAGGTTGACGTTGGAAACGACCACGCGGTCGCCGTCCACACGCACCACCTCGCCCTGCTTGCCCTTGTCCTTGCCGGTCGTGACGACCACCTGGTCGCCCTTCTTGATACGGTTAGCCATGTCTGCTTCCTCCGCTCAGAGCACTTCAGGCGCGAGCGAAACGATCTTCATGAACTTCTCGGAACGCAGCTCACGGGTCACCGGTCCGAAGATACGGGTACCGATCGGCTCCTGCTTGTTGTTCAGCAGGACGGCGGCGTTGCCATCGAAGCGGATCAGCGAACCGTCGGCACGACGGACGCCCTTGCGGGTACGGACCACGACGGCGTCGTAGACCTCACCCTTCTTCACCTTGCCACGCGGGATCGCGTCCTTGACGGTCACCTTGATGATGTCGCCGATGCCGGCATAGCGGCGCTTCGAGCCGCCCAGCACCTTGATGCACATCAGCTCCTTGGCACCGGAGTTGTCGGCCACGTCGAGGTAGCTCTGCATCTGGATCATGATTCAGATCTCCCTTATTCGGCCGCGCGGGTGACGATTTCCACCACGCGCCAGTTCTTGGTCTTGGACAGCGGCGCGATCTCGGTCACGCGCACCACGTCGCCTTCGTTGCAGCTGTTGTCCGCATCGTGGGCGTGGAGCTTGGTCGAACGCTTGATGTACTTGCCGTACAGGGCGTGCTTGACCTGACGCTCGACCAGCACGGTCACCGTCTTGTCCATCTTGTTGCTGACGACGCGGCCTTCGACCGTGCGCAGCGTCTTGCTGTTGTTGTCGCTCATCGCTGCGATCCCTTACTGGTTGCTGCCGAGCAGGGTCTTCACGCGAGCAATCTCGCGGCGCACCTGGCGGGTTTCGTGGGTCTTCGACTGCTGACCGGTCGCCCGCTGCATACGCAGGGAGAACTGCTCCTTGCGAAGATCCAGCAGGTGGGCCTTCAGCTCGTCGGCCGACTTTTCGCGGAGTTCGTTGATCGTAGCCATTAGCGCACCGTGCGGGTCACGAAGGTGGTGGTGACCGAGAGCTTGGCGGCCGCCAGCCGGAACGCCTCGCGCGCCTGGTCTTCCGGCACACCCTCGATTTCATAGATCATGCGGCCCGGCTGGATCTGGGCCACCCAGTACTCGACGTTACCCTTGCCCGAGCCCATGCGGACTTCGATCGGCTTCTGGGTGATCGGCTTGTCCGGGAAGACGCGGATCCACATCTTGCCGCCGCGCTTGACGTAGCGGCTGATCGTGCGGCGGGCCGCTTCGATCTGGCGCGCGGTCAGGCGGCCGTGGGCGGTGGCCTTGAGGCCGTACTCGCCGAAGGACACGGCGTTGGCGCTCCAGCTCAGGCCCTCGTTACGGCCCTTGAACTGCTTGCGGAACTTGGTTCGCTTGGGTTGCAACATCGCCGTTACCTCGCTTCACGTGCGGGACGGGAGGGACGCTCGCGGTCACCACGCTCGGGGCGCGGGCTGCTGGCTTCTTCCTGCTTCTCCTGTCCGACCTGGGCGAAGTCGAAGATCTCGCCCTTGTAGACCCATACCTTGATGCCGATCACGCCGTAGGTGGTGTGAGCCTCGGCAAACCCGTAGTCGATGTCCGCGCGCAGGGTGTGCAGCGGCACGCGGCCTTCGCGATACCACTCCGAACGCGCGATCTCGGCGCCGTTCAGGCGACCGGCGACGTTGACCTTGATGCCCAGGGCACCCAGGCGCATCGCATTGCCGACCGCGCGCTTCATCGCGCGGCGGAACATGATGCGGCGCTCGAGCTGCTGCGCGATCGACTCGGCGACCAGCTGCGCGTCGAGTTCCGGCTTGCGGACCTCGGTCACGTTGATGTGCGCCGGGACGCCCATCAGCTCGCTGACTTCCTTGCGCAGCTTCTCGATGTCCTCACCGCGCTTGCCGATCACCACGCCCGGGCGGGCGGTGTGGATCGTGACGCGCGCGGTCTTGGCCGGACGCTCGATCAGGATCTTGCTGATCCCGGCCTGCGCCAGCTTCTTGCGCAGCATCTCGCGCACCTTCAGGTCGGCCGCCAAGTACTGGGCGTACTCGCCCTTGTCGGCGTACCACTTCGAATTCCAGTCCTTGGCGATGCCAAGACGGATGCCGGTGGGATGAACTTTGTGACCCATATTACTTGCCCTCTCCCACGACGACGGTGATGTGGCTGGTCCGCTTGAGGATGCGGGTGCCGCGGCCCTTCGCACGCGCCATGAAGCGCTTCAGGGTCGGGCCCTCGTCGACCATGATGGTCTTGACCTTCAGCGCGTCGACGTCGGCGCCCTGGTTGTTCTCGGCGTTGGCAATGGCAGACTCGACCACCTTCTTGATGAGGGCGGCGGCCTTCTTGTCGGAGAACTTCAGCAGGTTGACGGCACGTTCGGCCGGCAGGCCGCGCACCTGGTCGGCGACCAGGCGGGCCTTCTGCGGGGAGATGCGCGCGGTGCGCAGGATGGCTTTCGCTTCCATGGTCATCTCCTTACTTGCCCGACTTCTTGTCGCCGCCGTGACCCTTGAAGGTCCGGGTGACAGCGAATTCGCCGAGCTTGTGGCCGACCATGTTCTCGTTCACGAGGACCGGAACATGGTTCTTGCCGTTGTGCACGGCGATGGTGAAACCCACCATTTCCGGCAGGATCATGGAACGGCGCGACCAGGTCTTGATCGGCTTCTTGGTGCCGCCCGCAGCCTCCACCTTCTTGACGAGGTGGTGATCGACGAACGGGCCTTTCTTGAGGGAACGTGGCATGGTCGATTAGCCCCTACGATCACGAACGATGAACTGCTGGGTGCGCTTGTTCTTGCGCGTCTTGTAGCCCTTGGTCGGCACGCCCCACGGGGTGACCGGGTGCGGGTTGCCCTGGCCGGCCTTGGCTTCACCACCGCCGTGCGGATGGTCGACCGGGTTCATGGCCGCACCGCGGACGGTCGGACGGACGCCGCGCCAGCGCTTGGCACCGGCCTTGCCCAGCTTCTCGAGGTTGTGCTCGTCGTTGCCGACTTCGCCGATGGTGGCGCGGCACTCGGCCGGGACCTTGCGCATCTCGCCCGAACGCAGGCGGAGCAGCGCGTAGGTGCCTTCGCGGGCGACCAGCTGGACGCCGGCGCCGGCGGCACGGGCGATCTGCGCGCCCTTGCCCGGCTTCAGCTCGATGCAGTGCACCGTCGTACCGACCGGGATGTTGCGCAGCGGCAGCGTGTTGCCGGCCTTGATCGGCGCATCCGAACCCGCGATCACCTGGTCGCCGGCCTTCAGGCCCTTCGGCGCGATGATGTAGCGGCGCTCGCCGTCGACATAGCACAGCAGGGCGATGTGCGCGGTGCGGTTCGGGTCGTACTCGATCCGCTCGACGCGCGCCACGACGCCTTCCTTGTCGCGCTTGAAGTCGATCAGGCGGTAATGCTGCTTGTGGCCGCCGCCAACGTGGCGGGTCGTGATGCGGCCGTGGTGGTTGCGACCACCGGACTTGCTCTGCTTCTCGACCAGCGCGGCGTGCGGAGCACCCTTGTGCAGGTCGGGCGTGACCACGCGGACCGCGGAACGGCGGCCGGCAGAGGTGGGCTTGAACTTCATCAATGGCATGGGATCACCCTCAGGCCTTGGCGGACACGTCGATGCTCTGGCCGTCGGCCAGGCGCACGTACGCCTTACGCCAGTCGCCGCGGCGACCGGAACGGAAGCGGAAGGACTTGTTCTTGCCCTTCACGTTGACGACGTTGACCGACTCGACCTTCACGTCGAACAGCTGCTCCACGGCGGCCTTGACGTCGGCCTTGGTGGCGTCGTTCGAAACCTCGAACACGTACTGGTTGCTGACTTCCTGCAGGCGCGCGGTCTTTTCGGACACGCGCGGCGCGAGCAGCACGCTGAAAACTTTCTCGTTGGCGCTCATGCCAGCCACTCCTCGACCTTCTTGACCGCATCGGCGGTGATCAGCACGGAATCGGCGCCGACCAGGGCGACCGGATCCAGGCCCTGCACGTCACGGACCTGCACGTACGGCAGGTTGCGGGACGACAGGAACAGGTTCTCGGAGGCGTCCTCGGTGACGATCAGCGGGCGCTTGCCCAGCTCGTAACCGGCCAGCTTCTCGATCAGGCCCTTGGTCTTGATGGTGTCGACGTCGAACGACTCGACGACCTTCAGGCGGCCCTGCCGATTGAGCTCCGACAGGATCGAGGCGATCGCCGCGCGGTACTGCTTGCGGTTGACCTTCTGCGCGAAGCTGCGCGGCTTGGCCGCGAAGGTGACGCCGCCGCCGACGAAGATCGGGGCCGTAAGGGCGCCATGACGCGCGCCGCCGCCCTTCTGCTTCTTCGACTTCTTGGTGGTGCCGTTGACCTCGGCGCGGGTCTTCTGCGCCTTGGTGCCGGCGCGACCGGCGTTGCGGTAGGCGACGACGACCTGGTGGACCAGGTCCTCGCTGAAATCGCGGCCGAACACTTCGTCGGAAACCGACAGCTTGTTGGCGCTACCCGTAATGGTGAGTTCCATCGTGATTCTCCTTACGCCTTGCTCGCCGGGCGCACGACCACGTCGCCACCCGGGGCACCCGGGACGGCGCCGCGAACGGCGATCAGGCCGCGCTCGGCATCGACGCGCACCACTTCGAGGTTCTGCGCGCTCTGGGTTTCGGCACCCATGTGACCGGACATCTTCTTGCCCGGGAACACGCGACCCGGCGTCTGGCGCTGGCCGATAGAACCCGGCGAGCGGTGCGACAGCGAGTTACCGTGGGTGGCGTCACCCATGGTGAAGTTGTGGCGCTTGATCGTGCCCTGGAAGCCCTTGCCCTTGGTCACGCCCTGGACGTCGACGATCTGGCCGACCTCGAAGATGTCGGCCTTGATCTCGCCACCAACGGCGAAGTCGCCGAGCTTGTCGTCGGCAACGCGGAACTCCCACAGCCCGCGGCCGGCTTCGACCTTGGCCTTGGCGTAGTGGCCGGTCAGCGGCTTGTTGATCAGGGCGGCACGGCGCGAGCCGGTCGTCACCTGGACGGCGCTGTAGCCATCGGCCTCGACGGTCTTGATCTGGGTGATGCGGTTCGGGGTGGCCTCGATCAGCGTCACCGGGATGGAGCGGCCATCATCGGTGAACACGCGGCTCATGCCGGCCTTGCGGCCGACCAGACCCAACGAATACTTCTTCGTCATGTCGGCAGTCCTCAGGCGAGCTTGATCTGGACGTCGACGCCAGCCGCGAGCTCGAGCTTCATCAGCGCGTCCACGGTCTTGTCGTTGGGGTCGACGATGTCGAGCACGCGCTTGTGCGTGCGGGTCTCGTACTGGTCACGCGCATCCTTGTCGGCATGCGGGGAGACGAGAACGGTGTAACGTTCGATCTTGGTCGGCAGCGGGATCGGGCCACGCACCTGCGCGCCGGTCCTCTTGGCCGTCTCGACGATCTCGCTGGCCGAACGGTCGATCAGACGATGATCGAACGCCTTGAGCCGAATCCGGATCTTTTGGTCCGCCATGACGGAGTTCCTTCGTTAAAAGAGCGACGGGCGCGGCCTCTGGGATGCCTGCCCCGGTATGGTTCGTGAAGCTTCGGCCGGTCGCCGCGGAGACTCCGGCCAGGCCTTCTGGCCCCAAAAGCGCGGGCAGACCAGCAAGCCGGTCTGCCCAGACGGAAAAGTATAGAACGCGTAAACATGCGCGTCAACAGCCGATCCGGCTGCTGCGCGCGATACGTCACGCGACCCTTCCCTGTCCGGCGAACACGAGGCACGTCCTGTGCCTCTTTTCGCTGTAGGGTCGCCACCCGCCCAGGGGGCGGCGACCGTAAACCACTGAATTACTTGACGATCTTCGCCACGACGCCGGCACCGACGGTGCGGCCGCCTTCGCGGATCGCGAACCGCAGGCCTTCGTCCATCGCCACCGGGTTGATCAGCGTGACCACCATCTTCACGTTGTCGCCCGGCATCACCATCTCCACACCCTCCGGCAGCTGAACCGCGCCGGTGATGTCGGTGGTGCGGAAGTAGAACTGCGGGCGGTAGCCCTTGAAGAACGGAGTGTGGCGGCCGCCCTCGTCCTTCGACAGCACGTACACCTCGGCCTCGAACTCGGTGTGCGGGGTGATCGAACCCGGCTTGGCCAGCACCTGGCCACGCTCCACGTCGTCACGCTTGGTGCCGCGCAGCAGCAGGCCCGCGTTGTCG